>NZ_QUOU01000001.1:0-1200000 GCF_003390335.1 Thalassotalea euphylliae
GTCGCTGATAATCCGGGGTCAGCTTACAATCCCTTGTTTATTTACGGTGGCACAGGTCTAGGTAAAACTCACTTACTACATGCTGTGGGCAATGGCATTTTACTCAATGATCCTAAAGCGAAAATCGCCTACATGCACTCAGAGCGCTTTGTCCAAGATATGGTCAAAGCGCTGCAAAATAATGCGATAGAAAAGTTCAAACAATACTATCGATCAGTCGATGCGCTGTTGATCGATGATATTCAGTTTTTTGCCAACAAAGAGCGTACACAAGAGGAGTTTTTCCACACCTTTAATGCGTTACTGGAAGGCAACCAACAGATCATTCTGACCAGTGATCGTTATCCAAAAGAGATCGAAGGGGTAGAGGATCGTCTGAAATCTCGTTTTGGCTGGGGCTTAACACTTGCGATCGAGCCACCAGAACTGGAAACGCGTGTGGCAATTTTGAAGCGCAAAGCACAAGAAAGCCAAATCAATTTAGCGGATGAAGTCGCGTTTTTTATTGCTAAACGTTTGCGCTCAAATGTGAGAGAATTAGAGGGTGCGTTAAACCGAGTTATTGCTAATGCAAACTTCACCGGACGACCAATTACGATTGACTTTGTTCGTGAAGCGCTACGTGATTTATTAGCCTTGCAAGACAAGCTTGTCACGATTGATAATATTCAAAAAACAGTTGCTGAATATTACAAAATTAAAGTGGCGGACTTATTGTCAAAACGACGTAGTCGCTCTGTTGCTAGACCTAGACAAATTGCAATGGCATTATCTAAGGAGTTAACCAATCACAGCTTACCTGAGATTGGTGACGCCTTTGGTGGACGTGATCATACAACGGTTTTACATGCTTGCCGCAAGGTGAAAGACTTGCGCGAAGAAACGCACGACATTAAAGAAGATTATTCAAACTTAATAAGAACACTGTCTTCCTAACGGAATAAAATAAAACAGGTATATAGCATGAAGTTTTCACTTAATAGGGAATCATTACTTAAACCTTTGTTATTGGTATCAGGTGCAGTTGAGCGCAAAAGCACGTTACCTATTTTAAGTAATATCCTTTTTGAGATTAATGATCAGTCGTTAACCTTAACTGCCACTGACCTAGAGTTAGAAATGGTTGCCGGTACACAGATTGATAACGAAGGCGACAGCGGTAAACTCACGATACCTGCCAAAAAGCTTTTAGATATTTGTAAAAGCTTACCAGAAGACTCGCAACTCACTTTCGAAGCACAAGATGAAACGGTAATTATCAGTACCGGTCGCAGTCGCTATTCATTGTCTACACTACCGGCCACAGATTTTCCCAATATTGAAGAATGGAAAGGCGATGTAGAGTTCAGAATTATGAAATCTGAGCTTTTACGTCTGATTGAAAGTACTCATTTTTCTATGGCAAATCAAGATGTTAGGTATTATCTAAATGGCATGTCTATTGAAACAGAGGGGACTGAAATTCGCTCTGTTGCTACGGATGGGCATCGTTTAGCTATTTGTAAAATAGCGAATGAATCTTTAACGCTACCAGCGCGCCAAGTTATTGTGCCGAGAAAAGGTATTTTAGAAATTATTCGTTTGCTTGATCCTGTGGACGAAGAAATTCAGTTATTTTTAGGCGCTAATCACATTCGAATTATCGATAACGAATATTCATTTACGAGTAAATTAGTCGATGGCCGTTTTCCTGACTATCGACGTGTTCTGCCGAGAAACGGTGACAAGGTTTTACAAACCAATAAAGATTTACTTCGCCAAGTGCTATCTCGTGCCTCTATTTTATCGAATGAAAAATTCAAAGGCGTTCGTTTAAATTTTGCAGCGAATGAATTAAAAATTACGGCGAACAACCCTGAGCAAGAACAAGCGGAAGAAGTTGTAGAAATCAATTTCCCATACGAAGACTTAGAAATCGGTTTTAATGTTAGCTACGTGCTTGACGTACTTAATGCGATTAAAGAACAAGAAGTTAAATTTACCTTAGCGGATGCCAACAGCAGTGTTGTCATTGAAGGTGGTGAGTCGGGCGAAGCACTTTACGTGGTTATGCCAATGCGTTTGTAATGAGTATAGATTCAGTTTACGTAAACAACTTTCGTAACTTAGCAGAGCAACGCATACAACTTAATCGCCAGTTAAATTTTATACTTGGTGACAATGGCTCAGGAAAAAGTAGCTTTTTAGAAGCTATTTTTTTTGTAGGGCATGGTAAATCATTCAGAACAACGAAATCTGAAACGGTTTGCCATTTTGATAAAGAAGAGTTCTTTATCAATGTCAAAGATGAAGAGCAGCTTAGTTTTGGACTAAGCAAGCATAAAGATAATGTCAGCTTTTTAATTAAGAAGCAGGGAAATAGAATCAACAAGCTTTCTGAGCTTGCTGACCATTTTGCTGTTCAGATAGTGACACCAGAAAGTTTTAAATTATTTTTTGGTGGCGCTAAAGAGCGAAGACGGTTTTTGGATTTAGGATTGTTTCACGTGGAACATAAGTTTGGCTCTGCGTGGAAAGTATTTTCTAAAATACTTAAACATCGAAATGCTTGTATAAAGAACCGATTAGATAACCAACATTTCGCTTACTGGACGAACGAATTTGTAAATGCCTCGCTCGCACTTTCAGAGCTTAGGCAAAATTACAGTAACCAACTAGCAACAGAGTTATCTACTTGGCTAAGTGTATTAATGCCAGAGTTAGCTTCGGACATTCAATTAAGTTATTTTCGAGGGTGGGCTGCAAATAAAGAATTAGCAGAGACATTGTTAGCTGCTAAGGAAAAGGAATTTAAACAGGGGTTTACGGCCGCAGGTGCACACAAATTTGATATTAAGTTTTTAGTGTCAGGTAAACCTATTGAGCTCAAGTTGTCTCGCGGTCAACAAAAGTTGTTTTTAGTTGCATTAACTTTCGCTCAAATGAAACTGATAGAGCAAGTTAAACAAGTAAAAGCAATTTTGCTTATCGATGATATCGGTGCGGAATTAGATGTAGACTCTCGCAGTCGATTTTATCAAGCATTGAAACTATTAAATTGTCAGGTTGCGATATCTGCGATAGATGTTGCAGCAATTCAACCCTTGCTAGACAAGCTTGAACACGACAAACTGAATCAACAAGAAAACTACACTATGTTTCACGTGGAACATGGCAAAATTTCAAGAATAGAAGAAATAGGCTAAACGCTATGACAGTAGAAAACGATTATGGTTCGGACAGTATTAAAGTCCTAAAAGGGCTTGATGCTGTTCGTAAAAGACCTGGTATGTACATCGGTGATACAGATGATGGTACAGGTTTACACCACATGGTATTTGAGGTTTTAGATAACTCTATTGATGAAGCGTTGGCAGGGCACTGTAACGATATTATCGTTACCATTCATTTAGATGGTTCAGTGTCTGTTAGGGATGATGGTCGTGGTATTCCAACCGATATCCACCCAGAAGAAGGCGTTTCAGCAGCAGAAGTTATTATGACAGTACTTCATGCTGGTGGTAAATTTGGTGGTGAAGACTCTGGTTATAAAGTCTCGGGTGGCCTTCATGGTGTAGGTGTTTCGGTAGTAAACGCCCTGAGCGATAAGTTGATGTTAACGATTCGTCGTGCTGGCAAAGTACACGAGCAGGAATACCACTTAGGTGAACCACAAGCGCCTCTTGCCGTGGTCGGTGAAACTGAGTCAACAGGTACTGAAGTACGTTTCTGGCCAAGTGCAGAAATTTTTTCTGATATTGAATTCCACTACGACATCTTACTCAAGCGTATTCGTGAGCTTTCCTTCCTTAACTCTGGCGTCTCTATTAAATTAATTGATGAGCGAGAAGCTGATAAGAGCGAACACTTCCATTATGAAGGTGGTATTCAAGCGTTCGTCGATTATCTAAATACCAACAAAACACCGGTAAATGAAGAAATTTTCTATTTCGATTTAGAGCGCGAAGATGGCATTACTGTTGAAGTCGCGATGCAGTGGAATGATGGTTTCCAAGAAAGTATTTTCTGTTTTACCAACAACATCCCACAACGCGATGGTGGAACTCACTTGAGTGGCTTTAGAGCAGCACTCACTCGTACGCTTAACAGCTACATGGTGAAAGAAGGGCTAAACAAAACCAAAAAAGGTGAGACCAATACCTCTGGTGATGATGCACGTGAAGGCTTAACTGCGGTTATTTCAGTGAAAGTACCTGATCCTAAATTTTCGTCTCAAACGAAAGATAAGCTAGTGTCATCTGAAGTGAAAACGGCAGTTGAACAAGCCATGGGTGAGAAGCTAGGTGATTACTTATTAGAAAACCCAGGTACTGCTAAAACCATTATCATGAAGATTATCGATGCTGCTCGTGCGCGTGAAGCGGCACGTAAAGCACGTGAAATGACACGCCGTAAAGGTGCGTTAGATATCGCCGGTTTACCAGGTAAATTAGCTGACTGTCAGGAAAAAGATCCGGCACTGTCTGAACTATACATAGTGGAGGGTGACTCTGCGGGTGGTTCAGCGAAGCAAGGTCGTAATCGTAAAAACCAAGCAATATTGCCTTTGAAAGGTAAGATTCTAAACGTTGAAAAGGCTCGCTTTGACAAGATGATTTCATCTGCCGAAGTAGGCACGTTAATCACAGCGTTAGGTACAGGTATTGGTCGCGACGAATACGACCCAGAGAAGCTACGTTACCACAGTATCATTATCATGACCGATGCGGATGTTGATGGTTCACACATTCGTACTTTGTTGCTGACGTTCTTCTACCGTCAAATGCCAGAAATTATGGAGCGTGGTCACGTATACATTGCTCAACCTCCACTGTATAAAGTGAAAAAAGGTAAGCAAGAGCGTTATATCAAAGATGATGAAGCACTAACTGAATACTTGACCACACTCGCGCTTGAGAATGCTGAAATTCATGTGAATGAATCAGCACCAGCAATTTCTGAAATTGCGCTTGAGCAGTTGGTCAATCAGTACCGTGCAACCATGGAAACTATCTCTAGAATCTCGCGTCAGATCCCGCAAGATATCCTTGAGAAAATGATTTACAGCAACAGGGTAGCGGTTGAAGACTTTGCTGAGCAAACCAAAGTTGAAGCATGGGCAGCAAACTTAATTGAGCTGCTTGAAAACCAAGAAGGTAATGGTTCAATTTACTCAGTTGACGTGAAGCACGATGCTGAGCGTAATATTTACCACCCTGTGTTTAATGTTCGTCAACACGGCATAGACAAGCAATACAGCTGTAGCTATGACTTTATCCACTCGAAAGAGTTTGCAGCGATTATGAAGCTTAACAGCGCGATTAATGGCTTAATGGAAGACGGTGCCTTTGTTAAGCGCGGTGAGAAAGTGAAGCCTGTGTCTTCTTTTGAAGAAGCCTTAAATTGGCTAATGGCAGAGTCGAAGCGTGGCCAATACATTCAACGTTACAAAGGTCTAGGTGAGATGAACCCAGATCAACTTTGGGAAACAACCATGGACCCAGAAACACGTCGAATGTTAAAAGTAACCATTGAAGATGCAATCGCCGCAGACCAACTGTTTAATACTTTAATGGGTGATCATGTTGAACCGCGTCGTAACTTTATTGAAGATAATGCGCTTAAGGTTTCCAACTTAGACGTCTAGTATTTAAGTTACTTGTGGGAACTTATCATTCAAAATTAACGCTCTTACAATTTTAATAAGCTACTAGAAAGCCATTTACATTATCGTAGATGGCTTTTTTGTATCGACTTTCATCCAGAGTGACATCCACACCTCACTGAATAACCAGTCGATAAATCGTTAAATTCACGGTATATTACCAATATAAGTTTGTCACTTTGTTATCTGTTATCGGCTGACACTTCTCGAGTACATGGTATTTTTATAGGGAAATTCAAATGAATCTCAAGGTCTCTTCGTTCGCTTTTATTTCGTTGCTCATCGCTGGCTGCGGTGGCGGTGGTTCTAGTCAAAACGCTACATCGCCCCAACCACCGATCTCTCAACAGGGGGCTCCTTTGTATACGGGGTTACAATCTAAAGTAGATATTTCCGCAGCCAATGCCGAATCAATCGTTGAGCTACTGATTGACGATTTGCTCTCTGCAGGCTTAGATACGGCCTCTTCTGACGGCCAATCCTCGGTGCAAGGTGATCAACTTGTCGGCGGCTGTGGTGGCTCAGCTACCTTTAGCGACAACCGCAACTCAAGTACTTTGGTTGGTACGCTGGCCTTAGATTTTTCGTCTTATGACGATTGCTCTGGTACTTTACTCGACGGCAAGATCACCTTTAAAGTCGAGCAGTGGGACTTTTTCCGCGATGACTTAAGTCGTGGTAGCATTGAATTTATCAATGCCAGTCTGAGCGATGCGGAAATTGACCTACGACTGCAAGGAGAGCTCAGTTATCAGTATGACGAAGACGTCGCCCTAGAGGTATTTAGTACTTCATCGCTTGAAATCCTAGATAACCAAGCGAGTAAACAGTACTGGTTTGAAAATTACTCGCAAACCACTAAGTACCAAGATCGCCGTTTACTGACCAATGAAATAGGGCTGTCCTTGCAAGGGCGCTTGTATGTGTCAGATCTGGGCTATGTTGATATTGATAGCAACACCGATTTAGTGTGTGTGTCGCCTAACCAAAATGATTGCACCACAGATGTTGTTGGGGTTGGTAAGATCACCCTGTCCGGCAATCAGGATTCCAGCGCGTCCTTCTCCTTCTTAAAGCACGATCACGATGATTATGGCTCTATCCTCTATCTGAAGGTGGATGAAACCGGTGGTGACTCCATCGATAGTGAGGCACTTATTCATCTTGGTGAGCCAAAAGCCGATTCCGCCCCGTTTGCATTTGCCGGTGAAGATTTTGCGGTGCTTTACAGCGATACCGATCAGGTTAAGGTATCCGGGTTACTCAGCTTTGATGGCGATGGGGATGCACTGAGTTATCAATGGCGTGTTGAAAATCCCTTTTCTATCTCCTGCCAGCCCGCCTTGCGATTTAATGGCAACGATTTTGATACGCAACTTATCGATGCGGAGTCTGCCACGGCCACAATGATCACTAATACCTATGGTGGCTATTGTCTGCAACTTAGGGTGACCGACGAAGATGGCAGGCATGCAACCGATTCTGTTTTTGTCAGCTTCAATGAGCTCAATGCCTTTGACGTTGAACGACAGGAACTAGTGGCGGATGGTCGTTATGTTAGGCTTAACTCCATGATAGCATTTGACGCTAATCAGGATGGTCAAAGCGAGTTGTTTTTACATCACCATACCGGCGAGCATGGATATGTATTCAATTATGCTGAACAAGGTCAATATGATCACGCTGCCACGAATACTTTCGACTTTAATCTTAGTCGCAGTCGTCATACTTTTGCCGACATCGATGCCGATGGAACAACCGAGTGGTTGTTTTTAGAGGGGCGCGGACTAACATCCATGTTGGTCTCTTATTCCATTTCAGCCACAGGTGAACTGGGCGAACAGGTTGAGCTAACTGAGGTGCCTAGAGCCGATTTAGAGTGGCCTCGTGTTGCCGATTTTAATGGTGATGGTTTACCAGATATCTTGTTTCATGCTGATAGCGGTGCCGATAAAGACGTTCACATAGGACTGCAAACGGAGCAAGGCGAATTTGAATTTGTACTTTTCGATATTAATGTGGCGATTGAAAAGCCTACTACCCATGCCATTTCTGGTTATACCTTGGGAGATATAGATGGGGACAGTACGGCAGAGTTTTTGACACTGGCTCGCAATGGATTTAGCGGTGATCTATTTTTACAAGTGTATAACCTGGAAGGGCAAAATTTTGTTTTGTTCGATGAAATCCAAGTTGATGATGATTGCAACGTCACTGATACCCGCCGGTGCGACGTACACAACTTCGCCGTTGAGGATCTAGATGCAGACGGCCAAGGGGAAATTGTCTTTGCTCTTGGCGGTTGGCGCCATGGTCATGAGTTGTTCGTGTATCAACAGTCGGATCAAGGTTTGAATGGTACGTCGTCGCTGATGCTGGATACCTTGGACAGAAATAGCCCTTTTTTCAATTCGGAAGTTCAAGAAGATCGTCCTGCCCGTTTTGCTGATTTCAATAGTGATGGCCGCAAGGATATGCTGATCAATGTGAATTTTGATTATTCACTGCTGGTCTTTCAAGAAGCCAACGGCACTTTTGCTGCTTCAGTGAGGGTCCCTTACGTTTCTCAAGACGCCTTGATTGAGGACATTAATGCCGATGGCCGCCCTGATGTGGTCATGAGCAATGGACGCGAGTTATTGATACAGCAGAATGTATTGACCGACTAAGGGCAATTCAAAGAAATGCACTAATAAATGAAAAGGCCATTTAGCTACTGACTTGCTAAGTGGCCTTTTTCTTTTTCAATCCATATGGTTGATAGAGAGATAAAAGACAAGTATAGGCAATATAGCTAAATAAGTTGTCCATATGGTCAATATAATACTAACTAATAGTAGTATGCGTTTATTAGCATTGTTCGTTATAAACGCTCATGCTAGCCTAGTTACAGACATTACAATCTGTTGCTAAGGGAAATCACAGTGTCAAAACAAAAAACTAATCGTCGCTTATATGCCATCACGTTAATGCTAGCCGCACTTGTCTTACCTAAATGGGCGTTAGCGGGGGAGCCTGAAAAGGAAGTGGTAAAGCAAGATATTCCTGCATTACTGAAAGCTTATGGTAAAACGTGGGCAGAGCAGGATGTTGAAGCTGCGGTAGCACTTCACACTGAAGATACAGTATTTCGTATTATGGTTGCTGGTGTTAAGCCTGCAAAAGGTAAAGCGGAACTGCGTGAATTGTTAACGGCAATTTTCACGTCAATGCCGAATTACGCTTCTACCCCGAAAAAAGTCATCATAGGTGATAACTATGGGGTGTTTGAATATGACATGCATATCGAGGCTAACTTAGTGCCACAAGTAGGCCCTCATGTCTTTAAACCATCAGATAAGGCGTATTCTATTCCTGCCGCTGATATCATCATTTTCGAAAATGGATTGGTTAAAGAGAAGGTGACTTACTTGGATATTGAAACGGTTCGTGCCAATCAAAAACACTAGGCCACTAAAAATACAGAGCGACTAAATAATCGTATTTAGCATATAGAATAAAGCCCCACTGTGTAGTGGGGCTTTTTATTTGCAGCATTACAATATTGACCACGGGTTAAATGGTAAATGCGAGTGTCACTAACAGCGCTGATATGTTATTTACTTGCCTAGATTAACTCGTCCTATTTATCGCCTTGTTTGCCATGCTATGAATATGTGAAAACCTTATGTTTCTTAGGCGCTAGCCCTAGGCGAAATAAACGCCATTGGGTATACTAGGCGACTATTTTTTTATTCATTTAAGCTGTCAGGGGATATTTAGGTTTTTCACCGTTAAAACGCCTGACAGCTGCTAGCAAAAAGAGCATTAGGCTCGCATTTGGAACGACATGAGTAGCTTTGATATTAAAACCTTTCAGGGGCTAATCTTGCAATTGCAAGATTACTGGTCTCGCCAAGGCTGTGTAATCATTCAGCCGTTAGATTTAGAAGTAGGCGCGGGGACTTTCCACCCAATGACATTCTTACGCGCTATTGGCCCAGAGCCAATGAGCAGTGCCTACGTACAGCCATGTCGTCGCCCAACTGATGGTCGTTATGGTGAAAACCCGAACCGTTTACAGCACTACTACCAATTCCAAGTAATGCTAAAACCAAATCCTAAAAACATCCAAGAGTTATACCTAAACTCACTTAAAGAGCTTGGTATTGACCCGTTAGTTCACGATATTCGTTTTGTTGAAGATAACTGGGAATCACCGACCTTAGGTGCATGGGGCCTTGGTTGGGAAGTGTGGTTAAACGGTATGGAGATCACTCAGTTTACTTACTTCCAACAAGTGGGTGGTTTAGAGTGTGCACCAGTGACGGGTGAAATTACTTACGGCCTAGAGCGCCTAGCCATGTACATTCAAAACGTTGATAGTATTTACGACCTAGTGTGGACAGACGGTCCTATGGGTAAAGTGATGTACGGCGACGTTTTCCATCAAAACGAAGTTGAGCAATCGGCTTATAACTTCGAGCACGCTGATGTGAATGACTTGTTCCACCAATTTGATCAGTGTGAAAAAGTGTCACAAGACCTGATTGAAAAGGGCTTACCGTTGCCAGCCTACGAGCAAGTCATGAAAGCATCTCATGCATTCAACTTGCTTGATGCGCGTCATGCAATTTCTGTTACTGAACGCCAACGTTATATCTTGCGTGTTAGAACCTTAGCCAAAGCGTGTGCTGAAGCTTACTACAACGCTCGTGAAGCACTTGGCTTCCCACTTTGTGGTAACGCGCAAGCAACTGAGCAAACAGAAGATAAATCAGCTGAGGGCAAGGCATAATGGCAACTGAAACACTCTTAATCGAATTAGGTACAGAAGAGCTACCACCCAAAGCGTTAAGCACACTGGCGAGTACGTTTCATCAACAAATCGTTGCGCAACTTGAGCAAGCTGATCTAGCGTTTGAAAGCAGTAAGTGGTTTGCATCGCCTCGTCGTTTGGCGGTACAAGTGAAAGCACTTGCTGCGAAACAGGCAGATAAAGTAGTTGAAAAGCGTGGCCCAGCAACGAATGTGGCGTTTGATGCCGATGGTCAGCCAACAAAAGCAGCTCAAGGTTGGGCGCGTTCAAATGGTATTACGGTTGAACAAGCAGAGCGTCTAACGACAGATAAAGGTGAGTGGCTATTACATAAGGCGAGCCAAACCGGTAAGTCTGTTGCTGAATTAATTCCGGCAATGGTAGTGACAGCTCTGGGTAAATTACCTATCCCGAAACCAATGCGCTGGGGCAATGAGCGCATCCAGTTTATTCGTCCAGTGCACACATTAACTATGATGTTTGGTGATGAATTAATTGCGGGTGAAGCGCTTGGTGTTGCCTCGGCAAACCAATTGCAAGGTCACCGTTTCCACTACCAAGAAAACGACGGTTTGATTACCTTAGATCATGCCGACAACTATGAAGCTGTGCTAGAGTCTGCTTTTGTTATTGCGGATTACGACAAGCGCAAAGCACTTATCGTTGAGCAAGTAGCGAAAGCGGCTGCAGATATTAATGGTGATGCGATTGTTGATGCCGGCCTACTTGAAGAAGTAACCAGCATCAATGAATGGCCAGTAACGTTAGTGGGGAGCTTTGACGAAGAGTTTTTGTCAGTGCCGGCAGAGCCATTAATTTACTCGATGCAAGATCACCAGAAATACTTCCCGGTAAAAGATAAAAATGGTCAATTGAAAAACCAGTTTATCTTTGTCGCTAATATCGACAGTAAAGACCCACAGCAAGTCATCTTCGGTAACGAAAAAGTGATTCGTCCACGTTTAGCGGATGCGGAATTCTTCTTCAAAACCGACAAAAAACAAAGCTTGGAATCACGCTTAACGAGTCTTGAATCTGTATTGTTCCAAAAACAGTTGGGCACGTTAAAAGATAAGTCTGAGCGTATCGCAGCATTAAGTGGCTTTATCGCTGAGCAAGTTGGCGAGAATAAAGCTGATGCGCATCGCGCTGGTCTATTGAGTAAAACAGACCTCATGAGTGAGATGGTGTTAGAGTTCCCACAAGTTCAAGGGACTATGGGTAAATACTATGCTCAGCACGATGGCGAGTCAGCAGCGATTGCGCAAGCACTAGAAGATCAATACCGTCCGCGCTTTGCAGGTGATAGCTTACCAGAAGCAAACATTGGTTGTGCCGTGGCGATTGCCGACAAAGTTGACTCCTTGGTTGGTATCTTTGGAATTGGTCAAGCGCCAAAAGGTGACAAAGACCCATTTGCACTTCGCCGCGCGGCCATTGGTTTGATTCGTATCATTATTGAAAAAGAGCTAAACCTAGATATCGCTTCATTAATTGCGCATAGCCAAACGTTATTCGGTGACAAACTGACTAACGACAAAGTCGCCGTTGATGTGATTGACTTTGTGATGGGGCGTTTTAGAGCCTACTTTGAAGAGCAAGGTATTAGCGTTGATGTTATTCAATCCGTGTTAGTGAACAAGCCAACATCGCCGTTAGATTTCCAACAACGTGTCAGCGCCGTGGCGCATTTTAAAACGTTAGCGGAATCTGAAACCTTAGCGGCAGCTAACAAACGTGTTGGTAATATCTTAGCGAAATTCGATGGTCAGTTATTAGCTGAGGTGAACACTTCGTTATTATCAGAAGCAGCAGAGCAGCAATTAGCTAGCGCCTTTGCTAAAGTCGCAGAGCAGATTGCACCAGCGATGGCAAATAAAGACTACCAAAGTGTGTTAACTTCATTAGCCACCATCAAAGAAGAAATTGATAACTTCTTTGAACACGTCATGGTCATGGCAGATGACGAAGCGGTAAAAACGAATCGCTTAACGCTACTGAACAATATCCGTAACAGCTTCTTGGCGGTTGCCGATATTTCGGTATTGCAATAACCTGAGTGATGGCAAAGTAGAGAGATTAAAAAGGAGGTATTTGCCTCCTTTTTTGTTTTAAGTTTTTGATTTAAAGAGAAATTATCTTCATGCTTTGCGAATAATATAGGTAAAAATACCATCAGCACTGTGCTGTGTAACTAATTCGTGTTCCATAAAGCGGCAGAAACTGGGAATATCGCGCGTTGTTGATGCATCGTCGGCTTTGATAAACAGTGTTTCACCGCTTTTCATATTGCGAATATGCTTACGTACCATCATCACTGGCTCGGGGCAACGCAAGCCCATCGCATCGAGGGTGTGGTCTGTTTCTATTAGGTGATCGCTCATCTATAAACCTTAACTATCACTGTCTTGTTAGCGTTAAAAGTCGTACTAATTAATCGGGCGGCAATCCTACCTGATCCATTTCACCATTAAAAGTTTACCCGTATAAATTTTACACACTGTTACGAGGGGAGGTCACGATAGACGCGATATTCATTGCTTATCTGGTAAGACTTCTAAATTCTGTCGATAAAACCGCGCCTCAGTGCTTGCAATGCACAGCGATGCGTGAATAATTCAAGTATGCCTATTTTTCACTGCATGCTTTATGTCATCTAATAAGCTTTTCATTTCATTGTGTTTTGTTGCTAGTGCCGCTGTATCTAGTTTAATTGCTTTACCAAGTGCTCATGCCTCAACCGATCAACGGGCGACATTTCTCAAGGCAGAAAAGCACGTTTGGCAGCCAGAGTCTCCTGAATATCAGAACCTGTACCAGCAGTTGCATTATTATCCGTTGCAGCCATATCTCGATCAAAAACGGTTAATGGACAAAATTCGTCTCAAGGATGCAACAGAAATAGGGGCGTTTTTGGCGAAATACCAAGGCACACCACTTGATTGGCCTTTGCGTAAGAAGTGGCTTGATTACTTAGCAAAACGTGAACAAAAAGCCCTCTTTTTAAAATTCTTTAAGCCAAATAGTGATGCTAAGCTAAATTGTACCCAACTGAGCTATCAGCTTGCCGGTGGTATGCCTGAAAAGGTGGTATTGCCTCAGGTGAAGCAATGGTGGTTAGTGGGGAAATCGCAAGCTAAAGCGTGTGATCCTATTTTTAAGCGTTGGCAAAAAGCGGGTTATTTAACTACTGACTTGGTATGGCAAAGGCTGACACTGGCCGCAGATGGCGGTAAACATACCTTAATTCCTTATCTAACTGGGCTGCTGCCAAAAGAACAACAGTATTTAGGCAAATTGTTTCACCGCGTAAGGCGCGACCCAAGTTATATCAGTCAGCTGTCGCGCTTTAAACGTTTTGATGCCAAAGAAACTCAGATCATGGCTTATGGCTTAAAACGGTTGATTTGGCGAGATCCCAAAAAGGCGCTGAAAACCTATCAGCAAGCCCAACAAAAATTCGTATTTAGCCAACAGCAACAAGATTATCTGACCAAGCGTTTTGCACTGGCTCTTGCGACCAAACATCACCCGCAAGCGAGTATATGGCTTGCTAAGGTAAAACCTGAAAACCTGGATAGCAACCTAGTGCAATGGCAGTTGGCAACAGCGCTCAAAGCGCAAAATTGGCCTGAAATTCAACGCACGTTGTTGGCCATGCCAAGCCAGATTCAAGCAAAATCACAATGGCAATATTGGTATGCGCGCAGTATGGCCGAAATAGGGCGTGATCAAGCAGCGCGTGAGTTGATGCTCGAACTTGCTCAAAAACGTCATTACTACGGCTTTATGGCGGCCAAATGGCTTAGTCACAATATCAATTTACAGCACAACCCACTGATGGTTGACACCAAAGTCGTTGCAAACATTATTGAAAACCCAGCGGCCAAGCGCGCGTTTGAACTCTTCCACCTTGAGCGTTATAGCCAAGCGCGCAAAGAGTGGAATTACTGGCTGTCTAAGCTATCAAAAAGCGAGAAGCTGGCCGCTGCTTCGTTTGCTTATCAGCAAGGCTGGTTTGATCGGCCCATCTTTACTTTGGCTGCGCAAGGCTATCTAGACGATGTTGAAATGCGTTTTCCCATGGCATATCGCGACGACATTGCCAATTACGCCGATAAAAATAGTATCGACCCCAGTTGGGCATTTGCGATTGCGCGCCGCGAAAGTTCGTTTATGCGTGATGCGCACTCGTCAGCAGGTGCACGTGGCCTGATGCAAATCATGCCAGCAACGGCGAAACAGTTAGAGCGAAAGGCCGTTTCCAGTCGTTATCTCAGCAATGCAAAAAATAATATCAAACTCGGTACTAAGTACTTAAAGCGCTTGCTTGACCGATATGAAGGCAACTTAGTGTTAGCGACCGCGTCATACAATGCAGGGCCTTATCGAGTGAAGCAATGGCTAGAAAAAGGCGAGACGCTGCCAGCAGATATTTGGATAGAAACCATTCCATTTAAAGAAACGCGTGAATATGTCAAAAGTGTGCTGGCGTATAAGCAAATATATCAGCACAAATTAAAGAGCGACGGCGAATCGCCATTTAGTACCGTACTTGGCATGCAAATCGGCAGTGTGCCTTTGGCGAAGTAATTGCTATCACCAGCTAACTTTTTACTGCGTTTATTCATCCTTACTGGTTAAAATAAGCCAAATTTAAAATTGTGTACGGTTTATACCAATTGATTCCAGTGAGCAATTTAGTTGGTTTAATCCGTTGTTATTAGCACGGCTGTTAACACCGCACGTACACAGAAAATAAATGCCACAAGAGAGCATCTATGACTAATCTAGCCAATGTTTATTCTGATCACATTAATGAATTGCAAGCGCGTGCGCGTAACGTACTTAATCGCGAAAACCTTGAGGGGTTAGTGATTCATTCCGGTAAAGAATTAAAAGTATTTTTAGACGATAACTCGTATCCCTTTAAAGTTAATCCGCATTTTAAGCATTGGCTACCCTTAACAAATGTCACTAACAGCTGGTTATTAATTAATGGCAACGATAAACCTGTGCTTGTTTACTATCAGCCGGTCGATTTTTGGCACAAAGTTGAAACCTTACAAGACGACTTCTGGACGCCATTTTTTGACATTAAAGTGATCACCAATGCTGCTCAGGTGGATGCGTTGTTACCTTATGACAAGGCTAACTATGCTTATCTCGGCGAACATATTGAAGTGGCGAAGGCGCTTGGGTTTGAGCAAATCAACCCAGACGGTGCATTGAGTTATCTGCACTTTCACCGCGCTTATAAAACCCCTTACGAACAGGCGTTGATGCGTCTATCAAATGAGCGTGCTGTTGCCGGTCATGTCGCGGCAAAAGCGGCGTTTATGGCAGGTGAGTCTGAATTTGAAATTCAGCGCGCCTATTTGCAAGCAACTTCCCATACCGATAGCGAAACCCCATACGGCAATATTGTTGCACTGAATGAGAATGCGGCGATATTGCATTACACAGCGTTAGAGCGTGACAAGCCAGCGCAACACAGATCTTTCTTGATTGATGCGGGGGCGAACTACCATGGTTATGCATCAGACATTACCCGTACCTACGCATTTGAGCAAAATGACTTTGCTGAACTTATCGCGCGTATGGATAAGTTAATGCTTAACGCGGTTGATGGCTTAAAACCGGGAAAGAGCTATGTTGAATTGCACTGTGAAACTTACCTTGATATTGGCCGCGTGTTGGCTGAATTTAACATCATTAATTGCAGTGCGGAAGTTGCGGCCGAGCAGGGCATTGTGTCGACATTCTTTCCACATGGCTTAGGCCATCACTTGGGCCTGCAGGTGCATGATGTGGGTGGCTTTATGGCCGACGAGCGCGGTACACATATTGACTCGCCAGCTAAGCATCCGTTCTTGCGTACCTCGCGCGCTGTTGAGGCAGGACAAGTGTTTACCATTGAACCGGGGTTGTACTTTATTGATTCACTTTTAGGGGAGCTAAAAGCTGGCGAGCACAGTCATGCGGTTAACTGGGCGCAGGTAGAAAAATTCAAACCATTTGGCGGTATACGCATCGAAGACAATATTATTGTCCATCAATCGCATAATGAGAACATGACCCGAGATTTAGACCTTGGCTGAGCCGAGTCGCGCCACTAAGGAAATAAAAGCCAAGGAAAAAAACGCTAAGGAAAGCCCGAGTAGTACGAGTACCTCTGGCTATTTAATTGCGACTGACGAGGTCTTGGTGGAAACCCAAGTCAATCGCAGTCGCTTCTTCTGCTACTTGTTTCCCTGTACCAGTTACGAGGTAATGAAAGCCCGATTAACTGAGCTGCAACAAGAACATCCTAATGCAAATCATCACTGTTATGCGTTTGTCAGCGCTGCACCGCAAGACAGTCAAGCCTATGGCTTTTCGGATGATGGTGAACCCAGTGGCACCGCAGGCAGGCCGATGCTAGCCATGTTACAAGGGAGTGGCATTGGGCAAGTTGCCGCCATCGTTGTTCGCTATTTCGGTGGAGTAAAACTGGGAACAGGGGGCTTGCAACGTGCCTATGGTGGCGCGCTCAAAGCAGCATTACCCAAGCTACCCACCACGCATAAAGTGTTGACGAAGACACGTGCGCTGAACGTGAGTTATCAGCAAGTGAGTGATATTCAGCACCTGATCAAACTGACCAATACGCAAGTCCTTGATGAGCAATATCAAGAAAATATTAAGTTTGTATTGGCTATCCCCATTGATCAGCTTAAACTATTTGAACAACAACTGCTTACCTTATCCAGTGGGGCGTTAACCTTAGTCAAAGCAAATCACCTTTAGTTATTTTAGCTATTGGAATTATTTGGCAACGGGTGATGGGCTTAAACTTTAGTGCGTTAAGCTAAGCAGATAACAATGCCAGTACTAAATCCGTTACTAAAATCATTACAGTATCTTTAGTACCAGAAATTAGTACCCCAAAGTCAGTACCAATACTAAGTGCAATATAGAAACATTATCCGTATTTTAGGGCTGCTGGTGGCGCTACTTAGCGTTACTATGTTACCGCCTGCTATTGTGTCACTCATCTACCGGGATGGTGGCGGTGTTCCCTTCTTAATGGCCTTTATGTGGTGCTTACTTATCGGCTTGGCACTATGGTATCCCAATCGCTTTAAAAAAGATGATCTCAGGGCAAGGGAAGGCTTTTTAATCGTTGTCTTGTTTTGGACGGTGCTTGCCAGTTTCTCTGCGATTCCATTGATGCTATTGGAAACCCCGAATCTGACCACAACAGATGCCTTTTTTGAGTCATTCTCTGGGTTAACCACTACCGGGGCAACGATTTTAACGCAAATCGATGGTTTACCACATGCTGTGCTTTTTTATCGTCAGCAATTGCAATGGCTCGGCGGTATGGGGATTATCGTGCTCGCGGTAGCCGTGCTCCCGATGCTTGGCATTGGTGGTATGCAGCTCTATCGCGCCGAAACGCCGGGGCCCGTTAAAGACTCGAAAATGACCCCGCGCATCGCCGATACGGCCAAGCACTTATGGTATATCTACTTGTCGTTAACCATTGCCTGTGCGCTCGCTTACTGGCTGGCAGGAATGTCGGTGTTTGATGCCATCTGTCACTCATTCGCCACCATTGCCATTGGTGGCTTTTCAACGCATGACGCCAGCATGGGCTACTTCAATAGCCCTGTCATTAATCTGATTTGTGTGGTCTTTTTAATTATTGCTGGGATTAACTTTGCCTTGCATTATGCCGCAGTACAGAACAAGTCTATTCGCAATTATTTTGCTGATCCTGAGTTTAAATTTTTTATTGCTCTTCAGGTAATATTAACGGCAATATGTTTTGGGGTGTTGATGAGCCATGGCACCTATCAAGATGCTGATGTTGCGCTTGATCAAGCACTATTTCAATCGGTGTCGATTAGCACGACAGCCGGCTTTGCGACGACTTCCTTTGCTGATTGGCCAACGTTACTGCCATTGTTGCTTATTTTTGCCAGCTTTATTGGCGGCTGTGCTGGTAGTACTGGTGGTGGCATGAAAGTCGTTCGCGTTGTTCTATTGTATTTACAAGGTATTCGCGAACTTAACAAACTGGTGCACCCCAAAGCGGTATTTACCATTAAGTTAGGTCGCAAGGCGCTACCTGATCGCGTGGTAGAAGCGGTATGGGGCTTCTTTTCTGCTTATGCGGCGGTATTTGTCATTTGTATGTTATTGCTGTTGGCATCAGGTATGGATGATATTAGTGCCTTTACCGCCGTCGCCGCGTGCATGAATAACTTAGGCCCAGGCTTGGGAGAAGTGGCGGCGAACTTCGCTTCAATTAGCGACTTTAGTAAGTGGGTGTTAATTGTTGCGATGTTGTTTGGTCGCTTGGAAATCTTTACGTTACTGGTGCTGTTTACACCGGCGTTCTGGCGCAACTAATACCAATCGAAATAAGCGAAACGTAGTCATTAAAAAAGCTGGTAAAAACCAGCTTTTTTCGTTTTTGAGATAGCGCACACTAAAAGTAAATGACACCGACTTGGAATAGCTTCTCAACATCAGAAATATACTTCTTATTCACTAAGAACAGAATGACGTGGTCATCTTCCATGATCACGCTATCTGAATGAGCGATAATGACCTCATCACCACGGACAATTGCGCCTATGGTGGTTCCAGGGGGAAGCTTGATATCGCGAATCTCTCGGCCAACCACTTTTGATGAGGTTTCGTCGCCTTTGGCGACAATTTCTATCGCTTCAGCGGCGCCGCCACGCAAGCTATACACATTATTAATCGTGCCTTTACGCACGTGAGTGAGTAGCGCGGAAATCGTTGAATGCTGCGGTGAGATGGCAATGTCGATACTGCTACCATGCACTAAGTTCACATAGGCTTCACGCTGAATCAACACCATGGTTTTGCGCACACCGAGTTTTTTCGCCAACAGTGACGACATGATATTGGCTTCATCGTCATTGGTCACGGCAATAAACACATCAAACTGATCAATATGCTCTTCAAGCAACAATTCTTGATCAGAGGAATCACCCGTGAAGATGAGCGTTTTATCGAGCTCTTGGGTTAACTGTTTAGCGCGCTCTGGTGAGCGCTCAATCAATTTAACCTGATGGTTTTGTTCGAGCTTTTTGGCAATACCTGCACCTATGTTACCACCGCCGGCAATCATAATGCGCTTATACGCTGGCTCGAGTTTTTGTAGCTCATTCATCACCGCGCGAATATGAATACTGGCGGCGATAAAGAACACTTCATCATCAGCTTCTATGACCGTCGTACCCAGTGGGCGAATCGGGCGACCATTGCGATATATCGCTGCTACACGTGTATCAACGTTCGGAATGTGCTCTTTGAGCGTTGATAAGGCGTGACCGACGAGTAAACCGCCGTAGTAGGCTTTAACGGCAACTAGGCTGACTTTGCCATTGGCGAATTCCAGTACTTGCAGTGCCCCCGGGTATTCAATTAAATGAATAATATCGCGCGTCACCAGTTGCTCTGGTGCTATCACATGGTCAACCGGGATATGATCTTTGTTAAATAACTCGCGTTTGCGCTCAACAATTTCTGATGAACGGATACGCGCCACTTTTTTCGGTGTGCTAAAGAGTGTGTAAGCGATTTGGCAGGCGATCATATTGGTTGCGTCGTCGTTGGTGACGGCAATGATCATATCAGCATCATCAGCACCTGCACGTGCCAGTACGTCAGGGTGACAGCCTTGGCCGGTAATGACCTGTAAATCGAGCTTATCTTGTAGCTCTAACAAGGTTTGGCTATTGGTATCAATCAACGAGATATCGTTGCGTTCACCAACTAGGTTTTCCGCTAAGGTACCGCCCACTTGGCCAGCGCCAATTATTATTATTTTCATAATTTACTATTCTTTGCTGCTGTCGATGGTCGGCAGCTCTGCTGCTATTGTGCTTATCTAACCTGCGCTTTTGACCAATTTGGCGTAGTAAAAACCGTCCATATCTTGTTCACCTGGCAAAATCTGCCAACCGATGTTGCCTTGATATTCGGGCAAATCAACCAATTGCGCGTCATTTTGCGAGGCAAGAAATTGCGCAATCTGCTGACTGTTCTCTTGTGGTAACACGCTGCAAGTGGCGTATAGCAAAGTACCACCGGGCTTGAGTAATGACCACATTTTTCTCAGTATCTGCGCCTGTAGCTGGGCAAGTGCCGCAATATCATCGGCCTTGCGCAACCACTTAATATCTGGGTGGCGTCTAATGACGCCTGTTGCAGAGCACGGCGCGTCGAGCAAAATGCGATCGTATAGCGTGCCATCCCACCATGACTCTGGCTTAGTCGCATCGCCACACTGCAATTTTGCGGCTAAGCCGATGCGCTCAAGGTTTTCTTGTACGCGCGCCAGCCGACGCTCATCGACATCAAGTGCCGTTACACTGGCAACCTCTGGTGTCTGCTCTATCAGGTGACAAGTTTTACCGCCAGGTGCCGCACAGCAATCGAGTACGTGATCGCCAGGCTGACAATCCAATAATCGAGCTGATTGCTGCGCCGCAGCATCTTGCACTGACGCTGCCCCAGCGCTGAAGTTTGGCAGTTTATTAACCTCTATTGCTTGATCTAGCTTAACGGCATGAGTGTTAGGCTCGATTGCTGCAACATTAATGTCGAGCTTTGCCAATTGTTGCTGATACTCATCGCTAGACTGCTGGCTAACATTGGCTCGTAACCACATCGGCGGGCGCTGCATATTAGCGGTTAAAATCGTCGACCATTGCTCTGGATAAGCGGCTTTAACCAATTTAATAAACCAGCTAGGGTGGTTGTAATAAACAGGCTCGGGAAGTGAGTTTGTACTCACTTCTGCTTTTTCTTCTTTATCTGAATTTTGATGCTGTCGCTGAAAGTTTCTTAGCACGCCATTCACCAAATTTTTCAGATGGCCACTTTTTAATTTTGCCGTCGAGGCTACGGTTTCATTGAGCGCTGCGTGGTCGGGGATACGGGTGTATTTAAGCTGGTAAATGCCGACCAAAATTAAAAAGTGACAAACGCGCTGTTTGCCTTTTAAGGGCTTGGCTAAAAACTGGCGGACATCATTTTCTAGCTCTGGTAAGTGGCGCAATACGCCGTAACAAAGCTCTTGCAGTAAGCCTTTATCTTTACCTTCAAGCTTGGCTGCTTTTAACGGTACTTCTTCGGCTAAACTGCGGCCTTGTTCAACAACGGCAAAACAGACTTTGGCGCTTTGTGCTCTAATATTGGCGCTCATTTGGGTTAGTTACCTTGCCCGCTGCCGGTAATTGATTGTCCTGCGACAAACCATTCGGCGCGGCCATTGAGTACGTCTTGTACAGGGAGTGGCTTCTTGCCCGGTAGTTGCAACACCTCTAAGCGATAAGCGTTTTCACTCGTGGCGACAACAATGCCTGTTTTGTCTGCGCTTATAATTTCCCCCGCTGATAATGCGCTAACATCTTGCTCAATTTCACTGGCTTGGTGCACTTTGACTGTGTGCGATTTACCTTCTTGATCAACCAGATTGATATGGCAACCGGGCCAAGGGAAGTAGGCGCGGCGCTTTAAATCAATGTCGCGTGCACTTTGTTGCCAATTAATTTCCGCTTGCGCTTTATCTAGCTTGGCGGCATAAGTGGCTTGTTCGTTGTCTTGCTCTTCACGGGGATAATCGCCAGCGGCCATCAAGGCTAAGGTGTCAACCAAGGCTTGCGGACCTAGCGCTGCTAATTTTTCATACAGGCTCGCACTGGTATCTGTCGGCAAGATAGGGCAGCTAGCTTTTAAAATCATATCGCCGGTATCTAAGCCTTCATCCATTTGCATAATCGTTACACCAGTTTCAGTGTCGCCTGCTTCTAGCGAGCGCTGGATCGGGGCGGCACCTCGCCACTTGGGCAGTAATGAGCCGTGCACATTGATACATCCTAATCGCGGTGCGTCTAAAATCACTTTTGGTAGCAATAATCCGTAGGCCACGACGACCATCACATCAGCATTTAGTGCTTTTAAGTCAAGCTGGTCTTGTACTTCCTTGAAATTATTGGGTTGATAAACCGGAATATCATGCGACTGTGCCAGTACTTTAGTGGCACAGGCCGTTAATTTTTTGCCTCGACCGGCGGGCTTGTCTGGCGGGCAGTAGGCGGCAATCACATGGTGCTCTGAGTCGATCAGCGCTTGTAAATGCTGGGCAGCAAAATCCGGCGTTCCGGCGAAAACGATATTAAGAGGAGTAGTCAATGGCTTACCTTAAATTAGCGAGGTTAGATTAAGCTTTGGCGGCGCTGCGAGCTTCTTTTTCAAGCTTAGTTTGAATGCGTTTGCGTTTTAGCGGTGATAAGTAATCAACAAACAACACGCCAGCTAAATGGTCAAGTTCGTGTTGAATACAAATACTGAGCAGCTCATCGGCATCACGCGTAAACTCGTTACCGTTGCGATCCAGCGCTTTTACGGTAACTTGTTCGTGGCGTGTGACTTTGGCGTAACAACCCGGTACCGATAAACAGCCTTCTTCGTTAACAAAGGTTTCATCGCTTTTTTTGATGATTTCAGGGTTGATTAGCGTGAGTGGGTCGCTTTTGTCTTCGCTGCAATCCATCACAACAATACGCTGATGAATATTCACTTGGGTGGCAGCTAGGCCAACGCCATTTTCGTCATACATGGTTTCGAACATGTCATCGACAATTTTTCTAATCTCATCATTAACTTGGGTTACAGGCTCGGCTTTGGTGCGCAATCTCTCATCAGGAAAGCGTAAAACGGATAAAACGGTCATAATTTTTACAAATAAATAGCGATAATTAGGCTAGGATGTTATGTTTCAATTTTAGCCATTAAATAACATTAATAATAGTGGTTTGAAGTTTTTGTATAAAATGGACAAGAGTAGCATGATAAAAAAAATTATACTCTCAGCAACATTCTTCACTTTGCCATGGCTTGCGGTTGCCAATGTACTTGAGTTAAACAAAGAGGCGCCTACGACTTACATCGTTGAGAAGGGAGACACGCTATGGGACATTTCTTCAATCTTTCTAGAACAACCTTGGTTGTGGCCAAAGTTATGGCGGCTAAATCCTGAAATTGATAATCCACACCTTATTTACCCTGGCGATGTGCTGCGTCTAGTTTATGACGAGCAAGGTGAGCCTCAGTTAATTGTTGAAGAAGCCACTGCACCACCTGTCGAAATTACGCCGCGTGAGAAGCCAACAATCAAGCTGTCGCCCAAACTGCGCAAACAAGCGAAGAAAGAGCCAGTAGCAACGTTACCGCTGCACGTAATTGCGCCATATATTCAATACGATCATTTACTCACCCAAGCGCAAGTTGACACCCTACCTTATGTGATTGGTAGCGATGAAGGTTACAAGTCGAGTATGGACGGGTTTAAAGTTTATGTGAATGATGACCTCATCCCGGGTAAGTCCTACGCTATGTACTACGTTGATGAAGAAATCATCGACCCAGAAACGGATAAGTCACTTGGCTATAATGTAAAGCTTACCGGCACGGCACAAGTTGTTCGCGCAGGCAATATGGCAGAGCGCCGTCCAAGTACCATGTTGGTTAATTCTGCCAATCGTGAAATTCGCTCAGGTAATTTAGTACTGCCGATAAACGAGGGGCAGCTACTTCCTTCATTCTTTACGATGCAAAGTGCTGACCCTTCGCTCCGTGGTGTAATTGTGAAGTCAGCAACCGATGGTAGAGAGTTTGGTAAACTTGAAGTGGTGATGATCAACCGCGGCAGCGAGCACGCAGTAAAAGTGGGTGATGTCTTGTCGATTCAACGTCAGAGCCCAGCCGTGGTCGAAACGAAAGACGGCCCACAATACAAAGCAACAGCTTCTCGCTGGGATCGATTAACCAGTGGTGGTGAGGCCGAGTATGATATGCCAGAAGAGCCACTTGGCGAAGTCATGGTGTTTAAGGTTTATGATCAAGCGTCAATGGCATTGATTTTACGTACCTCAAAACCTGCCCGTTTACTGGATATCGTCGCCGCACCTAAACCTTAAATCGTTACAACTGATTGAAAATAAAGGCATACCAGCTATAACTATAGTGGTATGCCTTTTTTGTTTTTGTCACGTATGCTGCTAGTGGGTTACTCGTTATTGGCTGGCGAAATAAGCTCAGTGAACGAAAATGGATAAAGTGATTAGGTAGTCTAAAACGATAAGGCACAGGGAGGTTGCTTTGGATAAGGACGACATTCAGTTATGGCTGGCGCTAAAATTAGTGCCGCGCTTGGCGGCTCATCGCAAGATAGCACTCGTAAAGGAGCACGGCTTAACCAAGCTGTTTAGTTACAAGGCTGCACAACTGCAAGCATTCGGGCTTAGCAAAAACCAAGCAAACGCTATTGCGGCGCCAGACTGGCAAGCTATTGCCGATATCATTGCTAAGAGTGATCAAGCCAAGAGTCAGATAGTGACATATTCTGATCCCGCTTACCCAAGTTTGCTTGCGCAAATTTACGACCCACCACTGGTACTCTGGGCAAAGGGCGATAAAACAATATTGAATACCCCACAAATTGCCATTGTGGGTAGCCGCGCCGCAACTCAAGCGGGTCGCGAATATGCAAGTCAGTTAGCGAGTGAGCTGTCGAGTGTGTTGACTATCACCAGCGGTCTGGCATTAGGGGTTGATGCTGCGGCTCATCAAGGGGCATTACATGCACGGCAAAACACGGTTGCAGTTATCGCCACGGGGATTGATAAAGTCTATCCTGCTCGTCATAAGCTGTTAGCCCGTAATATGATTGAACAGGGCGGAGTGATTGTCACTGAGTTTATGCCTGGCACGGTTGCTAAACCGGGGCATTTTCCGCGTCGAAATCGCATTATTAGTGGCTTGAGCTTAGGGACTGTTGTCGTCGAAGCAGAAGTTAAAAGTGGCTCGCTAGTAACGGCCAAAAGCGCACTTGAGCAAAATCGAGAAGTGTTCGCAGTACCGGGGTCCCCGCTTAACCCCATGGCAAAAGGTTGTCATCAGTTAATTAAACAAGGTGCTAAATTAATTGACTGTGCCGCCGACATCATCGAGGAGTTAGTTATTCCTGGCTCGTCCGGTCATGTTATTCAGGTTGATGAAAAAATTGTAAAAACTCATCAACAGGGGTTGTTAAACGATGCATTGTTAGCTAGTGTGGATTATGAAATCACCCCCGTAGACATGGTGGTTTCCCGGAGCAAACTTCCAACAGACGAAGTATTAACCCGGCTGACAATGCTTGAGCTTAGTGGTCTGGTATCTGCGGTACCTGGAGGCTATCTTCGATTACATAGGGGGTAATTATGTTCGACATTCTTATGTACCTTTTTGAGAATTATATTCACTCCGAAGCCGAAATCATGGTTGACCATGACGAGCTAACCGATGAACTGACGCGCGCTGGCTTTCATCAAGATGAAATATACAAAGCACTTAGCTGGTTAGAAAAACTGGCTGATTTGCAGAACAATGATGCTCACCCTTATTTAACTCGCCTATGTGGCCCTTCTACTCGTATTTATACTGCACAAGAAATGCAGCGCCTAGATACTGAGTGTCGTGGTTTTTTACTGTTCCTGGAGCAGGTTAATTTACTTGATGTAACAACCCGAGAGATGGTGATCGATCGCATCATGGAGCTCGACACTAAAGACTTTTATTTAGATGACTTAAAGTGGGTGGTGCTGATGGTACTGTTTAATGTACCGGGGCGTGAAAAAGCTTATTCGCAAATGGAAGACCTCATCTTTGATGAGCGTCCAGACGGCCCACTTCACTGAGCGCAGCTGATAAAAGCCACTGACGTTCGCTCACTTGGGCGGTGAACGTCATAACTATCCGATTTTGGGTAGGGTGATCCCAGCTGACTAGCTGTGGCATAATAGCCATAACACTCATCTGACTTTGTTGCTTACGGCGCTTGTATTGCTATGTCACAATCTAATGATCCTCTTTTCAGCCAACACGAGCACGCCTTAGAGCAAGCCTATGGTGTCTGCCCAGACTGTGGCAGTGAGCTCAGCATCAAACGCGGTAGAGCAGGCGCTTTTATTGGTTGCAATAGCTACCCTAAATGCCAATATACGCGTCCCGTTGTTGAGCACGAAAAAGTTGAAGACAAAGTGCTAGCTGGGTCGCAGTGTCCAGAATGTGGTCATGAACTGGCGGTCAAGCAGGGGCGTTATGGCATGTTTATTGGCTGTACTAATTTTCCTGCCTGTCACCATATTGAGCATGAACACCATGAAGCAGAGCCAGAAAACAAGGTGAGTTGCCCAAGTTGCCAAAAAGGCCAGTTAACCGCAAAAACAACCCGCTACGGAAAAACCTTTTACCCCTGTGACAATTATCCAAAATGTAAGTTTGCGGTGAACCATGAACCGGTTGCTGGTGAGTGCCAGCAGTGTGGCTTTGCCTTGTTGCTACGACGCCAAATGGCGGCAGGGGAGAAACTACAATGCGCTGACAAAAAATGCGGTCATTTTCAGTCAACGCAAAGTGAATAGATTAGCACTTGGCGGTTAGCCTTTATTTACTAGCTTCTGCGCGTACTCTTGAATATCGCTAAATGCCTGTGCAGGCAATAGCATTGCGACTTTTTCTAGCCGTTCGAATAAGGCCTGATTAGTGGCTGCTGACAAGTTAATGTGACCCATTTTGCGACCCGCACGTTTGGTTTTACCATACCAATGCAAGCTGACACTCGGAATATCTAAAATCGCATTGGGTACGCTGTCTTCACCCAGAATATTGATCATCGCAGTTGGTCGAACTAACTCACCACTGCCTAAAGGCAAGCCACATACTGCGCGCATGTGATTTTCAAATTGACAAGTATCGGCGCCTTGCTGTGTCCAATGCCCTGAATTGTGAACGCGCGGAGCAATTTCATTCACCAGCAGTTGATCACCTACTTGGAAAAACTCAATCGCTAACACACCCACGTAGTCAAGCGTATTGGCAATGCTATCGAACATTTGCTGAGCTTGTGCTTGTAGCGCCGCATTGTCGTTTAGAGCAATAGACACGGTAAGTACGCCATCTGTGTGATGGTTTTCTGTGAGCGGGTATACTTTGGTGTTCCCCTTGATATCACGCATGCCGACTAAGGAGACTTCGCGCTCAAAAGACACCATTTGCTCGGCAATTACCGCCTGTTTTACTGTGCTTTTACTGCCGTGGAAAAAGGCCTCAATATCAGCCCAAATCTCATCCGCTTGGTCTGTTTCTTTTAATCGCCACTGGCCTTTGCCATCGTACCCTTCAAGGGCACTCTTGAGAATTAGCGGCAATGCTAATGTTTGCAGGGCGTGGTCGAAGTCAGCTTTATTTTCGATGATTTGGTGCTTGGCGTTGTCAGCGCCCGCTTTATCAAGTAGTGCCTTTTCCAAGCGACGATCGCCACCTGTTTTAATCGCGCGGCTACTCGGTTTTAACTTACCGCTGGCTTCACACTGGGCTAATACATCATGAGTGATGTGCTCAAATTCAGCGGTGATCACATTGGCGAATGCAATGCCTGAGTTAAGGTCGCCATAACTCACTTCCGGATTTAATGGGTCAACTACACTATTAGCGCCAACATCGTAAGCGCGCACTTGGATATTTAAAGGCTTGCTGGCAAGCGACATCATACGCGCCAATTGCCCTGCACCTAAAATAAGTACGTTCATCACATTACTCTGCAGGGTTTGGATTAGCTAAAATCGTTTCAGTTTGCTCGGTGCGGAATTTTTCAACAGCCGCCATCACTTTCTCGTCATGGGTGCCAATAATTTGTGCCGCTAGAAGCCCTGAATTTGCAGCGCCCGCATTGCCAATGGCTAAAGTACCAACTGCGATGCCTTTCGGCATTTGCACAATAGAAAGTAATGAGTCTTGGCCACTTAGTGCTTTCGATTGAACCGGAACACCAAGCACGGGTAAGCTAGTATATGCGGCTGTCATACCGGGCAAATGTGCGGCACCACCAGCACCAGCAATAATGACTTTAATCCCGCGATCTTTTGCTGACTCCGCATATTCGGCGAGCAAGTGAGGAGTACGATGCGCTGACACAACCTTCGTTTCGTATGGCACACCAAATAAATCCAACATTTCCGCCGCATGCTGCATCGTTGGCCAATCCGATTTTGACCCCATGATAATACCGACTTTCATTGCTAAACCGCCCTTGAGTTAAACTGAAATATTGTAGGTTTTATAACCTAGCGAATGGTCGCGCATTATACCCCCGTTTTTCACATTACGGAATCATCGAAAACCATCTTTTGACCGCTAAATTCCTGACCAAGCGGACAATTTTAGTATTAGACTAAAGGAGAATTTCATTAACTTTTAGGTTTGATAAGCTGGTGGAATATTCAACGATTCAATAGAGGGCACTATGAATATTTTTGAGCATGGTTTAGATCAATGTCAGGCGAACTATGTGCCACTTACGCCAATTAATTTTTTGAAACGCACTGCTGATACTTTCCCCGAAAGAATAGCGATTATTCATGGCAAGGAGCACATAAGCTACCAACGTTTTCAAATTGAGGTTAATCGCTTTGCCAGTGCATTAGTGAAACGCGGGGTGAAAAAGGGTGATACGGTTGCCGTTATGGCAGCCAATATTCCTGCGTTTATTGAAGCGCACTACGCTGTACCTATGACTGGGGCTGTGCTTAATTCCCTTAACACCCGACTTGATGCCCAAGCGCTAGCGTTTATTCTAGATCATGGAGAGTGTGATGTTTTACTGGTTGATATGGCCTACGCTGAGGTCATGAAAACGGCACTTGCGCTATCGTCTCGTCAACCTTTAGTGATTGATATTGTCGACCCTGAATGCACTCAAGCAACCGCACGAATTGGTGAACTCGATTTTGATACTTTGCTGAATGAAGGTGACGATGTTTTTGATCTACATTTGATTACCGACGAATGGCAAGCGCTGGCGTTAAATTACACGTCTGGTACTACAGGCAATCCCAAAGGAGTGGTTTATTCGCATCGTGGAGCCTATCTTAATGCGATTGGCAATGCCTTAGTCTGGTCGTTATCCGATGTCCCCGTGTACTTGTGGACGCTACCCATGTTTCACTGCAATGGTTGGTGTTTTCCTTGGTCAATAGTTGCTGTGGGTGGCACTCAAGTGTGTTTGCGGCATGTGGAAGTTAACAGTATTGTCGCTAAGATGAACGAGCATCAGGTGAGTCATTTTTGTGGTGCGCCCATTGTCCTCAATACCATCATGAATGCTGAGTCATCACTACTGCAATCCATTCCGCGCGGTATAAAGGTGATGACGGCTGGCGCACCACCGCCAGCAGCAGTCATTAAAGGGATGGAAACGCTTGGCTTTGAGATTACCCAGACTTACGGTTTAACCGAAGTTTACGGCCCTTGTGTGGCCAGCGAATGGAAATCGGAATGGGATGACAAAGACAGCGATGAACGCGCCGCATTAAAAGCTAGACAGGGCGTCCGATATCCCACCCAAGAAGCCGTTGATGTGCTAGACCCCGAAACCATGTTACCTGTGCCAGCGGATGCGGAAACGATTGGCGAGATCATGTTTCGTGGCAACACCACCATGAGAGGGTATTTGAAAAACGAAACGGCAACCGAACAAGCGTTTGCACATGGTTGGTTCCATTCTGGTGATCTTGCCGTCAAACATCCTGATGGTTTTATCGAAATCCGCGATCGCTCAAAAGATATCATTATTTCAGGCGGAGAAAATATCTCGTCAGTTGAACTCGAAGGCGTGTTGTACCAACATCCGGCGATTTTAGAAGCTGCTGTTGTCGCAAGAGCGGACGACACTTGGGGCGAGTCTCCTTGTGCGTTCGTTACGCTCAAAGCTGACTATGTCTTGTCAGAGGATGAAGTCATCAGTTTCTGCCGTGAACATATGGCGCATTTCAAAGTACCGCGCAGTGTCGTGTTTAGTGAGTTGCCAAAAACGTCGACGGGAAAAATTCAGAAATTTGTTTTACGGGAAAAGGTACGTTCGCTGTTTGGTTAGGAATTTTAGTACTGGTCAGAAAGGGCCTTTGGTTACGGCCCTGTATTCTCGTTAACAACTAGCTATAATAGCGCTCTTTATATAAACAAGAGTCCGAGTGTAAATGACTTCAGCTGTAGAGGCGTTTGAAAGCGGCGGCGTTATAGCATATCCAACCGAAGCTGTGTTTGGCTTAGGTTGCGATCCCGACAACGAACAAGCTGTGCAAAAGTTATTGGCAATAAAGCAGCGTCCGATCGAAAAAGGGTTAATTTTACTGGCAAGTAATTATTCGCAATTTTTACCTTATATTGACGATAGTAAAATTCCTCAAGATAAGCGATTTGCTGTTTTATCGCGCTGGCCTGACGGCATCACCCAAGTACTTCCTTGTTTACCTTCAACACCCGCTTGGTTAACCGGCAAGTTTTCGACACTGGCGGTTCGAATTACGAGCCAGCCAGATGTTGTTGCCTTGTGTAATAAAACGAACAAGCCAATCGTTTCTACCAGTGCAAATTTATCGGGACACCCTCCGTGTAAGACTTGGCAAGAAGTCGAGCAAGCGTTAGCTGAGCACTTGGACTATGTAATTAAAGGTGAAACCTTAGGTTTCGAGCAGCCATCGACAATTATTGATGGTTTAACTGGAGAAATATTCCGATCATGAGTGATATCAACATCGACCTAGTGGTCGACTATTTTAAATCGCTACAAGACGCAATTTGTCAGGCGCTAGAACAAGCAGACGGCACGGGTCAATTTGTTGAAGACAATTGGACGCGAGCCGAGGGAGGCGGTGGCCGCACGCGCGTGTTGACTGATGGCGCAGTAATTGAGCAGGGTGGGGTGAACTTCTCGCTTGTTGCTGGCGACAAACTACCTCCTTCAGCGACAGCACATCGACCTGAACTTGCTGGCCGTAGTTGGCAGGCTTGTGGCGTTTCATTGGTTATCCACCCTAAAAATCCTTATATCCCAACATCGCATGCTAATGTTCGCTTTTTTATTGCTGAAAAAGAAGGCGAGGAGCCGGTATGGTGGTTTGGTGGTGGCTTTGATTTAACGCCTTTTTATCCATTTGAAGAAGATGTATTGCACTGGCACCAAACAGCACATGATTTATGTCAACCTTTTGGTGACAGCGTTTATGCTGAGCACAAAAAGTGGTGCGATGATTACTTTTACTTGAAACACAGAGACGAAACTCGCGGTGTTGGTGGCTTGTTCTTTGATGATCTCAACGATTGGGGCTTCGCAACGTGTTTCGATTATGTAAAAGCGGTTGGTCAAGGCTATATCGACGCTTACACACCAATTATCGGCAAGCGCAAGGCTACACCTTATGGTGAGCGTGAGCGCCAATTCCAGTTGTATCGCCGTGGTCGCTATGTCGAATTTAACTTGGTGTTTGACCGTGGAACCTTATTTGGTTTGCAGTCTGGTGGTCGTACCGAATCGATCTTGATGTCTATGCCACCACTGGCTCGTTGGGAGTATAACTACCAAGCCGCAGCAGGAAGTGACGAGGCTAGGCTAAATGAATTTCTCGTACCGAGAGACTGGCTAGCCTAAAAGAACCTGCTTAATGTGCAGCTTAGCTTGGTAAACTAAGCTGCATTGTTCTTTTTTCTTACTCTATTTTTCTTCCTTTCAAATTTAGCTCCCGCTGATTTATTGATTTAGATCATTATTTATTCTGCTAATGGCTTTCTTTACTCGATCTGAGGGAAGAACCTTGAGGTAAATCAACTTTTGCCGACTAGGATATCAGTAGACTAGCGTCAATTATTTAAGGGGAAGACTCTCATGAAAAAAAGCATTATTACTCTAGCGGTTTTATCTTCAATGACATTTGGTGCATTGGCAGCTGGTTATCAAGCTGGCGACATCGTTGTACGTGGTGGTGCAACTATGGTTGATCCAAGCAGCGATAAAGCAACAATCTTTGCTGCTGACCAAACTGTAAACTTAGGTGCAGGTCCTATTTCTGCATCTGTTGAAGATGATACACAACTAGGTTTGAACTTCGTTTACTTTCTAGATTCAAACTGGGCGTTAGAATTATTAGCAGCAACACCATTTAAACATGACATCACTGTTCATACGGGTGCAGGCTCTACTAACTTGGGTGAAACTAAGCACTTACCACCAACATTAAGTGCACTTTACTATTTTGATACTAACTCAAACTTCAAGCCTTACGTTGGTGTTGGTATTAACTACACTATTTTCTTTGAAGAAGATTTCAACTCAGCATTACAAGGTGCTAACAGCCCTGAAATTGTTGGCCTTGGTGAGACGCTGCTTGATGCTCCGCGTCCAAACTTAGATGTTAACGATCTAGATTTAGATAACTCACTTGGTTTGAGTGCACAAATTGGTGTTGACTACTTAATTGATGAGCACTGGTCAATCAATGCTTCAGCACGTTACATTGACATCGACACTGATGGTTCATTCACAGCGGTTGGCGGTGCAGTACCAGGTAAAGTTAGCGTAGATATTGACCCTATGGTTTACTCGCTAATGATTGGTTACAAGTTCTAATCTCTGTTGAACTTGGCTAGCCGCACTTGGGTAACTAAGTGCGGCTTTTTTGTTTTTGAGAGCTTCTAGAGCATATATTAAATCCATTCCGCATAAGTACACACAAAAGCTACTTGTCAGCGACTCGAAAACGTTCTTTAATGCCTGAAAACTAATGCTTGTTATCAGGAATTAACTCGCCAATGGATAAATATGCCGTTTTTGGCCACCCGATCACCCAATCTAAGTCGCCCCAAATTCACCAAAAGTTCGCTGAGAGTACGCAGCAAAATATCGAATATACAGCAATAGACCCTGGACCTGATAACTTTGAAAAGGGTATTCAGCAATTCGTCGCTGCGGGTGGAAAAGGCTGCAATATCACCATGCCATTTAAACAACAAGCATATAAGCTAGCCGGGCAGCTTTCCGAACGAGCAAAACTCGCAGGTGCCGTTAATACACTTACATTCCACAGCGACGGAACAATATCTGGTGACAATACTGATGGCGCGGGTTTAGTTAATGATCTGTTAGCAAATGGCGCTAAGCTCAACAAAAAGGTGCTATTAATCGGTGCTGGTGGGGCTGCGCGCGGTGTCATTAAGCCGTTACTTGATTGCCAGCCAGAGCTTTTGATTATTGTTAATCGCACCCATGAAAAAGCAGAATTGCTTGCAGACAAGTTTCAAGCGTTTGGCAATATTCATGCATTATCTATAACTGAGTTGGCAGCGAAGCATAGCTTTGATGTGATTATCAATTCCAGCTCTACCAGTTTAACGGGGGAATTACCGCCAGTGCCCCCCAGTATTTTCTCTGCAGGGTGTTTTGCTTACGATATGGTGTACCAAGATAAACCAACCTGTTTTCTCACTTGGGCAGCAGAGCATGGTGCCACGACAATTGTTGATGGTCTTGGAATGCTAGTGGGTCAGGCTGCAGAAAGCTTTAGAGTTTGGCGCGGGGTTGAGCCGGCTAAAGAGCCTGTTTTGACTATGCTTCGAGCTGAGCTTACTAGCTAAACTCGAAGCACAAAAGGCGAATACCTTATATGAATCAATCGATATTATTTAATGATGACTTAGCATTTAACGCTGATAAAGACTGTTGGCAAATGTCAGGGATGGTGGCAGGGCAACTGGTGACTATCTATTTTCACTCATATTCATTGTCAAAACTCGACGAGATCAGCAGCTGTACTCGTTACGATTTAGAAGAAATTGCAGAAATGTGGTTTGAAGATAACGAGCTAGAGTCGAATGAAATACATATTAAGTTAAGCTAACGGTAATTCATTCTTAAACCTATAAAAAGAAGAGAGCTAATTAAACGCTCTCTTTTAAGTAATCATCCTTTAATTCAACGTAGTTAATCGCTGACTGTTTTAGAAAAACAATTTCAGCTTCTGTTAACGGTCGTGCTTTCTTCATTGGGTTACCAACATATAAATAACCACTTTCTAGTGTTTTATTGGGAGGTACTAATGTGCCTGCGCCAATAAACACATCATCTTGTACCACCGCACCATCCATAATAATCGCTCCCATTCCGACAAGTATGCGATTACCTAGCTGGCAACCGTGAAGCATGCACTGATGACCTATAGTGACATCATCACCAATAACAAGTGGAAAACCTTCGGGGTTTCGGGCACTTTTTCGCGTGACATGTAAAATCGTCCCGTCTTGCACATTCGTTCTTTCACCTATGCTAATAGTATTTACATCACCGCGTGCAGCAACCATAGGCCAAATACTGGCATCCGCTGCGATGGTAACATCACCAACTAACACTGAACTCTCATCTATATAGCAAGTACTATCAATGTTAGGGGTAACACCTTTATATGATCTGATTGATAACGGCATGGCAAACTCGTATTTAGAAAACATATTTACCAACAATAGTAGCAAAAAAGCAAAACTAAATAAGTAGTTGCTCTTTTGAGAAGGAATTAGCCTGGATAAATTTATGTTTTTACGATTGTCTCCTAACTTAGCGTTAATGCGAGTTGGAATAGATAGATTTGGGGTAATCTAGGTGTTTTTGCTCAATAAATACGTGGTTTGTACAAAAATAAACCGAATAAATAAAAATATCAAAAAACTTTCAAAAAGGTGTTGACGCCCAGCTAAAAATCTCTAAAATGCGCATCCACTTCCACGGGACAGCCCAACGAAGTGTTTTGATAAGTTTAGTTAGTAAGTTTGCTAAGTAAACCGGTCAGATAACTTAGAAAAATGAATTAAAGATTTTTTCAAAAAGTTGTTGACATCAAAACTAGGAAGCGTAGAATGCGCATCCGCTCTCAACGAGAGAGTAAGCGGTTTAACAACGAATGCGATTGTTAACTCGCACCGAACAAAACGTTCATCCATGAACGGTTCGGTATACCTACTTCGTGTAGGCATCTTTAACAATTAGTTATCATGCAATTTGTGTGAGCATTCACATGATGTTGATTTTACAAATAAGCAAACTTAGGTTTGCCAAAATTAACTCAGTGAACTCATGCAAAAACTACTTAATATATAAGTTTTATTTGTACAGAATTCATTGAGCCGATGTCTTTCCTAACAGAAGGTCATCACAAACGATTTTAATTGAAGAGTTTGATCATGGCTCAGATTGAACGCTGGCGGCAGGCTTAACACATGCAAGTCGAGCGGAAACGAAGAGGAGCTTGCTCCTTTGGCGTCGAGCGGCGGACGGGTGAGTAATGCTTGGGAATATGCCTTTTGGTGGGGGACAACAGTTGGAAACGACTGCTAATACCGCATAATGTGCTTTTCGTAAGAGAAGTACCAAAGCGGGGGATTCTTCGGAACCTCGTGCCAAAAGATTAGCCCAAGTGAGATTAGCTAGATGGTGGGGTAATGGCCTACCATGGCGACGATCTCTAGCTGGTTTGAGAGGATGATCAGCCACACTGGGACTGAGACACGGCCCAGACTCCTACGGGAGGCAGCAGTGGGGAATATTGCACAATGGGGGAAACCCTGATGCAGCCATGCCGCGTGTGTGAAGAAGGCCTTAGGGTTGTAAAGCACTTTCAGTCGTGAGGAAAGGTTAGTAGGTAATATCTGCTAGCTGTGACGTTAGCGACAGAAGAAGCACCGGCTAACTCCGTGCCAGCAGCCGCGGTAATACGGAGGGTGCGAGCGTTAATCGGAATTACTGGGCGTAAAGCGTGCGTAGGCGGTTTGATAAGCCAGATGTGAAATCCCGGGGCTTAACCTCGGAACTGCATTTGGAACTGTTTGACTAGAGTACTGTAGAGGGTGGTGGAATTTCCAGTGTAGCGGTGAAATGCGTAGAGATTGGAAGGAACATCAGTGGCGAAGGCGGCCACCTGGACAGATACTGACGCTGAGGCACGAAAGCGTGGGGAGCGAACAGGATTAGATACCCTGGTAGTCCACGCCGTAAACGATGTCAACTAGCTGTTTGTGTTCTTGAAACGTGAGTAGCGTAGCTAACGCGCTAAGTTGACCGCCTGGGGAGTACGGCCGCAAGGTTAAAACTCAAATGAATTGACGGGGGCCCGCACAAGCGGTGGAGCATGTGGTTTAATTCGATGCAACGCGAAGAACCTTACCATCCCTTGACATCCACAGAAGTTACTAGAGATAGTTTCGTGCCTTCGGGAACTGTGAGACAGGTGCTGCATGGCTGTCGTCAGCTCGTGTTGTGAAATGTTGGGTTAAGTCCCGCAACGAGCGCAACCCCTATCCTTATTTGCCAGCGAGTCGTGTCGGGAACTCTAAGGAGACTGCCGGTGATAAACCGGAGGAAGGTGGGGACGACGTCAAGTCATCATGGCCCTTACGGGATGGGCTACACACGTGCTACAATGGCGTATACAGAGGGCAGCAAGACCGCGAGGTGGAGCGAATCCCAGAAAGTACGTCGTAGTCCGGATTGGAGTCTGCAACTCGACTCCATGAAGTCGGAATCGCTAGTAATCGCGAATCAGAATGTCGCGGTGAATACGTTCCCGGGCCTTGTACACACCGCCCGTCACACCATGGGAGTGGGTTGCAAAAGAAGTGGCTAGTTTAACCTTAGGGAGGACGGTCACCACTTTGTGATTCATGACTGGGGTGAAGTCGTAACAAGGTAACCCTAGGGGAACCTGGGGTTGGATCACCTCCTTATCTTGACGTAGAACGCACCATGTTGAGTGTTCACACACATTGCATTGATAACGATATTGAAGAAATGACCTTAACTGAGAAGTTAAAGTTAAAGGCTTATTGAGCAGTTAACTTTAGTTTCTTATTGAAACAATGTTCTTTAACAATTTGGAAAGCTGATATATATCCCGAAATAATTAGTAACTTAATTATTTCGAATGATGATTACAGTGTCGCGCTGTAAGCATCAAACCTGAAATAAGATTTTTCCTTATCTTATTTCAATCTAATTCAAGCATACTCCAATCATTCATTTGATTGAGTACGTGAAAATGTCAGTCATACATTAGCATCAAGGCTTGTCTCTTGATGACTTAAATAAGTAAAACTATTTGGGGTTGTATGGTTAAGTGACTAAGCGTATATGGTGGATGCCTTGGCAGTTAGAGGCGATGAAAGACGTGTTAATCTGCGATAAGCCTAGGTAAGGTGATAAAAACCGTTATAACCTAGGATTTCTGAATGGGGAAACCCAGTGCCATAAGGCACTATCAATAAGTGAATACATAGCTTATTGAGGCGAACCGGGAGAACTGAAACATCTAAGTACCCCGAGGAAAAGAAATCAACCGAGATTTCCTTAGTAGCGGCGAGCGAACGGGAATTAGCCCTTAAGCTTATGGGCGTTAGTGGAACAAGCTGGAAAGCTTGGCGATACAGGGTGATAGCCCCGTACACGAAGACAAACATAAGTGAAATCGAGTAGGTCGGCACACGTGAAATGTTGACTGAACATGGGGGGACCATCCTCCAAGGCTAAATACTCCTAACTGACCGATAGTGAACCAGTACCGTGAGGGAAAGGCGAAAAGAACCCCTGTGAGGGGAGTGAAATAGAACCTGAAACCGTATACGTACAAGCAGTGGAAGCCTTAGGGTGACTGCGTACCTTTTGTATAATGGGTCAGCGACTTATATTCTGTAGCAAGGTTAACCGATTAGGGGAGCCGTAGCGAAAGCGAGTGTTAACTGCGCGTTCAGTTGCAGGGTATAGACCCGAAACCCGGCGATCTACCCATGGGCAGGTTGAAGGTTGGGTAACACCAACTGGAGGACCGAACACACGTATGTTGAAAAATGCGGTGATGACCTGTGGGTCGGAGTGAAAGGCTAATCAAGCCGGGAGATAGCTGGTTCTCCCCGAAATCTATTTAGGTAGAGCCTCGGACGAATACCATTGGGGGTAGAGCACTGTTAAGGCTAGGGGGTCATCCCGACTTACCAACCCTTTGCAAACTCCGAATACCAATGAGTACTATCCGGGAGACACACTATGGGTGCTAACGTCCGTAGTGAAGAGGGAAACAACCCAGACCGCCAGCTAAGGTCCCAAAGTCATAGTTAAGTGGGAAACGATGTGGAAAGGCATAGACAGCTAGGAGGTTGGCTTAGAAGCAGCCATCCTTTAAAGAAAGCGTAATAGCTCACTAGTCGAGTCGGTCTGCGCGGAAGATGTAACGGGGCTAAACTATGCACCGAAGCTGCGGATTTGAGCTTTTGCTCAAGTGGTAGGGGAGCGTTCTGTAAGCCGTTGAAGGTGTGTTGAGAAGCATGCTGGAGGTATCAGAAGTGCGAATGCTGACATGAGTAACGATAAAGGGGGTGAAAAACCCCCTCGCCGAAAGACCAAGGTTTCCTGTCCCATGTTAATCAGGGCAGGGTAAGTCGGCCCCTAAGGCGAGACCGAGAGGTGTAGTCGATGGGAAACAGATTAATATTTCTGTACTTCTTTATATTGCGATGGAGGGACGGAGAAGGCTAAGCAAGCATGGCGTTGGTTGTCCATGTGAAAGATTGTAGGCTGGAAACTTAGGCAAATCCGGGTTTCTAAGGCTGAGAGTCGAGACGAGACGCTACGGCGTTGAAGTTGTTGATGCCCTGCTTCCAGGAAAAGCTTCTAAGCATAGATATAAAGGAACCGTACCCCAAACCGACACAGGTGGTTAGGTAGAGAATACTAAGGCGCTTGAGAGAACTCGGGTGAAGGAACTAGGCAAAATAGTACCGTAACTTCGGGAGAAGGTACGCCGGCTCTGGTGATGGGACTTGCTCCCTAAGCTGAGGTCGGTCGAAGTAACCAGGTGGCTGGAACTGTTTATTAAAAACACAGCACTGTGCAAAATCGAAAGATGACGTATACGGTGTGACGCCTGCCCGGTGCCGGAAGGTTAATTGATTGGGTTAGCTCTGCGAAGCTCATGATCGAAGCCCCGGTAAACGGCGGCCGTAACTATAACGGTCCTAAGGTAGCGAAATTCCTTGTCGGGTAAGTTCCGACCTGCACGAATGGCGTAATCATGGCCACACTGTCTCCACCCGAGACTCAGTGAAATTGAAATTGCGGTTAAGATGCCGTATACCCGCGGCTAGACGGAAAGACCCCGTGAACCTTTACTATAGCTTGACAGTGAACATTGCTCCTACATGTGTAGGATAGGTGGGAGGCTTTGAAACTTGCACGCCAGTGTGAGTGGAGCCAACCTTGAAATACCACCCTTGTATGCGTGATGTTCTAACCTGGGCCGATTATCTCGGTTGGGGACACTGTCTGGTGGGTAGTTTGACTGGGGCGGTCTCCTCCCAAAGCGTAACGGAGGAGCACGAAGGTTGGCTAAGTACGGTCGGACATCGTACGGTTAGTGCAATGGCATAAGCCAGCTTAACTGCGAGACAGACACGTCGAGCAGGTGCGAAAGCAGGTCATAGTGATCCGGTGGTTCTGTATGGAAGGGCCATCGCTCAACGGATAAAAGGTACTCCGGGGATAACAGGCTGATACCGCCCAAGAGTTCATATCGACGGCGGTGTTTGGCACCTCGATGTCGGCTCATCACATCCTGGGGCTGAAGTCGGTCCCAAGGGTATGGCTGTTCGCCATTTAAAGTGGTACGCGAGCTGGGTTTAGAACGTCGTGAGACAGTTCGGTCCCTATCTGCCGTGGGCGTTTGAGAATTGAAGAGGGCTGCTCCTAGTACGAGAGGACCGGAGTGGACGAACCTCTGGTGTTCCGGTTGTTTCGCCAGAAGCATTGCCGGGTAGCTACGTTCGGAACTGATAACCGCTGAAAGCATCTAAGCGGGAAGCAGGCTTTGAGATGAGTTCTCACTGGGCCTTTAAGGTCCCTGAAGGGTCGTTGGAGACTACGACGTTGATAGGTCAGGTGTGTAAGGGTTGTGAGGCCTTGAGCTAACTGATACTAATTGCCCGTGAGGCTTAACCATACAACACCCAAATGGTTTTGACTGACAAAACATCACGTACATGAGTACGACTTGAATTAAAATATATAGCGTCGACAAACAACTGTCATCCATGACACTTGTCGACATTAGTGCATCCATGCACGTCACAGTTTTCCAGATTGTAATTTACTGCTAAGGCAGTAAATAAAAGTTTCGCCTAGCGACAATAGCGTTGTAGAACCACCTGACCCCATGCCGAACTCAGAAGTGAAATGCAACTGCGCCGATGGTAGTGTGGGAGGTCCCATGTGAGAGTAGGTCATCGCTAGGCACTTAATTTTAAGCCCAGTTAAAACTGGGCTTAATCCCGTTTTGGAGGGGTTCCCGAGTGGCCAAAGGGATCAGACTGTAAATCTGACGGCTCCGCCTTCGGTGGTTCGAATCCACCTCCCTCCACCATATAAATAAAGCTCGACAGATGTCGGGCTTTTTTTATGCCTAAATGTAATCAGTACTTTGGATCACAAAACAAAATCTATAAAAATTCAAATCGATCCTCTTGCTAAAACTAGCGCGCAAAGCTTCGTACTGTGACAATAGCGTTGTAGAGCCACTTGATTTCACCATATAAAAAACCGCCCTCGTGGACGGTTTATTCATTATATCAATTAAAATAACTACTTATTCTGGTGCGTTTTCAAGGTCTTTTTTCAAGCTTCTAGAGCCTATATAGAAGTGACATACGGACCAGAAACTCACGACAGGTAAAATATACAGCATGGCGTAGCGCAGCGATTGACTACCGTATGTTGGTGAAAGTATGTCGCTTAGAAAGCCAATCGATGACGGGCCTAAGCCTAAGCCGATAATATTTAATATTAAAAAGAAAATAGCGGAAGACATAGCACGCATTCTCAAACCCACTAAACTATGTGTGGTGGCCACAACACAGCCAAGGAACAGGTTCGCCATGACAGAAGGAACAATGAGGCTGTATAACGCAGTGTATTTGTCATTGGTCAGGCAAAACGTTATAAAAAAAGGCAAGCCGAGTAATGCGGCGATGCCCGGTAGCCAGGCGTACCATCGAACGTCTTTCTTGGCTAATTTATCGGCTAGAACGCCACCACCAAAAACACCAATAGCACCACCAACACCAATGATCATTGCTAGCCAAACGCCTAGTTCTGTCGTAGTTATCTCGTAGCTGCGCAACATAAATGATGCCGACCAGTTAACAAATCCATAGCCAACAAATGCCGTTAGCGCAGAGCCCAAAGCCATATGCACAAAGGATGAGCGACTCATGAGTAACTTGAGTGTTTCTTTAAATGAAGGGGGGGATTGCTCATTAATCACTTTATTTTCAGCTAAACCGCGTAAAGGTTCTTTGAGCGTGTAACGCACAATAACCGCTAAAATAATGCCAGGGGCACCCACGACGAGAAAAGCGGTACGCCAGCCAAAAACATCGTTTAACCAGCCACCAAGTAAAAAGCCAAACAAGATACCAATACTTACCCCTGTAGAGTAAAAACCAATGGCGCCTGCTCGCGATTCACGGGGGAAAATATCAGAAATAATTGAGTGGGAAGGTGGACTACAGCCAGCTTCACCAATACCAACACCAATCCGAGCTAGCAGTAACTGAATATAGTTTTGGACAAAGCCACTGATCGCGGTCATAAAGCTCCAAACAAAAACTGCTATCGAGATAATATTCCTTCGATTACCGCTATCGGCCCATTTCGCTATCGGGATACCTGCTATCACATAGAATAACGCGAACGAGAAACCTGTTAGTAAGCCAAGTTGTCCGTCAGATAAACCTAAATCCGCTTTAATACCTTCTTGTAAAATTGCGAGTAGCTGTCGATCAATAAAATTGAAACTATAAACAATGGTAAGCAGTATGAGGGCGTAATACTTACTGGTATTCGTGGTATAGGCACCAGTGGGTGTCGGGAGTGAGCCTTGCTGCGCAGTACTTTGATCCAAGAGGTTCTCCTCATCGGGGGAGTTAGCGGTGTTTAAATTATATTCAATTCAATTTTGTGGTATGTCAATACTTCTATGAAATATAAGTATTTCATATAGTTAGCTATATGAGTGATTTATACTGCTGGTTTAATGTTTGATACCTTTGGTATGCAGGATGGTTACTTGGCAATCCGACAAGTGAGGCTAAAAGGTCATTGGCTTCATTCAGCTTTGAACTGTCTTTACTCTCTTGATAATAAGCTAAAAGTACTTGCACAAAGTTGAGTTTAATACCGATATGGTTCGGGTATAGTTGCTGTGCGGCAAAAAGCCCCAGCAAAGCCTGTCCATAGTTTTGCTGCCGGTAATACTGTGCTGCTTGGTTAAGTGCTTTTTGTGCAACGACGAACTCTTCGCGTTTAAGAGACTCATCAAGCAACATATCCACTTCTGCCATTAAATCGGCATTGTCGGGCTCTCGCTCAACAACTAAATTAATCAAAGTGTTTGCGATTTCTTTTCGGTCAAGCTCGTTAAGCAACCTAGACGCCTTAATTAAGGTCTCTGAGGTGAGCTGCTCACTGACTTTGTCAATGTAACTCTCACTGTTGTTGAGTATGCGTTGGGCGTCGTATTCTTCGTGTGTTTTCATCATGATACGAGCACTGTGCAGTTGCATTTGTACGCGAGTGTCTGGGCTTTTAAACGTTTTGTTGGTTTCATTCAGGGCATTAATCACCCGCAATTTTCTTTGCTTTAATTCACTACTTGTTAATTCATCGGCGTATAAGTTTAAAGACTCTGAAAAATTAAATGCATTATCTGGCTTGTGGTGAATTGAGTTATATGACAACTGATAGTTCTGTTCGAATGCTTGTGTTGCTTTGTCAAACTCGCCGTTGTCAAAACAGAGCTTGGCAAATCGCTCTATCCTTTTTACGGATAGGGGGGAGATTTTTATCGCGGTTTCGAGTACCTCTTGTGCTTTTATGTATTGCTCTATTGCTTCATAACAGGTCGCTAACCAATCGTATGACGATAAATATAAGGGGTGTTGCTCGACCAAGTTAGTAAAGAGGTTGATCGCACCAGAGAAGTCTTGCTGTTTCAGCGCTATTTTGCCCAAACCGATAGTCGCCCACTGGCAGTTTCGTTGATGCTTGAATTGGCGGTAAATCGTCGCTGCTTGTTCGTACTCTTGTAGCTCAAATAGTTGTCTTGATTTAATGCCATAGCACTCAGCTTTATAGGGCGAGTTACTATCTATTGCTTGATTGCAAAGTTCAATGGCGGTATTGGCGTCACTACTGTCGAGGGCTTGATAGATGCTTTTCATGTGATGCTTTTTTCGATAGCAACGCTCAAGCCTGTCGCGCAGATCTTTTATTCGATAGGGTTTGGTGAGGTAGTCGTCAGGCTTGTGCTCCAGTGCCGCCAGCACCATAGCTTGTGAGTTTTCCGCGGTGATTAGAATGACCACGGATTGGCGATTCACAAGGCCGTTTTCGCGCAGCTCCTCGAGCAGTTGCTGGCCGTTCTTTTGGCTTTCGCCAAGGTTGTAGCCAAGTAAAAGCACATCGTAATGGGTTTGAGCACAGCGCAGTACAATGTCGTTGGCGTAACCACAAGCTTCAACCACCTCAGGATCAAGATTGAACGCGAACTGTTTGAGCAAATCGCGAGAAGGCTTGAGGCTGTCGATAATTAGAAACCGCTTGTCGCGATAATTACTAAGGGCCATTGCAAAGCTTATGGTTGAATCTCGTTACTGTTGTTTTTAACTAAACTTACCTGTGATGTCTACTGCGGAGTCGTACAAGGAAGGTAATAAATGATTTGGGTCATACTCCACTCGCCATTGGCTGTTTATCAGCTTTACTACGAGTAAGTTAGTACGAAAGTTGTCCACGCAATGAGCATCTGTTATAAATGAGGTAATAAAAACAAGGAGTAAGTAATGGAATACGGCGAATCAAGCTTTAACGGCGGTATCACTTATCAGCACCAATGCCAGTCTTGTGGTCATAGTAAACACAATGTTAAAGGCGAAATTTCGTACTCCTATCTGTTTTTACAATCGCTGCCGCTTTTTCCTACCGGTCGGCAGGTGCAACTAGAGTGTACCAATTGCCTGCAATTAGTTGGCAAAGCGGATATTGATAAGGCCTTATACCAGCAATTACTGGGGTCAGCTTTTACCATATATCATTTTCTCGTCAAGTTTGTCGGTACGTTTCTGCTTTGTTACTTTATTTATCTTTGGCTACAAGCGCTTGAGACGGAACGAAACCAAACTCAGTATATTGTGAGTGCCCCACAGATAAACGACTTTATGTTATTCGATAATCGCCAAATAACTGATGCTTATCGTCCACATGAGAAGTATCGAATCGGCAAAGTCGTTGATGTTACTGGCGATACCATTTCACTCGTGCTTGGTAATATGGTTTACAGCCACAAATCATCATTTCGCGATGCCATCGCATCAGGCCAAACGAGAGCATTTAGCTACTTCGGTAAAAAGCATCATCACTTTCATATCGATGACTTACAGCAATTGCACGGGCGCGATGGGGTGTTAATTGCAGCTCGCCCAGATGGTAATGTTTTGTATGGCAACTTCATTATTAACGATATCGGCTATCGCCTTAGTGCCAGTTATATTCCTGGTGAAAGAGAGTATGCTTCTGGTTTGGCGTATGAACAGGCAAGTTATATCCAAGACCACATGGTGGAAGCTTTTGTTAAGTTTGAAAAGTCAGCGCAGTTAGGGTTTTCTGAGGGGCAAATTAAACTTGCCGAAATATACTTAGCTGGCGATCTGGTGAAGCCTGATTTTTCATTAGCGCTATTTTGGTTAGAGCAAGCCTCACTTAATAGCTATGAGCGAGCAATTAAGAAATACGCAATTGTTTGCGAGCAAACAAAAGACTGCGACTTACCAGCATTCTACCAACGACTCGTAGATCACGGCGTTAATTTGCATCGAGTAGATTAACTCGTTGATCTCAATTTCAAAGCCAGAGATCGATTATGGCATAAAGACGTTATTCATTATCACATTGACCTAGCTCGATTTGTTGTCGTTCAGCGGTAAATGAAGTTCAATAAAAAAGCGATGCATTGGCATCGCTTTGTGCTATATCCGGTATGCCGATAACCTTATTGCTCAAATTGTTTAACTAAGGTATCGAGTGTTTCTGCCAGTTTATTCAACTGCTCAGCGCTACTGGCAATTGCCTGGACATTCGCCATGTTTTGTTCAGAGATAGTGCGAATGTCTGACATGTTATTATTGATGTCATTGAGCGAAATAGCTTGCTGTTCAGTTGCTGTGGCAACAAGGTGATTGGTGTCAGTTATTTGCAGTGTCAGCTCACCACTTAATTCCAGTTTTTCTTGTGCTTGGCTGATTGACGCCTTGGTATTGGCAGACTGAGCCAAAATCGCTTCGATTTCAGAGGTTGCCACTGTGGAAGTTTGCTTGAGCTGCTCCATGATGGTTTGAATTTCTGTGGTTGAATCAGCCGTTTTTCCCGCCAAGCTTCGCACTTCTTCTGCTACTACCGCAAACCCTCGGCCGTGCTCGCCTGCGCGCGCAGCTTCAATGGCGGCATTCAGGGCGAGTAAGTTTGTTTGATCAGAGATAGCTTCGATTACGCCCAGTGCTTGCGCAATCGTTTCGGTATTCTCTGTTAGTGTCGCGATCACGTTAGAAACATCGTTAATCTTACCGCCAAGCTGCTCAATATCAGACTTTGTCTCGACAATCACATGGGTAATTTCGCTGTCATTATGGCGAACGTTTTCGGCGAGATCTGAGGCTTGTACCGCACTTTGCGCAATGTCAGAAACCGTTGTATTAATTTGCGAAAGTGCGTTGGAAATATGCTGGGTATTGGTATCGTTGCTCGCGGCGCTGGTTTGCGTATGTTGGCTTTTGAGCGCTAGCTCATCGGCGGTGCTTCGCAACTCTCGGCTACTTGCGGCGATGGTTTCAAATAACTCAGCCAGTTTGCCAATAAATGCATTGTAGCCCTTAGCAACCGCCACTAGCTCTTGCTGACCGCTTTCTGGAATGCGGTAGCTTAAATCTGCTTCACCTTGCCCCATACGGGTAAAAAGCTGCGCTAACTTGTTAATCGGTTGTGTAATGGAGCGAGCAATCACCAAAGCGACAGCTATCGTCGCTAAAACAATAACTAAAGTCCAAACAATCATATTAATTGTCGCATTATTGAGTTGCTCGTAGGCTTCACTCTCAGGTAACTGTCCAATGACAAACCATTGGGCGCTTGGCACATAGCTAGAGCTTACCAATAGGTTTTGATTTTCAATTTCCGCATTAATTTGGTTGAACTTCGCAAGGTTTAGTAGCTGTTTTGCTTGTTGGCCGTAAATATCAGTAATGTTTTTACCTATGTATGCTTCGTTCTTGTGGAGCTGGATTTTTCCGTTTTTGTCGACAAGGTAAACAAAGCCAGTTTTCTCAAGGCGAAATGTATTGAGCAGATTAACGGCATCTTCAAACGATTTCGCAATGCCCGATAAGCCTAAACCATTGGGCTGTTGGTGGTTAACAAAAAGGTCGACTCGTTGACCGTCAGGGTATCGATAAATACTAATCGATGTTTCTTGACCGCTGTCTCGGTAGGCAAAAAACCAATCGTCTTCGCCACTTGCTTTTGTTAATTGTCTTAAAAAGCCGTTTTCATTCCAATAGTTACCGTTGCGTCGATCAGCAAATGAAGTACTGCTAAAGTGATTAACTCGGCCCGTTTCGGCGAGCTTTTTAATCACTAGTGGTTCTTGTGTTTTGTCGCTACCAGCTTTTGCCCATCTCAGTAAAAAAGGATCGTTGGCAAGTTGCTTGGCAACGATACTCATCAAGGCAATTTCTTTGTCAATTTCGCCACTAATTTGCTGTATTGCACTGGGGAGCTCTTTTTCCAGCAAGCGGGTTTCTACAACCTTTCTGGCGACTAATTGGCTAAACGTACCGACGGATAATGCCGTTAATAACACGCAGAGAAGTAGTGCTAATGTTATTTTTTTGTTAATGGAAAACAATTGCTTATTCCTTGATCTAAAACAAAAACGGCGCATTCTATCAAGTTATTTCAGGAAACCCATTAGAAACTAATTGAATTGCCTTAGGCTATCTGTTAAGTCCATGAAATAGCAGCTGATTTAATGGCATACCAATTCGTTATAGCCCATAACGTCTGAGCGATATCAAAAGTGTCGGAATAAGGTGTAAAAATACTGAGGAATAGTCCAGAAGGGGGGTAAAACGAGTAAGTTGAAGGCTAGCGTTAAAATTGTGGTGTCTAATATGATAGGGCTTGGCAAAAGCCAAGCCCTAACTATATATCGTTATTCGATTATAGATCTGCTTCGACAATACGCTTCATATCTGTCATGTAACCGCGAAGCTCTTTACCAACAGTTTCCACTGGGTGGATGCGAATGGCTTCGTTCACTTCAATTAACCGCACGTTATCAACACCGTTGCTTGCTGACGCTAAACTTTCACCTAAATCTTCAAGGCTTAATTTACTCACAAAGTCTGATAGTAAAGGCACAGCTGCATGGCTAAATAAGTAGTTACCGTATTCCGCTGTATCTGAAATTACTACGTTCATTTCATATAGCTTGTTACGGGCAATACAGTTCGCAATAAGTGGCGTTTCATGCAGTGATTCGTAGTAAGCTGATTCTTCGATAATACCTGCCGCTACCATAGACTCAAATGCTAGCTCAACACCGGCTTTAACCATAGCAACTAAGAAAACACCGCGATCGTAGTATTCTTGCTCGGTAATTTCTGCGTCACTGTCTGGTGCCATTTCAAAAGACGTTTCAGCCGTTTGAGCGCGCCACGTTAACAAGTTCTTGTCGTCGTTTGCCCAGTCTTCCATCATAGTGGCAGAGAAGTGGCCTTCGATGATGTCGTCCATGTGCTTTTCAAATAATGGACGAAGAATCACTTTTAACTCTTCAGCCATGTCATACGCTTTAATTTTTGCTGGGTTCGATAGGCGGTCCATCATATTGGTGATACCACCGTGCTTTAAGCCTTCCGTTACCGTTTCCCAACCGTATTGAATAAGCTTGCGAGCGTAACCCGCGTCTACACCGTTAGCGACTAACTGCTGGTGACCTAAGATTGCCCCTGTTTGCAACATGCCACAAAGAATGGTTTGCTCGCCCATTAAGTCTGATTTAACTTCGGCAATAAATGATGACTCAAGTACACCCGCGCGGTCACCACCCGTTGCTGATGCATAAGCTTTCGCAATCGCCAAGCCGTTGCCGTTAGGATCATTTTCTGGATGAACAGCGATTAACGTAGGAACACCAAAACCGCGTTTGTATTCTTCGCGTACTTCAGTACCTGGGCACTTAGGGGCAACCATTACAACAGTAATGTCTTGGCGAATCTGCATACCTTCTTCTACGATATTGAAACCGTGTGAGTAGGCTAATGTTGAGCCGTGCTTCATTAGTGGCATAACCGCGCTCACTGCTGAAGTGTGTTGTTTGTCTGGGGTTAAGTTAAGTACTAAGTCTGCTTGAGGAATTAATTCTTCGTATGTACCTACGGTGAAGCCGTGCTCCGTTGCCCAGCGCCACGATTGACGTTTTTCAGCAATCGCCGCTTCACGTAAGGCGTAGCTGATGCGCAGGCCTGAATCACGCATGTTTAAGCCTTGGTTTAAACCTTGTGCGCCACAACCGACAATGACAATATTCCAATCTTTAATAAAGTTACAGCCGTCAGCAAACTCTTCGCGTTTCATAAAACGACATTTGCCAAGTTGTGCAAGCTGCTCACGCAAGCTCAATGTGTTGAAGTAGTTAGCCATAGTGGTTTCTCATGTTCCGAATTAATTAGTTGAGGACACCATAGCGCAAGGGTATTATTGCTTAAAGTGAATTATCTGCATTGCTATGTTGTAATATTGGCAACGTGATTGTTTTTTGAGGTTTCAGGTTCTAGGTTTCGGATAGAGGGAGTCGATAATATGGATACCAAAGCGTTAGCGATGTTTCATCATCTGGCCAAGCAACTGCATTTTGGCAAAACGGCAGCGCAATTTTATGTAAGTCCATCAACACTAAGCCGCACTATCACTCGGCTCGAAGAGGAGCTTGGTTGCCAGCTCTTGGTGCGTGATAACCGAACCGCTAAGCTCACCTCAGCAGGCGAGCAACTGAAACACTATGCTGAGCAACAACTCGAGCAACTGTCCCTGCTCAAACTGTCACTCAATCAGCAGCAGGCGCAACTAACAGGTCAACTTCATATCTACTGCTCTGTTACAGCAGCATACAGCCACCTGCCAAAATTGATTGATAGTTTTCGTCAGCAGCACCCTTTGGTTGAGCTTATGCTCACCACGGGCGATGCCGCAGGCGCATTGCCGCAAGTACAGCAGCAACAGGTCGATATCGCGATAGCGGCGATGCCAGAAAACTTATCCAGCAGCTATCACTTTCATCACATCGAGCAAGTGCCGTTAAACATTATTGCGCCTACCATGGCGTGTCATGTGCAGCAGCAACTGCAAGCAAATATGGTGAATTGGTCACAAATTCCCGTCATTCTGCCTGAGCATGGTTCGGCGCGAACGCGCTTTGAAAAGTGGTTGCGCAGCATGCAGTTTGGCAAACCTAATATCTACGCAACGGTTTCAGGCCACGAGGCGATCGTAAGTATGGTGGCATTGGGGTGTGGTATCGGTATTGCGCCGCAAGTGGTGGTTGACCTTAGCCCAGTAAAAGACAGAGTGTACGCCTTAGACATTCAGCATGGCATCAAACCGTTTGATCTAGGTGTTTGTTGCTTAAACATTCGCAAAGAGCAGCCTTTAGTGAAAGCGTTTTTGCAATCAATCGCCATTAGTCCAATGTAAATAAAGGTGCTAAACGGCTAGTGCATCGGTTAAGTGGCGTAAAATACGATCCATCGCCCGATACGACAGTGCTTCGATAAGGTGGCTATGGGCAATGGCTTGGCAGTTATCCATATCTGCCAGTGTTCGCGCTATTTTGAGTATTTTGTGATGGGCGCGTGTCGATAACCCTAACTTTTCAACGGCTAATTCTAAAAACTCGTTATCTTCAGGAGATAATGCGCAATGCTGGCGTAATTCTCTGCTGCTTAGTAGGGCATTCGCTTTTCCCTGCCTAGCGAGTTGTGCCGTGCGGCAGAGCATCACGCGCTCGCGTATCACCGCGCTGGTTTCTTCTTGCTGTTGGTTATCACTCCAAATCCCTTTGGGCAGGCGAGCTACTTCAATTTGAATATCGATGCGATCGAGAAATGGGCCTGACAAGCGGTTTAAATAACGCAGTGTTTGCTCCGGGGTACTGCGTTTGTCATTGTAAAAACCGGTTGGACTGGGGTTCATGGCCGCAACCAATTGAAACTGTGCGGGAAAGGTTTGCTTGTGATTGGCTCGTGATATGGTGACCTCACCAGACTCCATGGGTTCACGCATCACATCGAGTACTCTGCGATCAAACTCTGGCAGCTCGTCAAGAAAGAGCACACCGTGGTGGGCAAGGGATACTTCCCCTGGTTGCGGGTTAGAGCCTCCACCGATCAGTGCTGCCGCTGTTGCGGTGTGATGGGGGGAGCGGAATGGTCGAACGCCCCATGTGGAATGATCGATGTCGTGTTGGCTAATTGACAGAATGGCGGCGCTTTCTACCGCCTCGTCGCGGCTCATTTGCGGCAAAATCCCCGGTAAGCGACTCGCTAGCATGGTTTTCCCTGTCCCCGGCGGGCCGACAAACAACAAATTATGGCCACCGCTGGCGGCGATTTCCAATGCGCGCTTTGCCAAGGGCTGACCAATAACATCTTGCATATCCAGTTGTGCTTTATTACTTGGCATCTGCTCTTTCTGGCCAGTAAAAAATGGCAATAGTGACTGTCTGGCGAAGTGTGGGAAGAGCTGTTGTAGGTGATCAATCGCGATAACTTTCGGGGCTTCAAGCCATTGCGCTTTATTGGCGTTTTTCGTTGGCAGCACCAGTGTGCGATCTGCTGCTTGGCAGGCGAGCGTCAACGGAATTTCACCAACAATGGGTCTTAATGCGCCTGATAAGGCTAGCTCCCCAGCAAATTCATATTGGGCTAAATCATGATCCGGCAGCTGGCTAGAAGCCGCCAGAATACCCATGGCAATCGGTAAGTCAAAGCGGCCGCCTTCTTTGGGCAAATCTGCTGGTGCCAGATTGACCGTGATGCGTTTTGCAGGAAATTCATAACCGCAATTAATGAGGGCGCTACGCACCCGGTCTTTCGATTCTTTTACCGAGGTTTCAGGTAAGCCGACAATTGAAAACGCAGGTAAACCATTTGAAATGTGTACTTCAACGGTAACCAGAGGCGAGGATAAACCAAGGCGAGCACGGCTATAAACACAGGCGAGTGACATAAAAATCCTTGTCAAATCAATCCACTTTTATTGAGTGTAGTGTTAAAGCGTTTAGTTGGCTAATTTGTTGGTGAATTTGCTCAAGATTGGCATGACTGTCAGCTAATAAAACACTGGATAAATACGGACAATATTGACTATTTGTTAGCGAGTAGAATAAATACGTAAAAATGTTTAGAAAAGTACTTGCACACTGGGGAACGGCTGTGATACTAATTTAAAAAGATTAACCAGTTAAATATTTTTTCAGAAAAGATAAATAACTATTCACATTTTCTTGGTAAAAAACTTAGCAAAACATGACTAACGTAAGCGCAGTGATTATTAACATTCTCGTCGTGGTGATTATTAAATCATCGCGGGGAAGTTGGTGGCGCTAAGAAAATTTTCTGAAAACAAAATACCAACCCCCGCTCCGAAAGGACCGGGGGTTTTGTTTTACTTAGGGCTTAGTTTTTATTTTTTACCCAAGTAGTGACTGACTTACGCGCTGAGAAACAGAGTTAACAGCAAACCGTAGATGACAGATTAACCTTTTGATTAAAAAGATAATATAGCGAATTTGGCAATGACAACTGAACATACTTATACAGGTGCAACCATGCTTTTAAACGTATTACAGCAGCATGGGGTAAAACATGTATTTGGTTACCCTGGTGGTGCCATCATGCCAATTTATGACGCGCTATATGACAGTGAAGTTCAGCACTTTTTATGCCGTCACGAGCAGGGAGCGGCATTTTCAGCGGTTGGCTATGCACGAGCAGCGAAGCAAGTTGGTGTGTGCTTTGCAACTTCTGGCCCGGGTGCGACTAACTTAATCACAGGTTTAGCGGATGCTTATGCAGACTCAATTCCGATCGTTGCCATTACTGGCCAAGTGGCGACCAGTGCTATGGGGTCTGATGCTTTTCAGGAAGTTGACATCATCGGTTTGTCGTTAGCATGCACTAAACATTGTTTCCAAGTGCGCGATGTAAACGAATTGGCGTCAACACTTCACCAAGCATTTGAAATCGCCTTATCAGGTCGACAAGGGCCAGTGCTAGTTGATATCCCAAAAGATATTCAATTGGCAACGGTGACTAAAACTCTGGAAGCTGTGCCGAGCAGTGTGCCCCCTGTTTCAAATGAGCCAGCGAATATGGGGACAGCACTGGCATTACTGAGCCAAGCGCAAAAGCCAATCCTGTATGTTGGTGGTGGCGTTGGCATGGCGGATGCCGTACCTGAACTTCATCAATTCCTAGCGGATACGCAAATGCCAAGCGTGTCGACGCTAAAAGGCTTAGGCACAGTGCCTGCCGACAATGAATATTTCTTGGGTATGCTGGGTATGCACGGCACGAAAGCCGCTAACTTGGCAGTACAAGAATGCGATTTATTGATTGCTGTAGGCGCCCGGTTCGACGATCGCGTTACTGGTAAACTTGCCGAATTTGCACCACATGCCAAAGTCATTCATTTTGATATTGACCACGCCGAAGTGGGTAAACGTCGGTTTGCTAATGCTGCGGTACTAGGTGAGCTGAAAGTCAACTTGCCCGCGCTTGCCATGCCGTTATCAATTGCACCTTGGCAGCAAAAATGCCAGCACCTAAAAGACAGCTTCGCGTGGGATTACAATCATCCGGGTGAGGGCATTTACGCGCCTAAAGTATTGAATGAAATCTCGCACAAAATGCCAGCAGGTGCGGTGGTGACTACCGATGTTGGTCAACATCAAATGTGGGCCGCACAGCACATGGTCATTGATGGCCCTGAAAACTTTTTAACCAGTGGTGGCCTTGGCACTATGGGCTTTGGTTTACCTGCTGCTATTGGTGCGCAAGTGAGTCGCCCAACCGATACTATCATCGCAGTGACCGGCGATGGCTCGTTTATGATGAATGTGCAAGAGCTGGCGACCATTAAGCGCTTTCAGTTGCCTGTCAAAATTGTCCTTATCGATAACAGCAAGCTTGGCATGGTGCGCCAATGGCAAGACCTATTCTTCAATGGACGGTTAAGCGAAACCGATCTGTCTGACAACCCTGATTTTGTCATGCTAGCCAATGCCTTTGGCATCAAAGCCAAACAAATTACTACCAAAGCCGAGGTATCTTCGGCGATCGATGAAATGCTCGCGCATAACGGCCCGTATTTATTGCAGGTCAAAATTGATGAAGCAGAAAACGTGTGGCCATTGGTGCCACCGGAAACTGCCAACGACAAAATGATAGAAACGCAAGATAACGCTAACTAGCCCTGAACCATTAAGACAAAGTCTATAGGAATCGCCATGCAAACTGCTCGACCAGAACACACGTTAAGAATCTCTGCTGCTCAGCAAACCACTGTTTTAGAACGCATTTTACAAGTAACGCGCTACCGTGGTTTTCAAGTTAGCGGGATTAATATGTTTACTGAACAAAGCAGTGATGCGGTCGATATCGAAATGACCGTCTCATCTGATCACCCGGTTAGCCAGTTGCAGTTACAATTAAGTAAATTGTTCGATATTAAAACAATTGAAATTCAAGATACCGCTGGCGCGCAATGTCGCGCATAATGTCGGTGGAATAACAGATAAGGTCATCAGGCCCATTAGATAGGAATTATTATGGCTAAAGTAAGCGCAGAACTCATTTGGTTTAACGGTAAACTCATCCCTTGGGCGGATGCGACCGTGCATGTGATGAGTCATGCTCTGCACTATGGTTCATCGGTGTTTGAAGGCATTCGCGCCTACAACACACACAAAGGTACCTGTATCTTTCGATTACAAGAACACGTTGATCGCTTGTTTGATTCAGCAAAAGTTTACCGCATGGATATCCCTTACTCGAATGAAGAGGTTGTTCAAGCGTGTAAAGATGCCGTGGCTAAAAATGGCTTAAAAGCCGCATACTTGAGACCTTTAGCGTTTCTCGGCGACATTGGTATGGGTCTTCGTCCACCACTAGATGCACAAGCGGATTTAATGGTTGCGGCATTTAGCTGGGAAGCTTACTTAGGCGCTGACGCCATTGAAGGTGGTGTTGAAGTGGGGGTTTCAAGCTGGAATCGTCTTGCCCCTAATACCATGCCGACAGCAGCAAAAGCCGGCGGTAACTACTTATCTTCGCAGCTTATCTCAATGGAAGCGGGTCGCCACGGCTATACTGAAGGTATTGCGCTCGACGTAAATAACATGGTCAGTGAAGGGGCAGGGCAAAACTTATTCTTAGTGCGCAATGGCGTAATTTACACACCGTTTAGTACAGCCTCAATTTTACCAGGCTTAACGCGTGATGCGGTGATTACCCTAGCACGTGACTTGGGTTACGAAGTGCGTGAAGAGCCAATCTCTCGTGAGTCACTTTACTTGGCTGATGAGTTCTTTATGACAGGTACCGCAACTGAAATTGTACCAGTGAAATCCGTTGACGGATTACCCGTTGGCAAAGGCTCACGTGGCCCAGTGACTAAAGCCCTGCAAGATGCCTTCTTCGGTATCTTTGATGGCACGACAGAAGATAAGTGGAACTGGTTAGAGCCAGTTGCTTAGCAATTTATAGCAGTTAACGAATACAGCAATAGTAGGATAAGAAAATGCCAAAATTACGATCAGCAACGTCTACACAAGGCCGGAATATGGCGGGCGCTCGCGCATTATGGCGAGCAACAGGGATGACGGATGGGGACTTTGGCAAGCCTATTATTGCCGTGGTTAACTCATTTACTCAGTTTGTACCGGGCCATGTGCATTTAAAAGACATGGGTCAACTTGTCGCGCGTGCCATTGAAGACGCAGGCGCTAACGCGAAAGAATTTAACACCATTGCCGTTGATGATGGTATCGCCATGGGACACAGCGGCATGCTGTACAGTTTGCCATCGCGCGATTTGATTGCCGACTCGGTGGAATACATGGTTAATGCCCACTGCGTGGATGCCATGGTGTGTATTTCTAACTGTGACAAGATCACGCCGGGCATGTTAATGGCGGCAATGCGCCTGAATATTCCGGTCATTTTTGTTTCCGGTGGCCCAATGGAAGCGGGTAAAACCAAGCTTTCTGATCAAATCATCAAGCTCGACTTAGTCGATGCCATGATCCAAGGGGCAGATCCCACGGTAAGCGACGAGCAGAGTGACCAAATAGAGCGTTCTGCTTGCCCAACCTGTGGTTCTTGTTCAGGTATGTTTACCGCTAACTCAATGAACTGTTTAGCCGAAGCGCTAGGTTTAGCCCTACCGGGCAATGGCTCAATGCTGGCAACGCATGCTGATCGCGAGCAGTTATTTAAAAAAGCAGGTAAGCAAATTGTTGAGCTTACCAAGCGTTACTACTTCGACGATGATGCGTCAGCCTTGCCACGTAATATCGCCAACCGCGATGCGATGCACAACGCCATGTGCCTAGATATTGCCATGGGGGGCTCAACAAATACCATTTTGCACTTGTTGGCGGTCGCCCAAGAAGCGGGTATTGATTACACCATGGCTGACATGGACAAGTTGTCTCGCGAAGTGCCACAGCTATGTAAAGTGGCGCCATCGACGCAGAAATACCACATGGAAGATGTCCACCGTGCCGGTGGTGTTATTGGCATTTTAGGTGAACTAGCGCGCGCCAAGCTGTTAAAGCCGAACGTCACTAACGTGCTAGGCACTTCACTAACTGAACATTTAGCCCAGTACGACATTAAAGTCACTGACGACGAAGAGGTTAAAAAATTCTACCGCGCAGGCCCTGCTGGTATTCGCACCACCAAAGCGTTCAGCCAAGATTGTCGTTGGGATACGCTCGACGACGATCGCGAAAATGGCTGTATTCGCTCGCTTGACCATGCTTTCTCAACCGAAGGCGGCTTAGCCGTACTATCAGGTAATTTAGCGCTTGATGGCTGTGTGGTTAAAACTGCTGGTGTAAGCGAAGACAACTTAACGTTTACTGGCCCTGCCCATGTCTTTGAAAGCCAAGACGATGCCGTTGAAGGCATTTTAAATGGCAGTGTTGTCGCAGGCGAAGTCGTCGTGATCCGCTACGAAGGGCCAAAAGGTGGCCCGGGTATGCAAGAAATGTTGTACCCGACCACTTACCTCAAATCCATGGGCTTAGGTAAAGCCTGTGCGTTAATCACCGATGGCCGTTTCTCTGGTGGTACCTCAGGTTTATCAATCGGTCATGTCTCGCCAGAAGCTGCGAGTGGCGGAGCAATCGCGCTCGTTGAAAATGGTGATGAAATTGTTATCGACATTCCAAGCCGTGCTATCAAGCTCAATATCAGTGATGATGAATTAGCGAAGCGCCGTGCTGATATGGATGCTAAGCCTAACAGTTGGCACCCAGCCGAGCGCGTGCGTCCAATCAGCTATGCGTTAAAGAACTACGCCATGTTAGCCACCAGTGCAGACAAAGGCGCAGTGCGCAATCGCGAGCTACTCGACAGTGCCGTATCAGACGGCTCAGCTAAAACCTAGGGCAAGTAAGAGGCAACCAATGGCTAATCATGCAGGTGAACATCAAGCACAAAGCGCACAAGCACTCGGCGTAGACTATCTGCGCCGTATTTTGCTGGCGCCTGTTTATGATGTTGCCAAGGAAACAGACTTAACGCCACTGACTAAACTTTCAGCGCGTTTAGGTAACCAGATTTTCTTAAAACGGGAAGATCAGCAGCCCGTACATTCGTTCAAGTTACGCGGTGCTTATAACAAATTAGCAAACCTGCCTGAAGCCCAGTGCATTCATGGTGTTGTTGCCGCCTCTGCCGGTAACCATGCGCAAGGCTTGGCACTGGCTGCCAGCAAACTGGGTATTCATGCTACTATTTTTATGCCAATTACAACGCCAGATATTAAAGTCGATAATGTGCGTCGTTTAGGGGCAGAGGTGCGCTTAGTTGGCAAAAGCTATAACGATGCGCAACAAGCGTCGATGGAATGTGCTGAACAAGAGCAAAAAACGCTGATCCACCCATTTGATGATGTTGATGTGATCGCAGGTCAAGGCACGGTTGCCAAAGAGTTATTGCAGCAGCACACCAAGCTTGATGCGGTATTTATTCCTGTGGGTGGCGGTGGTTTGCTTGCGGGGATGGCGGTGTATTTAAAGCAACTGCGACCTGATATTAAAGTGATTGGCGTCGAAGCGGAAGACTCTGCTTGCCTAAAAGCGGCGATGGCATCAGGCCAGCCTACGGATCTAAGCCAAGTGGGCTTGTTTGCCGACGGTGTTGCCGTTAAGCGCATTGGCCAGCACACCTTTGATGTGATCAAACATTACTGTGATGAGGTGATCACCGTTAACAGCGATGAAATCTGTGCTGCTATTAAAGATGTCTTCGAGCAAACCCGTGTGATTGCCGAGCCTGCGGGGGCCTTGTCGTTGGCGGCAATTAGCAAATATTGCCAAACCAGCAAAGGTGGCGAGAATCTAGCGGCGGTGCTCTCTGGCGCGAATATGAATTTTCACAGTCTGCGCTATATTTCTGAGCGCTGCGAGCTAGGTGAGCAAAAAGAAGCGGTGTTTGCGGTAACCATTCCCGAGCAAAAAGGCAGTTTTAGACGTTTTTGCCAAACCTTATCGGGGCGTGGTATTACCGAGTTTAACTATCGGTATGCTGACGAAAGTAGCGCTAATATTTTTGTCGGTATTCGCATTGCTGGCGGGGTTGAAGAGCGCGAGAAACTGCAGCAAGAACTCATAAATGCTGGCTATCAGGTGCAGGATTTTACTGACAACGAACTGGCAAAACTGCACATTCGCTATATGGTCGGTGGGCAGAGCCAAGTTGAACTTGATGAGCGCATTTTCCGTTTCCAATTCCCTGAATATCCCGGAGCTTTGGAAAAGTTCTTAGATACCTTAGGTGAGCACTGGAATATTACCTTATTCCACTACCGTAACCACGGCGCGGCATTTGGTCAGGTACTCGCGGGTTTTGATGTGAGTGACAAAGATCAGCTCGACTTTTTCCGCCACCTTAAAGACCTGGGGTACGAGTGGCAGGAGGAAACACAAAACCTTGCTTATCATGCCTTTTTAAAACAGGGCTAATCTACCTCCTTCACCAGTATCGAAAGCCCTCATCACGAGGGCTTTTTTATTGTCTTGCTTTTAACCAGTATGACTGATTACAAGTGCAAGTTTCCTGTTTATTCAAGGAAATTCCCTGATATTCTGCTTTTTATTAATCTAGGAATAACCAAGAATAATAGCCAGTTCAATCGAGATAGGGCGGCCGGCAGCCTTATTTTTATTGGGTTTCTTTAGGTTCTTCATTTTAGGTTATTAACTTTAGGCGTAAGTAAAAATAGGGAGAAGACAATGAGTTTAGGTGAACAGTTAAAATCGCTTCGTCACGCGAAACAAATGAGCCAGCCGGAGTTGGCCGAGTTAGCCGGAATCGAGCAGTCGTATTTATCGAAGTTAGAAAATGATAAAGCACAGCCTTCCAATGAGATGTTGCGCAAATTGCTGACGGCGCTGGATATCAAGCTTGAAGCTTTGTTGCAAAAACTTCCTGCGATGAGCGTGCAAAAATTAGCGGCGTTACCCGATGTGGAGCACTGGTTAACTCAACAAAACCAGCAACAGTTTAGCCAGCGAAGAAATTATTTATTAGCGTCGAGCGCGTTAATTGTCTTTGCTATCACCTTGTTTTTTGCCGGTTATAGCAAACTGATTTTTTCAGAGCAGCAATATGAATATGTTTCAGACGGTGTGGTGCGCGAAGGCGAGATCAAAACCATTTTTAATGATTGGCCGCGTTTATTGCCGCGGGGTGAAAAGAAAATACGTGATCAAAAAGCTATTGAAATGACCGGCCGTCGCGATGTTGAACATATTCGCATTGCGACTTGGCTCGGCAATCCCATTGAAAAATCAGTCGATGGTGGTACGCGCTATTATTGGCATTCCCAAATGGTTGATCAGGCACAACCGATTAATGCTTGGTTGCAGGTGATTGGCATATTTTTATTTGCTGCCGGGATGATGGGCTTTGTGATTGAACGCAAGCTCTTTAACTAGCTGCTTAATGGGGGGGTCAGCGCTGAAATTTGTCAGTAAGTGAAGTCTGCAAACGATCACATCCTTGGGTTGGCAGACTTCTAAAGCCTTGTTGCGGCCATGTCGTTCAAGGCGGCTTTACCGATCAAGGCGATAGGATCTAATCCAGCTGCTACGCTTTACTCGGCCGCTGGCTTTTCAGAACCTTGTTCAAGCTCAGCTAATTTTTGCTCTAAAGAGGCAACACTCGCTTCCAATGCGGCTTTACCGATCAAGGCGATAGGATCTAATCCAGCTGCTACGCTTTACTCGGCCGCTGGCTTTTCAGAACCTTGCTCAAGCTCAGCTAATTTTTGCTCTAAAGAGGCAACACTCGCTTCCAATGCTGAAAGTTTTTCACGGGTTTTGATCAGCACTTGTGTCTGTACATCAAATTCTTCACGTGTCACCACATCTAGTTCAGACAGCTTACGCTGAATCACGGTTTTTGTACGTTCTTCAATTTCATTGGCAACGGATTTCACGCCCGGTGGAATTGCATCACTCACTTGTTTGGCGATTTCTTCAATTTTCTTTGCGTTGATCATTTGGGTTTGCCCTAATTTGTAAAAGTCCTTGCTCAAAGCGCGCAGACTTTACTTAATGTCTTAATTGACAGTCTACCGCAAAAGCGCGATGAGGCGCAGAAAATTTTGTCGTAAGTACTAGCCTAGATCACAAAACAAGGTAAAATTTGCCGCCTTAATTCTGTATCAATAAATGATATTCAAATAACGCGCATTAGCGCTCAATTAGCAGCCAAGGTAGACCCAGTCATGCAACTAAACCCTCGCCAAGATGAAGCAAAAAAATACGTCAGTGGCCCTTGTTTGGTGCTGGCTGGCGCGGGCAGCGGTAAAACCGGTGTTATTTGTCAGAAAATTGCTTATTTGATCCAAAAATGTGGCTATAAAGCGCGTAATATTGCTGCCGTAACCTTCACTAACAAAGCCGCACGAGAGATGAAAGAGCGGGTCGCGAAAATGTTAGGGCGCGAGCTAACACGTGGCCTAATTGTCTCGACCTTCCACTCGCTAGGGTTAGATATTGTTCGCCGTGAAATCAAAACCTTGGGGTATAAACCGGGTTTTACGCTGTTTGATGATCAAGACACCATTGCTTTGCTTAAAGAGCTTACCGAGCAAGAGCTTGAGGGTGATAAAGACTTGCTAAGCAAGTTGCAGATGATGATTTCTAACTGGAAGAATGACCTGTTGCTACCCGATCAAGTGCTGAAACAAGCAGGCGATGCCGATACAGCCTTGTATGCCGAGTTTTACCAGCGTTATCACAATCATATGAAAGCCTACAACGCGCTCGACTTTGATGATCTGATCTTAATTCCCACTTTACTGCTCAAGCACTACCCTGAAGTACGCGCTCGGTGGCAGAAAAAAATTCAATATATGCTGGTGGATGAATACCAAGATACCAATGCTAGCCAATATGAGCTAGTAAAGCTGATCACTGGTGAACGCGGCCGTTTAACTGTGGTTGGTGACGACGACCAATCGATTTATTCGTGGCGTGGTGCTAAGCCGCAAAACCTGGTGCTACTTGGCCAGGATTACCCCAATTTGAAATTGATAAAGCTAGAGCAGAACTATCGCTCTAGTGGCCGTATTCTGCATTGTGCCAATATTCTGATCGCCAACAACCCACATGTGTATGACAAAGCGTTATTTAGTGAGCACGACTATGGTGTACCGATCCGTATCGTACAAACGCGCAACGAAGAGCATGAAGTGGAGCGCGTGGTGGGTGAGCTGATTGGTCATCGCTTTATGAACAAAAGCCATTACAAAGATTACGCCATTTTATATCGCGGTAATCACCAATCACGCTTGCTCGAAAAGGCGCTGATGACTAACCGCATTCCCTACAAAATTAGTGGCGGCACGTCGTTTTTCTCACGCGCTGAAATTAAAGACATCATGGCTTACTTGCGCCTGTTGGTGAATCATGACGACGACAATGCCTTTTTACGCATTTGTAATGTGCCTAAGCGTGAACTTGGCCCGGCTACCTTGGAAAAATTAGGTAACTACGCCAATAAACGCCAAATTAGTATGTTCGCTGCCAGCTTTGAGTTTGGCTTAGAGCAAACATTAACGGGGCGTGCACTGGTTAACTTACAAAAGTTTACCCGTTGGATAGTAGAAACGGCAGATAATGCCGAGCGTGGCGACACACCAGCGGTATTGCGCTCGATGATCCGCGAAATGAATTACGAAGATTACCTATACGACAGCTCGCCAAGCGGTAAAGCAGCTGAAATGCGCATGAAGAACGTGACTCAGCTGTTTAGCTGGGTCACCCAAATGCTTGAAGGCGATGAATTGGACGAGCCGATGACGCTACCGCAAGTGGTTTCTCGCTTGACCTTACGCGATATGATGGAGCGCAACGAGGAAGAAGAATTTTCCGATCAAGTACAGCTAATGACGCTGCACGCCTCCAAAGGGTTGGAATTTCCTTATGTTTTCCTGATTGGTATGGAAGAGGGCTTACTGCCGCACCAATCGAGTATTGATGAAGACAATGTCGAAGAAGAGCGCCGCCTTGCCTACGTAGGGGTAACCCGTGCCAAGCGTGAGCTGATCTGTACTTACGCTCGTGAACGCCGTCAATTTGGCGAGGTAGCTCGTACTGAGCCAAGCCGCTTTTTGTATGAGATGCCACAAGACGACTTAAACTGGGAAAACGAGCGCGCGCCGAAAAGCCAAGAGCAAAAACAGGAAACGGCTAAGGCTGGGGTGGCGAACTTACGCGAACTATTAAAGAAAAAGGACAGTTAGCATTGCATAGCTAAAATATAATCTTAGTAATTTGTTGAATTAATAATTGGAGCTACCGAATGTCATTGCATCGTATTAATGATAATACTTTATTGGATGATGAAGAATATGAAGATCATGTAGATGGAAATTGGGCTTTAGGGCTTTTTATCATTGGGGCAATAGCAGCAGGTATATTAACGTTTAACAATTTAGGAATTTTAGGTGCTGATAACGCTCCCAAATGGCTCAAATTTACCATAATTGTGATAGCAAGCGCCGTTTCAGGTTACTTGTTATCAAAGCTTAGGAACGTCGTTCGGCTATTATTATTTCTCTGCGTTAGCGCTAGTATCATAGGATTTATCGCTTATTTTATATGGATGCAATTGTAATCACTTGGCAGATTCTATGAGGATCTAAGCATTTGAATACTGCTCGCGATTACCCAGCCAGCGCTGAATAATCGCTTCCGCTTGCTGCGGGTGCTGTTGCCATAGCAAATAGGCGTGTTGTTGTACTTCGGGGATCAAATCTTTATCGCGAATAAGGTCGGCAATTTTAAGATCGGCGAGGCCGGTTTGTTTGGTGCCTAACAGCTCACCGGGGCCGCGAATTTCTAAGTCTTTTTGCGCAATAACAAAGCCGTCGTTACTTTCGCGTAACACACCTAAGCGTTTAGTGGCGGTTTTTGAGAGCGGCGATTTATACATCAGTACACAGTGTGAGGCAACCGACCCTCGACCCACGCGGCCACGTAGCTGATGTAATTGCGCCAACCCCAAGCGCTCAGGGTTTTCAATCACCATTAAACTAGAGTTAGGAACATCAACGCCCACTTCAATCACTGTGGTAGCCACCAATAAATGTAAATCACCTGCTTTAAAGGCTTCCATCACTTGTTGCTTCTCAGCCGGTTTCATCCGGCCATGCACTAGCCCGATGTGCAACTCTGGTAGTACTTCTTGTAGGTAATTAGCGGTGTCTTCGGCGGCCTGACATTGCAGCACTTCTGATTCTTCAATCAGGGTACATACCCAGTAAGCTTGGCGATTGTCATTCATACAACCTTGGCGAATACGTTCAATCACATCATCGCGGCGGGTGTCGGGTAGGGCAATAGTGTTAATAGGGGTTCGACCCGGTGGCAGTTCATCAATAACTGAGGTGTCGAGATCGGCATAGGCGGTCATGGCCAAGGTACGCGGAATAGGCGTGGCGGTCATGATCAGCTGGTGCGGGTATTTGTTATCAAACGCGCCTTTTTCTCGCAGTGATAAGCGCTGGTGTACGCCGAATCTGTGCTGCTCATCAATAATGATTAAGGTTAGCTTGTGAAATTCTACTTGCTCTTGGAACAGCGCATGGGTGCCAACCGCCATTTGAATCGTGCCATCCGCAATTTTTGCCAAAGCTTCACGGCGCGCTTTGGCTTTGGTTTTACCTGCTAACCAACCGACAGTGATATCAAGTGGCTCAAACCAGCGCTGAAAGTTAATGGCGTGCTGTTCGGCGAGAATTTCGGTGGGTGCCATGAGTGCCACTTGGAAACCTTGGCTAATGGCGGTGAGCGCTGCCAGTGCTGCCACTAAGGTCTTACCTGAGCCAACATCCCCCTGCACCAAACGCATCATTGGCACTTGTTTCGCCAAGTCGTCGCGAATCTCTTTAACAACACGCGCTTGTGCTCCTGTTGGCTCAAACGGCAGGCTATCGAGAAACGTTTGATTCAGCTTATTATCAACTTGCATTGGCATAGCGTCATGCTTATCTGCCGATTGACGCAGCTTTACCATACTCAAGTTATGGGCTAATAACTCTTCTTTTATCAGGCGTAACTGCGCTGGGTGCTTACCGTTTTCTAATTGCTCGGTGGAAACATCTGGTGGTGGTCGATGAATAAGTTTTAGCGCCGCTGCTAACGTGTAAGGTTCATTCAGAAATTGTGTTGGCAGTAACTCTTCAACACTGCCGTGCTCAAGGCGCTTTAGTGCTTGTTCGCTAATGTTGCGGAAGGTAATTTGCCTTAATCCGTCGGTTGTTGGGTATACTGGCGTTAGCGTTTCTTCAACCGCCGTCAGTGCTTGGTCGTTATCAAGAGGTTTGTATTCTGGGTGAACAATTTGAAAGCTGCGTGGCCCGCGCTGTACTTCACCATAGCAGCGCAGCTCTGTACCTATGGTAAGGGCATTTTTTTGCGCGGCTGAAAAATGGAAGAAGCGCAGGTCGATACTGCCTGTACCATCGTTGATGGTGACCACGAGCATACGCTTGCGGCCAAGCACCACTTGGTTATTGGTGATCTCGCCAATAATGTTGGTATAAATGCCTGGCAGTAAGTCGCGAACTGCGGTAACTCGGGTGCGATCTTCGTAACGCAGTGGCAAGTGAAACAACAAATCTTGCACGGAATTAAGGCCAAGCTTGGCAAATTTTTCTGCCATGGCTGGCCCTACGCCTTTGAGTGAGGCGATGGTAACTTGTGCTAGATTCGTCGTTCCCTGCATATTGTTGTTATTTTGAAATCTGTTGTAGCTGTGGTTATTCGTCGTCGATATCGGCCCAAGCTGCTTGGCTCATTTGCATTTTCTGCCACCAGTCGTCAGACGCAATAATTTCACCGTCGTCATTAATGTGCGGGTAAGGCAGCCCTTTTGATTGGCAAACTTTAGCGAAAATAGGGTGGCCACCTTCAAATAACATGCGCTGGCGCGTGTCTTCGTCAATGGTTGAACGGCCATACATACCTGCCGCTTCGCGCTGGCGTTGTGCTTCGTAAAGCACTACGGCATTGGCCACCGATACGTTCAGTGATTGCACCATGCCGACCATAGGAATAATGATGTCTTGATCGGCCATTTCTTTTGCGATGTCAGAAGCGCCAAATTTCTCCTGACCAAGAATAATTGCCGTTGGTTTGGTGTAATCAATCTCGCGAAAATCAACGGCTTTGTCAGACAGGTTAGTCACCAATACTTGCATCTTTTGGCGTTTTAGCTCGTTGATGGCGGTTTCAGTTGATGAGTAATTGTGAACATCGACCCAGTTTTGGCTGCCCGCAGCAATACCGCCAGAAGCGCGCATTTGCTCGTTTTTCCAAACCGCGTGCACTGCACTAACGCCAATTGCATCACAAGTACGCACCACTGCCGCAAGGTTATGGGCTTTGTGCACGCCTTCCATACAAACGGTTAAGTCTGGCTGGCGATGGTTGAGCATACTTAAAATACGGTTATGTCGTTCTGGAGTCATTGGCTTCACATTTCAGTTAAATTGAGCATTGCTGTGGATTTTAACAGTATTTACTGAAAATGTATGCTTGCGAGCATAAATGACGTGAGGTGAGCGTGATAAGCGCACCTAAACGTGGCGATTGCAGCGCATGTTTAGGTGCTCAAGGCGATAAATCGCCCAAATTAGCTTGGCTTAGTCTTTACTAAGTAACTGCTAGGTGACGTGTGCCAAGAAGCGGATGTTAAGCAACGTTAGGAATTTCCATAATGCCGTCGATTTCAATATCAACGCCTTTTGGCAGGGCAGATACTTGAATGGCGGCACGGGCAGGGTAAGGTTCAGCGAAATACTTGCTCATAATGTCGTTCACTGTCGCGAAATTGGCAAGATCAGTCATAAAAATATTCACTTTCACCATGTCATTAATTTCACCACCTGCGGCTTCACACACAGCAACGAGGTTTTTAAAGACTTGCTCTGCTTGCTCGGCAAAATCATCCGAAACTACTTCCATAGTTTCCGGTACTAATGGGATTTGGCCTGATAAATAAACGGTATTTCTTACTTTTACCGCTTGGCTGTAAGTACCGATGGTGCTGGGCGCGTTTTCTGTTGAAACTATAGTTTTCATAGGATTCCTTTTACGACAAACTGCTCTTTTAAAAGCTGGTGACAGTTATTTGTTACGAACGACTTTTTGTACGTCGATCATCTTTTTAATTTTGCGAATAATGTCGGCCAAGTGCACGCGGTCGCGACACGTAATTTCCATATCGATGGCGTATAGGCCAGTGTCTTTTTCACCTGAATTCATTGAATGCACATTCGACTCGCTTTTGGCAACGACATTGGTAAGTGCAGCTAACGCTCCTTGATGATTAACAATCTCGACGCGCAACTTGGCGATAAACTCTTTATCTATATCACTATCCCACTTCACTGGAAACAGTTTACTTTCGTGAGTTTTGATGTTTTTACATGTAGCTTGGTGAACAATCAGCCCTTTACCTGGGCTAAGGTAAGCCAAAATGGTATCGCCTGGGATAGGGCGACAACATTTACTGTAAGTGACCAGCATACCTTCTGTGCCTTTGATCGGCATTTTGTTTTTGCTCGGCACAGCTTCTTCACTGTCGTCGGTAAACTCATCGGTTAAGCGGCGGGCGATACCTATGCTAAGCGCATTACCCAAACCAATATTAACAAGTAGCTCTTCTAAGCTTTCATTGCCGGTTTCCTCAACAACCTGCGCGACTTTTTCCTCAGGAATATCGTCGAGCTTGGTTGTGCCCAAGGCGTGGCTTAACAGGCGTAGGCCAAGCGCTTGCGATTCATTTTCTTCTTGTGAGCGTAAGTAAGTACGCACTTGCAGTCTAGCCTTTGCTGTAACCACAAAATTTAGCCAAGTGGCGTTAGGACGCGCAGCAGATGAAGTGACAATTTCGATGGTTTGCCCTGAATCAATGGGTTGGCTAAGCGGATAAGGTTTGCGATCCACTTTACAACCCACACACGAGTTACCCACATCGGTGTGAACGGCGTAGGCAAAATCCACCGCCGTCGCGCCCATCGGGAGTTCGATAATGCGACCGTCTGGGGTGAATACGTAGATTTCTTCTGGGAATAAATCTGACTTAACGTTTTCGATAAATTCAAACGAGCTACCAGCGCTTTGTTGCAGCTCTAACAAGCTTTGCATCCAGCGACGTGCTTTCATTTGTGCGGTTGTGCCACTGTCATCACCGTCTTGCTTGTACAGCCAATGAGCGGCGACCCCTTTATCCGCCATTTGATCCATGTCGTTAGTGCGAATTTGAATTTCAACGGGAATACCGTGCGGGCCAATAAGCGATGTGTGTAGCGACTGATAGCCATTGGTTTTTGGGATCGCGATATAGTCTTTAAAGCGAGTTTCAATGGGCTTAAACAAGTTATGCACTGCGCCAAGGGCGCGGTAACAGTCGTCAATTTTGTCTGGCACAATCACGCGGAAGGCGTAAATATCCATCACTTCGTTAAACATCAACTCTTTGTTTAACATTTTGCGGTAAATGGAATACAGGTGTTTTTCACGGCCAATCACTTGCGCTTGAATACCGGCTTCGGCAAGGCGTTGTTCAATTTCGCCCTGAATATTGTTAATGATCTCTTTACGATTACCACGGGCTTGTTTTACCGCTGAGCGCAGTGCTCGTGAGCGCATTGGGTAAAGGGCCTCAAAGCCTAATACTTCAAGCTCGTTCTTAATGTCGTGAATACCCAAACGGTTCGCAATTGGTGCGTAAATCTCTAGGGTTTCACGAGCGATTCGACGGCGTTTGTCTGGACGCAGTGACTCCAGCGTGCGCATATTGTGAGTACGGTCGGCAAGTTTGATCAGAATGACGCGAATATCGCGGGTCATTGCCAGTACCATTTTGCGGAAGTTCTCCGCTTGCATCTCTTCTTTGTTGTCGAATTTTAGCTTATCGAGCTTACTGACGCCTTCGACCAGCTCTGCGACTGTCGCGCCAAACTGCTCTGCTAATTCGTCTTTGGTAACTTCGGTATCTTCAATGACATCGTGTAGCAAGGCGGCCATTAAGGTTTCGTGATCGAGGTGCATCTTTGCCAAATTCAAGGCAACCGCAACTGGGTGCGTAATATAGGGATCGCCACTTGACCGCATTTGACCATCATGGGCGTCTCGCGCGACCACATACGCTTGCTTTAGTAAGTCGATTTGTACTTTCGACAAATAGCTGGAGGCAAACTCTTTTAACGGTTCAAATAGATACACTCAAAACTCCCAAAGTAGGTTGACGAGAAAATTAGAGAAAGAGGGAAAACGCAGCTAAATCAATGGTTGAATAATGTTAACCCACGTTAAGGCAAGGATAAGCAATATTCGCGGGCTTGCCAAGGGGCAGTGACCTGACTTTGCCCAGTAATGTCGCCTAATCGGAGGAGTTTGCGCCGCTCGGAAATAATTTTTACCTCGCATAAATGACGGCAACAAAAAACGGGTTAACGATTGACACCGTTAACCCGTTTCAGCAATAAGTTTTGCAGGCTAATTAGCCTTGCTGACCACCAACAATGGCAGCTACAGCCGCTAACTCAGCAGATTCTTGCTGAACTTGCTCGTGACGCTCAGCGTCATCCATAATTTCAGAAGAAATTAAATCAGCTTCGATTTCACGTAAAGCTAATACCGTTGGTTTGTCGTTCTCTAACTCAACTAAAGCGTCTTTACCGCCCGTGGCGATTTGACGAGCGCGACGTGATGCAACTAACACCAAGTCAAAGCGATTGCCGATTTTTTCTACTGCATCTTCAACAGTTACGCGAGCCATGTAGCTACTCCACAATGATTATTTTCAAAAATAGCCGCTTATTATAGTAAACGATCAATCATTAGCCAATAGATCCGTGAATAAATCTTGATGCGCTTGTGCTTGCTGGCTGCGCTTCAATCTCTGGTTGTTGACGATCGTGGTTAAGTCGGCTAATGCCGTATCAAAATCGTCGTTTACTATGATGTAATCAAACTCTTGATAGTGCGAGCACTCGGCTTGTGCTTTGGCCATGCGATCAGCGATCACTTCATCACTGTCTTGGCCGCGACCACGTAAACGACTTTCCAGCTCTTGGCGCGATGGCGGTGCAATAAAGATGGTCGTTACATCAGGGCGCTTCATTCGTACCTGCTGAGCACCTTGCCAGTCGATATCTAAGAATACGTCGATACCTTGTGCTAGGCGTTCGTCAATCGCATTGGCAGATGTGCCATAGTAGTTACCAAATACTTGTGCGTGCTCGTAAAATACCCCGTCTTTGATTTGTTGTTCAAAGCTGGCTTTATCAACAAAGTGGTAGTGAACGCCATTTTCTTCACCTGGGCGTGGTGCTCGTGTTGTCGTTGATACTGACATTTGTAATGGGCGCGCTGAGCCTTGCTTGAGTAGCGCAGAAATTAAACTGGACTTACCTGCACCGCTTGGCGACGAAAGAATAAATAAATTGCCGTTGACCATGATCATTAACACCCATATAAGCAAAAATTAATTGGGGCGCACTATACCGAAATCATAAGTGAAAGTCTGTAATCGAGGTGTAGCCAAGTTCTTTTCACATAAAATTTAGCTAATAGTTAGACAATAAAAAACCGTGCGAACCCGGTTTTAAACTGTTAACTCAACTTAGTGCTTTATTAATTACAGCACCTTCGCGATTGATTGCGCTAGGTAATCCACATTGCTATTGGAAATACCTGCGATACTCATGCGGCTAGAGCCAACCATGTAAACGCTATACTCGTCTTGCAAACGCTGCACTTGCTCTGGGGTAATACCCAAGAAGGAAAACATACCTTTTTGGCGAACAATATGGGTAAAGTCGCGCGTTACGCCATTTTCCACGAGCTTGTCGACGATCTTCTGGCGATTGCCGTTAATGCGATCGCGCATTTCTTGCAGTTCATCGTACCATTGGTTACGCAGTTCATCTGAACTTAAAATGGTTTCCACCAGCGCCGCACCGTGAGCTGGTGGCATTGAATAGATAACACGTACCACATGCAATAGTACTGAACTTGCAATATCTGCCGCTGCTGCTGATTTAGCGATAATGGTTGTTGCGCCAATACGCTCACGGTATAAGCCAAAGTTTTTAGAACAAGAGCTACAAACCACCATTTCTTCAACGCTGTCTGCCATCAGGCGCAGGCCGTATGCGTCTTCGTCTAGGCCATCACCAAACCCTTGGTATGCCATATCAATGACCGGCAAGAAGCCAATTGATTTTGCCACTTCAGCGACTTGTTGCCATTGCTCTTGGCTTAAATCCATACCACTTGGGTTATGGCAACAGGCGTGTAATAGCACAGCATCGTCAGCACTCACTTGTTTAAGTGCTGCTAACATGCCGTCAAAATCTAGGTTTTTGTTTTCAAAATCGTAGTAAGGGTACGTTTTTACTGTTAACCCCGCAGCTTCGAACAAACCTGTGTGATTCGCCCATGTGGGATCGCTTACCCAAATGGTCGCGCCGGCTTTACACGATTTGATAAATTCCGCAGCAACGCGCAATGCACCTGTACCACCTGGCGTAGACACTGTACGCGCGCGGTTGTTGGCAAGCACTTGGTGTTCACCAAAAATTAGCTTAGCCATTTTTTCGTTAAATAGCGGTGAGCCCGTAGGGCCAATGTAAACTTTGGTATCTTCGGTATCGAGACGATGTTTTTCCGCTTTTTTTACACAATCTAAAATTGCGGTGTGACCAGCTTCGTCTTTGTATACGCCGACACCTAAATCAATTTTTTGTGGGTTTTCATCTTCGCGATATTTTGCCAATAGACCCAGAATCGGATCCGCAGGACGTGGCTTTAAGCTACCAAACATGACTCCATTTACCTTCTTGTTTAAGGGAGAGAAATACTGTGAAAAGACAGTACGATTACTGCCTAAGCATAGCTATTTAGATGGCTAAATAAAAGCGAAATTAACAACTTTCTTTGGCTGCTGTAGCAAAGGCTAAATGAGCGGAGAAAGCCAAATGCCGAGTGAAAACTTTCACTCGGCATGACAAGCAGTTAAAACCAGATCAACGCTTGGCTAAAAGGTCTTGGTCAAGGCGGCAATACAGCCGATCACACCACCGAAGACACCGCCCCAAACCACGAGCCAGCCCAAATGCTTGCGGATCATATCTTGGATAATTTCTTTTACTAATTGCGGGGTAAGCTCGTCAAGGCGCTGCTGAATAATATCGCTGACCTTTTCTTGCATATGAGCGATATTGCTATCGCCTTCCAATGACTCGCGCAAATTGGTATGAAAATCGTCGGTTTGAGTGATGTCTTTCACGGCGCTTTTCATTTTTTCGATAAAAGGCTCGCGCATCGGTTGTAGTGCTTCACTGCCGCCGACCATCGCCAGCATGCCACCGAATTGTGAGTTTTCAATAACATCCACTAGACCATCAAAAGCGGGATTTAAATCCACTTTTTCGATCACCGGCTCTAAGTTAATACTGGCAGCGCCACCTTTGTCATCCGAGAGGAAACGGTCGATATTTTCCTTGGTGAAAAACTGCTTCATCATTAATTCGCGAATACCAATTTTGAAATCTTCAAAGCGCGCCGGAATCACGCCAGAGCCATATAATCCGGGGACTTTTTCAAAGAGCATATGTACCGCAAGCCAATTGGTGACCGCACCTGACAAAGCAAATAAGCCAATGGCAAAAACAACAGGTTGGGCAGCGAAATGACCAATAATAACCAGTAACAGGGCGACAAGGTTAGTGGTGCTACTTTTGTTCACTAAAATTCCTCGGTTTGCAGAAAACGATAAGTGCTGGCAATGGTAGCAAGTCTATTGAATTACTGACAATAGTTGCGCAAGATAAGCGGAAAAACAACGGACGAAATCATGATAAAAAAGCACCTTAACAGCTTGCTAAGTGCAGCACTTTTGTGGGTCAGCAGCCATGCCGTGGCAGACACTCAATGGCGCACCCTAAGCCCTGATAACTTAATGGTGATGACCTTACCGCATGGCAAAGTGATATTTGAGTTAGCGCCGCAGTTTGCGCCACGCCACGTAGCACATTTCAAAGCGCTTGCGGCGAATGGTCACTATCAAGATAACAAGTTTTATCGCGTTATTGATGGTTTTGTCGCGCAAGCAGGGCCGGCAGAAAGTGAGCAAGCTTATGGCGACAATTTAGGGCACGAGCAAACAGCGAGTACGATTTCGATGGAAAGTGAGTGGCTGTTAGCTCAATCGCCTCGGATCACGCCAGTGCAATCGCCGGATTTATTTGCCAAACAAACGGGTTTTAGCGGTGGCTTTGCTGTTGCTAGCGATGATACGGAAAACAAAGCCTGGTTGACGCACTGTCCGGGAGTCTTAGCACTGGCACGCGGTAACGAGCCTGATTCCGGCACTAGCCATTTTTATATCACCAATGGCCAAGCGCCACGTTATTTAGATCGCATTATGACGATATTTGGCCGAGTGGTTTATGGCATGAATCACGTACAGGCGATCACCCGTACTGCGGTCATTGAAGGGCAAGCTGCCGTTGATAATGCCGATTTTACACCGATTGTGAGTATGGCGTTAATGTCAAGCTTACCCATTGACGAGCAAATCACGATCCAAGTTGAAGACACTGAATCGGCAGCCTTTGTGAAAAAACTGGTGGAACGTCGTGCGCGTTCCCACGCATTTTTCTACAAAAAGCCGCCATCGGTGCTCGATGTTTGCCAGGTGCCCGTGGTCAGCAGAATCGTGCCCACAAATGCCGATAAGCCTAATAAAAGCTAGCGCCAATGCGCCGTTAGCCAATCAGTGGTGTGTTTTGCTAGCGTAATACGGTTCCATGAAAAGCTGTGATCGCCAGCCATTTCAGCATAGCTGGCGCTCGATGCCCCTTGTTGCTTGGGTAAGCAACAGGCAAGGCTCGCATCAAGTGCTATTGAATGGACTGGTCATCCCTGCGCGAGTTTAATACGTAATTCAGTTTATTACTCTTCTGATTTTACGGTCATGCGATGAAGACTGGCTTATTCTTGTTTACCAACGATTTACGCCTGCAAGATAATCGGGCATTGTTTGAAGCCGCGCGTCAATGCGACAGGCTTATTTTGCTGTATGTGCTTGATGAGCAACAAGCTAACGCTCAGCAGTACCAGTGTCAGTGGGTGGGGGAGCACAGGCAAACATTTGTTATGCAAGCGCTAAATGACTTGGCGCAGCAGCTTTTGTTACTCGATCAAAAGCTCTTGATTGTAAAGGGCGCCACAACTGTAGTGCTCAGCACTTTGGTTGAGTCATATAGCGTTAAGGATATCTTTTATTCTGCAACGGGTGACTATCGTCAGCAGCAATTGATTGCATCTTACCAGCGCCAGCTTGCCAATTTAGCCGAGGCTAATCGGGTATTTGATGTGACATGGCAAGGTGTTTGGCAGCACACTTTATTTGAATCGTCTCAGTTACCGTTTGCGATTGACGAAGTTCCCGCGACTTTTAGCAAATTTCGCCGATTACTAGAAAAACAGCTACCTGAAATCACGCAGCCGCAACAGCTAACGAGTTTGTCGCCAATGCCAGAAACTTTGCAGCACTACGATGCACAGCCGCTGGACATGGGGGCAACGTTTATTGATCACAGTGTGTTGCCAACATTGCAGTCATCATCGCTTTCACCTTGTGATGATGCGAGCTTATTTGAAGGTGGTAGCCATGCTGGCGAATTACAGCTGGCGATATACTTTCAAAGTGAACTCCCGCAGCACTATAAAGAAACGCGCAATGCGCTTGATGATTGGTCTTCATCAACGAAATTTAGCCCTTGGCTAGCCAGCGGTTGCGTGTCGCCAAGGCAGGTATATTGGGCGCTCAAAAAACACGAACGCTTACAAGGGGAAAATGAATCCACTTACTGGATATTCTTTGAGTTATTGTGGCGTGACTATTTTCATTGGTTGGCGTTAAAAATAGGCAAAGATTTATATGCGTTCACCGGCGTACACCATCATAAACCATTAACCAGCTTTCACGGCGAGCGCTTTATAAAATGGCAGTTGGGTTTAACCCCTTATCCGCTGGTTAATGCCATCATGCACCAGCTCAATAGCACGGGTTATATTTCTAATCGCGCTCGGCAAATTACCGCCAGTTGTTTGGTCAACGAGTTATCGCTTGATTGGCGTTATGGTGCCGCCTATTTTCAACAGCAGCTCATTGATTACGATGCGGTCGTTAATTGGGGAAATTGGCAATATATTGCAGGTGTCGGTGCCGATCCTCGTGGTGGTCGGCACTTTAACCTAGCAAAACAGCAGCAACTGTTCGACCCAAACGGCGACTACATTGCCCGTTGGCAAGGTGAGCAGCAAGCAGCGCCGATTGATTCGGTGGATATCGCCGACTGGCCGATTGCTCATGGCGCATCGTAAAGTTCACTTACCGCAAAAAACATGTCCTGTATGTGCACGGCCTTTTGCTTGGCGGAAAAAATGGCGTCATTGTTGGGAGCAAGTGATCTATTGCTCACAGCGATGTCGTAGAAGTCGCGTTTGACAGTAGATGTCGTTATCAAAATAAGTAATCAAAGCAGGAAGGTACGATGTCAGCCAACACCGATACCATAACAACCACGAGTTATCAGCTCGATCAGCCAAGCCATCAGGCTTATCGAGAGCTGCGCTTGATCTTAGGTGATCAGCTAAACGCTGGACATTCGTGGTACCAAGAAAAGCACTCGGACGTGTTGTATGTGATTGCAGAATTACATCAAGAACAAACGTATGTAACGCACCATGTGCAGAAAATTCAGGCGTTTTTTCTCGCCATGTCGCAGTTTGCAGGCGCGCTCAGCCAAGCTGGGCATCAGGTGTTACATTTGACGCTGGATGACACGCAGCATTATGCCGACCTTCCTCAATTACTCGCCAGTTTACTTGATAAGTACCAATGCCAAGTGTTTAGCTATCAGCGGCCAGATGAATTTCGCCTTGCCGAGCAATTGTTTGGCTTTGCACGCGCATACTCAGGCACGAGCTATTGCGTTGAAACCGAGCATTTCTTTCTCACCTTTAATGAGCTAAGTGATTATTTCCAAGCAGAAAAACGCCACCGTTTAGAGACTTTTTATCGCAAGTTACGCAAGCGTTTTAACTATTTGATGACGGGCGAAACGCCAGAAGGTGGTCAATGGAACTATGATCAAGAGAACCGCCAAAAGCTTAAACCCCAAGATATTGAACAACTGCCCGAACCTCTGCTGTTTGGCAATGACGTCACGGCAATCAATAAACGGTTGGCGAGACATAACATTGCGCATTTTGGCGAGCAGCCAAACCAATTGTTGTGGCCGGTGAATCGCCAACAGGCAAAGGTCTTACTTGAGCACTTCTGTGTAATTTGCTTACCTAAATTTGGCCAGTTTCAAGATGCCATGACGTGCCAAGGGCAAGATATGATGTCCGATCGTCAGTGGAGTTTGTATCACTCGCGCTTGTCGTTTGCGCTCAACACGAAAATTCTTTCACCACAACTTGTCGTCGACACGGCGATTGGTTATTACCGCCAACAACCGGATCTTATTTCACTGGCGCAAATAGAAGGCTTTGTCCGGCAAATTCTTGGTTGGCGGGAGTTTGTTAGGGGCATTTATTGGGCAAATATGCCACATTACGCTGCGCAAAATGCGTTAGCTGCGAGTAACAACCTGCCCAAATGGTTTTGGAGCGGTGAAACGAAAATGAACTGTTTGCATCACGCGATCAAGCAATCACTGCAATACGCATATGCTCACCATATTCAACGTTTGATGATCACCGGCAATTTTTGTTTGTTGGCCGGGGTTGCACCGGATCAAGTGGATGCTTGGTATCTCGGCATCTACATTGATGCCATTGAGTGGGTGGAAATGCCGAATACGCGAGGGATGAGCCAATTTGCTGATGACGGTATAGTTGCTTCAAAAGCCTATGCTGCCTCTGGTAATTACGTTGATAAAATGAGTGATTATTGCAAGTCGTGTGCGTACAAGGTGAAAGAAAAAACCACGGATGACGCCTGCCCACTCAATAGCCTGTATTGGCACTTTATGATCCGCCATCGCGCCAAGTTTGGTACCAACCCAAGGCAAGCCATGGTTTATCGCAATTGGGACAAACAAGCGGAAAGCCAGCAACAAGCGACGCTGGCCAGAGCAGAGCAATTACTGGCACGGCTCGATGCGATTTGAGCGCCCCTATGAGCGTTTATAGATTAAAGCGTAAGCGCCTTAATTCTGCACAACTGCAAATTGATTCTCGAACGGCGCCGCCTGTTGACCATCAAGCGTTAAGCTACTCACTGGCTTGTCGGGCTTGGCATAACTTAATCGCGATAGGCGATTGGTGACGTGGTAACTATCGAGGCCGGAAATAGCGACAGTTTCTATCGACTCAATATCCACATAGCCGTCAGCACGCACAGCGCTCTCGCCGACGTGAATTTGCATGATTTCACCAATGACAAATTCAGTATTATTTACTTCGATAGGCTTAACCTCAATAAGCTTTACGCCATATTTTAGCTGGCTTTCTGCAACAAATGGCGCGTCGAAGTCATTCAAAAACTCAGGGGTTAAACCGACGACATCAAACTCGCTTTGCTCTTGCGCGTAACGGGCTGACGTTTGATGTGCCGCTTGCCAAAATTCTGCCGAGACTTGGTTAATGGTAAACAAACCAGTTTCGGTGATATTGGCAAAGGTATGGCGGGGCACAGAGTTGGGGCGCATCACCAAACCAATCAGCGGTGGGTTGGCACCCAAGTGAACGACTGAGCTAACAATGGCAAGGTTGAGTTGACCATCGACATCTTGTGAGCCGATCAGGTTTGCACTCTTAAAACCCGACAGACTGTTGATCAGGCGGGTGCGATACCTGTGCTCTAAATTGTCTAGTTCATCGCGTTCAAATGTCTTCATGATGGATTTGTCCTTATTTACTGCTTGGTACTTCTGATATGACCCTATTGCCAGCCTTGACGCCACTTGGCCGCGTCTTTTAAATCGCGCCAGTTTATTGCGCGAATGTTGTTCGTCATTACCGCTTGAATTTCACATAATGTCACCTTGCCATCGTCATCAAACTCGACGTTGATCACGGCAAAGTGTTTTTCTTTTTTTACGGGCTGAGTGTGTGTCCATTTGGAATGGAGCAGTTTGCGTGGTGCCACTTGGTTCATGATGCTGTAAATTTCAAAATTTGTATGCTGCTTGGTTAAATGGCTTCGAGTACTTCGATGGCTTGTACATGCAACTTAAACTTTCCGGCGACCTTATCGCCAATCAATAAGCCGACTTGAATAGCGTCACCAAACCTCAGTGGCGGTGCATCTAGAATGTCGCGACCGCGAAAGCGCGGGCTAAAATCTTGTTCGGTAAAACTTAACTGCTGCCACTGGTTCGCCTCAGTGGTAAATTCTGCAACATACGCAGCGCCTTGGTAGATATCGTGTGTTTTCAGGCGTAGCTGATACTTTCGACCATCACCGCGAACCACTAAACGGACAACGCCGCCACTGCTAAAGTCAGGCGAGATGACACGGCGGATGGAAGCAAAACCGCCATTGTTGGCAAGTGATACGTCACCTTCAAATACCCCGTAGCCAAATTCATGGTAAAAGCGACTGGTCGAAATGCCGCCCATCACTGAGTCGTTAACGGTTTGCCAGTGTTTGGTTTCGATATTGTCAAAAAGAATGTCGTCAGCAAAAGCATATGACGGGAGTGTCGCGAGCAAAGCAAGTATCCTGAGCAAATTCATACCTAACGCTCCCAAAGAAGCTGTTCTAGATGAATGGGCTAACGAAAGTGGAGCGTTAGCCAAGTAACACTAATATTGCTCAGTACGGTTTTGGATGAGGAAAAGTTTACTTATACCAAATCTCAACGACTTCGAGGTAACGCTCTCCTTCCGGGGTTTTAACCACGACTTCATCGTCAACTTGTTTGCCAATGAGCGCGCGGGCAACGGGGGAGTCGATGCTGATTTCGCCTTTTTTCACATCCCACTCATCAACACCAACCAAACGGTAGGTAAATTCCTTGTCGTCTTCATCAATCAGCTTGACCCAAGCACCAAAGAAAACTTTGCCTTCTTGTTGTTTCTCGGGATAAACGATTTGCAGATCTTCTAGGCGTTTGTTTAAAAAGCGCACGCGGCGGTCAATTTCACGCAGGCGTTTTTTGCCATAAATGTATTCCGCGTTTTCGCTGCGATCGCCTAGTGCCGCAGCTTCTGAGACGGCCTTAGTCACCTTAGGGCGCTCGTCTTTCCACAGGTATTTGAGCTCGCGATCAAGGCGTTCATAGCCTGCGCGAGTAATGTAATTTGATCGTTTCATGGGGTGATTATCAATTAAAATACGTGTCTTTAACAGTAACTAGCGGCTTGCCAGTAATAAGCTGTCATCAATAGCCGTAAAACTATCAACGGAGGCCTTCAAGCTATTTGCTGTTAATGAAGCCACTGCCAATGCCTGCGTAGTCACACCGTGTTGCGCGCTAATGTGGTGCATCAATAAATCAAAATCACCATCGCCTGACAGCAGGATCACTTTATCAACCGCAGCGGCTGCTTGCATAACATCTATGGTGATACCGACATCCCAATCGCCTTTAGCACTGCCATCGGCACGTTGAATAAAGGGCTTGAGTTTGACATTAAAACCGATGTGCTTGAGCGCCGTTTGAAACTTGTGCTGCTGGTCGTCACTGCGCTGGATCGCATAGGCGTTGGCGAGCACAATATCATGATCTGCGCTGATTTGTTGCCAGAAAGCACGATAATTAAACTGGCGGCCAAATGCTTGGCGCGTAGTGTAATAAATGTTTTGAACGTCAACGAAAATCGCAGTTTTTATCATATGTTGTTATTACGAGTTGGGATTTGGCGTAGTGGTTGGTGACAACGCCAGTGTAATCGAACCGTGCCGAATTAGCATTATCCCTGTTAGTATTATCTCAATTAGCGGTGGTGGAATAATCACAGCGAGATTATCGGCTAGCTGGTACAATCTTGAAATTACCGTTTTCGGTTTATCTTAATTTTAGAAGGGCATCAATTTGCATTCCGCCAAGTTCTCAACACTGTCGTTGAAAAAGCCATTATTAACCAATTTAGATAGCTTGGGCTATCGCGAAATGACCGATATTCAAGCACAAAGCTTACCCCTGATATTATCAGGGCAAGATGTGATTGGCCAAGCGAAAACCGGCTCAGGTAAAACCGCGTCATTTGCGCTTGGGCTATTAAATAAACTGGATGTGAAAAAGTTTCGCGTGCAAAGCTTGGTACTGTGCCCGACACGTGAACTTGCTGATCAAGTGGCGAAAGAAATTCGCCTGCTAGCCAGAGCTATTCACAACATCAAAGTATTGACCTTGTGCGGCGGTATGCCAATGGGTCCGCAAATTGGTTCGTTGGAGCACGGCGCTCATATTATTGTCGGTACGCCAGGGCGTATTGAAGACCATTTGTATAAGGGACGATTAGACCTTACCCATTTGAATATGTTGGTCTTAGATGAAGCGGATCGCATGTTAGATATGGGCTTCCAGCAGTCGCTAGATGCGATTGTTGACTACTGCCCAGTGGTTAAACAAGCGCTGTTATTTAGCGCAACCTTTCCCGATAAAATTCAACAGATTGCTGCGAAATATTTGCGTAAGCCAGCGCATGTTAAAGTCGAATCTGTGCATCAAACCAGTACCATTGAACAAGTGTTTTATCAGGTGCCCAGTAACGACGAGCGACTCGACGCCGTGCGCCGTTTGCTACTTGCTCATAATCCAACATCTAGCGTTATTTTTTGCAATACCAAAGCGGCAGTGCAAACAGTCGAACAGGGGTTGCGGGAATTTGGCTTTAGTGTGTTGGCATTGCATGGCGACCTAGAGCAGCGTGACCGCAATGAAACCTTAATTCGCTTTGCCAACAAAAGTGCATTAATACTGATCGCGACCGATGTTGCTGCGCGCGGACTTGATATTGATGAACTTGAAGCTGTCATTAATTACGACATCACCCCCGACCCAGAAGTGCACGTGCATCGCATTGGCCGTACCGGGCGAGCGGGCGAAAAAGGCATCGCTTGTTCAATATATTGCGATAAAGACACACGCCGCATTGCTGATATTGAAAGCTATCAAGATATCACCATTGAAACGCAGCCACTGCCGGATGCCAATGTGCTGTCGAATACGCCAGCCAAAGCCAGCATGACCACGTTGCAAATTGACGGTGGCAAAAAGCACAAACTGCGCCCCGGTGATATTGTCGGTGGTTTAACAGGAACTGCCGGCATTAAGGGCGAGCAAATTGGCAAGATTCAAGTGCTGGATGTCAAAGCCTATGTTGCGGTGAACAACAAAGTCGCCAAGACGGCATTGAAAAAAATCAGCGACGGGAAAATGAAAGGCCGTAATTTCCGTGCCCGTATTTTGCGTTAATTTACTGAGATAGTTTTTTGTTATTCCAGCAAGCATATTGCCGTAAATTGCGTATATAATTTGCGGCATTATTTCTTTCAAATGAACATGTGTTCAACTTTTTTCAAAGGTTTTCTATGAGCCAAATCGCTCAGCAAATTGCGCAAGAACTTAATGTTAACACCGCTCAAATTACAGCGGCGATAAATTTACTCGACGAAGGAGCAACTGTCCCTTTTATTGCTCGTTATCGAAAAGAAGCCACGCACGGATTAGATGATGGTCATCTACGCAGCTTAGCGACGCGATTAACCTATTTGCGTGAGTTGGCTGAGCGCCGCCAAGTGGTGCTAACCAATATTGAGCAGCAAGGTAAGCTGACTCAAGGGTTGCGCCAAGCCATCGAAAGTGCTGACAATAAAACCCGCTTAGAAGATTTGTATTTACCTTACAAACCCAAGCGTCGCACCAAAGGGCAAATGGCGATTGAAGCTGGCCTTGAACCGCTGGCTGATATGCTTTTTGGCGACTTAACAACGGTGCCAGAGCAAGCCGCTAAAGACTTTATCAATACCGATAAAGGTTTTAGCACCAGTGAAGACGTACTGGCTGGTGTCGTTAGCATTTGGGCGGAGCGCAGTGGTGAAGATGCCGAACTATTGGCTAAATTGCGTAACCACCTAAAAAAACAGGCGCATTTGGTATGTAAGGTGGTTAAAGCCAAGCAGGGTGAAGCGGCAAAATATCGCGACTACTTTGCGCATCAAGAGGTACTAGTGAAGGTGCCAGCACATCGCATGTTAGCCATGCTACGCGGCAAAAATGAAGGTTTTTTGCGCTTGAGTATCGCGGTTGACCCAAGCAGCGATAGCAAAAGTTATTGCTCTGCCCACGACATTATTGCTCAGCACTATGGTTTACGCCTGTCAAACCAAGCTGCGGCCAAATTCATTACCGCGCTTATTCAACAAGTGTGGAAAACCAAACTGTCTGGCCAGTTCGAAACCGAATTTTTCGGTGCCTTGCGTGAACAAGCTGAGCTAGCGTCAATTAACGTTTTTGCCAGTAACTTAAAAGATTTACTGATGGCCGCACCTGCGGGGGCGAAAGTAACCATGGGGATTGATCCTGGCCTGCGTACCGGTTGTAAAGTGGCGGTTATCGATGACACGGGTAAATTAGTGCAAACGGCGACTATCTACCCACATGCTCCGCAAAATAACTGGGACAAGTCGATGCGTACACTGGTTAATTTAGCGCGTCAGCAAAAAGTGGAGCTAATCGCTATTGGCAATGGCACGGGTTCTCGGGAAACCGATAAACTGGTGGCGGAAGTGGTTGCTGCTTGTGCAGACAACAAGCCGACAAAAGTGATGGTTAGCGAAGCAGGGGCGTCGGTTTATTCTGCTTCAGAGTTAGCGGCGGCTGAGTTTCCTGAGCTGGATGTCTCAATTCGCGGTGCGGTGTCGATTGCACGCCGCTTACAAGATCCGTTGGCAGAATTGGTAAAAATTGACCCTAAAGCCATAGGTGTTGGTCAATACCAGCATGATGTTAGCCAAAGTGCACTGACTGCGTCACTCGATGATGTGATTGAAGACTGCGTAAATGCGGTCGGGGTTGATGTCAACAGCGCGTCAGCGTCATTGCTATCACGTGTCGCGGGGTTAACTAAAACCATTGCGCAAAATATTGTTGATTATCGCGATCAGCACGGCCGTTTTAGCGATCGCAACCAACTCCTTAAAGTTGCGCGTTTAGGGCCAAAAGCGTTTGAACAAGCGGCGGGCTTTTTGCGTATTCGCGCAGGTGACAATAAGTTGGACAACACTGGCGTGCACCCAGAAAGCTACCCTGTGGTGGCTGCGATGATTGCGCAATTGGCTACACAAGTAGACGAGCTGATTGCCAACCAATCACTGCTAGCCCAGGTTGATTATCAAACTTTACCAGCCAACATGGTGGGCGAGTTGACCTTCAAAGATATTATCGACGAGTTGAACAAACCTGGTCGTGACCCGCGTCCAGAGTTTAAAGTGGCGCAATTTAAAGAAGGCGTTGAAAGTTTGGCGGATCTTACTCCGGGCATGGTGCTCGAGGGCGTAATTTCAAATGTGGCTAACTTTGGCGCCTTTGTTGATATTGGTGTGCATCAAGACGGCTTGGTACACATTTCGGCACTGACGAATAAATTTGTCAGTGATCCGCGCGAGATTGTCAAAGCCGGTGACGTGGTGAAAGTGAAAGTGCTTGAGTGCGATGTTGAACGCAAGCGTATTAACTTAACCATGCGCTTGGATGACGATGTCAACACAGCAGGCGGCGCTAAGCCAACTAAGCAACAAAACCATCAGCAAGGCAACGGCAAGCCCGTGCAAAAAAGCTATGCGGGTAAACATAATGCGGGTAAACACAATGCCGGCAAGCATAAGCCGCGCAAAGACAAAGCGCCCACGAATGCTGCCATGGGTAACGCCTTTGCTGATGCATTTGCCAAGCTGAAAAAATAAGTTTCACGGAGCACGGCCCGCACGTAAACAGGCGGACAATAAAACGCTTTAAGTGAAAACTAAGGCAGCGATAGTGAGATGGATAACTATCGCTGCACACTTTCAATAACTCGTCAATTCTAGAACTTCGAGCTAGTTACGTTTTTTAAGCTCCAATAGCATGGCAAAAAATAAACCAACATAAATGGAGAGCTGTGATGGATGGTTATCGCATAAGTTGCCAACTCAATGAAATGAGTTTTGAGGTCATACACGATTTTATCTCCAGCAGTTACTGGGCAGCAGGAATGCCAGCAGATACCTTGCACAAAGCGTTGGCAAATTCATTGTGTTTCGCTGTGCTGAATCAACAAAATAACACGGTGGCATTTGCCCGTGTGATCACTGATAAGGCGACATTTGCTTATCTTGCGGATGTGTTTGTAGTGGCTGGTGAACGTGGCGAGGGGCTAAGTAAGTACCTTGTTGAATACATAGTTAACCATGATGATTTGCAGGGGTTACGGCGTTTTATGTTAGCAACGTTTGATGCGCATTCACTCTACGAAAAATTTGGCTTTAGCGCAGTTGATGCCACCGAGTCACAATCACTGATGCAAATTCGCGATGCCGATGTTTATTTACGTGACAGTTAAAGATTTTTTAGCTGAACTAGGCTAACAGAGAGCTAAGAATATGCTAATACCAATTGAAATAAATACTTAATCATTCAGCGAGAATTAAAAGGTTCAGAGGCAAGGCATTGATTGCAGAGAATGGTCGCTCCCTTGTCAAAATCAATAACGCAGCATATGAACCTTTTAAACTCGCCCTTTGGGCTGAGGGATCCCCATTTATCATACAATGATTATCTTGTTGTAGTCGTTAATGAAATTTAACCAACTCCTTTTGATAAACCTCTTTGTTAACTGGTGAGGGCATTGTTTGACAATATTTTTGGCGAGTGACAGAAATGAAAGCACGCGCCGCTTTCTCACGGTATTTGCTTGGAACCTAAAGTGCCATTTTCTTCTTTCTGCTTCAAAGCCAATAAGCCAGAGTACCAAGCTTGCTACACAAGCGATAAGGCACAGTATGCTCATCCGTTTAATGCCCATCGTTCGACTAAACCGCCAAGAAAAACCATACTGCTCACTTTTGTCATCTCTAAAGTTTTGCTCTATTTGCATACGTTTAGCGTACAAATTGATTACTTCGCGACTTGTTAGCTCGGCATCAGATGTCGCGATGAGCCAAGGTTCATGAGCAAGGTTGCGGTACATTTTATCATCCTTAGTAAAGCGGCTTTTCCCGCGTCGGCCTCTGTGCTCACCTTGATAAAGGTGCAGGCTCGCTTGGCACCCCGTTTTGCTGTGTTGCGTTAACCTTGCGCTCCCTAAATTTTTAGGTGTACAACTGGCGTCCTTTCTTAACTGCGCTAAGGTTTGCCATTGCGTTGGCTGCTGTTTCAATTGGCACTTCATTGTACCTCGCAGTCGACCAATAAAATCCCATCCGTGGGCAAGTACTTCGGCATACCAAGGTGTTAAAAAGCCGCCGTCAGATGTGATATACACTTTCGCATGCCCCGCCAATATGTGACTTAATCGTGAGAGAAACAATTGATGAGTGGTACGGGTTTCCTTATCCTTTTCTTCAACAACCATGTTGTAGAGCGTCATTGAGCGACCATCGACCAATAAACTAGCGCGTAACAAATGATAATTTGAGCCACAGCACCCACTCCAGTCGACAGCAATGACTAGGTATGGCAATTGGCTTATAACGGGCTTGGCAAGCGCACGGTAAATGTCAATAAGCTCTCGTTGTAAGTGGTCATTGTTTAAAAATCTGTCGATTCGTTTAATTTTGTTTTTACTGAACGCTTTTCCTTCGAGGTGTCGACCTATATCAGTGAGAGTTAACCGATTCGAGTCAATTAACGCATCGGCACTGAGCATTAAGGTTTTCATGCGTGCGCGATTGAAGGAAGAGAGGGTATTTTTAAGGTAGTTGTGGCATAGTGATTTTACAGGCATAACAGTTGTCCTTATTGTGTTTGGCGATTCAATAAGATCACAAATTGTTATGCCTGTCACTTTTTGGGGATTCCTCAGCCCTTTGGGAGCGTGTCAGCGTCGCGATAACTGCGCCAAATTGATGAGATGTAGAACAACTATATCAACAAAAATTTGGCTTGTTCTCCCACCGCTGACAGCGCTCTGAATTGATCAATTAATTAATTCAATTGGTATAAGTGCCCGCTAAGCAAAGGCGAGGTGAAAGCCCCCAAACAAAGCGAATCAAAACTTGTGCTAGATCAATATGCTATAAGCTACTAGGCGTACACTGAAATTATCGATTAGGACTAATGTTTCCTTAACACATGATTAATTTTGAGTCTAAGTAGGGGTAGTTGAATTATGTTGAATGAAAAACACGATTTGCATCATGAATTTCCTGAGTTTAAAGACGCCATCCGCCATTTGAAGATGAATGATGCTCATTTTGCGCGTTTGTTTAAAGAGTATCACGAGCTTGATCATGAAGTTATTCGCATTGAGCAAGGTGTTGAAAATACCTCTGATGAATACCTCGAACAGCAGAAAAAACAGCGTCTGCACTTGAAAGACGCCTTGTTTACTATGTTAAAAAAGCACGAGGCCTCTTAACTGTTAATTGTTCAGCTTATTTTCCCAACCAAGCTGATTGTGGCGACTCAAATGAGTCGCCTTTTTTATGCGTGAAAAAAAGCCCTAGCCGGTTGGGAGGGCTAGGGCAAAGACCACTATTGATCCAGAGATATCAATACGACAAGTGTTCAGGCAACTGATCAAACAAGATGGCAAAGTTAGTTAGCTGCCAATGCTGGGTTGCTGATATAGTAAAAGCCGTCTTTCACTTCTGATTTAGTACACAAATGTGTTGGCTTTTTTGAACCAAGCGTTTTGGTGTTTCGGCATTTCATTTTTTGCGCTTTAGCACCGTATTGTGCTTGATAATGACTCGCTTGCTCTTTGGCTAGCGCCAAGTAGTCAGCAGGCAACTTCTCATTCAGCATGGCAAGTGGTTTCTTCCATTGCTTGCTCTTTTGCTCATTAGCAACGGATAACCAAGCGTAACTTTTTAATAAATCCTGATTAGTGCCTTGGCTGTTTAAATACATAGTACCTAAGATATATTGCGCCTGTTTTTCGCCACGCATAGCAATGACCTCAAGCGCTGCCAAAGCTTTTTCGTAGTCTTTAGACTGGTATAGTGTTAATGCCGATTGATATTCTTCTTTGTACGTATCAACGTCGATCAAATTGGCGTTGCTGGTGGTAGCAAGTGCAGACGTACTCGTAATACATAAACCGAAAAGGAGAGTTGCTAACGTTTTCATGGTCATTCCCTATAAATAAACTGACACTAATTAAGATGCAACTCATGTTACAAAGGTTGTGCCATGCAGGTAAAAAACTTTTATGTAAATGAAATGTAAGGAAATATTTTTTTAATGGCAAAGTGCTCGGTATTCTCTGTCGATAAAGCAAAGACCACAAAATAGTTAAATTGATTAATTATTAGCGTATTTCGTATGGCTTATTGGGCGCGATAATGCTGTGCTTATCAAGGAGGGAAAGGAGGTGATAAAAGGCAAGATAACGCCCTTTATCACCTTGTTTGAGAGGTGTTTGCTAAAGCACGTATTTCACCGATAGCTGTGCATAATCGGAATCTGCATTTGAGTCTTTTTGTTCAAAATTGCCTATCTCAAAGCCCCATGAAAGGTGCTGTGTAAGGTTGTTGAAGATATTGATACCCCAATGAATACGCTCAGCATCGGCCACATCTGTGGTTGTTTTACCGTAGAATATGTTGCTGCGATAGTCATCGAACCAGAAGTGACGGTAGGCAACCATGACGGATGTCGACTCCTCCACTTCTTCCCCGACCAAATCTCGCGCTGCAACAACCCCAACGTATCGGCCAGTCTCTCCACCGTGCAACTGGAATCTGATGTCATCTCGGCCAAAGGTTTTAACGCGGCCCGCGATACCATAACCAAAGGCTGATTCTGAATTGCCACCCACGGTATTTAGCTGACGCGCCAAGCCTGCCACCGAAACATTGCCCCAATCGCCAGAGAAAGTGTACTTAGCGATAACGTCTGGCACTGAGTCTTGGCTTGAGTCGCCGCGATCTGATTCTGGGTTTTCGATTGCTAGCTGCAATCCGCCTTTGGTGTATCTAATTTGCCCCTGGCGAATAAAGGCAACTGAGTTCAATGGCCCGGCGAAATCAGCAGCTTCTGCCAAGGCACTGGTGTTTACAAAGGTCGACCAAGTTTGTCCGACAAGGAAATCTTGGTATTTGATAAACGCATGTCGAATCCGAGGGTTTGATGAATTGGACACAATTTCGTTACCGCCACCGCCATGGAAGTCCATTTCAATAAAGCCAGTGACATCACCGCGCACATATTTCGTATTGAAGCGTGTTTCCGTCGCCCGAAAGCTGAATCTGGAAATATCACCGACATTACCTAAGCCCACCCAATAGTCGTTGGTGATACTGTTGACATTACCATCAACGTAGCGCGCATCGAGTTTGATATAGCCACCAAAGGTGAGGGTGTCTTGATCGGTTATTTTGACTTCATAACCGGCATTTGCCTGTGATGAGGCTGCCAATATGCCTGCCACCAGTAGTGACTTGTGAAATGTTTTCATCTTTATCTCCCATTGCTATCAGCGCTGAGATTGGAGGTAAAGCATCAATCTACGGGCTAAATTCGCTGTTGTCGTTGTTTTATCTTGTTTAGCTTTTTTGTCTGGTTTGGGGTGATATGCGTTGCGCGATCAAACATCGCGCAGTTGCTGTGCCATTGCTGTCGCTGGCTATTCTTCCAGCGTGCTTAAATCACCTTCATCTTGGCCAAGCGCTCGTGCTTTGAGTACGCGTCGCATAATTTTCCCAGAACGTGTTTTCGGCAAACTGTCAACGAACTCAACGGCTTCTGGCGTGGCGATTTTGCCCATTTCGTTTGCGACATGCGCTTTGAGGGCAAGTGCTAATTCTTTGGATGGTGTATTCCCTTGTTTGAGAATGACATAAGTGTGAATGGCATTACCTTTGAGTTCGTGCGGTAAGCCAACAGCGGCCGCTTCACTGACTTCTGGATGGCTGACCAAGGCGCTTTCTATCTCGGCGGTACCTAATCGATAACCACTGACTTTCAATACTTCATCCATGCGACCAATCACCCAGATATAACCATCTTCATCTTTTTTCGCACTGTCACCAGCGAGATAGCGCCAATTGCCGTCATCTGTTTGCTTCCAGTACAATTCTTGATAGCGTGCTGGATCTTTGAATATCGTGCGCGCCATACCGGGCCAAGGGTTGTTGATGATCAACTTGCCTTCGTCATTGGTCTCCACTTCATTACCATCATCATCAACAATGGTCATTTCGTTGCCAAAGAAAGGCTTAGTAGCTGAGCCGGGTTTGAGTGGCGTGATCGGTAGTGGGCAAATCATAAAGCCGCCCGTTTCGGTTTGCCACCAAGTGTCGATGATTGGGCATTTGTCTTGGCCAATCACATGGTGATACCAGCGCCATGCTTCCGGGTTAATGGGTTCGCCAACACTGCCCAGCAAACGCAAACTGGATAAGTCGTGCTTTTGTGGCCAGCGATCGCCAAAGCGCATCAATCCGCGAATCGCCGTTGGCGAGGTATACAAAATATTGATGCCGTAATTTTCGATGATTTGCCACCAGCGATTGGGGTAAGGATAGTTTGGCGCGCCCTCGTAGAGCATAATGGTGGCGCCGTTAATCAAAGGGCCGTAAACGATATAACTATGACCGGTAATCCAGCCTGGGTCGGCGGCACACCACCAGCGGTCTTGTGGCTTTATATCAAATGCCATACGGTGTGTCGTTGAGGTGTATACCGCGTAGCCGCCATGCGTATGCAACATGCCTTTGGGCTTACCTGTGGTGCCTGAGGTGTACAAGATAAACAGCGGATCTTCTGCGGATGTTTGCTCGGTGTCGCATTTGCTGCTGGCGATTGGTAGGGCTTTTAAGTCGTGTAGCCAAAAATCACGGGTTGGCTCCATCTCAACGTCAAGCTCGTTATTTTTGACACAAATACACACCTCAATACTGGGTGAACGCATCATGGCATCGTTGGCAATGGATTTTAAATCAATGGCCTTGCCACGACGCCAGCCGCCATCGGCGGTGAGCAATACCCGAGATTGTGCATCGTCTATTCGCGATGCCAGTGCTTCGGTGCTAAAGCCGCCGTAAACCACCGAGTGAACCGCACCAATTTTGGCGCAAGCTAACATGGCAAACACTAGCTCAGGGATTTGCGGCATGTAAATGGTGACGATGTCGCCTTTGCTTACGCCCATGCTTTTGAGCACATTGGCAAACTGGCACACTTCGCGGTTTAGGCCATTGTAGGAAAAGTTGCGCACTTGGCCGTTTTCACCTTCCCAAATAATTGCCATTTTGTTGCGATTGGCATTGTTCAAGTGTCGATCAATCGCGTTGTCAACAATATTGATGGCACCGCCGTCAAACCATTTGTAGAAAGGCGCATTAGATTCATCTAACACTGTGTCCCATTTTTTATACCAGCTTAGGGTTTCAGCTTGCTCTGCCCAGAACCCTTCGCGATCTTGGATAGAGCGCGCATAAGTTTCGTCATAGTCTTGGACATTAGCTTGGGCGATAACCTCGGCGCTTGGGTGAAAAATGTCGTTTGGCTTTGTTGTACTCATAATAATTCTCTACTTGCTAATATCTGCTGGTTCAGTTTTTTGCTGATTAGCTTTAAGGTAGAGAGAGTTTGCGCATTTATGAATTAGACCTAAGTCTAAGATTGTCCCATACAGGGTTAGACTTTAGTCGTAGCGAGCAACAAATTGCGGTGAGTTTGTCGCGACTTTACATGATGAAATAACACTTTTTATGAAGAACTTAACGCAAGAATTTTGCTAGCGAAGTGGTGTCCTGATGGTGGTGCGCCAGTTCTGCTAATAGTAGCTCTGCGGTGGCGACCGCATCGTTTAACGCATTATGAGCATAGTGACTTGGCAACTGGTAGCTGGCGCGTAAATTGGTGAGTCGAAGCGCAGAGGGGTCATAAGCCGCTTGTCGCTGATCAAGTCGTTTTTTGGCCAGTGCTAAGGTGTCAATAATCGGATAAATGGGCGCAAAGCCATACAGCTGCTTGCAGGCTTTTGCCAGAAAGCTTTGTTCTATTTTTGCAAAATGTGCCACCACGACTCGGCCAGACATCGCATGTAAGAGTTGTTCAATAACGACTGCCAAAGGGTAACCTTGTTGTGATTCTTGTGCGGTAATTTGGTGGATCGTCGCACTCTCCGTGAAGTGCTGATGCTGCTTCGTCTTATTACCTTTGACACTTTGGTATTCTTGCTTAACCAGAAAATGTTGGCTTGAGCCAAGTGATATCGACAAATTGTTGATCTCAACAAATCCGACACTTAATAACTCGCCCGTACGCGCCGATATGGCGGTGGTTTCAAAATCTAATGCCAATAACGGAGTTTCACCGATGGCAAAATGTGGCGCTGGGATCGGCGTTTTCAACAAAGTTTTTAACGGGCCTTCGGGGACTTTCGCCGCGAGCCGCTTGCGCTGCGCGGCTAAGCTAAAAGGGTTCCAGTGAGTTAGGCTCACTAGTAAACCGCCTGACGATTGTCTTGTAAGGTTTTAATCACTTTAAACGCGTCCTTCAAGTGCTCTCGTTCAAGCTTGGATAGCTCGGTGGGGGATAAGTAGTTATCCGCTTTTTGACCAGCATTTAACCGATTTGCTTGGTGGTTGAGCCGTAAGGTGGTTAAAAATTCAAAAGCATCTATTAAGTTATCCGCAGAGGCTTGCGTAATGGCTGGCGTACCCGCCGCTTGGCGCAGCCGTTCAATGGTGTTCACCGCCGTAATCCCTTGTTGCAGCGCGTAAATTCGCGCGAGATCAACAATAGGCGCGATACCATTGTGCTTGAGATCGAGCGTCTTCTTGTTATCACCGTTAGACACTAAGACAAAGTCGCGAAAAAAGCCTAACGGCGGCTTAAATTGCAGCGCATTTCTTGATAAATGCGCGATGAATAAACTGGCACCTTGAGTCGAGCTGATGTTTTGTTGCTGGATACCCGCAAGTAATTGCGTGTCACCATAGATGGTTGCTAAGTCAAAGAACACGCTGCATTGCAACAAGGCGTTGGGATCGGGTGTGGTGATCCATTGGTTGAAATACTGTTGCCATTTGGCTTGGGTTGTTCGCCATTTCGGGTTAGTTGCCATGATCTCACCGGGGCAATATACAAAACCGCATTTGGCTAAGCCATCGCATACGAAGGTGGCGAGCTTTTCAAACCACGGCGCATGCTCTGCTCGCATGCTGTTGTCAATGATCAGTCCATTGTCCTGATCCGATTGAGCCAGTTGTTCTTGTCTTGCTTGCGAGCCAGCGGCAACCCACGCAAAAGGCACGGGGGCTGCACCGTATAGCTGCTCGGCAATTTCGATTAAGCGTATGGTAACCGCCATGGTGATGGCGCTAATGCTTTTCCCCACTTGCTCTGCGGGAATGCCGAGTTTTGCCATTCTAATTTGAAGTTTGGGTATTAGTTGGCTGAGCGCTACCAACTCGTCGACTGAGCTTGATTTGTGAATTTGACTGGTCAGGCTAATCGCATTTTGTTCGGCGAAGTACATTAAATCGGTAATGGTTAACATGCCGCACAACTGGCCTTGATCGGTAATGGGCAAGTGATGGATATGTTGACTGGTCATAGTGATCAGCGCATTAAATGCCGTACTTCTGACATCCATGGTGGTGATATTTTCGGTCATAATGGCGCTAATGGGTTCGCTGGGTGCGATACCTTGGGCAATACAGCGGCGGCGAAAATCTTTGTCGGTGACAATGCCACATACTGCCTGTAAGTCATTGACCACCACTAAACAAGAAAATCCCAGTGCAGTCATTTTTTCTGCGGCTTCGCGAATCGTGCAACTTACTGCAATAGTTGCCGCTGGTGATTGATACAGCTGGTCGATGCCTGTGTTGGCTAGTGTCGCGTCGACAGTCGCTTGCTTGTGTAAGGTGGAAACCTGATGTTTGAGGCGCTCTTCTGCTGAGCGTTCAAAAAATTCACCAATATCAGGCGTATCAATCACACAGTTGAGCAAGGCTTGTTTTTCAATGCAATACAGTAAGCAATCTTCGTCAGCGGTTACTGCGATGTCGGCATATTTTTCTGGGTAGCCAAATACTGTGCAGATATCCCCTTCACCATACTTGCCAATTAGCTCCGTCGATTGCAGCGATGTTTTAACGTAGCTCAACGCCCCTTTGCGGACGATGTAAAAGCACGGAGCTTGCGCGTTGTTGGCATTCAGCGGCAGAGATTGCCCCTGAGTGATGTACTTAATTGAGAAATGACTGACGAGCTTAGCCACCAATTCAATTGGCGCTTGCTCAAACGGCGCGATGCCGCTCATAAAGGCGTAAATCTCGCTGAGTTCATTATCCATGCATTGCCTTTGCTGTGTTGCCGTGTCTCCTTGTTCTTTTTAGGTGAGCGCGGCGCACAGGTCAACGGTTTTCAAGACAACCTAGACTAAAGTTTAATACCTCAACAAAAACTTCCTTGCTAGGGTTTATGCAAGGTAGGTACAGCACATACTGGAAAAACCTACTCGAAATTTACTCTAAAAATACAACAGGCGACACGAGGAGAGCATTGTGGAAACAAGTTATTGGCAGGAAAACCTGCGACTTATTTTAATCTGTCTCGCAATCTGGTTTATCGTATCGTTCGGCTTTGGTTTACTGCTTGTTGAACCGCTAAACACTATCCGCTTGGGTGGTTACAAACTGGGTTTTTGGTTTGCGCAGCAAGGTTCAATTTACACCTTCGTCGGATTGATATTCTGGTATGCCCACAAAATGAATCAACTAGATAAAAAATACAATGTGGAGGACCAGTAATGGATGAATTAAAGCTTTATACATGGATCGCCGTGGGCGGTACCTTTGGACTGTATTTTTTCCTTGCTTGGTGGGCGAGGGCAGGCTCGACGAGTGAATTCTACGCGGCAGGTGGCGGTATTAGCCCACTGCAAAATGGCATGGCGATTGGTGCCGATTGGATGAGTGCCGCCTCCTTTATTTCCATGGCCGGACTCATTGCCTTTCTCGGCTATGGTGGCTCAGTATTTTTAATGGGGTGGACTGGCGGCTATGTGTTGCTGGCAATGTGTTTAGCACCTTACATGCGCAAGCACGGCAAGTTCACGGTGCCTGAATTTATTGGTGATCGCTTTTACTCGCGAACGGCGCGCATTGTTGCCGTGGTGTGTTTAATTATCGCGTCAGTGACTTACATCATTGGGCAAATGAAAGGGGTGGGTGTTGCTTTTTCTCGCTTTCTTGAAGTGGAATACGACATGGGCCTCTACATTGGCATGGGGGTGGTATTTGTCTATGCGACGCTCGGCGGCATGAAAGGGATTACCTACACCCAAATTGCACAATATGTCGTGCTGATCACCGCTTACACTATTCCAGCAATCTTCATTTCGCTACAACTCACGGGTAACCCTATTCCACAGCTTGGACTTGGCTCGACATTAGCCGATGGCAGCGGCGTGTATCTCTTGGATAAACTCGATATGGTGGTCACCGATCTTGGCTTTAAAGAATACACCACCTCGACCTTAGGCTCGGTTGAAATGTTCGCCTACACCATGTCATTGATGATAGGTACGGCTGGCTTGCCGCATGTGATTATGCGCTTCTTTACTGTGCCTTCTGTTAAAGCGGCACGTCAATCGGCGGGCTATGCCTTAGTGTTCATTGCGCTACTTTACACAGTTGCACCAGCGGTTGGCGCGATGGCGCGTTTCAATTTAATGAATACCATTGAACCTGCTGCCGGTGAAAACCTCGTTTACGATGAGCGACCACAGTGGTTTAAAGATTGGGAGCGCACCGGGTTACTGCAATTTGAAGACAAAAATGGTGATGGCAAAATTCAGTACACGTCTGATGCTCAAACCAATGAAATGGTAAAAGTTGACCGTGACATTATGGTACTTGCTAACCCGTCTATTGCGAACTTGCCGAACTGGGTGATTGCCTTAGTGGCGGCGGGCGGTTTAGCGGCGGCACTATCAACGGCAGCCGGCCTATTGCTCGCGATATCCTCAGCGGTTTCCCACGACTTGATGAAAGGGGTGTTGATGCCCGATATGAGTGAGAAATCTGAACTGAGAGCAAGTCGTGTGGTGATGACGCTATCTATACTCTTTGCTGGCTATCTTGGCCTCAATCCACCGGGCTTTGCTGCGGGTACTGTGGCTCTCGCGTTCGGTTTAGCGGCATCGAGTATTTTCCCCGCGCTGATGATGGGTATTTTCTCGAAGAAAATGAGCAGTAAAGCGGCGGTTGCTGGCATGTGTGCAGGTTTAGGCGTCACTATGCTGTACGTGTTCCAGCACAAAGGTATCATGTTTATTCCGGGTACTTCGTTTATGGGCGGCATGGAGCAAAACTGGTTCTTTGGTATTTCGCCCAATGCCTTTGGCTCGGTTGGCGCTTTGGTTAACTTTGCTGTTGCCTTTATTGTGCTCAAAGCAACAGGGCCAGCACCAAGCGAAATTCAAGACTTGGTTGAAAACTTCCGTACGCCACATGGTGAAATTGCGGGGGCGCATGATCACTAGTGGCACATCCATTAGACCTTGAATTCAAGTAGGTCTTATTTGGCAATCTCGGCAGCAGGCTTTAGGGTTAAGTTGCCTAGATTGCCTTTTTTCTTGGAACTGGCGGCTTTGAAACACGGCAAGGAGTTACATGAATAAGCATACTAAGTTGGCGATTTTTATTGCCCCGTTTTTATTACTCGGTGGTTATATTGCCTCAGATTACTATCTGGAATATCGCGCTAATCAAGACAAAGTTATCCAATTAGTGCCTGATGGTCACTGTGACGTTATCAACGAAAAGTGTGTATTTTCTGCGGGCGACTTATTGGTCAATGTATTTGATAAAAACGGTATTACCGGGGTCAATTCTACTTACCCGATAGACAGTGCTGTGCTGTTCATAGTCGATAGCAAAGATCAGTATCAAACCTATCATTTAGCAATGGCAAATTCGCCATACTATTGGCAGCAGCCAACTGATTTGCGCGAGCGCATCCCAGAAAAAGGCGAAAAGCAGCGGTTGCGGATGATAGTTACCATAAAAGGTGGTAAATATATCAGTGAATTTTATAGTCAAACGGTGCAATAAGCGGATTACTGCGGTTGACCGTGCAATGAACTAACAAGGATGCTGTAGCCTTATGTTTGCCAATTGGCAGTTAATCGCCGTCAGTTTAAGCTATATCGGATTGCTGTTTGGTATCGCTTATCTTGGCGACAAATACCGACATCACCTGACCAAGCAGTGGCAGCCACTGATTTACGCGATGACCATGGGGGTTTACTGTACCTCGTGGAGTTTTATGGGCACCACTGGGCAGGCAGCGACTGACTTTTTCTCTCACCTCCCTATTTTTCTGGGGCCGATTTTACTGTTTGTCTTTGCGTGGCCATTTCTGATGCGCATGATTCGGGTCAGTATCAAATTGAACCTGACCTCAATAGCCGATCTACTGGCCGCGCGTTTTGGCAAATCCCATAACTTAGCGATTCTGGTGACCATTGTCGCACTGGTGGGGACGATGCCGTACCTTGCCTTGCAACTTAAAGCCATTGTTTACTCTTTTGAGCAGCTACAAGGGCGTGCGCTGGTGAGTTCAGCCCAGCTGGGACTGATCATTAGCATGGTACTTGCGGGGTTTACCATCGTCTTTGGCGTTCGCCAGCTTGATGTGACCGAGCGTCATCCGGGGGTGATGTTGGCGATTGCGTTTGAGTCTCTGGTGAAGTTATTTGCGTTTGTCACTATCGGCATTTTTGTCTGCTTTTTTCTTTTCGATTCGCCACTGGCTCTGTGGGAACAAGCTGGCGCGCAGGCGCAAGTTGAAGAGCAACTCGCTTTTTCCAATATCACTGGCTGGTTGGCAATGTTGATCATAGTGATGGCCGCTTTTTTGTCACTACCGCGCCAATTTCAGGTAATGGTGGTTGAGCTGCAAGACGAGCGTGACACGAGACTTGCACGTTCGCTATTTCCTATTTACCTCTTTATTTTTGCGGTGTTAGCGATTCCGATGGGCTTGGCGGGCAAGGAACTACTGGGCAATCAAGTGCCGGCTGATACATATGTTTTATTCCTGCCGGCGGCTAGTGGTCAGGCTTGGATGACGTTATTGGCTTTTTTAGGGGCGATATCGGCGGCAAGCTCTATGGTGATTATTGCCGCGATTGCGCTTAGTACTATGTTAAGCAACGAGATTATCTTCCCGTTAGTTTATCGCTACCGCTCGCGTAAACAGCAACTGTCATTCGATGAATTTCGCGTTAATTTGCTAAAAATACGCAAGTTTTTAGTGTTCTTTGTGATTATGCTCGGCTACTTAGTGTTTCTAGTGGCATCGCCAGATGCCTTAGCGGCTCTCGGTGTTGTCGCATTTGGCGCATTTGCGCAACTAACCCCTGCCTTGTTAGCTGCATTTTATTGGCGAGGTGCCAGTTTAACGGGGGTTTTCGCGGGTATTTTAGTGGGCTTTTCAATGTGGCTATTTTTAAGCTTCCTGCCACAACTGGGGATCAGTGTTGACGGCTTCAGTGATGCCTTAGTCAACAGCAGCACTATGGTGAGTTTATTCAGTTTGGTGGCTAATATTTTTGTCATGTACACCGTTTCTCAAATTAGTCGTCAAAGTGTGCAAGAGCGCGTACAAGCCTCTGTATTTCTAGAATGGCAACCAACCGTCACCGCAACGAAACAGCACAAAAAAGCAGTTAGCCCGAAAGAGCTAGAACTGCTTGTTTCACGCTTTATTGGTCAAGACAAAGCGCGAGAAAGCTTTGCCAGTTTTGATGCCTCGGTGAATAAGGTGGTTATTGGCGCCGCCCAATACAACCAGCAATTGTTGCACTTCACCGAGAGTAAGTTAGCGAGCACTATGGGCGCATCATCAGCGCGTTTGGTGTTGTCGTCTGCACTAGAGGGGCGAGACTTCGCGTTAGACGAGTTAGCCATATTAGTTGAGGAAGCATCCAGCCAGCAGCAGCAATTTGGTCAGTCATTGCTGCAAAGTGCAATAGAAAACGCCAGCGAAGGTATCTCGATTATTGATAAATCATTGAATTTAGTGGCGTGGAATAAAAAGTACCTTGAACTGTTTGGCTATCCGGAATCGCTTGTTTATGTTGGTAGCCCTATCGCTTCACTGATTCGCTTTAACCTAGAGCGAGATTTATACGCCGCAAAAAACATTGAACAGCAAGTGCAACGTCGTATTGATTTTTTGCGCCAAGGTAGCCCGCACAGCTCAGAGCGCGAGTTAGGCGATAAGGTGATTCGCATTCAAGGTAACCCATTACCTGATGGCGGTTTTGTGATGCTGTTTTCCGATATCAGTGCCTATCGACGAGCAGAGCAAGTACTGAAAGATGCCAATGTCGATCTAGAGGCACGGGTCAATGAACGCACCGAAAAGTTGGCCAATGCTAACCGTGAGTTAGCGCGAGCGAGAGAAAAGGCTGAGCAGGCACATTACCAAAAAAGTTTGTATTTAAAAGCGTGTAGCCATGATTTGATGCAACCGATTGAGGCGGCACGTCTCTTCAGTGAAGCATTGGCTAACCAGTCGTTGTCTGCGCAACAGCAGCGTCAGGTTGACAACATCAGCAATTCGCTCAAAGTGGCTAACGAATTGTTGTCAGATCTCGCTGAAATCACGCGTATTGAAAGCGGCAAAATAAGTCCGAATGTTGAACCTTTTGCTTTGCAAACCTTATTTGATGAAATCGCCAGTGAGTTTTCATTGTCTGCTCAGCAGCACGGTGTTGAATTTCAGGTGATGCCAACCAAAGTTTGGGTCTACTCTGATGGTTACTTGTTGCGCCGTATGTTGCAAAACTTGATCACCAATGCTTTTCGCTATGCCAGCCCAGGTCGGCTGTTATTAGGGGTTAGGCGCAGTCATAACAAAGTGCTCATTCAAGTGATCGATACTGGCCCCGGTATCCCAGCGGCGCAACAGACCGCCGTATTTGAGCAGTTTACACAGCTGGCTCAAGAACAACACAGTGGTAAAGGGCTGGGCTTAGGACTCAGCATCACTAAGGGCATCAGCCAAGTATTGGGGCATCAGCTGTCACTGGTTGCTCTGCAAGGCCATGGTTGTTGTTTTTCGATAGCTGTTCCGCGAGTAGAGGCGGTTAGCAAGCCCATTATGCAAGCCAACAAGCCTGCGACACTCAACGGCATTTGTGTACTTTGCGTTGATGACGATGAAGATGTGCTCGCGGGGATGGTGGAGATGCTATCGAGTTGGCATTGTGAAGTGCTGGCGGCCAACAGCGCAGCGAGTGCGTTAACAATGTTTGCACAACATAAGCTTAGCATCGACATTCTGTTGGTTGATTATCAGCTGTCGGCAACCGACAATGGCATCGAATTGATCCAAGCAATGCGGGCGATGACCAATGTTTATTTGCCCGCCATCTTAGTGAGCGCCAGCAGTGAGTATGCGCTCGATGACAAAGCCGCAGCAAACGAGATAGGGTTTATGCGAAAGATGGTCAAGCCCGCTGCGTTAAGGGCGTTGATGAGCGCCAAATTGAGTGAACAATTACATCGCCAATTTATCGCAGAGCGAGGCTAATGTCGCGATATTAACCTGTCTATGCCTCAGCTAATGCCAATGCCCGCCAAATCAGTGTACTTAGCCCATCATATTGGCACCAGTGCTCGTTAATTGCTCAAGTCCTGATCGCTTAGGTCGAGGTGACTAATGGCAATCACGGCTTGCGTGCGATTGCGGACGTTAAGCTTTTTAAAAATTGCGGTCGCGTGTGCTTTGATCGTGGCCTCAGAGACATTGAGATCGTAAGCAATTTGCTTGTTGAGCATCCCTTGTGCAAACATCATCAGAATTTTGTGCTGTTGTTGGGTCAAACTCGCCACCCGCTCGGCGATATCGTGGCACTCTTCAACTGGCGATTGGGCACTAAACTGGGCAGGCAACCATTGCTTGCCGTTGAGAATTTCAATAATGGCTTGATAGATCGCAGCGACTGGCGTTGATTTGGGGATAAAGCCTTGCGCACCTAAGTCGATTGCTTTGTTCATTGTGTCGTTGTCTTCATGGGCTGACATGATGACGACCGGAATCTGCGGGTGATGCTTGCGCACATTAATGAGGTTGTTGAAGCCATGACCACCGGGAATATTCAGATCCAAAATAAGTAGATCAGCATCTTGGTGGCTTGAGAGCTGGCTGTCTAGCTCAGCGATGGTTTCGGCTTCCAGCCATTGGCATGGCGTAATGCGCTGTGACAAGGTGGTGAGCAACGCTTGTCGAAATAACGGATGATCGTCAGCTATTATTATTTTATCAGGCTGAATCATGCACTTATCCTGTTGTAATCTCCTAGGCCAGTAACGCACTATAGCTTATGTATTGGCAATTGGGAATTGTGCTAGCGGTTACCGTTCGCGATCAAAAAAGGTGGCTGATGCCACCTTTTTAAACGCTTACAGCATTAACTCACACTACTTTGCCGGAATATTTTTTAGTACAGCTAATAGTAGCTGCCAGTACTGGCCTACCGTTTCAACATTGACCTTTTCATCAGGCGAATGTGGGAACTTAATGGTTGGGCCAAATGACACCATGTCCCAGTGTGGGTAAGCTGTTTTAAATAAACCACATTCTAGCCCAGCGTGAATGACCATGATCTCCGGCAATTTACCAAACTCAGCTTGATAAGTTTCGCGCACGACTTGCATCACCGGTGAGCTGGTATCTGGCTGCCAACCCGGATAAGCGCCGCTAAATTCAATGGTTGCACCCGCGAGGTCAAATACTGAACGCACGGTTTCTTCGGTGGCTAATCGGCCATCATCGTGCAAGCTGCGGATCAGGGTTTGCGCGACAAATTTGCGCCCTTTGGTGCGCATTACGCCAAGGTTTAGCGAGGTTTCAGCGATCCCTTCAATGTCATCACTCATGCGGACGACACCGTTAGGGCAAGCGTTTAACGCATTAAGTATGTTGAGCTGACATGCCTTTGACCAACATTGTTGAAAGTCTTCTGGCGAGATAAGCAGCATGTCGAGGTCAGTTTCGATCGCCTTTAAGTTGTCGCGCGCCTGTGCCAAATAGTCAGCAACGGCTGTTTTCAGCGCTGGCACATTCGCTTTGGCTACAACAAAGCTAGCGTTGGCTTCACGAGGGATCGCATTGCGCAGGCTACCGCCGTTAAGCTCAGTCAGTTGAATATCGAATTGTTTAACTGCTGACAGTAAAAAACGCACCAATAACTTGTTGGCATTGGCGCGGCCCGTGTCAATATCAACACCGGAATGGCCACCTTTTAAGCCTGACAATGACACGTTAAATGCTTGGTAGTCAGCAGGAACTGATTCCGTTTCGATGGCAAAGCTCGCATTGCCGTCGATACCACCAGCACAGCCCATGTAAACTTCACCTTCTTGCTCAGAATCCGTATTGATCAAGATGTCGCCGTCGAATTCACCCGGTTGTAATCCGAAGGCACCTGTCATACCAGCTTCTTCATCAATCGTAACCAGCACTTCCAATGGGCCGTGGGCTATGTCATCACTTGCCAATACCGCCAGTGCTGAGGCTAAACCAATACCATTGTCAGCACCTAGCGTAGTGTCTTTTGCTGTGACCCATAAGCCATCGGCTTCTGCAACCGTGTATGGCTGAATCGGGTCGGTTAAGAAGTCATGTGTTGTATCGTTGTTTTTTTGCGGCACCATATCCATGTGTGCTTGCAGAATGACGCCTTTTTTATCTTCCATGCCCGCTGTTGCTGGCTTCTTTAAAATCAGGTTACCAACGGCGTCTTCTTTTACGGAAATACCTAGCTCTTTTGCCCAAGACTGAATCCAAGCCGAAATGGCTTGTTCGTGTTTTGAGGGGTGCGGAATACTGCAAATTTTTTCAAATAGCTGCCAAAGGGTATTTGGCGAAAGTTGTGCTAACTGCGACATTGTTTTACCTATAAAATTAAACGCCAGCCGCTGTGGTATTGAGGCAGAAGGCTGGCGTTAGTGTTTATGCTGTTCAGGAGCTTGCTCTGATCAAAAGCTTTTGATGGCTTGTTAGGGCGAGAGCTAACTTACTTGCTCGCCATTAAAAACTGCCATTGCTCGTTAAATTCGTCACTTGGTTTTTTACTGAAACCAGAGCGCACGTATTGGCTGATTTTCCCTTCAGCGAATGAAACTAACAGATTAGCTAACGCCTGCTCTGAAATTTCAAAACCTTTACCTTCGCGCAGCTTGCGCTCGCGTAGTACTTGTTTAAATTGTGATTCTAATTTCTCAAAGAATTGATTGACACGTGCACGCAAACGTTCGTTTTCACCCATCAGTGCATCGCCCGACAAAATACGACACATACCTGGGTTGCGCTCAGCGAATATTAGCAATACATGTAAAATGTGATGACAGCGGATCACGGCTTCTTTGTGATCGGTCAAAATTAAGTTGATACGAGAAAAAATAGACTCTTCAATAAACTCGATCAAGCCTTCGAACATGCGCGCCTTAGATGGGAAATGGCGATATAGTGCAGCTTCAGAGACACCCACTTCGGCGGCAAGTTTTGCCGTAGTAATACGCTGGCCGGGGCTTGATTGTAACATCAGCGCTAAACATTCAAGGATTTGCTGTTTACGGTTAGGTTTTTCGGTGGTTGACATCTAAAACTTCTCAGTCGAATTGTTGTTGATTTTATCGCCGTGATTTTAGCGGCTCGGTGATACTAACATCAAGCGCGCTACGACAAATATGATGTAGCGCAAATTGTTACGTTAGTAAGCAAATACTTACGCCTTGCGCTCTGCTTTTGATGAAATAATCGCCACTAGCTCTTTCGCTAGCTGAGATTTGCTGGTCAATGCCAGCTCAGTTCTATCGTCGGCAGAAAATACGGTGAGCGCGTTGTCATCACTGTTAAAGCCTTGACCTGAGAGTGAGACGTTATTCGCCGCAATCAAATCCAGGTTCTTGCGCTGTAATTTGCCGCGTGCATATTGCTCAACGTCTTGTGTCTCAGCGGCAAAGCCAACGGTAAATGGGCGGCCTTGGGTCAGTCCTGCGACATCGGCGACAATATCTGGGTTTTTCACCATACTGATCTGCATTGCGTCTTCGTGTTTTTTGATTTTTTGATCGGCAACTTGGGCAACACGATAGTCAGCAACTGCGGCACAAGCCACGAAGATATTGGCACTGGTCGCGTGTGACAGTGCTTGTTGATGCATTTCTGCGGCCGTAATCACAGGGATGAAGTCAGCACCTTGTGGTGGTGCTAGCTTAGTTGGTCCTGAAATTAAGGTGACTTTAGCACCGGCCTCTAGTGCCGCTTGTGCAACAGCGTAGCCCATTTTACCTGAGCTGTGATTAGAGATGTACCGCACGGGGTCGATAGGCTCTTGCGTTGGCCCAGCCGTTATCACCCAGTGCTGGCCCGCAAGCAATTGCTGGTTTGTACTGAGCACTTCAATAACCCCCGAGACGAGTTCTGGCACATCAAGCATACGGCCAAGGCCGACATCGCCACAGGCTTGTTCACCACTGCCAGGGCCAAGTAGGGTAGCGCCATATGCTGTTAGCGCGGCAACATTTTTTTGGGTCATCGGGTTGTGCCACATTTGTTGATTCATTGCCGGCGCAATTGCCAATGGCGCTGCTGTTGCTAGGGCAATTGTGGTCAGTAAATCGTCTGCCATTCCGTGTGCTAATTTCGCAATCGTATTCGCGGTGGCAGGGGCGACGACCACTAAATCAGCCCATTTTGCCAATTCAATGTGTCCCATGGCGAGCTCGGCTTGTGGATCGAGTAAGTCATCTGATACTGGGTTAGCGGACACTGCTTGTAACGATAACGGTGTAACAAATGCTTTGGCAGACTCAGTGACGACAACACGCACATTCGCCCCTTGCTCTTTGAGCCTTCTTACCAGCTCTGGCCCTTTGTAGGCGGCAATTCCACCAGTAATTCCTAAGACAATGTTTTTATTATGTAAAGCTTGCATATGTTGCTAATCTTAAAACCGAATGGCTTGATACTTTAACGATGAGCCGCAGTATATCAAGGATAAGATTCAAGGATAAAGTAAAAGGAGTTAACCATGTTAAAGACTTGGCCAGCGCAAGAGCGTCCGCGTGAAAAGTTGTTGCAACAAGGCCCTGCGGCGCTGAGTGACGCAGAGTTATTGGCGATTTTTCTGCGCACTGGGGTCAAAGGGTGTTCGGTTGTTGACTTGGCGCGCCAACTATTGAACAACTTTGGCAGTATTGCCGCCATTTATCAGGCGAGCATCAGTGATTTTTGCCAAGTTCACGGTTTAGGACAGGCAAAATATGTCCAGTTGCAAGCGTGCTTGGAGATGGCCAAGCGCTACTTGAAGGAGCAGGCCAGTACACAGCATTATTTGACCAGCTCAAGGCAGACCAAAGACTATCTGATTTCGGAGCTGCGCGGTGAGCGCCATGAAGTATTTGGTGTGGTGTTACTGAGTAGCCAACACGAGGTCATGGGCTTTGAACGTTTGTTTGAAGGAACCATCGACGCGGCGGCCGTCTACCCAAGAGTGGTTGTTGAACGCGTACTTTCGCTCAATGCCGCTGCCGTCATTTTAGTGCATAACCATCCATCGGGCGTTGCTTCCCCCAGTGACGCTGACCACCGCATTACGCAGCGGTTGATTCAAGCACTTGGGCTAATTGAGGTACCTGTGCTCGACCATCTTGTCGTCGCTAACCACCAATGTTACTCGTTTGCCGAGCACGGTCAGCTGTAAAGTGGTTGCAAATCAGCATAATGACAGCTAGTTTTAGCTAAAGCGTGGTGTTTTTTTGTACACAAAACTATTAACGCTAGGTGATAGCTCAGTGAATCACATTTTTAGTAACAGGAACAAGCAAGGATTGTCTGATGACCGACAGCAGTAACCATGAGATAGAACGACGCCAATCATTTCGGTTGGACATGGAAAAAGAGTTAGTGACAGTAAGTTGGGCCGATGAGAGCGGACGCCAATGGAGCAAATCTTTAGCTTGTCTTGATTTTTCACGTGGTGGCGCTCGCGTTGATTGTGATATGGCTATTTCAGAAGACACCCAAGCGACCATCACGGTTAAAGCAAATTCCCCAGATAAACAGACTTTCCAATGTCGGGTTGTCAGGTGCTCTGAGCAGCCGACAGGTTGGTATGAAATCGCATTTACACTCGGTGATAAAGTGTAGCTAGTGCAGCGTAATGAGAAACGATAATTGAACTATACTGGTTAACAGGTAAGCACGAGATTCTACCTGTATTGATAGGAAGTTAGTGGCATGATGATATTGGTTGGTGGTGAAAAAGGTGGTAGTGGTAAAAGTTGTTTAGCGCAGAATATAGCGGTGTATTTTGCTAAACACAAAAACGCCATTGTGTTGATGGTTGATTGTGATCCGCAGCGCACAACCTCAGATTGGATTCAAGCGCGTAACACTGACCCTTCGCTGCCGGCGATAAACTGTATTCAACTTTACGGTAAAATCCGCAATGATTTGCTAAGTCTCAGTCAGCATTATGATTACGTGGTTGTTGATTGTGGTGGCCAAGATAACTTGGCACTGCGCGCCGCAATGTCGGTCGCCGACCACGTTGTTATCCCACTTAGGCCGAAACGTCGAGATCTAAAAACAGTCCCTCATATGGAGGACATGCTTAGTACCTGTAAGATGGTTAACCCGAAAATGCTCGCCTCATTTGTGATCACTCAATGTCCAGCCTTGCCGACTCAAGCCAATCGCATTTTAGAAGCGAAAGAAGTGTGCGCTTCGTACGGTATTAACGTGTTAAATGCCGTCACTTACAATCGCAATGTCTATGATGACAGTGAAGAGTCGGGTTCTTCGGTATTGGAAAATGAGCCTGACGGTAAGGCCGCTAAAGAAATGATAGCAATCGCTGAGGAGCTACTTGCGATGAAGCCGGATAACTCTCATGAGTTTAACTGATCTCAAAAAAGGCAAAGGAAAAACAGTAAAAAAGAAAAACTTTACTGTTGATGAATTTATTTCAGATGCGGAAGACTACGCGAAAGGACAGCCTAAACTCGTTAAAGAGGGCAAACAAGGCGCGAAACAAAGCCTAAATCTCGCTCAAGCGATTGCTTCCGCTGAACAACAGGTGGTTGCCAAAAGTAAAGACAGGGAAAGCAATCGCCCATTTCGTCACGCTACGTTTACCTTGAGTGAAGATGCAATTGCCCAGCTCAACCAACTAGCAAAAGAATCAAAACTTGCCAAATCTCATATCATTCGCATTTTAATAGACCAGCTGGCCTCACAAGATCAAAAACAGCAATTAGCGACGTTATTAGGATCGAAAACCCTCTAAAATAGTATGTTAAAGCGACACTTTGGCTGTTTTTTAATGACTGTTTGTGCTTGTTTTATATAGCTATCTTCATGATAAATAAAAGACTTATTTGTCTGTGTGGTTAAAATATGAATAGTACTAGCATTCAGCATTTAGTTTCACTATAATATGCCACCTTTTTCAGGATCCCGCGGCGACGGCCAAGGGGAAATTAGCTCGAGCTGAAATTAATTTTGGAGTGACTCAAATGTCTAAAGTTTGCCAAGTAACTGGCAAAAAACCAGTTGTAGGGAACAACCGTTCTCACGCAAGAAACGCGACACGTCGTCGTTTCTTACCAAACCTTCAATCTCACCGTTTTTGGGTTGAGAGCGAAAACCGTTTCGTAAAATTACGCCTTACTCCTAAAGGTATGCGTATTATCGATAAGAAAGGCATCGATGCAGTATTAGCTGACATCCGTGCACGCGGCGAAAAAGTCTAAGGAATAAGTCATGCGTGATAAAATTCGTTTAGTATCTTCTGCTGGAACAGGTCATTTTTATACTACTGACAAGAATAAAAAGACTATGCCAGAGAAAATGGAAATCAAAAAATTCGATCCTGTAGTACGTAAGCACGTTGTCTACAAAGAAGCTAAAATCAAGTAGTTTTAGTTTTCGAATTTGTTAAAAAACCCAGCAACTGCTGGGTTTTTTATTGCCTGAAATTTAATGTAATAGCGCGATAGTTTTCGTATGATATAGCGCTATTTATCACTCGATTAGGATGCTATGAGACTTTCTCGAGCCGCGTGGAACAACGTGATTATTTTTTCGGTCATGGGCTTTATTTTGCTGATCAATTTTACCCAGCTAAATAAAGATGAGTCGGCTGAATCAATGACAGCAGAGCATTATGTGATTGGTGAAAATAAAGTTATTTTGACCATGAATATTGATCAACAAGTCACCATTGAGCGCGCCGGACAAGCGTGGCGTTTACTTCCGGAGCAACGCATTTCTGCACAACTTACCGAGCAGATGATGCGCACTTGGCAGCAAGCGCAAGGAAAAGTGATCGACGTAGCGATTGATCGCGCACAGCAATCGGGTTTATTTATCAGTATGGTGTTAGCCGACAAACCTAATATTCAGTTGTTTAGTTTGTATTTATTGAGCGAACAAGTCATTGTTCACAATCACCAAACCGATATTTATGTTGCCCTGCCAGCACCCATGTTTAGCCAGCTTATTCCCAATGGCTTGTTAATCAGTAATAGCCAATAACGTTGAATTACTATGCCTGAATTACCTGAAGTCGAAGTATGCCGTTTAGGCATTAAACCACATATCGATAAGCAAATTATTGATGACATTGTTGTTCGTCAGCGCCAGCTTAGGTGGCCAATCCCAGCGCAAATTAGTGACGCTATTGGCGAGGCTATTTTGGCGCTAGAACGACGCTCAAAATACCTGATCATCAAAGTAACCAGTGGCAGTATTCTCATTCACCTTGGGATGTCGGGAACCATCCGTGTTATTGATAAAGCACTGGCGCCGGTCAAACACGATCATGTCGATATTGTGTTGGCAAATGGTAAAGCATTGCGATTGAACGACCCAAGACGTTTTGGCGCTGTACTTTGGCTTGCTGGTGATCAAGATGAGCAAGGGGTGTTGGCTAAATTAGGGCCAGAGCCTCTTACTGATGATTTTCATGCCGATTATTTGTATGAAAAGTCGCGCAATAAAGCGCTGCCTGTTAAAACCTTTATTATGAATAACCCTGTGGTTGTAGGTGTTGGCAATATCTACGCGAACGAATCTTTGTTTTTAAGCGGTATTCGACCAACCAAAAAAGCGGGCAAGCTCACCAAAAAGCAGTGCCAGCTGCTGACGAAGAATATCAAGGAAGTGCTGGCTGCTGCCATCAAACAGGGGGGGACAACGCTTAAAGATTTCACCCAGGCTGATGGTCGTCCAGGCTACTTCAAACAATCACTTTATGTCTATGGCAGAGCAGGGCAGGCGTGTTTAACGTGTGAAACGACGTTAAAAGAAGTGCGACAAGCGAACCGCAGTTCGGTTTATTGTCCACAATGCCAAAAGCCATAGGCCGTTTGTTAAAAGCAGTATGCAGTGCTCAAATTGTGGTATTTGAGCACTTGGGGCTGAGTAATTCTGATAAGAAGGGTACGACTTAATATAGCTATTTCAGTACGTTATTTCATTGAGTCTTGCAACGCTTGTTGCACAACTGGGTGAACAAACTGGCTGACATCACCTTTGTGCAGGGCAACTTCTTTGACCAAGGTTGAGGAAATAAATGAGTTTTCTTCTGCCGGTGTTAAAAATACGCTTTCTAAATCTGGCGATAGCCGACGATTCATATTGGCGAGCTGAAATTCGTATTCAAAATCAGAGACTGCGCGCAAGCCACGGATCAATACCTTGGCTTGGTGCTCTTTGGCAAAATCAACCAATAAGCCCGTAAAGCCGACCACTTTTACGTTGTCTAAGTGGGCCGTAACTTGCTCGAGCATACTAACACGATGTTGCAAATCAAAACGCGGTTTTTTACTTGGGCTAAACGCGACACCAACAATTACTTGGGCAAATAACTTGCTGGCACGTTCAATCAGGTCGGTATGACCATTGGTAACTGGGTCAAATGTCCCAGGATAAATTGCTTTTACAGGCATCTTAGTTGGCAATATATTGAGTGAAATTACTGTGCATTTTAGTGGCCGATGAAAACTATTTCAAAACATAAAGAGCGCTAACCGCAAAGCCGCGGTTTATCGTGTTGTTCATGCCGAACGCTGCTGTGCTTTGTATTGCGCTAGCAGTGCAGTCATGCGCTCATTGATCAGGTTAATGGCCTTTAGTGGCCGCACCATTACTTTGAAATCAACAATTTTTCCTGCTTCATTCCACGTGATCATATCGATGCCATTGACGAAGATACCGTCAATTTCGGTGCTAAATTCAAGCACAGCACCATGTTCTGAGAGGAATTCTTTGTCGTAGGTAAAACTATTATTGGCAAAGGTATGTAGCGCGGCAGTTAAGTACATACCGACCATTTTTTTCCCTTCCACGGGACGGTGAATTACTGGTGAGTGCAGTACCACATTGTCTGCGAGAATTACGGGTAACATCTGAGTATCACGAGTTTTAACCATTTGATGCCATTGCGCTAACATATTTATTCCTTGATAATCTGCTTTATCTTGTCAGTGTCAAGATAAGCGGCAGTGATGAAAATAGCAACAATCGACGATAAGTTTTTTTTGAGCAAATACTTTAAGTTCACTTGGCTTTGGTAGTATGATAATCCGATAGCTGGGAACAGGGGTGCATAATAATAATGAAAACATGGGATAAAATTATTCAAGCTAGTATCGAATTGTTTAATGAACATGGCGAGCGCAATGTCACAACCAATCACATTGCCGCGCATTTAGGTATTAGTCCTGGCAACCTCTATTATCACTTCAGAAATAAAGAAGACATTATTCTGTCGATATACGAACAATATGCTCGTAATTTAATTCTCGACACTTTTCCGTTAATGTCTGACGATATTGAACCGCTTGATGCCATTATTTTGTATATGGATGCAGTGTTTCAGGCAATGTCTAAATTCCGTTTCTTTTACGCTAACCTTCCTGTTTTGCTGGCAAAGAATCCGTCGTTGCGAGAGAAGTATGTTGAAGTTCAGGAGCTCATTAGCAAACGCGTTAGTGACATGATGATTTCATTGCGCGAGGCTGGCATGATTAACTTTGACGATGAAGAGCTCCCTGATTTAGTCAGCATTTTGCGTTTGGTCAATACCTTCTGGTTAAGCTTCTACCAAACACAAAATATAGATAACGAGATTGACGCATCGGTTTTCTATGAAGGTGTGTTGAAAATTTTGGTCATTTTGAAGCCGTATACAACGGAAGAAGCACTACCTGAATTTGTAAAGGCACGTGAACTCTATTTAGCACGCCACGAAGAGGCGCGTTTAGCTGGCTAGTGACCAGTATAATCGAAGCTAATAAATCTGTTTAAGATTCGTTATTTGAGTGCTTGCTGATAACTTTGCTCAAGTAACTGCCAATTAGCATCTTGCCAATGGATAGCTGGGTGTTTGGTTTTTTCTTTGTGAAAAGACCTTAACAACCTTGCCATATTATCTTGCTGCCAGTGAGTCCCCTCCTTGATTGCCCCTTGGTCGAAGTCAATGAGCCACACTTTGTCGTTGTCATCCAACAAGATGTTGTGAATATTTAAGTCGTGGTGATACACGCCGCGTTTGTGAAAAGCGGCAATGGTTTTGCCAATCTGCTGCCACAGCGCTGCTGATACGGGTTCTCGCAACAAGCGTGTATACAGATCTTCCGCATTGTTTATTCGCTCAGAGATAATATCTGCGCTGTAACACAATCCCTTTCGCTTAATTCTACAGGCGATAGGGCGCGGCGCTGGTAGCTGCCATTGCTGCAGTTGCGTGAGCAACAGGTGTTCTTTTATCGCACGTGTATTTGCGACGCCAGTAAATACGTAGCTGTCGTTGATGAGCTTGCCAATTAAACCGCCGCGATAATAGTGCCTGAGCACCCATTGCTCATGCTCACAGGCGACAAAGTAGGTGGTGCCTCGTCCTTGTGCACTACCGACAATACCATTGCGTTGCTGCCAATAGTCACTGTCGAACATGTCAGGGTTTAATAAATGAGTAAATTGCGTACTGTAAAGCAGCCATTGAGATTGTTGCTTCACTAATGACGCCAGTCCAGAATTTACAATTGCATCTAGGTTCAAGATAATAGGCCAACTTTATATACCAGCATAAGCTGCCTATTGTGGTGATTCCTCTATGGCGGGTCAAATGATCGCTCCAAAAAAACTCTGTATTCTTCGTTTATCCGCTATTGGTGACGTATGTCACGCGGTAGCTATGGTTCAGGCGATTCAACGCCAATACCCTGATTGTGAAATTACTTGGGTCATTGGCAAAGTAGAAGCCATGTTGCTCAGCGAATTGCCCGGCGTTAATTTTGTCATATTTGACAAGAAAGCTGGGTTACAAGGCTATCTTGATCTGCGTAAAGCACTCGCTGGCCAAGTATTTGATGTTTTGCTCCACATGCAAGTGGCACTGCGCGCGAGTATTGCAAGCTTAATGATCAAAGCGAAACAACGCATTGGCTTTGACCGTGCGCGCGCAAAAGAAGGGCAGTGGTTGTTCACCAATCAGCAAATTGCGCTGCAGGCTGAGCCACATGTGCTTGATGGCTTTATGGGCTTTGCTCAAGCAGTTGGCGTAAGTGATACGACAGCACACTGGCAAATGCCGATCAGTGATGAGCAGCAATTATGGGCCAGCGAACAATTGGTCAGTGACAAGCCTATCGCCATTATTTGTGCGGCAGCAAGTAAGGCTGAGCGCAATTGGCATGCACAAGGGTATGGTGAGATCGCCCACTATTTGCAGCAACAAGGGTTTATGGTGGTGCTTTGCGGTGGGCCAACAGCGCTGGAGCAGAAGCTTGCGGCTATGATCCAAGCCAATTGCCCAGAGCCATTAATGAATTTAGTGGGGAAAACGTCGCTGGTGCAGCTGGCTGCTTGTCTCAAACTGGCGCACTTGGTGATTGCTCCTGATACTGGCCCTGCACATATGGCGGTTACGGTTGCAACGCCAGTGGTTGGTTTGTACGCACACAGCAACCCCAAGCGCACTGGGCCTTATACTTATCAACACTACGTAGTGAGCTACTACCAGCAAGCGATTCAAGCGCAGCAGCATAAACCGGTTAGTAAATTGCCTTGGGGCATCAGAGCCAAGGGCGATGATTTAATGGCAAATATTAAAGTGGAGCAAGTGAAAGATAAGATTCGCCAACTTATTGCCGATCTGTATCCCGAGCTTGTTAAATAATACCAATTGAAATAAATACTTAATCATTCAGCGAGAATTAAAAGGCTTAGAAGCAAGGCATTGATTGCAGAGAATGGTCGCTCCCTTGTCAAAATCAATAACGCCGCATATGAGCCTTTTAAACTCGCCCTTTGGGAACGTGTCAGCGTCGCGATAACTGCGCCAAATTGATGAGATGTAGAACGACTATATCAACAAAAATTTGGCTTGTTCTCCCACCGCTGACAGCGCTCTGAATTGATCAATTAATTAATTCAATTGGTATAATTCCCATGCCATGTCTGGTTAGGCAGTTGTTAGGTGGTCATTGCGCTTGCTATGCGCGTTGGCCATACATTGAGTAACCGTAATTCGGATTAAGTATTAAGTAGGGCGTTAAGCGCTGCGAACGTTCGCTCGCAACATCCTTGATTCGCTTGTACCACTTGATAGGCATTGCGGCCGAGCTTTGCTGCTGTAGATTCATCGCCAAGTAGCGTGACCACTTGTTCTGCTAGCGCTTGGGAAAGGGCGTCGTCATCATTTGTTTTCGCTAAGGTGATAAGACCCTGCTGGTCACTCATTTGTTGATGTACCTCAACAAAGTTCGCCATATCGGCTCCGACAATGATGGGCTTTTGGTACAGTGCAGGCTCGAGCGGATTGTGCCCACCAATATGTGAAAATGTACCGCCAATGGTGACGATGTCGGCAAATTGATAAGCGGCCAATAACTCACCTAACGAGTCCATCACGCAAACTTGTGTATTCGCTGAGATAGGCAGGTTGTCACTGCGCCGTTGCACACTGATTTGCTGTTGCTGCATTACATTCACCACCTTATCAAAACGTTCGGGATGGCGCGGCACGACGACGAGCAACAAGTCTGGATATTGTTTAGCGATAGTGCGGTAGGCCGCTAAGGCAATGGCTTCATCACCCTCGTGGCTACTGGCGAGCAGCCAAATAGGGCGTTCCACATTCAGCAGTGGTGATAAAACTTGGTATTTTTGCGCGGTATCTGCTCCGGCTTTAATGTCGTACTTGAGATTACCGACGTTATGACAAGTTTCGGCGTTAGCCCCTAAGTGAATTAATCGCTGCTGGTTTAGCTCGCTCTGTGCTAGCACTTGATCAAATCTTGCTAAGCATGGGCGAATGAGTGCAGAAAACTTTTCATAGCGGCCAATCGATTTATCTGAGATGCGACCGTTTATTAACAGCAATTTGGTACCGCGTTGTTTGGCTTGTGCCACCAAATTTGGCCACAGTTCAGTTTCCATGACCACCAAAGCACTTGGCTGTAGCGCATTTAGAAACCCGGTGCTACACGGCCAAATATCGAGGGGCAAATAGCAATGCTGAACCCGATCACCGAAAATTTTCTGTACTTGCTCTGAGCCGGTAGGGGTAAAGGTTGTGACGGTTATCGGCACATCATTAAACGCTTGCAGACACTCGTTGATGAAGGGCTTTAACGCGAGTATCTCACCAACACTGGCCCCGTGAATGACAATCCCCCCCCGTTTAAAATTACTGGGAACTAATCCCAAGCGCTCGCCCAGTCGATGGCGATAGGCTGGGTGATTAAAGGAGCGCACTAGCGCTAACAACAAAATCACGGGGAGTAGTAAAATGAGTAGCAGTCGGTAGGTAAGTAATGCCAAGGTCAGATCGTTTAGTCGAAATTTTTGGCTATTATACCGAGCGCGTTGATAAAAGTAATCGTCGGCAGTTTTACTCGTTGCGATGGCTTTGTTATCTTACTGAAAAATATGAAGTAGGGCGGGCTTCACAATGAAACTTACTGTGTTGATCAAAATGTCTTTATTGGTGTTGTTATTGCTTAGCAAGGGACAAGCAAAGCAAACTCAGCCGCTGGCCGAAGACTTTTCTGAAGGAACTAATGCGGAGACAAGCGTTGCGATTGTCACCAAAGATAAATTCACATTAAACGCCGATTATCTACCTGGCCTACCCAAAAGCGATGGTTTTTTAGTACTTCACGGTTGCCAAACCGATCGCCAAGCGCTGCGCCCTGTTGCGGACTTACTGGCTGAGCAGGGTCATCATGTATTGCTATTGGATTTACGTGGCTTTGGCGAGAGTATTTCCGTGCAATATTCCCATGAAAAGATCAAACGCGCTACCAAAGACATGATTAAGTACCAGCAAAAAATGGCGCAGTTAACCGCCTACTGGGAAGACGATGTGCTGAGCGCCTACCGTTTTCTTGCTGGTAAAATCGCTAAGGCAAACAACATATCTATACTCTCGGTGGGCTGCTCTGCGCCTTATGCGGTTACTACCGCAGATCAAATGTACGTTGCCAACATGGCATTTTTGAGTCCAGACATGGACTATGCCACTAAGGAGCGCTACAAAAACTTACGCGATATCGCGAGCTTTTTCATCAGCTCAGTACACCACATTGAAAGCTACCAAACCGCTCAGGAGCTATTTGAGTGGAATGGTCATGACCGCTCTACCATGTTGCTTTACAAAGGCAACTATTCAGGTGCGCAATTACTGCGTCGACATCAGTCATTGGCCATCGATATTGGTCATTGGTTAAGCGAGCGAGCCAAGTAGCGGAATTGGCTCACTGCCAATAAATGTTGTCACTAAGGCTTAGATTATTTCGTTGTTCGGACTATACCTGTGCCGTTAAATCCGTAGAATAGCGCCCACTTTAGACAAGTATGCAAGTATGTTTCGCAGCTTGAAAAATCAATCTGCTAGGTCAATGCTTATGGCTATTAGCATCGTACTCCAAGACAAAAATAATTAGAGGCACTTATGTCATCGAATTTTTATGCGCATCTACAATCGCAAATCGATCAAGTGAAAACTGATGGTTTGTACAAAGCAGAGCGGGTGATCACAACCGCACAACAAGCACAAATCGCGGTTAGCAGTGGCGAAGAGGTCGTTAACTTCTGTGCCAATAATTACTTGGGTTTGGCAAATCACCCAGCATTGATTGAAGCGGCAAAATCGGGCTTAGATGAGCACGGTTTTGGTATGGCCTCAGTGCGCTTTATTTGCGGCACGCAAGATATTCACAAAACACTTGAGCAAAAGCTAAGTGACTTTTTGGGTATGGAAGACACGATTTTGTACTCTTCGTGTTTTGATGCCAATGCCGGCTTATTTGAAACCTTGCTTGGGCCTGAGGATGCGATTATTTCAGACGCGCTCAATCACGCTTCGATTATTGACGGTGTGCGCTTGTGTAAGGCAAAGCGTTTTCGCTATGCCAACAACGATATGGTAGAGCTTGAAGCGCGTTTGCAAGAAGCGGATGACGCTGGCGCTCGTTTTAAGTTAATCGCCACTGATGGTGTATTTTCAATGGATGGCGTGATTGCCAACTTAAAAGCGGTATGTGACTTAGCCGATAAATACAATGCGTTGGTGATGGTTGACGATTCTCATGCCGTGGGCTTTGTGGGTGACAAAGGCCGTGGTAGTCATGAGTTTTGTGACGTAATGGGCCGTGTTGATATTATTACTGGTACCTTAGGTAAAGCCATGGGCGGTGCGTCAGGTGGCTACACCGCAGGTCGCAAAGAAATTGTCGAGTGGCTACGTCAGCGCTCTCGCCCGTATTTGTTTTCTAACTCCTTAGCACCGGCGATTGTTTCAGCCTCTATCCGAGTGTTGGATTTATTGGCGGATGGCGATGACTTGCGCAAAACATTGCGTGAAAACCAAGCTTACTTCCGCACGCAAATGGAAGCGGCGGGTTTTACTTGTGCAGGTGCTGATCATGCCATTGTACCGGTGATGATTGGCGATGCGGCACTGGCCAGTAAAATGGCTGATAAGCTACTCGCTGAAGGCATTTACGTGATTGGTTTCTCATTCCCTGTTGTACCGAAAGGGCAAGCGCGTATTCGCACGCAAATTTCAGCCGCCCACACGCGTGAACAACTCGATAAAGCCATTGCGGCCTTTACGCGTATTGGCCAAGAACTGGGTGTCATCAAGTAGGAGCCTGTTAATGAAATCACTTGCCAAATTACATGCTAAAGAAGGCATTTGGATGACCGACTCGCCGATGCCGGAGTTAGGTCACAATGACTTGTTAATTAAGATCAAGAAAACGGCGATTTGCGGTACTGATATCCATATTTACAATTGGGATGAGTGGTCGCAAAAGACCATACCTGTGCCTATGGTGGTCGGCCATGAATACGCGGGTGAAGTTGTTGGCATAGGCCAAGAGGTAAGAGGCTTTTCAATAGGCGATCGCGTTTCTGGCGAAGGGCATATTACCTGTGGTCACTGTCGAAACTGCCGCGGTGGCCGTACACACTTGTGTCGCAATACAGTTGGCGTTGGCGTTGACCGCACGGGTTGTTTTGCTGAATACCTTGTTATCCCGGCTTACAACGCATTTAAACTACCCGATGAAATCTCGGACGAGTTAGCGGCGATTTTTGACCCCTTTGGCAATGCGGTACATACAGCACTATCGTTTGACCTAGTGGGTGAAGACGTATTAATTACGGGGGCTGGCCCAATTGGTATTATGGCGGCGGCCGTTGCTAAACACGTAGGCGCTCGCCACGTAGTGATCACCGATATCAATGAGTATCGCCTTGATTTGGCGAAGCAAATGGGCGCAACTCGCGCGGTCGATGTTTCTCAACAAAAACTCAGCGATGTCATGGCTGAGCTGGGGATGACCGAAGGCTTTGACGTTGGCTTGGAGATGTCGGGTGTGCCCGTGGCATTTCACGATATGCTCGAGAATATGAACAACGGCGGCAAAATTGCGATGTTGGGTATTCCCGGTCAAGACATGGCGATTGACTGGAGCAAGGTCATTTTTAAAGGCTTAACGATCAAGGGAATTTACGGACGAGAAATGTTCGAGACTTGGTACAAAATGGCGAGTTTGATCCAGTCGGGCTTAGATCTGAGTCCAATCATTACGCACCAGTATTCAGTGGATGATTTCCAGCAAGGTTTTGACGTGATGCGCTCTGGTCACTCAGGTAAAGTGATTCTGGATTGGCAGCAATAAGTGTTAGCAAAATGAGATGAACGACACCAAAGGCACGTACCAATACGTGCCTTTTTTATTTGTGATGAAAATTCGTATAATGCCCAGAGTTTTATTTTTAGGTGTTTGATATGCAACCAACCAGTAATTTTACGCACTTGTCTGCGGCACAATTGGCAGAGCAACTTGCTGATGATCACTTTGTTATTCTTGATATTCGCGATGCCAATACGTTTAGCCAAGGGCGAATCCCCGGTGCGATTCATTTAACGAATGAAAACCTACCGGATATTTTGCGTGAAGCCGATTTCGATAAACCCACGGTCGTGTGCTGTTACCACGGTATTTCTAGCCAACCTGCGGCAGACTTTTTGCACAACCAAGATTTTAGCGATGTATACTCCCTCGACGGCGGGTTTGTGCAGTGGCAACAGCTGTACCCTGAGCTGATTGAAAAGTAATGAGCCATTTGCCATTACAGCCGTTGGTCAAGGTTGATCAACAAGCCATCGGTCAGCTGTTTGTCGATTATTTGTCGAGTTTGCAAATTCCCGCAGAGCTGGTTGAACAAGATCACGCCCATTGGGTGTGCGTCGCCGTTGAGCATATCGAGCACGCAAAACAATTGTTTGGCGAATTTGCGCTACAGCCATATCACCCCAAATATCAACAAGCCGCTTGGCAACACGGTGAGCCAAGTCAAGCAATGCCAAATCACGCTTTCTCAGGCGTAAAGCAGCAATTTTTGGCGCAAGCAGGGCCATTTACCTTGGTGGTTTTTGCACTTTGTTGGCTGGTTTATATCGCGGCTAACTTGGGGTTAGGGCGCACGTTATTTGGCGAATTATCGTTTTTTAATACCCTCAGTACTCAAGTATTACTGACTGAGCCTTGGCGTTTGATTGGCCCGGCATTTATACACTTCTCATTACTTCATATTGCCTTTAATACGTTGTGGTGGTGGCAACTGGGGGGCGCTATCGAACGCGTGTTTGGTCGTTGGCAAATCGTCAATCTATTCTTGTTGTCAGCTATTGCCTCTAACCTCGGGCAGTTTCTCGTTGCTGGCCCTAATTTCGGCGGTTTATCCGGCGTGGTATACGCAGTCGTTGGCTTTGCTTGGTTTGCTGGTTGGTTGATGCCAGAAAAGGGCGTAGGTTTATCAAAACCTGTGGTGGGCTTTTTACTGATTTGGTTGGTCTTGGGATTTGTCGATATTCTGCCAATCAATATGGCAAATACGGCGCACTTGGTCGGCTTGATTGTTGGCTGTGCGTTAGCTTGGTTAAATGCTCAAAAACGTTAAAGTCGCAGTAACGGATGTACCACTTGAAGCCCAGTGAAAATGACACATAGCGAGCACGATGGGGTGCTCGCTTAGCTAGAAATTGTGTAGTTTAGGTAGCTAACTGTTTAAGTTAGCTTGCACGGTTAATTATCTAACCACTGAGTAAACATTAAGCGCTTGATTAATGGCTGGCCTGTTTCTTGAGTGAGTAGCTCTTTCACTTTCGCTTCGCATTCGCGTTGTATCTGCTGGCGCCCGTTAATGGATTTTATTTTTTCTTCTGACTGCTGACCGATAATGTTGATAATCGCATCGCGCAATAACGGCGCGTGGTGTTCTACAGCTTCTAAATTTCCACTGCCTTCAATCATTAGCTCAACCGTTAGGCGCACATAACCTAGCTTTTTTTTAACCGCTACGTAATTGGTAATGATATCTGGCTGGAAGCCATAGTAGACGTAATCTGAGGCTTTAGCAGTGAGAGAGGCTAGGGCTAACACTAGTATCAGGGAAAGTTTTTTCATTGGCACAACGCTTAATCGCAAGACATTCTCGATATTTGTAAAAACATTGTAACTTGATGGCGAAAAAAGGGTAGTTCTCGTTGCAAATTTATTCGATTTACCTGCGTGATAGTGGTCAAAATTAGTATAAATAGACTAAGGGCTGTTATCATGACGATATTGCTAACAATATCCTTAGTTATGTTTGATTGTACCCATCTTTTTCCGGTGACATTGACCGCCAAATGGCAGGCTAACGCCGAATCTGCGCTCTCCCCAGCACTCAAGTCTTGGTTATTTGACAGTGGCTCCTTAACCGCCCGTTTAAAAGCACACTGTCATCATTTTGAGGTTGTGGTGATTGGGCAGGCGGAGCAAGTCTGCAGTGAACAGGAAGCCTGTCAGTACATACCAGCTGGCGAAGCAATGCTGGTGCGTGAAGTGTTGTTGTTATGTGATGGCAAACCACAAGTATTTGCCCGTAGCTTGATGCCGCTGAGCACGTTAACCGGAGACGAGGCTTTTCTTGGTGAGCTGGGTAATATGCCTTTGGGTCAGGCTATTTTTAACAGCCCCTATTTAACGCGCGGTGAGTTTTCGGTGGCTAAGTTCAGCCCACAGAGTGCTGTCGGTCAGTTGGCTCAGCAACTTTCATTACCCGTACAAGAAGCGCTTTGGGGGCGACGTTCAATTTTCTTTTTACACGATAAACCATTGGCTGTTGCTGAAGTATTTTTACCTCAAGCTGTTGCTTACCAAGCGATGGAGGCGAGCGCGTAACAATGACGACAATGAGTTGGCAAGCGATCAAACAAATTACCCGCATTGATAAACCGATTGGCACGTACCTGTTGTTGTGGCCAACGTATTGGGCACTTTGGGTAGCGTCTGACGGTTTACCTGATGGTGTGCTATTGCTAATTTTTACCCTTGGTGTTGTGATTATGCGCAGTGCGGGCTGTGTGATTAACGATTTTGCTGACCGGAAAGTTGACGGCAAAGTGAAACGCACTGAGCAACGCCCCTTAGTGTCGGGCTTAATGACCCCAGACCAAGCCATTATGCTGTTTGGCTTTTTGATTGGCGCGGCAATGGCACTAGCGATCAACCTAAGCTGGCTAACGATTCAATACGCTGTTGTCGCCCTGCTACTGGCAACGAGTTACCCCTTTATGAAGCGTTACACACATCTACCGCAAGTTGTATTGGGGGCTGCGTTTAGTTGGGGCATGATTATGGCGTTTGCTGAAATTCAAGGGCAGGTGCCGACGGTTGCCTGGTTATTATTTACGGCAAATTTATTGTGGACCGTTGCCTACGACACTATGTATGCCATGGTTGATCGCGACGATGACCTCAAAATAGGCGTCAAGTCGACGGCCATCTTATTTGGGCGATTCGATATACGTATTATTGGCTTCTTGCAGCTAATGGTGCTGGCTATCTTACTTACCATCGGCGAGTTAATGGCTTATGGTTGGCCTTATCAACTGTCATTAGTTGTTGCTGCGGGATTTTTCTGTTACCAACAAATGCTGATTAAAAACCGACGCAGAGAACCTTGCTTTAAGGCCTTTTTAAACAATCACTACGTTGGCTTAGTAATTTTTGTTGGCTTAGTGATTGAATATTGGGGTTATTAATTTTCCAGAGAAGTTGATCAAAAAAGGCGCTAACGCGCCTTTTTGTATTTGATAAGCTCACTTATCTGGCAATGCTTTGCAGTACTTCGATATCCACCAAATTGTTGATCAGCTCTTTAAGTGAGCCCAGTGCTGGCGTGTCAATTAAATAGCTATTGTCGTTAGTGGCGGCATAACCTTGCTCTTTAAGTACATTGATAAGCGCAGCTTGTGCTTTTTTGTCGACAAACTCAGGCGCATTAATGTTGTTGAGCTTAGACAATCGCTTCGCAATGGTAATGACTTGCTCTTCAAGTGCACTCTTACTCGCTGGTGCCAGCTGTGTTAGTAAGTTAGTGATAATCGCCAAGCGTTGCAGCGTTTCGTCGATACACTCTCCCATTACTCTGAGCTTAGCTTTGACGGTCGTGCAGTCATGAACGGTCCAAAAACCTGCTTTGCTTTGCTTGATCATCTCTTGCTCAGCAAGGGTTGCGAGCACTTGTTCTGTTTGCGCCACCACCTCGTTTTCTGCTTGCCATAAAAATAACTCTGCTTTGATCAGCGCAAACAGTTGGCTTACTTGGTCAATTACACTTTGGTGACTAGTTTTCGCGTTGCGCTCCAAAATTCGACAAACAAGCGCAGGTATCACGTAGGCGTGCAAAATGTTGTTGCGATAGTAACGCATTTCCAGCGATGCGGTGTTATTTAATGACAGTATGGTACCTAGGTTATCGCGCTCAATCGTTACCTTACCAAGCGATTTGATATGCGCAACAAGCTCATCGGCAGTGCCTTCCGGTAATGTCATTGCATCGCTGTAAGGTGCATGCTTCTGCATGTCGATAAAGAAATTAAGCTGCTGGATTAACTCACTTTCTGCCATCGCTCTATTTTCAGTCGCTAGCAAGATGAGTGCGACTAAGGACACAGGATTTAACGCGACACTTTTATTCACCGACACCATGACGTCATTGGCCAGTGTATTAACTGTTGGTGTTAACCAGCTAGGCTTTTGTGGATCTATGGGGTCAATAGCGTCGCGCCAATCATCAACGTGGTTATTGAGAAACTGGTTAATATTGATCGGCTCACCGAAATTCACATAGCCTTTGCCGTAGTTGCGCAGGCTTTTGATCGCCTTGACAACGCCACCAATCGATTCCTTCTGTTTCTTACTGCCACTGAGTTCTTTGTGGTATGAGCCTACTTCCATCACATGCTCGTAACCGATGTAAACTGGCACGAGCGTTAGCGGGCGGTCGATACCGCGTAGGAGACTTTGAATCGTCATTGCCAACATCCCCGTCTTAGGTTGTAGCAGTCGGCCGGTGCGGCTGCGCCCACCTTCCGTGTAATATTTAACGGCATAACCGCGTTCAAATAACAAACCTAAATATTCGCGGAAAATTGTCGAATACATGCGATTGCCACGGAAGCTGCGACGAATAAAAAATGCCCCGGCTTTTCTAAAAATAGGACCTGCTGGCCAGAAGTTTAGGTTAATACCGGCGGCAATACGCGGTGTGACTAGCCCTTCATGGAAAATAACGTAGGTCAGTAGCAGGTAATCCATGTGGCTGCGGTGACAGGGAACATAGATGATTTCGTGACCGTCTTGCGCGACTTCTCGAAGCTTAGCAGCATTGTTAACTTCAATACCTTGATAAAGGCGATTCCACAGCCAAGTTAAGATGCGATCGCCAAAGCGGATCATTGAATCGCGATAATCACCAGCGATTTCATCCATCATTTTCAGTGCTTGCTGTTTTGCTTTTTGTGCCGGAATTTTCTTACTTGCCGCTTCGTCAGCAATAACGCGCTTCACTGCAGGATTCGCCAACAGTGCGGTAAACATTTGATCGCGATGCATTAATCGCGGGCCTGTTGCGGCAACCGTCTGGCGGTGAAAATGGAATCGCGCTACGCGTAGTAATTTGTGCGCTGTTGATTTGTCTGTACCGTGATCATCAGCCATAGTACGCAGTGATAAGGCTTCGCTAAAGCGCACCAGCGTATGTCGACCGAGAAAGAGGACGATAAAAAATTTGCGCAATGGAGTGGGCGACTCTTGGTCCGCCAGTAATGTCCCAACGTTGGCGTTATTCTTTTCAATCGTCGGGCGCCGACCCCAGACGAGATTAGCTGGGATGAGTTGCGCGTCAAGTGTCGGATCTTCCGCGTGACGTTTAAGCAGTCGAATACCCTGAATCAGCGCTTTTGTTTTACGTTGTTTCTTACCAAAGAATAAGGCGGTTGGTTTCTCCAAGCACAAGGTGCGATCAAAAGCTTGCCCTTTAATCGTTACTTGTCCTAACGGATCGGGTAGCCCCATGCTTTTACACGCTTTTTGCAGTGCTAAAAGATCGCTCGCAGATTGGTGGCGGACGATATAGAAAATTGGTTGTTTGGCGTCTTCTTTGAGTAGTTCCGGTAATGTATCTGGAACAATTTTGCAGCGTACCAGTAACCTAACTGGTAGAGAAAGCAAAAAGTAAAAAAGTGAACGTAATGCTAACATGTTGTTTCGCTCAGATTTAACAGGCCGCTGATTTTAGCACTATTGCGAAGCCTTGTCGCACTTGGATATGTTGCAACAAATGTCGATTAATCGGGTTTACTTGGACTCGTATTAGCGGCTACGGATGCTTCTGCAAATTGACGATTTTTCTGTTTCAGCAGCTTGTCGACATACCTTGCCATTTTAACTTTCTGCTTAATTGAGGTTTCTAAAATCTCTTCAATTTCACGCAAAACGTCTTTGATGTTCTCAACGTTTTCTGTTGAATTCACCACGAGTTGTTCGTTGCTTGCCGTTTGGACTTGTGGCTCGATACTGCCAGACAACGAGCCCGTAAGTTCAACTGCCATTTCTTGGGCTACGGCGTGAATGGCATCAATATTAATGCTCGCTAGCTCCTCAAGAAAACCAAACAGCAAAATACGATCGACAAAGATATTAATCTTTCTGGGCACACCTTGGGTTTTTTCGTGAATAACAGCAAATGCTTGTGCTGAAAATAAGTCGTCTTTATCGTAGCCCGCCAGTTGAATACGGTGGTTGATGTAGTGCTCAACTTCTTCCGGGGTAAGTGGACGCAAATGTGCTGAGGCGATAATCCGCTGTCGAAATTGCTCCATATTGGGTGCTTGAATAATGCCCTTTAACTCTTCTTGACCAAGCAAAAAACTTTGAATAAGGGGCTGGTTGTCTTGCTGAAAGTTCGACAACATGCGCAATTCTTCTACGGTTTCTGCGGGTAAGTTTTGCGCTTCATCAACCAGTAATAACGCGCGTTTACCTTGTTGGTGCAGCGAAGTTAAAAACGTTTCGATCGCCTTGAGCATATCCGCTTTGCTTTCCCCTTGGTAGGGAATGCGAAACTCAGCGATCACTAGCTCTAGCAGTTCTTCTGGGCTGAGTTTAGTGGTGACAAGCTGCGCTGCAACAATATTGGCCTCAGGTAAGTTACTGAGTAAATTGCGTGCAATGGTGGTTTTACCCGTTCCGATTGGGCCTGTGATGACAATAAAACCTTCTTTCTGATCTAGGCCGTATTGCAGGTAAGACAGCGCCCGTTGGTGATGTTTAGAGGCAAAGAAAAAACGCGGGTCGGGGCTGAGCTGAAACGGACGCTCAGTAAAGCCGTAATAACTTTCGTACATATTTAAAAATCTTTTCTTACTGACAAGGTGGCGCGCGTTTCGTCATATGATCTAATATCAAAATTTGATGAACGCACTAGATGCCTTAGATTGAAGTTAAGCGATAATGATCGCGCAAAATCCAGTGAATAGCCAAGATTATAGCTGCGATAGTAGTCTTTGCGTTCAGCATCTATATCAACATTACGGGTGAAAAAGTCATTACGAGAAAATTGAAAACCAGCAGTGATGTTGCTTCTGGGGTTTAATCGACGATTCGCGTTAATGTTTATTGAGATAACATCTTGGGTATTGCCGGTATTAAGGTCTTCGCGCTCATTGCCGGAAATGGTTAAACCCAAGGTTGTGCGCGGTAGTGATAGGCTTGAACTCCACGCCAACCTTTTATTAAGCGAAAATTGGTTGTCTTCAACAGGGCGGATATCGAAAATGGGGAACTCAACAAACAATTCAGGTTGTGTTTGGCCCTCTAGAGTTGGCAAACACTCTTCCAGATCAATAGGTTGGCCAACAGGGCAGAATACTGTTGAGTCAACGAAAAGCTCAAAGTTATCCCTTTGGAATGCCTGAACTTGTTCATTGTAGCTAATGGCATTGGTGAGCCGCTTGTTTCTATGATTGATATTTAAGCCATAAGAATCACCAAAAAAGCGTTGATTATAGTTGGCCGCTATTTGCGTGCGGGTGGTCGGTTGCCAGCTGAATTCAAAGGCAACGTAATCATCACTGACCGCTTCGTCTTCCGCCTTATTGTATGATAAGTCAATCACCATTAATTTAGCAGGTTGCCAGCGTATACCAGCGCCAAGAGATTCCCCTTGGTTTAAGTTATTGTTAGTAACGCTGCCAGAATAATTTTCATCAAAATAACGAATAAAGGGGTTAAGTTTCCAGCCGGATATTAGCCCTACTGTTGCTTGTATTTGATAACTTCGCGCTGAGTTGCGCTGATTATTGCGGTCCGAGTAACTTGCTGAAATATTCCAAAACACGAATTTTTGCCCCGTACCATTTTGGAAACCTAAACTGGTGGCGTAGCCATAACTGCTGCCAACATCATCTTCCGATCGGCTATCGTTATATTGCCCCCCTAGGGTTAACAGAAAATCACTATTTTGGGCACTGTAAGATAACCCTGCACCATAATTGGTGGTGCGTACTGTGTCGCCCGAAATCAGGTCAGAAGCAAAATTGCCCCCTATACTTTGCGGTGTATTGGCAATGGTGCCAGACAGGTTTAACTGTGGCCCCTTTCTCCACGGAGAGATATTAATCGTGGAGTTGAGCGACTCATAACCATTGTCAGCACTGCTGTCATGGCTATAAAATAAGTGTGAATAGTTGCCGTTAATACTGGCATCTACAACGCTTGAAGAGTAATTATTGCGGACGCCGACATTGGCACGAGTAACAAAGCTGTTTTCCTCATTAAAGCTGCTCAGTTCAACATTATCTGAGTATATTTCTTCAATGCCAATGTACGGAGATAGCTCATTGCTGGCTGCGTGTGCAATCTCAGGATGCGCCAAAAGTAAAGTAACACCGAAAAGGCTTGATAACTTTAGCTTATTTCTTTCGGCCGTAGCCATATCCGTAATAGCCATATACATCCTTGCTGGTTTTAATGGTTTTGTTGAGCACGAAACCAATTGCCAGTTCTTCGTCAAGTTGAGATGTTGCTCGTTTAATATCTTCTATTTTCGTTTTTGATTCTTCAGCGACCACAACGGCTTGACCTACTAAGCTTGCCAAGACAGGAGTTTCTGTTACGCCAAGTAGTGGCGGGCTATCAAAAATAACAACGCGATCTGGGTATCGGGCAGACAACTCATTTGCCAGCTTGGCCATCCGTTCACTGGCTAACAATTCGTTCGTTAAATGGTGGACGCTACCTGCGGGCATTATTTTTAGATTCACTAAGTTAGTGGGGTAAATGATCTCTGCGACATTGTCGGTATCACCACATAGGTAATCGAGTAAGCCAGTGTCGTTTTCAAACTCAAGTTCTCTGTGTAGGCTTGGCCTTAGCACGTCAGCATCGACTAGCAGTACCGTTTTGTCTTGCTCTAATGCTACGCTTAGCGCCAAGTTGATCGAAACAAAAGTTTTACCTTCGTTAGGGTTAGCACTACTCACCATAATGAGGTTACTTTGTTTAAGTGTTTTTGACGCTGCGCCAAAAGCGTTATTTAGCAACTTACGCTTGATATGACGAAACTCTTCTTGTTGATGATGAGCGTCACCACCACTATGCAGAAAGCCGCGCTCAGTTAACTTGTCATTATCAATGTATATTTCTCTGCTTTGTTGCTCGACATACTGTTGCTGAGCGCTTGCCGTTGTTTGTATTGTTGACTCCGTCTCACTAGACGTTGCAGAGAGTGACTTGTTAACTTGCTCAACGTTCTGGTTATTCGTTAATTCTTGCTGCGCACTTTTTTGCTTTGCTAAGGCTTTTTCGATGGTGCTCATTAGCCTAATACTCCTTTCAGTGGCGCTTGAATTAAATCAGGGAATGTAAAATAACTAATAAAACTCGCGAGCAATATAATTAAGACTAGGTTTGACAGCATAAATAGAACGGTTTTTTTCTTATGCCATTTATGTAAGCCCAGACTGTCATTCGCAGAAACGGTGCCAAATACTGGAATACCCGTGATGCGAGACATTTGTTGGCTTGAAGTTACTACTGGGCTAATTTGGCTCATCAATAGTGAGATACCAACGCCGACGCCAATGCCAACAATAGTTATACCGATAAAAAATAGTAACCTAGGTGGCCCAGAAGGCTGCAATGCCGCTCTCGGTGGGTCAATAACGCGAAACTGTATTTTATCGGTAGTCTCATCAGCCTGCTGAGCCAGCTGCGCGGTTTCTTTGCGTGCCAGCAGTTCCTCATACTTAGCTTTGGTAATGTCATAGCCGCGATTTAATGCGGTAAGCTCAGCTTCTATTTCAGGGAGCGAGTGAATACGGTTTTCAATTTCAATTACGCGCTGTTTAAAGTTGTTTACTCGGACGGTGAGCGAAGCTACTTCGTTTTCATATTGGTTCGCTTGGATCTTGAGTTCTTGGTATACAGGATTTTTATCAACGCTGGTAATGTTATTGTTACCTTGCGAACTATCTGTCTTCAACGCTGTATAGTATTCTTCTATTTCTTTTTGTCTCAGCTTGGTTAATTCGTCCAAGCGACGCTGAATTTCTCTTACTTCTGGATGGTTCTCTGTAAAGCGAAGTAGCTGCGAATCCATAGCCTCTTCAAGCTGTTGAATTCTGCTGTCGTAAGTTGTGGTGATACTGTTATTCGTCTGAACTCGGCTACTGAATAGCCCAAACACAGGCTCTTCACCGGCTAACTGAGCTTTGGCTGAGCTGAGCCGCGTTTGTGCTTCGGCAAGTTGTAACTCCGCGCGCTCTAGCTGTTCCTTTTCTTGGTTGAGCGTCGCGTAAAAACCACCACTGTTATTCAACAGCACATTGCCGTACTTTTGCTTAAAGTTAGTTAATCGACCTTCGGCCGCCAATAACCGGTTTTCGTAATCACGAATCTGCGCGTTTAAGAACTTTTGTGCTTCGTCAGAGTCACTCCTTGTTTCGCCTAGCGTATTTTCAATAAAAACTGTCAACGCTGACTGCACGATATTTTTTGCCGTTTCGGCATCTTTGTCTTCAATGGAGAGTGTGAAGATATTTTCGCGGCCTGCACTAGATATCTTTAAATCTTTTTTTAGATCTTCAATGATTTTGTCATATTCTTCAGTGGTGTTGGCTTGCACATCTAGGTCAGTCATGCGAGATATGCGCTCGAGGTTGGGGCGGCTGAGCAAGGTCTGCACCATTAGCCGGATTTGAGTGTCAGGGTTGGTTTCAACCGTGAGCCCTCTGAGCAAAGGACGCAGCAACGACTGGGTATCAACGTAAACACGTGCAGATGATTCATAAACATTTGGCAATTGTGCGACAAAGTACCAACCGAGCGGACAAATAGCCCAAGTCGCAATAATAATATAACGACGCTTTATCCAAATTCCTTTTAAATAATCAACTATTTGTTCAATTAACTCTTGCATTCCTGACCTCTTACAAACAGGTTAAATACTGCTATTTAGAACCAAGTTTCTGGTACGATGATGATGTCGCCAGGCAACATGTCAACATTAGCTGAAATGTCGCCTTGCTTTAGCAAGTCATCAATAGCGAGCGAGTATTGTTTTTGTTGACCGTTTTCAATCCGCACTAATACGGCATCGTTGCCATCTGCGAATTCAGTCAAACCGCCGACACTGATCATGACATCAAGCAGGGTCATATTCTTTTTGTAATTAATGGCGAGCGGTTGTGCCGCTTCACCGATCACTCTAATTTGCTCACTAAACGGGCCAACAAAACCTCCGACCGTTACCGTCACGATTGGCTCTCTCAGAAAGGTCGCCAGTACGGCTTCAATTTCTCGCGCAAGTTCTGTTGGCGTCCGCCCTGATACTGGAATATCTTCAACCAATGAGGTCGTGATCATGCCATCTGGTCGCACAGTAAAGGTGCCAGATACCTCAGGGTTGCCATAGACGAAAATGTTGACTGAATCACCAGCACCAATCAGGTACCTATATGAGTCAATACTTTCTGTTTTAGAGGGGTGTAAGGTTGCTTGCGGTAGTTTATTTGAGCTACATGAACTCAACAAAATGCCACAGGCGGCGACTACTAATATCTTCATCAGCTGGATAATACGTTTTTCCATGGTTATTACCTTTTGATACCCAATGTTGATTGTAATACTGCTAAAAGATTGTATGGTATTTTTCTAAACCTTGCACACTTTTTAACATTTAGATTACCTAATTTAAACTATGTAAATGTAAAGTTAACTCTGCTAGAGTAGTTAAAGCGTCGAAATAAGTACTTTTCTATATTCGTTTAGCATGTTTAAGGGAATAAAATAAATAGTATGCCTGTCATAGCATTTCGAGATTTATCAATCAACAGCAAATCATTTGTGCTACTAGAGTTACTAGTGTTTATGGCTGGTATGCTGATCGCTGTTGCGCTCAATAATCAATTCCAAATTGCGTTGTCTCCAGTGTTACCAAGCAATTTCCTTTTTATTTATGCCTTAGTCTTTGGCTTAGTGTCACAGTTGACGAGTTTAGCACTTGGCTTGTACAACTCTAAGTTACGCGAGAACTTTCGGGGGCTTTTCCGCCGTATTCTTTTGGCTGTGGCTATTGCTTTTTCTATTGTTGCGCTTATCAATCCCCTTTACAGTAGCTTTGCCTTACCAATCGAGGTATTGGGCCTAGCGTCATTGTCGGGTCTAGTACTGGTGTTATTGCTGCGTTATGGCGCACATCGCATTGACTTTTTTGGCTTTCACAAACGGAAAGTCTTAGTTATTGGCGCAGGGCAACGGGCGTCGATTATTGAAAAACGGATGCGTCGTGACGTTGATCGCCAGTCGTTTAAGGTGCACGCGTATGTGAAGATGACAGGCGATAGTCCAGACGGTATTGAGCGAGAAACAAAAATTTCACTCGATGGCTCACTGGTCAGCTATGCCCTTGATAACGAAATTGATGAAATTGTCGTTGCTAATGATGAGCGCCGCAACAATTTACCCGTTGATGAACTATTCGCCTGTAAAATTCGCGGTATTGAAGTCACCGAAATTCTCGATTTTATTGAACGCGAGACAGGGCAGATAGCCGTCAACCTTATTTATCCTAGTTGGGTTATCTATTCTAACGGCTTTACCTCGACCAATTATTTACGCAATACGCTAGATTGGCTATTCAATGCCGCCATTGCGTTTACTTTATTGCTCATTACCTGGCCAGTCATGTTGCTTACTGCCATTATTATTAAACTCGATGATGGCTTTTCTGCGCCTATTTTTTATCGCCAGGAACGCGTGGGTGTTGACGGGCATCCATTTTACATCGTCAAGTTCCGAAGTATGCGCGTGGATGCCGAGAAAAACGGTGCGCAGTGGGCATCGGAAAACGATGATAGGACAACGCGAATCGGCAATTTTATTCGCAAGTATCGCATTGATGAATTACCGCAAATATACAATGTAATGCGCGGTGATATGGGCTTTGTCGGGCCGAGGCCTGAACGCCCAGAGTTTGTGCAAAACCTAGTTAAGTCAATTCCTTACTATAACGAGCGCCATAATGTTAAGCCTGGCCTTGCGGGTTGGGCGCAGTTGAAATATCCATACGGTGCAACTGAAGCTGACGCCTTAGAAAAACTGAAATACGACCTGTATTACATCAAGCATCGCAGTTTTTTCCTCGATTTGTTGATTCTGATCCGCACCGTTGAAATCGTGGTCTTTGGCAAAGGCCGATAGCGGTAGGCTAGGTAGCAAATAATGAGTAAGCGTACCCACCAAGCAATGACTGTCGACGTTGAAGATTATTTTCACGTTTCCGCGTTTGAGCAAAACATCTCGCGCGCGGATTGGCAAAAATTGCCCCTGCGTGTCGAGCACAATACCTATCGTTTGTTAGAGCTGTTTGAGCAACACAATGCGAAAGCGACTTTTTTTACCTTGGGCTGGGTTGCTGAGCACTGTCCACAGCTGATCAGAGATATTGTCGGCCAAGGGCATGAACTTGCAAGCCATGGTTATGACCATCAGCGCGCCATAGCTATGACCAGAGAGCAGTTTACGCAAGATGTCACCAAAAGTAAGTCGTTATTAGAGCAAGCCAGTGGTCAAGCCGTGCTGGGCTATCGCGCGCCGAGCTTCTCTATTGGTGAGCAAAATGTCTGGGCTTATGAAGTGCTGGTGGAATTGGGCTTTGAGTACAGCTCAAGTACCTATCCCATTGAGCATGATCTTTATGGGGTGCCGCATTGGCCGCGATTCAAATTTAAACGCGACGAGGGCATTATTGAAATTCCTGTACCGACGATTCGCAAAAACGGCAGCAACATTGGTATTGGTGGTGGCGGTTATTTTAGGCTTTACCCCTATTCGTTTTCAAAACGTCGAATAGACAAATATCTGTCGCAAGAGTCAGCACCTTACAGCTTTTATTTTCATCCGTGGGAGATTGATCCTGAGCAGCCAAGAATTAATGGCGCCTCACTGCGCTCGAAAGTGCGTCATTACATCAATTTATCTCGAATGGAAGGCAAAGTGGTAAAACTGCTCAATGATTATCAATGGTCGACAATGCGGGCCGTGTATTTAGAGGGGTAGACGCATGGGGATCATGGATGTGAACAATAACGCGATCAACAGTTCATCAGATACCGCAGAGCAGCCAGTGATCACTGTGTTGTCAACTGAGCACGAGCAATGGAATGAATATGTTAACGCTCATCCAGAAGGTTCATTCTTTCATCTAAGTAACTGGCAACAAGTTATTTCATCAGTGTTTAACCACCCTTGTCATTATTTGCTGGCCAAACAGGCCAATCGAGTGGTTGGCATTCTGCCGTTAGTGCAAGTGAAGAGTCAGCTATTTGGCCATGCATTAGTTTCTACGCCATTTTGCGTGTACGGCGGGGTGTTGGCTGATAATCGAGCAATTCAGCAGGCGTTAGAGCTGCGTGCTTGTCAGTTGGCGGAGCAGCTTGAAGTCGATTATTTAGAGCTGCGTTATCGACAAGCACAACAAAATGATTTTCTACTCAAACAAGTTCACAGTACTTTTGGTTGTGAGATTGCTGAAAGCGACGAAGCTATTTTGGCAGGGGTCAAGAAAAAACAAAGAGCGGTTATTCGTCACTCCTTGAACAATAAATTATCGATTACTCATGGGCGCAACCTCGATGACTTCTATCACTTGTTGGCAACGAGTTATCGCAACCTAGGCACACCGATATTCACTAAGCGTTACTTTGCCGCGCTGTTGACCTATTTTGGTGATCAAGTAGATATTTCTATCGTCAAGGATAGCCAAGCAAAGCCGTCATGCGCGGTGATGAATTTCTATTATCAACAGCAAGTGTTGCCTTACTATGGTGGTGGCGATGATGCCGCCAGAGCGCTTAAAAGTGCTGACTTTATGTACTATCAAGTGCTGTGTCACGCACGCGAAAAAGGTTGCCAATGGTATGATTTTGGGCGCAGTAAAAATGATAGCGGTCCATTTAAATACAAGAAAAATTGGGGCATGACTCCAGAGCCTTTGCACTATTATTATTATCTCGTCACGGCGAAAGAGCTGCCGAATTTGAGCCCTAACAATCCGAAATACCAGTTGTTTATCCGCTTGTGGCAGAAATTACCATTGACCATAAGCCAATGGCTTGGTCCCTTGCTGTCGAAGTATTTAGGGTAATGCGCTATGAGTAAACCGCCACTGCTTTTCCTTTGTCATCGCATTCCATTTCCACCGAATAAAGGCGATAAGATTCGTTCGTTCAACATATTGCAAATGCTGAACAAACATTACGATGTTTACCTTGGCTGCTTTATCGATGACCCCTACGATGAACAGTATGTCGAGACACTCAAGCAATATTGTCATCAACTGTTTTATCGCAAACAAAACAAATTGCTGGCTAAGATCAAAGGGTTATCAGCATTTGTAACTGGCAAGCCCATCACCTTGCCGTACTACTACGATAGTGCGATGGCTGTTTGGTGTGAAAACGCGATAAAGCAATATAACATCGAGAAAGTCTTTATCTATTCGTCTTCAATGGCACAGTTCTGTGAAGCGCCAGTATTTGAGCGTTGTCAGCGTGTGATCGATTTCGTCGATGTTGATTCTGATAAATGGCGTCAATATGCCGATAGCAAATCTGGGCTTGCCAAGTTTGTCTTTCAAAGAGAGTTTAAAACATTAGCAAGTTATGAAGATCGCATCTGCCAGCAATTTGATGCCTCCTTGTTTGTTTCCCCTGATGAAGCCCAGCTTTTTCAAGACCGCCAGGCCACAAATGATCGCCCTAAGGTCAAAGGTATTTTAAACGGCGTAGATATTAGCTTCTTCAACCCAAGTGCAACGCTTGAACATGACAATAAATTGCCAGCAGAGCGTTTTATCAGTTTTACTGGTGCGATGGATTATTGGGCGAATGTCGACGCGGTACTTTGGTTTGTCGAGCATTGCTGGCCGATTGTTAAAGCGGCGGAGCCATCCCTGAGTTTTGTTATCGCTGGCGGTAATCCAACGAGTGAAATTAAAGCACTTGGCAAACAACAAGATATTATCGTCACCGGACGAGTAGCAGATATTCGCCCCTTTATGGCGAAAGCCGAGTGTATTGTGGCGCCGCTGCGCATTGCACGCGGTATACAAAACAAAGTGCTAGAGGCGATGTCACTAGACAAGCCTGTTGTTTGTACTTCCATGGCGATGGAGGGCATCAATGCCCCTAGTCATACGTTCTGCCAAGTGCATGACGACCCTCAAGACTTTGCTCAAGCCGTAATCTCACTGGTTAGCCCGGCGCAAAAAGCGGCAGCGCAGGTTAAGATAGATAATCGCGCTTGGATTGAAGCACACTTTACTTGGCAAGCAACGCTGGCACCGCTTGCTAAACTTTATCAAATAGAACCTTAGGAGGTTTCAAGCCAATGATGGCGATTAACAGCCGACAGTTTATGATGATGTTTGCCGTGTTGATGACTGGCTGGGTGCTAGTTTTTTGGGATGGCATTGCTGGAATGGAAGCGATTTGGCGACGTTCTGATACCTTTGCTCATGGCTATTTTATTTTGCCGATCGTGATTTGGCTGTTGTATCGCGACCGAGCCTATTTAATGTCTGCCCGAGCGCAGTCAACCTGGCTGCCTCTGCCATTTTTACTCATGGGTTGTTTTGTCTGGTTGTTCGCCTTTGCGGCAGATATTAATGTGCTGAGCCAGCTTGCGGCAGTTTTGGTGTTGGTTTCATTGGTTTGGATGTTGATCGGCAATCACTTGGCCTGGCGATACAAGTTTCCACTTGCTTACCTGCTGTTTGCTGTGCCAATGGGAGAAAACCTGATACCTGACCTGCAAGATATCACCGCTTGGATCACGGTATTCCTGCTTAAAGTTCACGGTATTCCTGTGTTTCGCGATGGTTGGTATATTCAAATCCCAACCGGCATGTTTGAAGTCGCTGTCGCCTGCTCTGGCATCCGCTATTTAATAGCCTCAATGGCGGTCGGCACTTTGTACGCTTACTTAACCTACCGTTCTTTTAAAAAGCAGTTACTGTTTGTTGTATTTGCCTTCTTGTTGCCGATTTTAGCCAACGGTGTCAGAGCGTATTTAATCGTGATTATCGCCCATTATTCGGATATGAAATATGCCACTGGGGCTGATCATTTGGTCTATGGCTGGATATTCTTTGGTTTTGTCATCATGTTGATGTTTTGGGTAGGCGGCAAGTTTGCTGATCCAGAGCGTAAAACAGAGCTTTATAGTGATGGCGAATCGACAAAGTCTAAGGGACAGCGTAATAAGCTCTGGGCTGGTGCCTCGGCGTGTTTGCTAATGATGGCGACTTGGTTGGTTGAACGCAATATCAATGTACTTGAGTTACCCGAAAGTGCAGCTACCGTGATGCCAATGCCAGCGTCAAATTGGGGGGTTAGTTTTACGCAACCGATGCAGTCTAATTATCAGCGTGAAACTAATGGTACCGAGTTGTTTTTTGCGCGGTACGGCAACAAACAAAGTGAAGGCGAGTTAGTTAGCTTTGCAAACAAGCTTTATGACGCTGAGCGCTGGACGGTGATCGATCGCATCACAAACAATGATAATGGGCAAGTATATCGTTATTTACTGTTAAGAGATGTTCAAGGTCGAGAAAGGGCGCTGCTATATTGGTATCAAATTGGTAACAGGAAAGTTGTCAGCCCAGCGTTCGTCAAGTTACATCAAGCATTGGCATTGCTGACCGGCCAAGCAGATTTTGCTTACTTTGTTGCGGCCTCTAGTTTAGCTACTGAACAGCAAAACATTGTGGCTAGCTTGCTTAACAGTGCTGATTCGATGATAAATCAAATCACACTCAATCAAGTGGGTAATTAATTGATGAGTCAGCCTCAAATCCATATCGCACATATCATTTACTCTTTTGCTACGGGCGGCTTAGAAAATGGTGTCGTCAATTTAATTAATCACTTGCCAGAACAGGATTATCGCCACTCGATTATCTGTATATCAAAGCACGATCCTCATTTTTTTCGTCGCATAAAAACCAGTAATGTCAAAGTATATGACCTACACAAAAAGCCAGGGAAGGGCATAGCATGGTTGATCGCATGTTGGCGCTTATTAAAAAAGATAAAGCCTGATATTTGCCACTCAAGAAACTTAAACCCTTTAGAGGCGCAAGTAGCGGCTTGGCTTGCTGGTGTTCCTGTTCGCATCCATGGCGAGCATGGCTGGGATGTTAACGACCTCAACGGAGGCAATAAGAAGAATCAGCGGATCAAAAAATTTTTTAAGCCTTTCATACATCGTTACGTGGCGTTATCAAAAGAGAGTTTTGCCTATTTAGAGCATAAGATAGCTGTGCCGGTAAACAAACTTACGCATATTTGTAATGGGGTTGATGTTGACAAGTTTTCCCAACATACGAAAGGGAATGACTTTGGCTTTTCCACGACAACAACAGCTAACCTCGTTTTTGGCACGGTCGGCAGACAAGTTAAAGTTAAAAATCATCAACAGCTTTTAGATGCGTTTATAAAACTCAAGCAAAGTGATACGCCAAACGCTCATCGAGCAAAGCTATTAATTGTTGGTGATGGAGTATTGAAAGAGCGGTTAACGGCAACGGCTCAACAGTCAGGCTATGATGAGGACATCTGCTTTGCTGGACATCGTGACGATATTCCGCAAACAATGGCGGCAATGGATGTGTTTGTGCTGCCATCACTTGCTGAGGGCATATCCAACACGATATTGGAGGCGATGGCATCAGGGTTACCGGTGATTGCCACCAATGTTGGCGGTAACCCAGATTTAATCATGGCAGAACATCACAGTTCTCACCTGGTCGAAGTTAACGATGTAACGGCATTATCTGATGCAATGGCTCAATATCTGATACACCATGAGCTTTTGGAAAAAGACAGCTCAAAGGTCAGGGAGCATTGCATTAAACACTTTAGTATTGAGTCTATGGTCGGTAAGTATCATGACCTTTACACATCGTTATACCAACAGAAAGTCTCAGGAAGGGGTAAGACATGTGCGGCATAGCTGGAATTTTTCATGTTACCGAGCAGCAAGCGATAGAGGCAGATCTGATTGCCTCGATGAATGATAAACAGGTCCATCGTGGTCCCGATGCTGGCGATTATTATTTTGAGCCGGGGCTAGCATTGGCACATCGTCGTTTGTCGATTATCGATCTAGAAGGCAGCCCACAGCCGATGACAAGCGCATGTGGCCGGGCAGTGATTGTGTTTAATGGGGAAATTTATAACTTCAAAGCCCTGCATGCTGAGCTCAAAGCTAAAGGCTATCATTTCAATACCGATGGTGATACCGAGACTATATTAAACGCTTATCTTGAGTGGGGCGAAGACTGTGTTCATCACTTACGAGGGATGTTTGCCTTTGCGGTTTGGGATAGAAATAAGCAATCCTTATTTGTTGCCCGTGACAGATTGGGTATTAAACCCTTGTACTTTTCGCTATTAGATAATGGCCATTTTGTTTTTGGCTCAGAACTTAAAGTACTAACCCAGCACCCTCGTTTTGATCGCAAATTGCGTGATACCACTGTTGAAGACTACTTTACCTTTGGCTATGTACCTGAGCCTTACACTATCTATAAAAACGCCTATAAACTGAGACCTGGCCACTGTTTTACTGTGATTCGTGGTCAAACACAATTGCCTGAACAACAGGAGTACTGGGATATTCCCGTTCATAGCAATGTCGAACTCACTGAACATGAAATAGCAGAGCAGTTGGTTGAGCGATTGAAAGAAGCTGTCGATATTCGCATGGTTGCCGATGTGCCGTTAGGCTCATTTTTATCGGGCGGTGTCGATTCCAGTGCCGTTGTCGCCTTGATGTCACAGCTGCAAGCAGACCCTGTTAATGCTTGCTCTATTGGCTTTGATATCGCGGAATTTAATGAAATTGATTTTGCTAAGCAAGTCGCCCAACGCTATAAGGCAAATCATCATATCGAAATGGTCGATCAAAATGATTTTGAATTGATCGACAAGTTAGCATTTTTGTACGATGAACCTTATGCCGACAGTTCGGCAATGCCCACTTATCGCGTCTGTGAGTTAGCGCGAAAGCATGTTACGGTTGCGCTTTCTGGTGATGGTGCTGATGAGTTATTTGCGGGTTATGGGCGTTATCGTCTGCATGGCCATGAAGAAAAAGTGCGCGCAATGTTACCACTTTCGCTACGCAAGCCTATTTTCGCGCCGTTAGGTGCTTTGTATCCCAAAATGGATTGGGCGCCAAGAGTATTAAGAGGGAAAACGACATTTCAATCTATGGCACTTGATACAGTGCAGGGCTATCACAACTCAATGTCGATTCTGCGCCAAGACGAGCGGATGAAGCTGTTTTCAGCAGAATATCAACAGAGCTTAAACGGCTACTCTTCCATTGCGGTGTTTGATCAGTATCGCGACAAACTCACCGGACTTGATCCGATCAAGCAAGCACAGTATTTAGATATGAAAACCTACCTAGTTGGCGATATTCTGACAAAAGTTGATCGCGCCAGTATGGCCCACTCATTGGAAGTTCGCGTGCCATTTTTAGATCATAAGTTTGTTGAGTGGGGTTTTAATGCACCAACGAATTTGAACTTGGTAGCTGGGGTTGGTAAAAGTACACTGAAAAAGCAGATGGAGCCACATTTGCCTCATGATGTGCTGTATCGCAAGAAAATGGGCTTTTCTGTACCACTGGCTAATTGGTTCCGTGGACCACTCAAAGATCGTCTCTACGATAGTTTATTAAGTGAAACCATGGGGCAGTCGGGTTATTTCTCTTCAAAGCAGCTCAAAACCTTGATTGACCAGCATGCTAAAGGCATACGCGATAACAGTGCTTCGCTGTGGACACTGATGATGTTTGAGTCGTTTTTACGTCAAAGCAAGGCCAGCTAGTGATGAAAGTGTTACATGTGCTCGACCATTCGATCCCTCTGCACAGTGGTTACACTTTTCGAAGCCGGGCAATATTACAAACACAGCATCAATTAGGCATTGAAACCTGTCATGTGACTAGCCCTAAGCACGGCAATACTGAGGCTTTGGTTGAGCAAGTGGATGAGCTGGTCTTTTACCGCAGCGCGCCAGCTAAGGGGTTGTTAAGTAAAGTGCCTGTGCTTAATCAATGGTCAATTATTTCGCCCTTGGAAAAACGTATTCTCGAAGTGATTGACCGTGAAAAACCCGATATTATCCATGCCCATTCGCCAGCCCTCAACGGTTTGGCGGCGTTAAAAGCGGGCAAAAAAATGGGCATACCTGTGGTTTATGAAATTCGCGCATTTTGGGAAGATGCCGCGGTTGATCACGGTACCTGCAAGGAGGGTGATCTGCGTTATCAAATGACCCGTTCGCTGGAGTCTCATGTCGTTAATCAAGCGGATGCAGTAACCACCATCTGCCAAGGTCTCAAAAATGATTTAATCGCCAGAGGCGTTGCTGAGCAGAAATTGACGGTGATCCCCAATGCCGTCAATGTTGAGCAGTTCGAGCGTATTACCGAGAAGGACGCTCACTTAGTTGAGCAATTGCAGTTGAGTAATAAAAAAGTGCTTGGCTTTATTGGCTCGTTTTACGCCTATGAAGGTTTGGACTTATTGGTGTCTTCACTGCCCGCTATTCTTGAGCAAATGCCAGATGCTTGTTTATTGCTGGTCGGCGGTGGCCCACAAGAAGCAGCCCTCAAAGCACAGGTTAATCAATTAGGTCTTGATGAGCACGTGATATTTACTGGCCGAGTACCACATCAGCAGGTAAGTCGATATTACTCACTTATTGATTTATTGGTTTATCCACGTAAATCGATGCGATTAACGGATCTTGTTACCCCACTGAAGCCACTAGAGGCGATGGCACAGGGGCGTTTATTTTTGGCGTCAGATGTCGGTGGCCATCATGAACTGATTGTTAATAACCAAACCGGTTATTTATTTGCTGCTGATAATAGCGCGGCATTAGTGACTAAAGTGATTGATATTTTTCAACAACAGCAAGCCTGGTCTGAAATTCTTGATAATGGCCGACGCTATGTTGAACACCAACGCAATTGGCGAAATAGTGTGAGTAATTACTTACCTGTTTATTCTGCGTTAACTGAAAAGGCGATGTTGAATGGCGAGTGTTGAGCACGTAGCTATTGTTGGGCCCTTGCCACCACCGGCAGGCGGTATGGCTAATCAAACCGAGCAATTTGCCAGTTTTCTCGAATCAGAAGGCGTAAAAGTCACAGTTGTTCAAGTTAATCTACCTTATGAACCCAGATGGGTGGGGAAGATCCCAATGTTTCGGGCGTTAGTAAGGCTAGTACAATACCAACGGGCACTGAAACAAAAACTAGCGGATGTTGACCTTGTGCATATCATGGCAAATTCGGGGTGGTCTTGGCACTTGTTTGCTGCACCAGCCATTAAAGTAGCCAAGCAGTTAAACAAACCTGTTGTGCTTAATTATCGGGGAGGCTATGCCGCCGACTTTTTTGCCAAGTCGTGGTCTCAAGTGAAGAAAACATTGGATTTAGTGGATGATATTGTGGTGCCATCAAGCTTTCTACAAGGTGTGTTTAGCGACTACGGTAAAACAGCGAAAATCATCCCCAATGTGCTAAATGAGCAACGCTTTAATTGCCTTGAACGTCAGTCTGCCATGAAGCCAACGGTGATTGTGACGCGAAACTTGGAAGCTATTTATGATGTGGCGACCGCAATAAACGTGTTTGCAGGCATCAGGCAGCAGTTCCCAAACGCTGAGTTAAAAGTGGCCGGTACAGGGCCAGAATTGGCAAACCTACAAGCCTTGTGCCAAGAATTAGCGCTTGCGCCTAGTGTAGAGTTTGTCGGCCGACTATCGCCAGATGAGGTTGCAAACTTATATAAAGCTGCTGATTTGATGCTTAACACGAGTGTCGTCGATAACTCGCCGAACGCCCTTATCGAGGCACTGGCGTGTGGTACACCGATTGTCAGCAGTAATGTTGGGGGCATCCCGCAATTAGTGTCAGATCAGTACAATGCGTTGCTGGCTGCGCCTAAAGATATCGACAAAATGACTCAGCTGTCATTGGCATTGCTGACCAAGCCAGAGCAAAGGCAGACGTTAATAGCTAATGGCTTAACAACCATTGAAAAGTTCTACTGGCGAAATGTTTGGCGAGAGCTTGAAGCTTGCTACCAACAAGCCATTCAGGGCAGAAGTCAGCAAACAGAGCAGCAAAAAAAGGTAGGACGAGCAAATGTTTAGCCCGTTATATACAAAGCTGATTGCTAACATATTGTTCCCGCTACACGAGTGGTTAAAAAAGCATAATACGGTGCATATTAAGCGTCAGTTAGAGCAAAGCCAGTGGGCGAGTCAGGCAGAAATAACAAGAAATGCCGACCAACGTTTAGCAAAATTTTTAGCAAAAGCAGCGACTGATGTCCCTTACTATCGCAACTTGTATAAACGGTTAGGCTTAGCAACAAATGCTATTTCTGCAAAATCCGCGCTCGCTGAATTGCCGTTGCTCGACAAGTCAGTTATTCGCGAGCATTTCGAGCAGTTAACATCAGCTAATGCCGGCCCGACACAGCCTTTTACCACCGGAGGCTCTAGCGGTACGCCACTTACCTTCTTACTGAGTAATGAACGCGTAAGCCATGATGTTGCCGAAAAATGGCGAGCGACTCGTTGGTGGGATGTAGATATTGGCGACAAAGAGATCGTTGCTTGGGGATCGCCGATTGAGCTGGGGGCACAAGATAAAGTGCGTATCGCGCGCGATAAACTATTTCGTTCGACCTTGATCCCGGCATTCGATATGGATGAAATTAAATTGCTTGGTTTTATTGACCAGATCAAGCGCATTAAACCCAAAATGCTGTTTGGTTATCCGTCGGTTTACGCCCTGATTGCTAAAACGGCACAAAAGCATGGGATCTCACTTGATAACGTGGGCATTAAGGTGGTGTTTGTCACCAGCGAGCGCCTTTATCCATATCAACAAGCGCAAATTGAACAAGTCTTTAATGCACCGGTGGCCAATGGTTATGGTGGCCGAGATGCCGGCTTTATTGCCCATGCTTGTCCGCATGGCAAGATGCATATTAGCGCCGAAGATATTATCGTGGAAATCATTGATAGCGAGGGTAGCGTGCTGCCGGATGGTGAAACTGGGGAGATAGTGGTCACGCATATGGCAACCTCAGACTTTCCGTTTATCCGCTATCGTACGGGTGATGTTGGCGCGATAGATACCGAGCCTTGTTCATGTGGGCGTGGCTTACCTGTACTTAAAAATATCGAAGGGCGCACCACCGATTTCGTGATTGCCCAAGACGGCACCATGATGCATGGCCTGGCTCTGATTTATATCTTACGAGAAATGCAAGGTGTTGAAGCATTTAAAATTATTCAGGAATCCTTGATGCACACACGAGTGCTCCTCGTGCCCAAAGAAAGTGTAACTCCAGCCATGAGTGAGCAGATTATTGACGGCTTCAAACAACGCCTTGGCGCTGAGGTCACCATTGAGCTGCAAATTGTTAATAGTATAGCCGCCGAAAAATCAGGCAAATTCCGATATGTGATCAGCAATGTAGGGCACATAAATTGATAGATAGCTTATTTTTACTCGTAGATGTCATTGCGATGATCGTGTTGATGTGGTGGGCAACCAAAGAAGAAAGTGATAAGGAGCAAAAGTAATGCGTGATCTATTGCTTCTCGGTTTTATGTGCGCCGCGGTTTATTTCACTTTTAAGCGGCCCCTCGCAGGCCTTGCTGCTTGGGTGTGGATTGCATTAATGGCCCCTGCAAAGTGGGCTTTTGGCTTTTCGCAAGACCTAAGGTTAAATCTAACGATTGTTTTGTTCACTGCGCTATCTTATTTCGTTTGGAAAGAAAAACCGAAACCGCAATTTACGTCCATTCATTTTTGGGTGCTTTTCTTTGGCTTTTGGATGTTGATATCCACCGTGTTTAACCTTCGTGTCGACAGCGGCTATGCTTGGATGAAATATAATGAGTTCGTTAAGGTGCTCGCATTATTCGTTTTCATCACACTAATTTTAAAATCCCGAAAAGATATCAACACATTTATTTGGGCCGTTGTATTAGGTTTGTCGGCATATGCCGCGATGGAAGCGGTGAAATTTGTCTTATCGGCTGGTGCTCATCGAATAGTTGGGCGCTCCGGTATCATTGCTGATCGAAATGATTTAGCTGTCGCTATTAACATGTGCTTACCGTTAGTGGTTTACTTGTGGAGTTGTACCGAGGATAAAAAATTAAAGCTGGGGCTATTGGCGTTAGCACTATTGAATGTTCTTGCGATTGTGGGGACCTATTCGAGAGGAGGCTTTATCGGGCTTATCATACTTGCACTAGCGATGTGGCTGAAGTCTAATCGAAAAATTATCTACTTAGTGATCGCACTAATGGCGCTGCCAGTCTTATATGCAAATGCGCCAGAGGATTGGAAAGAAAGACAGTCAACAGTGGAAACAGCAACAACTCAAGATGGTTCGTTCATTGGGCGGATATGGGCATGGAAAATTGCTACTTTAATCGCCATTGATAACCCTATGACTGGCGGCGGATTCAAAGCGACAACGGATCCTATTTTGTGGCGAATTTATGCCCCTGAAACGCCACTTTTTGGCCCCGTTGAAACCCCAGTAATTGAACACTCTATTGAACCTAAAGCCGCGCACAATATTTACTTTCAGGTATTAGGGAGCGCCGGTTTTGTGGGGCTTTTTATTTTCCTGTCGATGATGATTACAGGTTTTTGGGTTAGCCTTAGAAATGCAAGTAAAGCAAAGAAAAATGGGGTGAGGTGGTGTCAAGACTTGTCAAACGCTATTTCTTTAGCTTTCGTTGGCTATGGTGTCACCGGGTTAAATGTCAGTCTTGCGTACTTTGAATTGGTATATGCATTTTTGGCGATTATTGCCGTGATTAAAAGCCGTGAACTTTACGCTGCTGAAACAACTCGACCACTTAATTAAACTTAAATTAACCTCAGCTCTGGATAACTAATGTGCTTCTAGCGGCTACTTTTACTGCTACCAGCGTTAAATTTACTTGCAATAGACTAGCTATTGACGCGCAAATTTGCCTTGATATCAGCAAAAATTTCTCGCTAGAAGACAACAATAAACATAAGTATTTGAATTGATTTGTTATTCACTATTTCTTATCCAAACCTGAGGTTAAATTAGGGGCGAAATAATTTCAGCTTTTATTTATATATTTTCATAAATTTCAATCAATTGATTGGCGACAGCATGCCATGTTAAATGCCTGACCATATTTTGGCACGAAGCTTTTGTGGGAGGCTGTAAGGTCGCTTTTTCGATAGTGCTCGCAATATCTGCGTGATTCTCTGGATCTACTAGGGCAAATTCATGGTTTTTACAAGGGAATTCCATCGAAGAGACTTTAGTGACAATGGCAGGTGTACCAGCTGCCATAGATTCAAGCGCTGAAAGGGGGAGTACTTCTTGTATACTAGGCAAAGAGAACACAGAAGCGGCAGCATAAGCTGATGGCAGCATATCAGATTGGTAATCGAAGGAGCCGAGATATGCCACGTTTCCCACCGCCTCTATTTGCTTGAGATATGCTTCATTGGATTTTAATACTGGGCCTATTAAGACAAGCTTAGCGTCTGGAAGGTACTCTTTCATTGCTTGGGCTAAAGCCAATTGGTTTTTGCGCCGGTCAATAGAAGCTATATTGAGAACAAAGTCTCCCTCGATACCCGTTTCTTGCCTAAAATAATCGGGAGAAGCGTCAAAAAATCGCTGTGGTATACCGTTAGGGATGATGGTTATATCATCATTGTTAATGTCAAAAGCTTGGTTTAACGCTGTTTTTTCTGCTTGTCCCAGCGCGACAAAGTGATCACATAGTTGCATGGCGTCATACAGGCGTGAGAAAAAAGAGTAGTTTAGGTAACCAGTAAACTTTTTCAGTAAGGGCTCTATTAACCGACTGCGTGTTGAATATTTGGCATTCCATTTATCTTCTGCTAACGGCGATATGACCACTTTACAACCTTTGTCTTTTGCGGTGGTTATAATATTCGCATTACCGTGATTCGATGAAAAAACGTGAAGAATGTCAAAGTCGGCAAGGTCGTCAGTTAGCACATTCACTAGGCTAGCATCGACACTTAACTCTTTGAGTGCGTTCAATGTTTCTAGTACCTGAATCTGCAATCCTCCCTTTTTTTGAAATAACATAGGGTAGGAGATTAACCCGACTCGTTTGCTCATAATATAATCCCTGTTACTAAGTCTTTAATGAATATTTTCTTGCTTGAATTGAGCAAGTCTACCCTTATAAAGTGCTACAAATGATGTAAATGAATAGTTATTTACAACTACGCCGAAATCAGCCAGTTCAGGCCGTTGTCCTTTCATTATCTGGTGGAGGTTGCTAGTGATGAGCGAATTGATATGAGGGAGGTAGTGATGCCCATCATAAGTGTTATTTTTATTCTTTGTGACGGGAGAAATTATTGAGTAGTCGATAATTGTAAACCCTTGATTTACAAATTCGTATATTGCCTTTATATAATTTTCTAGTTCACCTTTTTTATCAAGATCTTGGATATGCCATGCGCTTAATGGTGGAACATAGAAGATAACGGCTTGAGCTTCAGCGACCTCAACTACTTCCATATATTCGCTTAGCTTACTCGGATAATAACCACCTTCTATAGCGCCTGCCAATTGGTGCTTAGGATCAAATGTAGGTATTGATTTATGAACATCTACTTCAAAATTTTTATCATAAAAACGAGGTAAATTAGCGTCTTCAGTAAAAAGTCGATATGAAAAAACTAAAGTATCGAAAGATAAGTAGGATTCAAAAATAATAGGAGGTGACTCTGCAACTGCAGTTCTTGGTATATTTTTGAACTTCGATTCACCGAAGAAATTGAAACCATCTACTCCAATAATCAGATAGTCCAATTTATTCATTCCCGAAAATTTTAGCCTATTTATGTAGGGGAGAAATTCTTCAACCACCGCACGGGAAAAAGCTGAGTTAAAACAAGTGGCACTCTTTATTTCACTGGGGCGAATAAAGGTTACTCGAGAGCTTCCTAATATAAGACAATTGAAATCCGAGTTTTCAACCAAATTGAGTTTGCTTGTACGTTCATCAAATGCATAGTTGTAGTCATCAACCTTGTTTCCCCCCATATACCACAGAGGATCAAAAATTAAATTGATGATAAAGGTCAATAGCAACACTACCAGAGTACCACTGACGAATTTAGCAAGGTAGTGTAAATAATTCATCAAGCACTCTTAAAATTGAAAATAAAGAAATTCACTAACTTTAAAAAGATTTAGGATTATAATTCCAAATGTCACTCCTGCGAGCCAGGCTATGTAATTCAGAGTGGCTGTATGGTTTGGCTTAATCCTGTGGTACGTATTTACTGTCAATTGCCCTAAATTTAGAGAGAATAGGCCGTTAGCTATCTGCATTGAATTTGGCGCAAATAATGCTATCGGAGTGAGTGCGATAATCCAAACGATACCTTCTACAAAATTAGCTTTATAACCGCCAAACATGCCTTCAAATATTACACCTACGTCACTAAGATTAGCCGCATATGAGCCAAATATTGATTGCATGGATTGTGGCAGAGATAGTCCGTTAAAACCTGTCATCGTTGCTATCATATGGTTGGCACCTGCTAAGGTTTCTGCGCGGAAGTAGACCCATCCAACAATTACCGCTAACAGCGTAATAATGCGAGCTGTTACATGCTCCCATAATGGAATATTGTCTGACCAATTGAGCACATCCTTGCGCAATTTTCTCCAGCCGTGATTTATCATTAAATAACTACCATGAAGCATTCCCCATACAATAAAAGTCCAGCCTGCTCCATGCCAAATTCCGCCTAATAACATAGTTAGGAACAAATTAAGATAACGGCGAGTGTTACCGTGCCTGTTACCACCCAAAGCAATATATAAATAGTCTCTTAGAAAGCGTGAAAGCGTTATGTGCCAGCGCCTCCAAAAATCTATGATACTTACCGCTTTATAAGGCGAGTTAAAATTAATGGGCAGTTGAATTCCAAACATAAAAGCTATACCAATAGCCATATCGGAATAACCAGAAAAATCAAAATAAAGCTGCAATGTGTAGGCTATGGCCCCACCCCATGCTTCAAAAAAGGTAATCGCAGCCCCCTTTCCTGCGGCATCAAATATTGGAGTTGCAGATAAAGCAACGTTATCAGCAAGAATAACTTTTTTGAACAAACCGATAGTGAATATTGTCAGCCCTATTGACATGTTTCTGCTGTTGACTCGAGAGGTTAAGGCATTTGAAAACTGAGGAAGCATCTCTTTATGGTGCACAATTGGGCCCGCAATTAACTGCGGGAAAAATGTGACAAACAAACAGTAGTGAGAAAAGTTATATTCTTTGGTTTCATGTCTGTAGGTATCAACAAGATAAGCAATCTGTTGAAACGTAAAGAATGAAATCGCGAGAGGGAGAATAATTTTTTCTAAATGGAAAGAGTTCCCCAGAGCCCAGTTTATCTGTTCAACGATAAAATTGGTGTACTTAAAATACCCTAGCAAGGCTAAATTTATACTAACGCCAATAACTAAAAATAGCTTGCTACTACGAGCATTGCCGAGTCTGGCTATAACGACTCCCATACTATAATTAAATAGCATCGAAAATATGATTAATATCAGATAGCTTGGGTTCCACCACGCGTAAAAGAACAGCGACGCCAAAACTAACCATGCTACTGCAATTCGATCCCAGTTTTGTTTGGCAATCAAGTAATATAGGATAAAAGTGATTGGTAAAAAAATGAAAATAAATTCAAATGAATTGAACAACACTCGCTCACTCTCCTTTCACAGCAATTCTTACAATTAGCTATGGGGTGACTCTCCACCCGTTTGTGATTCTCTACATTCAACGGCAGGGCTTTACGCTTTATCCGTACCTTGTAACGAGATATTTTCTTTTTAACGCCCCTATTAGAAATAGAGGATGAGATAACTAAAGAGTTTAATTAGCTTTTACAGTGGTTGCAAGGCGACAATTCCGCAGTAGATGACACCCAATATGTGTACTTTTTAAGGGAGAGCAGTTGAGAGGTTATTTTTTAATCCTATACTGTTGTATGCGTAAAACTGAAAGGTGCTTGTAGGTTGTATCGGACTTTTTGGCCTCATTAAGATAATCCAGAGGAAAAAAAATGGAGCTCTCTATAAAAAATAGCTTTAGTTTTTGTCACCAACGGTATTGGCTCTTTGTGCTCTTACTTTGTTTTCTCTCCATTGTACCCGCATTTGCTTATGAATTCGGATGGATAGAGCGAGAGAATACCTCGTTACAACAACATTGCCCAGAAAATGGTTTTAATGGCAGTAGCTACGAATTCAGAAGTAAATGTAAAAATGTGACACTTGCGTGGAATGGCGCTGCTTTTGATAAAAGTAATAACATTATGTACATCTGGGGAGGGGGGCACAATGATTATTACGGTAATGAAATATATGCTCTCAATGCAAATAATTGGACCATGTCTAGGCTCACTGACCCAGCGCCTATTGCAGATCCAAGCGCGCAACCTCCTTGGAGTCAATTGTTTCCGTTTGATGGCACCCAGCCTAATTCGCGACATACATACGATGGTATGGCCTACCTTAATCATGTTAATAAACTCTGGGCTTTTTCTGGGGGGTTAGCAAACAAACAGGGGGGGGCAGATGAAATTACGTGGATATTTGACCCTGTTACTAACACCTGGCGTATCGATGACACTTCTGGCGATATCCCATTTCAGGTATCTGGTGCTGTATCAGCTTATGACACATTGACAGGTAAAGTTTTTCTACATAACCGGAAGGCGCTTTATAGCTATGAGTATAAAGAAGGTGGTGGCGTCTACACACTGTTAAATGACGACGGTCAGATGGGACTTAGGGTGAGTGCGGCAATTGACCCAGTGAATAGAAAAATGTTGATTATTGGTGATAAGCAGCAAATTCTCTATGATTTGAACCCAGAGACAGGTTTTAGAAGGCAAGATTTACCCTTACTAGGTGACGCTCTCGTGGTTGAACAAATGGCACCAGGCATTGCCTATAATGAGCGCGATGGGAACATATATGCATGGTATGGTAATGGCAAAGTTTACCGCTTTGATATGGAAAATTTTTCTTGGACAAGCGTAGCCTATAAAAATGGCCCAGGTCGGCAAATTAGTAACGGGACATTTGGTCGATTCGCCTATTCTTCGATAAATAATAGTTTTGTTGTCTATAACCGAACCCAAGACAATAGCTTCGAATTAAAAGTGTCGGAAATACGAGACACCCAGCCCCCAGCCAAACCTTCCGGTTTAGTCTTTAGTGAACCTTACCCCAAAAGCCTATTGTTAACATGGAATCCAAGCGACGATAACCTCGGGGTTGATTACTACAAGGTCTATATCAATGGTGAGTTGTTTGAGTCTACTCCCAATACTTTTATTAAATCAATGAACTTACCAAGAGGAGCCGAGCATAAAGCTACCATTGTGGCGGTTGACTCAGCGGGCAATGAAAGTTTGCCGTCTAAGCCGCTCGATATCCAGTTTTCGCCAGACAATATCAAGTTTAACTTCGGTGACTGCCAGCAAGAAGAAGCCTTATCAGGCAGAAATGACATATTATTTTGCGAGTCTTGGGACAATGAAAATTGGTGGCAAGATAAAGGCTATCTTTCCGATCCTATCGTGGCACAGCCAAGAAGGCTGACTCAAGAGCAGCTAACGCATACGCAAGTTGTTGATGATAATTGTGTGCAAGGAAGTTGTCTCAAAGTAGACATGAAAAAAGGTTTAACTCGCGCACTCAGCGCATATTGGCCTTTACAAGCAGTTAATGCTGCGCCCCAAAACTTGTATTTACGCTATTACATTAAACTAGCAGATGACTGGAACGTGAACATGTGCGACGCCGATGACAATGTCGTCGGTGCTGGCGGCAAGTTTCCCGGCTTAGCGGATGTTCGAACATGGGCTGACCCCTCTAATCAGTGTGGTAACGGAGGAGCGAGGGGAGACGGGATAAATTGTTGGTCGATGCGCGCAAATTATCGTGACTGCTCGAGCAGCGATGGCAACGCCTGTGCGACTAAACCCAATGCTGCGGCGCGCTTTGGCTCTTACATTTACCATACAAATCAGTACGGTGGAACTGGCGATGCAGGTCATTGGGATGAGGATGATTGGGGACAGTCAAGTAATGGTGGTGGCAGCTGTAGCAGCCGCGCTGGCAACATGTATTGCGGCAAAGGGGATGGTGGGGTACTGGAAAGGGATCTGTGGTATCGCATAGAAATGCAGGTGCAGATGAATGCGCCGGGGAGCGAAGATGGCACTATCCGAGGCTGGGTTAATGGTGTCTTGAGCTATGAAAAACTCAACGTCAATTTTAGAGAGAAAGGTCATGATTTTCTTCACAATCGCCTTGTATGGCTGAATGTTTATAAAGGGGGAAAATCAGGCAATTGTTCAACCTCTGCCATTTACCTTGATCAAATGGTGGTTGCACTGGAACAACCCGTTGGGGGAATAGAAAATTCCACCGCGCTACCACCAGAGTTGCAATTGACGGTGGACAATGAGTCTCCTGAATCCGGTCAAACCTTTGCTATTGATTGGCAATCGAATAACACTGAGCAGTGTGTAGCCAGTGGCGTATGGGAAGGTGAAAAGTCCCTTGTTGGCTCCGAACAGCTAACGCTAGACAAAAGCGGAATAGCCCGCCTCGACTGTTCAGGGGCGGGGGGAGCTGCAGCCAGACAAGTTACTATACTGGTGGATGGTAAGCCCATTGAAGGGCCAGAAGCACCGGTGCCCTCACCGAATTTAACCACACCTCAGGGCTTATTGAGTGAAGGTATTGATGAACAGGGGTTATCTCTTTCTTGGGAGGCGTCTCCAGTAGAGGAGAACATCGTCAGGTATCACATTTACTTAATGGGTACGGAAGTAGGCACTGCCGAATCGGCAACCTTCATTCATCGAAGTTTGGTACATGGCGTCACAGCCCAGTACACAGTGGCGGCTGAGGACAATGAAGGAAACCTGTCTGCAGCATCGGAACCTTTGTCAGTGGAGATTCCCAGAGCGGAAGGGCAGCCAGAAGACTTGCTGACAATGTTTCCAACCTCAGATACCTCTTTGAATTCCAGTACGACGAAAAGTTTGGGAGGGGCTTCCTCATTTGGTATCGCAGGGAATTCAAATATTATGTTGAAGTTTCCGGTCGAACTCATCCCTCAAGATAAGGAGCTTGTCGAAGCAAAGCTTAAACTGCATTCAATACGCGAATTTGGAGATGCCAAGGTAGGCTTTTTTGCCGTGACAAAATCATGGACAGAAGCTGGCGCTACGCGCCAGTTCGCAAACCGGCCTCAGAATATGAGTTGGGAAAGTGAGTTAGGCGATTGGGTTGATGCGGAGGGGCTCGAAAATGGGCATGTTCCGCAAGTAGAATACGAGTTTACAGACGATGACATACCCAATCAGTCGGTTATTGATGTCACTACTCTAGTGCGCAGCTGGCTCGATGGCTCTACCCCAAATCATGGCTTTTTAGGAAAGCTGATGTCTGGGAATACGCAAACGTTTGCATCTAAAGAAAACTCAGTTGCCACTCAGTGGCCAATATTGGAGTTGTATTTTCAGGAGCGGGTACCAGCTCCCAAGAATCTTGAAATCATAGAGCAAAATCAAGATACGATACGTTTAGCTTGGGATGCTCCATACGGTATTACTGACATACAAGGGTATAAAGTGTTACTCAATGGCAGCGTTGTTGCTGAAACGAGGAACAACTCGTTTGATTACGAGGTAAGTTTTCGAGGAATTCGAGCATCTTTCAATGTTGTTTCATTTAATATTAATAACCATGAATCAAGATGGTCCAACACGGTTGAAACCTTGATACCGAGTATTGGCGGCGATTTGACTTTGAATGCCATTGCTGACGCTAGCCTAAATGCTTCAACCAGTAAAAATTTGGGAGATGTCGATAGTATTAGGGTAGCAACAAACGCTAATGCTTTGATTTGGTTCCCCGTAGAATACTTACCAAAGGACTTGGAGATTGCCAGCGCTAAATTACAGCTTCGTGCTATTTCTGAATTTGGTGCCATCAAAATAGGCGTTTTTGGTGTATCTAACCACTGGCAAGAAGCTGAAACAACAAGAGATTTAAGGAGCAGGCAACCACTTGTATATTGGGATTTTAGGTTAGGCGATTGGACTGACTCAGAATTCGTATACAGGGGGCTTGAGCCGTTTGGAACTGTTGAATTAACCGACGGCAATACCCGTGATAAGGTGGAGATAGACGTAACCCAATTGGTTAAGCAATGGTATAGCGGAGAAATGGAAAACTTTGGTCTGCTACTGAGAAGAGAAAATGGGGGGATTCAAGTTTTTGGCTCTCGTGAACATGCTAATTCAACTTATCATCCCAAGTTACTCATACAATTATAAGGTAACTATTTTCTAGAGGTACTGAGTTCTAGGCGCTGATAAAAAGATAAAATCTTGTTCTCAACGGCGTGTTTCTCGTACCTCTCTGCAACCATTTTAAGCCCATTGGCGCGCAACTTTTCTATTCTGTGTTGGTTTTCCAACAGAATTGACAGCTGTTCGACCACTTTGTGTTTATCGTGAAGTGGAACCCTTAGCCCTAACTCATCATTATCAACAACATCATTTGAACCCGGAATATCGGTGACACAGGCGATACACCCAGAGGCCATCGCTTCGATGGTCGAAATACCAAACCCTTCTCTCAGGCTCAATAGTGCATGAATATCAATGACTCTGTAAAAGTCTTCGACGTTTTCCCGAAACCCCAACACCTTACTGATGTCTTTAATATGTGGGTAATCAGCAATGACTTTCAAAATATCATCATACATCGGCCCCTCCCCAACAATGAGTAAAAAAACGTTTTTGTGCTGATGTGCTATGTCGGCGAAAGCCTCGACAAGGTAAGGGATATTCTTTTGTACAGAAAGCCTAGCGATACAACCAACCACTAAGCTGTTTTCATCAATATTCAAATCCTTGCGCAAGGTTTTTTTTAGGGGAAGTGAAGGAGAAAACCTGTTGAGATCAACCCAATTGGGCACAACCGTCAGGTTTTTGGATGCAGTCATTGGAAAAATGTTAACAAACGCCTCCCTTGCGGAGTTTGTTACACCATATCCTCCCAGACAAGTACTAAAGCAATCGTGTAAATGCGTTTCGACATATTCGGGTAGTGCCTCATCCAAAAACACATTGTGAATACTGAGAACAGTGGGGATGCCGGATTTAGAAGCTCCCCATAAATGAGTTAGTCCATATGTCGTCCAGCACAAGAAAACATGGACAATATCTGGCTTGACTCGCTTAAAAAAGCGCTTGTAGAAAAAGTAGGCGAGAAACTTCTTCAACCTCCAATGGTTCCAGTTCTCTAGGAAATAAGGTATGCGTTTTACGTGTAGCTTGACACCTTGGGGTAATTTATCTCTAAATTTATCGATACCATTAAACGCGTTAATGAGTATTGTCACTTTATAACCCGAATTCAGTAGCAATTGGGCTTCTTGAAGCATCCTAATTTCCATACCTCCAAAGCTGCCTGAGAAGCTGGTTAATAGGATATGTTTCATTGTTGTTTTAAGTCAGCCTTTTTCGACAAGTTGTGCTTGTTAAGCAGCTTGACGAAGTGCTCGTGCATTTCTTGTGGATTAATATCATCTAAGCTTTTCTTTTCACTTGATTTAGTATTATCCCTTCTTCCTACATCGAGTGAATTTTCTACTTCTGATTTGTCGATGCCGAGGAAAGATATCAGATCATAGATACTTTCTTTGTCATTGAGCTGTTTGGTTTTTAGCTCGAACCATGCATGATGAGGGTACGCTTTCATGTAATGTTCAACTCTGGCTTCTACTTCATACCAATACCAAAGGCATTTGTAAAAATCATGACAGTAGTCACCTTCCTGCCCCAACTCGCTCAGCCTAATTAAGTTATCTTTTGAGCTGGGATCCAGTAAGTATTTTTTCCCTCTCTCGGTAACCCCTGGGATACTACCAATAGCGTAAAAAGATGAAGCAACACTTACCGGGTCCCTTTGTAAGTGAATAATTTTTATCTGATCTCTTGGTATAAACTTAATGACTTCACGAATGAAGTTCTTAATAAACAAGTGATTTGCTTCGAAATAAAATGGTTTAGTTGCACTTCTCAAGATAGTGATGACTTTTCGCTTTTGGATGGAAAGCATTTTTTCATCGAAATCACTTATTTCACTATTGTCAGACAACACTATCGGGTAAGGCTCGTGTTCACTAACGAAAGCGGGGTGTTTAGCTACAATATTGGAGATGGTGTTGGTTCCACACCTTCCTGTACTCGCGACAAAAACAAACATGGTATTTTTGCGCTTAATTCTAAGAGCGAGTAGATAGATGTAAAAGGTTAGAATGTTGTGCTTGAGAAATTTAAGCATATGCTGAGCCTGTTAATTTTATTTGTTATTTTTAAAGCGCTTCTTGAGGTATCCCCAAAAAAAACCCACTTCCCAGTAATTGTTTGCTTTATCTTTATTTTTAGGCAGAAAAGTCATTTGAAACCAGTTGACGAGAAAAACTTTGATGCGCCACAATGGGATCTCGTGTACTGTTTTTACCCCTTGAAATTTCAACTCTTTCTCTTTTGTATACATGCTGAGTCCATATTTCAACCCTCTAGCTTTAAGCCATTTATAATCAAATTGAAAATCTTTCAGTATATGTTTTACGATGATACTGCTATCGAACCAACACTTACGTCCAGCAGATAGACGAGTCAGAAAGTCAGTCTCACACCCCATTTCATAGTTGCCACTAGTTGGTCCTACGCGTGTGTTAAATAGGATGTTATCCGTTAGTGCTGATCTTCGAAAAGCGACATTGGCACCAAAGATAGAGCCTGGTCCAACTTCTTTTTTGTCAAATGACTCTGGAGTGATCGCATAAGCGATGTGCTTAAACCCGAAAGAATCATACCAGTTAGGTTTTTGCACAGAAAAATAAGGCTCAATTTTCCCTCCAAAGATGTCATATTCTAGTTTGCTGTTGGCAATATTGAGAAAGCTCTTTAAAAACAGTGTATCAGCAATGACATCGTCGTCCGTTAATATCAGAATATCGCCTTGTGCTTGGTAGAGTATTTTATTGAGAGCCGCAGACTTTCCTTGTTGTCCTTCATAATATATTTTCAATGGCAGCTTTTGCTCATACTCTTTTAGGATGCTAGCAGTGAGATCAGTCGAATTGTTGTCACAGACAAGTAGTTCCCAGTCGACTCCTTCAACATCCATCCTGGTCAGGCTTTCAAGTGTCATTCGCAAGGTCTTCTGACCATTGTACGTTGCGATTAATAAAGATATATCCATTTCTCTGGCCTATTGATTTGCAAGGGCGCTTCCTTTTATTTTTCTTTTTACAAACGTAAACATTTGCCCTTCCGACGTATTGACAGGTCTACCATCCATTAACCATAGCAAGTAGAGTACGCTGACGAAGACAATAGCGCCCAAACATATCTTAATGAGCAAGGAAAAGAACATTGGGTTATGTGTAAATTGCGCTTGTTCAACGACGAATTGAGTCCCTACTACCATAGCAACACCAGCTAGAAGATGTCTAAAAATTGTTTTCAGATACTCCTTGAAAGAGAAGTTTATCAACCTTTTGGTGATCAACATCGGAAGAGGGTAATAAAGAATACTGGTATACAAATACGCTTTCGCAGCTCCCGCTAGCCCTTCAACGTAAGTCAGTGGGATGAGTAGCACGAATAATAAAACAGCATGGATAGCACTCAACATCGTGGTCAGTCTGGGTTTTCCCAACGACATGTAAACATATTGGTGGTTCGTGCTGAGCGCCCTGAATATACTGGCGATAGCTATGTACTCAAAAACAATTTGTGTTGATTCCCACCCGGGACCCAAAAGCCAGTGTGATAATTCATATGCCAACAAAAAGATTCCGAGCGAAGTAGAAAAAGCTACGATTGAGGTGTTTCCAAGAACATCGTGAAACAAGTTTCTCAAGAGCGGTATATTGCCTTGAGCTTTGGAATAACCGGAAAAAGAAGAGCGGTTAATTGCTGCCCCTAATTCGTTGGACGGTAAGGAAGATATCTCGTATGAGACATTAAAAAGGCCGACAATTTTTGACGAACCAAAATACCCTAAAACAATTTCACCTGTTCGGGTGTTTAAATAGTTGAGCCAGGCGTTTACAAACATCCATTTGGAAAAGTTCATCAATTCTCTGGCATAGGTAAGGCAGAATGTTGGGCGAAATTTCGAATAGTAATAACTAAGTCCTACGCTGATAATCGTTGAGGCATACATGCCAATTATCAGGGCGTAATAGTTACGCAGCCACCAAGCCGCAGCAATGGTCACAAAAAACGAAGACAGCTTAGCTATGCCCTGGTAACGGAACTCCATCTTGAAATCCATTTCTTTAATAAACGAAATCATACCTGGGTTGGTAGCGGCCTTTAAGACAAACAGGAATGAGCATAGTTGCAGCAGGTGCGTCAGTTGAGGTTCACTGTAAAAGTCTGCTACCCAAGGCGCCGCAAAAAAGGTGGTCAGGCACATAAAGCCACTGAGAATAAAGCGAATTGTCCAGATAGTCGAATAGTGACCAGCTTTGGCGTTGCGTGTCTGGACGATTGCCGCTTCGAATCCAAAAGCCGACATGAGCTCAATCAAGGCATAAAAAGACATGGCCAAGGCGACTAAGCCGAAATCTTCAGGCAGTAGCAGACGAACTAATATAAGCGTGCTGACAACAGATATAGATTTGAGGACAATTCTCAGAGCAACCAGCCAGAATACGCCTAAATTAATATCTTTTTTCACACTTTCAAAGTTGGAATTTGTCACGAGTTTTACTATACCTTTTGCGGCACTCTTAATTAAAAGGCGGGTTTAAACTATTTGTGCTCTTTTCGGCCAATGCGATTTTCATCTACAGTCACTATCTACTTATTCGTTCGTAACATAAGGACAAAAAGCCAACTAAACAAATGGTTGGCTGCCAGTTCAGCATGTTGCAAACTCTGGGTTGGTAGAGCGTTGAAGGCCATATAGTGAATGTTCAGGCGCCTTGGACTTCCTTGGGGACATTTATATTCACTCGTTCCTGACAGAGTTGTATGTTGCCACAAATGATGATCTACCAAGTCCTTTGTACGGGCACCATTACTCAACGTTAGAAAAGTTTTCTATCTGCTTTGCTAGCCCTTGTAGTGGGTAGCCTTGCTGATAGGCCACTTCGGCATGTTGTCGAGCTTTTACTAAATCCCCAAGTTTTACATACAGTAAACCAGCGTTGTAATTGATTTCGGGATTTTCAGGCAATAATGTAAGTGCTACTCGGTAATGTTCCTTGGCTTCTTCCAGTCTTTGGGTTTGTTGCAGGTGAATGGCGTAAATCATGTGCGAAATGGCGTCATTGGGCTGAAAGTACAATGCGCGTTTAAAATAGCAATCAGCGGTGTAGTACTTGTCGATGTTTCTAAACGCCATCTTTTCAATTCGTTGGTGTTTAGCCATTGCATATAGAGCTCTGTGGTAATTTGGAATCGCTCGTAAGGTGTAGTCAATATCGGCAATGAGCTTGCCTGTTTGTCCGGATTTGAGTTTCTCAACATTAGAAGTAAAGTGAGCGCCTAGTACGATAGGAAGCTTAGATGAGTGGGCTGGATTGGTGAAATCCCACGGGCCATAGGCGTTTTGTAAGGGGACGCCTTGTTCAATACCGCATGTGGTGTTATCGCGATTTGCACCTATAACTTTATTTGACAGTACTAAAGTTATAAACAAAATTATAATTTTTATTTGCACCGAAAAACCTAACGCTCCATGATAGATATAAATTAAGTATATAGATATCAAGAATAAGAAGAAAGATACAGTGGCAAAGGAATACAGAATACTTTATGTCGCGTTTCATTATCCTCCAATACTAGGCAGTAGTGGGGTACATCGTACATTAGCTTTCACTCGCTATTTGGTGGAGCGCAACTGGAATGTAGATGTACTGACGAGTTCGCTACAGGCCTATGATCGTTGGGAGGAGTCACAGCTTTCTTTTATTCCTGACAAGGTCAATGTTATTAGAGCGTTTGGGCGCAATACAGCTAAGCATTTAAGTATCAAGGGCAAGTACCTCGGGTTAATGGCTTTACCGGATAATTGGCAGAGTTGGATTTTTAGTGGTGTGGTTTCCGGGCTTATCTCAATATTACGCCGCAAGCCAGACGTTATTGTTTCCACGTACCCAATAGCCTCAGCACATGTCATTGCTTATGTTCTCCATAAGTTATCGGGTATTCCATGGGTTGCCGACTTGCGCGACCCGATGGCACAAGAAGGCTACCCTGCAAACCCGCGTAAGAAGCGAATTTTTCAGTGGTTAGAAGGTAAAATGGTGAAGCACTGCCGTCACATTGTTTTGACCTCTTCTGGTGCAAAAGCCCTCTATGTAGAGCGCTTCCCTCAAGTGACTGAAGAAAAATGGCAAATCATACCAAACGGTTATGATGTCGCTATGTTTGCATCACTTCAAACCTCAAGTAACCATCAGCAAAGTGAAAAAATAGTGTTGCTACACAGTGGTGTGGTTTACCCGAGTGAACGAGACCCAAAACCATTATTTCAAGCGATAGCGGCGCTCAAAAAAAGTGGCCGCCTAAGCGCCACTAATTTTGAGTTGAGATTAAGAGCAACGGGACATGATGAGATCTACCAACCGCAGCTTGCTAAGATGAATATCGCAGATATTGTCAAATTAGCGGCACCAGTGCCTTTTCATGAGGCGCTTAAAGAGATGACAATGGTTGATGGTTTATTGCTGATGCAAGCCGCTAATTGTGATTATCAAATACCCGCTAAGGCTTATGAATATATTCGAGTTGGTAAGCCCATTTTTGCGTTAACGACTGAGCAAGGCGATACCGGCCAACTAATGGCTCAGCAGTCAAATAGTGTCATAGCGCCTTTAGATGATGCATTGGCGATTGAACAGCAGTTAATGAGGTATTTAACTCAGGTACAGAATGGTGAGCTGGCACCATTGCCAGAAGAGCAAATACTTCGCTATTCTAGACAACATCATGCCAGTTCATTTGAAGCATGTTTGCAGCGCAGCATAAAACACAGTATTTAGGGGTGAGGCAGTAAAGTGGAAGATATCAAAGCAAGGAGCTCATTCACGTATTTATTATCAAATGCGATGAATGTGAAGCTAGTTTCTGACAAGCCAATGACGCAAATTGCTGATGAACAGTTCTTTGTTGCTGTGTTGGGCAATATAGACAATACCAGCGCTCAAGATATTTTAGATAAGCTGGCCAAGGGTGAAAAATTATCTAATTTTTACCAACAGCTGAGTGGCCGTTTTGTCTTAGTTATTGCGAACCAGCATGATTCAACATTAACGTTGGTGAATGACTTTATTGGTCAATTGCCTTGTTACTATGCTGAGCATGGCGGAGAAATCACAATTTCTCACTCGTTAAAATTACTCAAGACGGCTGTTCAACAGACATTGGAAATTAGCGAACAGGCTATTTTCAATTACATGTATTTTCATTGCATTCCTTCGCCAACAACTATATACAAAACGGTATGTAAACTTGAGCCGGGTAAAGCGGTAACCTTTGATAGGACGTTACAGCGTTCAACTCATGCCCTTTATGCACCAGAGTTTTCGATGAATGTGCAAGACAAGCAAAGCTTGCATCAAGAATGTTTGGATATCATTGAAACAACGGTAAAGCAGCAAGCCTCAGGTAATTGCGGTGCCTTTTTAAGTGGTGGTTTAGACAGTTCGACAGTATCTGGCATGCTGGCGAAGCATCAAACACCAGCGAAAACCTTCTCTATCGGCTTTGAAGCCGAAGGTTATGATGAAACGCCGTACGCGAAAATCACCGCAAATCACTTCGATACCCAGCACCAAGTGCTTTACCTGCAGCCTGAACAAGCGGCCGAAGCCTTTGTTAGCGTGGCACAGTATTTTGATGAACCATTTGGTAACTCGTCTTCTATGGCAGCCTATTTTTGTGCCCAATTTGCGAAACAGCATGGCGTAGATACCTTGCTGGCGGGGGATGGTGGTGATGAGCTCTTTGCCGGTAACGAACGCTATGCCAAGCAAAAGCAGTTTGAACTGTATTATAGTTTGCCATCACCCATGCGCGCCTTAATGAATGCAACCTTAAACAATGCTGTTATGGCGGGTATACCCGGTATTAGCAAGGCAGCTAGCTATGTGCGTCAAGCCGAAGTTAAATTGCCTGCGCGTTTGCAAAGTTACAACTTCATCAATATTGTTGGTCTAGCGGAAATGTTCACGCCAACGTTTTTATCTAAAGTTGATGTTAACCAACCGATTGCGCAATTAGCGCAGCGATATCAAGAGTCTAATGGTGAGCATCCGGTAGATAATATGTTGTATCTGGATTGGAAGTTTACGCTCGCTGATAATGATTTAGTTAAAGTCAATAAAATGTGTGAGCTTGCTGGCGTCGAAGTTAAATTCCCACTGTTGGACAAGGCGCTCGTCGACTTTAGTTGCAAAGTACCCGCAGATGTAAAATTACCTGGCTACGAACTGAGAGATTTTTATAAGCAAGCCTGCCGTGGCTTTTTAGCTGATGAGACACTTGATAAGAGTAAACATGGCTTTGGGTTGCCGTTTGGTGTTTGGCTAAAAGAAAATGAAACGTTAAAAAATATAGCATTAGACGCGTTGCAGCAGTTTAAAGCGCGAAATATTGTTTCGGAAAGTTTAATCAATAAAGCGCTTGATGCTCATCATAGCGTTCACGCGGGCTATTATGGTGAGCTTATTTGGATTATGGTGGTACTAGAGCTCTGGCTTCAAGGCAATGAGAGTCGTTAAAGCCGTGGCACTTACTCATCAATTACTTGCTTGGCTAAGTAAAGCCTTTGGCAAGAAAAAGCTCAATATTCTTATCTATCATCAAGTTGTTGCGCAACACGATGTGATGCGCCCCTCTGAGCCGAGTGCTGATGTGTTCGATTGGCAGATGCAATTGGTGGCAAATTATTACACGCCGATGTCCTTGTCTGCTGCAATTCAAGCGTTAAAGTCTGATACGCTGCCTGATAATGCGCTTTGTGTCACTTTTGATGACGGTTACCGCAATAATTTAACCGTTGCTGAGCCGATTTTGCGCAAGTACGGTGTGCCGGCAACGGTTTACGTGGCAACTGGGTATACTGCTGGCAGGAATATGTTCAATGATCGCATTTTAGATCTCATTGGCGATACACAGCGCACTCAATTTAATTTATCTGCCGCCGATTTAGATCAGCAAGCCGCTGAGAGCACGGCATCACGCATCCAACTCGCACACAAGGTGATTGGCAAGATAAAATACTTGCACTTCAATCAACGCAGTGAGGTTGTCGATCAACTATACGTGGACAATGACGCAGACGAAGCGCCTCATCGAATGATGACATCAGCACAAATCCAAGAGCTAGCGAACAAAGGCGTTGAAATCGGTGCGCATACGCAAGATCACCCCATACTCAAGTCGCTTAAAGTGTCGGAGCAACAGCAGCAAATCCAAGCCTCAAAAGAGACGCTTGAGGCAATGCTAGATAGGCCAATTAGGCACTTTGCCTACCCCAATGGCAAACTTAACGATGACTATTCTGGCGACACAGTGGAAATTATCAAGGCATTAGGATTTGAAAGTGCTGTTTCTACCCATTGGGGGATTTCTGCTCGCAGTAGTGACTTTCATCAAATGAAACGCTTCACGCCATGGGATACAACGCCCATTAAATTTCACCTTCGTATGATGTTGAATCAGTTAAGAGGCGAACAATGACCACAGTAACATTTCGTCCGCCACTGGCATATGCGACCAATTACCCAGAGCCGCACATCAGTGCGACCCCAGATTATTGCCATTGGGCACCATGGGGGAAGTCGATAGCGCAACACTCACAGTTTTCGCGCAACAGCTATTTTACTAAAAATGGTCGTTCAGCACTGGGTTACATTATTCGAGAGTTTGGTTTAAGCCAAGATAGTCGGGTCTTGTTACCAGAGTTTCACTGCCCAGCAATGATCGAACCGTTTTTGGCGAGTAAGACTCAGGTATCTTTTTATCGATTAAACGATGACTTGTCTGTCGACCTTGATGCACTAGCACAATCTATCCAAGGCTTTGACGCAATACTGCTGGTGCGATTTTTTGGTTTTCCAACCAATATTGAAGGTGCGCTGAAAATTGCCAAGCAACATCAAATACGCGTGATTGAAGATTGCGCTCATGCTTTTTTTAGTGAGCAACTACAAAGTGGCCCGCTGACTTCAGATGCGAGCTTTTGCAGCTTAAATAAGTTTTTTAGTTGTTTTGATGGCGGCATGCTAAGAACGCAAAGCGAGTCAACAAAATCTCAACTACTCGCGTTATCGGGTCCCGGCGCCAAGAGTGAAATCAAGTACTTTTTAGGTAAGAGTGATTTCGTTGCCGCGTTGTCAAATGCCGTTAAGCGCTTCAAACCAGGTGCAACTAATGCCAATGGCGCTGTTGGTGGTATGGATTCGGAATCAAGTGAGTTTCGTTATTTCAATAACGCAGACATGAATCAGCGCTGTTTTTCGCTCACCAAAGCACAGCTATATGTTGAAAACTATGGCCACATCGCTTTTTGTCGTCGCTACAATTATGCGACCTTATTTGAAGCGTTAGCAGCCTCAAACATCGGGCAACCCTTGTTTGCACTTGATGAGCAAACGGTGCCGTATGTTTTTCCATTTTTGCTTAATGACAAACGTGACTTTGATTACATTCGCCAGCGCGGTATTCAAGTGTTGCGGTGGGAAGAGTACTGTGTCACGGATAATGTGGTGATTGAAGACTATCGAGAGCGACTCATTCAAATTCCTTGCCATCAAGATTTATCGCAAGAGCAGTTAACTTTTATTATCAATACGCTAAACAAGAATTAATTCATGGATGCAATTAAGTGGCAGTTATTGCCTGTTTCAGAATTTCATACGATCCATAGCCAATGGGATGCGTTAAATCAAAGGACTCTTAATCAAGGGGTCTTATCTGCGCTTTTCATGCAAAGCCTGATCAATACGTTTGCTGCGCAGCCGCTATATATCCTGTGTAAGTATGAAAGGGCTCAGCTGACGTTCGCCGGTATTTTTGAGCAACGCTCAAATTATCGCTGGGCTATTTTCCAAACCTCCCAAGGACCTTTGGGCGCAATATTATCGGAAAGTCATACGCTAGACCGTCGCTTGTTCGCTGACATTCATCAACATCTGCCGGGCACACAACTGTTGTTTGATTTTACTCAGCTAGACAGCGCATGGTTTGAACAAAGTGACGGCGTAGACTGCTTGCCATACATCACGACAGGCTCGTTGCGAGTACCGGAAGATTTTGATGCTTATTTTGCCAGTTTAAGCAAAAACACACGCCAAAATATCAATAAAGCGAAAAATCGCCTCAACAAAGAGGGGGTGGCAATCGAGCTGTCAATTGTGACTCAGCCTGAGCAGATAAAAGCCCACATCGCACAGTATGGTGAGTTGGAAAGCAAAGGCTGGAAAAGTTCGCTTGGCACCGCCGTTGATATCGCGAATGAACAAGGTGCGTTTTATGTGGAAATGATGACCTCGTTTGCTGAGCAAGGTTTAGCGCAAATTTGGTGTTATAAATTTAATGGCGCCATTGTTGCGGTTGATCTGTGTATTGTGCATGACGATACCATCACGATATTGAAAACGACGTTTGACGAAAATTTTGCCCGCTACTCACCGGCCTTGCTGATGAAAGTTGATGCTTATAAAGCAATGTCAGAACAAGGTAACATCAAGCGTATCGAATATTACGGTAAAGTCATGGACTGGCACCGCAGGTTGGCCTGTGAGGAGCGCGCCTTGTTCCACGTGACATGGGCAAAAAACCAAACACTTTACCGTTCATTGAATTGGTTGAAAAATAAAATTAACAAACATCCTAAGGTTAAGGAAGTAAACTAAATGTCTTTAGAGCTAGAGTTAAAAGAACTGATCCAAGAAAGCTTACAGTTAGATGAAGTAGCCAACTGGGAGGCTGATACTGAAATTTTGGGGGCTATTCCTGAATTTGATTCAATGGCGATTGTGACCGTGCTGACACTTACTGAGGAAAACTACGGCATCGTTATCGAAGATGATGAAGTCAGTGCAGAAGTGTTCGAAACGCTTGGCAGTCTAACGGCGTTCTTGTCAGAAAAAATTGGCTAGCTATGTCGATTCAAGGGCATTTTATTGCGTCCACTCAAGGGCGCATTTTTGTTAGCCAGTTTGGCAACACGAAAAGCGATGTTGCCGTGTTATGTGCACCGCCCGTTGCGGAGGAGCTGAACCTCTCTCGTGCTGTACTGGCAAAACAATGCCAAGCATTTGCCCAGCAAGGTCTCGATAGCTTTATTCTCGATTATTTCGGTACTGGCGACAGTGAGGGAGAGTTCGAAGAAGGCTCCTTAACTGACTGGTGTGAAGATATTTTATCTGTAGGTAAGTGGCTACAAAGTTTAGGTTACCAAAAGCTTATTGTGCTTGGTGTTAGGGTGGGGGCCCTATTACTCGGAGTGAATCAACAGAAGCTGCACGCGCAATTACCGATTATCGGTCAAATCCTTTGGAAGCCCGTCACTAATGGTAAGGTCTTCGCCAGCCAATTAATACGAATCAAGCAGGCCAACCAAATGATGAGTAACAGTACAGAAAAGGTAAACTGGCGTAATGAAATCCTTGCTGGTAATAACACGGAAGTGGCGGGTTACGTATTAACAAAAGCTTTTATCGAAGGTATTGAAGCTGCGGTTGTGCCGGCGACTGTAGAGTGGCAAAGTCCAGTCAGCTGGTTAGAGCTGGCAACAGAGAAGGTAACGCCAGCGACGAGAAAGTTCGTTGAGGCGAGTGATGTTATTGCTGTGCATACATTGCAGACACCCGCTTTTTGGCAGGTGCCAGAGGTTTTCGACTTGCCAGAGCTTTCTGCAGTAGGTGTGACTATCACTAACAAGTTATTAGGTGAATAATGGAATACGCTTTTACTTTCTCATCCAATAACGAGCAGCTGCTGTCCATTGTTCATCCCAGTGTAAAGCGCAATGATACCGGCGTGTTGATCGTGGTTGGCGGGCCACAATATAGGGTTGGCAGCCATCGCCAGTTTGTTCAGTTAGCGCGATGTTTAGCTGACGCAGGTTATACCACCATGCGTTTTGATTACACGGGGATGGGGGATTCATCGGGCAAAAAAGCGGAATTTGATGCCATTGATGATGATATCCGAGCGGCAATCGATGCTTTTATGCAGCAGCAACCTGAGCTCAAGCGCGTGGTCATTTGGGGGCTTTGTGATGCTGCTTCGGCGGCGCTGATTTACGGCCATCAAGACACCAGAGTAAAAGGGCTGGTTATTTTAAATCCCTGGCTAAGAAGTGAGCAGGCGATGGGTAAAACGATGTTAAAGTTTTACTATGTTCAGCGATTATTTTCACCAGACTTCTGGCGAAAGCTAATCGCAGGGAAAGTGAATGTGACAGCCAGTGTGAAAGAAGTAAAAAACTTCGCCGCAGATAGTGTCGGTGCTGGTAAAACCGGTAGTCAAACGAGTTATCAAGAGCGTATGAAAAAAGGTTTGCAGCAGTTTAATGGCAAGTTACTGCTGATCTTGAGTGGTAATGATTTAACCGCGAAAGAATTTGAACAACAGGCATTTACTGACAAGGCTTGGCAAAAAATCAAATCTGCTCAGTGTTTTACCGAGCGGCTAAGTGATTCTGATCACACCTTTTCAACGAGTGCATGGAAGCGACAAGTCGAGCAGCACACGGTCGCGTTTTTACAGCGACTAAAATAAACGGGCAATTAGCCCGTTTATTTTCTTCAATTTTGGCGCTGTGTTCGATCAGATCTGCCAAGTTATACCGACTCTCAATTGACGCTCTGCGCCGTAAAAACCAATCGATTCTTGATAAGACTTATCGAGTAGATTATCGATGGTGAAAGTCAGCGATACGTTGTCGTTCACTTGCCACAAGCTATTGATATCAATTGTGGTATAGCCACCAAGGGTGCGAAGGCCAGTTGGTACCGAGCTGTCATAAAACTCAGCTTGCGTATCGAGGATCAGGCTCGTGGTGACATCGTCTAAAGTTACAGAGGCATTCACCCCTCCGCTCCAGTCAGGTCGGCGTCTTAATTGCGTGTTTTCGTTAACAACGTCAACGTCTAAATAGCCCAAATACACTTGCAAGTTCAGCCAATCGTGTTGATAGCTTGAGGTCAGTTCAACTCCTTGGGTTTTAACTTGCGATCGGTTGACGGAGGTGAACAACTCAGGATCAAAGTCCACCAAGTTAGTAAAATCATTTGCGTACCACACAAGTTCACCAGTGACCGAATTGGTTGGTGTGAATTTGATACCAAGCTCTACCGAGTCGGCCTCTTCTGGTAGCAAGTTTTCATTGCCCACCAATGGGTGTGCTAAGGCAAAGAAGCTCGGTAGCTTGAAACTCTCGCTGTAACTTGAAAACAAGGTCAATTGATTTATTTGATATGACGCGGCAAGCCTAACTGCGGTGTCACTGGCAAAGTTTTCTGGGTTTTCAAAGCGAGCGCCGAGGTTTATTTTAAGTTGGTCAACAGCAACATTGGTTTCAATAAACGCACTGTAGTCAGTTTGTTCAAGTCGATAGTTAACTGGCAGCTCAAAACCGAAATTTAAAAAGCCCGTATTCGTGCCTGTTTTATCTTCTGCACTTGCCCCTGCTGCCCACTGCACAGCTTGGAACTGGCCTGTAACGTGAACGTCGATATTTTTCTCTTCGTATTGGCTCTCAATTTCACTCGCTGGCACACCTTGAGGTAATTGCGGGAGAATTCCCGGGTGATTTGCATCTTGAGTATGCTCAGACCAACTTACGTTGACATTCAACGATTCTAGATAATCATTGGTTAGCAGAACCTTAGATTGTAGGGCGGCGATCAGCTGCTGATTTTCTCTCACTTCGGCGAGCATAGGTGATGCAAAATCTACACCGCCACTGTCTTCTGCGAGTGAGTCGGAATCTTTCGATGAATAATTTAGCATCAGCTGATGTGATTGCTGCTCATCATTGAAGCGGACTTTTATTAATGCTTGCGTATTGTCGTAGTTTTCAAATTGACTCGCATCGCGCTGTGATTGGCTGAGTGATAACAAGCCTGACAGCCCGCTGTCAGAATTTGTCGTTAAGGTGAGCGCCCCGGAGCGATAGTCTTCACTGCCTGCTGCTAACGATACGCTAGTGTTGCTGTCAGTTTTGGTAATGATATGAATAACACCGCTCAAGGCATCACTGCCATAAATCGCGGACGGTGAACCGCGGTGCACTTCTATACGTTCTATTGCTGCCACGTTGATTTGATTGAAATCGAATCCGCCCCCGCGACTATTGGTCGGGTCGTTGACAACAACATTATCAATCATCACTAAGGTAAAATTAGACTCGCCACCGCGAATAGAGACAAACGATTGCCCTGCGCCATTGGCGTTTTCTTTTAGTGATAAGTGAGGAATGGCGTTCAGTAATTGGGTCGTGGATATCGGGTTTATTTGCTGAATTTGTTCAGCAGTTAGCACGGATTGGGCACTAACGGCGGCGTCACTGAGGCGACTGCCCGTTACAGTAATCACTTCAGTTTGTGCAACACAGGTTAAAACCGTAAACGCAGGAAGTAAAGACGATAAAATGCGCGTTTTATTCACAGGAGTAAGTTCCTTCTAATGCTCGAGTAGTCAAATTCAGAAATGGGTGGAAATATATACTAGCTGTGGAATAATTCCAATGTATTAACAGAACATTAACTAAATTTTCAAGGAAGGGCTGGTGGCAAATAATCAACCAACAACTGCTTTTATATACGGTGCTATTCAGCTTGTAGCTATTATTCTTGCTGGGGTGATTGGGTTTTACTTTACCAGAGAGCTTGGACTGATACCCAAAGCCGTTATCCAATTACCAGATGTATTTGTCAGTCATGATGACTATATTCACGTGCTAACCGCATTTTTTGTCGGCTATTTAATTCAAATCGCGTTAACCAATGTGATGTTTAAAGCCCATGCGCTGACCTCAATGAAGCGCTTTGCCCATGAATATATTTTCTATCTGTTTGCCTACACGACCATTTCGCTGTATCTATTTTTAGCCACCACAATTAACTACGATCCCCAATTTATTGCCGCGATCGGCTTGTTTTCGACGATTTTTTATTGGTTGATTGCCTTAGTTATTTTAGTTAAGGCCAAAGAAACAAGTGTTGGAGGTTTCTTCTTTCAGTTAATTAAACGCTTTTTCTCCATGAGTGGTGTGTTGGCGTTAGCCTTCTTTTTCGTACCACTATTATTGGGCAAGGCATTTTCAAGCGATCGTGATATAGCCAATAAAATTACGCAAATTCGCATTTGGTTTAATCCTGTAGCAGAGACGGCGTGGGGCTTTAAAACCGTTTTTACGGGGACTAAATTTCATCAGCCGGTTTTGGCGAGGCAAGCGCCAAACACAGATCAACACATATTCGTCTTAGAGCGCTTTGGTAAAGTTTATCAAATGGACTTAACACAGCCACAACAGCCACCTGAGCTAATGTTAGATCTCTCGCAAGAGCTGGGTGTGGTTGAAATGGAAAACGGTGCTATCGGGTTGGCGCTTCACCCTGAGTTCGGCTTGACCGATTCTGCTAAACAATACGCTTATGTGTATTTCACCGATACTCGTCCAGAGGGCGGTATTCAGCACAATAGACTGTCGCGATATGACCTATCAAGACCAACGCTCGCAGCAAGGAAGGCATCTGAACAGGTTATCCTATTGCTTGATCGCGAAGATAGTGGCTTCCATAACGGTGGCTCATTAGAATTTGGCTCTGATGGCTATTTGTACGTCGCTATGGGGGAAGGGGTGCGCACACCGTCAGCAAGCACTTTTCAAGATACCTTTAGGTCAGGCATCTTGCGACTGGATGTTGATATGAATACTGAGACTAGCAAGCAGCCTAACCCGTTCCCAACGGGAATCGCTAAAAACTATCTCGTGCCTAAAGATAACCCCTTTATTGGTAACCCGGATGTTCGTGATGAGTTTTTTGCCTTGGGGTTACGCAACCCGTTTAGAATGAATTTTGATGCCAAGACACAGCAATTGTGGGTTGGTGATGTCGGCTCGACCATTTGGGAAGAGGTCAATGTGATTGAAAAGGGTATTCACTATGAATTCCCAAAAGTAGAAGGTCACAATGTCGATAATATTCAATCAAATGAATTAGGCTTGCCAAGTAAAGGGCCGATTTATACCTATCAACATACGGCATATGACCGCGCGGTCATCGGGGGAGTCGTTAACCGCAGTGACTATTATGACGGCCTGACTGACAAATACATCTTTGCGGATAACTATTCAGCTAAGTTGTTCGCACTCGATGCGAGTAAAGAGCGCGTTGATGAAGTCGAATTCTTAGCAAGGGCAAATCAGTATGCCCAGCGCGGCGTATCGTCTGTCACCCAACTGCGCAGTGGTGAGATATTTATTACCACACTTGGGGCGGCATCGGACACCAGTGGCGAAGTGTTACAGTTGGTTAAAGCATCAGAGGCCAATGTCACGGCTGCTGCGGAAGAAAAGAAAACGACACCCAAAGGCTACGATGAAGATGTAGTCGCGGCGCTGTACAACGTAAACTGCGCGCGCTGTCACGGTGTTAAAGGTGATGGAGATAGTCCTGATGCCGTGCATTTAGGCGTGCCATTACCTGACTTTACGTCACCGCTTTATCACCACAAGACATCAGCAGAGCAGATGCTAGAGGTCATTAAAAAAGGCGGTGCGCAAACAGGCAAAAGCCCCTTAATGCCGCCTTGGGAAGGCTTTTTGAAGCCCCATGAACTTGAATACTTAGTGACATATATTCAATCACTCCCTGACAAGCATCATAGTCATTAACGGTAAAACGCCGCGTTAAGCGGCGTTTTTACTGGTCAACACGCTCTAATTACCCTTATAGAGGGGACCAATATACTCAGAGGCGATAACAATATTATCGATAAAAAGATCAAAGTCATGCTTGGGTTTATCTACGCCGCCAAAGTAGAAGTTAAACCAAATTTTTTCAATTTTTAGCGCTGGCGTAGTGCGGAAATTGAAATCATTTTTTGAAAAAATCTTCTTGCCATCAATCCACGCTTCAATAATACCGTCATTAACGCCAGGAGTGTTCAATTTTAGTCGTTGCTCTAGGCAATACCAAATGCCAGGCGCTATGGTGGATAACTCATCGCCATACGGGATAGTGTGGCCATAGTTACTTTTCCCTACTTCATAGACGTATTGCCCAATCGGCATGTGGCCTTGCCAAGGACTGCTCGCGTTGTTAACCGAGCCAAAAAAGCCTCCGCGCGCAGACCAGCCATTTCTTCCGTTGTTACCACGACCGCCCCAGCCCGCTTTATTATAAGTACCACCAAAGCCCGGCAGTTTGCCACCACCAGAGATGTTGGCGTTCTCACCCAGCTTCAAATAATAGCGAAAATAAGCTTCCTCTGGCTCGTTTTCGCCATGCTGCTTAAAATAAAAATCAAAATTGTTTGCTAAGTTTCGTTTGGTACTAAAAGGAATTTTTGCCGAGCGTTTGCTTTTTTGATCGACAAAATTAGCTTCATCTTGATTGATGGTTTCAATGGCTTGCTGCCATTCTGATTCCTTCATACCTGTGGCGAATAACAATTTATCCAGCCAAGAGTCCTGTTCGAAGTTTTGCGCATAATAAACGCTAGCATGTGAGCTGATTTGCTCATCATAAAAGTGTTGCTGTGCGATACCACGGTCAATATCAGGTGCGTTTTTAACGGTTATAAACTGAGACACACTCACATTGGCGTGGCCAAATTGCTTTTTAGTTAACGGAAGGAGAAGCTCAGCGCTAAGTATTGTCTTGTTGATGTGCTCTGGTGGTAGCTTGAAAGAGAATATGCCGTGATTATTGGTGCCAATTTTAACAACGTGCTTGTTGCCGAGCGGTTTGCGATTGTTGTTGATAATGTAAGCGTCAATATCGGGGGCTAGCGTCAGTGTTTGCTCCGCTAGCTGAAGTTTTAATCGTGCTGATTGTCCTGACGGGGATTCTTTCGACTTTACATCGAAAATCCCCTGTTTAGATTGTAAATGTAAGTGAAGCTGAGCTGTGGCTTTTAGGCCGTTAAGTGTTACCTTGATGCTTCTTGCTTGATCTGTATCTTTTACGGAGAATTGGTTTAAAAGTATCGCTGGGTTTTGTTGCAAATATTGAAAGAACCCTCCATCTTGCCACACAATTTTTGCCGCATGACTACGAAATTTAAAAGTGACGGTTTCGTCAAAAAAATCGGCCTTGGGTGCCGCAGATACAAACACCGCGAATGAGAGAATTAAGATCTTACCAAGCCAAGTCATCCTTGCACCTTTTGCAATTGTTCCCACGAAACTGTTCAGTGTAGACTAACATAACACACCGAATTTACATGACATTTAATGTATCGACTAATTGCTATTTTGTTGGCGTTGATTTGTATTGGTACAGCAACGTTTTTTCCATACTCAAAAGATGATGTTCTCGTAAATGCACTTAAATATAGCCATCTCAATATCCCACAAAATGAAGGGCTTCATCGCTTCGCATTAAGTAAAGTAAAACAAATCGCCTCGGCGTTATATCGGCCGACAATTTACCCTAAAGTCATTGATTTAACGGGGATCGGTAGCTCGGTTAAGCAGCCAATGTATTTAACGGATTCCCCATTTCACATTAAGGTTGCTAATACCGAGCAGTTATTTGCTGCTATAAAGGCCGCTGAACCGGGGGAACACATCGTTCTACAACCGGGAATCTATGTTATCAATCAACCACAAGTGCCTATTTTGACAAATGGCGAAAAAGGAGCGCCAATAACGATTTCTGCGGTGCAACTTGGCGAGGTGCGACTGCTGATGAGTGGTCAAGAAGGTTTCGCTGTCAAAGCCAGGTATTGGAAATTTGAAAATTTAATTTTTGTTGGCGCTAAAGGTCATGATGGGGCAATTGAACATGCTATTCACCTTAGTGGTGATGCGGACTTTGTTGAGATATCGAATAATCAATTTATTAATTTTAACGCGCATATCAAATCTAATGGAGCGCCCAATAGCCGCGGTGAATTAGACTTTCCTGATGGCCTGCTTATCGCTAACAATGATATTTATAACCAATGGAAACGAAATACAAAATCTCCGGCATCGCCGATAGATATCGTTGGCGGGGACTCCGTCATTGTGAAGAATAATTTCATCGCTGACTTTGGTAAATACGGGCGTCAGGGTTATGGCACTACCTATGGCGCCTTCATGAAAGGTGGTGGCATCAATGGCCTATTTGACAACAACATTGTCATGTGTGAATGGCGGCTACCTCATACTTCACCACTAGATATTAGGGTAGGCTTGTCATTTGGTAATGGTGGCACTGGCTCCCAGTTTTGCGCAGATGGTAAATGCGAATATGAGCACGTCAATGGCACTATGCGCAACAATACGATATTGAACTGCGTCAATGATGTCGGCATTTATTTGAACAAAGCGAAAAATACGTTAGTCGAGAACAATGCGGTGAGGTCGAGTCTAGGGGTTGATATTCGGTTTGAGCAGAGCAGTGCAGATATTGTTGGTAACATTATTGAAGGGCGAGTGAACCAGAGAAACGGTGCAAGCGCCTCTCTAAGTGATAATATATTTGAATAAATATTAGCCATTGAATAGCATAACTATACTGCGTGTTTTAAGGCGCTTTTACATGAAAAAGCCTGCATGGGGTAACACTTGAACAAGAAGTGTAGCTGACGAATATTTGTCAAGGTAAGTTGAAGTGGCAAAAAGGAACGGGTTATCTGCAGCGGTTAAATTGCTTAATTTGTAAAATAATTGAACAATTTACTAGCTGAGTATGCAAGAATATTCTAGATAATAAGAAAAAGTGACAGGTTTAGGGAAGAGGTAATGGCGCTATTAGAAAATCAAAAAATCGCAGTGATTGGACTGGGTTATGTCGGTTTACCGTTAGCGGTAGAGTTTGGTAAGCAATACCAAACGATAGGCTTTGATATTCACCAACAACGGGTTGACGAATTAAATGATGGCTTAGATCGCACCAATGAAGTGGAAGCCGAGGAGCTAACCTTAGCGAACCAGCTGGTCTGTACCACAGACAAAGCCTTACTCAAAGGTTGTGGCTTTTATATTGTGACTGTGCCAACCCCTATCGATAAGCACCGTCAGCCTGATTTAACACCATTGCGCAAAGCGTCAGAAATGCTTGGCAGCGTGATTGGCAAAGGGGCAACGGTGGTTTACGAATCAACCGTTTATCCGGGGGCAACGGAAGAAGACTGTATTCCTATTATTGAAAAAATCTCTGGTTTAACGCTGAATCAAGACTTCTATGCCGGTTACTCGCCAGAGCGTATTAACCCCGGTGATAAAACTCATCGTTTGCCGACCATTTTAAAAGTGACTTCTGGCTCTACTCCTGAGATTGCCGATAAAGTTGATGCCTTGTATGCATCAATTATTACCGCAGGCACTTACAAAGCTTCGTCGATTAAGGTTGCAGAAGCCGCTAAGGTTATCGAGAATACCCAACGCGACGTCAATATTGCGCTGATTAACGAGCTGTCGGTTATTTTTAACAAACTCAATATTGATACCTTAGAAGTGCTAGAGGCCGCGGGTACGAAATGGAATTTCTTGCCGTTTCGTCCGGGTTTAGTGGGGGGTCACTGTATCGGTGTTGATCCTTATTATCTAACGCATAAAGCACAATCTGTCGGTTATCACCCAGAAATGATTCTTGCCGGTCGTCGCCTAAACGACGGTATGGCGCATTATGTTGTCTCTCAGTTAATTAAAGGCATGTTGAAAAAACGCATTCAAGTCGAGCAGGCACATGTCTTGGTCATGGGCTTAACGTTTAAAGAAAACTGCCCAGACCTGCGCAATACCAAAGTGATAGACATTGTGGAAGAGCTCAAGGAATACAACGTCAATGTTGATGTGATTGACCCACTCTGTGCCTGCGAAGAAGCCCAACAAGAATACGGAATTAAGCTGACTGCTGAGCCTAAGCAAGGTGACTATGACGCTGTGATTTTAGCGGTGGCACATGATGAGTTTAAAGCCATGGGGGCCGGGCAGATTCACGCACTCGGGAAATCAACTCATGTCCTCTACGATTTAAAATGTGTGCTACCGAAAGACCAAGTAGATATGCGTTTGTAAGAGCGATTTGAATGACTAAATACGAACAAGTATGCCAAGAGTTGTTAGCAACACCCAAAACCTGGTTAGTGACCGGTGTTGCTGGTTTTATTGGCTCAAACTTACTGGAAGCCCTGCTCAAGTTAAATCAACGCGTGATAGGTTTAGATAACTTTGCAACCGGGTATCAAAAAAACCTTGATGAAGTGCAGGGGCTAGTATCCGCAGCGCAGTGGCAGGCGTTTACCTTTGTTGAAGGTGATATTCGCGATATGAGCACTTGTACACAAGTTTGTGCTGGCGTTGATTATGTATTGCATCAAGCGGCACTAGGCTCTGTACCTCGCTCGCTCGCCGATCCCATTACCTCAAATGCGGCGAATGTCACTGGTTTCCTCAATATGTTAGAAGCCGCCAAACAAGCGAAGGTTAAAAGCTTTACCTATGCCGCGAGTAGTTCAACTTATGGTGATCACCCAGCACTACCCAAAGTTGAAGAGAACATTGGCAACCCGTTATCACCTTATGCGGTGACCAAATATGTTAATGAGCTGTACGCCAATGTGTATGCCAAAGCCTATGACTTCAACTGTATTGGCTTGCGGTACTTTAACGTGTTTGGGCGTCGCCAAGACCCTGATGGTGCCTATGCCGCCGTGATCCCAAAATGGACAGCCGCGATGATCAAAGGGGACACCGTATTCATTAACGGCGATGGCGAAACCAGCCGAGACTTCTGTTATATCGACAATACCGTGCAGATGAATATCTTGGCAGCTACCGCTGCATCAGAGGCGAAGAATGCCGTGTACAACGTCGCACTCGGTGATAGAACGACACTAAATGCGCTTTATGGCGCCATTAAACATGCGCTGGTAGAGAACGATGTGAACGTTTCACAAGAACCTTCGTATCGAGACTTTCGCGCTGGCGATGTGAGGCATTCACAAGCCGATATTGCTAAGGCGAAGCATGCTTTGGGTTATGAGCCTAGTCATCGAATCCAACAAGGCATTATTGAAGCTATGCCATGGTACTTGGCTAATGTTAGCCAGTGTTAACCAATGCTAGCTAAGGTTAGCTAACGCTAATATCCATATTCACTAATTGCCGAAAACTTACAAACCACCCTATTGGGTGGTTTGTTGTTTGCGATGGTTGTAAAATCCTTTCTATCCCTAGACTAAATCCTCAATAGCAAACCAACAAGGCGTTAAATGCTCGGCAAAAGAATTGCGACTTATCTGGATAAAATAGAAGCTGGTGAAGCCATCGACTACAAAAAGTTTTTGTCGCTGCTACCAGAAGACCTGCGCGAGCAAGTGACCAATTGCACTTCAACTCATTTTATTAAAAAGGGCGCCGAAAAAATCACGATTGCTGATGCCAGCTTGCTGCAACGATTAAAAGTACTTGCGCAAGTGCCAGTAGATCGCATCGAAGCGAGCCTGCAAGGGGATTCACATAAAGCGAAAGTATCAACCAGCTACTTGTTTGTTTACCATCAAGGCATTAACGGGGTAAACCCTGATACGGTGATATGCAATGAATCAACATTTTATGCAAACTTTCGCTCTAAATCGCAGTTGGTCATTGTTGAAAATGCGGAGCTATTTTTTGCGCGCGACATGCTGCTTGAGCTATTGAATAAAGTGTTTAAATGCTCGCTGTCGTTTGCCAACGTCGATCTTGTGTTTGGTTCCGGTAATCAAATCTCAAATCAGTATAATCAGCATTTTCTTGCGCAGTATGAATCGGTTTTGTGTTTTTTTGATTACGATCTTGGCGGTTTAAAAATCTTTAAAGCGATGAAAAACCTACTGGGTGACAAAGCAAGGCTAGCTGAACCTGTGTCGAATGATTTAGATCGCTTCTTTGTCAAGAAACCTAAGAATGCACAACAGTTCATTAGTGCGCTAACCGCTGCCAATGAACTAGGTTTACACCAGTTACATCAAATATTTGAAGCTAAGCAACTGTTTATGGAGCAAGAAGCACTGCTTGCGTTGGCTTAACACTTTGCCTAAAAACGGGCGAATGCTCATGCAAAAAACCATGCAAAAACTTAGGCGAAAAATCAGGAATTTAAGGAAACCACCTATTGTCTCCTCAATTTAATTTTGTTCTTAAAAAGCTCGTGTTAGTGGACTCTGCGGGTTTTTGTTACTCGGAAATCGAACTGGATAAACACACCATATTACTCGGCGAAGGTAATGTGGGTAAATCCAGCTTACTCAATTGTATTCGCTTGTTTTTACTGCCAGAAGTGAATTTTAATAAGGCGAAAGACAAGTTTAACTTCAAGAGTTCAAACGGTTACCAGTACGATAAAAACGAATCTTTTGGTCATTACTTTCCCAGTAAATACTCTCACCTGATTATTGAAGTTGAAAAGGTCATCGCGGGTAAACGCTATACCCATTGCCAAATTTTAAATCGCGGCAAAAACCTGTCGTTTGAGCGTATTTTTACCACCTTGCCATACGCCGAAATTCAACACCTGTTTTGGCAAGTGGAAGACGATGATGAGCATCATATTGGTAGCCGTGTTGACAAGCTGTCAACGCAGGAAATCTTCGCGCAGATTAAAGCCAAAGATAAGCACTGTTTAGCTGTTAAAGAGCCTCAAAAACTCAAAGACTTAATGTATGCCAGAGACATACTGTCAGAAGTCGCGATGCGTTACAGCTTGTTTCCGCTTAATGATGCCTCAGAGGAGAATGTTGAATCATTACGCGCTTTGATCTTGATGTTGTTTGATATGGAAACGTCGAATGAAGGGGTGGCGAAGGCCGTTGCCAACATCATAGAGTCAGAGAAAAAAGAAACCACAGATGCGCTCAATTTCGATATTCACTCGTTTATGTCGGCGCACGACTTGCTCAAACAAGAAGAGCAGAAGTTAACGGATATTGACAACAAAACCGCAGAATTTACGCAGTTAACTCATCATTTTAGCCAGTATAGTCAGCTATCTGAGATTGAAAGCCAGTTCGTTGATTTCTATTTGTATTTGAATAGTGAAATTAAAGTCACTAATGCAAATGTGAGCGCTTCAGCGACCAAAATTAAAGACTTTCAAATTGAGCTCAAGCCAATTGCAGAAGAGATTAAGTTACTCGGGCAAAACCTGTTTACGGCCAACAGAAATAGCGAGCAAGCTAAGAAAAATATTGCCCAAGCACAAAAAGACATCGACACCGCAGAAATGGAATTAAGCCTATACGGGGAGATGAGCGCACAAGAAGTGCTTGAGGTGTTAGACGAAGAATTTACCACCACGCAAGATAAAGTCAAAGCGCTGCAAGATGAAAACGCTAGGTTAGGGCGAATTCAATCATTGCAACAGCGCATTGCCGAGTATCAAGCGAAACAACGGGTCATTGAAACTGAGATGGCAAATTCGCAATTTGCCATAGATAAGCAGCTGTCGCATGAAACCTTAGCCTTGTTGCATTCAGTTAATCCGAAATTAGTGATGGCAAATCCAGGCCGATCGCTGACTCAGCAAGAATGGGACTCACTTGAGCACTTCAAAAATCTGTTTGTCGATCAAGGTTATTTGTATAACTTCTGGGGACAGGAATTTAGTAAATCAACTTCTCGAACGGTACGTAACTTAGCGCTTGAACTAGATGATATTAAGTCAGAAATCAGTGCCGATACCGCTGAAAAAAATGGACTAGAGCAGCAAGATACGGAAAACCCGCTGATCACGGCTAAAAAACTTGAAGCGCTAAACAAGGAGCTAAAAGAAATCGCCCGAGTCAAAGGGCTGATCAATGAGTTAGCGAACAATCGAAGCGGCTTGAATATCTACAAAAAGCAGCTTACTGAAAGCCAAGCCGAGCTAGCTGAGCATACGCCAAGGTTAGACACACTTAAAGCCAAGCAATCTGAGCTGGCAGAGCTTATCGAGGCTGAGCAGCAAAGCAAACAATCGTTAGCGGCTGAGCAATCGCGATTACTCGAACTACAAAGTAAATCTGATGGTACTAAGCAGGCGTACGCAAAAATACAACGACAACTAGAGCGCCAAGACACCTTTAATCACCAGCCGTCGCTGACCGCTGAGCACTTGAGTTCACTGCAACGAGCCTTGCAACAGGTTGAAGGGCTGCGCGCTAACATTATTGAAAGCCTGAGAGACTTTGCCCGAGCAGGCTTTATTGAAGCGGATACTGAGCTGTTTAATTCAAGCCCGCTGCCGAGCGTTATTCATCAGTCATATTTGAACTTGAAGCAGATATACGACGAGCTAGACGGTCAACGCTTGCTGTTAAAAACTAAAACCAAGTCGCACAACGAAAGCGTTAGCAACTATGTGGATATATTAGACAAAAACTTTGAACACATTAGCCGCTTTGAAAAGCAACTCAATCGTTCGTTTGAAGGAATTTCCGTGAATGACTTAGCGGAAATCGAAGTGTCGATCCACGTTGACCCGCGCTTTAGCAATTTGATTAATGAGATCCACAAAAGCTACAACGAATTTAGTGAACAAGCATTGTCGGAGCAGTTTTATCTTCGCTTACAAGCGTTTAGTGATGCCTTCTTTAAAAACGGTGAACGCAATAAACTCGTCATGGCTGATGTGATCAAGCAAGTGAGCTATCGCGTTAAAAAAGAAGGCCATGAAAACTGGCAAACGAAACAGCAGTCAACCTCAACCACGGCCTTAATTAACCTCAAGCTGGTGCGTATTTTATTGGCTAAGCTACGCGCTGATAGCTGTATGGTTAAGCTGCCAGTGATTATGGACGAAGCGGCAAATATTAATGTTAATCAGTATGAATGGCTGCTGAAAGATATTAAAGAAAGCGGTTTCTTCCTGTTTACTGCCGGCACCCACAGCTCGGGCGCAGAGCTGGTTCATATGATTGGTAACCACTATGATGTAGACGCGCTAAAAACGGCAAAACCTTACAGCGCAGAAAGAACGCGTGTGGTTTGGGATGGGCCGCAAGCCTTCTATAACCAAGAGGAATTTGACGCCTTTGTCGGCGACGAGCAAATTGATTTGCTGGCAGGTGTTGATGAAGAAATTTAGCGCCATTCAGACCCTAAAGATAATGTTAGAGCGACCTAACATTATGTTTAATGTCATCAAAAAAATGGATAGTCAGAACGAGCGCTTTGTCAGTGAAGCAGCGGTCGCTTTTGAAGTGCTGGAAAATATCAAGCACTTGGATAAGCTAGAACAACAGCGCTTTAAAATTGCCTATTCAACGGAAAATTTAACGAATTCCCATATCGTTGCCGACCAAGATCAGGTTGATAACGTTAATCGCATGATGTTCCAAGAGTCGGTTATCGCGATATTTCGGCTCTGTGAAACTTCGCTTTATCAAGAGCTGACGGATGCTAGGCTGAAATCAGAGCTGGCTTCGTTTTGGCATATTCAGCAAAAACTACTCGCGGACACATGCAGCTTTAATCAGGCCGATTTTGATTATGTCGAGTTGGTGGAAGAGCTGTTTCACAAGCTGGGCAGCTTGCTTGATCTGCTCAAGCGTAACTTAGTGCGGATGCAGAATATTAATGGTGACTTGGAAAAACTGTCGTTTGAAGTGAGTAAAAATGATATTGATTTTGTTGAGTATCGCCAAAAAGTCCTCGACGATGTCACGCATCTTTATGAGCGTCATATTTTGCCGACTCAACGCTTTGTCAATCCCGATGTTAAACTCGTCGATGGCGATAACCTGTTAGCGACGATTAACTCCATTAAAGTGCTGTTTGATGCTCATGGCAAATTCGAGTTATCTGATCAGGTGTTTCGCTATGGTTTAAGCTTTGCCAATATCATTAATCCGCTCAAAGATGTCGCCAATCAAATTAATGGCTTCATTCGCAAAACACAGCGTAGTCTAGCGCAGTTTAATGCGATGGAATGGCACTTTGAGCGCTTTATGCAAAAGTATGACGAAACCTTAGACGGCAGGGTGAATCGCACCAAAGTTGATAACTCATTCGCGACAGCAGTGCCGTTTATGTTGAATGTAAAACGCATTCCGCGACCTAAGTCGCTAAAAATCGAAAACAATGCGGCGTATTTCACGAATATTTTCACCGATCTGCAATATCGCATTGACGATCAGCTATTTTTGGCCAATCAAGATCTCGATGCTGAGGGGCAAGCCTTAGTGTCGTTCACCTCAAAAGAGCGACTTGGCCGCGCGCAGGAAATTTATCAGCTCATTGAACAGCTGTCGCTGCGCGAGTCGAAAGACATAGTGGCGACCTTGCATTATCGCCTGCAAAGCTTTTTACCTAATTACCATTTTGTCGATCTCATCAATGCGGTGGTACATTTTATGAAAAAATCCCTAGATGGTAAGCAGTTGGTCAAGACCAATCGAAAAGCGTTTATTCAGCAAGCAGATAAGTATTACGTTTACCGTGTTGTTATTTTACAGGAGGCACAATAGTGTCAGATAGGATTGTGGAAAGTACGATCGTCGAGAGTAAAACTGAAGAAAGCAAAGCCCTTGAAAGCACGGCCCTTGAACGGACTGCCCTTGAAAGAACAGCTGTGTACAGTTTTGATGAGATCCCATACACCAAAAGCGCCGAGATTTACCGCTTGTTCGCGCAAGGCAAAGTGTTAAACAAACAACGCTACGACGATGTCCAAGGTTGTCTGGTGGACGATGATTTATTTACCTTAGTGTTCCAAAAAATTACCCACTTCACGCTGTTTTTCAAACACATGGGTTATGAATTGAAATTTGATGAGCAAGGTGACTTTTACTACACCCAAGACTTACGCGATATCAGTAATGACGAGTCAGACGACAATGCTATGAAAATACAGGCGGTTATCCTGTTTATTGGCCGTTATTACGCAACTATCGGCGATCTTGCACAGCTAGCCGATCCCATGTTCGGTTTGAAAGAGGTGGATGTTGATGCCCTAAAACAAGATGATATGTTGGCCAGCTCGTTAAAGGCACTAAGGCTGGAAAACTGGGATAAAGCACTAGAATACCTGACCAGCAGAAACCTGATATTTAGGATCGCAAAAGACAAATATGTTTTTAGCAATGCCGCAATGACGTTTTTACATCGCCTGATTGACGCTCATACCGAATTTGTTAATCAAGACTAGCGTTTAGCACTATCAGTGCGCGTAAATAAATTAGCCTTGCGTATCCATACAGTGTGTATATACTTCCAGTAATACTGTATGGATATCAGGAGAGGGCCTGTATCGCTATGAAGCCATTAACCGCACGACAATCTCAAATTTTTGAGCTTATCAAAGACAAAATTGCTGATACTGGTATGCCACCAACGCGCGCTGAAATTGCTAGCTTTTTTGGTTTCAAATCAGCGAATGCCGCTGAAGAGCATTTAAAAGCGCTGGCGAAAAAAGGCTATATTGAAATGCTGCCTGGTACCTCTCGTGGAATTCGATTAGCGGATGCTTTCGTGGCGGAGTCTGGCTTGCCCTTAATTGGTCGTGTTGCTGCCGGTGAGCCTATTTTGGCGCAAGAGCATGTGGAAGATCGCTACCAAATAGACGGTAACTTATTTCAACCCGCCGCCGATTATCTTTTGCGGGTCAACGGTGAAAGTATGAAAGATATCGGTATTATGGACGGCGATCTACTGGCGGTGCATCAAACAACCGATGTGCATAACGGGCAAGTGATTGTTGCGCGAGTTGAAGATGATGTAACGGTAAAACGCTTTAAACGTGAAGGTAACGTCGTCTATCTACACGCTGAAAATGAGGAATTTGCACCGATTGAGGTTGATTTAAGTAGCCAACACTTCAATGTTGAAGGTATCGCTGTTGGCGTGATCCGTAATGCAGATTGGATGTAGTTAACGTTTAGTTTTTACCAGTGCAAATAACCTTCACTTCACAGTGGTAAATGACACCTTTATTTTCACTGTTAAATTCTCGTAATTAAACCAGTCAATTTGACTGGTTTTTTGTTGTTTTATTTTTATTAATTTTCTCTCCATAAAGCTTTTCTGTCGCGCTCTTCAAACACCTGATAGTAAAAAACATAGTGACTCATCTGAGGTTTGATTAGAGTTCATACTCTACTGATAACTAAAGAAAAAATAATAAAAATTAATCACAAAGCACTAGATATTGTTCAAAATTTGAGTAATTCTAGTTTATAAAGTGCGCAGAATAATAACGATAAAGATGAGTGATGTGCGCACCACAGCTAAGCAACTAGGCACAACAATAAACATCACAACACGATCTACAAAGTAAGCCCACGCCGAACGTAACACGATTGGCGGCTTTGATGTCTTTGTTATTCAACAGGGTAGAGGAGATGTCGAGTGAAAAGACGTAACCTAGGTTGGCTGTTTTTGGCAAGCGTTTGCAGTAATGCAATGTTTTCCAGCACAGCTTGGGCGGAGATGGAGCTGAACTTGACCAAGGGGGTCACAGCGATCAGTAACGAGGTTTATGATCTTCATATGCTGGTGCTGTGGATATGTACCGTGATTGGTATTTTGGTGTTCGGCGCTATGTTTTGGTCGATGGTGTTCCATCGCAAATCTAAAGGTGTTAAGCCTGCAACTTTCCATGAAAGCACTAAAGTAGAAATACTTTGGACTGCAATTCCTATTGTTATTCTCGTTGCCATGGCGGTGCCCGCCACGAGCACATTAATTGAAATGGAAGATAATGATAACTCAGATATCACCATTTTAGTCACTGGCTCGCAATGGAAATGGCACTACAAGTATTTTGACCAAGGTATTGAGTTCTATTCGGTGCTTTCGACACCAGTAGAGGTATATGACAATCGTGATGGCAGTGCTCAAAAAAAAGGTCAAAATTACTTATTGGAAGTAGATAAGCCGTTAGTTATTCCCACTAATAAAAAAGTTCGTTTCTTGATTACCTCAGATGACGTTATTCACTCGTGGTGGGTGCCAGCATTTGCCGTTAAGCAAGATGCTAACCCTGGCTTTATCAACGAAGCATGGACGCGGGTAGATGAGCCTGGTGTGTATCGCGGACAGTGTGCGGAGCTATGCGGTAGACTCCATGGTTTTATGCCAATTGTTGTTGAAGTTAAATCAGAGGCTGATTATACCGCTTGGATCAGTGAACAGCAGCAATTGATTGCCGATGCCAAGGCCGCCGAGGCCGCGTCACTCAATGCGAATGTGTCGATGGACGAGCTCATGCAATTAGGTGAAACCACTTACACCGCTTATTGTGCTGCTTGTCACCAACCGTCAGGTTTGGGCTTGCCACCAGCATTCCCTGCACTGAAAGACAGCGTGGTCGCCACCGATCCAAACCAAATTGACCAGCATATTACTATTATCTTGAACGGCAAGAATGCGATGCCAGCGTTTGGCAAGCAATTGTCGTTAAAAGAAGTCGCCGCTGTCGTGACATACGAGCGTAACGCTTGGGGTAACAATACTGGTGAGAGTGTACAAGCAAGCGATGTAAATGTACTTGCCAGTGGCGCAAGTGTGTCGGCAGCTGCGGAGCAAGCAACGGATGCGATGCAACAAGTAGCGAGTACAGCTACTAGCGCCGTTGACAGTAGCGAGCCAGCAGCCACAGAAGATCTATCGAAACAGTACACGCTTGATGAACTGACGACCCAAGGTGAAGCGGTTTATATGAAAGCTTGTGTGGCGTGCCATCAACCCACAGGTGCCGGTTTGCCACCAGCATTCCCGTCACTCATCGGTAGCCCGATGATTTTGGGTGATGTTACCGCTCATATTGATATGGTGTACAACGGTAGTAAGAAAAATCCCGCTATGCAGGCATTTAGCGGTCAGCTGACGAAAACAGAAATTGCCGCCGTGGTGACTTACGAGCGAAATGCTTGGGGTAATAACACGGGTGATGTCGTGCAACCTGCAGACGTAGACGCGGTAAGTGTTAAATAGTCGCATAGCTTGGGAGGAAAGATTATGACCACTGATGTAATTCATGATGATCACCACCACGGCGACCATCACGATCATAAAATGACGGGTATCAAGCGCTGGCTTTATACCACCAATCATAAAGATATCGGAACCTTGTACTTGTGGTTCTCGTTCATTATGTTTTTAACCGGCGGGGCGATGGCGATGGTTATTCGCGCCGAGTTGTTCCAGCCGGGTTTACAAATAGTCGAGCCAGACTTCTTTAACCAAATGACCACAGTGCATGGTTTGATTATGGTCTTTGGCGCCATTATGCCGGCGTTTACCGGGCTGGCGAACTGGATGATACCTATGATGATAGGTGCGCCTGATATGGCACTGCCACGCTTGAACAACTGGAGCTTTTGGATTCTGCCATTTGCGTTCAGTATTTTACTGGCGTCTTTCTTTATCGGCGGTGGTGCACCCAATTTCGGTTGGACCTTCTATGCACCGCTATCCACCACTTACAGCAATGGCAGCACGGCGTTCTTTGTGTTTGCCGTCCACATCATGGGGATATCCTCCATCATGGGGGCGATTAATATTGTTGTCACCATTATGAATATGCGCGCACCAGGTATGACGTACATGAAAATGCCGCTATTCGTGTGGACTTTCTTTATAACCGCTTATTTGCTGGTGGCGGTAATGCCAGTTTTAGCGGGCGTCGTCACTATGGTGTTAACCGATACTTATTTCGGCACAAGCTTCTTTGATGCTGCTGGTGGTGGTGATCCCGTAATGTTCCAGCATATCTTCTGGTTCTTCGGTCACCCGGAAGTGTACATTATGATTTTGCCGGCCTTCGGTATCGTTTCAACCACCATTCCGGCATTTTCTCGTAAGCCGCTGTTTGGTTACAGCTCTATGGTTTACGCGACAGCATCAATTGCTTTCTTGTCGTTTATCGTCTGGGCGCACCACATGTTTACCACAGGTATGCCGCTCTTCGGTGAGCTGTTCTTTATGTACTGTACTATGCTGATTGCGGTGCCCACCGGGGTTAAGGTGTTTAACTGGGTCGCAACCATGTGGCGGGGGGCAATGACCTTCGAAACGCCCATGTTGTTCTCAATCGCTTTTGTAATTTTATTCACCATAGGTGGCTTCTCTGGCTTGATGTTGGCGATGACACCGGTTGACTTCCAATATCACGACACCTATTTCGTTGTTGCTCATTTCCACTACGTGCTGGTCACTGGCTCGTTATTTTCGATTTTTGCTGCCGCTTATTATTGGTTGCCGAAATGGACGGGCAATATGTACAACGATGCGCTGAGTAAATGGCATTTCTGGTGTTCACTGATTTCCGTCAATCTGCTCTTTTTCCCAATGCATTTCTTAGGGTTAGCAGGTATGCCTCGCCGTATTCCTGACTACGCACTGCAATTTGCTGACTTTAATAAATGGGTCAGTATTGGTGGTTTTGCATTTGGTTTATCACAGCTTATTTTCTTGGCGGTTGTCATTAAATGTATTCGCGGCGGTGAAAAAGCAGAAGCAAAACCTTGGGATGGTGCAGAAGGGTTGGAATGGACTGTGCCTTCACCTGCGCCTTACCACACCTTTGAAAAACCACCAAAAGTCGATTAACGGGGGCACGTATGACGAACGCACCAGCGCAAAACATTCAAAGAACGGCAAAAAAACTCGTCTTAGTCGTGTTTGCCATGTTTGGTTTTGGGTTTGCGATGGTGCCTTTGTACGACGTGTTTTGTGAAATTACCGGATTGAACGGTAAAACAGCGGATACTGCTGCGCAGCTTAATGACAAAGGCGTTGATGAGAGCCGACTTGTTACTGTGCAGTTTATCAGCCACCTTGCCAAAGGTATTCCATGGCAATTTGAGCCTATGGTCCGTGAAATACAAGTGCATCCCGGTGAAATGAAATTAGTGAAATTCTACGCAAAAAATGAATCACAAAACCCAATTATTGGCCAGGCGGTGCCTTCGGTATCGCCCGGTCAAGCGGCACTTTATTTTCAGAAAATAGAGTGTTTTTGCTTTAATCATCAGCCGTTACAAGCCAGTGAAGATGTTGAAATGGCGTTGCAGTTTTATGTTGACCCAGAGTTGCCGGATCACATCTCAACGTTAACCTTGTCTTACACTTTGTATGATGTGACTGCAAGTGCCGATTCATAAGCGTTTACCTGCTCGTAACAGCAAAGTGCGAGCGAGTGCGATAGGAAAGAATACGGGGAACAGCGATGACAACAAAAGATTATGAAAATTACTATGTACCAGCGCAAAGCCATTGGCCGATCGTTGGGGCAATCGCGCTATTTTTGATTGCCATTGGCGCAGGACAATATGTATCAACCTTGGCTAGCGGCGAGTCTAGTTGGGGTGGTTGGGTGCTTTTGGCGGGTATCGCCACTTGCATTTACATGGTTCATGGCTGGTTTAGCAATGTCATTGATGAGTCTATGTCTGGCATGTACAGCAGGCAGCTGGATAATTCATTCAAGCAAGGCATGAGCTGGTTTATTTTCTCTGAAGTGATGTTTTTCGCGGCGTTTTTCGGGGCGTTATTTTATGCACGCATATTTGCTGTACCTTGGTTAGACGGCGCAGGTAACAACGCCATGACAGGTGAGGTGTTATGGCCAGAATTTACGGCTTCATGGCCGTTGTTAAAAACCCCTGATGGTACGGAAACAACGGCGATGGGCTGGTATGGCTTACCATTGATTAACACTATGATACTACTGACTTCATCCGTTACCGCTCACTTTGCCCACGTAGCGTTAGAACAAGACAAACGCAAACAGTTGAAAGTGTGGTTAGGGTTAACCATTTTACTCGGCTTAATCTTCTTGGTGTTGCAAGTCGAAGAATATGCACATGCCTATTCAGATGAGATGAGACTTTATTTAGATAGCGGCATTTATGGCAACACTTTCTTTATGCTCACTGGTTTCCACGGCCTGCATGTCACGCTCGGTACTATCATGCTTATTGTCGTCTTCTTACGTATTTTAAAAGGGCATTTTACGGCTAAGAATCACTTTGCGTTCCAAGCAGCCAGTTGGTACTGGCACTTTGTTGATGTGGTTTGGGTGTTACTGTTTTTCTTTGTTTATATTTTATAAAGGCCAAAGGTCCTAGCGCCAAACCTAGCGAGAACAAGTTAACGAGCCGTGAGGAAAAAGCTGCATTAGCTACATTGGGCGTGGGTTTGGCGTGATAACACCAGTCAAAATAGCGAGTAGTAATAGCAGCACAATGATGACAGAAGTTAATACTCGACGACCAATAAACTTCGACATAGGTGGGCCATTCGGGTCTTGCTTATTCATGATCATTAGCGCGCGGAATAAGTTGTAAACCATCCAAGCGAGTAAACCGATAATGAGTATTTTTAATAGCATAGTGGCTCCTGTAAAAGTAACGCCGATGAACGTGGCTCTGATAGACAGCATACAAACGCGTAATAGCGGATGAGCAAAGGTGGTGCTTAATAACGTGATTAAACTGCCATTGATACAGTCCAGTTCATTCTCACTGCTTTGGCTAGTGGTTACCTTGCTGGTTTTTTCAGCATTAATCAAGCTAGGGCTTTGGCAGCGCGATCGCGCTGAGCAGAAAGAGCAGCGATTAATACGTATTGAACAGTTGATGGGTGCCGAGCCAAAACCACTACACCAGCTACTTAATAGTATCAGCAAGGTGGATGTTGATAACTTGAGCGCTTCAGCTGGCGAAAAAGCGCGTAATGAAATACTTAACGATCAGCCGGTACGACTAAACGGGGTATTTAATGAAGAGGTTTTATTGCTATTGGACAACCAAACGTTAAATGGTCAATTAGGGTATCGTGTATATCAGGTTTTTTACCACCAGCAGCAGCTCCCTGTGTTGATCAATTTAGGCTGGGTGAGTGGTAGTCGAAATCGCAGTGAATTACCCGCGATTCAACCGATAACGGGATACCATCAATTGGTAGGTAATATCCGCATTATCGAACCAAGTCTAGTGCTTGCCGAGCAAACCTTTGACAAGCCAAATATGCCGCTCAGAGTACAACAAATTGAGCTAGATAAACTGTCTGACTTACTGGGTGTGCAATTGCAACCCTTTGCCATTTATCTTGATAGTAGTGAAAGCATTGGCTATCAAAAAACATGGCAACCCATTGTTATGCCGCCAGCCAAGCATCGCGGCTACGCATTTCAGTGGTTTAGCCTAGCGGCAGCCTGGTTAATGTTGATGATTTGGGCTGCGGTTAAAAATAATAAGAAGGTGGTATCAGATGCAGACTGATGTACGCAACAAACCCGAGATGAATTCTCAAAATAGTGTCAAAGAAGTGGCTAAAACTAGTCAAAATGGTAATGGCCGTAAACACTTTGTCATGGTCTGTATCGCATTTTTATTGCCCGTTATTCTGGCGAAAATGGCGCTCGAACAACAATGGTTTAACTACGGTGTGACCAATCAAGGACAACTGCTTGCTACCCCCGTATCCCTCTCGCAACTTTCTCTGACAGACATTCAAACAGATAAACACTGGTTAATGGTCTTTAATGTGCCTACGCCATGTGAAAAAGCCTGCCAAAAATCCGTTAATGCGCTATCGAATACCTATTTGGCACTGGGCAAAGAAATGCCGCGTGTGCAGGCGGTATTGCTTAACTACTCAACTGCTCATGCCAGCACAAATCTTGCCACTGCGAGTGGTAAAAACAATGAACTTGAAATTCATATATCCCGCTGGCAACAGTTTACTGTGCCAGCGCTAACGCACCCAGAATTGCAACACGGCAAAGTCTTTATTGTCGACCCATTAGGTAATGTCGTGATGACACATCAGCCGCCGCAAGCCGCAGACGCCTTACCAGCATTTGGTAAAGCGATATTGGCGGATATGAAAAAACTATTGAAGTATTCAAGGATAGGTTAGCTATGTTCGCAGTAAGACGTTTAGTTTTTGTCAGTATTCTTTTGGCTCTAGTGGTGGTGAGTTTAGGGGCTTATACCCGTTTAACGCACGCCGGTCTTGGCTGCCCTGATTGGCCTGGTTGTTATGGCCTTATTGATGTGCCGCAAACTCAAGCGCAAATTGCTAAGGCAGAAGCGGCTTTTCCCGAGCGACCTGTCGAAGTGCAAAAAGCGTGGAACGAGATGATTCATCGCTATTTTGCTGGCGCTTTAGGGTTGTTGATTTTGTGGATAGCGATAGCGTCGGTCAAACAGCGAAAGCAGGGCATTCCCGTTGTTCTGCCGCTGGTTATTTTAGGCATCGTCACTTTTCAAGCGTTACTCGGCATGTGGACAGTCACCATGAAATTGATGCCGGTGGTGGTGATGGCGCATCTGTTGGGCGGCTTTACAACCTTATGCCTACTCTTTTTACTGTATTTGAGGTTGAGCAATTACCGTATCCCCGGCGGTGATTGGTCGATAAAAAAATATGCGCGCTTTGGCTTAGTGGGTGTGGGGCTGCTGACCGTGCAGATTGCATTGGGCGGTTGGACATCGTCAAACTATGCCGCATTGCATTGCACTGAGTTACCGATTTGTCAGTCGGGCTGGGTTGAGCAACTGACCTTTGACAACTCATTTGATTTAATTCCGCCTGAAAAAGCGACCTACGAATTTGGTCACTTAGATCATGATGAACGCATCACTATCCATGTTATGCATCGCATTGGCGCTATCGTCACGTTTATCTACCTTACTTGGTTAGCGTTAACTATTAGGCGCAAAGCACAAAGCTCGTTCTTTCAAACCGTACCAGTAGTGCTTTTGGTGATCTTGTTGATTCAGGTGGCATTAGGTGTGAGCAATGTGGTGATGTCACTGCCGCTGGGTATCGCGGTGAGCCACAATGTTGTTGCGGCATGCTTAATGATGGTGCTCATCACCTTAACTTATAGTTTACAGCGAAAAACCTAGGAGGCTGACATGGCAAAAGCTGCTCTTATTAATGCTCCGGCGATTGTTACTAAGTCTGCGCAAACATCATGGCGCGATTACTATGAAATTACCAAGCCACGCGTTGTCGCTTTGTTGGTGCTTACCGCGCTAGTTGGCATGTGCTTATCGGTGCCGGGTGTTGTGCCTTGGCAGTTGCTGATTCCTGCCATGCTGGGCATCGGTTTTTTATCATCTGCCGCCGCTGCTATTAATCATATTGTTGATCAGCGCATCGATAAGGAAATGGCAAGAACGCACAATCGCCCTTTGGTTAATGGTCGGCTGAGCCAGCGTAATGCCATTGTGTTTGCGGTTATTCTGGCCGTTGTCGGCTTTGCCATGCTTTACGCACTTGTTAATCCATTAACGGCTTGGTTAACCTTATCTGGGCTTGTCGGTTATGGCTTTGTGTATACCCTGTATTTAAAGCGGGCAACGCCGCAAAATATCACGATTGGTGGTTTAGCTGGTGCAATTCCACCATTACTGGGCTGGACGGCAATGACCAACGAAATTCATGGTCATGCTCTGCTTTTAGTATTAATTATCTTTACGTGGACACCGCCGCATTTCTGGGCGTTAGCCATTCATCGTCGTGACGATTACGCCAAGGTCAATATTCCTATGCTACCAGTGACTCACGGTATCGAATTTACCAAAACGCAGATCTTACTTTATACCGTGTTGTTGTTTGTGGTTGGTTTGTTGCCATATTTAGTTGGTATGAGTAATTGGTTGTATTTGGTCGGGAGTGTTGTACTGAATTTGATTTTCTTTGCTTATGCTTGGCAATTAAAATTTAACCCTAAAGCAAATACCGCCATGGCGACTTTTAAGTTTTCTATCATTCACCTGATGATATTGTTTATTATACTGCTATTGGATCATTATCTATTGCCTGTTTCTTTATAGTGGGCGCTTATCGCTGGCAATAGTTAAAACTTACTTAGGTTGAAGTGCTTCTATGAATAAACTGCTTTACGTGATTGTTGCTGCTGTTTCGCTAGTCTGCGGGGTCTTTATCTATCAAGCGATAACCCAGCCAGAGCTACCGCAAACTGCACTCTATTATCAACAGCCGCGAACGATAGCGCCATTCTCATTAACCAGTCATACCGGCAGTGAATTTACCAAACAAGAGTTGGCGGGGCAGTGGTCATGGGTATTCTTTGGTTATACTTCATGCCCTGATGTTTGCCCGACAACACTGCAAAAACTCAATTTTGTTTACGACGAATTAAAAGCCGTTACGCCCAATACGCAAGTCTTACTGGTCTCCGTTGATCCAAATCGCGATACAGTGGATAAGCTCTCACAATATATTGGTTATTTTAACCAAGAGTTTTTTGCCCTTCGCGCCGACCATGGCTCACTGTTTCCATTTGCACGTAATTTAGGGCTGATGTACGCCATTGCCGACGATATTTCGCAGAAAAACTATTTGGTCGATCACAGCGCATCCATTGTCTTAATTAACCCTGATGGCGATATTGCCGCCATTTTTAAACCGCAAGAAGTCTTGGGGCAAATTCCTACGGTTAACGAAGATGATTTAGTGGCGGATTTTCGCCGCATTGTTGCACTGAGTGCTTCATAACAGCGCGCTTCATAAAGAGGTGCTTCGTAGCGGCGAGAGTGGGAAGTTATCTAGGAACGCTTACAGCGGATACCAAGAGCCATCGCGCTTGGTGATAAACCACGGTTTAGAGTACCAATAGTAGCGTCCAGCTTGGCTGAGGCTAGGGGCGGTGCAGTTGCAGCGCACGCGTCCAATTGGCAGATGATCACTAAAAGTGATTTGAAAACTGCTGTCTGATACCCAGTCAATTTTTTGCTTACCCAAGCCTGACACATAGCAGTTCAATTGGCTGGGTTTAAAGTCTTCGACTTCAACGTGAAACGTTACTGAATTGACCGTTTGGTGGCGATAAATCGTTTGATTGTCTTGCTCACTTAATGAAATAGCAAAGGGCAGCGAGTTTAACTTGTCTCTGAGCCCCGATAACTTGTCGTAAGGCTGTGATGCAGGAAAACGCGGAATCGCGGTTAGATCAGTGGTTAATCCCACAGCACCTGATTGCTGACTAAAGCCAACAAACTGGTTTTCCGCTAGCCAACGTTGAATTTCTGGTGTGTATTCACCGTATGGGTATGCAAAGTAGCGATAACTTTGGCCAACGTTATCTTTGATTGCTTGCTCTGCTCTTCGCAAATCTTGCTCGTACTGGGCGAGCCACATATCGGGTGCAACACCATCGGGTACACGCGTTAACGACTGATGCTGCCAGCCGTGGTTAGCAATAATTGCCCCTTGCTCCGCCATCATTTTCAATTGTTCCCAGCTTAGATAATCAGGGCGCTTTGCTTCTACCAAGCTAGGGTTTACGAATATGGTATAGGGGTAATTGAACGCGTCTAAAATTGGCTTGCCATGGGTAAGAATATCTAAATAGGCGTCGTCAAATGTAATGGCGACGAGTTTATCAGACATTGCTGTGTTATTTTTTACCGCATTGACGATAGTGGAAAGGGGAACCACCGTAAATCCTTGCTCTTTTAAATAGCGCATGTGCTTTTCAAATTGTGTCGGCGAAATACTGGTGCTTGGCGGAGTGTCAGTACTGACGTGGTGATACTGTAAAATCACAGATGCAACCGCTTGTTGAGGCGCACTAATTATTACCAAAGAGAAAAGAAGGAAGAGGAAAAGGCTTTTTATCGGGTTCATTATGGTATCGCGTCAAATGTCGACATATAGCTATTAAAGTAGCGTGTTTTTGGCTTAAACACCAAGTAAACTTTGGCTATTGCTTGCTAACAAATGCCTATTTTTGAAAAACATATCTTGAAAAGCTTAGACAGAAAAATAATCGCGCTCGCGGTGCCGATGATTTTGTCCAATATCACAGTGCCCTTGTTGGGGTTAGTTGACACCGCAGTGATTGGGCACCTACCGCATGCTTATTACCTTGGCGGCAGTACTGTTGGTGCCATGATCATCACCTTTATTACTTGGTTGTGTGGCTTTCTGCGTATGTCTACCACAGGGCTGGCGGCTCAGGCATTAGGGCGTGAAAGTCATGATGAGGCAACCATAGTGTTGCTGCGCGGTTTACTTGTTGCTGGAGCCATCGGCTTGGCCTGCATTTTGTTGCAAACGCCATATTTCCAGTTGAGCTTATGGCTGGCTGGTGGCAGTGAACAAGTGCAGTTTTATGCCAAGCAGTATATGGATATCCGCGTTTGGGGCTTGCCTGCTGCGCTTGCCAATATTGTTATGTTGGGCTGGTTGTTAGGGCAACATCAAGCCAAAGCGGTAATGTGGCTGCTTATTCTGATCAACAGCATTAATCTGTCGCTTGATTTGCTCTTTGTCTTGGCCTTTGGCTGGCAAGTGCAAGGTGTGGCGGCTGCAACGTTAGTGGCTGAATATTCTGGGTTAATCGCCGGACTGAGTTTTATTCTTCGTCGTTATTACCAGAGAAATATTGGCTTATTAGCAAACCGAGCATTACTGTCTAAAGTGTTGAACATCAGTCAGCTGGGGGATTATTTTAAGCTTAATCGCGATATTTTAATTCGTACTTTGTGTTTAGAAGTGTGTTTTGTTTTTATGACCTTTCAAGGAGCAAGACTGGGCGATAATATTGTCGCCGCTAACGCTATTTTGATGAACTTTCTGCTACTCATTTCGTTTGGTTTAGACGGTATCGCCAACGCTGCAGAAGCCATGATTGGCAAAGCAAAAGGGGCTGGCGCTAACCATGAGTTATCGCTTATTTTAACACGTTGCACACTGTGGACTATTGCCTTTGCGGTTGTTTATAGCTTGATATTTGCTGTCGGTGGAGGCTGGTTAATTAGCCAAATCACTACGATTGCTGAGGTAAGTGTCGAGGCTGAGAAGTATCTGGGCTGGATAATTTTACTGCCTGTGATTGGCTGTTGGTGTTATCTCTATGATGGCGTCTATGTCGGGCTGACGCGCGCTGACATTATGCGTAATAGTATGATTATCGCCACGTTTTTTGTCTTTTTCCCGCTGTGGTTGGTATTTAATGAAGCCTTTAAACAAGCAGCATTGGGCTTCGCATTGAATCATGCGCTGTGGCTGGCGTTTTCTGGTTTTATGCTGGCACGAGGAGCGACGCTTGGCTGGCACTTATATCAGCGCCTTCTTCCACAGCCGATAACTCGTTAGCTATCGATCATCAACAAAGGTAATGAAAAGCTCACTAAAAAGGTAATAAAAAAGTCGGCGCGTGCCGACTTTTTATATCAATATGTGAGCTACACTAGCTTAGTAGTATGAGTGTTCACCACGTTGGTGCTCTGTCGCATCGCGAACACCCTTAATTTCGCCACCCATAATTTCAAGTAGCTGGCTTTCGATACCGTCTTTTACGGTCACATCAATTTGGCTACAGCCATTACAACCACCGCCAAATTGTAGCACTGCATAACCGTCTTCGGTGATTTCCATCAGGTTACATTCACCGCCGTGGCCTGCTAACTGTGGGTTAACCTCTGCTTTGATAAAGTAATCAACGCGATCAAATAATGGTGCGTCATCCGCGACCTTTTTCAGTTTAGCGTTTGGTGCTTTTAAGGTTAACTGTGAGCCCATTTGGTCGGTCACAAAATCAATTTCTGCTTCTTCCAAAAATGGTTGGCTTTGTGCGTCGACATAAGCCGAAAAACCATTGAATTTAAGTTCTAAATCATCTGATTCAACCGCATCAGTTGGGCAGTAAGAAACACCACATTCAGCTTTTGCTGTGCCTGGGTTAACCACGAAAACACGGATGTTAGTACCTTCCGCTTGTTGCGATAAAAGTTTTGCGAAGTGTGCTTGCGCTGATTCTGAAATGCTGATCATGAGTTACTCACTTAAAATCTAAAAATGTTATACCTGAGTAAATTAGTCAGGTATGACTATTTTACTCTGCAAGCTACCAATAGGCTAGGCCTCAACCAAATTAATCATCACAATGCGACAAATCGACTAGTGCCCTAAGCGAGATTTTGGTAGCGTTAGGCTCATTAATGTGGGGATAGATAAATGTTTTTTCAACAAATTTTAAACAGGTGTTTGACTGCTGGCGCAGCTATTTACGTAGCTGCTTGCTCACTGGTTGTGAACGCCGCAGAGCTTAGCTATTACTTGCCGGACTCAGAAAGTTATTCAGCGCAAATCAGTAAGCCGTCGCAAGTGCTTGGTGTTGGTGTCGGTGAACGTCATCTGAGACACGATCAGCTACTTGCTTATATGTCAGAGATTGCCGGGCAATCAGAGCGTATCAAACTAACAGAGTTTGGTCGCACGTATCAGCAACGCAAACAAGTATTACTGACGATCTCATCTCCGGAGAATTTAGCGAATTTAGACTCGATTTTAGCGAATCGTCAGAGTGATACGGTTGGCGAGAATGATCCGATTGTCGTGTGGCTTGGTTACAGTGTTCATGGTGATGAAATCAGTGGTGCGCACGCATCCATGTTGGTTGCTTATTATTTGGCCGCAGCGCAAGGGGAAGAAGTAAACCAGTGGCTCAATGACATGGTTGTGGTGATTGAGCCAAGTGTTAACCCCGATGGCATGGATAGGTTTGCTAACTGGGTGGCTACTTTTCGCGGCAATGCGGCGAACAGCGATCCCAATCACATTGAACACAATCAAAGCTGGCCAACCGGCCGCACCAACCACTATTGGTTTGATCTCAACAGAGATTGGTTACTGCTCAGCCAAGTGGAAAGTGTTAATCGCTTAAAAATGTACCACCAGTATCAACCTAATGTATTAGGTGATTTCCACGAGATGGGCGCGAATAGCAGTTATTTTTTCCAACCGGGGATTCCAACGCGAACTAATCCATTAACACCTACTAAAAACGTAGAATTAACGCAAACACTCGCCGAGTTTCATGCCAAAGCGCTAGATAACGAGCAACGCCTATATTATACGCAAGAGAGCTTTGACGATTTTTACTACGGCAAAGGCAGCACTTACCCTGATGTCAATGGCGCTGTGGGTATTTTATTTGAACAAGCCTCTAGCCGAGGCGCACAACAAGATACGGTCAACGGCTTACTGACCTTTGAATACGGTATTAAGAATCAACTGCTCACCTCGTTTTCAACGTTACGCGGCGCTTGGCAGCAAAAAGCAGTATTGGCTGAGTATCGCCAACATTTTTATGAATCAGGCCTTAAACAGGCAAAAAAGGAAAAATACGCCGGTTATCTGTTTACCGAGAGCAAAGACAACACGCGCCTTAATCTCTTCTTATCTAAACTCGCGCAGCACCAAATTGATGTGTTTCCATTAACGGAAGATTTTCGCTTAAATAATCGTGTGTTTAGTGCCGAGCACAGCTATTTTGTGCCACTAGCACAGCGCCAATATCGGCTGATTCAGGCGCTTTTCACTAAACAAACCGAATTTGTTGATAACACCTTTTATGATGTTTCGGGCTGGACTTTGCCACTGGCGATGAATATCGACACTAGCCAAGTGGCTCGAACTTGGGGGTTGAAGCTGGCTGATCAACCTTGGCAAGAAAAAACTTGGCAAAAAGGGAGTATGAAACCGAGCGATATAGCAGGTTCTGCTTATGCCTACGCGATTGAATGGCAAGATTATCTCGCACCCAAACTACTTAACAAGCTATTAGCAAAAGGGCTGCAAGTAAAAGTTGCCACTAAATCATTCACGAGTGTTATTACTGGCAAAGAGCGAGCATTTGCTGCGGGCACTTTACTGATTGCTGCTGGCATTCAAGAGCAGAGTGACTGGTTCGATGTTTTAAAAGCAGAGAGTGACTTGCTGGCTTTACCTGTACTCCCTTTAAACACAGGATTGACAATTAAAGGTATAGATTTAGGCAGTCACTCTTTTAAGTTAATTGAACAACCTAAAGTTTTGCTAGTCGGCGGCTACGGTGTCTCTCAGTATGAAGCGGGTGAAGTGCGTTATTACCTAGATCAAGAGTTAGCCATTCCGGTTTCAATTGTTGATAAGCAGCGTTTAGCCAAACTGAGTTTTGATGACTACACACATATCGTCATGGTTGATGGTAATTATGCTGATTTATCTAAAGGCCTTACCAAGAAACTATCGAGTTGGTTGCAACGTGGTGGCGTTGTTTTTGCCCAGAAACGCGGAGCCAAATGGCTGGCAGAAAAAGAGCTACTAAAAACAAGCTTTGCTTCTAAAGAGCAGCTTGATCAGCTGTTTGACAGTGACGCTTTAAATTACGAAGACAAACAGGGCTTGGCGGCTCGTAAACGTATTGCAGGTACCATATTCGCGGCACAAATTGATACTAGCCACCCGCTCGCTTTTGGTTTCCAAGATAAGACTTTGCCAGTGTTTAAGAATAGCAGCCTGATCATGAACAAGCCCAAAGTGCCATTTGCTACGGTTGCTAAGTTTGGCCAAACCCCGTTACTAAGCGGCTACGCGGATGAAAACCTAGTTAATCGTATGGCGCACAACGCCTCGTTAGTTGCTCATAATGTTGGGCGTGGGCGCGTGATTGCAACCACAGAAAACCTAACGTTTAGAGGTTACTGGCAAGGTACCGCTAAAGTTTTGGCTAATTCCTTATTTTTCGCTCACGCGTTTGATGTTGCAGCAAAACCTTAGCGATGGCTTTACGTTATAGGTAAATGCGCCTAAAGGCTTAATGCCAAACAATAAACGCTGACTGATGATACCTTAGCCGTTTTTAGCAAGCGGCTAATTTCACTTACGGTTGCTCCGGTGGTAACAACATCGTCAACAAGTGCAATGTGTTTTCCTGCCAACGTTTTGGGGTCACAAATCAGTGAAAAGTTGCCTTTTAGTTGTTTTCGCCGAACGCTACCCGAAGCCTGTGCCTGTGTACCCGTTTGAGCCTGGCGAGCGAGACAGTCAGCATTGCATTCAATATTGAATAAATTTGCTACTACGTGTGCCAAAGGTAGAGTTTGATTGAAGCCCCGTTGTTGCCAGCGCTTGATATGAATAGGGACGGGCAGCACTATATCTGGTTGACAGAAATCACTGATTTTGATCACCTCTTGAAGATGGTGTTGCAACAGGCAAGCACAAAGCCGTTGATATTGCCATTTACCTAAATACTTGAATTGCTTGAGCCAATCGCTGATGGGGAATTGGTAAGGGGCAATAGCAATCAGCTGATCGAAATGGCACTTGTTGTAAAGGGTATGTATTTCAGGGCGATTGAGTAAATCTCCCTTGAGTTCAGTTAGCTGGAAGTGAGGAATGAGTGATGCGCATTGGTCGCATAAGCCGCTCTGTTGGCCAACCGTCTGAGTAATCTTTTGGCCGATTGTTGAGGTTTTATTTAAAGCTATGTTTGTGGCCACATCCGTGGCGATACTAAAGGGTATTGCTTGCTCGCACAGTTCACAGTAATTGAATAGGTGCACTACTTTTGTCGCTCTAGCGACAATCTCTTTGAAATGTTGGTTTATCATCGGGCGATCCTTGCCACTGTCTCCAGCCAAATAGCCGCATTAACTTGTATTCCATACAACATACGCCAAGGCGCAAATAATCCTGACGTTCGAACACTAGGCTGACAAGGCTGGTTTGGGTAAACTAGAAAGTTCACATTTTCCATTAATAGCAAGCATGGCACAAAGTATAAAAATTTCGAGTATCGGGCGTGGTGTTCCGATTGTTTTATTGCATGGGTGGGGGCTAAACAGTGGCGTATTTGCGTCACTCGCACATAAATTAGCCGAACAATTCAAGGTGATTTCTGTTGATTTACCCGGCTATGGCGACAACGTTGATGTTATGCCTGATGATTACAACTTGGCAGGTGTCGCTAAACTTGTTACTGAAGCCGTAACCGAGCCAGCTGTTTATCTGGGTTGGTCACTTGGGGGCTTAGTCGCAACGCAAATTGCTCGTACTTCACCACAACATAAAATCCTCGGGCTCGTGCATGTTGCGACATCACCTTACTTCGTGCAATCAGCTGATTGGCCGGGGATCAAACCAGAATTACTGGCAACCTTTCATCAGCAGTTGTCGAAAGATATTGGCAAAACCCTGTCGGGCTTTTTGAAAATTCAAGCAATGGGTAGCAGTCATATTAAAGATGATATTCGCCAAATTCAATCGCTTGTAATGGCCAAACCGTTGCCAAATAAATTTGCGCTGGAAAAAGGCTTAGAAATTTTAGCCAATGCCGATACGAGAGCCGAGTTAGCTGAAATCACATTACCATTTCTGCGTATTTACGGAAATATGGACAGCCTAGTACCGAAAAAAGTGATTAATTTTGTTAACGAGTTGAGCCCAAACAGTGAACTCGTTGTTTTTGATAAAGCCTCTCATGCGCCATTTATCTCGAATTTTCAATTGTTTGTTGAACAGCTAAGCGCTTGGTTAGGTGATAACTTGGTCAGCGGTAACGGTTAATCGTAGATTTTTTGAACCCCTTGCCCTGATTGACTTTTAAGCATGGTTGCTCGATAATTGAACAGACATGTAAGTTGCATGAATATACCGTCTTACGCAGAGCGTATTGCTTGCGTGGGTAACACAGCTGTAGTGGTTATTAGGTAAATAGACAGATTTCAGGAGTAGGTGATGGAAGTTCAATCAGCCTTTAACTCAGGTTTGCAAGGCTTTGCAAATGCCAATCAACGGTTAAACGAAACCGCGACCAACATTGTTGATGCGACAACAGTCACTGAGCAAGAGCGCAACGCAAGTGAAGACCAAGCTATACAAGCGGGTTTAGCGGGTGAGCCAGAACCTAATCTTACCGAAGAAGTCGTCAATCTTCGCGTTGCTGAATTCCAAGCCCGTGCTTCTGCTGAGGTGATTCAAACGGCCGATGAAACGCTCGGTACCTTACTCGACGTTACCGCCTAGTACTTAATACATACCTTCCCATGAATATTACGACGCAAGTGAATCAATTACCTTTAGCGACAGTGGTCAACCCGCCCACTGACAGCTTGCGTCGTGACAATGCCCAACGAGAAGTGATTACAGCGCCGCCGGCACTCAACCAAAGTGCCGCAGAAAAGGGTGTTGCCGGCGAGCGTGAACGCGCCAGAACACCTGCGCAAAATGTTGAAGAAGGTATTGATTTTGCTGCCATCCAAGAGCAAGCAGAACAAGAAAGCACCAGTATCAGCGAGCGCCAATCTGGTCGAGAGCAGTCGGGTGAACAACAAGGCCAGCAAGAACAAGGGCAAAACGCCAACGCGCAAGCTGACAACGAAAATAACAGTGAAGAGTCAAACACAAACAGCCGCGAGCTCACTCCAGAACAGCAACAAGTTGTGCGTGAACTCAGTGTCCGTGACTTGGAAGTTCGTACTCATGAGCAGGCACATGCTGCTGTGGGGGGGCCATATACAGGTGCCCCCAGTTACAGTTTTGAAGTAGGGCCTGATGGTCGTCGTTATGCGGTTGAAGGTGAAGTCTCTGTTGATTTATCTGAAGCGGGCTCACCGCAGGAAACCATTACCAAAATGCGCAGGGTGTATGATGCAGCACTTGCGCCAGCAAACCCGTCAACACAAGATTTGCGGGTAGCGGCTGAAGCCTCCAGAATTATTGCCCAAGCACAAGCCGAAGTGCTCAGGCAGCAAAGAGTGGAAGAAGGCGAGGAGGGAGCGCCGCAACCTTCAGGTGATGGAAGGCCAGCAATTAACAGCTTTGGCTCCGAACGCACAGCAGCGCTTGGCTCTGATGAAGCGCCAACAACTAGCGTTGACTCATCAGTAGCCAACACTTCGACCACAAATACTGTTGCTACAAACCGTGTGGTTTTAAGTGATAGAGCAAGTGACACAGGTTCAAGCGGTTTTGGCTCTGAGCAAAGCGACTTTGAACGCTTTGTTCAGTCAACTATTCAAGCTCAGGAAGCAATTGCGCCTGCGTCGCCAGAGCGCTCTCAAGAAATTGACCAACGGGCCGGTGTGATTGAATCTCGTTATTTAGCCATCAATCAAGCGTATGACTTGCCACCGAGAAGTCAATTTGTGCTGCAAGCATAACCATCACTAACCATTTATTATTCGTTTCGACAGGAGGGCTCAGGATGAAAACTTCTACTTCATACCTATTTATCAGCATTTGTGTAACAAGCTTACTACTGGTACCTACAACGAGTTGTGCGTTGACAACTAAACAGCCAGATTTAGGTTCACATATGACATTGCAGCAATATCAACAACAAGGTTGGAAAATTGGCACGGTAACGTTTTTAAACTTTGAAGGGGGCTTTTACGGCATAGTGACAGATAATAATGAAAAACTGCTGCCCGTTAATTTGCCCAAGTCGCTGTTGCTTGAGGGAACAAAATTAGCGCTAAAAGGTGAAGTTATGCAAGGTATGGCAAGCACCCAACAATGGGGTGAAGTGTTTAAAATTTCTGACTATAAGGTGTTGTCTATGGGAAAAGAAAGCGCCAAGAAACCTGAGATAGGTAACAACTATCAATAGCGCTATCAAAGGTTTGCGATTTGGTATTAGCTAGCTGCACTTTAATGATTGAGTTAAGTCAGTCACTACCATATGTGTAATCTCGTTACTCTGATCAGTCGTTATAATGACCTGATATAAGTGGCGAAAATTATCTTCTGAAATTTTGTCGAAAGATTTGCCTGTAAGCAAGGACAGTAGCATGGGGGTAGTATTGCTGTGCCCGACTACCAATGTGTTCAACTGTTTTTGTTTAAGCACTCTTGCTAATTGCTCAAGCCCATTCGGTGCATATTGAGTCACGCTGATTTTTTTGGCGTTAGCTGTTGGCCGTGCCGTTGCTAACGTTCTTTGGTAGCTAGTGCTGTAAACCGCTTGAATTTCTACATTTCTGAGAGTGTCGGCAAGTAGCATAGCTCTTTGCTGGCCACAGGTTGTCAGTAAGGGATCAGCACTGTTTGACTGTTTCTCAGCGTGTCGTGTCAAATATAAACTGAAACTCTTTGCTAGAGCAGGTGATGCTAGAGCAGGTAATAATACCTGCCCAGCAAAAACGGCACTTACCAAAAGCTTAGAAAGCAACTTCATAGCACTAGAATAGGCGATTCAAGCCATTCAGTGCAGCTACGCGATAAGCTTCTGCCATGGTCGGGTAGTTGAACGTGGTATGAACGAAATACTCAATGGTATTTGCCTCGCCTTTTTGTTGCATGATGGCCTGACCAATATGCACAATTTCAGCTGAGCGTTCGCCAAAGCAATGAATCCCCAAGATTTCCTTCGTGTCGCAGTGGAACAGTATTTTCAAGCTACCGACAGGGCTGGCACCAATTTGTGCACGGGCTAAGTGCTTGAAGGACGCGCGACCAACCTCATATGGAATTTTAGCGGCCGTTAGTTCTTGCTCGTTCTTGCCGACAGATGACATCTCTGGGATGGTGTAGATACCCGTTGGAATATCTTCAATTAGCTGGCCTTCGGTAGAAATATTGAGGATATAATCAGCAGCAATGCGACCTTGATCATAGGCTGCACTGGCAAGGCTCGGATAACCAATGACATCACCGATGGCGTATATGTTGTCCACTTGAGTTTGGTAGGTATTGTCCACGGTTAACGAGCCACGAGAGTTGGCCGTTAAGCCAATATTTTCAATGCCAAGTTTGTCTGTGTTACCCGTGCGACCGTTGGCAAATAAAATACAGTCAGCCTTCATACGCTTGCCTGATTGTAATGTCAGCACAACGCCGTCGTCTCGCCCTTCGATCGCCGAGTACTCCTCACCATGGCGAATAACGATACCACTGTTCCAGAAGTGGTAGCTTAGCGAGTCGGTCATTTCGGCATCCATAAACGACAACAAGCGATCGCGAGTGTTAATTAAATCAACTTTACAGCCTAAGCCTCTGAAAATTGAAGCGTATTCACAGCCAATAACACCGGCACCATAGATGATGATAGATTTAGGTTCGTGCTTTAACGACAAGATCGTATCTGAGTCGTAAATACGAGAATGGGTAAAATCAACGTCAGCAGGGCGATATGGACGAGAGCCCGTGGCAATGACAATGGTTTTGGCGGTGATTTGCTCACTTGAACCATCAGGGTATTGAATGTGCAGGCTATGCTTATCAACGAAAGTGGCTTCACCATGATAAACCTTGACGTCATTTCGGCTGTAAAAGCCTCCGCGTAGCCTTACTTGGTCGCGAATTACTTTAGTCGTATGCTGCAAAATGTTGTCAAACGTCAGGGTCGCGGCTTTTTCGGATTGATTAAATAGCGGATTGCTATTGTATTCAACAAGTCGGCTGACCGAGTGGCGCAGTGCCTTTGACGGGATCGTTCCCCAATGCGTACAGCCGCCGCCAACTTCGCTATGCTTTTCAATCACGGCAACTTTTTGGCCTGCTTTGGTCAGGTTCATTGCGGCACCTTCGCCACCAGGACCTGTCCCTATTACAATGGCGTCAAAGTCGTAGGTTGCTTTAGATGTAGATTTTGCTTTAGCCAAGTTAGTATCCCCAGAAATCAATTTGGTGAAATTTTACCAAGAATTAATGAGATAGGTAACTGGTTATATAGGCAGAGAGTAAAGTAGGTGAACGATAGGGGAGTTGCGAAGCAACTAGCTTACAGGAGCTGTGGATATTTCCCTGCAAGCTAGTTTATTAGCAATACTAAGCGAGTTTAGCCGTTAGCAGTTGCCAGCTTTTGCGTTGCTCGGCAAGTGTTTGTTTAAGTTCTGCAAATTGCTTCATTAGCTCAGAGTTTTCAACATCCGACAATAACTTATCTTTCTTGTTGACTAAAACTTGCTTTTTCAGCTCGTAAAACTCATTTAATTTAGCCAGCAGTAAATCGTATTCAGCTTGTAACTTCTGGCGCATTTCTTCCGCCTGAGGGTGTGCGCTGACGCGTTGTTGACTGCGTTTGAGTGCCATTGCTAATTTAGCTTTTTCTACTTTGTCTTCTGGTGAGGTACGCAATTTCGATGTTAAGCCAATGTAGTTACAGCCTTTAATTAGCCATTTTGTTGGATCAAATTGGTACCAGCGAATACCGTTGCGGTAGTCATTTTCAAAAATATGATGATAGTTGTGGTAACCCTCACCAAAGGTGAAAAACGCCAGTACACCATTGTCACGCGCAGTATTTTTATCGGTATAAGTTTGCTTACCCCAAACATGTGCCAATGAATTGATAAAGAACGTGGTGTGGTGACTCATGACTAAGCGGAAAAAGCCAACCAGTAACAAGCTACTGATCACATCACCGTGCCATAAACCAAATGCTAATGGCACACCAAAGTTCATTGCTAAAGTTAATGCCAAATAGTGTTTGTGTTGCCAGACAACGATTTTGTCTTTTTGTAAATCGCGTACATTATCGTAGTTGTTGTATCGGTGAGCTTGGTACTCACGTAGCATCCAACCAATGTGGGAGTACCAGAAGCCGCGCTTTGCTGAGTATGGATCTACATCATTATTGTCTACGTGCTTGTGGTGAATTCGGTGATCAGAAGACCAATGTAAAATACTGTTCTGTAGGGCAAATGCACCTCCTAGTGCGTAAATAAGGCGTAAGCTCCAGTGCGCCTGATAAGTTTTGTGTGACCATAATCTGTGATAGCCGGCAGTGATTGACATGCCACAGTAGATAAAACACACAATTGCCATGGTAATTTCTGCACCATCAAAACCATGGGTAATGGCGCGATATGGCACGGCAATAGCGGCAAACAAGAAAGTGATTAAAAACACTAAAACGTTCAGCCAAATAATAGGAGGCTTTTTCATTAATTTTCCGAATTGAATATTTGAGCGTACAAGTGTTCACTATTTTAGCTGCCGTGCAAAGTGAGTCAAGCTGATAAGTGTTGATCTGTGATAAACTTCATTGAATTGTCATCACCTGACAACATAGCTCCATTTCAGTATCATAACTAAGTCTATAAAAACTAAAGGTAATCCAATGGCAGGAATTCGCGCCCAGCAAAAAGAGAAAACTCGACGTCAGTTAATTGATGCTGCACTTGGACAGCTCAGTGCTGATCGCAGCTTTTCAAGTTTGAGTTTGCGCGAGGTCGCCAAAGAAGCGGGGTTAGCACCAACTTCGTTTTATCGACACTTTTCCGATATGGATGAACTCGGTTTAACCTTAGTGGATGAGGCCGGGCTGACGCTACGCCAATTAATGCGCCAAGCACGACAGCGCATTGCCAAGGGCGGCTCGGTGATCAAAATCTCTGTACACACGTTTATGGAGTTTATCGAGAACAACGGCAATATTTTTCGCTTACTGTTACGTGAGCGCTCTGGCACATCTGCCGCATTTCGCGCCGCGGTAAACCGTGAAATTCGTTATTTTACGCTTGAACTTAGTGATTACTTGCAAGCGGCGAACAAGTTAGATGCGCAAGTTGCGCTGTTACAGGCTAAGGCCGCCGTGACTATAGTGTTTAGTGCAGGTGCTGATGCGCTAGATATTGACCTTAAAGAGCGTGAGCAACTTGCTGAAAATGTCGTTCAGCAACTGCGCTTTATTGCCCGTGGCGCCAGTGAGTTCTCTGCACGGTTACAAGTAAAAGGGCAATGATTAGTGCGTAGTACTTTAGCTACTCTACTTGTAGCTTTATTTATCGCGGTCACTTTATATTTACAAACTTATCAGCTTGATGAACATCAAACTTCTATTAGCAGAGCATCTAGCGGCATGCTTGAAGAGGTCCCACTTGAAACTGTCGCTGATGACCAAGTGCGAGCTAGATGTGCAGAGGACGATGCATACACTGAATGTGGAGAAAGCCTTGCCAAATTCCCCTTTCCTAATAGCTTTAGTCAAAGCTCGAATACTGCAAGTATTGCATTAATAGCGCCCGAAGGTTGGAAATTATCGACATCACTCTTAGAGCAACTCAATCAACTTGAAACACTCGCAAGGGAAGGTAGTGTTCACGCTGCTTATATACTTGCACAAAACCTTACGTACTGCTTTTACTCACCAGTTGATGAGCAAAGTTATCAGACGCGAGTTAATCGCGCATTAGACAATAATGAAGACGATAGATTTTTAGTTAATTTAAACGAGAAGTACGAATATTGTCAGGGTGTAAATCAAACTTATAAAAATCAATTTGTCGAATACTTAGAGCGTGCAGCAAAGAGCGGGAATGTTAATGCGATGGTAGATTATGGTGTCGCCCATACAGAGCTATTGGTAAAGATAAAAAGTGAAACGGAATCAACGTTAAATGCCCGTACTCAGGTATTGGCCGCTCAGCAAAAATATCTGAAAGTTGCTGCACAACATGGCAACGTGAAGGCTATAGCGCGCTTAGCAGACGACTTATGGAGACAAAAGTTTGGTCATAATGATGGAGTTCGAGCACTAGCTTATTTGTACCTAGTATTGGAGCTGACTACTGATAGCCAGATTTACAGCAGGTACGAATGGCTTGAACAACGAATGATTGAGCGACTGTCGTTAATTGAAGTAGAGCAGGCGAGAGAATTAACTCGAAAACTAAAGAGTGAGCTAAAAACTCCTTAGCTCACATTACCGATTAAAGTTTACCGTTTTGCTGTTTATCGACGTTTAAGAATAACGCCTGTTTCCACATGATGGGTATAAGGGAACTGGTCAAATAACGCAAATTGCTCAATATCGTGTGTAGTGGTGAGTGCTTGCAAGTTATCTTTTAACGTCTCTGGGTTACATGAGATATAGACGATCAAGTCGAAGCGTCGTGCCAGTTCAACACTGTCAGGGTCTAAACCTGCGCGCGGAGGGTCGACGAGTACGGTATCAAACTTATAGCTGGTTAAATCAAACCCATCTAAACGTCGAAAAGTGCGCTCACCGTTCATTGCTTGGGTAAATTCTTCACTCGACATACGAACAATATCGACATTATCAATATGATTCGCTTGAATATTGTATTGTGCTGAGTTTACCGATGTTTTCGATATTTCAGTCCCTAGCACACGCTCAAAGTTCTCTGCCAGTGCCAGACTAAAGTTACCATTCCCGCAATATAATTCGATAAGGTCGCCACCTCTGCCTTGCGTTGCTTTTTTTGCCCAGCTCAACATGTGCTGGTTTACGCCGCCGTTAGGTTGGGTAAAGCTATTTTCAACTTGTTGATAATGGTATTGCTTGCCGTCTACTGTTAACGTTTCTACTACGTAGTCTTTATCAAGAATGAGTTTTTGTTTACGGGCTCGACCAATAATGTCTGTTGGTGCGATTCTACTAAGTTCGGCCTTTAAGGCTTTTGCTTCAACCTGCCAAGCATCGTCTAATTGCTTGTGATAGAGCAAGCTGACAAGTAGTTCACCACTTAGCGTAGAAAGGAAGTCCACTTGGAACAATTTTCGGCGCAATAACTCATTTTGCTTTACATACTGAATCAGTGACTGCATGGCATCGTTAATCAGTACGCTCGCAACAGGAAAAGTGGTTAATTTAAACTTTTCCTTGGTTTCGCTGTTAAACATAATGTAGTCAAGGTCATCGCCGTCATGCCAAACGCGAAACTCAGCGCGTAAACGGTAATTTAACGGCTCAGATTCAAAACACTCAAACGTTGGTAATTGGAATTCAGCAAACATTGCTTGGATTTGTTGCTGTTTTTGTTCAAGTTGTTGTGGGTAGTTATCAGGATGAATATGACTAAACATAAAAGCGCCTCAATTTCAGGGAGCGCAGATTTTAACCGTAACTGCGCATATGTCTAGTATTATGGTCGATAGTTGGAAGAACTAGTTATCTTCGCTGTCGATATTGGCAAATTCGCTAGGTTGAGCACCACCTGCTAATGCAGCGTCTATGGCTGTTGCTTGGTTCATACCATTAGCGACAGCGGCATCAACTATTGCGCGATTGCCAATATGTTTATTTTGGCTAACAGCGGTAGTTACTACACCTTCACTTTGCTCCGGTACAATACCAAGTGCAGTAGTAACAAACGTGGTAATTTGTTCAGGCAGTGCTTCTATTGCGCCTGATAGTATTTCTGCAAATTTCTCAGGAAACCTTGAAATGGTAGATTCAACAATATCTTCTTGATGGAAATCACTTGTACTAATAGCAACGCGAACAATGTTTTCAATTCCTTCAATGTCATGAGAAGCAGCGGTCTCAACTATCTCACTCGCGTATGCAGGATCAGACTCAACAGCTATGCGGACAACTTCATGACTATCAACTAATTGACTATCGATTGCCGCAACAACCACATCACAGGCTAGTGCTGGTTCTGCATTAATGGCACCGCGAACAATTTGTTCGTATTTGTCTGGGTATAGTTCAAGTGCGACAGGAATAACAATATCTACTTTTTCTGGGTAGCGGCTGAGTATCGTGCTAACACTGCGCCCTATATTTATATGTGCTTTAGTTTGTTGCTTAATAAAGCTGGCAATCACTTTCTTACTACTTTCGTTGTTTTTGTCAGCACTTGCTAAAGTAGAAGAGCTTATAACCAGTAATACATAACCTAATAAAACTATACGCATCGTTTTTCTCTTTCTTTTATTTGCGTTTCAACAGGACTAAACATATTCGACTCACTGACTATAAATTAAACTTCACGAACTCGCCCCTGTGTTTTTGTACATGCTATTTCCATTGTGTGTACGTATTATGACCGTAAAAATGCCTTTATGTTCAATAAAGCAGCGAACAGTTAAAAAGTTGAAATTAGCTGTTGACGCCCAGCTAAAAATCTCTAAAATGCGCATCCACTTCCACGGGGCAGCCCAACGAAGTTTTGTATAGGAAATACTTATTAGAGCGAGTCAGGACGACGAAAGCTCAGTTTTGATAAGTTTAGTTAGTAAATGTACTAAATAAACGGGTCAGATAACTTAGAAAAATGAATTAAAGATTTTTTTCAAAAAGTTGTTGACATCAAAACCAGGAAGCGTAGAATGCGCATCCGCTCTCAACGAGAGAGTAACCACAAAACACGAATGCGATGTTTTGTTTGAATCGCAAGATTCAGTTCTTTAACAATTAGTTATCATGCAATTTGTGTGGGCATTCACATGATGTTGATTTTACAAATAAGCAAGTCTTGAACTTGCAAAAATTAACTCAGTGAACTCATGCAAAAACTACTTTTTAAAAGTTTTATTTGTACAGAATTCATTGAGCCGATGCTTAGGCATCACAAACGATTTTAATTGAAGAGTTTGATCATGGCTCAGATTGAACGCTGGCGGCAGGCTTAACACATGCAAGTCGAGCGGAAACGAAGAGGAGCTTGCTCCTTTGGCGTCGAGCGGCGGACGGGTGAGTAATGCTTGGGAATATGCCTTTTGGTGGGGGACAACAGTTGGAAACGACTGCTAATACCGCATAATGTGCTTTTCGTAAGAGAAGTACCAAAGCGGGGGATTCTTCGGAACCTCGTGCCAAAAGATTAGCCCAAGTGAGATTAGCTAGATGGTGGGGTAATGGCCTACCATGGCGACGATCTCTAGCTGGTTTGAGAGGATGATCAGCCACACTGGGACTGAGACACGGCCCAGACTCCTACGGGAGGCAGCAGTGGGGAATATTGCACAATGGGGGAAACCCTGATGCAGCCATGCCGCGTGTGTGAAGAAGGCCTTAGGGTTGTAAAGCACTTTCAGTCGTGAGGAAAGGTTAGTAGGTAATATCTGCTAGCTGTGACGTTAGCGACAGAAGAAGCACCGGCTAACTCCGTGCCAGCAGCCGCGGTAATACGGAGGGTGCGAGCGTTAATCGGAATTACTGGGCGTAAAGCGTGCGTAGGCGGTTTGATAAGCCAGATGTGAAATCCCGGGGCTTAACCTCGGAACTGCATTTGGAACTGTTTGACTAGAGTACTGTAGAGGGTGGTGGAATTTCCAGTGTAGCGGTGAAATGCGTAGAGATTGGAAGGAACATCAGTGGCGAAGGCGGCCACCTGGACAGATACTGACGCTGAGGCACGAAAGCGTGGGGAGCGAACAGGATTAGATACCCTGGTAGTCCACGCCGTAAACGATGTCAACTAGCTGTTTGTGTTCTTGAAACGTGAGTAGCGTAGCTAACGCGCTAAGTTGACCGCCTGGGGAGTACGGCCGCAAGGTTAAAACTCAAATGAATTGACGGGGGCCCGCACAAGCGGTGGAGCATGTGGTTTAATTCGATGCAACGCGAAGAACCTTACCATCCCTTGACATCCACAGAAGTTACTAGAGATAGTTTCGTGCCTTCGGGAACTGTGAGACAGGTGCTGCATGGCTGTCGTCAGCTCGTGTTGTGAAATGTTGGGTTAAGTCCCGCAACGAGCGCAACCCCTATCCTTATTTGCCAGCGAGTCGTGTCGGGAACTCTAAGGAGACTGCCGGTGATAAACCGGAGGAAGGTGGGGACGACGTCAAGTCATCATGGCCCTTACGGGATGGGCTACACACGTGCTACAATGGCGTATACAGAGGGCAGCAAGACCGCGAGGTGGAGCGAATCCCAGAAAGTACGTCGTAGTCCGGATTGGAGTCTGCAACTCGACTCCATGAAGTCGGAATCGCTAGTAATCGCGAATCAGAATGTCGCGGTGAATACGTTCCCGGGCCTTGTACACACCGCCCGTCACACCATGGGAGTGGGTTGCAAAAGAAGTGGCTAGTTTAACCTTAGGGAGGACGGTCACCACTTTGTGATTCATGACTGGGGTGAAGTCGTAACAAGGTAACCCTAGGGGAACCTGGGGTTGGATCACCTCCTTATCTTGAAGTAAGACACATTATGGGTCGACAAGTCAGACATCCTGTCGAGTCGACACAGGTACATCCATGTACCTTGAGTGTTCACACACATTGCATTGATAACGATGAATGAAGAAGTAAGATCTTGAAATAGGTCTGTAGCTCAGCTGGTTAGAGCGCACCCCTGATAAGGGTGAGGTCGGCAGTTCAAGTCTGCCCAGACCTACCAATTCACGTCAGTGACATTGGCCCTTTGTTTTCAAGTCGACCCAGATCTACGTTAGTAGGTTACCCAATCGATGGGGCTATAGCTCAGCTGGGAGAGCGCCTGCCTTGCACGCAGGAGGTCAGCAGTTCGATCCTGCTTAGCTCCACCACTTCTTCACAAGAGCAAGAAGCCAAATTAAAGCTTACTGATGAGTAATATTTAATTTGGTTTTTTTAACCACGATTTAAGCGAATGCGTCTTAAATTGAGTTCTTTAACAATTTGGAAAGCTGATATATATCCCGAATATACCACTCGTAAGAGTGGGATATTCGAATGATGATTACAGTGTCGCGCTGTAAGCATCAAACCTGAAATAAGATTTTTCCTTATCTTATTTCAATCTAATTCAAGCATACTCCAATCATTCATTTGATTGAGTACGTGAAAATGTCAGTCATACATTAGCATCGAGATTTGTCTCTCGATGACTCAAAACTATTTGGGGTTGTATGGTTAAGTGACTAAGCGTATATGGTGGATGCCTTGGCAGTTAGAGGCGATGAAAGACGTGTTAATCTGCGATAAGCCTAGGTGAGGTGATAAAAACCGTTATAACCTAGGATTTCTGAATGGGGAAACCCAGTGCCATAAGGCACTATCAATAAGTGAATACATAGCTTATTGAGGCGAACCGGGAGAACTGAAACATCTAAGTACCCCGAGGAAAAGAAATCAACCGAGATTTCCTTAGTAGCGGCGAGCGAACGGGAATTAGCCCTTAAGCTTATGGGCGTTAGTGGAACAAGCTGGAAAGCTTGGCGATACAGGGTGATAGCCCCGTACACGAAGACAAACATAAGTGAAATCGAGTAGGTCGGCACACGTGAAATGTTGACTGAACATGGGGGGACCATCCTCCAAGGCTAAATACTCCTAACTGACCGATAGTGAACCAGTACCGTGAGGGAAAGGCGAAAAGAACCCCTGTGAGGGGAGTGAAATAGAACCTGAAACCGTATACGTACAAGCAGTGGAAGCCTTAGGGTGACTGCGTACCTTTTGTATAATGGGTCAGCGACTTATATTCTGTAGCAAGGTTAACCGATTAGGGGAGCCGTAGCGAAAGCGAGTGTTAACTGCGCGTTCAGTTGCAGGGTATAGACCCGAAACCCGGCGATCTACCCATGGGCAGGTTGAAGGTTGGGTAACACCAACTGGAGGACCGAACACACGTATGTTGAAAAATGCGGTGATGACCTGTGGGTCGGAGTGAAAGGCTAATCAAGCCGGGAGATAGCTGGTTCTCCCCGAAATCTATTTAGGTAGAGCCTCGGACGAATACCATTGGGGGTAGAGCACTGTTAAGGCTAGGGGGTCATCCCGACTTACCAACCCTTTGCAAACTCCGAATACCAATGAGTACTATCCGGGAGACACACTATGGGTGCTAACGTCCGTAGTGAAGAGGGAAACAACCCAGACCGCCAGCTAAGGTCCCAAAGTCATAGTTAAGTGGGAAACGATGTGGAAAGGCATAGACAGCTAGGAGGTTGGCTTAGAAGCAGCCATCCTTTAAAGAAAGCGTAATAGCTCACTAGTCGAGTCGGTCTGCGCGGAAGATGTAACGGGGCTAAACTATGCACCGAAGCTGCGGATTTGAGCTTTTGCTCAAGTGGTAGGGGAGCGTTCTGTAAGCCGTTGAAGGTGTGTTGAGAAGCATGCTGGAGGTATCAGAAGTGCGAATGCTGACATGAGTAACGATAAAGGGGGTGAAAAACCCCCTCGCCGAAAGACCAAGGTTTCCTGTCCCATGTTAATCAGGGCAGGGTAAGTCGGCCCCTAAGGCGAGACCGAGAGGTGTAGTCGATGGGAAACAGATTAATATTTCTGTACTTCTTTATATTGCGATGGAGGGACGGAGAAGGCTAAGCAAGCATGGCGTTGGTTGTCCATGTGAAAGATTGTAGGCTGGAAACTTAGGCAAATCCGGGTTTCTAAGGCTGAGAGTCGAGACGAGACGCTACGGCGTTGAAGTTGTTGATGCCCTGCTTCCAGGAAAAGCTTCTAAGCATAGATATAAAGGAACCGTACCCCAAACCGACACAGGTGGTTAGGTAGAGAATACTAAGGCGCTTGAGAGAACTCGGGTGAAGGAACTAGGCAAAATAGTACCGTAACTTCGGGAGAAGGTACGCCGGCTCTGGTGATGGGACTTGCTCCCTAAGCTGAGGTCGGTCGAAGTAACCAGGTGGCTGGAACTGTTTATTAAAAACACAGCACTGTGCAAAATCGAAAGATGACGTATACGGTGTGACGCCTGCCCGGTGCCGGAAGGTTAATTGATTGGGTTAGCTCTGCGAAGCTCATGATCGAAGCCCCGGTAAACGGCGGCCGTAACTATAACGGTCCTAAGGTAGCGAAATTCCTTGTCGGGTAAGTTCCGACCTGCACGAATGGCGTAATCATGGCCACACTGTCTCCACCCGAGACTCAGTGAAATTGAAATTGCGGTTAAGATGCCGTATACCCGCGGCTAGACGGAAAGACCCCGTGAACCTTTACTATAGCTTGACAGTGAACATTGCTCCTACATGTGTAGGATAGGTGGGAGGCTTTGAAACTTGCACGCCAGTGTGAGTGGAGCCAACCTTGAAATACCACCCTTGTATGCGTGATGTTCTAACCTAGGCCGATTATCTCGGTTGGGGACACTGTCTGGTGGGTAGTTTGACTGGGGCGGTCTCCTCCCAAAGCGTAACGGAGGAGCACGAAGGTTGGCTAAGTACGGTCGGACATCGTACGGTTAGTGCAATGGCATAAGCCAGCTTAACTGCGAGACAGACACGTCGAGCAGGTGCGAAAGCAGGTCATAGTGATCCGGTGGTTCTGTATGGAAGGGCCATCGCTCAACGGATAAAAGGTACTCCGGGGATAACAGGCTGATACCGCCCAAGAGTTCATATCGACGGCGGTGTTTGGCACCTCGATGTCGGCTCATCACATCCTGGGGCTGAAGTCGGTCCCAAGGGTATGGCTGTTCGCCATTTAAAGTGGTACGCGAGCTGGGTTTAGAACGTCGTGAGACAGTTCGGTCCCTATCTGCCGTGGGCGTTTGAGAATTGAAGAGGGCTGCTCCTAGTACGAGAGGACCGGAGTGGACGAACCTCTGGTGTTCCGGTTGTTTCGCCAGAAGCATTGCCGGGTAGCTACGTTCGGAACTGATAACCGCTGAAAGCATCTAAGCGGGAAGCAGGCTTTGAGATGAGTTCTCACTGGGACTTTAAGTCCCCTGAAGGGTCGTTGGAGACTACGACGTTGATAGGTCAGGTGTGTAAGGGTTGTGAGGCCTTGAGCTAACTGATACTAATTGCCCGTGAGGCTTAACCATACAACACCCAAATGGTTTTGACTGACAACATTCATAAAGAATTAACTTCACGTACTAACGTGTGCTTGAAACGATATATATTAATTTCCAAATTGTAACTTTTTTCGCCTAGCGACAATAGCGTTGTAGTACCACCTGACCCCATGCCGAACTCAGAAGTGAAATGCAACTGCGCCGATGGTAGTGTGGGAGGTCCCATGTGAGAGTAGGTCATCGCTAGGCACTTAATTAGAAAAGCCCTTGTCCTAAGACAAGGGCTTTTTACTTAAAGCTATTATTGATTAGTAATTAGTTCTGAAATTTCAAATACTAATCAATAACAGTTTTTTGCTGGTGACCATAGCATTGTAGAACCACCTGATCCCTTGCCGAACTCAGAAGTGAAATGCAATTGCGCCGATGGTAGTGTGGGAGTTCCCATGTGAGAGTAGGACATTACCAGCACCTCTTTATAAAGCCTAGCTCTAATGCTAGGCTTTTTCCTTTCTAAAATACCATTAAGTCTTACGAGCTTTTTATGACGTGGCAGCCAAGTATGGATTGGGCAACAGCACAGCAGCGTGCGAAGCTCCTCTCCACCATTAGATCTTTTTTCAATAATCGAAATGTTGTTGAAGTAGAAACGCCTCAAATGTGCAGTGGCACCATTACCGATGTGCATTTAGATCCTATTGTGGCTAACTATGACTGGCATCACGAGGGTGTGAATAAACTCTATTTACAGACGTCTCCTGAATATCCGATGAAACGATTACTGGCTTCTGGTTACCAGTCTATTTATCAAATTGCTAAAGCCTTTAGAAATGAAGCTGAGGGGAGATTACATAACCCTGAATTTACTATGTTGGAGTGGTATCGATTAGGTTTTTCCATGAAAGATCTCATTGACGAGGTAAGTGAGTTATTAGTTGAAACGTTATCGGTAAGTAGCACTGATATTCAAAGCTATGAACACGCTTTCTTAGCGCATACACAACTCAACCCGCTAGAGACTTCCCTAGCAGAGTGTCTAGCCTTCATAGAGCAACATGGAAAACTTGAGCCATGGCTGGAAGCAACCACTTCACTTGATACCTTATTACAGTTCATCTTTTGTGAATGGGTTGAGCCTAAAATTGGGCAATTAGTACCTTGTTTTATTCATAGCTTTCCAAGCAGTCAAGCATCGTTAGCTACCATAAATACAGACGATGCGAGAGTCGCTAACCGCTTTGAATGTTACTTTAAAGGAGTTGAGCTAGTTAACGGTTTCCACGAGCTCACTGATAAAGAACAGCAATTGCGACGCTTTGCAGAAGATAATAACCAGCGTGAGCAAATGGGTGCGCAAACAAGGGCTGTCGATGATAAATTTATTGCTGCATTAGCGGAAGGTTTACCTGCTTGCTCTGGTGTTGCATTGGGTATTGACCGTCTAATAATGTTGGCAATGGGTAAACAATCGATCAGTGAAGTGATGACTTTTACTACCCAAAATGCCTAGCAATCACATTATTAGGTTACATAATTTAGCAATTATCCAGTGTGATACTATAGCTAATGTGATATAGTATCAAAACGTTCCAAATAGAGGTAATTACGTGTTAGATAGAATTGGTATAGCAGCAACATCACTATGTGCATTACATTGCATTCTGCTGCCTATTTTATTGCCAGCACTGCCATTATTAGGCTTGAGCTTTTTGGCTGATCACACATGGGAATTTGTCTTCTTAATTGCGACTGCAATGTTAGGAACCTTTGCGTTATTCTCCGGCTTTAGACGCTATCATCGCAAACTTTATCCTTTTTATTTGTTATATTTAGGCGTTGCCGTTTACTGGTTGCGACACGACTTTGGCGATGAATACGAGCCTTATTTCGTTGTTTTTGGTGCGTTACTAATCGTTGCGGCTCACTTTATCAATATGAAGCTTTGCAATAGCTGTAAGCAATGTACCGATCACAACTGCGCTTCTTCTTAGCGCAGTTGTTAGATACCCTTCTACATCTCAAAGTCTTTTAATTTTCTCGTCAGCGTATTTCTTCCCCAACCAAGTTTCTTGGCTGCTTCTTGCTTGTGACCACCAGTAAACGACAATGCTCTTTGTAACATGATCTTTTCAAACTCAGGTGTTGCTTGATCTAAAATTGCACTGCGCCCCTTAGCAAGTTGTTCATCCATCCATTTACTCAAGAGTGTTTGCCAAGACTCTCCTTCTCCAATCTGAGGAAGCGGTGTGTCGTGTAACTCTTCCGGCAAATCTTCAGGTAATATCTCTTTACCACTTGCCATTACCGTTAAAAATCGACAGATATTTTCTAACTGTCGAACATTACCAGGCCAATTACTTAGCATCAGCTGGGTAACGGCATCTTTGTGCAGTACTTTGGGCTCAACGCTTAATTCATCAGCGGCGAGTTTTAAGAAGTGGTTTGCAAGCTGCTCAATATCTTCTTTGCGCTCTCGAAGTGCCGGCAACTGGATGCGGATAACGTTCAAGCGGTGAAAGAGATCTTCGCGAAAATCGCCACTTCTTACTTTTTCTTCTAGGTTTTGATGAGTCGCGGCAATAATGCGCACATCAACGCGAATTGGAGAATGGCCGCCAACGCGATAAAACTGTCCATCTGCCAGTACGCGAAGTAGTCGAGTTTGCACATCCAGTGGCATATCACCTATTTCATCTAAGAAGAGTGTGCCGTTATGTGCTTGTTCGAATCGCCCTTGGCGCACAGAGTTAGCACCAGTAAATGCCCCCTTTTCATGACCAAATAACTCAGACTCAATTAAGTCTCTGGGAATAGCCGCCATGTTGAGGGGGATAAAAGTCTCGCTTGAGCGCGGACTGTGCATATGCAATGCATGGGCAACAAGCTCTTTACCAGTGCCAGACTCGCCATTAATGAGTACGCTAATACTAGAGCGAGATAACCGGCCAATTGCCCTGAAGACCTCTTGCATGGCTGGTGCTTCACCTATGATGCCAACACTAGTGGGAGCAGGCTGTCCTTTCTTGGCTTTAGCACTTTGCTCTTTTACATGAGCAAGCGCTCGGCGAGTCAAGGCTACTGCATCGTCGATATCAAAAGGTTTAGGCAGGTATTCAAAGGCACCGCCTTGATAGGCATTAACGGCACTGTCTAAGTCAGAATGTGCGGTCATAATAATGACAGGAATATCTGGGTAGTGTTGGCTGATCTGATTTAACAGCGCCATACCATCCATATTTGGCATACGAATATCTGAGATTATTACCTCAGGCTGTCCGTGATCTAAGGCTGTTAATAGGTTTTGCGCATTTTCGAAGGAAGCACAGCTAATTTCTGCACTTTTAAATGCCTTTTCCAGCACCCAACGAATTGAGCTGTCGTCGTCGACTATCCATACTTGTTCGGCAATCATACTTATGTCTCTTCACTCTTCCCTTAGGATAAGGGTAATAAAATCATAAACTCAGTGCGGCCAGGGCGACTGATACAGGAGAGTTTCCCTTTGTGTTGGTTGATTAGCGTTCGGGAAATAGATAATCCAAGGCCAGTGCCATTCGAACGGCCTGATACCATGGGATAAAATAGTGTGTCTTGAATGTCTTCCGGAATGCCCGGGCCAAAATCGATGATGCTAATTAAAATCGAGAGTTTAATGCGCTTACCGTTGATAGTCTGGTTGCTGGCAATACGAGTTTTCAGTGTGATGCTACTCGCTGGTTCAATCGCTTGAATGGCGTTATTAACGATGTTGAGTATCGCTTGCAACAACTTGTCTTCATCAAAGGCGATTTCGGGAATTGAGGGATCGTAATCACGAATCAAGATAATATCTTTTTCGTTATCAAAGCTGATTAATTGGCTGACTTTTTCGAGTACAGAATGAATGTTCTGCTGCGCCATTTTGGGGAGCTGATTGGGCCCCAACAAACGGTCAACAAGATTTCGCAATCGGTCGGCTTGCTCAATGATCATCGCCGTGTATTCTTGTTGCTCGGCATTTAACTCTTTCGTTAAAAGTTGTGCTGCACCACGTAAACCACCCAAAGGATTTTTGATCTCGTGAGCTAGTCCGCGAATGAGATCGCGGGCCGACTCCCACTGCTGTTGCTGGAAAGCTTCAGCACTGATTTGTTTTTGCTGATCGATTTGCTTGAGCTCGATCAATATATGAGGTTGCTGATTAAACTCGGTACTTGATGCGGTTATTTCAGCGGTAAATTTGTAACTGTCGCCCAAATAAATCACCACATCGCTGTCGGTAAATTCTTGGCCACTTTCAATCACCTGCTGCAGTCGAGCTGCATCAACTGTGCTGTTGGGGAACACATCTTCAAAAGCGACATTGAACAGTTTATTGAAGCTTTTGATAAGCAAAGCTTCTGCCGCTGGATTAAGGTATTGGATGGTGAGTTTTTCGTCCAGTACCATCACAGCAGTCACAAGTTGATTTGCTAATTGTTGCTGATAGGTTGTTTTATGATTAATTAGATCTGCACGATTTAACAACAGATGACTCCAATTGCACCAAAAGTGTGCGTGATATCTGATACTATATGTTTAAACCGTTTTATTTGCACGCAAACGCGTTAATTGACAGAGGCGCGGTGCATATAAAAGGTCACTGCTTCTGACGATGCAATAACCTTGCCTTTCTCATTGATTAATTCAATTTTAATTTGATGTTCGCCGCGGTCGATATTGCGCAGCGCAAACATCGAGTGATTTTGAGGGTCTTGGTAGGGTTTACCGTCTAAATACAGCTGAACGCTAAAACCACGCTTGAATATGGGTTTAATACCACCAGCCACATATACAGAGCCACTGTTGTCGCGAATAGTCGCGTTGTCTTCAGGTTGAGTGATGACGACTTGATATTTATCTTCAATAATCTTTGGTTTGATATCAAGAATGGAAGTGTCAATCGACGGTAGGACTGAATTTTCTTCTTTAACTTCAACTTCTTCTGCGCCCGGCCTTGGGCTATCCGAAAACACTAATACACCATTTTCATCTCGCCAGACATAAACCTTCGCCTGATATGCCTGCGCAGGTATCGACAACAGAGCGATAAATGTGAAAATAATAAGGTGCTTCATGTGCTTATTAAGTTGCTCCTGCAAAGTGGTTAACCTTTAATCTAAACAAATTATAAGCGCTTAGCTACAAAAAAAGCTCGCCTAGGCGAGCTTTTTGTTAGAAATGTAATTAATTACAGCAAATTAACGGTTACACGCTGTAGTACATTTGGAACTCAACTGGGTGAGTTGTCATGTTTAATTTTTCAACTTCTTCACGTTTAAGGCCGATGTAGGCGTCGATCATATCTTCGTCCATTACACCACCCGCTGTTAAGAACTCTTTATCAGCTTCTAGTGCATCAAGCGCTGCTTCGAATGATGGTGCGACTTGTGGAATTGCTGCTGCTTCTTCCGCTGGTAAGTCGTATAAGTCTTTATCCATCGCATCGCCAGGGTGGATCTTGTTTTTAATACCGTCAAGACCAGCCATCAGCATTGCTGTGAATGCAAGGTACGGGTTAGCTGTTGGATCAGGGAAGCGCACTTCGATACGACGTGCTTTTGGTGAAGGTACTACTGGAATACGGATTGATGCAGAGCGGTTACGTGCTGAGTAAGCGAGCATTACTGGCGCTTCGAAACCAGGTACTAAACGCTTGTATGAGTTTGTTGAAGCGTTGGTAAATGCGTTGATTGCCTTAGCATGCTTGATAATACCACCGATGTAGTAAAGCGCCGTTTCAGACAATCCGCCGTACTTGTCGCCCGCGAACAGGTTGACACCGTCTTTCGCTAGTGATTGGTGACAGTGCATACCCGTACCGTTGTCACCCACTAATGGCTTAGGCATGAAAGTGGCTGTTTTACCGTATGCGTGTGCAACATTGTGAACAACGTACTTGTAGATTTGAACTTCGTCCGCTTTGTTAACCATAGTATTGAAGCGACAAGCGATTTCGTTTTGACCACAAGTAGCAACTTCGTGGTGATGCGCTTCAACCACTAAGCCCATTTCTTCCATCACTAAACACATTGCTGAACGTAAGTCTTGTGATGAATCTACTGGTGCCACTGGGAAGTAACCACCTTTAACACCTGGACGGTGACCTTTGTTGCCGCCTTCGTAATCTGTATCTGAGTTCCAAACCGCTTCTGGATCATCAATAGAGTATGAAGCACCAGACATATCCGCTTTGAATTTCACATCTTCAAATACGAAGAATTCTGGCTCTGGGCCAAACAAAATAGTGTCAGCAATACCCGTTGAGCGCATGTATTCTTCAGCGCGCTTAGCGACTGAGCGTGGGTCACGGCTGTAGCCTTGCATAGTTGCAGGCTCTACGATGTCACAACGAATGTTTAAAGTAACTTCTTCTGTGAATGGGTCTAGTACTGCAGTAGACGCGTCAGGCATTAAAATCATGTCTGATTCGTTAATACCTTTCCAACCAGCAATTGAAGAGCCATCAAACATTTTACCTTCTTCGAAGAAGTCTTCATCTACTTGATGGTGAGGTAGAGAAACGTGCTGCTCTTTACCTTTTGAGTCGGTGAAACGTAAATCAACGAACTTAACATCGTTTTCTTTGATTAAATCTAAAACTGCTTGTGACATTAGCGTCTCCAGTGAAGTTATCTAATTATTAATTATAAATGCGCAGCATTCAGCTTGGCAGAACCTAAGCGAATTACGTGCCAACGCGATAGCCCAATAAAAATGGGGTGTCAATCAGATTGGGATGTTATTGATGCACCAAAATAGAACATCAGGTTGATCTTTATGGTGCAAAAAAAGTGTAGAGAATATTTTTGCCTTATACCAGTGCATTGTGAGGGATGTTTGATCTAATTTTTGTTCATGCAGGCTTTAGTGGGTTTTATTTTATTTGTCATGGTTAGTCCTGTATAATTCGCGCCCAATTATAGCCCTATGAGCAAAAGCCTGTGTTAGATAAATTAAGAAATGTGGCGATTATTGCCCACGTAGACCACGGTAAAACAACGCTTGTTGACAAGCTTCTCGAACAGTCGGGAACATTAGATGCGCGCACTGAGTTAGAAGATCGTGTGATGGACTCAAACGATATCGAGAAAGAGCGCGGTATCACAATTTTAGCGAAAAATACTGCAATCACATGGAACGACTACCGCGTTAATATCGTTGACACCCCGGGTCACGCCGATTTCGGTGGTGAAGTAGAGCGTGTGATGTCAATGGTTGACTCAGTACTACTTATCGTTGATGCACAAGAAGGTCCAATGCCACAAACGCGTTTCGTAACGCAAAAAGCATTTGCTCAAGGTTTGAAGCCAATTGTTGTCATTAACAAAATCGACAAGCCAGGCGCTCGCCCTGACTGGGTAATGGATCAAGTATTTGATCTATTTGATAACTTAGGTGCAACTGACGAGCAGTTAGACTTCCAAGTGGTTTACGCATCAGCAATCAATGGCTGGGCTTCGCACGAAGAAGGTGAGCAAGGTGAAGATATGACACCATTGTTCCAAACCATTGTTGATCAAGTTCCACCACCAAATGCTGACTTAGACGGTCCATTCCAAATGCAAATCTCGCAACTGGATTACAGCTCTTACTTAGGCGTAATCGGTGTTGGCCGTGTCACGCGTGGTTCTGTTAAGCCAAACCAACAAGTTACGGTAAATGGTGCTAACGGTACGATTCACAACGGTAAAGTCGGTAAAGTATTTGGTTACTTAGGCCTAGAGCGTAACGAAGTTGAAGAAGCGCAAGCGGGTGACATTATCGCGATTACTGGTCTGGGTGAGCTGAAAATTTCTGACACTATCTGTTGCCCAACAGAAGTGGAAGCATTGCCAGCGTTATCTGTTGATGAGCCAACAGTAACCATGACTTTCCAAGTAAACACCTCACCGTTTTCTGGTCAAGAAGGTAAGTACGTGACTTCGCGTAATATTCTTGATCGCCTTGAGAAAGAACTGGTACACAACGTAGCATTACGTGTTGAGCAACTTGACGATCCAGACAAATTCAAAGTGTCTGGTCGTGGTGAATTGCACTTAGGTATCTTGATTGAAAACATGCGTCGTGAAGGTTACGAGCTGGCAGTATCACGCCCAGAAGTTATCATGCGCGAAGTGGATGGTGAGCTACAAGAACCATACGAAACGGTAACGATTGATGTTGAAGAAGAGCATCAAGGTTCAATCATGGAGAAAATGGGCTTACGTAAAGCAGAGCTAACCGATATGGCGCCTGACGGTAAAGGTCGTATCCGTATGGACTTTATTATGCCAAGCCGTGGCTTAATTGGTTTCCAAACAGAATTTATGACGCTAACGTCTGGCTCTGGTTTGATTTACCACACTTTCTTTGAGTATGGTCCGCACAAAGGTGGCGAAATCGGTCAGCGTATCAATGGTGTGCTTATTGCCAATGCGACAGGTAAGGCTCTTACCAATGCGTTGTTTAACTTGCAAGAGCGTGGTCGCTTGATGATCGGTCACGGTGTTGAAGTTTATGAAGGTATGGTGATCGGTATTCACAGCCGTGATAACGACTTAACAGTTAACGCGCTTAAAGGTAAGCAGTTAACCAATGTGCGTGCATCAGGTACAGATGATGCACAAGTATTAACACCGCCAATTGAAATGACGTTAGAGCAAGCACTTGAATTTATCGATGACGATGAATTAGTGGAAGTAACGCCAGAGAATATCCGTATTCGTAAGAAGTGGTTAAAAGAGTCTGATCGCAAGCGCGAAAGCCGCTCGAAAAAATAATCATTAAAGTTATTTGCAAAAGCCACCTTATTTGAGGTGGCTTTTTTATTTGGGCTTTAATGAAATGCGCCAAGAAGCCTATGCTGTCAGTAATTTGGGGTGAAGGAAGTAGCATCAGTTTGTAAGAGATGTCTTAACTCTTTGTACGTGATAAAGCACAGTTAGACTCTGTTTTTGTACAGCACTATCTCAAAATTCTGATTTTATTGTATTTATTTTGTTTGAAATGCGTTGTGACGGTTTTGTTACTGGTTTGTTGTCAGTGTTAGGCGCTAGCGTACCATGTGGTTACTGCTAGACTTTAGCATTATAAAATTAAGCAACAACAAGTGACATACCATGGACGGCAATAAGGTAGGTAGATTAAGTACTTTGTTTGAGCAAGTGATGGCTAAACAAGCAAGCATAAACGAGCAGTTTGAACGGCAAGTGCTTTACGAAGAATTTATGAATGATAGTCGCAACAATCAACAAGGCGAAAAGCAAGCCACTGGTCGCCAACTTAGACTCACCCGCTAAGATTTGTGCGCAGGCAAAGCAACATCGTCGTAACAGCAATTATCATAGAGAATTTAACGCAATGACACCGGAACATTTAAAGAAGCTTGGAGAGCTTAACCAAGTGTTAGGCCAAGGCGCTGCGAAGCATAAAGATATTCGCCAGCTTACTGATATTTTGGCAGAGCTCAATCGACCTCAATTTTCTTTGTCGACGACTAAGCGATCTCGCAGCAGCCATGTGATTGATGAGCATGATATTGATTGATCGGGTATGCCAGCATTAAGTGGGGTATTGGGCGGTAGATGTGAGCTTGAGCACTGTTTATAAAAAGCACATTTGAACAAGCACTTAGCTAAGCACAACCTCACCACTGGATACCACTCCATCGGCAAGCAAATCGTCAAATAATAAAGACTAAAAAAGCCGTATTGCACAAGGGAAATAGCAATACGGCTTTTTATCACTTTCAACGACTGGCGCTATTAAGCATTTTATTCGGCAAAGTACCTATTGGACAAAGCACCTGTATCACAGAATACTTATCTCGCACGTTAACAGAGTCGCGTCAACCACTGGTTTCTAATGACGATAAGAATTTTTCAGACTCTTCGATGGCTTTGTTCATCTCACCAATCAAACTATTAATATCTGTTTTGATGTCTTGATATTCGCCTTCAAGCGCACCAATCGCCTTGGCATTGAGGTTGTGTTTTAAATACAAGGTGTTGTCTTTCAAGGCCGCTAGCACGGGGGCCATTTTGCGCTCTGCACGCTGCATAGCACTCAGTAAGCGTTGGTATCGACGCTGTGTTTCGCGCAGTTGGCTTTCACTTTGCCTTTTCAGCTTAGCACTCGAATATTGCTCAATTTCGTCAGACCATTCTTCAAAAAGCGCACTAGCAACATCTTCAATATTGTCAATCCGTTTAGACACTGTATCGGCAGCTTCAACACTTGCCTCGTATTGTGCCTCTGTTGCTTCAAACTGATCTTGTAAGTCACCGCCGTCAAAGGCGATCATGGTTGAAAGCTGCTCCAATGCACTGGCGAATTGCTGTTGTGCTTCTTGTTGCGCTTCTTGCGCATTTTCCACTTCATCTGCCAGCAGATCGCGCTTGTGCTTACCAAAGCTTTCCATGGCTGAATAATAGGCTGATTGGCAGCCTTGCAATACCACAATCAGCGCCGTGATTTTTATCAGATTAAGCAGGCGCATGATTAACTGCTGCCTTTATAACGCGCGGCATCAATAATTGACCAAACGTGGAAAATAAAGCCGGGCAATGCCATAAAAAATAATATCCCAGTTGCTGCCATGGCATAACTTACCCAAGTAAGCAGAAAAAATACGATGGCAGCAAGAATTCGGCCTTGCACTAACTGGCCTAAACCTGCGATAAAGAAACTGCAAATCGCGGCGATAACGTTACCACCTGAACCTTGTCCTGACATAGTTATATCCTATTAATTATGTTATATTTTCTGGAAAAATATTGCTGTTTAATCATAGTATAAAGCGGCTAGTGTTTAAACTATAAATCGGTAAATTTATATGTTCGTTAACAAGCTTCAAGGTTATCTGCCGCCACCTCGTTTAGTCCTTTCCTTTGCTCGACACTTGAGCAAGCGCCTTACCGATGATCATATTCACGTGGTTGCTGGTTATCTTTCTTACGTTACCTTAATGTCGCTAGTGCCTATGGTGTTGGTGATGTTATCTGTGATGACCGCGTTTCCGATTTTTGCCGATATACGCTCAACCATCGAAAACTTTGTGTACAGCAATTTTCTGCCAGCCGCGGGTGATACCGTGCAGGTATATCTGTCTGGCTTTGTTGAAAATGCTTCAAAAATGTCGGCCATCGCCATTATCTTTTTGTTCTTGTTTGCGCTATTGCTAATTTCAGCGATCGACAAAAGCTTAAATAAAATCTGGCGGGTTAAGGCCAAGCGCCGAGTTATCACCTCGTTTTCTATGTACTGGATGGTGCTGACGTTAGGGCCAGTACTAACGGGCGGAAGCATTGCTGCAACGTCTTATATTGTGTCGTTAGCCTCCTTTGGGGATTATGACTTTTTAGGGATTAGCAATATTTTGATCAAAGCCTTACCTATGTTGATATCCATGTTGGCGTTCTTGATTTTATATTTAGTGGTACCGAATAAAACCGTTGCTGCTAAGCACGCGTTAAGTGGCGCTGTGATCGCTGCCGTATTGTTTGAAATCGCAAAGAAAGGCTTCGCCTTATACGTTACACAAGTACCATCTTATCAAGCCATTTATGGTGCATTAGCGGGTATCCCAATTTTATTTTTATGGGTGTACTTGTCTTGGTTGGTGGTATTGTTTGGGGCTTTATTTACCGCAGCGATTGAATCCTTCTCTCACGCCGATGAAACGCAACAGGTGCTAGGTAGCTCTGACGACAGCAAAGTCGAATAAAAACACTACAATTAAGAGAGTCTCGCTATGACGGTTACTATGTCTCGTTCCCTATACCCTAAAATTCTGCCTTATCAGCAAGAGTGGTTATCGGTCGATGATGAGCATCAGCTTTACATCGAGCAATCTGGTAATGTAAACGGTACGCCTGTTATGTATTTGCATGGCGGGCCAGGCGCTGGTTGCAGTGAGAATTACCGGCGTTATTTTGACCCAGAGAAATACCGTATTATTTTGTTTGATCAGCGGGGCTGTGGCCGATCAATCCCTTCACCTTCCCTAAACAACAATGATTTGCCAGCTTTAGTACAAGACATTGAGCGTATTCGCCAACATTTGGGGATTGATAAAATGCTGCTTTGCGGTGGCTCTTGGGGGGCAACACTCGCGTTAGCATATGGTATTGCTCACCCCAGTAAAGTACTGGCGTTTATTCTTCGCGGTATCTTTTTAGGGACGCAAGCAGAGCTGGATTGGCTGTATCGCCCTGATGGAGCAGCTAAGTTTTTTCCTGAGTATTACCAAGATTTTCTCAGTATCTTGTCGGAACAAGAGCAGTTAGATCCACTTCGCAGTTACCAAAATCACTTGTCTTCGGCTAATGAATTGGCGGTAACAGCCGCGAGTAAGGCTTGGTATTTATGGGAATTACGTTTGTCGTCAATTGAACATCAACACATTGATAAAAATCATATAACCGATCAACATCAGGCACTGTGCATGGCAAAAATATCGGCACATTTTTTTGCCAATGCGAGCGAACTCACTGCTAATTATTTGCTTGATCAAATCTCGCGAGTGACGCATTTACCGGCGATAATTTTGCACGGTCGCTACGACATGATTTGCCAACTCTACGTTGCCTATCAACTGACCAAGCGTTGGCAGAATGCGCGGCTGCAAATACTGCCTTGTGCTGGGCACAGTGGCTTTGAATCACAAACAATAGATGCTTTTTGCAAAGCAGCCGATACAATGGCGGCATTCTTAGACGAACAAAAACAATAACGAATGATTGCATTAATTCAGCGGGTTAGTCATGCCAATGTTGTGGTTGAAGGCGAAACGGCCGGAGCAATAGGCAAGGGCTTATTGGTGCTGCTTGCCATTGAACCTAATGACGATGAAAAGAAAGCTAAGCGACTGGCAGAGCGAGTTGCGGGTTATCGCGTGTTTGAAGATGAGCAGGGCAAAATGAACCTCAACGTCGAGCAAGCTGGCGGTGATGTTTTGGTGGTTTCTCAGTTTACCTTAGCAGCGGATACCACCCGCGGTATGCGTCCAAGCTTTACCAGTGCTGCGTCACCAGAAATGAGCAAAGATTTATATCAATTGTTTACGCGGGAATTAAGGGCTAAGGGCTTTAAGGCGCCAACAGGAATATTCGGCGCTGATATGAAAGTATCATTGCTTAACGACGGGCCAGTAACCTTTCAACTCACCGTTTAATTGAATCAACGCAAACCCGACACTAAATTTTAGGAAACAAATTTTAAGTAATAAAAAAGCCTTACCGGAGTAAGGCTTGAAATGCTCGCTGTGTGGTCTTGTTATAACAAGCTTCTTATGAGTTATTTTCTTAACTAGCGCGTTACATTTTATAACAAAGTCATTTTTCGATTGCAACACTGTATTTACACAATAATTGATTATTTTTACTACGAAAATTACGGTAATTTATGTTGCTATCATCGCTAAACTGGTTGATAAGTTGATGATATTTTTAACCAAAGTGTTAGCTATTTAGCTTGAATGTGTCATTGTGAGTTAACCGTTATGGTTGGCGAATCTTAATATAAATCAAAGCTTAATCGTTGAATGCTAAGGCTTGATAGATCTCACTTCTGGGCAGTGGTAGAATGCGCGCAGATTTTGACTAGAACGACTGAAGCATGACTGAATTAAAGAACGATACTTACCTGCGTGCCTTGCTGCGCGAGCCTGTAGATTACACACCAGTTTGGATGATGCGCCAGGCGGGTCGTTACCTACCTGAATACAAAGAAACCCGTAAAGATGCTGGCGATTTTATGTCGTTGTGTCGCAATACGGAATTGGCTACTGAAGTTACTATTCAGCCTCTTCGTCGTTTTCCGCTAGACGCTGCGATTCTATTTAGTGATATTTTAACGATTCCTGATGCGATGGGCTTAGGGCTTTACTTTGAAACAGGTGAAGGGCCTAAATTCGAGCGTCCAATTACCTGCAAAGCGGATGTGGAAAAAATTGGTCAGCCGGATCCAGAAGGTGAATTGCAATACGTAATGAATGCAGTGCGTTCAATTCGCAAAGCGTTAGACGGCCAAGTACCACTCATTGGTTTTTCGGGCAGTCCTTGGACGTTAGCCACATACATGGTTGAAGGTGGTAGTTCAAAGGCGTTCACCAAAATCAAGAAAATGATGTACGCAGAGCCGCAAACATTGCACTTGTTGTTAGACAAGTTGGCCGACTCAGTGATCAGTTACTTGAACGCTCAAATTGCTGCAGGCGCGCAATCTGTGATGGTATTTGATACATGGGGTGGCGTGTTATCACCTCGCGACTACAAAGACTTCTCACTGCAATACATGCACAAAATCGTTGATGGCTTAACTCGTCATTACGACGGTCGCAAAGTGCCCGTCACACTATTCACCAAAAATGGCGGTATGTGGTTAGAAAGTATTGCGGCAACAGGTTGTGATGCACTTGGTCTTGACTGGACTATCAATATTGAAGACGCCAAAGCGCGTGTGGGCGACAAAGTTGCACTGCAAGGCAATATGGACCCATCAATGCTTTACGCACCGAAAGAGCGTATCGAGCAAGAAGTCGCGACCATCTTAAAAGGTTTTGGTGGCTCTAATGATGGCAAAGGGGGCACGGGCCATGTCTTCAACCTAGGTCACGGTATTCACCCTGATGTGAACCCAGAGCATGCGGGTCACTTTATTGAAGCAGTACACCGTTTAAGTAAGCAGTACCACGCGAAGTAAGGTCACAAGCACAACACATTGAAAAGGCGCTAACCGATTGGTAGCGCCTTTTTTGTCGGCTTTGTCCCGTCCTGAAATGTGTTTACACATTTAGGACTTGTTATGAGAAGTACAGATAAACAAAGAGTTAAACGAACTCAAAGAGATTACACGCTGGGCTTTAAATTAGCCGTAGTTGAGCAAGTAGAAAAAGGCGACTTTACATATAAGCAAGCCCAGCGACATTATGGCATTCAAGGTAGAAGTACGGTTCTAACTTGGTTACGAAAGCATGGTAAGCTGGATTGGTCGAAACCAATTAGTATGCCTGATATGCCCAAATCAAAAGAAACACCCGCTCAAAAGATCAAACGTCTAGAAAAAGAAATAGCAGACCTAAAGCTTAAAAATGATGTCATGGAAGGCATGGTTGATATTATGGATAATGAGTATGGGGCTGGTATTCGAAAAAAGTATTACGCCAGTATCTCTGGCGAGAAAAAGAAACAAGAAGAATAAAATTAGCGACGGTATGTCGAGCATTTGGTATTTCGCGGCAAAGTGTTTATCAGGCGATTAAACGAAGTGAAGCAAAACGCCTCACACTGGCGCCTGTTAAAGAGTTAATTGGCCATTGGCGAAAGTATATGCCACGAGTAGGCACTCGCAAGCTATACAAATTGATAAAGCCTGATTTAATGAAGCGTGGTATAAAGCTTGGCCGAGATGGTTTGTTTACTTACCTCAGGCTTGAAGGTTTACTTGTAAGCCCAAGGAAAAATTATACTAAAACCACGAACAGTAAACATTGGATGCGTAAGCACCCAAACTTGCTTAAAGAGCACAAAGCAACGAAAGCCGAAGAGGTGCTTGTTAGTGATATTACGTATCTAAAATCGGACGAAGGGACTCATTATCTATCACTGACAACGGATGCTTACTCACGCAAAATAATGGGGTATGAGTTAAGTGATGAAATGAAAGCATCGGATGTGGTTAAGGCGTTAAATATGAGTATCGGTAACAAAAGATATTCACATCAGGCAATTCACCACTCAGACAGGGGCTTACAATATTGCTCGGATGAATATCAACAGGTATTAAACAAACATGGAATTAAGCCATCAATGACTGATGGATATGACTGTTACCAGAATGCACTAGCAGAGCGAATTAACGGTATTCTCAAGCAAGAATTTTTACTGTATCAATGTAAAGGTATTGCCGAGTTAAAGCAGCTCGTCGATGAATCAATTTACATATACAATGAAATGAGACCGCACTTAAATTTAGAAATGAAAACGCCTAATCAAGTGCATAATGAAAAAGGCCAATGATAAAAATCACTGGCCTTCAAAAACCGTCAACTTATTTTAGGACGGGACACTTAATTTTAGCTCAAGCTAAACAGCGAACCTGTTCATTCTAAAATGGGCTTGTTAATATCGTCGGGCTTTCTTTAAATACATTTCAAGGTAATCACTATGTCTGATTCTGCGTTAGAGCGCATTGTTGTCGAGCCGAACGCACCAGTATCGGCCTGTGTTATTTGGTTGCATGGTTTAGGCGACTCAGGTGACGGTTTTGCTCCCATTGTTCCGGCATTTAACTTACCTACTAACCACGGTATACGCTTTGTTTTTCCGCATGCACCGATGCAGCCTGTGACGATAAACCAAGGCTTTGTCATGCGTTCATGGTACGACATCAAAAGTATGGATTTGCACAACCGTGCTGATATGGAAGGTGTGCTCAAATCAGAAGTACTTGTTAAGCAGTTAATTCAGGAGCAAATTGATGCTGGTATCCCAGCAGACCGTATTGTTTTGGCCGGATTCAGCCAAGGTGGCGTGTTAAGCTTATTCACTGGCTTGCGTTACCCTGAAAAGCTGGCTGGTATTTTAGCCTTATCCTGCTATTTACCAACTGGTGATAGGTTGCCAGCGCAATGCCATGAGGCGAATAAGGCAACGGATATTTTGCAACACCACGGTGAACAGGATGAAGTGGTGCCCTATATGGCCGGACAAACAGCGCATCAGTTATTAGTCGAGGCTAACTATCATACCCAATGGCAAAGTTATCAAATGGGACACAATCTTGTACCACAGCAAATTAATGATATTGCTCAATGGTTAACGACGCGATTGCTTAAATAACCTCAGCTTTGGATAACTAATGCGCTTCTAGCGACTTTTTTACTGCTATCTGCGTTGAATTCACTTGCAATAGGCTAGCTATTGACGTGTAAATTCGCCTTGATTTCAGTAAAAATTTCTCACTAGAAGAAAAGCTTAAATCTAAGCTAGTGAATAATTTGGTTATTCACTATTTCTTATACAAAGCTGAGGTTAAGTAGTTGGGCAAATTAAATTATTTATCTCAATCGGAATTAGCTCAGCCCAAAAGAAAAAAGTACTTGGCTGTTGCTCAAGTACTTTTCAAGTTGTTGCCTCAACGATAAATATCGGCCGAGCATTAGCTGGTAGAATTAAATACCGTAGTCTTCGCGGTATTGTTTGATCGCCGCTAATGCCTCGCTCATATCATCTTGCTCTTCCAAGTAACGGATTAAGTCGCCTAAGGTCACAATTGAAATCACTTTCGTGCCAAAATCACGCTCAACTTCTTGAATCGCCGATAATTCACCTTTGCCTTTCTCTTGGCGATCTAGTGCGATCAATACGCCAGAGAGTTCAGCGCCGTTGGCTTGGATAATTTCCATTGATTCGCGAATTGCCGTGCCAGCAGTGATCACGTCATCAACCAGCATGACTTTGCCTTCCAGTGCTGAGCCAACAAGGCTGCCGCCTTCGCCGTGCGTTTTTGCTTCCTTGCGATTAAAGCAATAGGGCACGTCTTGACTGTGGTGATCTGCCAGTGCAACGGCTGTTGTCGTTGCAATTGGAATACCTTTGTAGGCAGGGCCAAACAGTAAGTCATATGCAATTCCGCTATCTGCTAATGCCGCAGCGTAAAAGCGACCTAAACGCGCTAAATCGCCACCGGTATTAAATAGGCCAGCGTTAAAGAAGTAGGGGCTAGTGCGGCCTGACTTTAACGTAAATTCGCCAAAGCGAAGTACTTGTTTGCTCAGGGCGAACTCAATAAATTCACGTTGATAATCTTTCATGGTTTGTTTACCTAATATGACCAGTGCAGATGATTAGCTTAGCGCCGCTTTTTGAATATCGAACAATTCGTTGATGCCGTGTTTCGCCAACTGCATCATTTCGTTCATTTCGTCAAAGCTAAATGGCTCTTCTTCGGCGGTGCCTTGTACTTCAATTAGCTTACCGGTTTCTGTCATCACAACATTCATATCGGTTTCGGCTTCAGAGTCTTCTACGTACTCTAGATCAGCAATAGGCTGGCCTTTGTAAATACCCACAGAAACCGCAGCAATCATGTGTTTTAGTGGATTGGTTTTGATGATTTCTTTAGCGCGCATGTAGTTAAGTGCGTCTACCAAAGCAACGCAAGCACCGGTAATTGACGCTGTACGGGTACCGCCGTCGGCTTGAATAACGTCACAATCAATGGTGATGGTGTTTTCGCCAAGGGCTTTCAAGTCAACCGCAGCGCGCAATGCACGGGCAATTAAACGTTGAATTTCCATGGTACGGCCACCTTGTTTACCACCAGCAGCTTCACGGCGCATACGCGTATGTGTTGAGCGCGGCAACATACCGTATTCTGCAGTTACCCAACCTTTGCCTTGGCCTTTCAAAAAGCGCGGCACACCTTCTTCTACCGTTGCGGTACAAATCACTTTGGTCTCACCAAATTCAATTAAAATTGAGCCTTCGGCATGGGCGGTGAATTGGCGGGTAATGGTTACTGGACGAATCTGGCCCAGTGTTCTGCCACTTGGTCGCATAGTTAGGTTCCTGTCAAATAAAATTGCTCGCAATTATAAGCGCATCGGTGTGATTTTACACGGCTAATTCATGATGTTTTACAAATCATATTGCGCCTAGAAGTGGACGCGCAGCTGTGGCTGGTTAACACAAGCACTCGCCGATTTAACAGCTCATAGCAGGCGACATTTTATGGACATCGCTACTTTTATACTGCCCGGCAGTTAACCGTTATGAGGTAGTTGTTCATGATCAAATGTGCTCAATTAATATTCGGGGTGTTGCCCATTTTTCTGGTTGCCTGTGGAGGTGGTGGCGCAGGTAACACTCAAGTTGCAAGAGATTACTCCGCGACATTTCAGCCGTTGCCGCGTGATGCTATTCACCCTGCAATTAATCCTTACTCGGCTGAGAAAGCCGCGTTAGGGGAATTATTATTTTGGGATCCGATACTGTCGGGTGATCAGGATGTTGCCTGTGCAAGTTGTCATCACCCTGATTTTGGCTGGGCAGATGGGCGGGCAACATCTGTTGGTGTTGGCGGCGTGGGTTTAGGGCCGGAGCGATTTGGTGAACAGCAAACACCGATTCACGCACCAACGGTTGCCAATACTGCGTTCACAGGCCTCAAGGTAAATGACGATTTAGGTAATTTCAGTGCCGGGCCATTTTTCTGGGATTTGCGCGCACAAGATCTTGAAGCTCAGGCATTGGGGCCTCTAAAAAACTCGATTGAGATGCTCGGTGAACAGGTCAGTGAGCAGGAAATATTTACTGTGATTGAACAGCGTCTACAAGCAATTGACGAGTATCAATGGTTATTTGCGCAAGCCTTCCCCGAAAGCGAGGCTATTTCCATCACGCAGGTAGGGCAAGCAATTGCTACTTTTCAGCGCACTTTGCATGATAGCAATACCCGGTTTGATCGCTTCCTAAGCGGCGAAACTGAGGTGTTCACCGAGCAAGAAATCACAGGATTAAACAAGTTTATTGATGAAGGTTGTGCGCGTTGCCACAGCGGTCCGATGCTATCGGACAATCAATTACGCCCTGCTCAACCCGTGATCAGAAACAAGCCTGCGGTGCGCACCGCTAGCCTGCGCAATATCGGCAACACCGCGCCATATATGCATGATGGCTCAGAGCAAACCTTGCGAGACGCGATTGAGTTATACGATGAGCGCGGTGATTTAGAAGTGTCAATTGGCGGTGGCGATATCAGCGATATTGAACCCTTTTTACGCACGCTCGATAGCCCATCGTTAACGCGAGCGGTGCCAGAATCTGTGCCAAGCGGATTAACGGTTGGTGGCAATATTCAATAATGTGGCGTGAAGAATAGCTTGTCATCATTGGTGAGCACACCTTCAACATAAGTTCCCTGCTACCATGCGACCTAGTGTCGCTTTTTTTATGTGTGAAACAGTTTCTATGCACAGTATAGAGCGACTATTATTAAGGTAACGTGAAAGATCATGGCACAGGCTATGGTCTATTAACCAGAATATTGGTTGTGAGAGAGTTAAATGAAGTACGTAATAGCCGCCTTGTTAATGGTTTCAATCTTGGGGTTTAGTGGTGCAGCAGCGGCGCAAGAAAAAAGTGATTTGCCACTGTACAGCAAAGTTTATGACGACAAGCGCGACCCATTTAAAGATGCGGTTGCCGCCATCAAACTGGCGAAAGCCTCTAACCGTAATGTATTAATTGAAATTGGTGGTAACTGGTGTACTTGGTGTCACAAAATGGATGCGTTTTTAGAAAAGAACCCTGACATCTACAACAAGCTACATCAAGAATTTGTGATTTTGAAAGTGAATGTTAGCGATAGCAATGAAAACGAAGCCTTTATGAAAGGGCTGCCGCCAGTGTTAGGTTACCCACATATGTATGTCTCAACATCGGCGGGTAAAATGGTGCTTTCAAAAGATACCGCAGAACTGCAAGAAGACGGTAAATACTCCCGTGAAAACTGGTTGTCGTTTATTGACGAATGGAAACCGAAAGCAGAGCAGTTGGCACCTAAAGCCTAGTCAGACAAGTACAACAGTAGAAACTTAACCCTATGTCATTTTTTGATCCTTTATATAAAACGCCACGTTGGCTAGAGCGCAAGCTATCAAAGGCGATGTCGCGTCGCCAAATGCTCAAATCGGCAGCGGGCGCCACTGCGGTTGCTGCCATGCCATTGCCCGTGCTGGCCGCTGAGCCGTCAGCGTTAGCTTCATTAGTCAAACAAGACCCTTGGTTAACGCTTGATACCGTGCTGGAACACTTGCTGCCGAGCTCGGCTTCTGGCCCTGGGGCAAAAGAAATTCAAGCCTTAGCTTATCTATACAATGTGGTCGATGAACAGCCAATCGACAGTGAAGAAAAAGCCTTTATTGAAAAAGGGGTTGGCTGGCTTAATGGCTTTAGTCATAGCCAACTGAATAAGCCTTTTGTTGAATTAAGCTCTGCGGAAAAAGAAACGGTATTGCGCAAAATTAGTGGCTCGCGAGCAGGGCACAATTGGATCAATACGCTGATCAATTACCTTTATGAAGCCATGCTTTCACCACCGGCTTACGGGGGCAACCCCAATGGCATTGGCTGGCAGTGGCTCAATCACAAAGCTGGCTTCCCACTACCAAGCAAAGGTAACCGTTTTTATGAAATTCCCGGTCGTTACCGTATTTCCGTAAAGAACCTATCAACAGAGGAAAAACGCAAAGCATGATGTACGATATTTGTATTGTTGGTAGTGGTGCTGGCGCATCGCCAGTGGCTTACACACTCGCCAAAGCGGGCGCAAAAGTGCTGGTGCTAGAAAAGGGCGCTTGGCTAACTGAAAAAGAATTCTATAAAGATGAATTGGCGATTAGCTTACGCGATGCCTATAACCCGTCACTCGCAGACGAGCGCCATGTCATTGAAGAAGAGTATGAGCGTAATGATGGCTCTACTTACTGGCAAGGTGAGTCAACCGAAAACTCTGGCTGGAGTTTTTGGAATGGTAACGTAGTCGGTGGCTCATCCAATTTTATGAGCGGCTACTTTCACCGCTTAAAGCCTGTAGATTTTAAACTGAAGTCAACCTACGGCGCAGTTGAAGGTGCCAATGTGGAAGACTGGCCCATTAGTTATGACGAGTTAGAGCCGTTTTACACTATGGTGGACGAGCAAGTGGGGGTTTCCGGCAAGGTCGTTAAACACCCGCACCAAGAGCCGCGCTCGAAGGATTTTCCTTATCCGCCGATTGCGGAGCATCCGGTATCTAGCTGGATTGACAAAGCCGCCAGTGATTTAGGCTATCACCCCATTCCAGTGCCTCGCGCGGTGTTATCGCAACCTGCCATGGGGCGCCAAAGCTGTGAATATTCGGGGTACTGTAGTAGCTATGGCTGTTCATCAGGGGCGAAAGGCAGTGGTCGCGCAGCATTGTTAAATCATGCCGTGGCGACAGGTAACCTGACCATTAAGCCTAATGCAAAAGTATTCAAGATCGACAGTGATGAGCAAGGTAAAATCACTGGGGTTGCATACTATGATGCGAAAGGTAAAACGCAAAAAGTACAGGCGAGTATTTATGTTGTTGCTTGCCAAGCGGTAGAAACCTCACGTTTATTGCTCGCGTCAAAAGGGCCTAAATTCCCCAATGGCCTTGCCAATAATAACGGCCAAGTGGGTAAAAATTTAGTGTTCAGTGCTGGTGGTACTGGCCGTGGTGATTTTGATTTTGACCAGCTCACCGATGAGCAAGTTGCTCAACTTACGGCGGTTGGGCCATTTGTGAACCGCGCGCTGCAAGATTGGTACGAGATTGACGATAAAGCGTTTGCGGGCGTTAACAAAAACGGTAAAGCGAAAGGTGGCACGATAGATTTTCTCTTCCACCAAAACCCCATTGCTCGCGCTATGGGCTCGCAATACGATGAAGACGATCAACTGGTGTGGGGTGAGCAACTAAAAGCGAACTTGAAGCAAGAGTTCACCACTTACCGTACCCTGCGTTTTGAAGTGTTTAACGACTGGATGCCAAACGATGATTGCTTTGTTTCACTTGACGAAGAAGTGACCGACAAGTGGGGCGATCCGGTAGCGAAAGTGCGTATTGGTTATCACCAACAAGACTTGGAGGTCGGTGAGTACATCTCGAAAAAAGCGGAAACTGTGCTCAAAGAATTGGGTGCAACGAATGTCTATTCATCGGTAAGCAGTTACCCACCCAGTAACCTGATGGCAGGCGGTTGTCGCTTTGGTAACGATCCCAAAACGTCGGTACTTGATAAACATTGTCGAGCGCATGAAGTCGACAACTTATTTGTCACTGACGGCTCGTTTATGCCAACGGGTGGCAGTGTGCCATACACTTACACGATTTACGCCAACGCATTCCGCGTTGCCGAGCAAATTAAACAGCAGTGGCAAGTTAGCAAGGCTTAATTAGTAAGGCATAGATAGCTGTAAAGCTTGCGAAAAAATAAGGCTCAACCAGTGAAATAAATGGTTGAGCCTTTTGCGTTTTATCGCCTGAATCTTGTTAGGCTTAGTCAGCGATTAGAAGTTGTAGGTTAGCTGACCAACCACTTTTCTCGGCTCACCCGGGAAGTGACCGTTGCGCTCGCTAAAGCCACTAACAGCGTACTCTTTATCGAAAATATTATTGACATTAATGCTCAATAAAACATCGTCCCAACGGGTTGTCCAGCTGGCATCAAACACGGTAAATGATTTTACTTTTTGGTTATCGAAGCTGATTTGCTCATCCACATAATCAATACCGAACGCGATAGCAGAGTCGATACTGGCTAGCTCGTAACGCGTCCATAAACCTGCTTGGTGCATAGGCGCGTTAACAAACTTGCCAGAGTCAGAAAGGTTGCGTGTATCGCCGCGGGTGATACGAGTGTCGTTATAAGCGTAGTTGGCAGTAATACTTAGATTCTCGGTTAAGTCGCCGACCACCGTTAGCTCTACGCCGTCACTTTCTACCAAGCCAAAGTTGATCACTTGTGGAATATCCGGCGTTTCATCACTATCGATAAAATCCGGGTTGCCGATCACTAAATTTTCTTTATCAATTTGATAAATGGCCACCGTGGTAAAAATACGGCCATCTAACCAATACTTTTTCGCGCCTAATTCAATTTGATCACCGGTTGTCGGCTCAAGCTCGCCCGCACCTTCTTCAAAATCGTCTGGGCTTACTGGGTTGAAGCTCTCTGAGTAACTGGCGTATAGCGAGAAATCGTCCATCGGCTTGTAAGTAACACCGGCGCGGTACGTTACATCGCTGTCGTCGTAGCTGTTGCCGCTTTGTTTGTTGGTTTCGTCAAACTGATCAAAGCGCGCGCCCAACATAACCGACCATTGCTCGGTCAGCGATAGTCTGTCTTGCACATAGAAGCTGTTGCGCTCGCGCTTAATGCCGTCACGGTTTAAATCGCGAAGGTTGTAAGTAGATGGGTCAGTTTCACCGTAGTTTGGGTTGAAAATGTTTAAGTTGCCAACACCATCACCTGTGTAGCGGGCGCGTAAGTAATCATATTCGGTATCAACATCGTGATAATCGCCGCCGAACAGCAGTTGGTTTGCCATGCCTGCTAATTCATGCTCGTAAACAAAATCTACCGTCAGGCTCAGCTCTTCATTGGCGCGATATTGATCGCGGTACTCGCGGCGAATGGTTTGATCGTCAATATTGGCGTCGCCATCACCATTCACATCAACCCAACTGCGTGATTCGTGATAAGCCTGTTCACGCTCGTTATCCATGTAACGCACGGTGGCGTTTACATCTAAGTTATCGGTGAAACTGTGTTTCAGTGTTGCTTGAAGCGTCAGGGCTTCCAAGTCTTGGTAGTCGAATTTTTCGTTGGCGTTGTATTCGCGATCAACAAGAAAGTTACCGTTATCGTCTACTGGCACACCACGCAGGCGGTTACCGCCAAGGTTTTGATCAACGTAGTCAAAAGTGGCGGTTAGGCTGGTATCAGCATCGAACTCATATAACAAACCACCAGCGATTTCTGTGTTTTCACTATCGGCATTGTCGCGGAAGCTATCTTCTTCTTCGTAAAACGTACCAAAGCGGAAAGCTAAGTTATCGGTAAGCCCGCCGGTTAAATCAATCGACGCGCCTGCCAATGAACGGTTACCCGCGGTAAAATTGAGTTCGCGCTTTTCTGTAAAGGTTGGCTTTTTGGTCACGTAATTAATCATACCACCGGGCTCACCGCCACCGTAAAGCGCCGTTGCTGGGCCTTTTAACACCTCAATACGCTCTACATTAAATACTTGCGGTACGCTAAACCCTGAGTACGGGTCACCACGCACACCGTCGTAAAACACGTTGGCATCATCCCTAAAGCCACGGAAAGTTACGCCGGAGTAACTAAATTCACTAACGCCAGCAATCGAGCGGTACAGATCCGTAATGTTGCGGGCTGCTTGGTCAACAATCAGTTGATTGGTGATCACATCAACCGACATGGGTAAGTCGATCAGCTCTGCTGCGGCTTTAGTACCGACACTGGTGTTTGTGTCTAAATAAAACTGTTGCGCGCGACCTGTGACTTCTATTACTTCAACATCTTGCGTTGCTGCTTGGGCGACTGACAGGGCAGGCGCAAGCATTGCAGTGGCGATTGCCAAACTGAGTTTGTGGTATTTCATAGTGAGAGTACTTTTGTTGTTTATGAGTGTGTAGATTAAATTTTGAGCGAAAATAATAATCATTCTCAATATTAATGTCTATGGTGGTTACATTTAGTTACAGCGCCAGATAACTAAGCACTGAGCAGATTATTGCAGCCAATGGTGATTGATTTTACTGGTGGCGTTTTGCGGGCTAAGGCATAATTCACCACGCTTCATTCTTATAAAACTGATTAATAGGAAAGATTATGACCATTCATTCGATGACCGCTTTCGCCCGTGTTGAAGTAAAGGGCGAGTGGGGTAATGCCGTGTGGGAAATTCGCTCGGTAAATCAACGCTTTTTGGAAACTTACTTCCGTTTGCCTGAGCAGTTCCGCTCAATGGAGCCAGTGCTGCGCGAACGTTTTCGTAAAGCACTTAACCGAGGCAAAGTGGAATGTGGCTTACGCTTTACAGCCAACCCTGCCGCCAAGGGAAAACTTGCCTTAAACAAAGAGTTAGCTGTACAGCTATTAGAGCATGCAAACTGGTTAAATGAGCAAACCTTAAACAGCCAAGTTAACCCATTTGAAATTATGCGCTGGCCAGGTGTGATGGAAGCCGAAGAAACGGATATGAATGCGATTCAAACCGATATTTTGGCAGCGTTCGATCAAGCATTGAAAGACTTTATCGCCGCCCGTGCCAGTGAAGGTGCGAACATGAAAGCACTCATTGAGCAGCGCTTAGACGGCATTACCGAGCAAGCTGAAAAAGTGAAAGCGCACATGCCAGAAATCATCCAATGGCAAAAAGACCGCATTATCGAGAAGTTTAACGAAGCGGGCATTGAGCCAGAATCTGGCCGTGTTGAACAAGAACTCGTACTACTTGCCCAAAAAATGGATGTGGATGAAGAAATCGACCGCCTATTCAGCCATGTTAAAGAAACGCGCAGTATCCTCAAAAAAGGCGGTCCACAAGGCCGACGCTTAGACTTTATGATGCAAGAGTTTAACCGTGAAGCGAATACACTTGGCTCGAAATCGATCAATGCTGATATCACTAATGCTGCGGTTGAATTAAAAGTGTTGATTGAACAAATGCGTGAGCAGATCCAGAATATTGAATAAGTGATGCCCATTTATTTCAACTCGAAAAAGGAGCCTCGCGCTCTTTTTTGTGTCGATAGTTCAACACCTCATTTAAAACACAAAGTTAAACATCAACGTATAAGTTTTAGCATCTGGCTCTTGTGGTGTTGTGGTGAACGAGCCACGTTGGTTGCCGAAGCTCTTAAACTGTTGCCATTCAAGGTTAATGGATAAATTGTGGCGCAGGTCGTAGCGCAGACCTGTCACCAAGCTACTGCCAGATTTACCGTCAAAATCGGTAATGTCGGTGCGTTTGGTTTTGGTTTCGCCATAGAGTATATAGGGCGATAGTTTGTTGATGCGATAGGCAGCCATCGCATACCAAGTTGAGCGCACATTACCTAGCTGGCGCTCAGCGGTTAGTGTCCAAGCACCAAGCTCGTATTCTGCGCCGAGAGAGTATAGTTCAAAACGTCTATCTGGCTGGTCTAATACTAATAGTGGAATCGTTGGGGCGACGTTTCGAATGATAAATTTCTGATCGTATTCCGCATCAAAGTAGGTCAAGTTCCAGCGAAAATAGTCACCCGCCAGTGTCGCGTTGATACCTAGAATATCTTTTACATTAATTTCGACGTCAAATGAGTTACTCACCTCGAGCGTATTGTCATCATCAAAGGCAATAAACGGAGTGACTGACATTTGATATTCGTCATATAAGTCAAAATTCCACACTAAGTTGGCGCCGTTATATGCGGTGATCCCCAAAATTGAGTTGTAAACTTCTTCCGGTGGGCGAGCGCTTTGATAAGCATGACCGACGTAAAAGTATTCTGAGGCTAAAAATACCGGCATGCGCAAACGGCCAACACGGGCTTCAACGTCGCCAAATGAGTAGCCTAAATACACCCATTCCACTTCGGGGTTACGCCATTTATCTTGTGGGCGTTTAACCACTTGTGCTGAAGCTTTGAAAGCGTCTTGGAAGTAGTCGAGTTGCAAGCCGAATGTCGTATCGCAGTCCCAACACGCTTCATCGACGATATTGCGGTTAATTATCAGCGGTGTTTTGTTGTCGCTTTTCGTCCATGATGTTGAGCCAAAGCCACTCAACGTAAGGTTTTCGTTAAGTTCAATAGTCGCGAAAGCATTCGAGCTAATCGCCAAAGCAGAGCACGCAGCGATTAACTTGCTATTCATTACTTGCATCCTTTTTAACAACATACAGTACAGTGACATTCTCCGGTAGGGTTTCCAGCGGTGCATAGCCAATGCGCGTCGGCTTTTGTGCCAGCCAATTCATCAAATCGTCTATCGAGCTAGATTTTAGCTCTTTGGGGGGCCGAGCTTTGCCGGAAAACGACAACCCCGCCCAGTGAGCGCTCATTTGAGCAGCGTCTTTACCAAGTAATAGCTGGTAGAAGTCATTTCTAATTTGAGTTTCGCTTGGCCAGTCAGAAAGTTCGATGGGCTTGCCTTGCAGTGATTTTGCTTTACCGCGAAACAACATTCTCGCCTTGCCTTTGCTCAAGGTTTTAAATTCTTGATTGAGGGTAATAATGGCGTAGTTATCAGCAGCAAGTACTAATTGCGCAAAGCACAGCGTCCAGCCGCACAGTAGCCAAATGAGATACCGTTTAACTAAGGTAAAACCGACGATTTTAGGAGGTGAAAAGCAGTTACGGTGCATCCTGAACCAACATCATTCCTTATATGATTCTCAGGTTAGCGTAATTTCAATAAGATGCAAGCACATGATTGTAAACAGCTAATTCAAGTTGATTAACAAAAATTCGTCGCTAAGCGTAGGATAATTGGATAAAAATAAGCTAAGCTTGTCGCATAGCCATATATTGAGGATAAAGGACGCCTGCATTGAAGTTATGGAATAGCCTCACTATCAAGCAAAAAATTTGGGGCTTGGTAGCCATCCCAACACTCGTTATCCTGTTGCTAGCGAGTCATCAAATTATCAATATTAATCAGCAAGTTGGCCAATTAAATCGCGCCGACAATATGGCGCGACAACTGGATTCGCTAGCGCGGCTAAATACTTATTCACATCTGCTCAGGGCAGACAATCAAAAGCGTGACAACAGCGAGCCACCCAATGCCGTTGCGGCCATTACGCAACAACTCAATGATCTGCTCACGTTTGACCAAGAGTTTGCCGCCATTCATCCGCTACTTGAGCAATACCGTGAAACAGTTGCAGCCATTGTCGATAGTGAAGACAGTGCAAGCCGTATCGACAACATTGTTTGGCACGTAGAAGTTTATAAGGAGTTGCTGCTATCGGTTGAGGAGCGCACCTTGGTGGCGATGCCAGCGAGTGTTAGCAATCACCTTAAAGCTCTGTTGCAACTGAATTGGCTGCTCTTCTGGTCAGCGGAAGAGGCGTGGCAAATCCAGCAATTAACCTCGTTAACTTCGACGTCAAGCTTTACTGCGCCAGAGTTGCAAGCAGAAATTAAAGCACTTATTCAGCAACAAACGCTGTTTATGGAGCGTTTTGTGGTGATTAATGCCGAGCCTGATCAGATCAAGCTGATGCTATCAACCTTTTCTAACCCTGCTTTTGCAGCCAGTCAGCAATTTCGCGAGTTGGTTTTGGCTGACACTGCAAATGAAATTTCACCTGCGCAACTGGCACAAGGTCAGCAAGTGTTAGCAACGCGGCTTGCCCTTTTTCAAGAGGTTGCTGGGGTTATTTCTGCTCAGTTGTTGCAAGAGGTTGAACAACACCTTGCAGACTTTCAGCAGCAGCGCTTACTTGTTATTATCGTTATTACGCTTTTAGTGGTTGGCGTGTTATGGGCAGGTATTCACCTTGGGCACCGTATTATCCACAACCTTACTTTAGTGCTGGATTATTTAGCCGATGAGGGCAAAACCACCACTCAGCTTTCGCAACAGATAGACGGTCGCGACGAGCTGGCCAGCTTTGCCCGCGAAGTTGAACGATTAAGTGCTGAGCGCAACGAAAGCCAGCAGCGTTTAATTGTCGCCAAGAATGAAGCCATTAGTGCCAGAGAAGAAGCGGAAATTGCCAGCCGAGCGAAAAGTAGCTTTCTGGCGAATATGTCACATGAAATACGCACACCACTGAACGGTGTTATTGGCATGTCAGAAGTGCTCGCCACCACCCAACTAAGTGCCATTCAAAAAGACTACCTAGACACCATTGAAACCTCTTCTCATCTGCTTTTGGCACTGATCAACGACATTCTGGATTTCTCAAAAATTGAATCTGGTAAGTTAAGCGTTAGCTTGCACTCCACGGCCTTGCGAGAAACCGTATACGATTTGGCGGCCATCGTTGCACCGAAAATATCAGAAAAGCCTATTGCCCTGCTGTTAAATATTGACGAGCGTATTCCCGCCCGGGTAATGGCTGATGATCATCGCATACGACAAGTGTTGATGAATTTAATGTCAAACGCGGTTAAGTTCACACACCAAGGCACAATAACGGTGACGGTGGCATATCAAGGAGAAAGAGACGGAAAATCGCTGATCAACTTCTCGGTGGCAGACTCTGGTATTGGTATTGACGAACAACAGCAGCAACATATTTTCGAACCGTTCGCACAGGAAGACGCGTCAATTACCCGCAAGTTTCAGGGCACTGGCCTAGGCTTGGCAATTAGCCGCCAGTTAGTTGACTTAATGGGAGGGGAAATTGGCTTAGTATCGGATAAAGGCCGGGGCAGTCGCTTTTATTTCACGTTAACGTTAGCAACAGCTGAGCATGAGTTTCACTCTGCTAACCTGCCAACACTCGCCGATATTGTCCTCTATGGCCAAGTGCAGAAAGTTAATCAAGATATTGTCGAATCACTAGCTTACATGGGCGTCCCCATTAAGCACCAAGCCAATGCGTTTGAGCAAATTCCGCTGAGTAATAATCAACAGCAATTGATTGTTCTTTACGTGGTTGGCCCAGACCAAACAGAAGCACAAGTGCGTGATGAGATAAATCGCATTGCGCGCAGTCACCTCGCTATCTGTTTAGTACGTCAGTTAAATAAAAACGAGTTTAACTGCGGCGAGCAGGTAACTGCGATGCTCACGTACCCCATGCTTGGCAATCGATTGCTCAAAGCGTTAGAAGCCTGCCAGCAGTATGTGGAGACTGGTGTCGTTAGTCGAGTAAAAGCAACCACTAGCGTTTCTCGTGGTTTAATTTTATTGGTTGAAGACAATCCAGTTAATCAAAAAGTACTTAGCTTACAGCTCGCATCAGCAGGGTTTCAGTTTGATATCGCTGACGATGGTGAACAAGCCATGATGTTATTTAGCAAAGGCAAGCGTTACGATGTAGTGCTCATGGATTGTATGATGCCCGTCAAAGATGGTTTCTCGACCACCAGAGAAATCAGGCTCTACGAGCAAGACAACGAATGCATCCCTACGCCGATAATAGCGCTTACCGCAAGTGTGCTCGAGGAAGATGTCGAACGCTGTTACGACGCTGGCATGAATGACTTCGTACCTAAGCCGTTTAAGCGCGATATTTTGTTTGAGCGCATCAACCATGCGATGCTGCAAACTAAGCGAAAGTCTGGCTCGCCAGCTGATCAGGCAAGCATCCAATTAAAGACAGATGCACGCAATGGCATTAACGTGTTGTTGGTGGAAGATAACCCGATCAACCAAAAAGTAGCGTCATTATTGCTTGAAAAAGCAGGCTATGGCTATCAAGTCGCGAACAATGGTGAGGAAGCCGTTGACTTATACCGAAAATCTCCCAGTTTTGACGTTATTCTGATGGATTTGATGATGCCCGTGAAAGATGGCTTTGCCGCCAGCGTTGAAGTCCGCCAGTTTGAGCAACAGCAAGGGCTCGAAGCGACACCAATTATTGCCTTAACAGCGAGTGTGATAGACGATGATATTCAGCGTTGTTTTGACTCTGGCATGAACGGCTATGTTCCCAAACCCGTTAAAGGGGAAAAGCTCTATAGTGAAATTGAAAACCTCACAATCACCTAACTTTTTAGCGTTTTTCCTTGATGAGGCTGGACTAATGCAACCATTGCCATAGCTGTATCGCTTAGTTGTAATGGTTCAGCCTTGTTGTTTTGCCATGTTTTACAACTGAGCTTTCACAATGAATCTTCATATCTGAGCTCTTATATCTGTCTTTCGCTAGATAATCGCTTGTTCACACCTCAACGAACCTGCTCGTAAACTATCACTTTAATAAATCAGCTTTTTTATCAAGTTTAAAGTAATAATGCTGATGAAACTGCTGCCAACGTTTTTGGTAACGAGGAAATTGAGTCTGAGGATGGTCATGCGATAGGCTTTTTGTCTCAGCGCTAACGTGTTCACTTATCTTCAAATCTTTACGCATCAAACCTTTAATTAGCAGATCTTTAGGTAGCCGCTCTTTGGGGAATAAGTGAACAACGATATTTTGGTATATAGGCACCCGATAAAAAGCAACATTATGCGCTAGTTTCTGCTGAAATTTGCCATGCCAAAACCGCAGTGACTGCGCAGTTGCTTGGGTAAAGTTAATAGACAAAATAGTCTGTGCTGGCAGCACTTGAATGAGCTGCTCTAAAAGCTGGTGGCTGGCATTGTCGCCAACTTTTGGTTGCCGATAAATGTCGAAAATGAGCCAGTCTGCGGAAATCATTTGTTGGCTAGCAAGCCATTGCTCGGCACTTTGATGAACGATTTGGCGTGTGCCATACGTTTCGGAAAGTGCAAAATAGGTTTTGCTGATATCAATCACAGTGCGGCTGCTTTCTATTACTAAATGGTTCACTTTGGGGCTTAACCATTGGCAAAATCTAAAGTGATTGCCACCGCCTAAGCCAAATTCGACAATTCTGGGGAAGTTCTCGTTAAACAACGCTTGATTGGAGAGTTTGTCGTTGAGGAAATAAGCCCAAGGCAGCATTAGCGCCCATTGATGAGGCAAGGTTAGCCAGTGTGGGCGTGCTTTACGCATCACGCTTTGTAGCACACCGTTAAACGCTAGCCAGCGAAAGTGCGGGTTCTCACTCACTGAAATTGCATGAGGTGATTGTTTAAAATACAGTAAATGTCCTTGTTCCAAATGTCGGCTAAGCGGCATAATCCCTGATACCAAACACGTGATGAATAGTAAGCATAGTCAATGTATGTAGTGAAAGCACCTGAAAACAAAGCTGATTTTAAACGCTATTACCTGTTTCGTTGGCAGATACTGCGCGCGCCTTGGCATCAAGCGCTAGGAAGTGAGCAAGACGACTTGGAAGGGCAGAGTATTCATCGCTTCATTGAAAATAACGCTGGCGAGATAGTTGCAGTGGGCCGGTTGCATAAAACTTCGCAATACCAGGCGCAAATTCGTTATATGGCGGTGGCAACAGACCAGCAAGGCTTAGGATTAGGCAAAAAAATTGTGGATGCGCTCGAAACCCAAGCGATCAGGCACGGCGTAACCGAAATTCAACTGAACGCTCGTGAAAATGCCTTGGCTTTCTACCGTAAATTAGGTTATCGGCAAGTAGAAAAATCGCACCTTCTATATGGGGAGATTCAGCATTATTTGATGGTTAAATCACTGCGTGCAGGTGCAGAGCATAGCGAAACTTTGAGTCAAACCTTGGTCAATACATGGCACCAAACAATACCAATGAGCAGCGCCATGCAGTTACAGGTCAGTTATTACAATGGTCGGCAGTTATTCACAAGCTGCGATCTTTCCTTCAATAAAAACTTACACAACACTATGTTTGCTGGCAGTATCTATACACAGGCTACGCTAACGGGGTGGGGTTGGGTGTATATGAAGTTGTCTGAACAACAGCTCAGTGGTGACATTGTTTTAGCTGACGCCACTATTCGCTATTTGGCGCCCGTTGGCGGTGCGGGTGTTGGCTTTACCCAAGCAGAGATGATCAGCGGAGAGCTAACAGCGCTCGAGCATCAGCAAAGAGCTAAGGTCTCAGTAGACGTCCATGTACTTAGTGGTGATAAAGTGGCGGCGATATTTTCGGGAAAATACGTTGTTAGTCGAACGTAAAGTACGTGCGAGCCTATTGCCACAAGCCGCGTCGAAGTATAACTAAAAATGAGTGGGCTTTTTCGAAAAAATAAATCTCGAAAAAATTCGAAAGAATACATACGAAAAAGCGCACTCAAAATAACATACAAAAATTAGAAAGAACAACATATGAAGCAACAACACGTCGCAATTATTGGTTGTGGTTGGGTCGGGCAAGCGCTCGTGCCAGCGCTGTTGGCTCAGCAAATAAGGGTTAGTGCTACAACAACAAACCCAGCAAAGCTTGAGCAACTGGCAAAGCTCGGGTGCCAACCTAAGTTATTGAGTTTACCACTGACATCGAACCAAGCTCTTTCCTCTCGCCAAGGAACGTTAGCAAGTGATGATGGCTGTAGCGCGGGCGGCGACGAAGCGCTGGAGTGGCTGGAAGGTGTCGATACTATGGTGATCAGCATTACGCCTAAGTTTAAACATGGCTCGATGGCTTATCCCGACCATGTCGCATCGCTGGTAAAACTGGCTAATCAATATCAGATTGGTCGGGTTGTTTTACTGAGCAGTACAGGTATTTACCAAGGCTTATCTGGCACCGTTGATGAGCAAAGTAGGTTAATGCTAGGTGAGCCCAAAGTTGCCTTGTTACACCAAGCGGAACAAGCCGTGCTGAGTGGAGTTAATCGTGCTTGTGTGCTTAGGCTTGCGGGTTTGGTGGGGCCTAAGCGTCATCCGGCGCGATTTATGGCGGGTAAAGAAGGTGTTGGCAATGCACAAACGCCTGTTAATTTAGTGCATCAGCTGGATGTGGTCGGTGCTATTCTGGCAATGCTGACCGAGCACCAGCGACACGGTATTTACAATGTGGTCAGTGAAACGCATCCCACCAGGGCTGAATTTTATCAATTGGCTTGTCGTCAGTTAGGGCTAACAGCGCCGCAGTTTACTGATCAACAGGAACCGCAATTGCGCGTAGTTGCGGGTAAAAAGTATCAGCAGCTTGGCGGTCAACTACGCTGGCCTGATCTATTAACGTGGTTAGAATCTGCATAGGCGTAATCGCTAGGTGTTGGTATACTGCCGCCAGCTACATTGCATTTAATATCTTATCAAAGCTAACATGGACTCTAAACGCATTCGATACTTCTGCTTCTTTGTGGTGATCTTCGTACATATCACAGTACTGAACCTGTTTTACGTTAACGAAAAGGGCATCACTTTTTTCTGGCAGCAAGCAATTGAACTTAACACCATTGTTACCCACCTATTAGCCGCTGGCCTAAGTTTGCTGGTATATGCGTGCGCTGAACAAGTCGTGGCTTACCATCGCAAAGGGCAAGTGGCGATCCGCCAGCCGGTACTTATTTTGTGCTCTATTTCTATGGCGCTATCCATCGGCTTTTTACTGATGAACTAGCTGCGCTAGCACAGCTATAACAATGCTAGGCAGCCGTTTCCCTGACGATATCCGCAACGGCTTCTTGCGGGCGGCGCAATTTCTCGTCGATATAGGTTTGCAAGTAATCAAACATTACGCGAGGGTTGTCGCCAGCCATCATTTTTAACACGGCGTCTTTGATCAATGATTGGTGCATTAAAATCTCGTCGCTGCGCTCAGAGAGCTTATTCGCGAGCGGTGTGGTAATGCCGTTGGCAATCAGCGCGCCATAAAGTGTGGTTAACAGTGCTACCGCCATCGCTGGGCCAATAGATTTTGGATCTTCCATGGCAATAAGCATATCAACAAGGCCAATCAATGTGCCTATCATCCCCATTGCTGGCGCAATATCAGAAAACGAGCGCAGTACTTTAATCGATTGCTGATTGCGCTCTTTGGTAAGGTAAATTTCTTTGGTCAGTGCCAGGTTGACTGCTTCTTCCGAATGACCGTCGACCAGCATGGTTTTTGCTTTGGCAAGAAATGGGTCGTCCACATCACTTTCTTCTAATGCTAAAAAGCCTCCTTTACGCGTTTTGTCAGCAAGCTCAATACAATTCTCTATCGTTTCAATGACATTGGTTGTAGTTAACGAGAACGCATGACGTATATTTTGCATTGAACTCAAGAAGGTTTTGGGTCTGTGGCTTAGCATCACTGCGCCAAATGTGCCGACAATCACGATAAATACCGATGGCGCGTTTACATAGGTATCCATTGGCGCATTGGCTAAAAATAGCCCAGAAAAGATAGCGGCAATGATCAGCAATACGCCACCGACAGCACCTAGATCCATAATTTTTCCTTATTTATTTACTGATTAGTTAGTTACAGGTTAATTATTCACGGCAAAGTGAGTGTTTATTGTGGCAGTAAATTAACACGCTCCGTCAGCAGCGGATCACCTTGCCAAATGGCGATTTCCACACGCCGATTTTTACGGCGATTCGCTTTACTTGAATTCGGTACGAGCGGGCGATTGCTGCCATGGCCAGTGACTGAAGTACGGGAAGAGTCAAAAGTGTCAGATCTCGCCATTTGATGGGCAACGGCCAACGCCCGCTGCGCCGATAAATCAAAATTACTGGCGTACATATCGCCAGAAACCCCTAAATTGTCAGTATGACCGGAAACACTGATATGGCCGGGAATATCCTTAATGGTCTCGGCAATTTTCATGACAATTGGTTTAAATTTCGCTTGTAAGTACGGAGAGCCAGAGGCGAAAGCGCCATTCTCTTTGATGCGGATAATGATTTGTTGGCCTAGCGCCTCGGTTTCTAGCGCGCCGTCTTCAATATACTGAGCCAGCTGTTGATTGATGCGTTTAAGTCGCTCTGCCTGTTGTTGCGCCGCTTCATCTTCCGCTTTGCGTTTATCGCCAGAGGCATCGTCTTCCCCTGCGGTGACCTTGAGTGTTTGCTCGGTAGACGAAATGGTGTGCTGGGTTATGGTGTTAATGGGGGATGGTTTGGGTTCACCCGGTGAAAACTCTTGGGCAATAATGCTGGTGCCTTTGGGAATATCATCGAGTTCTATTTGGTTTTGCACCCCAAACGCCATTTTCATTGAACCGGCAATTTGCTTGAATTTGAGCACATCCATCTCTGAATAAGACAGCAGTAGTACAAAAAAGCACATGAGCAGTGACATTAAGTCGGCAAAAGTTGCCATCCAAGCGGGAGAGCCAGAGCGCTCTTCGTCTTGTTGGTGCATTAACTCGGGGATGTCCATGAAGTACTACGTCTTTTCCTAGTAAAGCCTATTCAAGCCTGAGGCGATTAATATAAAGGTAAAATGGCAGAGCTGGCAATACATTAGCACATGAATATGCACTTAAATTCGCGCCTAAATCTGAGTCAGGCTCGCGTGCAATTAAGTCGAGTCAAGGTGAAGCTTTAGTTGACGAGTTTATGCTTGCAGGAGTGTGGCAAGGTATGTTTTTCAATCGTTTAGCGCTTACTAGCACTTTGTTTGATTTAAATGTGCGATAAAAAAGCCGCAAGCCAAAACTTGGCTAACGGCTTTTATTCGAGTAGTAAGCGTCGAGTACTGAATTCGACGTACTAAGCTAATAACTCAAGTTTAGAAACTAGGCAAAATATCTGCTGGGATCAGGTGATTAAAGTCACCTTCCGCAATACAACCAGATGCTTCGGCAATATCTGGTGCGAAGTATCTGTCTTTGTCATAGTAAGGTACGTACTCGCGAATAATAGCTTTCGCCGCTTCAACTTTTTCAGAGCCTTTCAATGGTGTTCTAAAGTCTAAGCCTTGCGCTGCCGCCAATAATTCAACCGCTAACACGCCATTGGTATTTTCTGCCATATCCGCTAGGCGACGACCGGCAAAGGCTGCCATTGATACGTGATCTTCCTGATTAGCCGATGTTGGTAAGCTATCAACCGATGCTGGGTGCGCAAGGGTTTTGTTTTCCGATGCAAGTGCCGCTGATGTTACTTGAGCGATCATAAAGCCAGAGTTCACACCGCCGTTTTCCACTAAAAATGCCGGTAATTTACTCAAGTGGGCATCAATCAACAGTGCCATACGGCGCTCTGATAACGAGCCTATTTCTGCAATCGCTAAGGCTAAGTTATCCGCAGCCATGGCAACAGGCTCAGCGTGGAAGTTACCCGCAGAAATAAAGTCACCTTCGTTGGCAAATACTAGGGGATTGTCGGTAACGCCGTTGGCTTCAACGTGCAGCACTTCTGCCGCTTGGCGAATTTGTGTTAAACACGCGCCCATCACTTGTGGCTGACAGCGCAACGAGTAGGGATCTTGGACTTTTTCACAGTCCATATGTGACTGACCAATCTCAGAGCTTTCACCTAAAATTTCACGATAGGCACGCGCGGCATCGATTTGGCCTTGTTGGCCGCGCACTTGATGAACGCGATCGTCAAATGGCGCACGTGAGCCCATGGCGGCTTCAACTGACATGGCGCCAATGGCCACCCCCGCCGCAAATAAATCTTCTGCGTAGAATAAGCCTTCTAGGGCAAAGGCGGTTGATGCTTGAGTACCGTTTAACAAGGCTAAGCCTTCTTTTGCCGCCAATGTGATCGGCTCCAGACCAGCGATTTTTAATCCTTCTGCCGCGGGAATCACCTCATCTTGGAATGACATTTCGCCTTCGCCAAGCAGTGGCAATACCATGTGAGATAGCGGCGCTAAGTCGCCGGACGCACCCACTGAGCCTTTTTTCGGTACACAAGGGTAAACTTCTGCGTTCAGTAATTGAATCAAGGCTTGGATCACCGGTAAGCGAATACCAGAGAAACCACGTGCCAATGAGTTAATTTTTAGCACCATCATTAAACGCACGGTGGCGTCTTCCATGTATTCACCAAAGCCTGATGAATGGGAAAGTACGATGGATTTTTGTAGCAGTTCGAGTTCTTCTTTTTTAATGCGCGTGCTGGCAAGTAAGCCAAAGCCCGTGTTGATGCCGTAGACAACCTGATCTTTCTCAATCACGTCTTGCACTGCTTGGGCGCTTTGGTTGATGCCGTCAAACGCTGATTCGTCAAGCGCGTATTGAATGCCGTCAAATTTCGCGACGGCGCGCAGTTGTGCCAAGGTCAATTGGCCGGGAATAATGTTTAGTTCAGTAATGGCAGACATTGTCTTACCTCAATTTCTGTAGCAATAATTCTTTAGCAATAAATGTTTTGCTTTAAGTCAAAACAATGCTGGCGGCGCTTTGCAACGTTAATCGCCAGCTTGTTCAAGCTAAAATAAGTTTATATTAAGCGCGAGGCTTGCCATTCGCACCGTCAATCATCGGCAAGTCTAAGCCTTGCTCTTGTGCGCATTGAATCGCAATGTCGTAACCTGCATCAGCATGGCGCATCACCCCTGTGCCTGGGTCATTCCATAGCACGCGGCCTAATCGCGTCGCGGCTTCATCACTGCCGTCAGCAACAATCACCACACCAGCGTGCTGGCTAAAGCCCATGCCCACACCGCCACCGTGGTGTAAGCTTACCCAAGTTGCACCGCCAGAAGTTGACAGTAGGGCATTGAGTAATGGCCAATCAGACACGGCATCTGAGCCGTCTAACATGCTTTCAGTTTCACGGTTTGGTGATGCCACTGAACCAGAATCTAAATGGTCGCGGCCAATAACAATTGGCGCTTTCAACTCGCCATTTTTCACCATTTCGTTAAAGGCAAGTGCCAAACGCGCACGGTCTTTTAAGCCAACCCAACAAATACGCGCTGGCAATCCTTGGAATGCAATACGCTCTTTGGCCATATCTAACCAGTTGTGCAGGTGTGGATTGTCTGGGATAAGCTCTTTCACTTTTTGATCGGTTTTGTAGATATCTTCTGGGTCACCAGAAAGTGCTACCCAACGAAACGGTCCAATACCTTCACAGAATAACGGACGCACATAAGCCGGGACAAAGCCTGGGAAGTCAAATGCGTTGGTGACGCCTTCTTCCAGCGCCATTTGGCGAATGTTGTTGCCGTAATCTGTGGTCGCCGCGCCTGCGGCTTGTAAATCGAGCATGGCTTGTACTTGCACAGCCATTGATTGCTTCGCAGCTTTGACCACAGCGGCTTCGTCTTGTTGACGCATGTTCGCGGCGTGCTCCATTGTCCAACCTTGCGGCAGGTAGCCGTTTAATGGGTCGTGTGCTGAAGTTTGATCCGTCACTACATCTGGGGTAATACCGCGTTTTACCAGCTCAGGGAAAACATCAGCGACATTGCCAAGTAAACCAACAGAAATTGCTTCGCCGTTTGCACAGGCAGTATTAATAATGTCTAGCGCTTCATCTAGGCTGGTTGCTTTTTTGTCGACATAGCGGGTTTTTAAGCGGAAATCGATACGGGATTCATCGCATTCAACCACTAATGCGCTGTAACCCGCCATGGTCGCCGCTAATGGCTGAGCACCACCCATACCACCAAGGCCGCCAGTAAGCACCCACTTACCTTTGGCGTCGCCGCCAAAATGTTGTTTTGCCATCGCGACAAAAGTCTCGTAAGTACCTTGCACTATGCCTTGTGAGCCAATGTAAATCCACGAACCCGCCGTCATTTGGCCGTACATCATCAAGCCTTGCTTGTCTAACTCGTTAAAGTGCTCCCAGTTACCCCAATTTGGCACTAGGTTAGAGTTAGCAATTAATACACGTGGTGCATCGCTGTGAGTGCGAAAGACACCGACAGGCTTACCTGATTGCACTAATAAGGTTTCATCGTCTTCTAAGCGGTCTAGCGTTTCGACAATTTTGTCGTAGCATGCCCAGTTGCGAGCCGCGCGGCCAATACCACCGTAGACAACAAGTGACTGCGGGTGCTCGGCAACTTCATCGTCCAAGTTATTCATTAACATGCGCTTGGCTGCTTCGGTTAGCCAACTTTTCGCGGTAATTTCGCTACCGGTTGCCGCTTTGATTTTGCGGCTTGTGTCGAGTCTAGGATCATTTGACATGGTCTGCTCCTGTAATAGTTTTGTGGCTATCAACGCTTGTGATCAAGAGGTGATAACGATATGGCCACCCATGCGATATTTATCGCCTGGCGACGTTAAAATAGCGAGACTCACCACCCCTTGACGCGCCCATGTGCGGCGTCGCACTTGTAGGCAAGGTTGGTGGTGCTCGATGTGTAACTGCTGGCAAACGTAATCACTTGCCAAAATAGCTTCAATTTCATGCGTTGCTTCGGTGAGCGGGGCAACGGATGAAAGAAATTCGTGTGGTGTCACCTGATTGAAGTCTTGCGCTAAATATTCGGGGGCAAGTGCACTGCTGACATAGCGCTGTTCCAGCTGAATAGGTTGACCATTTTCTAAATGCAGTACTTCCGAATAAAACACTTTATCGCCTGATTGGCAGGCCAATAAAATGGCGACTTCCTCGTCAACACTGATGGATTTCAAGACCAGCTGTTTGGCTTGATATGCATGGCCGCGCGCTTGCACTTCATCGGCAATATTCTTGATTTCTAGCAATGACGATTGCGATTTAAAGGTGGCGACAAATGTGCCTGCACCTTGCGAGCGCACGAGCACGCCTTGCTCAGTGAGTTCTTGCAGTGCACGGCGAGCGGTCATGCGGCTAACGGTAAATTGCTCCGCTAGTTCATTCTCTGACGGCACTTTGGCATGTTGGGGCCACTGACCCGATTCGATTTGTGCAAGAATAAACTGCTTAATTACGCCGAATTTAGGGGTTGCCATGTTTTTGCTGGAGGCCATACAAACTCAATGTGGTGCTAACGGAAAACTAACTTGTATATACAATCTCATGTTTTGCTTAAAATAACAATACTTGTATATACAAGTGTTGTTTCGCTGTGAATGATCAACTATAGTTCGAAAAAAATGATCCGAAAAAACAGTTCGAAAAAACGAGCACGCTGTTGGCTTTAAGCCCTTGAGCTTAGCGCTACCACAGCCATAACTTTTGATAACGAGACATTCATGACAACAAGTCACTGGCAACACTTAATCACCAACGTAAATATGGCAACCATGACCGAGGGCGGCAGCGGTTATGGTGTGATTAATGATGGCGCGCTAGCCATCGCCGATGGGAAAATAGTTTGGCTAGGTAAGCAGGCGGAGCTTCCCCGTTATGACGCCGAGCAAGTTGACGTCACTGATGGCCAAGGCAAGTGGTTAACGCCCGGGCTGATTGATTGTCACACTCACCTTGTCTTTGGTGGCAGTCGCGCGAATGAATTTGAAATGCGATTGCAAGGCAAAAGCTATGAGCAAATTGCCAACGCTGGCGGTGGGATTGTCTCGACGGTAGCCGCCACTCGCGCCGCCTCTCAGGCCGAACTGGTTGCAGCTGCACGGCCGCGTTTAGAGGCGCTCTTTCAGCAAGGGGTCTCAACCGTTGAGATCAAATCTGGTTATGGGTTAGACAGCGAAAACGAGATAAAAATGCTCCGCGCGGCAGGAGAATTAGCGGCAAGTTCACCAGTTAATATTCAACGCACTTTTCTAGGCGCTCATGCACTGCCAACGGAGTATCAAGGCCGGGCTGATGAGTACATTGACTTGGTGTGTAACGACATGCTGCCCGCTGTTGCAGCGCAGGGCTTAGCAGACGCTGTCGATGTCTTTTGTGAAAGTGTAGGCTTTAATTTAGCGCAAACGAAACGCGTGTTTGATGCCGCGAAACAGCACAATTTAGCGATAAAAGTGCATGCCGAGCAGCTATCTAACTTAGGCGCGACCGAGCTTGCAGCGGGTTATCAAGCGTTATCGTCAGATCATGTGGAATTTCTCGATGAAGCTGGTGTCAAGGCCATGGCTAACGCCAATATGACCGCAGTATTACTGCCTGGTGCTTTTTATTTTTTACGCGAAACACAATTACCGCCGATTGAGCTGCTGCGCAAGCACAGGGTCGCCATGGCGGTAGCCACGGATGTTAACCCGGGAACTTCACCATTTTCGTCTTTGCCGCTGATGCTCAATATGGCGTGTACGCTGTTTCGACTAACGCCAGCAGAAGCGCTTGCTGGGGTGACGTGTCATGGCGCGAAAGCGCTTGGCCTCTCTGCGACTAAAGGGCAGCTAGCTGTGGGCTATGATGCCGATATTGCGCTTTGGGACATCGCTCAACCCGCTGAGCTGTGTTATCAGTTTGGTGTCAATCCCTTGTCTGCGTTATTCATTTCAGGTGAAAAAGTCCTTTAGTTGCGCGCCAAGAAAGCGCAGTAATTGACCGCTGTACAAATTTAAGTCGATTGATTAGTCTACACTTATCCTCAAGGTTAAGTGTTTGATGGAAGATGAATTTGTTAAGTGGTCGTTCAGTTTATCATTGGCTCGCAACAAGGCTCATCGCGATTGTTTGGTGTCGGTTTTACAATCGCGCTAATGATGCACGTATTGCTGCTCGTTTTTGTTCACGTATTGCTACTTTGACGGTTGGGCTCGGTGTGGTGAGCTCGCCAGCTGTCGCCAGTCCGCTGGTCAGCTACGCATTGGGCGCACAAGCTTTTACTTTTATCGATTTCAGCATCGCTTTTGTTCTGGGATTGAGCTTACCTATGTTGCTGTTAGTACTGCTGGTTCGGCGTTTGGTGCCGAACCCATGGTGGTACTTTACCGCGTTGATGCTGAGTGCTCTCGGCTTCCTTTACTCGCTAAACTACCTTACGGACAACCAAGCACCAGCCGTATTAAGTTTTGCCATTAGTAGCATTAGTTTGGTGTATTTGTGGTCGTTTAAGAGCACCAATATGCTATTTCTGGACGGCGAAAGTGAGTATTTTGCCCATGTGAAGCTGGGCGAAAAAGTGCTTATATCTGCCAGTATCCTGTATGTGTTGACCATTTGGCTGTTCCCTAGTCTCGATGCTTATATTGGTTGGTTGGCATTTGCTGCCTTAGTGTTATTTACCGGAGCCGTACAAATTGCCATGATGGCAAAAGTTGCGCCAGAGCATGTCATTCGACTTGTCGGGCAATGGCTATTGGTCGGCTTGTTCTGTGGCGTTATCTTCTTCTATTTGCACGCGCAAGTCGCGCTGGAATGGCTTATTACCAGCTTCGTGTTGAGCTTTTGTGGGGCATTGGTCAACTCTAATTGGGAATTAGTGCAGCGTATTTATCAGTTAATTACTGAGCAAAAAGCAGTGAATGAAAAGCAGTTAACCGACGAACAAATTTTTAGCTTTACTCACGACCCCGCCACGAATTTACCTTCTTACCAGCAAGCCATTTTGCGCTTTGAACAGTTGAGTTTTCAAAAGCAGTTAACAGATTTTGCCGTTGTGGTGGTCAAGCCCAAAAATTTTGCTGATGTGAATCGCGTTTTGGGTCATCAAAATTCGGATCTGCTGTTATTGCAGCTAGCTTACTGCCTAAAACGCGAAGTCGCCGACTTGAAGTACTTAATGAATTTTGATTTTTCCGATATCAACGCCAAGTTAGCGCGCCTGCCGAGCTTACATTTTATGTTGGCAATTGATTTGAACAAAATTGAACACAGCAAGGAAATTGTGGTTGACCAACTGTGTCGAAAGCTCGCCAGTGCGGTGCCATCGGCAATGAGCTTTAAGAGTTTTTCGTTGCGCTTTGAATTGGCGTGTGGGGTAGCTTACACCAATGATCACGGCCAAACACTCGCGGAAGTTATTGCACATGCCGGTGATGCGGTCATGGAAGCGCAGCGCAACCAAGTGTTGTGGGCTGAGTTTAATGCCCAGGTGGCCTTGCACAGCGACCAACAGTTACAGCGGATGGAACAATTAAAACTCGATATCGAGCAAGATAAGGTTCATTGGCAACTGCAGCCACAAATTGATGTCGGCAATCACCAGATACGGGGCTTTACCTTAGCGGCCAACTGGCGTTACAACGGCCAAGACTTAGCCTTAACTGAGTTTATTGAAGTGGCAGAGCAAAGCGGCGAGATTTATTCGCTGATGAAAAAAATGATAGTGCAGACGTTTCAGGCCTTGTTTGAATTGCGCAAACTCAATGTCTATCAGCCAATTGGCATCCCTGTGCTTAGTGATAAGTTGTTAGAGCCTGATCTCGCCGAATTTATTGAGCAACAAATTGCCACCTATAACATTTCAGCTAAGTATTTAGTTGTGCAGCTCAGCGAGCCCGTCATGCAAGTTGCCTGTGAGCAAGCCAAGCATCTGATCGATCAGTTGAAAACGCTGGAAGTGGGTATTTGTATTGCGGAGTTTGATGGTAGCTACGAATCACTGCGTTACATTCGTAAATTGTCGGTTGATCAAGTCAATATCAGTTGTCAGCCGTTGTGTTTGGCTGAGGCGGGTAGTGCGGAAAAAGCCATTGTTAATTCACTGGTCAGTTTAGCAAGAACCATGAAACTGGCGTTTATCGGCAGTCATGTGAACAGTCGGCAAGGATTAACGCATTACCGTGCGATGGGGGGGCAAGTTGTTGAAGGTAGCGCGCTCAGCCCGGCAATAAATGTTGGGGAGCTCGCAACATGGACGGAAACTTGGTTTAAACGTTACCCATCGGCACATACGCGCGATAGTGCTGTCGATATATAGCAGCTGTTTAGCACTCAACGCTGCTTAATATCTAGAGCGACCAATCGCCGGAATTCGAACAAGTGGTTAAGACTTTATGTCGGGTGGTATTACTCAATATCTAACGGATCTGGCGATAAAACAACCCCGGTATTATCGGCGTAGATATGATCATCTGGCAAGAAAGTAACACCGGCAAAGTTAATGGCCAAATCGCTTTCGCCAACGTCGCTGTCGGTCGCGCCAACCGGAATAGAGACTAACCCTTGAATACCTAAATCCAGCTCTTCAATTAAGTCTACATCGCGCACGCTGCCGTAACAGACGATACCTTCCCAAGCGTTTTCAACAGCTAACTCAGCGATTTCTATGTCAATTAGGGCGCGTCGCGTTGAGCCGCCGCCATCGATGACAAGCACTTTGCCTTCACCGTCTTGACCCAGTATTTCTCGAATCAAACCGTTGTTTTCAAAGCACTTCACGGTTACCACTTTGCCACCAAATGAATTGCGGCCACCATAGTTGCTAAATATCGGCTCTAACACGTCGATAAGATCGGCATAAATATTACATAACTCTGAAGTGTTATATTCCATAAAGGTCTCTCAAGTGGGGTCACGGCGCTAAGCCTGTATCGCTGTTAGTTTAGTATAGCGAGTTAAGGCGTCCAGTCTCAATTGTTAGTGTCTTGTTTATAATCAGATTGTTGCTTGAAATCAAAGAAAAAACACTATTAAATGAGTAACTAAGTCGTTTTCCTTGCCAAGGCGCTCATGAACGAGCAGTTAGTCGCGAATACATTTTTATACCTGACAAATGCAATTGTCTTTGGCGTACTCGCCTTTCTACTGTGGCAATTTTATCGCGGTTTTGGTAGCCAACATGTTAAGTATTGGCAGTTTAGCCTACAGGCGTTAACTACCAGTCAATTGACCATGACAGTCAAGGCATTTACGGCACTTTCATCACCGACAAGTGTGGTGCAAGTTGTGTTGGAAGGCATATATCAAAGCAGCTATTTTGTCTTTGTTAGCTTGTTTTTAATTGGCCTTTACATCGCCCAAACACAAAAGCCGCTGGCGCGGCGGTATGTGGTTGCGATCGCTGGCGCTAGCTTTGCAACGGCTTGGCTATTTACCTTAGTGTATGCGTTTGCCGATGGCCATGTTTACGATCGCTTCTTTATGCGGGAAACGCTGCCTGAATTTCTCTTCGGTTTGGCCTACATGGGCATGGCATTTTTCAGCTATCGCACGGCACCTGTGCACGTTTCGAGTCGCATCATGCAGGTATCCTTTGTTATCTACGGTTTGCGCTTCTTTGTGTTTTCTATGCTGTCGACTTTTATGGTCGCTGAAGTCTGGTTTAGCCAAGTGATTCGCTTTTTTGCATTTTTTGATATTGGCTCACACGCGGTGATTGGTTTTAGTATGCTGATTTGGATGCAAGGCGCAGAGCGTTCAGCAGCAAATTCAGCAAAGAACAAAGCGCAATACTTAGGCCGACACGACTCCCTAACGGGCTCGTTAAATCGCGAGCAAGTACTTGAAAAAATGCCCGAATTAATGCGCAACGCCAGTAAACATAACAAGCAATTGAGTATTTTCTTACTGGATATTAAACGCTTTAAGTTTATTAACGATACCTACGGCCTGAAAACAGGTGATTACATACTCGGTGAAATTGCCAGAAGGCTAAGAGATAGCTTGTTTCAGCCACAAATTGTTGGCCGTTTAAGCGGTGACTCATTTGTTTACGTGTTCGAATTTGAGCACCGTCAGCAAATTTCACGTGCGTTGAATCATTTACATGAATTAATCGCTCGTCCGTACCAGTATGACGGCCAAGACATTATGTTGCAGTGCAGCGTTGGCTACAGCTTTTATCCCGAGCACGGCGATAGTGCAGAAACCCTGTTACAACTGTCAAATTTGGCCTTGTTCCACGCCGAATCGCGCAATGAGGCAAGCAAACAATACAGTGACGACATGCAAGTGCAAGGGCGACATTTATTAGCGGTGGAAAAAGCGATCAAACTTGCGATGGAGCGCGACGAATTCGAACTTTACTTCCAACCACAGCTCAACCTGCTAACCAACAAGCTTGAAGGGGTCGAGGCGTTAATTCGTTGGAACCACCCCGATGATGGCTTACTGACACCGAACCAGTTTCTGCCTGATGTGGATGCGCTGGCGCTCAACAGTGCGCTTGACAATTACGTGCTGGATAAAGCGTGTCGGGCAATCGCCCGTTGGCATCAAGCGTATCGCCGATGGGTGACGGTGGCCGTCAACATTACCGCGGTTGAGTTTCAAGATCCCAAGCTTGTGCCGAGTATTCAGGCATTGCTGCTGAGGTACGATGTGCCGCCAAATTACTTGGAATTAGAAATCACCGAGAACGTGGTCATGACCGATTTGCAGTCGGCAATGGATACCATAGTTGAGTTGCAAACCATGGGCATTAAAGTGTCGATTGACGACTTTGGCACCGGCTACTCTTCATTAGCGTATTTGCGCAAGCTGCCCATTGACAAGATCAAAATCGATCGCAGTTTTATTAATGAAATGGCCGAAAATGACTCGGATCTCACCATCGTAAAATCTATGGTGCGTTTGTCGCATGGGCTAGGTAAGCGCGTCTTGGCAGAAGGGGTCGAAACACAAACTCAGCTTGATATTCTGCGCACCTTAGACTGTGATGCGGTGCAAGGCTACTTTATTAGCAAGCCGATTAGCGAAGCAGATTTAGTGAAGTACTTCAAACGCTAAGCTAATCCTTGAACGCTAGTTTGTTTTCCATTCCGTTTATTTTGCTATTCACTTTGCTGTAAACATTGTGAATAGCATGCCTTTTTAGCTATTACAGCCATTCATTACCATTTTTGTCACTTGCTTCAAGCAGCATTGTATTAATCATGGCATAGGGAAGCGAAGCTTGATAACGAATCAACTAAGCCTGTTTAACTCTCCATCGGAAATTACAATTCGGTAACACTTTTAGTAAACTTCGAGCAGTAGACAAAATTCAGTCAAATGTAATCTTGCTGTTAGCGTTGCGTTAAATTTTATGTCGACAGTGAGGAAATAAAATACAATAAAATAGTGTCTATTCCATCAAATATTCAATTAGGGGTTGTACTTAATGCTTATTAAGCAAAAGTTGTTGTTAAATACCGCAGTTTCAGTGGTTAGTATGTTGTTTATGCTAGGATTGCTGGCGTTTACCATTTCATCACTTGATAACAGCATTCAAGTGGCACGTCATATTGGCAATGTCGAAAGTGAAATACTGCAACTGCGTCGACACGAAAAAGACTTCTTGGCGAGAAAAGACCTAAAGTACGTCGATAAATACCAAGCGAGCATGACGCAGTTGAAAAGTGAAGTTAGCCAGTTAGCTAAGCAATTTCAATTGTTAGGGTGGGATGCCAGCCAAATTCAGACAATGCAAACTGTGCTAGCGGATTACCAGAGCTCATTTACGACACTGGTCAATACTCAACAGAAGATTGGTTTACACCCTAAAGATGGTCTCTATGGCGCATTGCGTGATGCAGTGCACGATGTTGAAACCTTAATTGGTAAAGATGATTACCAATTATTAAGCGGTATGCTGCAACTGCGTCGTAATGAAAAAGACTTTATGCTGCGCTTGGATGAAAAATATGTCACTCGATTACAAAGTAATGTGACTAAGCTCATCGAGGATGTTAAGGCGAGCGCATTTGATGGCGATAAACAAGCTAATATCACCCGCTTATTAACTTCTTACCAAAACGCATTTTTAAATCTGGCTAATGAACAGGGCAAGTTGGGACTAGATCAAAATAGCGGTATTCAGGGACAAATGCGGAGCACTATTCATCGCGTAGAAGAAATATTAGAGCAATTAGTGACCATTAGCGCCAATGAAGTCGCGCAATATACTGCGTTTGTCGAACGTCTAGCTATTATTGTATTTGTCATTTTGCTGGTGTTAGCCATAGGTTTTACCGCCTATATGATAAAAAGTATCTTGGCCTCTATTAATCGATTGAAAACCACTATGCTGGCCATATCGGAGTCCAATGACTTAACCATTGCGATTGATACCGGTGGTAATGATGAGTTGTCACAAATGGCGAAAGTTTTCGAAACCATGGTGAGCAACTTCCGCAACCTGATTATTGAAGTGAACCAATCAGTGACAACGCTTAATGATGCTACCCAGCAAGTGGCGCAAAACATTAGTGTGACAACACAAGGGGTTGCCTCACAAATTGAAGAAACCGATATGGTGGCAACGGCCGTTACTGAAATGGTGGCGACGGTTGATGAAATTGCCAACAACACGCAAGAGGCGGCGCATAAAGCGGAGGTCACGAATGACAATGCTGCCCATGGTAAGCAAGGGGTTGATCAGACTATTGGTCAGATTGGCTCACTTTCACAAAACCTCGCCGAATCTGAGCAGATCGTTCAAGCATTAGCGCAAGACAGTGAGACGATAGGCTCGGTACTTGATGTTATTCGTGGTATTGCTGAACAAACTAACTTGCTGGCACTGAATGCGGCGATTGAGGCGGCACGCGCTGGTGAGCAAGGGCGTGGCTTCGCGGTTGTTGCTGATGAAGTGAGAACACTGGCGAGCCGAACACAAGACTCTACCCAAGAGATAGAAAGTATTATTTCGGCACTGCAAAACCGCACCCAGCAAATTGTTGCGCATATTGCTGATTGCCGAGAGCAAGGTGATGACAGTTCAACGCAAGCGGATTCCGCTGGCCAAATGCTGGATGAGATCACGCAAGATGTGTCAACTATTATGGAAATGAACACGGCAATTGCAATGGCAATTAAAGAGCAAAGTGCCGTCGCAACCGAAGTGAACAAGCACGTGGTACTCATTCGCGATGTGGCTGAGCAATCAGGACAAATGGCGCAGCAGAATGAGCAGATGAGCCATGAGCTATCGGAACAAGCGCATAAGTTGCAATTAGAGGTGAATCGTTTTACTGTCTAAGTAAGGCGTTTGACGCAGCTTTTACGGTGTTTAAAGCTGCTTAATGTCAATCATGGCATCGCGGCCATGGCCGCTAGCACTGAGTTGCTGACTATACGTTTGCCACAACAAATCGGCTTGCTGGTGGTATAAGGCAAGCTCAGCTTGAGCATAAATCACTTGGTAACCATCATCAAAAATCAGTCGGTAACCATGTTTACCGACTGATTCAATACGGGTGAGCACGACATCTTTTTTATGCGTCGCCAGCGCAGGTGCTTTGCCTTTTGGACTAGCAGCATAAGCACTTGAGGCTTGGCTGCTTTCAAGCACGCGTAAAAATTCATAGTTAAACTGCCAGCGCTCAGTCAGTGCTTGTTCGCCTGATGGCGAGGCAAGCTCAACACTTAACTGCTTTTGCTGTTGATGTAATTGAAATTTTACAATGCTTAACATAGCCAGATGCTTTGCTCGTTTTACCTATACGTGATTACTAGGTGATTAAACCGCTTACAGAATAAAGCGGCTTAAATCTTCGTTTTGTACCACGTCGTTTAACGTATTTTCAACGTAAGCGGTATCAATGACCACTTTCTCACCAGCGCGATCGTTGGCGCTATATGAGATTTCTTCCATTAAGCGCTCCATCATAGTGTGTAATCGGCGCGCACCAATATTTTCTGTGCTTTCGTTGACTTGCCACGCGGCATTAGCAATGGCGGAAATACCGTCTTCGGTGAACTCCACATCCACACCTTCGGTTTTCATCAGGGCGATGTATTGCTCAGTTAATGAAGCATTTGGCTCCGTTAAAATGCGGACAAAGTCTTCCGTGGTCAATGCTTTTAACTCGACGCGAATTGGCAGACGACCTTGCAGCTCTGGAATTAAGTCAGATGGTTTCGCCATTTGGAAAGCACCTGAGGCGATAAACAAGATGTGATCAGTTTTCACCATACCGTGCTTAGTGCTTACTGTTGAACCTTCAACCAGTGGCAGTAAATCGCGTTGTACACCTTCGCGAGAAACGTCTGGGCCTGAGCTGTCGCCACGCTTACAGATTTTGTCGATCTCATCGACGAACACAATACCGTTTTGCTCAACCGCTTCTAGTGCTTTGGTTTTGATATCGTCTTGGTTAACGATTTTCGCGGCTTCTTCTTCCTGTAGCGCTTTGAATGCGTCTTTAATTTTTAGCTTGCGCTTCTTGGTTTTGTCGCCCGACATGTTCTGGAACATGCTTTGCAATTGTGAAGTCATGTCTTCCATACCCGGAGGCGCCATGATTTCGACACCCATTGGCTGTGCGGCGATATCAATTTCAATCTCTTTATCGTCTAGCTTGCCTTCGCGTAATTTCTTGCGGAACACTTGGCGTGTGCTGCTGTTATCGCTGCTTTCTTCGTTGCCAAAGCTGTCGCGAGGATTTGGAATAAGCACATCAAGCACGCGCTCTTCAGCGGCTTCTTCGGCAAGGTGCTTAACGCGCTCCATTTCCTGCTCTTTGGTCATCTTAACGGCCATGTCAGTTAAGTCGCGGATAATGGTTTCCACCTCTTTACCCACATAACCGACTTCGGTGAACTTAGTGGCTTCGACTTTGATAAACGGCGCATTAGCCAGCTTGGCTAAGCGGCGGGCAATTTCAGTTTTACCGACACCCGTTGGGCCGATCATCAAAATGTTTTTGGGGGTAACTTCGCCGCGCAGCTCGTCATTAAGCTGCATACGACGCCAGCGGTTACGCAAAGCAATGGCAACAGCGCGCTTGGCATCGGCTTGGCCAACAATGTGGCTATCTAATTCATGAACAATTTCACGTGGGGTCATATTCGACATAATAATTCCTAATACTTATTCTGCTGTGCCAAGTTCGTCAATGGTGTGATGCTGATTAGTGAAGACACAAATGTCAGCCGCAATAGTGAGCGACTTATCAACGATGTCACGGGCAGATAATTCGGTATTTTGTAGTAACGCAAGTGCCGCGGCTTGGGCAAAGTTACCACCACTACCGATGGCAATTAAGTCATGCTCTGGCTGCACCACATCGCCATTACCGGTAATGATTAATGATGCCGTTTCATCGGCAACCACTAGCATGGCTTCTAATTTGCGTAGCGCGCGATCGCTGCGCCAGTCTTTGGCCAGTTCAACAGCTGATTTGGTCAAGTGGCCTTGGTGCATTTCCAGCTTGCTTTCAAAGCGCTCAAATAACGTGAATGCGTCGGCAGTACCGCCAGCAAAGCCAGCTAATACTTTGTCGTTGTATAGGCGACGCACTTTTTTCGCGTTGCCTTTCATTACTGTGTTACCGAGAGAAACTTGGCCGTCGCCACCGATCGCAACTTTACCGTTGCGTCTAACTGATACAATTGTAGTCACACTACACCTCAAACCTGTGGCTGCTGGTTACCAGCAGCGCGATAAACATGTTTGATAAGATGGGTGTGTTTAGGGAATTTTCAAGTAATGGCGTGTAATTTAACGCGCTGTCGCTAATTCCATAGCCAAATTTGGCAAGTGGTAATGTTATTGCGCTTGAGCTTGTGTTTGTCGGCTTCTGCCAGACGTTTACGCGGGTATGGCCCCAATGCAACCTTGTACCAGATACCATTTTTACCAGCGCTTTCAGACACTTTTGCCACTAAGCCGCTAAAAGCGATTTGTGCTTTCATCGCTTCTGCTTGGCTGCGCTTTCTAAACGAGCCACATTGCATTTTGTAAGGGCCTTTTTCTTCCACTTCGTAGTGACCACCTTCAATTTGCGTTCCTTGCTTGAGTTTGTCGATATACTCCCACTTCTCGGCCGGTGGCTCAGGTAGTTTTTTGGTGGCTTTTACTGCTGGCGCTTTTGGCACTGGGTGAGCGATAGGCTTAACGTCTTTTAAAAACCATAGAAAATAGCCTGCACCAGCAACCGCAAGTATCGTAAATAGGGTGATCAGCTTGACCTTCATTGGCATTCCCGTTGCCTCAGCTTGCTGTTTTTTGTAAGGACTTCTCTTTTTGTTATTAGAGCGAGAAACGTAATCCTGTGGTGCCATAAAAATTCGAAAAATAAAGCGAAGAAAATTGCCGCTATTGTAGCGAAACACGCAGAAAATAAAAGCCTGCAAGCGTGTTAAAAGTTGCGATCACCAACTAAAGTCGAGCGGGTCGACATCCACTGACCAGCGCACTTTATTGGTTAATTCGTGGTTTTCCAAAAAGGCAATCACGCGCAGCATGGCGTGATGCAGTGATTTGCGTTGTTCACTTTGCACAATTAAGTGATAGCGATAGTAGCCCGCTTTTTTCTCCATGGTCGCCGGTATTGGCCCAACGATATTGCAGTGGGTTAAGTTCAGGTGATTCAACGCCATCAACAATTTAGATGGATAGGAAGGGTATTTTGCTTCGGCGCGAATAAGCACTTGATAGCCAAATGGTGGTAATCGCGCAAAGTTACGCTCGGCGAGTGTTTGCTGGGCAAAATGTCGATAGCCATTATTGACCAGATCTTGCAGCAAAGGGTGTTGCGGGTACTGGCTTTGGATCAGTACCTTGCCGGGTTTACTGGCACGCCCGGCGCGCCCTGCTACTTGCACTAACAGTTGCGCCATATGCTCAGCGGCGCGAAAGTCAAAACTGAACAGCGCGCCATCAACATTTAAAATTACCACTAAGGTGACATCAGGAAAATGGTGACCCTTGGCGAGCATTTGCGTACCCACTAAAATATCATGCTCTTTGTTGTGGATGGCTTGCAGCAATTTCGTCAGTTCGCCTTTACGCCGTGTTGAATCGCGATCAATACGCACCACACTGTGGTCGGGGAACCACTCGGCTAAGTGCTGCTCTAATTGCTCTGTGCCTTGGCCAACGGGTGCTAAGCGCGTACTACCGCATTGCTCACACTGATGAATAATACGCTTTTGATTAGCGCAGTGATGGCAAACCAACAGCTGATCTTTTTGATGTAGAGTAAAAGGCTTGTTACAGCGTTGGCAGTCGGCAACCCAGTGGCATTCTTGGCAATTAATCGCTGGCGCATAGCCACGGCGATTTAAAAACACCAGCACTTGCTCTCGTCGCTTTAGCGTATCAGTAATGGCCTGTTTAACCGTTTCACTCACTCCTGCGGTCAAATGTTCTTGATTAACATCCACTAAGCTCATACTGGCTTGCACGCTGTTACCAGCACGCTTGTTTAGTTGGTGATAATGAAACTTGTGTGACAGGGCGTTTTGTAAACTTTCTAAACTCGGCGTGGCACTACCGAGCAAAATGGGAATATTCAGTTGCCGAGCGCGCAAAATAGCCGCATCTCGGCCGTTGTAACGAAAACTGTCTTGTTGTTTTAACGAAGCGTCGTGCTCTTCATCAACAATCACTAACCCCAAATTATGGGCTGGTGTGAAAATAGCTGAGCGCGTACCAATAATAATCGCTGCATGACCGCGATAAGCAGCGCGCCACGTATCAAGGCGCTCTTTGTCGTTAAGTGCTGAGTGGTGCAAATATATCGGCACATTAAAACGGTGTTCAAAACGTGACAAGGTTTGCGGGGTTAAGCCAATTTCCGGCACGATCACCAGCACTTGCTGATCATTGGCTAAGGTTTTCTCCATCACCTGCAAATACACTTCGGTTTTACCACTGCCGGTAATGCCATCGAGCAAATGGCAGCTAAAGCTTTGATGGCTTTGGTTAAGTGCTGATACGACAATGGCCTGCTCTGGCGAGAGCTTGAGGCGGTTATCTTGATTTAAATCGTCTTGATGCCAGCGAAATGGCTCTGGCACAATTTCTTTTTCTTCGATCAGCGCCTTATTTTGCAGGGCGGTGAGCTGTTGTTTTACAAAGCCCAAGGTTCTTAACTCGGGCCAGCTAGTGCCGGTTTGATTGTGGCGGATCACTTGATAAAGCTCCGCTTGTTTTGTTGCGCTTTTGCTAATGCTGTTAAGTGCTTCATCTTCACTTTTAGCGGTTGCAAACCAGCGGGTTTGAAAACTCATATCCGGTGCATCTAGCTGGCGCAATAATATAGGCAAGGCTTGCTGGAATATATCGCCAATGGCATGGTGATAGTATTGGCTTAATGTGGTTAAAAACGTGATTAACGTGGCAGGCAGCGGATACTGCTCGGATACGCGGCTAATAACCGCTTTGATTTTGTCTGCACTTAGTGCCGTGCTGGTGTTTGTGGCTAAGACAACTCCCACCAGCTGACGACCAGCAAACGGCACCACTACACGTTCGCCTACTTGAACCTCTGGCGTATTTAGCGCTGTGGGTAATTCATAGGTGTACAGCTGGCGAGTGGGTACGGGCAGGGCAACGTCAATATAATCAGGCGCATTTGTTGCTGACGTGGTTGCTGTGTCGTGTTTAGCGTGCTTTTCAGACAAGATTGTTTAACAAGGTTGGCTATAATTGCTCTATTGTGACCAGATGAAGGTTAACTGCCAAGTGTCTTTATTTTTTTATCGCAAGACGGGTTCGCATTCGACGAGCTCAGGCAGGAAATGTGCGATAAGCAAAAGTTGTTCAAAAAAATAGCGTTTTTACGTGAATTTGGTTGCAGTTAGCGCAGTGAACCAATATAATTCGCGACCGTTATTTTTAACTAACTCGTATGGTGCTTAGCGGTAATAAAACTGACTAGGTGGCGATACGGCCTAATATAGAGGTTTCCCATGAAAGAAGGTATTCACCCTAATTACGTTGACATCAAAGCAAACTGTTCTTGTGGTAACGTAATCGCTACACGTTCAACAGTAGCTAAAGATTTACACCTAGACGTATGTTCAGAATGTCACCCATTCTACACTGGTAAGCAAAAAGCTGCTGAAACTGGTGGTCGTGTTGACAAATTCAACAAGCGTTTCGGTATGCTTGGTAAGAAGTAAGTTTTACTTACCCTTACAGAAGAAAGCGCCTGATTTGGCGCTTTTTTTATGCCTGAAATTCTCTTTTTCGGCTAAACCTAGGTCTAAAAAAGTTGCGACAACAAGCCCTTAGGTTTTTGGATCAAAAATTAATTCCTGTCTTTTAAACCCTTTTGCGGCATACTGCATCTAACTTACTAAAAGCTAAACAAACAATCTCGAATAAACGGAAGTTTTCATTGGATAGTCATCAAGTTATTGAAGCCAGCAAGCGCTTCACACAAGATGAAGAAGCAAAGCTTATTACGCTGTCAAAAGGTGGTGATCAGCAGGCGTTCTATCAGCTGTATGAAATGCACCACAAAAAGGTGTATGGCTTGTGCTGGCGCATGTTGGCCGATAAAGACAGTGCCGAAGATGTTTGTCAGGAAGTGTTTGTGCAGGTGTGGCAAAAAATTGTCAATTTTCAAGGTAATAGTAAATTTAGTACTTGGTTGCACAGTGTTGCCTCGAACATCGTATTAAGCCACTTGCGCAAGCATAAGAATTGGCTACAGCGTGTCTTTAGTATCGAAGAACAAGTGGTTGAGGAAGTGGGCGAAGAAATGGCCGAAGTCTCAGAGTTAGACAAACACATTATGCGCTTGCCAGAGCGCGCCCGCTTGGTTTTTGTCTTATTCGCCGTCGAAGGCTATCGCCATGAGGAAATCGCTAAAATGCTGAACATGGCAGTCGGTAGCAGCAAGGCGCAATACCACAGAGCAAGAACTTTATTAAAAGAATGGCTGGAGGAATGAACATGAGTGTGTCAGACCAAGAGTTACAGCAGAAAATTCATGATTTATCGAAAGAAGTTGCGCCGCAGCGCGATCTTTGGCCGGGGATTGAGAAAGCGATAAGCGCGCAACAACTAAGCCCGCAGCGTCCCCAAAATCACAAAGGACGCAGTAAGGTTGTGCCTTTTGCTTGGGCTGCCAGCTTAGTCGCCGCGGTATTATTGACCTGGGTTAACGTTGCCCCGCCAGGCATTAGTACCAGTGAGCTCAGTTTAGTCGCGTCACTTAATCAAGAATTCGACCAGCAAAAGCAGTTGATGCTAACCAGCTTTGGCGAGCCTGATTTAAAACAGCTGCCGCCGGAAATGCAAGTTGAGTTGGCAAAACTTGCGCAAGCGCGCAAGAGCATAGCGGCGGCGCTAGACAATGATGAAAACAACACAGATTTACTGAATTTACTGCAATGGACGCAGCAACAAGAGTTGGAACTGTTAAAGCGTTTGTATACGCCCCAGTGGCAAACAATATAGCGGCAAACCGCTTAATAGTAACAACGAATACGTCAGAGTTAACGTAACAGCGTAAAGAATTTAGAGGTAGTTATGAACCGTACAACCTTATTATCATCGGCATTTTCACGTATTGGCCATACGTTCAACGGGTTTGGCTTACCGCTTAGCCTAGTGCTAGGGATGGCAGCCGCTTTTAATGTAACGGCTGGTGAGCGTGTTGATCAATCGCTATCCGCTGAGGGTTTATCGCTGGTGAATGTTGAGAATATGCGCGGCTCAGTCAAGATCATTGGCAGCGATGATGATGAAGTCAGCGTTACTGGTGAGTTGGGTGATCGGGTGGATCGTTTTATTTTCGAAAAAAACGGCAATATGCTGCGCCTTAAAGTGGTGTATCGCTCAACGCGTCGCAGCAATAACAGCGATGGCTCGCACCTTACCTTGACCATGCCAAAATCACTGCGCATGAATTTTGAAGGGGTATCAACGGAAGTTGAAGTGTCTGAACTCGATAGTCATGTTGAAGTCAAAACCGTGAGTGGGGATATCCTTGCTAAACAGCTATCCGACAATATTGAACTCAGTACAGTCAGTGGCGATATCGACAGTTACGATTTAGCGGGCAAAATTCGCCTGTCGACCATTAGCGGTAAAATTGACGACCGCAACTCTTCTGGCCGTTTGCGTTTAAAAGCCGTGAGTGGCGATTTAGAAACCCGCTCGAGTGCGCAGCAAGTGTCGCTGAGTGTCGTTTCAGGAGATATTGAATTTGAACTTGGTGAAGTAGAAGAGTTAGCCATTGCCAGTGTCAGCGGCGATGCGAGCGGCTCACTGACCTTAATGAACCACGGTGAGGTAAAAGTCTCTGGTGTGAGTTCTGATATCGCCTTGGCATTTAACAACGAAGTGAATGCCGACTTTCGACTGCATGCCAGTGCCGGTGGCGACATCATTAACCGCATCACTCAACACAAAGCGCAACGCGCAAAATACGGCCCAAGCTCGAAGCTGTCATTTACCGCAGGTAATGGCACAGGCTCGGTGCGCGGTAATGTGGTTAGCGGTGAAATTAAGGTGACCAACAAGTAGGACTATTCCCTTCTCAAGCCAATGTTTAAAGCTGATTTTCCGCAAGTCTTTTGATACATTAGCCATCTTAGACAAACTTATCAAAGTAGCGCCTGTCGCTACTTTTTCCTATGTGTAGGTAGTAACCATGGCCGAAGCCAAAACAAGTCAATTTCCCAAAGGTGGCGCGCAGGGCTCAAAAGCCAAACGCGATCAACAGGTTGAAGACCTTAAAATGCCGCCGCATTCGCTTGAAGCTGAGCAATCAGTACTGGGTGGCTTGCTTTTGGATAACGAAACGTTCGACCGCGTGGGTGAACACGTCGTCGCACAAGACTTCTACAGTCGCGGTCATCGCCTGATATTTGAAACCATCAGTGTCTTAGTTGAACGCGGTGAACCAGCAGATTTGGTGACGGTGACAGAAACGCTGGAAAACGACCAAAAGCTTGATGATGCCGGCGGCTTTGTTTATATCGCGGAAATGATCCGCAATACCCCGAGTGCTGCCAATATTACGGCTTATGCCGATATTGTTCGTGAACGTGCCGTCACTCGTGAACTAATTAGCGTTGCCCATGAAATTTCTGAGGCGGGTTTCGATACGCAAGGGCGTGATAGCGCTGAGTTATTAGATTTTGCTGAGACTAAAGTATTCGCCATTGCTGAAGCTCGCGCCAATAAAAACGAAGGCCCAGAAGCGCTTCACCCGATCTTAGAAAAAACCGTAGATAAAATCGAAAAAGCCAGTGGCTTAGGTAACGATGGTGTCACTGGTGTTTCTACCGGTTTTGCCGATCTGGATAAAATGACTGCTGGCTTGCAAGCGTCTGACTTAATTATTGTCGCTGCACGTCCGTCGATGGGTAAAACTACGTTTGCCATGAACTTGGCAGAGCATGCGGCTATGCATGAAGATAAGCCTGCATTGATATTCAGCCTTGAGATGCCGTCAGAGCAAATCATGATGAGGATGTTAGCCTCGCTGGGGCGTATCGATCAAACCAAAATTCGTACTGGTCAGCTAGACGATGAAGATTGGGCGCGCTTATCAACCACCATGGGCACCATGATTGAAAGCGGTAAAATGTATATTGACGATCAAGCGGGCTTAACGCCTACCGAAGTGCGCTCGCGTGCTCGCCGTATTGCCCGCGATCACGGTGGCCTAAGTATGATCATGATCGATTACCTGCAATTGATGCGTGCACCGCAGTTTGCCGATAACCGTACGCTTGAGATTGCCGAAATTTCTCGTTCACTTAAAGCGCTTGCGAAAGAGTTAGAAATTCCAGTGGTGGCGCTTTCACAGCTAAACCGTAGTTTGGAGCAACGCTCAGACAAACGTCCAGTAAACTCAGATTTGCGTGAATCCGGTTCGATCGAGCAAGATGCTGACTTGATCATGTTTATCTATCGCGATGAAGTTTATCACGACGATTCAGAGTTTAAAGGCATGGCGGAAATCATTATCGGTAAGCAGCGTAACGGCCCCATCGGCCGTGTGCCGCTGACCTTTAACGGTCAATGGTCGCGCTTTGATAACTACGCTGGCCCGCACGTACTAGAAGAAGATTAAGCGCAATGTCGGTTCGTACTGCAACGGCTGCAATTGATTTGCAGGCGCTCGCTCATAATGTCACTCAGATCAAACAACTTGCCCCAGATTCACAAATATTGGCGGTGCTTAAAGCCAATGCCTATGGTCATGGCTTAGAGCGTATTGCCGAAGCTCTGGCCGAGCAGGACGTTGGTGCGTTCGGTGTCGCGCGTTTGGATGAAGCATTGGCCCTTAGGGCGTGCGGCGTGGTCAAGCCGATTGTCTTGATGGAAGGCTTTTTTAGTCCGCAAGAGCTGCCGCTGTTGGATGTGAATAGCCTGCACACTGTGATTCACAATCAGGAACAACTTGACGCTTTGTTGGTGGCGAACTTGCAAACACCGATCAAAGTCTGGTTGAAAGTTGATACAGGCATGCACCGCTTAGGGGTTGAACCCGCACAATTTCATGACTTTTATCAGGCGCTAAAAGCCTCACCTAACGTGCAAGATGATATTGTGCTGATGAGTCATTTAAGCTGCGCCGATGATGTGAAAAGCGATCACACGCCAACACAACTTGGTTTGTTTACTGCCTTAACTGAAAAGCTAGCCAGCCAACAAAGGCTACAAAAGACACTCGCTAACTCGGCCGCCATATGCGCGTGGCCTGCTACGCACTTAGATTGGGTAAGACCGGGCTTAATGCTCTATGGTGTGAGTCCTATGCTTGATAAAACCGCTGAGCAGCTCAGTATTCAACCGGTAATGACGTTGAAATCTAGCCTTATTGCTAAGCGTTTTATCAAAAAAGGCGAGTCGGTTGGCTATGGCGCAGCATGGACGGCAGAAAAAGACACGCATATTGGCGTCATTGCCATTGGCTACGGTGATGGTTACCCCCGTCATGCGCCAAATGGTACGCCAGTATTAATTAATGGTCGCCGTGTACCGCTTGTTGGCCGCGTTTCAATGGACATGATCAATGTTGATCTTGGCGGTGCAGCGCAGGGCGAATGTCACGACAACATCGGTGATATTGCCACTTTGTGGGGCGAAGGCTTAGGTATTGAAGAAATCGCCCAATGGGCAACCACAATTCCTTACGAGCTACTGTGTAATATCACTCGCCGCGTCAATATGACGGTGTCCTCCTAGCAAATAATTTTACTCACCTTGAATGGTAGCCACGAGTGTGCGGCTGCCACCGTAATCGCGATGCTCGCCTAAATAAATCCCTTGCCAAGTGCCTAAATTTAAGCGGCCATTAGTAATAGGAATACTAACGCTACTGCCAAGCGTACTAGCCTTAATATGGGCTGGCATATCATCAGCACCTTCATAGGTGTGTTGGTAATAGCGGGCATTTTCGGGCACAAACTGATTAAAGTGTGCTTCCATATCAGAACGTACCGTTGGGTCGGCGTTTTCATTAATGGTAAGTGACGCTGAAGTGTGCTTTACAAATAAGTGCAGTAAGCCACATTCAATGCTGCTCAGTACAGGTAACTGCCGCGCCACTTCATTGGTGATCAAATGAAAACCACGCGCTTTTGCAGATAAAGAAAATTCAACTTGTTGCCACATAGGCTTAGCTCGTTTAGTTACTGAAATGGTTGCATAAGCGTAGCGAATTTATCACGTGATGCAATAACCAACTGTTGCACACTCATTAGATCCGCGACATCGGATTTTAGGCGTATGTATAACGATTTTGTGATCGCGGGTTTAAGCCCAATGGTTTTGATACCCAACTGATATTGATAGGCGTTAACCAGCCAGTTGGGGAGTACCGCAATACCGATATTACCGTGGATCATCTGTAAAATAGAATGTGAATTGGCCACTTGGCGAGTTTTCGCGGGGATCACATGCGCAGGTGTTAATACTTGTTTAAATATATCTAAACGATTGATGGGAACAGGGTAGGTGAGCAGGGTTTGATCGGCAAAATCTGCGGCACAAAGTTCGCTTTTAATGGCCAAGGGGTTGAGTTCGCTGACCACCGCCACTTGCTCGAACTTCCCCAGCGCTATTTCAATGGATTGCCCGTCCGTACAAGCTTCATCGGTAAACAGGATATCGAGATCGCATTCTTGTTCAAATACGTCATCGCGAATATCCCAGCTTAAATTGGGGTAGTCTTGTTGCAACGTGCTACAAATCGGCATTAACCACTGAAAACAAGCATGGCAAGCAAAACCAAGCGACAGGCTTTGTGCTTGTGGACGCTCAGTTAAGGTGGCAATGACAGCCTCAATCTTAGGCAGTACCTCGTCGGCCAGTACCTTAATTGATTTACCTTGCGCCGTTAAGCTGACACTGCGTTTATCTCGGATAACTAAGGTTGTCGATAACTTATGCTCAAGCTCTTTTAATTGATGTGATAGCGCGGATTGGCTAGTGGCGAGTGACTGTGCCGCTTTGGTAAGGCTACCGTGTTGCTGAATCGCGTGAATGGTGCGTAAATGTTTAAGCTCTAACAAATTCAAACTTCCTTAGCTGAGACAAAGCGAGTTCACCAAGAGATTCGCTTGTTTGAAATTATTGTAAACACCTAAACGTCTAGACGTCTATATTTTTTTTATAGAAGTTATCACTTTCAGCAAGTTATTGGCTAACAAAAGTTGTTAGCCGACTGGGAAATACGTGAGGAGAAAAGCCATAAGCTTGGCTTATGCCTTAATCCTCTAATCAAGCCATACTTTACCTAGACGCTTTACAAAGATGCCTACCTGCTCAGCTCTATGAGTATTTAGTTAATTACTTATTGAGCAACTCAGATACTGGGAAACCATGTTACTAGGAGACTAAGTCACTGACATTCTGAATTATGCACTAAGTCTGATTATTGTTTCTTTCGCTGGGTACATCGCTAAAGTACTCGATAAATTCCACCTCATAACCTGTAGGGTCAACAAAATACGCGTTTTGTCGGTGAGGGTTTGGAGTGCCGTAGGTATCGACAGGAAATCCCGCTTTGGTTAATCGTTCAATAACAGCATTGAGGTTTTGCACAACGTAGCCAAAGTGAGCTAGCCCAACTTGGTGCTGCTTGTTGTCCCTGAGTGTTCCTTCGCCGTGATCACTTAATGCAAGGTATTGATAGTCATCACCAAAATGTAACCAGTTACGAGGTTTTCCATACCATTCGCCACTCCCTTCACAACGCACACGCCAGTGCGGAAAAGCTGCTTGATAAAAGATCAAGCTGGCAGGAATGTCTTTAACCACTATATTTACATGTTCTAAGTACAGCATGATGCCCCCTATTTTTTGAAATACTTGGTTTTAAACACGTTGCTTGAAATACGCTACTTTAAGCGCATTGTATGGCTTAATAGTTTTGCCAACTGGTTAATGAATTCACTTTGCTTTTGCTCAGTACGTGGTTGGACTGGCGCACTCTTTACCTTTGATTTCTCTGCTTGAGCTTGCATCGGGCAACTCCTTGTGATTGATTTCTCATTATGCTAAAACCTCAACTTAACTTGAGGTAAAGAGCTTTTTTCATTAGTTTGGTTGAAGGCAAAGAAAGTTACTGGCGAAAAAAGCCTGTTAGTGATCGAGATTGAGAGAAGGGTTGCTAACCCTAAAATGGAGGTGGGATAAATGTTGGAAGAAGCGAATTGGAGTGTTGGTCGCGTGGCCAAACGCTGCGGTGTAAAAGTGTCGACCTTGCACTACTATGAGCAACAAGGGTTGATCAGAAGTTGGCGTAACAATGGTAATCAACGTCGCTACAAAGCGGATGTCTTGAGGCGAATTTCCGTGATTAAGGCGGCGCAAAAAATGGGGATCAGTTTAGCCGATATTAAATCGGCATTTGCCAGCTTACCCAATAACCGCACACCGACTAAAGAAGATTGGAATCAACTGGCCGCTAGCTGGCAAGCGCAGCTGAACGCGCGGATTCACTACTTAGAAACGTTACGTGATTCGCTTTCAGGTTGTATTGGCTGCGGCTGCTTATCGTTAAAAACGTGTCCTATATACAACCCAGAGGACAGGTTAGGCGCAGAGGGAGAAGGCGCGGTTATTATTGAGCGTCAAGCGGCGCTAAAAGGGGACAAGCAAGTATAAAAAAAGGTTCTTCGCATATTAGCGGGACTAGAAATGAAAACGGTAGTAAAGGTAATGTTTAGTTCGCCAAAACAAAAACAACACCCAAACTACCGTTTCTATGTCAGAGCTTACTTTTCTTGCCCAGTTTTGGGAAGGGTTTCATGTCACAAATATTGAAACCAATCCTACATCCATTCACTTCACGTTAGAGCCTAACAGCTCAGGTCGATGCCGTTGTGGTCAATTAACTAACAGTATTCACGATTCGTCTTGGCGTAATATCCAAGATGCTACGATGCTGGGTCGTAAGGTGAGCTTAGCTGTTAAGACACGGCGAATTGTCTGCCCAAACTGCGGTGTTGTTACGGAATCAATTCGTTGGCTAGAGCCATTCGCCCGGATAACCAAACGACTTCAAAGTTACGTCGAAGGGTTATTGCCAATCCTACCTATCAAGCATATCTCAGAGGTGACAGGACTTCATTGGCATACCATCAAACAAATTGATAAAGCGCGGCTTGCACAACAAGTTAAAGCGCCGAATTGGTCGCGCGTAAAACGCTTAGTCATGGACGAATTTGCCCTGTTTAAAGGTCATCGATACGCCACAGTCATCGCAGACGCGGACACTTACCAAGTGCTCTGGATTGGCGTTGGTAGAGCAAGGCAGCATATTCGCCCGTTCTTTGAGTCACTTGGTGAGCATTGCCAGCAAATTGAAGCTGTTGCAATGGACATGAACACGGCCTTCGACTTGGAAGTTAAGCAACACTGCCCACAGGCTCGCATCGTTTACGACCTTTTTCATGTCGTGGCTAAATACGGTCGCGAGGTTGTTGATCGCGTTCGCGTTGACCAAGCCAACCAGCTCAAGCATGACAAGCAGGCCAGGCGTTGGGTTAAACGCTCTCGTTGGGTTTTACTTAAGAACCGAGATAACTTAAATACTCATCAGCAAGGATACCTAGATGAACTGCTCAGCATGAACCGAGACTTAATGGTGGTGTATCTATTAGGTGAGCAACTCAAAGAACTTTGGTATTGCGAGGATGAAGAGCAAGCCAAAAATCTCTGGCAATGCTGGTGGCAACAAGTCATTGAAAGTGGCATTAAACCATTGATTGCCTTTGCTCAAAGGCTCAAACCATACCTGCATGGCATCACTTCTTCAGCAATCTATCGGATGAACACATGTACCTTGGAAGGCATGAACAATAAAATCAAACTGATTAAGCGAATGGCGTATGGATACCGAGATATAGAATATTTCTTTTTAAAGATAAAAGCAGCTTTCCCCGGAAAGCCGCGATGAACCTAAAAAAAGCCCCTCGAAAGGAGCTTTTGGTTACTTTTACGCGTGAGCGCCGACCTAGTCGAAGCTGAACTCAATAAAGGCTTTACCGTGCTCTGAGCTCAATGGAATAATCACCACAGGGCCTTCTGCTTTGTGATTAATTGTGTGGTCTTTACCCGAAACGACCATCGGCGTTGCCATATCAAATTCGAAGCCTTTTTCGCTTAACATACGCTTGGCACCACCGGTTACCATGTTAGTGATTTCACCAACAAGGTCAGTGATTTCTTCGTTAACTTCATCTGGGCCTTCACCAACCATATTTTTCATAGTGGCAATGGCGAGCGATGCTTCGAATGTAATAGATAGTGAACCTTTAGCTTGGTCACTCACCATACCAATTAAACCAGAGACGTCACCTTTGGCGACTTCACCCTGTTTTAGCTTTGGCTTTTCCGGTGTTAACTCCATCATTGCCATTGTAGACATTACGTTCAACATGGAAGATAAGAAAGGGTTAATAAACTCTACATTCATGGAAATTACCGGGCCTTTTGGTTGCTCAAGTACATAATCTGGCAGCTAATTTAGCATAAATTTAAGACTGGGCACTAGTTATTGTTAGTAATTGTCGCAATACGTTGCGATTTATTGAAAGTTAGGCTGATTTTTGTTTCGCCACTAACAAAGTTTACTGTATTGATTTGCTTAGGGTAAGTATCAACTAGTAGCTCATTTTTTACGACGAGTGGTGTTGCAAAACGATTGGCACTCGCTTCTTGATAAACCACAATTTTATCGCGTACGATCTCTAGGCCAATCCAGTTAACGTCCAGTGCCCTTTGACCACTTGTTAATATGAACCTTTGCTCAACATATGCTTTGATCAAGGCATCATAGTTTGGATGCTCAGGATTAAAGGCAATGTTGTGTTGCTGTGCAATGGTGTTTTCAATGTCGTGGGCAGTAAGCTGATGAATAATTTCGAAGCTATCACTGACCTGATTGTGATTAATCTCTGTGATGGCAAAGAAATACTTGTGAGCTGCAGCCGAAGCTGCAACTCCCATCATCAAGGTGGCACTAAGCCACAGGATGACGCTACGCCAGAGTGGTTTATCTCGTAGCGTTGTCATCTTGCTTTTCTTCATCACTTGTTGATTTTTCATCTACTGGCTTTAATTCTTCATTATAGCCGCGCATCATGTCTTTTTTCTTGCGTTTGAATAGCTCAAAGCGCGATTGAATTGGGCGAGCTGGCCAGTAGTTATTGTTAACGTCGACATCGGCTGTTTCCCAGTTAGGGTCAATGGCGATCGCTTTGATTTCTTTATCGCGAATCAACAGTTTTGATACCTTTTTCGGTGTTCTACGCCAGATTTCAGCTGGAATGCGCACTTGCTCTGTGCTGTCGTCGGCGTAGGTAATGTCGAGAATAATCGGCATGACCAAGCCGCCTTTGTTGGCAAAGTCGATAATGTAGAATTTACTGTCGTTTGCTAATAGGTCTTTTTCCCATTGCTCAAGTTTACTGTAGCTACTGTTGTATTTGTTACGAGCCGCATTGGTTGCAGTGAACTTGTCGTGCTCGTTATAAAAGTCTAATAGCTCAGGCTTGTCGTGAGTACGGCGCCAGTTACCTTCATTTAACACGTCACTAATAAAGGTCGGCTGTTCGTTGTAACGTGCGCGCTCCCATGCTTCTTCAATGTCTGGGTTTTGGCTGTTCGGGCGGTACAGATAAACATTTTCAATGGCAATGTCTACGTGGTCTGTAGTGTAGAACCAACCGCGCCAGAACCAGTCAAGGTCGATACCAGACGCGTCTTCCATGGTGCGGAAGAAGTCAGCCGGTGTCGGACGTTTGAATTTCCAACGCTGTGCGTATTCACGGAAAGCGAAGTCGAATAACTCACGACCCATAATGGTTTCACGTAAGATGTTAAGTGCAACCGCTGGCTTACCGTAGGCATTATTACCAAACTGTAAAATTGACTCTGAGTTGGTCATGATTGGCACTTGGTTGCTACTTTTCATATAGCTGATCATGCCAGCCGCATGGCCGCGACGCGATGGGTAGTTCTCTTCCCAAGCTTGTTCGGTCACGAACTGCAAGAAAGTGTTTAAGCCTTCATCCATCCATGTCCACTGGCGCTCGTCAGAGTTAACGATCATTGGGAAGTAGTTGTGACCCACTTCGTGAATGATAACGCCGATCAGACCGTACTTAGTGCGACGAGAATACGTTTTTTCACCTGTCTCTTCATTTAGGGTTGGGCGCGGGCCGTTGAAGGTGATCATCGGGTATTCCATGCCACCCACTGGACCATTTACCGAAATAGAAACCGGGTAAGGGTACGCGAAGGTGTACTTGTTGTATTGCTCCATGGTGTGGATGATCGCTTCCGTTGAGTAGCGCTCCCACAGTGGGTTACCTTCGTTCGGGTAGTAAGACATCGCCATAGTGTCTGTACCGCCTTCTTTGTAGCCTTGCGCGTCCCAAATGAACTTACGGCTTGATGCCCAAGCAAAGTCACGCACGTTGTCGGCTTTAAAATGCCACGTTTTCGTTTTGTTCGAACGCGACTGTTCGTTTGCCAGTGCTTCTTCAGGGGTAATAATAAGTACTGGTTTTTTCGCTGTTTCGGCCTCGGCTAAGCGCTCGCGTTGAGTTGCAGTTAGCACTTTTTTCGGGTTTTGCAGGACACCCGTTGCGGCAACAACATGATCAGCAGGTACGGTAATTTTTACGTCGTAGTCACCAAACTCTAAGGTAAATTCACCATTACCCAAGAATTGCTTGTTTTGCCAACCCATTACGTCGTAGTAAGCCGCCGCACGCGGGAACCATTGCGCTAACTCGTACAAGTAGTTGTCGTCTTTTTTAAAGTATTCCCAACCTGAACGACCGCCAAGTACTTTTTGTTCGTGTAATTGGTAATTCCAGTCGATGTTGATCTCGACACTTTTACCTGGTTTTAGTGGCTTAGCTAAATCAATGCGCATCATAGTGCCATTGATAATGTGCTTCATTGGCTTATCACTACTGTCGGTAACTTTTGTGATTTCGTAGCCACCGTCGAACGCGTCAGTTTCAACAAGGGTGCGTAAACCTTTATAGGTGATCTTCTTTTTCGGTGCCTTGTTGGCAAGTTTGTAGTCAGAGTCGCGCTGCATGCGATTCTGATCTAATTGAATCCACACATAGCGCAAAGTATCAGGTGAGTTATTGGTATAATCTAACGTTTCTGAACCCGTTAAACGCTGCGTTTCATCGTCGAGTTTGATGTTAATTTCATAATCAACTTCTTGTTGCCAGTATTGGTGGCCTGGTGCACCTGAAGCGGTGCGATAAGTGTTAGGTGTTGGTAATAGCTCGTCTAGTTGACGAAACTTGTCGTCGAATGGTGCGCCTTTGGCAGCGGCAGCGCCTGAAAATGCGACGGTCAAGCACACGATGGCGCTTTGCACGAATTGTTTCATAGAACTTCCAGCGGGTTGTTGTGAATATGGGTTTACAAGAATTTTTTACGCTGGGTTTTATATCACAGAAACATTTATTTACGAATAGCAATATTCTGTAATTGCGGCTAGTAACCTAAGAATTAGGATAAATGGCTGGTTGTTATATTGTAACGGTTTTCGTGAGTGTGGCTAAATATCATTAGCCTGTCGAAAATTGGCTTAATGACACCTTTGGCAGCGGCCATGAGCTTCAACAATTTGGTGGCTAATAGTAAAGCCACTTGCGTCAGCCATTGCCCGTAGTGCCAGATCTAAGTTGCTAGATTGGATCTCTTCGACATGGCCGCATTCATCGCAAATCAGCAATTGAACGGGGTGATTACAGTCACTGATATGATGGCACATCACAAAGGCATTGATGGATTCAATTTTGTGAACAAAACCTTGTTTACTTAAAAAGTCTAACGCGCGATAAATCGTTGCTGGCTTGGCACTTTCGTCTGTCTTTTGCAGCTGTGCCAGCAGGTCATAGGCGCCAACCGCACCGTCGTGTTGCGCTAACAATTTCAATACGTCAGCTCGCGCTCGCGTTAAACGTGCGCCGCGCTTTTCACACACTTGCTGTGCTTGGGAGATTAAATCGTCTAAATTCATGTTGTTAGTTTAACGGTAAGCGGTGACTTATGTTCGCCAGTCTACCATAGGGATTAGCTCGTGAAAATTGTCTTATCCTAATATCACCGCGTAGTGAGCCTGCTTTGCGGTGAGTGCGTACTAAAGCTTTACCAACACCACGTGAGGACACTGAGATGGATTTACTGATCAAGTCACTTGAAGGTAATACCTATCTTGCAGAGCAGCGAGATGGCAGTCGTAGTCACCTAGTCTTAGATAAACACAACAAGCCGCTGCGCTTTCAAAGTATTAGTAGCATGCGCGAGCACTTCAGCGATCAAGATTTTGAGCAGGTATGGCTAGAGCATGAGAACGCTTACGACGAAATGTGTGGTATGCAAGCACCTGCAGAGCCACTTTTGATGCCTTTGCGTTGGAAGTGAATGCAATAAATAAGCAGAGCGCAATATCAACAGCTAGTTAGACAAAGCGTTTAAAACAAAAAGACTGCGATGGCTGCCTACTATGTTGATAACGCTTTTGCGCTTATTTCAAATTCGATTTTCAAACGACTTAGTGCCATTTTTGTCCTCGCTTTGGCTCAAACGAGTATTGGTAGGCTTCCCTTTAACGTTGTGTAGATTATTAATGTATTTTTTCCACTGGCGCTGGCTCAGGTAACCGATATGGATACTTGGGTATTGCCTAACACCAGTAATCACTGGACCATCAACAATTGTGGCAATAATGTAGTCTTGGAAGTTTTTGCAGTACATATTTTTTACTGACCTTGTGCCGTGCTCTTCAAAGCTAGTTTCCAAGCCAATTTCAAAGTCATCGTCGCACTTGGCGTAGAAGATACGCTCGAGTCGCTCTACTGTGGTTTCAAATTGGTAGACACCGGGCATTTTTAGGGTTTTTTCGTAAAACACTAAAGTGTCGTCAGAGTTCAAAAACCATAGATCATAACGGCCTTTGTCGCACTTCATTTCATACTTAGTGATGGCTTTTAAGTCTAACCCAGACATGACCGAAAAATTCATGGTGTAGTTAGTGAGACCAAAATTACTGTTCGTAGAGGTTTCTGGGAAAAAGTGATCGACTAGTGCCTCTTTTCTAGGGGCTAGTGTTTTGGTAATAGGAAAGTTGTAGTCAGGCATTTGATTGATTTTACAGTTTTCAATGAGCGACAGAAGCTCACTTTTCTTCGCCCCCAGCGGCACGCTGTCAATGGTGAAGTCGCCATCTGATTTTGATACTAAGGTCAGTTTCTTTTTCAGTGCGCCTTTTTCACGGGCGACTAAGTAGTCATCAAAATATTCAAAGTTTTGCGCTGCTGCATCCGATTTCGCCATGCGGTAAATTTCAAGCGGAAAACCATAGCTTTTCGCGAGCCGTAAATCGCGTTTATAGGTAGTGTAATCGTCGTAATCGTATGCTTGTGCTTCTAAATGCTGCTGGTAGTCAATATAGGAAGTAAAACCTGCTTGTTTGGCATTTGCCATGATCGCTTGGTATTTTTCAAGGGTAAGCTTGTGTGCGTCAGCCTTTGTTTTTGCTGTTTGATAGGTTTGATAGTTATCAAAACCATTGGCGTTCGCAATCTTTTGCTTTTGCTGGTGATCATTGAAGTAGTAGAGCGGAGCATAACCAATGAGTGCGACAATAAAATAGCTGATGGCACGAACGCGACTTGAGATACCGATAGCTTGATTCACTTTGTTCGTTAGCAGTGCAACGCTATTTATTGAAAAATAAATAGCTAATAAGGCCAATATAGCCGCAAAAGTAACTACAGTAATACTCATTCATTCAACCCTGTATGATGTCCATTACTAATACAGATCCCTGTTGCTAGGTAGTCAGCTTGTCTATATCAATAGTTGAGTTTGCTCAGCGCCTTGGCGGCTCCAGCTTTATCGTTATTCTTCTCGTGGTGGCAAATAGTAAAGGTAGCCATTGCTCAACGACTTTGTTCGATAGATGATGGTCTAACCACATACCTAAACATCAATGTTAACAATAAATTACATTTTCGCAAGTGACAGTATTGACTTTAGTGCAACTGGAGCATAGCGCGCCGTTTGTGCTCTATACCCATGCTGCTTTAAAGTGCTTGTTTCAGTTGGAATTAAAAGTGATTTAGGCAAGGCATTGATTACAAAGAATGGTCGCTCCCTTGTTAAAATTAATAACGCTGCATAAATCGCTTTTAAACCAACCCATTTTTTTAAGGTAGATAGGGCGCTTCACAGGCACTCACTCTCTGCGATATCGCTTATTGAAAGGGAAGTAGCCATTTAGGCAAGCTGTACCTTGATATTGGGCCCTGTGAAAGCGCTGAAATCATGTATCTTGAAGTAGCATGGGTATTTATATTCATGGATATTAACTGCCGCAAACAAAGGTTTGCTTGAGTATGTTGCTCTCTTGTAGGGCTTTGTTTGCGGGTAATGGTTCGTAGCCATCGAGAAAGTAAATAACACGGGCGCCACGCTCGGCGAGTTCAATGGCATGTTGGTAATTAACACTGATACTGGCGGCAATACTCTGAGGGTATTTTTCCGCATCACGGCGTACGTATTCCAAAAACGCGAGATTGACTTGTTCGTCGTAGAAAACGGCATCGGCAAATTGACACGCCTTGTGAATGGCAAGGGTCATGTTGTCTGGGTTACCTGTCATGGTATGAACAAAGGTAATACTGCCTTGTTGTGGCGGTACTTCACTTTTTAAACTGCTGAACAATTGCTGCTCTGCTGCTGTGACTCGGCCAGCAAGAATGTTTTCGCCGATAGTACCACGTAATGTTGTTTCCCAAAATTGACGACGGTTAGATAGACCCTTTACCCGCGCTTTAACATGGTCGCGGAACTTGAACGAGAAGTCAGCCAGTTTGCCGTAAGCGTTGGGCATAATACGCTCTATTTGCTCGCGCAGCATGCGCACAAGAATTGGTGCACTGCCTGAGCTGGAAATGGCGACTATCATAGGGTCGCGGTCAATAATGGCGGGTGTGATATATGAGCAAAGCTCAGGTTGGTCAACTACATTCACCAGCAGCCCAAGCTGGCTCGCCTCTTTTTGCACATTGGCATTAACATCTGCGTCATCAGTGGCAGCAATGACTATCGACATATCAGCCATGTGACCCGGCTCATAAGCATGCGCTAACCAAGTTAGTTGGTGTTCCTTGATTAAACGCTGCACGGTTGGGTTGAGCTTGCTGCTCATTACGGTAATCTTGGTCGTCGATTTTAATAGTAATTCAATTTTACGCGCAGCGACTTCACCACCGCCAATGATTAACGCTTGAATAAAGCGACTATCTAAGAAAACCGGAAAATATTTCATTAATCAGCCAAGTGCCATTTTTGTAGTATTGCCAGATATTGTCCGCTTTGGTGAATTTTTTCCAGCGCTTTCTTTAATTTTGAAATGATTATTGGCGAAGTATTCAAACTTGCCGCTAAGTAATAGTCTTGGGCGAAATCATCTAAGCTTAATGCAACTTCAATCGGTTGAAAGGTTTCCCCTTCAAAGGTTTGCTTTTGTCGCCACATAAATTCATTCGCCATTATATAGTCAACCTTGCGATCGAACAGTGATTGCCACAATCGCGGATAAGACGAGCTCAACAAGATATTTTGCTCTGTGGTAAATCCTTTTTCCTCTAAATAGAATTGAGCAATATCAGAGCGCGTTACGCCGATGCGAAACTGTTTGGCTTGCTCAATAGCGCTGATGGCTAGCTCTGGCCGAGATTTTAGTCTGATCAAATGCACGGTATCTGCAAGTAATGGCGCAACCCAATGAAACTTGTGCTCTCTGGCTGGCGTTCGCATTATCGAAAAAATAAGCGTATTCGCTTGCTGTTGTGCGACTTCGTAAGCTCTTGCCCAGGGATAAAAAACGATTTGCCCGTCTAGCGTTGCTTGTTGGAGCAGTAGCTCAACTATTTCTACCATGGCACCAGTAGGCGCTTCACCTTGATGGTGAATTTGTAAAGGTGGCAGCTGTTCAGTTACAACTTTCACGCTAAGCTGTTGCGACCAAGCAGGCAGCGCTAGCCATGCAACGGATGCTAGCAGCCAGCTATAGCATTTAAGCTGTTGTCGAAAAATACGAGTTAATGAGCGAAAAATGTTGATGACATACACCTTAATAAAACGCAAAGGGCAAAAACACAAAGGTACTCTCAACACTTGATGAGTGGTAAACTTTGCGACAACTTTACTATAAATAGTTTAATAGAGATACCTAATGCCTTGGATACAGTTGAGGTTACAAGCCAACGAAGAAACGGCAGAAAAATACAGTGATTGGTTAAGTGCAGCAGGCGCTCAAGCCGTTACCTTTATTGATGCGCAAGATACACCGATTTACGAACCACTGCCTGGTGATGAAGTCATCTATTGGGCCAATACCGTCGTCATGGGCTTGTTTGATGCGGCCCATGATATGGATAAAGTGATTAGCTACCTTAAATCTATTCACCCAGACAAAGCCGAAATGGCCTATAAACTCGAGCAGTTAGAAGACAAAGACTGGGAGCGCGAGTGGATGGATAACTTCCACCCCATGAAGTTTGGCGAGCGTTTATGGATTTGCCCAAGCTGGCGTGAAGTACCAGAGCCAGATGCTGTTAATGTCATGCTTGATCCCGGCCTTGCTTTTGGTACGGGCACACACCCAACAACCGCCTTGTGTTTAACTTGGTTAGATGGTTTAGACCTCACCGGTAAAACCGTCGTCGACTTTGGCTGTGGCTCAGGCATTTTATCACTCGCTGCACTTAAACTGGGGGCGGAAAAAGTGATCGGTATTGATATTGACCCGCAAGCACTACAAGCCAGCCGTGAAAATGCCAAGCGCAACGGTTGTGAAGACCGACTCGAACTTTACCTTCCTAAAGATCAACCAAGCTTAAAAGCAGATGTCGTTGTTGCCAACATTCTTGCTGGTCCATTAAAAGAGCTCGCGCCAACGATAGTTGAGTTTGTCGGTGACAACGGTTTGCTAGCACTATCTGGTGTGTTGGAAAATCAAGCGCCGGAATTACAAACCATCTACGGCCAGTGGTGCACCATGGACCCAATTATGGTGCAAGACGAATGGGTTCGATTATCAGGGCGTCACAGCGCGATTTAGAGCAAATGCTTCAGCTGAAAGTCAAGCAGAAAATTGTACGAATTTGGTAATATCCGTACAATTTCTGCGCGTTTAAAAATTAACTCAAAAGTCAATATTAAAAAATCAAAAAAAAGCTAAATTTGTTCAATTTATATCCTTTTCAATCCTAAAAAAAACACGTAAACTGTGCGCCCTTTTGACCAAGAGCTCAAAAAAGCAGCAGTGAAGATAGGCAGCTACCAGCTAAAAAGTAAGGCAATGCTTGCGCCAATGGCAGGCATTACTGATAAACCGTTTAGACAGCTTTGTTGTCAGATGGGCGCTGGCTTGGCGGTATCTGAAATGGTGTCGGCCAACCCCAAGGTTTGGAATACAGAAAAATCGAAACTCAGAATGGTACACAGCGCGGAAGCGGGTATTCGTTCAGTACAGATTGCTGGTTCTGATCCTCAGGAGATGGCGTTTGCAGCTCAGGTTAATGTGCAAAACGGTGCCCAAATTATTGATATCAATATGGGGTGCCCAGCAAAGAAAGTAAATAAAAAACTCGCCGGTTCGGCGTTGCTTAAAGCTCCTGATCAGGTTGAACAAATTGTTCAAGCCGTGGTCGAAGCGGTAGACGTGCCAGTAACGCTGAAAATTCGAACGGGTTGGTGTGAAAATTCGCGCAATGGCATCGAAATCGCAAAAATTGCTGAACACAATGGCATTCAGTCGTTAGCTGTTCACGGTCGAACTCGTAGTGACTTTTATAAAGGCAACGCCGAGTACGACACGATCAAGGCAATTAAAAAAGCAGTTTCAATTCCGGTTGTCGCAAATGGTGACATTACTTCTGCGCAGAAAGCGGCAGAGGTACTGGAGTTCACCAATGCTGATGCGATCATGATTGGTCGTGCAGCCCAGGGTAGGCCGTGGATTTTTCGCGAGATTAACCACTATCTCGACACAGGTGAGGTACTACCTGAGCCTTCAATGGAGGAAGTGCGTGCAATCTTATTAGGACATGTGAGTGAGTTACACCAATTTTATGGTGACTTTATGGGCGTGAGAATCGCTCGCAAACACGTGTCTTGGTATATGCAGACGCATGACCAGGGTAAAATTTTTCGATCAAGTTTTAACGGCCTCGAGTCAACTAGCGAACAGCTCGAAGCGTTAAACATGTATTTTGATAACTTAACTAGATAAGAGTCTGAACTTTATGTTTGAACAAAATATTTCTTCTCCTTTCATTACCAATGTAACTGATATTCAGCAGCAAACTACGAAGGCGTCACCACTGCGCACTCAAGCGAAAATCGCTATCAAAAACTACTTGTCACAATTGAATGGTAATGATGTAGACGATATGTATGAATTGGTACTTTCTGAAATTGAAGCGCCAATGTTAGAAGAAGTGATGACTTACACTCGCGGCAACCAAACCCGCGCGGCAAACTTGCTAGGTATCAACCGCGGCACACTTCGCAAGAAATTGAAAAAATACGGTATGAACTAATATCGAATTTTACAGAAAGCACCTTAGGGTGCTTTCTTTGTTTTTGGGCTTTGAAAAGTGAACCAATCAGTCAGCATTTAAACTGCTAGACTAAAAAGCGCAAAGCATGAACGTACTAAGCGTACCAAAGTAAGAATAATTAGAATCTGAATCGCAGGAGCGACACTAAGTAGAACTTGCAGATACGCTCACCAGCAGATTTAGCAAGCGTACTTGGTTTTTGCCACGGACATATGTCACAGGCCAGACTACATTAATAAAGATACAGGTAATAGAAATAGCAATGGATACCCTACGCCCAATCAAACGTGCACTACTTAGTGTTTCTGATAAAACTGGTATTGTCGAGTTCGCACAAGCACTCGCTCACAAAGGTGTTGAACTGCTCTCTACTGGTGGCACGGCGAAATTACTTGCCGACAATGGTATTAACGTCACGGAAGTGTCTGACTATACAGGTCACCCAGAAATTATGGACGGCCGTGTTAAAACGCTTCACCCGAAAGTACATGGCGGTATTTTAGCCCGCCGTGGTATGGATGAAGGCGTGATGGCAGAGAACAATATTGATGCCATTGATATGGTGGTAGTAAACCTTTACCCATTTGCTAATACCGTCGCCAATGATGATTGTTCATTAGAAGATGCCATTGAGAACATCGATATCGGTGGCCCAACGATGGTGCGTGCGGCGGCTAAGAACCACAAAGACGTGACAATTATTGTTAATGCCCATGACTACAATCGCGTATTGGCAGAAATGGACGCTAATAGTGACTCACTTACTTATAAAACCCGTTTTGATCTAGCGATTGCGGCTTACGAGCACACGGCAAGCTATGATGGCATGATCGCTAACTACTTCGGCCAAATGTTGCCAGCTTATGGTGACAATGCTGCCGAGAGCGAAGTTGGTTTTGACAATAAAAACAAATTCCCACGCACCATCAACAGCCAATTCGTTAAAGCGCAAGATTTGCGTTACGGCGAAAACTCTCATCAAGATGCGGCGTTTTATGTTGAAGCACAGCCAGAAGAAGCATCAGTTGCTACGGCAAAACAAATTCAGGGTAAGGCATTGTCATACAATAATATCGCCGATACTGATGCAGCGTTAGAGTGTGTGAAAGAATTCGACGAGCCAGCGTGTGTTATCGTTAAACATGCTAACCCGTGTGGTGTCGCAATTGGCGATAATATTTTAGCGGCTTATGAAAGTGCCTACACAACCGATCCTACCTCAGCGTTTGGTGGCATTATTGCCTTTAACCGCGAGTTAGATGCTGACACCACAGAAGCGATTATTTCGCGCCAGTTTGTTGAAGTAATCATTGCACCGAAAGTTTCAGAAGCTGCTGCGCAAATTGTTGCTGCGAAGCCAAATGTTCGTGTCCTCGAATGTGGTCAATGGCAGTCACAAACGACAGGGTTAGACTACAAGCGTGTTAACGGCGGTTTATTAGTACAAGATCGCGACCAAGGCCGCGTTACTGATGATGAGCTGAAAGTTGTCACTAAACGTCAACCATCAGCGGAAGAGTTACGCGATTTAAAATTCTGCTGGAAGGTGGCCAAATACGTGAAATCAAACGCCATTGTTTACGTGAAAAACTCAATGACGATTGGCGTAGGTGCTGGCCAAATGAGCCGTGTTTACTCAGCGAAAGTGGCGGGCATTAAAGCCGCGGATGAAAATTTGGAAGTGGCGGGGTCAGTTATGGCATCTGATGCTTTCTTCCCATTCCGTGATGGTATTGATGCTGCTGCAGAAGCCGGTATTACTGCCGTTATTCAGCCGGGGGGGTCAATGCGCGACGACGAAGTTATCGCAGCGGCTGATGAGCACGGAATGGCGATGGTATTTACCGGTATGCGCCATTTCCGCCATTAATGCCATATCAGTCCTCAATTTAGGGCAGCAAACTATTTCAGTTAGTTAGCTAACTGAAATAGTTAAAATACTGGTTTCCAACGACAAGTGGCAACCAGCTTCACTGACTCTTTTAACGAATTCTGCTATAACTTTACGGGTCTAGTTATTATCAACTACAACTCTTGTTATGGAAGAACTATGAACACAATAAAAACAGTACTCAGCGCTTCACTTATTTCACTGACTATGGCGTCATTGCCAGCAATGGCACATACCCACGCATCTCACGGCAAACAAGCCGCGACTAGCTTTGAGCTAATGAAAGCGATCAACGGCGATCACCGCAGTGCCAAAAATAAAGCACGTGATGCTTACCGTAACCCAAAAGAAACATTAGCTTTCTTTGGTTTTAAGCCAGACATGACCGTAGTAGAAATGGCACCAGGCGGTGGTTGGTACACTGAAATTCTTGCCCCTGCGCTAAAAGCGAACGGTAAGTTATACGGTGCTCACTACCCAGATACAGGTGAAGACAACTACTACAGCAAATCTCGTCGTCGTTTAGAGCAGAAAATGGCGAGTGATGAAGTCTTTAGTAAAGTTGAGCTCACTAACTTCACACCACGAGTTGCTTCTGAAATTGCACCAGCTGGCACGGCAGACCTTGTCTTAACCTTCCGTAACCTACACAACTGGGGTGAAAATGGCGTGCTGCAAGTGTTCAAAGATGCGCATAAGGCACTAAAAAGCGGTGGTGTACTAGGTGTGGTTGAGCACAGAATGCCAACCAGTCAAAAATGGGAAGACAACAAGCGCAGTGGTTACTTTCCTGAGCAAATGACGATTGATTTAGCGGAAAAGGCGGGTTTTAAATTGGCGGCGAAGAGCGAAGTTAATGCTAACCCGAAAGACACTGCTGATCACCCGAAAGGTGTTTGGACGCTACCACCTGTATTGCGTTTAAAAGAGCAAGACAAAGAAAAGTACTTAGCGATCGGTGAAAGTGACCGTATGACGCTCAAGTTTGTAAAAATGTAATGCTTTACGTTAGTAAAGATTAACCTATTAAGAAGGAGCACTGTGCTTGGCCTAAAAAGCGACTCAGTGCTCTTCTTTATTATTTTAGTTAGGAAAAGTTATCAATGAATGTATTAGTGATTGGCAGTGGTGGTCGTGAACATGCCCTAGCATGGAAGGCGGCGCAATCTACTAAAGTGAAAAAAGTATTTGTCGCACCGGGTAATGCGGGTACCAGTACAGAAGATAAACTGGAAAATGTTGCAATCTCAGTTGGCGATATTCCAGCATTAGTGACTTTTGCTAAACAAAATAATATTGCGCTAACCATTGTTGGCCCAGAACAACCATTAGTTGATGGTGTAGTTGATGCATTCCAAGCCGAAGGTTTAACTATTTTTGGCCCATCAGCTAAAGCGGCGCAACTGGAAGGCTCAAAGGCATTCACCAAAGATTTCTTGGCGCGTCACAACATTCCAACCGCAGCCTATGCTAATTTCACGGAAATTGAGCCTGCATTAGCTTATGTTCGTGAGCAAGGTGCACCGATTGTGGTTAAAGCTGATGGCTTAGCGGCGGGTAAAGGTGTAATCGTTGCGATGACGCTTGAAGAAGCGGAAGAAGCTATTAAAGATATGCTCGCAGGTAATGCTTTTGGTGATGCTGGCCACCGAGTTGTTATCGAAGAGTTTTTAACGGGTGAAGAAGCCAGCTTTATTGTTATGGTTGACGGTAAAAACGTAGTGCCGTTTGCCACAAGTCAGGATCATAAGCGCGCCTACAACGAAGACAAAGGTCCAAATACAGGTGGTATGGGGGCTTATTCTCCAGCACCAGTGGTAACACCAGCAATTCATGATCGCATTATGAAAGAAGTGATCATGCCAACAGTAGAAGGCATGGCAAAAGAAGATGCACCCTACACTGGCTTCCTATATGCAGGCTTAATGATTGCAGAAGATGGCACACCAAAAGTAATTGAATACAACTGCCGCTTTGGTGATCCAGAAACTCAGCCCATCATGATGCGCTTGCAATCCGATCTTGTTGAATTATGCCTTGCCGCATGTCATGGCGAGCTAGCGGGTAAAGTGATAGATTTCGATCCACGTGCAGCTGTTGGAGTGGTGTTAGCGGCTGGCGGTTATCCTGGTAGCTATAACAAGGGTGATGTGATTTCAGGTCTAGCGACTAACACTGCCGAGGATCGCAAAACCTTTCACGCAGGTACTGCAATAAAGGATGGAGATATCGTCACAGCAGGTGGGCGTGTACTATGTGCTACTGCGTTGGGGAACGATGTGACATCTGCGCAAGAAGCTGCATATGAATTGCTACATCAAATAAGTTGGCAAGGTGTAGAGTTTCGCACTGATATTGCTTATCGTGCTATTGCACGTGAACAAGCCTAGATACACCAGTAGCTAGTTAGCTAATCTACTTAATACAAAAAGCCCAGCGAATTGCTGGGCTTTTTAGTCAAGATGTTACTGCTAGCCAAATAGAAAGTGTCAACATAGACGACGAGTTACTCATTGTTACTGGTCTTTTCTGGCCTTTCCTTAGCTTCTCTTACTTTCAGTGTTCTTTGCTGAAATTCTGAATCGTTTAATGCAGATATTGCGCCGTCAGAATCAGCCGCTGCGATTTCCACAAACCCGAAACCTCTGCGCTTTCCAGTATGTTTATCTTTCATTAAGCGAACTGAATGAACTACACCGTGAGCGGAAAAAAGCGTTCTTACTGCAGCCTCATTAGCGCGATAAGGTAAGTTGCCAACATATAGCGTTTTAATTTCACCATTCACAGGTAAGGAGCTCGTATCTGTAAGATCCTCTGCGGTATCTTTATTTATAAGAGAAGAGATAATATTTGCGAGTAATGCACCTAGTGCAGCACTAGCGGCTATAGTATTTGCATCTTTACCAATAGAATTGGCAATGAGAAAAGCAATAACCCCCATAACAATAGCTAAAGCAAACGCCGTAATGACTTGAGAAGACTTCATAAGTTATACCTGAAATTATTATTGTAAAAATTGTATAAATACAGAGCTATGTTACTCAGCTTTGTCGATAGTGCAACTTTAAGTTAACAAAGCTTGCCGCTCTGTAACGAAATCTTTCGCGGATCTCATCACTTTTTTATCATTTATTAAGATGTTAGTTGCTTTTTATAGGGTAATGATGATTTCTTAATTCTATATGGTAGTAGAGTTTTATGTTTATTTACTTTTAACTATAGATCTTTATTCACTACATTTGTTTAATTAAAACGCTAAGATCAGCTTTAGATCTTCTTTGAAGGCTATAAATTAACTGGATTGTCCGATATTTGTGCGAACGATAAGAAAGTTGAAAAAAGTGCTTGATCCTTTTTCGAAAGTCTCTAAAATGCGCCTCATCTTCAACGGGGTAGCCCAACGAAGTGTTTTGATAAGTTTAGTTAGTGAATGTACTAAATGAACGGGTCAGATAACTTAGGAAAATGAATTAAAAATTTTTTCAAAAAGTTGTTGACATCAAAACTAGGAAGCGTAGAATGCGCATCCGCTCTCAACGAGAGAGTAAGCGGTTTAACAACGAATGCGATTGTTAACTCGCACCGAACAAAACGTTCATCCATGAACGGTTCGGTATACCTACTTCGTGTAGGCATCTTTAACAATTAGTTATCATGCAATTTGTGTGAGCATTCACATGATGTTGATTTTACAAATAAGCAAACTTAGGTTTGCCAAAATTAACTCAGTGAACTCATGCAAAAACTACTTTTTTATAAGTTTTATTTGTACAGAATTCATTGAGCCGAAGCCTTTCTTAGGGAAGTGTCTTCACAAACGATTTTAATTGAAGAGTTTGATCATGGCTCAGATTGAACGCTGGCGGCAGGCTTAACACATGCAAGTCGAGCGGAAACGAAGAGGAGCTTGCTCCTTTGGCGTCGAGCGGCGGACGGGTGAGTAATGCTTGGGAATATGCCTTTTGGTGGGGGACAACAGTTGGAAACGACTGCTAATACCGCATAATGTGCTTTTCGTAAGAGAAGTACCAAAGCGGGGGATTCTTCGGAACCTCGTGCCAAAAGATTAGCCCAAGTGAGATTAGCTAGATGGTGGGGTAATGGCCTACCATGGCGACGATCTCTAGCTGGTTTGAGAGGATGATCAGCCACACTGGGACTGAGACACGGCCCAGACTCCTACGGGAGGCAGCAGTGGGGAATATTGCACAATGGGGGAAACCCTGATGCAGCCATGCCGCGTGTGTGAAGAAGGCCTTAGGGTTGTAAAGCACTTTCAGTCGTGAGGAAAGGTTAGTAGGTAATATCTGCTAGCTGTGACGTTAGCGACAGAAGAAGCACCGGCTAACTCCGTGCCAGCAGCCGCGGTAATACGGAGGGTGCGAGCGTTAATCGGAATTACTGGGCGTAAAGCGTGCGTAGGCGGTTTGATAAGCCAGATGTGAAATCCCGGGGCTTAACCTCGGAACTGCATTTGGAACTGTTTGACTAGAGTACTGTAGAGGGTGGTGGAATTTCCAGTGTAGCGGTGAAATGCGTAGAGATTGGAAGGAACATCAGTGGCGAAGGCGGCCACCTGGACAGATACTGACGCTGAGGCACGAAAGCGTGGGGAGCGAACAGGATTAGATACCCTGGTAGTCCACGCCGTAAACGATGTCAACTAGCTGTTTGTGTTCTTGAAACGTGAGTAGCGTAGCTAACGCGCTAAGTTGACCGCCTGGGGAGTACGGCCGCAAGGTTAAAACTCAAATGAATTGACGGGGGCCCGCACAAGCGGTGGAGCATGTGGTTTAATTCGATGCAACGCGAAGAACCTTACCATCCCTTGACATCCACAGAAGTTACTAGAGATAGTTTCGTGCCTTCGGGAACTGTGAGACAGGTGCTGCATGGCTGTCGTCAGCTCGTGTTGTGAAATGTTGGGTTAAGTCCCGCAACGAGCGCAACCCCTATCCTTATTTGCCAGCGAGTCGTGTCGGGAACTCTAAGGAGACTGCCGGTGATAAACCGGAGGAAGGTGGGGACGACGTCAAGTCATCATGGCCCTTACGGGATGGGCTACACACGTGCTACAATGGCGTATACAGAGGGCAGCAAGACCGCGAGGTGGAGCGAATCCCAGAAAGTACGTCGTAGTCCGGATTGGAGTCTGCAACTCGACTCCATGAAGTCGGAATCGCTAGTAATCGCGAATCAGAATGTCGCGGTGAATACGTTCCCGGGCCTTGTACACACCGCCCGTCACACCATGGGAGTGGGTTGCAAAAGAAGTGGCTAGTTTAACCTTAGGGAGGACGGTCACCACTTTGTGATTCATGACTGGGGTGAAGTCGTAACAAGGTAACCCTAGGGGAACCTGGGGTTGGATCACCTCCTTATCTTGACGTAAAACGCACCATGTTGAGTGTTCACACACATTGCATTGATAACGAAATTGAAGACTGAAAAACCAAATTAAAGGTGTCAGAAACTCTGATAATTTTAATTTGGTTTTTCCTCTCCATCAGGAGGGAAGCCACGATTTAAGCGAATGCGTCTTAAATTGAGTTCTTTAACAATTTGGAAAGCTGATATATATCCCGAATATACCACTCGTAAGAGTGGGATATTCGAATGATGATTACAGTGTCGCGCTGTAAGCATCAAACCTGAAATAAGATTTTTCCTTATCTTATTTCAATCTAATTCAAGCATACTCCAATCATTCATTTGATTGAGTACGTGAAAATGTCAGTCATACATTAGCATCGAGATTTGTCTCTCGATGACTCAAAACTATTTGGGGTTGTATGGTTAAGTGACTAAGCGTATATGGTGGATGCCTTGGCAGTTAGAGGCGATGAAAGACGTGTTAATCTGCGATAAGCCTAGGTGAGGTGATAAAAACCGTTATAACCTAGGATTTCTGAATGGGGAAACCCAGTTGCATAAGCAACTATCTTTACGTGAATACATAGCGTAAAGAGGCGAACCGGGAGAACTGAAACATCTAAGTACCCCGAGGAAAAGAAATCAACCGAGATTTCCTTAGTAGCGGCGAGCGAACGGGAATTAGCCCTTAAGCTTATGGGCGTTAGTGGAACAAGCTGGAAAGCTTGGCGATACAGGGTGATAGCCCCGTACACGAAGACAAACATAAGTGAAATCGAGTAGGTCGGCACACGTGAAATGTTGACTGAACATGGGGGGACCATCCTCCAAGGCTAAATACTCCTAACTGACCGATAGTGAACCAGTACCGTGAGGGAAAGGCGAAAAGAACCCCTGTGAGGGGAGTGAAATAGAACCTGAAACCGTATACGTACAAGCAGTGGAAGCCTTAGGGTGACTGCGTACCTTTTGTATAATGGGTCAGCGACTTATATTCTGTAGCAAGGTTAACCGATTAGGGGAGCCGTAGCGAAAGCGAGTGTTAACTGCGCGTTCAGTTGCAGGGTATAGACCCGAAACCCGGCGATCTACCCATGGGCAGGTTGAAGGTTGGGTAACACCAACTGGAGGACCGAACACACGTATGTTGAAAAATGCGGTGATGACCTGTGGGTCGGAGTGAAAGGCTAATCAAGCCGGGAGATAGCTGGTTCTCCCCGAAATCTATTTAGGTAGAGCCTCGGACGAATACCATTGGGGGTAGAGCACTGTTAAGGCTAGGGGGTCATCCCGACTTACCAACCCTTTGCAAACTCCGAATACCAATGAGTACTATCCGGGAGACACACTATGGGTGCTAACGTCCGTAGTGAAGAGGGAAACAACCCAGACCGCCAGCTAAGGTCCCAAAGTCATAGTTAAGTGGGAAACGATGTGGAAAGGCATAGACAGCTAGGAGGTTGGCTTAGAAGCAGCCATCCTTTAAAGAAAGCGTAATAGCTCACTAGTCGAGTCGGTCTGCGCGGAAGATGTAACGGGGCTAAACTATGCACCGAAGCTGCGGATTTGAGCTTTTGCTCAAGTGGTAGGGGAGCGTTCTGTAAGCCGTTGAAGGTGTGTTGAGAAGCATGCTGGAGGTATCAGAAGTGCGAATGCTGACATGAGTAACGATAAAGGGGGTGAAAAACCCCCTCGCCGAAAGACCAAGGTTTCCTGTCCCATGTTAATCAGGGCAGGGTAAGTCGGCCCCTAAGGCGAGACCGAGAGGTGTAGTCGATGGGAAACAGATTAATATTTCTGTACTTCTTTATATTGCGATGGAGGGACGGAGAAGGCTAAGCAAGCATGGCGTTGGTTGTCCATGTGAAAGATTGTAGGCTGGAAACTTAGGCAAATCCGGGTTTCTAAGGCTGAGAGTCGAGACGAGACGCTACGGCGTTGAAGTTGTTGATGCCCTGCTTCCAGGAAAAGCTTCTAAGCATAGATATAAAGGAACCGTACCCCAAACCGACACAGGTGGTTAGGTAGAGAATACTAAGGCGCTTGAGAGAACTCGGGTGAAGGAACTAGGCAAAATAGTACCGTAACTTCGGGAGAAGGTACGCCGGCTCTGGTGATGGGACTTGCTCCCTAAGCTGAGGTCGGTCGAAGTAACCAGGTGGCTGGAACTGTTTATTAAAAACACAGCACTGTGCAAAATCGAAAGATGACGTATACGGTGTGACGCCTGCCCGGTGCCGGAAGGTTAATTGATTGGGTTAGCTCTGCGAAGCTCATGATCGAAGCCCCGGTAAACGGCGGCCGTAACTATAACGGTCCTAAGGTAGCGAAATTCCTTGTCGGGTAAGTTCCGACCTGCACGAATGGCGTAATCATGGCCACACTGTCTCCACCCGAGACTCAGTGAAATTGAAATTGCGGTTAAGATGCCGTATACCCGCGGCTAGACGGAAAGACCCCGTGAACCTTTACTATAGCTTGACAGTGAACATTGCTCCTACATGTGTAGGATAGGTGGGAGGCTTTGAAACTTGCACGCCAGTGTGAGTGGAGCCAACCTTGAAATACCACCCTTGTATGCGTGATGTTCTAACCTGGGCCGATTATCTCGGTTGGGGACACTGTCTGGTGGGTAGTTTGACTGGGGCGGTCTCCTCCCAAAGCGTAACGGAGGAGCACGAAGGTTGGCTAAGTACGGTCGGACATCGTACGGTTAGTGCAATGGCATAAGCCAGCTTAACTGCGAGACAGACACGTCGAGCAGGTGCGAAAGCAGGTCATAGTGATCCGGTGGTTCTGTATGGAAGGGCCATCGCTCAACGGATAAAAGGTACTCCGGGGATAACAGGCTGATACCGCCCAAGAGTTCATATCGACGGCGGTGTTTGGCACCTCGATGTCGGCTCATCACATCCTGGGGCTGAAGTCGGTCCCAAGGGTATGGCTGTTCGCCATTTAAAGTGGTACGCGAGCTGGGTTTAGAACGTCGTGAGACAGTTCGGTCCCTATCTGCCGTGGGCGTTTGAGAATTGAAGAGGGCTGCTCCTAGTACGAGAGGACCGGAGTGGACGAACCTCTGGTGTTCCGGTTGTTTCGCCAGAAGCATTGCCGGGTAGCTACGTTCGGAACTGATAACCGCTGAAAGCATCTAAGCGGGAAGCAGGCTTTGAGATGAGTTCTCACTGGGACTTTAAGTCCCCTGAAGGGTCGTTGGAGACTACGACGTTGATAGGTCAGGTGTGTAAGGGTTGTGAGGCCTTGAGCTAACTGATACTAATTGCCCGTGAGGCTTAACCATACAACACCCAAATGGTTTTGTAAGACTGATATCACGTACTTATGAGTACGACTTGAATTAAAACGATATATAAAATATAGCTTTCCAAATTGTAACTTTTTTCGCCTAGCGACAATAGCGTTGTAGAACCACCTGACCCCATGCCGAACTCAGAAGTGAAATGCAACTGCGCCGATGGTAGTGTGGGAGGTCCCATGTGAGAGTAGGTCATCGCTAGGTACTTAATTAGAAAAGCCCGATACAAGGTGTCGGGCTTTTTAATCAAAGCTTTTATTGCTTAGTAATTAGTTAAATTGATTCAAATACTAATCAATAAAAGTTTGAGGTTAATAACTTAGAAATTAAATTTCAAAAAGTTGTTGACATCAAAACTAGGAAGCGTAGAATGCGCATCCGCTCTCAACGAGAGAGTAAGCGGTTTAACAACGAATGCGATTGTTAACTCGCGCCGAACAAAACGTTCATCCATGAACGGTTCGGTATACCTACTTCGTGTAGGCATCTTTAACAATTAGTTATCATGCAATTTGTGTGAGCATTCACATGATGTTGATTTTACAAATAAGCAAGTTTCGAGCTTGCAAAAATTAACTCAGTGAACTCATGCAAAAACTACTTAATATATAAGTTTTATTTGTACAGAATTCATTGAGCCGATGTCTTTCCTAACAGAAGGTCATCACAAACGATTTTAATTGAAGAGTTTGATCATGGCTCAGATTGAACGCTGGCGGCAGGCTTAACACATGCAAGTCGAGCGGAAACGAAGAGGAGCTTGCTCCTTTGGCGTCGAGCGGCGGACGGGTGAGTAATGCTTGGGAATATGCCTTTTGGTGGGGGACAACAGTTGGAAACGACTGCTAATACCGCATAATGTGCTTTTCGTAAGAGAAGTACCAAAGCGGGGGATTCTTCGGAACCTCGTGCCAAAAGATTAGCCCAAGTGAGATTAGCTAGATGGTGGGGTAATGGCCTACCATGGCGACGATCTCTAGCTGGTTTGAGAGGATGATCAGCCACACTGGGACTGAGACACGGCCCAGACTCCTACGGGAGGCAGCAGTGGGGAATATTGCACAATGGGGGAAACCCTGATGCAGCCATGCCGCGTGTGTGAAGAAGGCCTTAGGGTTGTAAAGCACTTTCAGTCGTGAGGAAAGGTTAGTAGGTAATATCTGCTAGCTGTGACGTTAGCGACAGAAGAAGCACCGGCTAACTCCGTGCCAGCAGCCGCGGTAATACGGAGGGTGCGAGCGTTAATCGGAATTACTGGGCGTAAAGCGTGCGTAGGCGGTTTGATAAGCCAGATGTGAAATCCCGGGGCTTAACCTCGGAACTGCATTTGGAACTGTTTGACTAGAGTACTGTAGAGGGTGGTGGAATTTCCAGTGTAGCGGTGAAATGCGTAGAGATTGGAAGGAACATCAGTGGCGAAGGCGGCCACCTGGACAGATACTGACGCTGAGGCACGAAAGCGTGGGGAGCGAACAGGATTAGATACCCTGGTAGTCCACGCCGTAAACGATGTCAACTAGCTGTTTGTGTTCTTGAAACGTGAGTAGCGTAGCTAACGCGCTAAGTTGACCGCCTGGGGAGTACGGCCGCAAGGTTAAAACTCAAATGAATTGACGGGGGCCCGCACAAGCGGTGGAGCATGTGGTTTAATTCGATGCAACGCGAAGAACCTTACCATCCCTTGACATCCACAGAAGTTACTAGAGATAGTTTCGTGCCTTCGGGAACTGTGAGACAGGTGCTGCATGGCTGTCGTCAGCTCGTGTTGTGAAATGTTGGGTTAAGTCCCGCAACGAGCGCAACCCCTATCCTTATTTGCCAGCGAGTCGTGTCGGGAACTCTAAGGAGACTGCCGGTGATAAACCGGAGGAAGGTGGGGACGACGTCAAGTCATCATGGCCCTTACGGGATGGGCTACACACGTGCTACAATGGCGTATACAGAGGGCAGCAAGACCGCGAGGTGGAGCGAATCCCAGAAAGTACGTCGTAGTCCGGATTGGAGTCTGCAACTCGACTCCATGAAGTCGGAATCGCTAGTAATCGCGAATCAGAATGTCGCGGTGAATACGTTCCCGGGCCTTGTACACACCGCCCGTCACACCATGGGAGTGGGTTGCAAAAGAAGTGGCTAGTTTAACCTTAGGGAGGACGGTCACCACTTTGTGATTCATGACTGGGGTGAAGTCGTAACAAGGTAACCCTAGGGGAACCTGGGGTTGGATCACCTCCTTATCTTGAAGTAAGACACATTATGGGTCGACAAGTCAGACATCCTGTCGAGTCGACACAGGTACATCCATGTACCTTGAGTGTTCACACACATTGCATTGATAACGATGAATGAAGAAGTAAGATCTTGAAATAGGTCTGTAGCTCAGCTGGTTAGAGCGCACCCCTGATAAGGGTGAGGTCGGCAGTTCAAGTCTGCCCAGACCTACCAATTCACGTCAGTGACATTGGCCCTTTGTTTTCAAGTCGACCCAGATCTACGTTAGTAGGTTACCCAATCGATGGGGCTATAGCTCAGCTGGGAGAGCGCCTGCCTTGCACGCAGGAGGTCAGCAGTTCGATCCTGCTTAGCTCCACCACTTCTTCACAAGAGCAAGAAGCCAAATTAAAGGTATCTAGATGATATTTTCAATTTGGTTTTTTTAACCACGATTTAAGCGAATGCGTCTTAAATTGAGTTCTTTAACAATTTGGAAAGCTGATATATATCCCGAATATATTTAACGATATATTCGAATGATTGCTTTAGGTAAGACAAGAGTGTCGCGCTCTTTTCTTTAATGAATAAAGTAATCAAACCTGAAATAAGATTTTTCCTTATCTTATTTCAATCTAATTCAAGCATACTCCACTTACTTTGTAAGTGAGTACGTGAAAATGTCAGTCATACATTAGCATCGAGATTTGTCTCTCGATGACTTAAATAAGTAAAACTATTTGGGGTTGTATGGTTAAGTGACTAAGCGTATATGGTGGATGCCTTGGCAGTTAGAGGCGATGAAAGACGTGTTAATCTGCGATAAGCCTAGGTGAGGTGATAAAAACCGTTATAACCTAGGATTTCTGAATGGGGAAACCCAGTGCCATAAGGCACTATCAATAAGTGAATACATAGCTTATTGAGGCGAACCGGGAGAACTGAAACATCTAAGTACCCCGAGGAAAAGAAATCAACCGAGATTTCCTTAGTAGCGGCGAGCGAACGGGAATTAGCCCTTAAGCTTATGGGCGTTAGTGGAACAAGCTGGAAAGCTTGGCGATACAGGGTGATAGCCCCGTACACGAAGACAAACATAAGTGAAATCGAGTAGGTCGGCACACGTGAAATGTTGACTGAACATGGGGGGACCATCCTCCAAGGCTAAATACTCCTAACTGACCGATAGTGAACCAGTACCGTGAGGGAAAGGCGAAAAGAACCCCTGTGAGGGGAGTGAAATAGAACCTGAAACCGTATACGTACAAGCAGTGGAAGCCTTAGGGTGACTGCGTACCTTTTGTATAATGGGTCAGCGACTTATATTCTGTAGCAAGGTTAACCGATTAGGGGAGCCGTAGCGAAAGCGAGTGTTAACTGCGCGTTCAGTTGCAGGGTATAGACCCGAAACCCGGCGATCTACCCATGGGCAGGTTGAAGGTTGGGTAACACCAACTGGAGGACCGAACACACGTATGTTGAAAAATGCGGTGATGACCTGTGGGTCGGAGTGAAAGGCTAATCAAGCCGGGAGATAGCTGGTTCTCCCCGAAATCTATTTAGGTAGAGCCTCGGACGAATACCATTGGGGGTAGAGCACTGTTAAGGCTAGGGGGTCATCCCGACTTACCAACCCTTTGCAAACTCCGAATACCAATGAGTACTATCCGGGAGACACACTATGGGTGCTAACGTCCGTAGTGAAGAGGGAAACAACCCAGACCGCCAGCTAAGGTCCCAAAGTCATAGTTAAGTGGGAAACGATGTGGAAAGGCATAGACAGCTAGGAGGTTGGCTTAGAAGCAGCCATCCTTTAAAGAAAGCGTAATAGCTCACTAGTCGAGTCGGTCTGCGCGGAAGATGTAACGGGGCTAAACTATGCACCGAAGCTGCGGATTTGAGCTTTTGCTCAAGTGGTAGGGGAGCGTTCTGTAAGCCGTTGAAGGTGTGTTGAGAAGCATGCTGGAGGTATCAGAAGTGCGAATGCTGACATGAGTAACGATAAAGGGGGTGAAAAACCCCCTCGCCGAAAGACCAAGGTTTCCTGTCCCATGTTAATCAGGGCAGGGTAAGTCGGCCCCTAAGGCGAGACCGAGAGGTGTAGTCGATGGGAAACAGATTAATATTTCTGTACTTCTTTATATTGCGATGGAGGGACGGAGAAGGCTAAGCAAGCATGGCGTTGGTTGTCCATGTGAAAGATTGTAGGCTGGAAACTTAGGCAAATCCGGGTTTCTAAGGCTGAGAGTCGAGACGAGACGCTACGGCGTTGAAGTTGTTGATGCCCTGCTTCCAGGAAAAGCTTCTAAGCATAGATATAAAGGAACCGTACCCCAAACCGACACAGGTGGTTAGGTAGAGAATACTAAGGCGCTTGAGAGAACTCGGGTGAAGGAACTAGGCAAAATAGTACCGTAACTTCGGGAGAAGGTACGCCGGCTCTGGTGATGGGACTTGCTCCCTAAGCTGAGGTCGGTCGAAGTAACCAGGTGGCTGGAACTGTTTATTAAAAACACAGCACTGTGCAAAATCGAAAGATGACGTATACGGTGTGACGCCTGCCCGGTGCCGGAAGGTTAATTGATTGGGTTAGCTCTGCGAAGCTCATGATCGAAGCCCCGGTAAACGGCGGCCGTAACTATAACGGTCCTAAGGTAGCGAAATTCCTTGTCGGGTAAGTTCCGACCTGCACGAATGGCGTAATCATGGCCACACTGTCTCCACCCGAGACTCAGTGAAATTGAAATTGCGGTTAAGATGCCGTATACCCGCGGCTAGACGGAAAGACCCCGTGAACCTTTACTATAGCTTGACAGTGAACATTGCTCCTACATGTGTAGGATAGGTGGGAGGCTTTGAAACTTGCACGCCAGTGTGAGTGGAGCCAACCTTGAAATACCACCCTTGTATGCGTGATGTTCTAACCTGGGCCGATTATCTCGGTTGGGGACACTGTCTGGTGGGTAGTTTGACTGGGGCGGTCTCCTCCCAAAGCGTAACGGAGGAGCACGAAGGTTGGCTAAGTACGGTCGGACATCGTACGGTTAGTGCAATGGCATAAGCCAGCTTAACTGCGAGACAGACACGTCGAGCAGGTGCGAAAGCAGGTCATAGTGATCCGGTGGTTCTGTATGGAAGGGCCATCGCTCAACGGATAAAAGGTACTCCGGGGATAACAGGCTGATACCGCCCAAGAGTTCATATCGACGGCGGTGTTTGGCACCTCGATGTCGGCTCATCACATCCTGGGGCTGAAGTCGGTCCCAAGGGTATGGCTGTTCGCCATTTAAAGTGGTACGCGAGCTGGGTTTAGAACGTCGTGAGACAGTTCGGTCCCTATCTGCCGTGGGCGTTTGAGAATTGAAGAGGGCTGCTCCTAGTACGAGAGGACCGGAGTGGACGAACCTCTGGTGTTCCGGTTGTTTCGCCAGAAGCATTGCCGGGTAGCTACGTTCGGAACTGATAACCGCTGAAAGCATCTAAGCGGGAAGCAGGCTTTGAGATGAGTTCTCACTGGGACTTTAAGTCCCCTGAAGGGTCGTTGGAGACTACGACGTTGATAGGTCAGGTGTGTAAGGGTTGTGAGGCCTTGAGCTAACTGATACTAATTGCCCGTGAGGCTTAACCATACAACACCCAAATGGTTTTGTAAGACTGATATCACGTACTTATGAGTACGACTTGAATTAAAATATATAGCGTCGACAAACAACTGTCATCCATGACACTTGTCGACATTAGTGCATCCATACACGTCACAGTTTTCCAGATTGTAATTTACTGCTAAGGCAGTAAATAAAAGTTTCGCCTAGCGACAATAGCGTTGTAGAACCACCTGACCCCATGCCGAACTCAGAAGTGAAATGCAACTGCGCCGATGGTAGTGTGGGAGGTCCCATGTGAGAGTAGGTCATCGCTAGGCACTTATTCTAAAGCCCCTGTCTTCAGACAGGGGCTTTTTCGTGTTGGCTATTTAAAAAGACCTCAGCGACAATAGCGCTGTAGCACCACCGATACCAATTGAAATAATTATCTGATACCATTTTAATTAAATATCTGATCTAATAAGGGTTGTTATCATAATCTTCATTAACCGCCTTGAGCTTAAAAACATCAAAACAGCTTTTATACCAATTGAATTAATTAATTGATCAATTCAGAGCGCTGTCAGCGGTGGGAGAACAAGCCAAATTTTTGTTGATATAGTTGTTCTACATCTCATCAATTTGGCGCAGTTATCGCGACGCTGACACGCTCCCAAAGGGCGAGTTTAAAAGGTTCATATGCTGCGTTATTGATTTTGACAAGGGTGCGACCATTCTCTGCAATCAATGCCTTGCCTCTGAACCTTTTAATTCTCGCTGAATGATTAAGTATTTATTTCAATTGGTATTAGCCCTCTCAAGAAAAGAGTCAAATGCACGAAAGCGTATACGCTTATTGGCAGTGTCATTATTTTTTGAAGGCGAAAATAGAGCCAATATCGCTCGAAGGCTAAATACAGCTAGAAGTAGCGTGAATAAATGGGTATCTAGTTATTTGGAAAAAGGGTTAACTGGCTTAGACAGCAAGCCTATTTCAGGTCGCCCAGCCAATTTAACTTTACATCAACAGCTTGAATTAAAAGCGTTCGTTTTAAAACACGCACAGTCCAGTGATGGGGGGCGACTGATTGCTGCTGATATTCAAACCTACATTAGCAACAACTTTAATGTGAACTATCAGATAGGCAATGTTTATCGGTTATTGCACAGTCTTGAGCTAAGCTGGATAACAACTCGTTCCAAACACCCCAAGCAATCAGCAGAGGCTCAAGAAGTTTTTAAAAAAGTTTCGCCTGTCAACGATCGTGAACACCCCATTTAATGTCATGCCTGAAGACATGGATATTTGGTTTCAAGATGAAGCAAGATTTGGGCAGCAGAATCAAACAACGCGAGTTTGGGCTGAATGCGGCACTCGACCTAGAGTGGTGAAACAGCAACAGTATGAATATGGGTACTTATTTGGGGCAGTTTGCCCAAGCAATGGAAAGACTGAAGCTTTAATAACACCGTGCGTTAACAAAGAAGCCATGACATTACATATGGAACAAATATCCAAGGCGACAGCGCCTGGCAGGCATGCAGTTGTTATTGTCGATGGTGCCGGGTGGCACACTGTTGATACTTCCGGCCATTTGACAACGTTACTCTTATCAAGCTCCCACCCTATTCTCCAGAGCTCAATCCAATTGAACAGGTATGGAGTTGGATACGCCAGCACTGTTTATCAAATCGAACATTTAAAGGTTATGACGATATTGTCGAGCAAGTATCAAAAGCATGGAACACATTTATATCAACTCCTAGCAGAGTGAAACAAATGTGCTCGAGAGGTTGGATTAAGGTGACTTAATACTTAATGAAATTGGTTTCAGTCGCTTGGAACACATTCATTTCGGATATTGATAGAGTGAAAAAACTTTGTACTCGCGATTGGATTCAAGTGGTCAGATAATTATTTCAATTGGTATTACTTTGGTTTGCAGCCTTTTAAGCCCCCTGCGATAGGTCGCTGTTAACCCACTTATTAACTTTGCCTCGAGCAACACCAAGTAGTTGAGCTATTTGCGCTCTATTTTGACCGAGAGAAAAGTGATAAATGGCGAGCAACCTCATTTGGCTTCGCGCGTTACTTTCTAGTTGGGTGAACGAATTACCTCTGGGTTAAGACTGCTCAATCAAGAAAAGTACTCTATTGAAGCCATAGTGATCAATCAAAGTGACAATATTGGTACTTCGTGATACCCGCATAAATACTACAATGAGCATTGGAATATTATTAAATTACCTGTCGGCAAACACGGTTAGTGATTAGCCGAACAACTTGCTGTAAGGCTTTGTCTGCTTTACCTCAACGTACCTTTAATATTATCCTGTTGTTATTACGCCAAGCAAAACGCGAACTCCTTTCTCAAACCTTATGAATAATCTTTCAAGCGGTAATATAAAAGCCATGAATACTATGGCTATTAATGCTTATTGTGACCAGTTAATTGAAATCACATCACTCAATCAATTAATGGCGCTAACAATACCCGAACAACCAGTTTATATACTGGGGGAGGGGAGTAATACGCTATTTGTTGACAGTAAAACGCCAACGCTAATTCGACCTAATATTATAGGTGTCAAAGTGTCAGAAACTAACACCCATTTTCACCTGAATGTAGGGGCAGGAGAGAACTGGCATCAATTAGTTCAATACACTGTGGCTAATAATATGTTTGGCCTAGAAAATTTGGCGTTAATTCCGGGGAGCGTTGGGGCTGCACCAGTGCAAAATATTGGTGCGTATGGCGTAGAATTCGCAAACTTTTGCCACAGTGTTGAGTGGTTTGATTTTGAGACATCAGAGCAGCTAGAGCTGCCTGTAGCACAATGCCAATTTAGCTACCGCGATAGCATTTTTAAACAGGCCTTAAAAGGTAAAGGGGTAATAACCTCAGTTAACTTGTCACTACCTAAAAAATGGCAACCTGTGTTGACCTATGCCGGGCTTAACGAGCTTAATGATACGGCAACAGCAGAACAAGTGATGAACAAAGTCATTGATATTCGCAATAGCAAGCTCCCGGATCCTAAGCAGCTAGCCAATGTCGGTAGCTTTTTTAAGAACCCTGTTGTCACGCAATCTGTTTTTAACAAGCTGCAAGCACAATATCCCGATATTCCTTTTTATTCACAAGGTGAAGATCAGATAAAGCTTGCTGCTGGCTGGCTAATCGACCAAGCTGGTTTAAAGGGGTATCGGCAAGGGGATGCCGCTGTGCACCAAAAACAAGCACTAGTGCTGGTCAACTTTGGTGGTGCGACAGGGCAAGATATTGCAGCGCTTGCAGAGCTGGTTGTTGAGACTGTAGCGAAAAAGTTTGCCGTTACGCTTGAGCCAGAAGTTAGAATTGTTGGCGAGCATGGTGAGCGCTTGTTGATAAAGAGTGAATCTCAATGTCTAAATCAGTAAGAGAAAAGTTAATTCAGGCCTTGGCGGCTGGCCAGTTTGTGTCTGGGCAAGATATTGCTGATGAGCTGAGTGTTTCTCGCGCTGCGGTAGCTAATCAAGTCAAAGTACTGCAAGAGATGGGACTCGATATTTTCAGAGTGCGCGGAAAAGGTTACCAACTCGCAACACCACTAGTACTGCTTGATAAAACGTCAATATGTCATGCCTTGGAAGCATTATCAGTAACGAACCATGTTGAGGTACACACCCTAATTGACTCAACAAATGATTACTTGTTGCGTAAATTGCCCAATCAGGTAGAGCCTGGGCAAGTTTGTATTGCTGAATATCAGAGCCAGGGGCGCGGTCGACGTGGCCGTCAGTGGATTTCGCCGTTTGGTTCGCATTTGTACCTTTCATACTATCACTACCTAGCTGATGGCATGTCCTCGGCAATGGGACTTAGCTTGTTAACTGCGTTGGCGATAAGTGATGCCATCAAAGCACTTTATGAAGTGCAAGTACAATTAAAGTGGCCGAATGATGTGTACCTCGATGGCGTAAAGCTAGCGGGTATTTTGATCGACTTAGAAGGGCAGGCAACGGGCGCGTGTCACAGTGTTATTGGCATTGGTTTAAACCTATGCATGCCAGAGCAGGCTGGTCATGAAATCAGCCAGCCGTGGACAGATCTGCAACGCCATTTATCGCACTCTTCAGAGATTCAAATCGATAGAAATCAACTTGCTGTTGCCATCATTATTGCGCTAAACCGCCGCTTAGCCCAGCAAGAGCGCTTAGGCACAGAAAGTATGCTAAGTGACTGGTTTGAGCAAGATCTGTTTTTGAACCAAAACGTAAAAATTATGACAGGTGATAACGTACAACACGGGATGTGTCGCGGTGTAAATGCACAAGGTGCATTGCTGTTTGAACAACACGGGCAGGTAAAACCTGTTTATGGTGGTGAAGTTAGTTTACGTGCTGATGATGTCGATAATTAAGGTGAATGCTTATGCTCGGTAACAAGCAACTATTGATCGATATCGGCAATACTCGCACTAAGTACTGCTTTGTTGTCGATGACAAACTCGCATCAATTCAATACTGCGACAACCAAAGTTTATCCACTACTTGGTTTAATCAACACTGGCTCGGCTGCGATCAATTAGTGCTTGCCAGTGTTGCTCACCAAAATATTGAGGAGTTAATTAAACACTGGGCATTAGCCCAAAAAATACGGTGTCAGCAGGTTAAAACACCAGACAAAGCTTTTGGCGTTACCAATGGTTATGAGCGCTATGAACAACTCGGCGTTGACCGTTGGCTCGCGGTGCTGGGCGCCAGTAAGCGATTTGCCAATCAAGCTTGTATCGTGGTTGATACCGGTACAGCCACCACGATTGATTACATAGACTCGAACGGTTGTCACCAAGGTGGGTGGATTTTAGCGGGTATTGAAACCTTGTTTAACAGCATTCAAGCAAACACGGCGAATGTTCGTGGCGATAGAATACAAATAAACTCGCTTGGTTTCGGCCGTAATACCAACGATAACTTGGCACAAGCAGCTTGGGCATCAACCGTTGGTTTGATTAAACAAGCGATGCTCACTGCTGAGCAATTAAACGATGTAACCCCTTTATTGGTGATCACCGGTGGTAATGGTGAGCGCATTGCACAAATGCTAGATATAGACTCAACACGCGTTCACTACGTACCTGCAATCGTGTTTGAGGGTCTCGCTTGTTATTTAGCTTGAATTTAGTGCAGTTAAGGCGTAAGTTTTATGCTGATTTTATTGTTTGTTAGCACTTTCGCATAAAAAAGCAGCAAACGAGCTAAAATCGTAAGTTTTTTATTAACAGCTATTGCAAGCACAAAAACATTACACTAGAATGCGCACCACTTAATGTAGTGCCGACTTAGCTCAGTTGGTAGAGCAACTGACTTGTAATCAGTAGGTCGCCAGTTCGACTCCGGCAGTCGGCACCATTAATTTTCACTTTGTTAGCAAAGTGAAAGTAAAAGATTATTGGAGGGGTTCCCGAGTGGCCAAAGGGATCAGACTGTAAATCTGACGGCTCCGCCTTCGGTGGTTCGAATCCACCTCCCTCCACCATTTTTTGCAGAGATAGTCTGGTTATAGTAAGCGGGTGTCGTATACTGGCTATTACCTTAGCCTTCCAAGCTAATGAAGCGGGTTCGATTCCCGCCACCCGCTCCAATCTTTGTAAGTATGTGTGTGCTGATATAGCTCAGTTGGTAGAGCGCACCCTTGGTAAGGGTGAGGTCGGCAGTTCGAATCTGCCTATTAGCACCAGTTCTTAGATCCTCTATTCCCTCGCTATCTTTTAAATTTATTTATAACTTAATTTACCTTGAGGTATTTAAAAGTGGCTAAAGAAAAATTTGAACGTTCGAAACCGCACGTAAACGTTGGTACTATCGGACACGTTGACCACGGTAAAACTACTTTAACAGCTGCTATCTCTGCAGTATTAACAAAAACTCACGGTGGTGAAGTAAAAGATTTCGCTCAAATCGATAACGCTCCAGAAGAGCGTGAGCGTGGTATTACAATCAATACTTCTCACATCGAGTACGACACAGAAACACGTCACTACGCACACGTAGACTGTCCAGGTCACGCCGATTACGTTAAAAACATGATCACTGGTGCTGCACAAATGGACGGCGCAATCTTAGTATGTGCTGCGACTGACGGTCCAATGCCACAAACTCGTGAGCACATCCTTCTTTCTCGCCAAGTAGGTGTACCTTACATCATCGTATTCATGAACAAATGTGACATGGTAGATGACGAAGAGTTACTTGAGTTAGTAGAAATGGAAATCCGTGAACTACTTTCTGAATACGACTTCCCAGGTGATGACTTACCAGTAGTAGCTGGTTCAGCATTAGGCGCACTTAACGGTGAAGCACAGTGGGAAGAGAAAGTATTAGAACTTGCTAACCACTTAGACACATACATTCCAGAGCCAGAGCGTGCAATCGACGGTGACTTCATTTTACCAATCGAAGACGTATTCTCAATCCAAGGCCGTGGTACTGTAGTAACAGGTCGTGTTGAGCGTGGTATCATCACAGTAGGTGACGACGTAGAAATCGTAGGTATCAAAGAAACTACAACTACTACTTGTACTGGTGTTGAAATGTTCCGTAAACTTCTTGACGAAGGTCGTGCGGGTGAGAACTGTGGTGTTCTTCTTCGTGGTACTAAGCGTGACGAAGTACAACGTGGTCAAGTACTATGTAAGCCTGGTTCAATCAACCCACACACTAAGTTCGAGTCAGAAGTATACGTATTGACTAAAGACGAAGGTGGCCGTCACACGCCATTCTTCAAAGGCTACCGTCCACAGTTCTACTTCCGTACAACTGACATCACTGGTGCTGTAGAGCTTCCAGAAGGTGTAGAAATGGTAATGCCTGGCGACAACTTGAAGTTTGTTGTTGAGCTAATCAACCCAATCGCGATGGACGAAGGTTTACGCTTCGCTATCCGTGAAGGTGGCCGCACAGTAGGTGCTGGTGTTGTATCTAAAATCATCGAATAATATCGATAGATTCTAGAATACACGTTGAGAAGGTCGCGCAAGCGGCCTTTTTCGCGTTTGGCGTATAGTAAATTTTTGTTGCAACAGAGCCAACGGTATTAGGTGCTGGTGTTGTATCGCTATCCCAAAGAGAAGCATCGACTAATTTGTCTAGAACAAATTATACCAATTGAAATAATTATCTGACCACTTGAATCCAATCGCGAGTACAAAGTTTTTTCACTCTATCAATATCCGAAATGAATGTGTTCCAAGCGACTGAAACCTGCTCTACTATTTCATCAAACCCGCTGAATACACGATTAGATAAACAGTGCTGGCGTAACCATTGCCACACTTGCTCAATTGGGTTTAGCTCTGGTGAATAGGGTGGCAACTTGATTAGCGTAAGATTAGAAAATGGACTAGCTGTATCCATTGTATGCCACCCCGCACCATCAATGATAACCACCGCATGTCTACCCTGAGGTGTAGCTTTGGATATTTGAGACAAGTGCTCTGTCATCATCGCTTTATTGACGAGCGGCGTAATTAGCGCTTCGGTTTGGCCTGTTGAAGGACAAACAGCACCAAATAAATAGCCATAGTCAAACTGCTGCTGCCTTACCACTCTGGGGCGACTCCCTTTCTTAGCCCATAATCTTGTCACTTGGTTTTGCTGTCCAAAACGCGCTTCATCTTGAAACCATACATCAATGTCTTCGGGCTGAACGTGCCATGGAGTGTTACGGATCGTTTCCAGTCGGAAGGTTTTTAAAAACCGCTTGGGCTTGTTCGGATTGCTTAGGATGCTTGGAGCGGCTCGTTATCCAACTAAATCCAAGTGCATGTAATAAGTGGTAAATATTGCGCAGTGAATAGGAGACATCAAATTTTTTATCGATGAATTTTTGAATATCTTCCCCAATCAGCCTGCCACCACTGTCTTTTTCGACATGAGATAACACAAATGCTGACAATTGGTTCAGTTGCGCTTGTGATAGTTTCGAGGGTCTACCTGTATTTACTTTGGTTTGCAGCCCTTTAAGCCCACCAGAGAGATACTTATTAACCCATTTATTAACACTACCGCGAGCAACACCAAGCAATTTAGCTATTTGTGCTCTATTTTGGCCGAGTGAAAAGTGATAAATGGCGAGCAATCTTATTCGGACTCTCGCATCACTCTCTTGTTGGGCAAGTTTTTTTAATTCTATTGGTTGATGCATGATGATCTAATCATTGAAAAATCATAACTATTAGATCACATGTTTATTTCAATTGGTATTAGAACGCACAAAGTGCGGCCCCAGCGGGGTGAGGGCAGGGATAGCCCGAATACCAATCATCGATAGATGCTAGCATACACGTTGAGAAGGTCGCGAAAGCGGCCTTTTTTGCGTTTGGGGGTTGGTAAAATTGTGGTGCCATTTAACGCAGCTGATATAGGCACTGGTGTTGTATCGCTGTACCTCAAAGAAGCATCGACCAATCCCGGTAGGTGCTAGAATACACGTTGAGAAGGTCGCGAGAACGGCCTTTTTTGCATTTGGGAATTAGTAAAGCTGGATGCCACTGAAAGCCTGTAAAAACAGGTGCTGGTATTGTATTGCTATACCTCAAGAAACATCGGCTAATCTTGGGTAGCTGTTTGAATATGCATTAAGAAAGCTGCGAGAGCTGCTTTCGATGTATTTTGGACATAGTAAACAGAACCCTCGCATTTAGGATATAAAAACTATCGTTGATGGAAGGAGAAAAAATCTTCATGTTGCTGATTGTTAAAAAATCCCGCGATAACTTTGGGGGCCTTAAAGTGGCGCATATGAGGCCCCAGATCTTTGCTAAATTTGAAGCTACTACCTGCTAGATTGTGCCCTCCCCAATCGGTTGAACATTCAACAACCGTTAACTTTTCTATGCTGTCTTTCCATGCTGCACAGCGGTGATCTTTACCTTTGATATAAGTGTTTTTCATTATCATTGGGTTAATATCTGCAGTCAGCATGTTAATGGTATCCCTAAAGCTGAGCTGTTTGGCTTGAGGGTTGCCTTTATATGGCTGCTTATTGTCTGCTTTGTTTTGTAATACAAGGATTGGACGATGTGCCGTTGGCGAGCATTCTCTATCTCGCCATGCAAAATTCGCTGTCGCCACGGCAGTTAGCGCATAACTGTAATCACAATAATAATCTTGTGCTGCTGCGCCACCATGTGAATAGCCCATTACAAAAATGCGGTTAGCATGATCCGGAAATTGCGCTTTAAGCTGGTGAATAAAGAGTTCGTCAAACTGATCAGTAACACTCTTAGCGTTAACATTCCATTGTGGATAGACATAGATAAAGTTATAGCCATTGTTAAAGCTGCTGGCCTCTATCATCTCGTGCATATTGCGAGCGGTATAACCTTTACCATTAAAAACAATAACGAGTGAACCCGGTTTTTTGCTTGGCTTTAACGGCTTAGTGATAAAAAACGCGTGCTTCTTCTTGTTTCTGGTATATAAGCGCTTTTCAAACTTTACTTTACCTGCTTTTGGCTTATTCGCGCTCTTATTATTTGTTGCTTTTGCCGTTTTATCTTGATTATTGTTAACTTGCTTGTGAGCCTTAGCGGCTAAAAATTGCTTTGTTTGGTTGATTTCATCATTTGATTTTTTCTCACCTGGTCCTGTGTATTGTTGAAAGAACTTAAACAAAAAATCTGTGGTGTTAATTTCGGTGTTGGCTTTTCCAAACACTTCTGGCTTAAACGCTCTTGCGCCTGGCCAAGAGTGACCTGCTCCTTTTAATATGCAACCAATTACCTTGGACGTCTTTTTACGGTTTTGGTGACGCTGGCAGTTAACGGTTTTTAAATTAACCACAGTGTCTTTATGCGTTTTGACATTATTGGCGTTGACGAAAAAGCTCATACTGTCTTTGTAAGATCGAATGTTGTATTTACCACCACCGTCAAATGGCACGTATTTGTCATCTGTTCCTTGGAAAATAGTAATGGGTGTTTTGTATTTTGGGGAGCAAGCCTTGATGTTCATTGAGTGGGCGACAATACCAGCAGCAGCAATTTGCTGGCCAAACTGACAATAGGCTAAGGCAGCCATTTGAGCACCATTAGAAAACCCCATAGTGTAAATCTTGTGCTTATTAATGGGGTGCCTCGCTGGAATAGTATTAAGCAGGGTAGCTAAAAATGCTTTATCGTCAGCACTTTTATTTTTTGAGCCCAACCCTTTGCCTACATTCCAGCTTTTATTCAAGGCATTTGGAAAAATCAAGACATAGTTAAAAGCATCAGCTTTTTTCTCTGGTTGTAGTAACCATTTTATACCGTTGGCGTCAGACTCAAAGCCATGAAAAGTCACTACAGCCGGGTATTTTTTCTTTAAATTAATGCCTTTGGGCAGGTACACATAATATTCCCTTTCCTTGCCATTCACTTTAATGGTCTGTTTGTAATATTTTGCTTTTTCTAAAGTTTTTGCATAAACCTTAAAAGGTGAAGCCAGAAGAGTGAGCGATAAGGCAAGGCTGACAAGCAGCGCCATCAATGTGCGACAGTAAAGCATATTCGATCCGTGAATTGACTAGTCGATGATTATCACAGTATAGCAAAGGATTGAATTTAGCTGATGGTTGGCGAGAAAACTGATGTTATGGAATAACAAGGTTCTGTTTTTAAAGTGTATTTTTTTCGTATTTTTGTTGTTGAATGACTCCTTATTGGCTCAAGAACATCCGCCAGTTTCAGATGGCGCTTATTATAATTTCATTGTGCCACTGGCTGAAAAAAGCAAAGCAAAGCAAGGTTTTGCTTTGCAAAATTTCGAACTTAGCCCAGAAGATGAATCTGAAATCATGCGAGCCATCAAAAGCTCTTTTGCGCTTCCCTTTGAAGAGTGGATGCAGAAAAAACACGACTCAGAATGGCGTAATTTGATTGCTGGGTTTAGTGGTGGTTTTAGCATGGGATACCCGCTAACTCGCACAAAGTCTCAGCAAGGTTCAGGCCGGCAAGGTAATTTGAACGTTAATAATATTACCTATTCAGCATCGCTAAAATACAAACCTTTAGGGAATTGGTTTATTAGTGCTGCGGCAACCAAATACAAATACGCTGAATTACAGCGCTCTTGGAATCCAGATTTTGTTTACACTTTTGGCTACAGTGACTGGCGCCCCTATACGCTGAGTTTAGTGTATGCCAACTATGGGGGGAACCGCTTTAATCCAGATCGAAGCGCAGGTGAAAAGGCGACTATTTTCAAACAAGGCGCGTGGACGCTAGGCTGGAAATTTCCAATTGAGAAGAAGTATTCTAAATACCTTACCTTCAGTGAAAAAGGCTCGATTGGGTGTAATACGGGTTACACCGTGGTGCCTGAGTATTTTGACGCTGCTACCAATGGCTTAAAGAAATGGAAGCGCACGTTAAGTTTTGGCTGTAAGTTCACTATTGTCGGGGCTTGGTATGTCAATTTCACCGCCTTTCATTATCTTGATAAAAGCCAGCAACAGCCTTGGAATCCAGATTATACCTACGGCTTTGGATATTTTGATTGGCGGCCCGGAACTGTCACAATTCAATACAATAACTACTCTGGCAATCGCTGGCTTGGTCGAGAGCCGTCAAATGGCACGGGTGAGTTTAAAAATGGCGGTTTGAGTGTCGCTTGGTCCTGGTCTTTTTAACCTTTTTACACCGAAGCCAGCTTAAAAGTGTCGAATAATTTTATACTTGTTTTTGCCTGCTTAACTTCGCTTTTCTCAATTATATAACTCCCTATAAAAATCAATTTATTTCAATGTATAACAATTATTTAGGTCGCTTCTTGATGCCTGATTGCAAGTGGGTTTTGATTGTTTTGTAAGCGTTTCACTCTGTTTTGACAATGAAGAATGTCAGTTTTTTTATCAAGTTTTCTTGCAATTGAAAATTTTCAACTATACTTCGAACACAGTTAGTCAGAACAAATTCCATGGAATGGATGATGGGTTACACTGAGGGAACAGGTACACGAGATTTAAGAATTGATTTCATGCGCGGTGTCGTGATGTTGATTCTTATCATCGTCCACATCGAAATCTTTTCGTGGTTCAATTTTATTGCGTGGGAACGCATCGGATTAATTTCTGGCGCAGAAGGGTTTGTTGTCCTGTCGGGCTACATACTCGGCCAAGTTCACAAGCGAATCAACGAAAACTCTGGCTTTAAAGCCAGCTCAATGCGACTGCTAGAGCGCTCTGTTCAACTGTATGTTATCAATATCGGCATTGTCGCTCTTATTTTAGTGCTATCAATGCTGCCTTTATTGGATTTGGAGGTGATTAAAACCTTCAAAAACTGGGGCAACGGTCAGGTCTACCAACTATTTCCGCATCAAGAGAGCAGCTGGCATCAATCTGCAAGCAACGTTTTCTTGTTAAGAAGTAGTCCGCATCAAATCCAGATATTAGGTCTTTATTGCTCACTGTTATTACTTACCCCAATAGCAATTTGGTTGTTCAACCATGGAAAAGCGAAGTGGGTTTGCTTTACCTGTGTGGTCTTGTATATCTACAACCTTTCTTCTCCCTCGCGCGTTACTGCTGCTCAGTTTGAATATGCATTTCCACTGCTAAGCTGGCAAGTGCTATACATTGCAGGGCTTACGATAGGTTTTCACAAAGATGCTATTGGACGTTTTTTCGATGCCAAAAAGTACAATGCGCTTGTAGCTTTCTCGGCGGTATTTACCCTTGTTTTTATTTTCGTTGCTTGGAATTCCCCCAATCCAGCCTTTCCAGATGCCGTAAAGCTAACCTGGATAACCAGTGATACTTTTTACCAGTTACACCATCAGTACTTCGACAAAAATAAACTGGGCATATTGAGGTTGTTTAACTATGCCTGTTTCCTTGTTTTCTTTTATTGGTGTTTGACTCGCTTCTGGCAACCGATCAGTCGCACTTTGGGTTGGTTTTTTATTCCTTTGGGGCAAGCGAGCCTTTATGTCTTCATTATGCACTTAGTGTTTGTCGTACTAGTTGAAGCCATTACCGATTTTTCGAATGTTAAGCCAACCTATGACACAGCCAATATTTGGCAAAATACGCTCTGGCATGGCCTCAGCCTATTGGGGTTATGGTTGATGGTGAAAAAGGAGTTCTTGTTCAATTATGTTCCACGTTAATTTCCTGCTCGTTACCTTACTCATGATGTGCTCAGCATGTGTATCTGCTGGTAGCAGCTTTGCAACGGGTTTTATCAACCAGACTCTGCAAGTAGATGATCGCACTGTGAATTACCAAGTGTATGTACCTAACGATTATCGCGAGGATAAAGGTTGGCCACTGATGGTTTTCTTACACGGTGCGGGTGAGCGCGGAGACAATCCTTTACTCGCAACCGATGTTGGCTTAGGTCGTGCCATTAGGAACCAACCCACCCAGTTTCCTGCTATCGCTATTTTTCCTCAATGCGGCACTGATCTTTGGTGGTCATCTTTGGCCTGTGAAGAAATTGCGCTCGCCAGTGTCAAAGATGCGATGAAAAAATTCTCGGTTGATGAGCAGCGCGTTTATTTAACCGGTATCTCTATGGGGGGATACGGTGCTTGGCACATAGCAAGCAAGTACCGCGACTTATGGGCAGCAATGTATGTAATTTGTGGTCGCGTTAAGCCCGGTGGCGGCCATGCTCCTGCGCCTAATAGCCTGCCAGATTTTTATCAAGGTGAAGCTTTATATCAGATGACTGCGAAAGCAGTGGCTCATATTCCCGTATGGATCGCCCATGGTGCGAACGATGAAGTCGTTCCCGTGGCTGAATCACGCAAGATGTATACATACTTGCAACAGCATAAGGCGCAGGTGGCTTACACGGAGTATCAGAATACATGGCATAACGTTTGGGATAAAGCGTACAGCGACACCAAGGCAATCGAGTGGATGTTCGCGCAGGTTAAAGATAAAGGAGTTACTTATGCTAAACATAGGTAGTGTAAAAATCGTCATTGTTGACGACGAGCAATATGTTCATCATCAACTAATCGACATCTTAGCTCACTTTAACACTGAGATTATTTCTTTTACTGAGAGTGAACCTGCGCTTGATTACCTCGCTCGGCACGATGATATTGACTTGCTAATTACCGAGTTGGTGATGCCAGGCATGGGCGGTTGCGAGTTTATCGGTAAAGTTAAAGCGATTGCCAATCAGAAGTATACCTACATTATGTTATTGACCGGGTTTCGCGACACCGAATCATTGGTGTCTGGTATTGACGCTGGCGCAGATGACTTCATTAACAAACCTATTATTAAGGAAGAAATTTGCGCCAAAGTCTATGCGGCAATGCGTGTACAGCATTTAAAGTACGAGTTAAGAGAAAAGAACCAAGACCTTTCGATAGCACTCAGTAACATCAATGAAGATTTAAAAGCGGCAGCTAAGCTTGGTACAACCATTCTGCCCAAGGAAGATGTAAAACTTCGCGCTGTTGAATTAGGTACCTTGTTTAAACCGTCGGAATATGTTGGCGGTGATTTATATGGCTATAAGAGTATTACCCGAGACTGCTTGGCCTTCTTTCAAATTGATGTTGCGGGCCACGGTATTCCGTCAGCACTTTTTTCTTTTTCTTTGGGCCACGAACTGACCCAAGAGCAACTGTTTTCCAATGCCATTATAGACTTTGAACACATTCGCCAAAAACCTCAGGTGAGTCGTGTCGACCGCGCAGTGACAGCAATAAATCAAAGTAGTGTCGCTCGTGACTCTGATATGTACTTCACTATGGTCTACGGCGTCATTAACACCGAAACCGGTGGGGTTAAGTTTTGTCAGGCTGGTCACCCGCCAATCATTCATTTCAACGCCAAAACAGGTGTCGCAACGGCGCACGGCATGGGGGGGTTCCCTGTTGGCATTATGATCGATGCTGTTTTTGAAGAGCAAGAGTTGCAAATGGAGCCAAACGACAGATTGTTTGCATTTTCCGACGGTATTCTTGAGGCGGAAAACAAACAAGGTGAATTTTTTGGTGAAGATAACTTATGTCGTGCGATAGAGCGCGGCAGAGGACAAAACGTTAAACAACTACTCGATGATATTTATCAACAAGTTGAGCGATGGAGTGATGGCGAAGACCTCGTTGACGACATCACAATCTTAGGATTTCAGTGGAATGGAGAAAACATGTTATGAGTTTATCAAATGAAAAAGTTAACGATTCAACAATTGTCATCAACATCGATGAGCAGCGTTTTGACGCCGTCACAGCCCCCAGGTTTAAGCAGTATTTCTTAGATACGGTTGGCGCTCAGTCGTGCAACGTTGTGTTAGATCTCAGCCGAGTGAACTTTATGGACAGTAGTGGCCTTGGTGTATTGATTTCATCATTGAAGCACCTTAATTCGCAGGGGGCGATTGTACTAGTTGGTATTCAATCAAATGTTCAAGCCTTAATGACGCTTACGCGGATGGATAGACTTTTTCCACAATGTGCCAATGTCGAGGAAGCGCTTAACCTAGCGGTTAGCTAGCCTGCCAACCAAGGAGAAATGGTCATGATGAAAGCAATGATACTTGCTGCAGGCAAAGGAACGCGAGTTTGGCCTGTGACGAAAACCACACCTAAACCCATGATTCCAATCATGAGAACACCACTGATGGAATCCCTAATTTTGCACTTTAGACAATTTGGTATTACTGAAATTGCGGTCAATACCAGTTACATGGGATCTGATATTGAAAATTATTTTCGAGATGGTCGCCAGTTCGGAGTCGATATTACCTACTCTTTTGAAGGCAAAATTATTGATGGCGAGGTACAAGCGAAAGCACTTGGTTCAGCAGGTGGAATGAAGAAAATTCAGCAATTTTCGGGCTTTTTTGATGACACTTTCATTGTGGTTTGTGGTGATGCTTGGGTCGATCTCGATTTGGGTAAAGTCTTTGAATTTCACAAGGCTAAGGGCGGTATTGCTACCATAGTGTTGCAAGATGTGCCTTTAGAAGAAGTTCACAAGTACGGTGTGGTCAAAAGGGATCAAGATATGAAGATCCAAGCATTCCAAGAAAAACCATCGGCTGAAGAAGCTATCTCAAATACCATCAATACTGGTATTTATGTGTTCGAGCCAGAGATTTTTGATCATATCCCCGCCGATCAAGAATTCGATATCGGCGGTGAACTCTTCCCGAGCCTTGTCGAAAAAGGGCTCGACTTCTATGGCATCAGTCTGGATTTTCAATGGGTTGATGTCGGTAATCTGACCGATATTTGGCAAGCGACGTCCGATATCTTGACCGGAAAAATTACCGGCTATCCCATTCCGGGTAAGCAAATAGCTGACAATCTGTGGTGCGGCATTAACGTCGATGTCAATCTCGATAAAGTCAATATTCAAGGGCCGGTATACATAGGTAATGGCAGCAGAATTGAAGATGGCGCGACCATTATTGGGCCAGCAACCATTGGTGCTAATTGTGTCGTTGAAAGTGGCGCAATTATCGAGCGCTGCATGATTGATGACTACACCTGGGTATCACAGGTCGTCACCCTGCAAGACAAAGTACTGTTTGGTGAGCATTGTATCGAGCAAACTGGTGAATACGTTCATTTGCCAGACTGGAACATAGGTTGGGCCATTAATGATAGTCGCTGCGTGATTGAACATTTAAAGGTTGATCACGACTTGTATCAAGCATCACTTGCGGCGTCTAAGTTAGATAGTAGCAAGCCACTCCAGGAAAAGTTACTTAGGTAGCGGTGTATGACTGACAAAAAAGTACAGCTAAGCATTACCAGCTGTTATGAGCATGTCTCACTCGTCGCGATAGGCATATGCAACATGATCTGCAGCTGTTATGACATCGATGAATTTTCAGCGGCTATTGAGCTTTCATTCGTCGAAGTGGCTAACAATGTCGTCGAGCATGCCTACAGTGATGAAAAAGATCATGAAATTGGATTTGAGCTGGCGCTGCAAAGTGACCAAGTGTCGATAACCATCATTGATACTGGTAGTGCGATGCCAGCGGCAAATATGGAACGCGAGATTGATTGGGACAGCCTAGACAAAGACGATATTGACTCTTGGGATACCAGTGGTAGGGGTCTGCAAATAGTAAAGGATTTAATGGATGAAGTTTCATACTGGTCAGACTCTGGCAGAAACTACTTCAAAATGGTCAAGAAAGTTAGTTAACACACTTTCTTATCACTGGTTGGCTATCGTACTTTGCGCGGCAATGCTCGGTTGCCAGCAAACGAGTAGTTTACCTGCTGGGCAAGTTTCAACAAACCATACAATATCGCTGGATGGTACTTGGGAGTTTTTGCCAGCCAATAGTATGTCAGCTAACTATTATGCGCTAGATGCCGACTATTCTGATGCCTCTAGCATTCAGGTGCCCAGTAACTGGTTTCGCCAAGGTTTTGATCATCACGGTATTGCTTGGTATCGAAAGTCGTTTGACTTCGCCGCTGTGGATGAAAACGAGCACGTTATTCAACTCATCTTTGAGGGGGTTGATTACTTTGCCGATGTTTGGCTTAACGGCACATACCTTGGTTTCCACGAGGGCTACTTTCAGTCTTTTCAATTTGAAGTTTCAAAATATCTAGTCGCAGGAAGAAACTCGTTGGTCGTGAGAGTGAATAGCCCACTGGAAGATGCGGGTCAGTCTTGGTCCTTGCACAAAAAGTACATCAAAGGCGTGCTTGGCCATCACGATGCCAGACCCGGTGGCGCATGGTCAGAGCGAGGTCAGGAAATGAATACCGGTGGTATTTGGCAATCGGTACGCATTGAAGCCAGCAAGTTAGCCAGTGTCGATACGTTAAAATTTACACCCAACGTAACTGAATCGGGAAAGTCTTCTGCTGTCATTGATATGACGCTGACTGTTAAGCGCAGCACCAAAGCGACGATCAATTATCGGTTGCTGTTTAATGGCAAATTAGTCGAAGAGTACACGCAACAAACAACTATTTCACCGACTAGTAACCGCACCTCATTTACTGTACCAGAGGGGGTTAGAGCATTGTGGTCGCCGTGGGAACTTGGCGAGCCAAATCAATATGAATTGCAGGTTAGTCTTAGCGAAGCTGGCAATATCTTGAGTAGTGTGCAAGAGCAGGTGGCGTTTCGCGATTTTAAAGTGCTAGAGCCCAGCGGTCAGTGGCAAATAAACGGTCAGCCTTTTTTTGTGCGAGGCACTAACTACATTGCTTGGCAATGGCTAGCAGAATTTAGTGCAGCGGATTTTGCTAAAGACTTACAGCTGATGAAAGCCGCCAATATTAACGCTGTGCGTGTCCATGCACATGTACTGCCACAAGCTTTTTATGATGAAGCAGACAAGCTCGGCATGGTGGTATGGCAAGACTTTCCATTGCAATGGGGTTATATCGAAACTCAGGCTTTCTTGGACAACGCTCGCCAGCAAGCGACAGAAATGGTTGAGCAGTTTTATAACCATCCATCAATTGTTTTGTGGAGTGCTCACAACGAACCGCCGTGGGATGCCGATTGGATGAAATACAAATATGCAGACTACAACAACAAGCAAAATATCAAACTCGATAAAGCGGTTTACACCGCATTAAAAAGTGCCGATAGCACTCGTTATAGCCACAAAAGCTCGCTAACCGCCGAGCACCCTTGGTTAGGCTGGTACAGTGGTAGCTGGGTGGATTATGGCAAACCCACCAAACAACGCTGGATCACGGAATTTGGCGCACAGGCATTGCCAAACAAATCAACGTTAAGCGATATTGTCGGTGCTGATAATTTATGGCCAACCACAAAGCAACAGTGGGCAGTGTGGGATTATCATAACTTTCAGCAAGAGCAAACGTTTAATATAGCGAAAGTGGCTAAAGGCGACAATATTGATGAGTTTATTCATAATACGCAGCAATATCAGGCCAACTTAACCGCATTTGCGGCTGAATCTTATCGCCGTCAAAAAGGCCAGCCAGTCAACGCGATATTCCAATTTATGTTCGTTGAAAACTGGGCATCAATGAATTGGGGCATTGTTGATTATCAGCGCAAGGCTAAACCTGCGTTCGAGCGCCTGAAAGTTGCTTATCAACCTATCTTACCGAGTATTGAATATCACCCTAAGAAACAGGCTTTGTGCTGTGATGCTAACTTTTCGCTGTGGTTAGTAAATGACTACCCCAAGTCGTTTGAGCAATACCAATTAACTTACCAAGTCAGTAAAGCTGGCGAAGTGATCTATGAACAGTCAATGCCCAAGCAAATACCAGCGAGCTCCAGTGAAAAAATTACCGAAGTCATGTTAAAAGCGCTAGCGCCAGGCGAATATCAATTGCGATGGGCAGTACTAGATGCCGAGCAAGCGCTTGTTTCAGAGAATATTCATCACTGGACAGTGGGCAAGAATAACGAAACTTTGGTGGTCGCAAATGACTAGTATTAAGCGCAGTTATTACGCTTTTGCGGCATTGGTAATTACCGTCATAGTGACGGGTTGTCAAAGCACTTATGAATCGCTTGAGGATAAGCCGTTACAGCTATCTGAGCAGGGTAATGTTATTCAAATTAACGTCAACCAAGTTGGTTATTTTGTCACTGGGTCAAAGATCGCCTACATTTCAGGCGCGCAAGCTGAAGGTGAAGTTAAACTTGTTGATTATCAAACTGGCCGTGTTGTTGAGCAGTTAACAATGGCTCAGCACGCTAATCAAAACCCTGATTTACCCAATATATGGAAAGTGGACTTTTCGCATATTAAAGCTACTGGTAAATACGTTTTGATGAAGGGGAAAGTCAGATCTCCAGTGTTTGAAATTGGCAGTGCAATATATCAAAGTACGATTACTAAATTACTGAGGTCGTATTATCTGCAACGCTGCGGTGAACCGATCAAGGATCCTGTTGCTAAAGTCAGTCACAAAATTTGTCATACCAAAGACAGTCAGCTGTTTCGAAAGTTAAAGGGCATTGAGTTTCCTGCGTCGTCAAATTTATCAACGCCGATTGAGATCGATACTACTGGCGGCTGGCACGATGCCGGAGATTTTGGTAAGTACGTTACCACCACAGCCGTGAGCATTGGGCGCGTGTTATCAGCTTTTTTATCGACTGACGACTTCCTGCGCCAGTTAGATTTGACCCTACCTGATCATCAAGACAGCATGCCTGATGTGCTTACTGAAATGAAACACGGGTTAAGCTGGCTGTTAAAGATGCAACATCACACGGGGATGGTTTTTCGCAAAGTTGGTGCGAAGAAGTGGCCAAGTCTGGGTGCACCAGAGAAAGACCGTCAGCAGCGATATGTTTATGGCGTGGCTACTGACGATACCGCAAAGTTTGCCTCTGTGATGGCGCTCGCTGCACGCATTTACCAAGAATACGATGTACAACTGGCTGAGCAATATCAACAAGCAGCAGAGTTGGCGTGGCAATATTTGGCTGAACATCCGTCATTTTTTATTGATTGGCAAAAGCGCGATGACACTGGCTCAGGTCCTTATATTGCAAACGCCACCGATAAAGAAAACTCGTTAACTCATGATCGTGATGATCGCTTCTGGGCTGCTGCAGAGCTGTATTTAGCAACCAAAGAAAATCAGTATTTAACATACATCAATCAGCATATTGATTTACCTCTGAATCTATTTGAGTGGAAAGACCCCGCTGCTCTAGGGAAATGGCATTTATACGAACAACTCTGTAACCGGCACTCATATGGCTTTTGTAGCTACTTAAAGCAGCAATTTATCGCGCGAGCAACAACTGCGTTAGAGCGGGCTAAAGCATCAGACTATGCAGTGGCAAACAATCGCTTTATTTGGGGGTCGAACAAAATGGCAGCAGAAGAGGGGATGTTTCTGTTGATTGGCTATTACCTAACCCATAACCAGGAATACGTCGATGCAGCGATATACCAAGCAGATTATTTGCTGGGAGCGAATCCTTTTGGCCTAAGTTACGTCAGTGGCGTAGGGGAGCAGCCAGTGCAAAACGTCAGCCATATCTTCACCCGTGGTGAAAATATCTATATTCCCGGTTTGTTTGTGGGAGGGCCTAACGTATTTGCGCAAGCCAATGTTGCGCCTAAAAACAAAGGTATTTTAAGTTACGTGGATAACGCCAAGTCTTATGCAGTAAATGAATATGCGATTGATTACAACGCTTCATTGATTGGCTTACTTATCGAATTAGACAAGTTAAATATCAGGGAGTGATCAGTAAATGGCATTTTACTTTGAAAAATACGAGACGCGAACACCGCCTAAACCTATTCCTTATTCATTCTCACGAGAGTTATTGTGGCAATTCTTAGCAACGATAAATTTAGTGCTTGGTGCTTGGTACATTCATTGGCGTTGGACAGCGTCGTTAAATATGGATGCACTCTGGTTTGCCTACCCTTTGGTGATTGCTGAGTCACTTGCCTACTTTGGTCTTATCTTATTTACCTTTAACCTTTGGAAAGTCAAAGATGTGGAATCGGGCGCACCACCAAGTCGTTTAAAAGAGGTCACTCACGCCAGCACCACCGATCGACCAATTTCTGTTGATATCTTTTTTCCCAGTTATGATGAAGCGCCTGAATTGGTGAAACTGAGTTTGCTAGATGCTCAGAAAATTCATTATCCCCATGATATTACAATCAATATTTATTTACTCGATGATGGCCGGCGTGACGCGATGGAAGCGTTAGCGAAAGCAACAGGTGTCCACTACATCACTCGCTCTAATAATATTGGTTTTAAGGCGGGGAACCTGCGCAACGCGATGGAGCAAACATCGGGCGATTTTATCGTGATTTGCGATGCCGACACCCGTCCTTTTCCGACCATGCTTGAACACACCTTAGGGTATTTTCGCGACCCAGATGTGGCTTGGGTACAAACGCCCCAGTGGTTTTTCGATTTACCCGAAGGGAAAAATTTAACGCAAGCATGGCAACAAAAATACGGCTGGCTAGGGAAATGGATCGCCATTATTACTCAAAAACTGTTTGGTAAAGTGGAGGTTGGCGGCGACCCGTTTGTTAACAACCCCCAAATGTTCTACGACATTATTCAACGTCGTCGCAACTGGGCCAATGCATCTTTTTGCTGTGGTGCGGGATCTATTCACCGTCGTGATGCGGTGATGCAGTCAGCTTTAATTGCGTTTGGCGACAACCTTGCACAAGCAGAGGAGAGCAAGTTAACACAATTAAAAAAACTCACTAATGAGCAAGATATTGACGACAGTGTGGTGCAAATGGTTCGCCAAGACTTGGTTGAAGAAACTGAGCTGACGCCCTATAAATTCCATGTCTCTGAAGATATCTATACCTCAATGGTGCTACACGGCGATAAAACACACCACTGGAAGTCGATTTTACACCCTCAAGTTGAATCAAAAATGCTCTCGCCGCAAGACTTGCAAACTTGGTTGGTACAACGTTTTAAATATGCCGGCGGTACTATTGATATTGCGTTAAATGACAACCCTTTGTTTCGCAAGGGGATGAGTTTCAGTCAGAAAGTGATGTACGCATCAACCATGTGGTCATATTTTGGCGCACTCTGGAACGTCGTTTTTATACTGGCTCCGGTGATTTATTTCTTCTCGGGCGTGGCGCCCGTGTCGGCTTATTCAGGTGATTTTTATAAGCATATCATCCCATTTTTAATCATGAATGAGTTGGCGTTTATGGTGGGCACCTGGGGGATACCAGGCTACCAAGCTAAAGCGTCGTTTATATCGTTTTTCTCTGTCAATTTAAAAGCCATTTTTACGGTACTCAAAGGTGAAAAAATTGCCTTTCCTACGACGCCCAAGGAGCGGCAAGAAGGGAATTTTGCACATCTTGTTTGGCCACAGATAGGGGTCGTTGTGTTGACGGTCATTGGTTTTATTTACTGCCTAGTGAGCTATTTGCTCTTTAACAATCAGCTTGCTTACACCCTTAATGCAGTGCTTATTAACTCATTTTGGGCAGCCAATAATGTGCTGGCCATGATGGGGATGATTCGCTGCGCATTCTGGCAACCTCAAGACGCGGCATAGCTAAGGAAATATTATGACATTCAAAGATGGGGTTTTAGCAGCAAGGCATCATATTGTGTTTTTGTGTGGTCTATGCGTTGCCTTCGGTTTAGTGATTTTTCTTGAAAATACCGATATTACGCGCCAAGCATTTAAGGTCGAAGTCAGTGCGGAGTTGCCAGTAAGAGATTACGCACCACTTACTAAACAAGAATTGATGTGGGGAAAAGTTGCGTGGCAATACTTTGAAAACAACACACATCCAGAAACGGGTTTGGTCAACTCAGTAGAGGGTTATCCCGCTGCGACTATGTGGGACACGGCCTCTTACTTATTGGGGCTGATATCGGCAGAGCGTCTCGGCATAGTAAGCCCAGAAGACTTTCACTGGCGGATGGAAAAAGCGCTGACTTCATTGGCAAAGCTTGAGTTGCACGATAACCAACTGCCCAACAAGTCGTATAACGCAAGAACGTTGGCGATGGTGGATTACCAAAACAATGTCACTGAGCGCGGTATCGGCTGGTCAGCGCTCGACATCGGTCGGTTATTCGTACCATTTAATGTCATTGTGTGGAGCTACCCAAAATATACCCCGCTCGTTGGTGAGATCACGAAACAGTGGGACATTGGCGCTATGGTCATTGATGGTGTGATGTACGGTGCAGAAGTCACGGCAGAGGGAAAAACCAACTATGTACAAGAAGGGCGTATTGGTTACGAAGAATATGCCGCAAAATCCGTCTCACTTTTGGGCTTAGATGTATCGGTTGCCCTCATGTACAACGACTTCCTGCAATATGAATCCATCTCAGGCGTCGATATTCCAACAGACAAGCGCATTCCCGAAGTCTACAAAGCTCATAACTATGTCGTTAGTGAACCTTATATCTTAGATGCCATCGAGTTTGGTGGTGATGCTATTTCCAAAGAGTTTGCGTTTAGAGTGTATCAAGCGCAGGAGAATCGCTATCTTGAGCAAGGTATTTTAACTGCGGTGAGCGAAGATAATATCGATCAAGCCCCTTACTTTGTTTACAACACTGTTTTTAGTAATGGTAAAGCGTGGAATGCCATCACTGACACCGGTGAAGATGCTAGTGAATTCAGAACTGTTAGCACCAAAGCTGCGATTGGCTGGCATATGCTTTATAACACCGAATACACCCAAAAATTAATGGATTTGATTGGTACTAATTTTATCGAAGAAAGGGGGTGGCACTCAGGAATTTATGAAATAGATGGCAGTAAAAACGAAGCGCTAACGGCCAATTCAAATGCAATTATTCTCGAAAGCCTGCATTTCAAAGTAAATGGGCCACTGTTAAACATCTCTGGTAAGAAGCGCCCGGAAGAGCTCAGCGTTGTCATGAACTAACGCGTTACAGCCATATTCAGTAAAAAGGAATTACGATTGTGAATGTATTTAAGCACAAAGAGATAGCTGCGCTGTTACTGATTAGTTTGATTAGCGCTTGTCAGTCAACTTACCGTTCAACCGGTTCACCCAGTTATGGTGAAAAGGTGATTGAGCAGAGCAAACCCTATTACAGCAAAGGTCAGCAACCAGGACGAAGTGGTAAGTTAACCGAAAAGGAATACAAGATGGCCAAGGTTGCTTGGCGATATTTTGAAAATAACTATCACCCTAAAACGGGCTTAGTGAATGCGGTAAATAATTACCCTTCAACCACCTTGTGGGATACTGCATCCTACCTTGGTGCACTCGTTACCGTGAGAGAGTTGGGCATTATTAACAAGCATACCTTTGACAGTCGATTAATTCCCTTGCTGCAAACATTGAACAATATGGAGTTATACCGCAACGAGGTACCGAACAAGGTGTATAACACTATCACGGCCAAACAAGTTGATTACACCAACAAGCCGGGGGAAATTGGCTATTCAGCCTTGGATATCGGCCGTTTTTTGATTTGGATGAAAATCATTAAAGAGAGGTACGGTGAATATGCTGACGCGATTGATAATGCGCTGTTGCGCTGGAACTACTGCAAGGTCGTCAGTAAACACGGTATTTTATACGGAGCACACGGTAAAAAAGGCCAAAAGACCACTTATGTGCAAGAAGGGCGACTCGGTTATGAAGAATACGCTGCTAAAGGGTTTGCCTTGTGGGGGTTCAATACTTCGAGAGCTTCAAAGCCAGAGCCTTATGAAATCATTAAATTATTTGGTCATCAAATTCCCTATGATGCAAGAGATCCACGCTCGTTAAAAGCTCACAACTACGTGGTAGCCGAGAGCTATGTGCTTGACGGTATCGAGTTAAATTGGGATCTTGCCAATGATAGAACTTCTAGCAATAGCACGCATACCGTGCCTTGGATGGCTGACTTTGCACAGCGCATATACAAAGTGCAGGAGGCAAGATACATCCACACCGGTATTCTCACCGCGCGCACCGAGCATCAATTAAAAACGAGCCCGTATTTCGTTTATGACACCATTTACACCGACGGTTATGCGTGGAACACCATTACAGAATCAGGCAAATATGTACCACAGTACGCTGCAATCGCGTTAAAAGGTGCCATTGGCATGTGGGGATTGTGGAAAACTCCCTACACAGACTTATTATTTAGCGCGGTGTCTGATTTATACGATGAAGAAAAAGGGTTCTACGAAGGGCGCTTTGAAAATGGTACAGGATTAATCAAGCAATTTACTGCCAACAACAACGGCATCATTTTAGAAACCTTATTGTATAAAGAGCAGGGGAAGATTTTACAGTTTAGCGACAACACGAACACCCGTTGGGACAATGTTGTTAAAAGTGAATTTGTTGGATTAAATAAATGCTTGCCCGGAAAGCGCTAGTCTTATTGCTTGTGCTGAAACTCTCTGCTTGCGGCGTTGTCGTGCGAACGATAGATTCGGGCATTACTTCATTCGCCCACTCAGGCTTGTTTCATCAAGGCCAACACGGCGAGTTGACGGAGAAAGAGCAAGTCTGGGCAAAAATCGCTTGGACGTATTTTAAAAACAACAGCCATGTCGAAACTGGCTTGGCGAACTCGATTGATGGCTACCCGAGTGCGACCATGTCGAGTATTGCTGACTATCTTGCGGCGCTTGTGGCGGCAAGGCAACTCGCGTTAATTGATAAAAAGGAATTTGATCATCGTCTAAGCGCATTATTGCACTTCCTCAATCGCATGCCGCTGTTCCGAGGGCGTTTACCCAATAAGATTTACGACACCAAAAACGGCAAAATGCTGGATTATGAGGGTAAAAACCAAGAGATTGGTTGGTCGGCAATCGATATTGGCCGTTTGCTCATTTGGCTGAGAATTGTCTCCCAGCAATACCCTGAATTTCACGAATATATCGACAAAGCTATTTTTCGCTGGAACTTCTGTGATGTTATTGATCAAGAGGGCAGCCTTTACACTGGCAGCCTAGTGAATAACCAAATATCGCTGCGGCAAGAAGGGCGCTTAGGCTATGAGGAATATGCCGCAATGGGCTTTCGCGCTTGGGGGTTTGAACCGACCAAAGCAGAATCGCTCGACCCACTCGAAGTGATCACCATTTATGGCCAAGATATCTACCATGATGCACGCGACCACCGCGATGACAAGGTATTAAGCCCTATTCTTACGCTGCCGTTTAGCTACATGGGGATCGAGTTTAACTGGGATCGAGTGGATGATGATCGCTCGTTAAACTCAAGACACACCAACTCTTTGCTCTATCAAGCGGCGAAACAAGTGTATCAAGTTCAAGAGCTCCGCTACGTACATGAAAAAATTTATACGGCGCGCACCGAGCACATCTTAGACAGTGCACCTTACTTCCTCTATGACAGTGTTTTTGCCAACGGTTATGCCTGGAACACCATCAGTGATACGGGCAAAACATATCCGGGTAAATCGCTTGTCTCCGTTAAAGCGGCATTTTCAATGCACATGCTCTGGGATACAGATTACACCTATAAGCTGATGTTGGTTATTGAAGAACTCTACGACGCCAAACGCGGCTGGTACGAAGGCCGCTATGAAAGCACGGGAGGATACGAAGAGGCCATTTCGTCTTCAACGAATGCTACTGTGCTTGAGGCGTTATTGTACAAAAAGGTCGGCAAGCTGTTTCGTCCCAACAGGGAAGTTACGCACAGTGACATTCGCATGGAAAACGTGTTTAAACATCCGGGGAAATGTTTTCCTGCTTTATATCGCAAAAAGGCACAGCTAACCGCCAAACGGCTTAAATCAAAAGGTAACAGCCTTAATTAAGGATTGTTTATAGGAATTCGCAAGGAGCGAGTATATGAATGCTTTGAAGTCGGTTAGAGGGTTTCAGTTAACGCCTCTAGTGTTCATCATTCTTTATTGTGTTTGTAGCATGGGTAGCTTTTCGCAAAGCATCAATGTCAATGAACTACGCCAAGGGTGGCAGCTGTTTAAAATTAAACAATACCCGCAGGCGGCACAAGTGTGGAGTCGAAAGAGTGAAACAATACTCGAACAAAGCCGAGGGCAAGAAGCATTAAGATTAGCTGCACTGGCCAAAATATTGAGCGCTGTGGCGTATGAAAAAGAAGAAAACTATCAGGCTTATCAAGAGTGGGCGATTGCTCAAACTTTCTTGCTAGAGAGCAATATTCGCTGGCCTGCTTTTCAACGCATAATCGCACAAGACTACGAGCGCGAGCTAAACTTGCTCAACCAAGCGTCGAGCGGCTTGGTGCAGTTGGGTGTTTCACTGCTCGAAAGTGAAAGCCAACAAAGTTCACTGTTGTTACTGGAAATTGAAAGAGAGCTATCACTCAGTCGCTATGAGGGGCCAGAGCCAGGTTTAAGTGATGAAAATTCACAGAATGCTGGCAGCTTGCTCGTTGTCGATACACCGATCCCCCAACGCAGTTATGTTGCCAGACCAGCCGAAGTCGCTATATCAGATGCTCCGGTTGAAGAGGCTGATACAGCGCCAGCATCACTTACAGGTGAAAATGAAAGAGCTAATGATATTAACATTATTGTACAGCCGATCAGTCGAGCTGAGCAGCTACCGCCACTTGTTGCAACCACAGCACAATCGCTACCTTCAACCAACGACGTTGAGCAAACCACCTTGGTTGATAATGGTAGCGTGTACGAGGTCAGCGATGATGAGGTTGCGGTTACTGATGTGAGATCTGCTAATGCTGACGAATTAAGTGATGTTTCAGCCAATGTTTCAGCCAGTGTTCCGTCATTTGTTTTGCCAGAGATCACACCAATAAATAGCCAAACTGCTGCGCTTAAACCTATTTTTGAGGCCAGTAGTGAAGGTAGTAGTGACGACAGTAGTAATGAAGCTGCAAACACTGAGCTAGTGGCCAATGTGCAAGTAAATGCATCAGCCACTCAAGTTAACGTAAATACCGCAGTTGTTGAACAGCCGCCCATTCCCTTGGGAATTCGCGGTTTGGTAAGTGCAAATTTAGTCGAAAATTCTCATAATCGCGATATTGCCCAAAAAGCTTGGCAATATTTCAATCACAATGTTGATAGCCAAACAGGGCTTGCTTACGACACGCATGAATATCCGTATACCACAATGTGGGGGACGGGTAGTTATTTGTCTGCGTTAGTGTCTTCCCACAAGCTAGGTATTATTACTCAGGAAACGTTTAATCGCCGCGTGCGGCTTGTGTTAAATAGCCTAAATCGCATCCCATTCTATAACCAAGAAGTGCCTAACCGCCAATACCGGGCTGATACACTCTCGTTAATTGATATGAGTAATCAAGTGTCAGAGAACGGCTCAGGCTGGTCGGCAATCGGTATTGGGAGATTGCTGATTTGGCTGAAAATTATCGCCAATTGGTATCCAGATTACACCATTGAAATTGAGCGCTTTGTCCGCCGACTAGACTTCACTCGCTTGCTTAAAAATGGCGAACTCAATGGCGCCTTTCACGATGGCATCGCAGAAACGCTATTTAATGAAGGTCGCTTTGGCTACGAACAATACGCTGCGATGGGCTACAAGCTTTGGGGCTACAAGGTTGATAATGCGTTGAATTACGACACCATTATATTCAAACGGCTATATGAAATAGACGTGCCGATGGACAGCAGAATCGGGGCTCATTTAGTGTCTGATCCTTTCTTGTTGGCGGCGATGGAGTTCACTTTGATTGATCTGGATTTTAGCCGTTACACTCAAAAAATTTACCAAGTACAGAAACAGCACTCGCTCGCGATCAAACAACCGGTTGCGCAAACCGAAATGAGCTTTAACAAAACCCCTTGGTTTGCTTACTACTCCATTTTAGATAATGAAAAGCCTTGGCAAGTCGTCTCTTTCGATGGCAGTTCGCACAACGATTATTCAGGTTTTAGCACGCATGGCTTGTTTATGTTTGATGCGGTGTTTTCTGACGAACATTCAAGCTTGATGATGCGCAACGCTCTATCGCTAGCGAGCGATAACTTTGGTTATTACGCGGGTAAAACTTACAAAGGCAATATTATTCGCGGGCTTAGTAGTCACACCAATGGCGCCATTTTACAAAGCTTGCTGTTCAACAAGCTAAACGAACCTTTTTTAAGCCAAGACATACAGGTGGCACAGCAATGAAGCAATTACTCTCTAGTCATTTTCAACGGGTATTACCGCTTGATCAAACCCACTATCAAGTGTTTTCAGATTTCGACGGCACACTGGTCAATATTGCTAGCGCACCACACAAAATATATGTGCATGACTATATACCAGAGCTGTTGGCAGACTTAGATCTCAACTGCCAGTTTTGCCTCGTCTCAGGCCGTGCAATCAAAGATCTAAACACTTTTTTACCGATTACTGACTTCAATGTGTACGGCTGCCACGGCGCTGAATTTAGTGCGAAAGGCGAAAGTTACAGCCGTGATCAGAAAGTGAATGCCGCGCTCCAAGCGGTAGCCATCATGCTAGGCGATATTCTATTTGCTTTTCCTGGCGTCTTAATTGAGGAAAAGCCTCATTCTATCGCGATTCATTACCGAAACCTTGTAGGTGATGTTGAGCTCTTGAAAACAAAACTTAATGACATTCTCAATTGCTACCCCGAGCAGCTGCGCTTGCAAGCAGGTAAAAAAGTATTTGAGTTCTGTTTACGTCATATCTGTAAAGGTGATGCGATTTCACAGCAGATCAAGCGGGAGGCGCAGAGCAAGGGTGGGGTCAATAAGGTTAAGCGTCTCTTCATTGGTGATGATGATACTGACGAGTCAGGCTTCCAATACATCAATGCCATTGATGGTATCTCTATTCGCGTAGGCCGGAATGTTCAGAGTGCCGCTCAATACTATGTGAACGATGTTTATGAAGTACACACGCTATTGCATTACTTGTCGCAGTCCAACAGTGAGATGAGTTGGGCAAGTTAACGAATTTGAGGAAAAGGATTTTTTATGTCAAAGCTGGTTGTTATTTCAAATAGAGTTGCGGTTCCGGGCATCATCAATGAATCACCAGGTGGCCTGGCCGTAGGACTAGAAGGTGCGCTTAAAGACAAAGGGGGCGTGTGGTTTGGCTGGTCGGGAGAGGTGTGTGAAGCCACAGAGCATGCTGCTCACAGCCAACGCGTCAATAATATTGATTACATCACCATAGACTTGAATCACCAACAACATGAGGATTACTACGCAGGCTTCTCCAATGGCTTACTTTGGCCCTTGTTTCACTATGTGTTGGGTTTTACCAAGTTTTCTCGTAGTCAATATTTAGGCTATCGCAGCGTTAATAAAATCTTCGCGGAAAAAGTGCGAAATTATATAGCACCAGACGATATTATTTGGGTGCACGATTACCACCTTATTCCTATTGCTTACGAGCTCAAAGCACTGGGCGTGAATAACCGCATTGGCTTTTTTCTACATGTGCCATTTCCCAACTATGGCATGCTACGCTCTTTGCCTATTGCCAAAGAACTCATCGAGAGTTTGTGTCATTTTGATGTCGTCGGCTTTCAAACCGATGATGATCTCACAAACTTTAAAGACGCCACTAAGCGCTCCTTGGGGGCAGAAGTTAACGCTAAGGGGCATATCAAGCACAAGCATCAGCTCATCTTTAGTCACTCCTATCCTATTGGTGTCGATCTCGAATCAATTCAAAAGTATGTAGATTGCATCAAGCAGCCCGCGCTATTTACTCCAGCATTTTCTGAGCCGTGTGAGCAATTGATGATAGTTGGTGCTGATCGCATTGATTACAGCAAAGGATTGTTAGAGAAAATGGATGCGTATGAGCGATTTCTGTCGAAATACCCTGAATATCACCACGTGGTGAGCATGGTACAAATCGCGACACTGAGTCGTGCAGATGACCCCGACTATATCAACCTGAGAGAAAACCTAGAACGAAAGATCAGCCACATTAATGGCAGGCACGGCGAGGTTGATTGGTTGCCGGTGCATTACCTCAATCGCAATTTGGCTCATGATCAGCTAATGAAGCTGTTTCGAAGTGCAAAAGTTTGCTTGGTGACATCACTGCGCGATGGCATGAATCTGGTGGCAAAAGAATATATTGCCGCACAAAACCCTCAAGACCCAGGTGTATTGATCCTATCTGAATTGGCTGGCGCATCAGCTCAATTAGTGGATGCCTTGATCATTAACCCTTACGACATTGATTCTATCGCAGACGCGATTGCATTAGCGGCTCAAATGCCACTAGCAGAGCGCAAGCAAAGACACCAGAACATGCTTAATGTGATTCAGCAAAGCACCATACAGCGCTGGCGAGCCAATTTCATTGATGCGCTCAGTGATGTGCCGCGTTTAGTTAATCAAGAGATGTCTTTCTCTAAAGTGATATAACCGGCATAACCTGAGTATGAAAGCAAGGGAAGTCGTGTCAGTGGGTATTGGCTCTTGTTACCGAAAGAGTGAACTAAATTGTTGAAAATTATAGGTGGTGAATAATGGAAGATGCAGAATACCAACCAATAAATAGTTATGGTGTGATTGGCGATTTACACACAATAGCATTGATCGACCGCTATGGCAGTATTGACTGGGGATGTTTTCCTATCTTTGATTCACCCAGTAGCTTTGCCAAAATCCTAGACACAAACCGCGGTGGTTTTTTTAAAGTTAGCCTGCCAAATTTAACCAGCAGTAAGCTCAGTTATATTACCGACACTAACGTACTTGCTAATTCCATGAGCTCTGCAACTGGGGCGATTGAGTTAGTTGACTACATGCCGATCCTTAATACGGATGGCACACGAGATGTTGAGGATATTGGTTATATCTGTCGTCACATCGAGTGCACAAAAGGGATTGATATTAGCGTACAGCTTGTCTTCGACCCCAAGCCTAACTATGGCGAAACGGTTACTCGCAATAATTCTCCTTTGGGTTGTACCATTAAAGAGTACCCCATCACCTTACAAAGTAGCCATCCCATTCGTTGGAATGAAGAAGGAAAAACCGGCACGTTAACACTTAGCCATGGTGACTCTGCCCGTATTGTTATGTCGTTTGGTCACACGACAAAAATAGACAATTTGGTTAATTGGACTGACATGCAGGTATACAACACGCGCCAATACTGGGAGCGTTGGTTGAATCAGTGTTTGTATAAAGGTCGTTGGCGTCGGGTCATTGAACGCTCAGCGTTGGCATTAAAATTATTGGCATTTAAACCAACAGGTGCGATCTTAGCTGCGCCAACTGCGTCTTTACCAGAAGGTATTGGTGGTTCAAGAAATTGGGACTATCGTTTTAGTTGGTTACGCGATTCGGCGTTAATTCTTGGTGCATTGTTGCCTCTGGGCTTTGTCTTGGAAGCAACAGAATATGCAAACTGGATTATCAGCAAAATGCCAGCCAAAGACGACCCCATGCCAATCCTGTATAGCATTACTGAAAAAGACACAACGGAAGAGCTTGAGTTACCGCAATTTGAAGGTTACATGCAATCATCGCCGGTAAGGATTGGTAATGCGGCAAAAGACCAAGTACAGCTCGATGTTTACGGCGAAGTTATCGACTCTCTCTATTTGTATACTATCTACGGCCATAAGCCTGACCAAGAAATGTGGAATTACATCGCATTATTGGCCAATCGTATTTGCGCTGAATGGCAGAAAAAAGACGAAGGCATTTGGGAAGTGCGCGGCCCCAAAGCGCATTTTACTTACTCTAAGCTTATGTGCTGGGTGGGGCTAGATCGTGCGATTAAAATTGGTGAAGAACATGGCTTTTCAGCTGACTTTCCAATGTGGAAAGGGCAGTGCGCCATTATTCACGCTTTTATACTTTCCGAGTGTGTCGATCAAGAAAAGCAGTACTTGATGCAAAGCCCTGAACATCGGGTCGCTGATGCAAGTAACCTACTTGCGCCCATTTTGGGATTTTTGCCGCCGAATGACCCAATCATGATTAACACAGTTGATCAAACGATTGAGCAATTGAGCGATGATTTAATGGTATACCGCTATTTGAATGACGATGGCTTGGAAGGGCACGAAGGGACGTTCAACATTTGTACTTTTTGGTTGATTGAGGCACTCGCATTACAGGGCAGAGTGAAGCAAGCGCACGCGATCATGAACAAAATGCTCGAACTTGCCAGTGATTTGGGGCTTTATGCCGAAGAAACCGATGCGGCGAAGAAACAAGCCTTAGGTAACTTCCCTCAGGCATTTAGTCACTTAGGGCTTATTAACGCGGCAGCTATTCTCAATATGCGCTTGGGCAACCCTTAATTTTAGCCTTTAACAGCGGATGAAAGCGCTTTATGACGACACAGGAAGTTAATTTAGTTGCCGATATCGGTGGTACCAATATTCGCATTGGTATCACTAACGCGAAATTGCAGATTGAGCACCTGATGGTGCTAGAATGCCGTCAGTATCAAAGCCTCTGTGAAGCGCTTCGTTTTTATATTGAGCGGTTCAACCTCAATAGTTATCGTATTAATGCTTGCTTGGCTATCGCATGTCCAACTGACAACGACATAGTTAGCATGACGAACCTTCCTTGGTCGTTCAGCCAGCAAGTGCTAGCAGCCCAGTTAAAGCTAAATCAACTCATTGTGATTAATGATTACACAGCAATCGCACATGCCGTTCCTGCGCTGAGCGACAGTCAAAAATATCAAGTCGGTAGTGGCCAGGTGGTTGAGAATTCGCCAATTGCAATTTGCGGCCCCGGTACAGGTTTGGGGACGGCAAGCATATCGCCTAATGGGTGTGGACAATGGCTGACGATTAATGGCGAGGGAGGCCATGTTGACTATGCGCCAACCGATGAAGTAGAGCTCGCTATATTTCACTTTTTAACTAATACCAATTGAAATAACTACTTAATCATTCAGCGAGAATTAAAAGGCTTAGAGGCAAGGCATTGATTGCAGAGAATGGTCGCTCCCTTGTCAAAATCAATAACGCCGCATATGAGCCTTTTAAATTCGCCCTTTGGGAGCGTGTCAGCGTCGCGATAACAGCGCCAAATTGATGAGATGTAGAATAACTATATCAACAAAAATTTGGCTTGTTCTCCCACCGCTGACAACGCTCTGAATTGATCAATTAATTAATTCAATTGGTATAAGCGCTTTGGCAGGGCGTCATACGAGCTGTTACTTTCAGGTCGAGGCATCGAGCATATTTATCAAGTGCTTTGTCAGTATTCATCTGTTAGCGCTAAACCATACCGAGCAGATCAAATATCACATCTTGCTTGTGCCCGTGAATGCAACATATGTGAGCAAGCTCTAGCAAGATTTTGTAACATTTTGGGCAGCTTTGCGGGCAACTTAGCATTAATTACGGGCAGTTTTGGCGGTGTTTATATTGCCGGTGGTATTGTGCCTAAAATATTACCGTATTTCGCCGAAAGTGATTTCCGGCAGCGTTTTATCGCAAAAGCGCCATTTCAAGATTACCTTGCTAACATCCCCACTTATGTTATCACTGAGCTACAGCCCGGTTTATTGGGTGCAAGTATTTACTTACATCAAAGTCGCAGAGCCAAGGCTAGTTGACGGCACTGCAACAGCTAATGTGACTGACCAAAAAACTATTGGGGGTTGTTAGTGTTTATCCAAGGGAAATTCCGATAAGCTTGCTGACATGCAACTATTAGAATGTCTTGAAGAAAAACAAGCGGGTTATTTGCGAAAGCAAACTGTGCTGGCCATTGCCGAGCGCGATGAGCAATTTGCACTAGCATGGTTCGTCCACATGTTGAGAAGTCCCACCTTATTTGAAGAGCAAGTCCTAGCAATAGCATATGCACTTAATTGGCAAGTGATATCACCTGAGCAGCTTGCTAGCTTGTTTGGCGATAATGCATCTGATTCTGTTGATCAGAAATCCGTAGACGATGTATTAATCGCCAACTCAGTGCCTACAGAGTCAATTGATCATAATACATTGTATCGAACGCTGGGCTATGTCAGCGCTATTGTAAATTGGCAAGGGGAAACGAGCTGTCACGGTGATGCTGCGACAACTGCGCTATCAAAACTTCCTGAGAGCCTGTTTAACAATGTTCGTCAGCAAGTGGCGCCGCAGCTAAAAGATGTTACCTTGTTTGGCGCACAAGGTGCGGGTAGTAAAGATGAGTCAATTCGCAACAACAGTAACTTTTACACACCGTTACCTAATGTATCGCTTGAGTTAGCGATTATGGAGCGCCTAACTGCGAACATGGTAGGTACCGATATTCGTTATGCAGAGCCGCCAGTTATCTTGCGTTATTTACCGGGCCAATATTACCACTGGCACTACGATCATATTTACCCTCATAACGATAACATCCAGCAGCAACTTACGCAGTTTGGCCAGCGTGTAACAACGGGCATATTAAACATGAATGAAAATTTCGCTGGCGGGCAAACCGAGTTTAAAGTGCCTCAACTGTCGCTATCACCCAAAACAGGACAAATCATCGCTTTTAGTAATATTGATGATAACGGCGAACGCGCGCTAAACAGTATTCATCGCGGCGCGCCTGTTAAGTCGGGTGAAAAATGGGTGATGACGCTTTGGTTTAGAGATAAACCTTTTTGGCTTCGCAATTGCTTGCTAGGTGGCTAGCAAGCGCTAAACTGTGTTTGTCGATTGGTGAATGCAGAGTGTAAATACAGCCTGGCTTTAGTTACTTTCTTACTATTAGGTATTTAATACATCGTCAATTAGGGATTTAGATAGCCCTTCGTATTTTGCTTGCATATTAGCGAGCATTTTATGCCATTTACGTCTGATTTTTCTTATGGTTAATGCGGTTGTTAACTCTGAAACTTTAAGCCATTCCGAGTTACCGATATCGTCGATTACGGTTAATTTAAAGTTGTCTGGCACGCCGGTAAGCACAATATTTCTGGGCAATAGTGATGTTGTCACTATTGTGTTATTTATCATATAAGCGAATAACGCTCTTAGTGCGATTATTAGCTGATTTTGATAGTCGTGAATAAAGTTTTTCTGCTGTAAGTAGTATTCTAAATTACTGGCGATTTCGCCATTGGTATCGCGAATCACTTGGTAAATACTGCCTGTACCTAAATTGGTTTCGACATCGCCGTGGTACTGGCATAAGTGTGACCATGAGATGTTATTTTTGATTAGTTTTTGGTAGTAAGTATTTTCACGTTCGATACTACGCAATATTCCTCGTTGCCTTTTTAGTTGATTTTGCAGTGGAATTTTCACACACAGATTAGGGTTGCGAGGATGCAAATAGCACTTTCGAGTGGTACCTTGAGCGAAATATAGGGTGTTGTTTAAAAGAAGCACTGTGTATCATTAGAGTAAGACATCGAGGTACCGAAAGTGTGGGCAATTGACGGATTATCAAGATCTCGATGTTATTCATGCGATATTTTATTCTCAAATTAAGCATTGGCATTGGGCAAATATCGCTTGAGTAAAATACTTGACTCAGTATAATGTCGCTTCACTTCTCGTGTTAGTCTTAATTTTTCCCAAACAAACTAAGAATCACCCGACAAGTGTAACCAAATTTTGGTTGAGAACTTCTCGATGAAGTTCGTTAAAAGACGAAGGGGTATAGTTCCAATTGGTAGAACAGCGGTCTCCAAAACCGACGGTTGGGAGTTCGAATCTCTCTACCCCTGCCAAATTTAAGTACAACGGTTGTACTGTAGCCTTTGCGATTGCAAAGGTTGGTTTGTCTAGCTAGACGGAAAATACAGGTCGAATTTATGAATGCAAGTGCAGAAAACCAAGAAACGGGTTCTCTTGATGGAGTAAAGTGGGGCGTAATCTTCCTGCTATTAGGTGGTGCCGTTGTCGGTAACTTTTACTTTGCTGAGCAGTCAGTTCTGTTCCGCGCAATTGGCGTTGTTGCAGCGATTATTGTTGCCGGTCTAGTTGCCATGCAAACCGAAAAAGGTCGCACCTTTGTTGCCTTTGCCAAAGAGTCTCGTACGGAAGTACGCAAAGTGGTTTGGCCAACACGTCAAGAAGCCGTGCAAACAACAGGCATCGTATTAGTTGCTACCCTTATTATGTCATTATTGTTATGGGGTCTAGACTCAGTATTGTTCTGGGTAGTAGGTTTCATCACTGGTTTACAGGTATAGAGAATGTCTGAAGAAACGTTAACTGAAAGCGTAACTGGCGAAAACAAACCAAAACTACGTTGGTATGTTGTACAAGCGTTTTCAGGCTATGAAGCGCGTGTTCAAAAAACACTTTTAGAGCACATTGAAATTCACGGCTTAGAAGATAAATTCGGTCAGGTCTTAGTACCGACTGAAGAAGTTGTGGAAATGCGCGCTGGTCAAAAGCGTAAGTCAGCACGTAAATTCTTCCCGGGCTATGTATTAGTTGAAATGGCGATGGATGAAGAAGCGTGGCACTTAGTGAAGTCTGTACCACGTGTACTTGGTTTTATTGGCGGTACTTCAGATCGTCCAATGCCAATTACTAAAAAAGAAGCGGATCGCATTTTACAGCGTCTTGAAGAAACTGATGCGCCTAAGCCGAAAACATTGTTTGAAGTGGGTGAAGTGGTTCGTGTTATCGATGGTCCATTTGCTGACTTTAACGGTGTGGTTGAAGAGCTTGACTACGAGAAAAACCGCATCAAGGTATCGGTACTTATCTTTGGTCGTTCAACACCAGTTGATTTAGAATTCGGCCAAGTTGAGAAGAGCGAATAACACGATTTATTAGCTCTTTGCGATAAGCAGAGAAAAAGAACTTGAAACGGCAGTGTTGATTAATTTATAATCCGCTGCCGTTTTTATTTGAGCGAATGAAAATTTGTTCTAAAAACGCAAATTTATTAACCGGGGAGCTAACACATTTCCTATGTGTAGTGTTCGAAAGAACTAGCGATAACCACCCATAACAAAGGAATTTTTAAAGATGGCTAAAAAAGTCCAAGCTTTAATCAAGCTACAAGTAGCTGCTGGTGCAGCTAACCCGTCACCACCAGTTGGTCCAGCTCTTGGTCAACACGGTGTGAACATCATGGAATTCTGTAAAGCGTTCAACGCAAAAACAGATTCTTTAGACAAAGGTGCTCCAGTTCCAGTAGTAATTACTGTATACAATGACCGTTCTTTCACGTTCGAAACTAAGACTCCACCTGCATCTTACTTACTTAAGAAAGCTGCTGGTATCAAGTCAGGTTCAGGTCGTCCTAACACTGAAAAAGTAGGTACTGTTACACGTGCTCAACTTGAAGAAATCGTTAAGATGAAAGAACCAGATCTTACAGCAGGCGACATGGACGCAGCTGTACGTACTATCGCGGGTTCTGCTCGTGCAATGGGCTTAGTGGTAGAGGGTTAATCGAATGGCTAAATTATCAAAGCGCGCTCGTCTTATCCGTGAAAAAGTAGACGTATTAAAAGATTACGAAATCAACGAAGCTATCACTCTTTTAAAAGAACTTGCTACAGCTAAGTTCACTGAAAGTGTAGATGTTGCTGTAAACCTTGGCATCGATGCTCGTAAATCAGATCAAAACGTTCGTGGTGCTACAGTATTACCACACGGTACTGGTCGTTCTGTTCGCGTTGCTGTTTTCACTCAAGGTGCAAACGCAGACAAAGCGAAAGAAGCTGGTGCTGACGTAGTTGGTATGGAAGACCTTGCTGAGCAAGTTAAAGCAGGTCAAATGGACTTCGACGTAGTAATTGCAACTCCTGATGCAATGCGCGTAGTTGGCCAGTTAGGTCAAATCTTAGGTCCACGTGGCCTTATGCCTAACCCGAAAGTTGGTACTGTAACTCCTGACGTAGTTGCTGCGGTTAACAACGCAAAAGCTGGTCAAATCCGTTACCGTAACGACAAAAACGGCATCATCCATACAACTATCGGTAAGGTTGATTTCGAAGACGCTAAGTTACAAGAGAACTTAGAAGCATTGTTGGAAGCGCTGAAGAAAGCTAAGCCAGCAAACGCTAAGGGTCAATTCATCAAGAAGATTTCAGTATCTACTACTATGGGTGCTGGCGTTTCAGTTGAACAAGGTTCACTAAACTTCTAATCTTCTCGAGTAGAAACTTTACAGGGGTGAATTATTGAACTATAATTTTGCCCCTTTATTTTGGTAGGAGCTGGGCGACTTATCCAAATTAACTCGTTTAAACGGGTTGAGTCGGTTAAATCAAACAGTCCCGTCAAAGACCGTAGGTGAATAGTAAAACGGTGAAATACTGCGTATTAAACTGGCTTGCGTATTCTTAATTAATGCCTGCGTAGATGGTGATTACCGTGAAATTTCCTTAAATTTCTGGTCCTCGCCGTAATGGCCTAGACGGATTGGTCTGTGTAATAGCATGACTAATTGGTTTAGGGGATATGAATTACCGGTTTAACCGGTGAACCAGGAGTAAAGCCAATGGCTATCAATCTTGATGACAAAAAAGCAATTGTTGCTGAAGTTCAAGAAGCTGCCGCTGGCGCTCAGTCAGCTGTTGTTGCCGATTCTCGCGGTGTAACAGTTGAAGCGATTACTGCATTGCGTAAGCAAGCACGTGAAAACGGTGTATGGATGAAAGTTGTTCGTAACACCCTAGCACGTCGCGCAGTAGAAGGTACTCCATTCGAGTGTTTGAAAGATTCATTCGTTGGTCCTTCACTAATCGCATTCTCTAGCGAGCACCCAGGTGCTGCTGCACGTATTTTCTCTGATTTCGCCAAAGAAAACGAAATCTTTGAATTAAAAACAGCAGCGTACGAAGGTGATGTAGTAGACGTAGCTATGTTAGCTAAGTTACCTACATACGACGAAGCTATCGCTAAGTTAATGAGCGCAATGAAAGAAGCATCTGCAGGCAAACTTGTTCGTACAATTGCAGCAGTTCGCGATCAGAAAGAGTCAGAAGCTGCGTAATTTTACATTACACATACGCGGTTTTTGTTTTAATAGTTATTTATCAAACAGTTTTAAACTGTTTTATTTGTAGGAAATTGAATTATGTCTATTTCTAAAGACGATATCCTAAACGCTATTGCTGAAATGTCAGTAATGGAAGTTGTTGAATTAGTAGAAGCAATGGAAGAGAAGTTCGGCGTAACTGCTGCAGCTGCTGTTGTTGCTGCTGGTGGTGATGCAGGCGGTGCTGCTGCTGAGCAAACTGAATTCGACGTAATCCTAGAAAGCTTCGGTGGCAACAAAGTTGCTGTAATCAAAGCTGTTCGTGGTGCTACAGGTCTTGGCCTTAAAGAAGCGAAAGAAGTTGTTGAATCAGCTCCTAAAGCGCTTAAAGAAGGTGTTGAGAAGGCAGAAGCTGAAGCTCTTAAAGCTGAACTTGAAGAAGCAGGCGCTACTGTTGTTATCAAGTAATCTGTCATCTGACAGATTAGCTGCCTAATCAGGCAATGGCTGGTGATTTAAACGTCACCGGCCTTTTTGCGCTAAATAACGCTAAAATTTGAAAAGCCTAATGCTAATCCAAGTAAAAGGTTTTTTTTCTAAGCGAAACAGTGCAGTATTGTAGGTTAGCTCATTTTATAACCTGCACTACAACTAAAAATTAGACTTAAGCCAAGTTGATTGAGTATTTGCCATAAACCTCAGGCAAGTGCCTAATCAACTTGGCATTTAATGTCATAGCAAAAAGCCCGCTTTAGCTTTTGTCGACAAAGGTAAAGTGGATTCGGTACAACCCAGCTAGCTGAGGAACCCCATGGGATACTCCTACTCTGAAAAGAAACGAATTAGAAAGGACTTTGGTAAAAGTGCACAGGTTATGGATTATCCATTCCTGTTGTCCATCCAGCTCGAATCTTTCCGTAAGTTCATTGATATTGACCCTACTGGCGAAACCGGCTTAGAAGCCGCATTTCGTTCAATTTTCCCGATCAAAGCATATTCTGGTAGTTCAGAATTACAATACGTTAGCTACCGTTTAGGTGAGCCATTATTTGATGTTAAAGAATGTCAAATCCGTGGTGTTACTTACTCAGCGCCGCTACGCGTAAAATTACGTTTGGTAATTTACGATAAAGAAGCACCAGCGGGCACCGTAAAAGATATCAAAGAGCAAGAAGTTTACATGGGCGAAATCCCATTAATGACAGAGAACGGTACGTTCGTTATTAATGGTACAGAGCGTGTAATCGTGTCTCAGTTACACCGTTCACCTGGTGTATTCTTCGATCACGATAAAGGTAAAACTCACTCTTCAGGTAAAGTGTTATACAACGCACGTGTAATTCCTTACCGTGGTTCTTGGTTAGACTTTGAGTTCGATCCGAAAGACAACTTATTCGTTCGTATTGACCGTCGTCGTAAGTTACCTGCATCGATTATTTTACGTGCATTAGAATACTCAACAGAAGAAATTCTAGCGATGTTCTACGACACAACGTCATACGAAATCAAAGGCGACAAGTTAATTATGGAACTTGTGCCTGAGCGTTTACGTGGTGAAACCGCAACATTTGACGTGAAATTACCAAATGGTGATGTACTTGTTGAACAAGGTCGTCGTATTACTGCCCGTCATATTCGTACGTTAGGCAAAGAAAATGTGACTGAGCTTGAAGTACCAGCTGAATACATCGTTGGTAAAGTGCTATCTCAAGGCTATGTTGACGAGTCAACTGGCGAAGTGATCGCAGAAGCAAATGCTGAGATCACACTAGAGCTATTAGCAGCGCTTAGCCAAGCAGGCCACAAGCAACTTAATACGCTTTACATGAATGAATTCGATGTCGGTTCTTACATGTCAGATACCGTGCGTATTGATAGTACAACTAACCGTTTAGAAGCCTTAGTTGAAATCTACCGCATGATGCGTCCTGGTGAGCCACCAACAAAAGATGCAGCTGAAGGCTTATTCGCTAACTTATTCTTCTCATTAGAGCGTTACGACTTATCAACGGTTGGTCGTATGAAGTTCAACCGCCGTGTTGGTCTTGAAGAGTCGACTGGTGAAGGTACGTTATCAAACGACGACATTATCCGCGTAATGAAAACCTTAATCGCGATTCGCGATGGTAAAGGTGAAGTGGATGATATCGATCACTTAGGTAACCGTCGTATCCGTTCAGTAGGTGAAATGGCAGAGAACCAATTCCGTGTTGGTTTAGTACGTGTTGAGCGTGCAGTACGTGAGCGTTTATCACTAGGTGATTTAGACGCGGTAATGCCACAAGACTTAATCAACGCTAAGCCTATTTCTGCTGCGGTTAAAGAATTCTTCGGTTCATCACAACTGTCACAGTTCATGGACCAAAACAACCCGTTATCAGAAGTAACGCACAAGCGTCGTATTTCTGCCTTAGGCCCAGGTGGTTTAACACGTGAGCGTGCAGGCTTCGAAGTACGTGACGTTCACCCAACGCACTACGGTCGTGTTTGTCCTATCGAAACGCCGGAAGGACCAAACATCGGTCTAATTAACTCATTATCATGTTACGCGCGCACTAACGATTATGGTTTCCTAGAAACACCATACCGTAAGATTGTCGATGGCGTAGTAACTGATGAAGTAGATTACCTATCTGCGATTGAAGAAGGTAACTATGTAATCGCACAAGCAAATGCTGAGCGTGATGAAGCAGGTCGTTTAACCAGTGACTTAGTACCGTGTCGCCACAAAAACGAATTCACGCTAATGTCGAAAGATACTGTTCAATACATGGACGTATCGCCACAGCAAATCGTTTCTGTTGCTGCATCACTTATCCCATTCCTAGAGCATGATGATGCTAACCGTGCCTTGATGGGTTCGAACATGCAACGTCAAGCTGTACCTACATTAAAAGTGGACAAGCCACTTGTTGGTACAGGTATGGAGAAAATTGTAGCGGTTGACTCTGGTGTAACAGCCGTTGCTAAACGTGGTGGTGTTATCGATTACGTCGACGCTTCTCGTATCGTCGTAAAAGTTAACGAAGATGAAATGATCCCAGGTGAAGCGGGTATCGACATCTACAACTTAACTAAGTACACACGTTCAAACCAAAACACCTGTATTAACCAACGTCCTAACGTTCACATGGGTGACCCAGTTGTACGTGGTGACGTGTTAGCTGATGGCCCGTCAACAGACATGGGTGAATTAGCACTTGGTCAAAACATGCGTTTGGCGTTCATGCCTTGGAATGGTTACAACTTCGAGGATTCGATGTTGCTTTCTGAGCGCGTAGCGCAAGAAGACCGTTTCACCACGATTCACATCCAAGAATTAAGCTGTATCGCTCGTGATACTAAGCTTGGCTCAGAAGAAATTACGTCTGATATTCCAAACGTTGGTGAATCAGCGTTAAGCAAGCTAGATGAGTCTGGTGTTGTTTACATCGGTGCGGAAGTAAAAGGCGGTGACATCCTAGTAGGTAAAGTAACGCCTAAAGGTGAAACGCAGTTAACGCCAGAAGAAAAACTTTTACGTGCGATTTTCGGTGAGAAAGCAGCTGACGTTAAAGACAGCTCTTTACGTGTACCTAACTCTGTATCAGGTACTATCATCGACGTACAAATCTTCACGCGTGACGGTGTAGAAAAAGACAAGCGTGCATTAGAAATTGAAGAAATGCAGCTGAAAGAAGTTAAGAAAGACTTAGGTGACGAGTTCTCTATTTTAGAAGATGGCATCTATGCACGTGCTAAGAAGCTATTACTAGCCGCTGGCATGAACGAGTCTGAGCTTAACAGCATGTCACGTGACAAGTGGTTAGTACAAAACCTGAGCGATGAAGGTCAGCAATCTGAGCTTGAGCAAATCGCTGAGCAACACGAAACCATCAAAGCGGAATTCGACAAGAAGTACGAAACTAAGCGCCGTAAAATCACTCAAGGTGATGACTTAGCGCCGGGCGTACTTAAAATTGTTAAGGTTTACTTAGCGGTTAAACGTCGCATCCAGCCAGGTGATAAGATGGCGGGTCGTCACGGTAACAAGGGTGTTATCTCAAATGTTGTACCGGTAGAAGATATGCCATACGACGAGAACGGTGTACCAGTTGATATCGTGCTTAACCCACTAGGTGTACCGTCGCGTATGAACATCGGTCAGATCTTAGAAACTCACTTAGGTATGGCGGCACGCGGTATCGGTGAGAAGATTGATCGCATGATCAAGGCGCAACAAAAAGTTGAGAAACTACGTAGCTTCCTTAAAGAAGTGTACAACTTAGGTGAATCTCGCCAAGACGTAGATATCGACAACTTCTCTGATGATGAAGTCATGCGTCTAGCGCAAAACCTTCGTGAAGGTTTACCAATCGCAACACCAGTATTCGATGGTGCGAGCGAGCGCGAAATTAAAGACTTATTCAAGTTAGCAGACATGCCAGAAAGCGGTCAATTCACGCTTACTGACGGTCGTACTGGTCGTAAGTTTGAGCGTCCTGTAACGGTAGGTTACATGTACATGCTGAAACTGAACCACTTAGTGGATGACAAGATGCACGCCCGTTCTACTGGTTCTTACTCACTAGTAACTCAGCAACCACTAGGTGGTAAAGCTCAGTTCGGTGGTCAGCGTTTCGGTGAGATGGAGGTATGGGCACTTGAAGCATACGGTGCTGCCTACACGCTACAAGAAATGCTTACGGTTAAGTCGGATGACGTTAACGGTCGTACTAAGATGTACAAAAACCTTGTTGACGGCGATCACCGTATGGAACCAGGTATGCCTGAATCATTCAATGTACTACTTAAAGAGATCCGCTCTTTAGGTATCAACATTGAGTTAGACGCAGAATAACTGGCCAAGCGCTACTAGCTGACTGGTATAAACATTACCGTTAGCATACGAGGAGGGGAGTCATTCCCCTCTAAAAAGGTTAACTCCGACAGGAGATAGAGTGTGAAAGATTTACTTAAGTTTCTTAAGCAACAAAATCAAACTGAAGAATTCGATGGTATTCGCATCGGATTGGCATCACCAGACTTGATCCGTTCTTGGTCATTCGGTGAAGTAAAAAAGCCTGAAACAATTAACTACCGTACGTTCAAGCCAGAGCGTGACGGTTTATTCTGTGCCCGTATTTTCGGCCCAGTAAAAGATTACGAATGTCTTTGTGGTAAGTACAAGCGCCTTAAACACCGCGGTGTCATTTGTGAAAAATGTGGCGTTGAAGTTACATTAACAAAAGTTCGTCGTGAGCGTATGGGTCACATCGAACTAGCAAGCCCAGTAGCGCATATTTGGTTCTTAAAATCATTGCCATCACGTATCGGTCTTCTTTTAGACATGACATTACGCGACATCGAGCGTGTTCTTTACTTCGAATCATACGTAGTAACAGAACCTGGTATGACAACGCTTGAAAAGAGCCAAATCTTAACAGAAGAAGAGTACCTAGACGCATTAGAAGAGCACGGTGACGAGTTCGACGCGAAAATGGGTGCTGAAGCAGTATTAGCGCTGCTTCAACAAATCGATTTGGAAGGTGAAATTTCACAAATGCGTGAAGAGTTACCAGAAATCGGTTCAGAAACTAAGCGTAAGAAAATCACTAAGCGCTTGAAGTTAATGGAAGCATTCGCTCAATCTGGCAACAAGCCAGAGTGGATGATCATGTCTGTTCTGCCAATTCTTCCGCCAGATTTACGTCCACTAGTTCCACTAGATGGCGGCCGTTTCGCAACGTCTGATTTGAACGACCTTTACCGTCGTGTGATCAACCGTAACAACCGTTTGAAGCGTCTTCTTGACCTAGTAGCACCAGACATCATCGTACGTAACGAGAAGCGTATGCTGCAAGAGTCTGTTGATGCGTTATTAGATAACGGTCGTCGTGGTCGTGCAATTACAGGCTCTAACAAGCGTCCACTGAAATCACTTGCTGACATGATCAAAGGTAAGCAAGGTCGTTTCCGTCAAAACCTTCTTGGTAAGCGTGTTGACTACTCAGGTCGTTCTGTAATCACTGTAGGTCCAACGTTACGTTTACACCAGTGTGGTCTTCCTAAGAAAATGGCACTTGAGCTATTCAAGCCATTTATCTACGGCAAGTTAGAAGCACGTGGTTTAGCAACAACGATTAAAGCCGCTAAGAAATTAGTAGAGCGCGAAGGCGCAGAAGTATGGGATGTATTAGACGAAGTAATTCGTGAACATCCAGTAATGCTTAACCGTGCACCAACACTTCACAGATTGGGTATCCAAGCGTTTGAACCAGTACTTATCGAAGGTAAGGCAATCCATTTACACCCATTAGTTTGTGCGGCATACAACGCCGACTTCGATGGTGACCAAATGGCGGTTCACGTACCGTTAACGTTAGAAGCGCAATTAGAAGCGCGTGCGTTAATGATGTCAACGAACAACGTATTATCACCAGCGAATGGTGACCCAATCATCGTTCCTTCACAGGACGTTGTATTAGGTCTTTACTACCTAACGCGTGACCGTGTTAACGGTTTAGGTGAAGGTATGGTATTCGCTTCAGCTGCTGAAGCAGAAAAAGCGTACCGCACTGGTGTTGCTGAGCTTCACGCGCGCGTTAAAGTGCGTATCACTGAGCACGTTCGTAACGAAGACGGTGAATTAGTCGCGCAAACAGTGTTAAAAGACACCACGGTTGGTCGTACCATTTTATGGCAAATCTGTCCTGAAGGTTTACCGTTCGAGCTAATCGACCAGCCTTTAGGTAAAAAGCCAATTTCACGCTTAATTAACCATGCATACCGTAACTTAGGTCTTAAAGAGACAGTTATCTTTGCTGATCACATCATGTACACAGGTTTCCACTACGCGATGATCGCGGGTGCGTCTGTTGGTATTGACGACATGGTTATCCCAGATGAGAAGTACACTATCATCGACGGTGCGGAAGAAGAAGTTGCCGAAATCCAAGAGCAGTTTGACCAAGGTCTTGTAACTGCGGGTGAGAAATACAACAAAGTTATCGATATCTGGTCATCAGCGAACGAAAAAGTGTCGAAAGCGATGATGGACAACTTATCGAAAGAAAGCGTTGAAAACCGTGACGGTGAGATGGAAGAGCAAGACTCATTCAACTCTATCTTCATGATGGCTGACTCGGGTGCTCGTGGTAGTGCCGCTCAGATCCGTCAGCTAGCGGGTATGCGTGGTCTAATGGCAAAACCAGATGGTTCAATCATTGAAACGCCAATCACCGCGAACTTCCGTGAAGGTCTAAACGTACTTCAGTACTTCATCTCAACTCACGGTGCTCGTAAAGGTCTAGCCGATACCGCACTTAAAACAGCGAACTCGGGTTACTTAACCCGTCGTCTAGTAGACGTGGCACAAGATTTAGTAGTCACTGAACATGACTGTGGTACGCACGATGGTCTAACCATGACACCGCTAATCGAAGGTGGTGACGTTGTTGAGCCATTACGTGAACGTGTACTAGGTCGTGTTGTTTGTGAAGATGTACTAATTCCTGGTACTGAAGATGTATTACTACCGCGTAACACACTAATTGATGAAAAATTATGTGATGTGTTAGAAGAGCACTCTGTTGACCAAGTGAAAGTACGTTCAATTATTACTTGTTCGACTGACTTTGGTATTTGTGCCCACTGTTACGGTCGTGACCTAGCACGTGGTCACATGATCAACCAAGGTGAAGCAGTTGGTGTTGTTGCGGCACAGTCAATCGGTGAGCCAGGTACACAGCTAACCATGCGTACGTTCCACATCGGTGGTGCGGCATCACGAGCGTCGGCAGAAAACTCAGTACAAGTGAAGAACACGGGTACGCTTAAACTGCAAAACGCTAAGTTCGTTAACAACTCTGAAGGCCATGTAGTTATTACTTCACGTTCTTCTGAGCTGACAGTTATTGACGAGTTAGGTCGTGAGAAAGAGCGTTACAAAGTGCCTTACGGTGCGGTATTAGCGAAGAAAGACGGTGATGCGATTGAAGCAGGTGAAACAGTAGCAAACTGGGATCCACATACGCATCCAATCATCACTGAGGTAGCGGGTAAGATCAAATTTGTTGACCTAATCGAAGGTCTAACAATGACTCGCCAAACCGATGAGTTAACCGGTCTATCTAGCATTGTAATTACCGATCCAAACCAACGTAGCTCCGCGGGTAAAGAAATGCGCCCTATGGTTAAGCTAGTTGATGCGGCGGGTAACGATGTGATGATCGCAGGTACTGATATTCCAGCGCAATACTTCTTACCGGGTAACGCAATCGTTAACCTAGAAGATGGTGCAGAAGTTGGTATCGGTGACGCATTAGCACGTATTCCACAAGAGTCTTCGAAGACTCGTGATATTACCGGTGGTCTGCCGCGTGTTGCTGACTTATTCGAAGCGCGTAAGCCGAAAGAGCCTGCCATTCTTGCTGAGAAGACGGGTATCATTGGTTTCGGTAAAGAAACGAAAGGTAAGCGTCGCTTATTGATCACGCAACCTGACGGTACTGTATACGAAGAGATGATTCCTAAGTGGCGTCAACTTAACGTATTCGAAGGTGAATCTGTTCAGAAAGGTGAAGTTATTGCCGATGGTCCAGAGTCGCCGCATGATATCTTACGTCTACGTGGCGTAGCAGATGTTGCTAACTACATCGTGAACGAAGTTCAAGACGTTTATCGTCTACAAGGTGTAAAAATCAATGATAAGCACATCGAAGTTATCGTTCGTCAGATGATCCGTAAGTGTGAAATCGTTGACGGTGGTGATTCAGAATTCCTGAAAGGCGAACAAGTAGAAGTGGCGCGCGTTAATATCGCAAACCGTGAACTTGAAGCCGCAGGCAAGCAGCCAGCTGAATACGAGATGCAAATGATGGGTATTACCAAAGCATCACTTGCCACTGAATCATTTATCTCGGCGGCATCGTTCCAAGAGACTACGCGTGTACTTACTGAAGCTGCTGTAGCAGGTAAGAAAGACGGTTTACGTGGCCTGAAAGAGAACGTTATCGTTGGTCGCTTAATCCCAGCAGGTACGGGTTACGCTTACCATCAAGACCGTATGCGCAAGCGCAACGCGGCGATGGAAGAAGAAGTAACAGTATCAGCTGACGAAGCAGCGCAAGCACTAAGTGACGCACTAAATGCTGACTTAGACGCTGAGTCAAACGATCAAAACGATCCAGTGTTATAAACCATAGCACTGAATGATGACTGAAAAGGCCGCTCAACTGAGCGGCCTTTTTTATATGTGAATATCTCTTTTATACCACAGCTTGATGATTTAAGTATTACAAGTATTTCAAATGGGCTTTCTCGTCTGAATAAATAAATGCTCGATATTGCTAAGTCGTAACTAATTCAAGCACTGCCTATCATCCTTAACTCACCATTCATTCCCCCAAAGATCCTTAATTATCGTCAAAAAGGATCCTTAATCGCTTTTTGCTTGACAGTTCAAAGCTTGACCATTAGAATTCTGCGACCTTTTAATCTGTGCCTAGTTGCGTAGTTTTTAAAAGGTTTGATTTTTACACGTTTAAGAGGGTGTGAAGTTGGTAGGTACTACTGATGTTCGCACATGTTTTAACTTAATCAGGAGCTATAATGGCAACTATTAACCAATTGGTACGTAAACCACGTGTCAGACAAGTACAAAAAAGTAACGTACCTGCGTTACAAGCTTGTCCACAGCGTCGTGGTGTATGTACTCGTGTATATACTACTACACCTAAAAAACCTAACTCAGCACTACGTAAAGTAGCTCGTGTACGTTTAACTAACGGCTTTGAAGTTACTTCTTACATCGGTGGTGAAGGTCACAACTTACAAGAGCATAGCGTTATCTTAATCCGTGGTGGTCGTGTTAAAGACTTACCTGGTGTTCGCTATCACACTGTTCGTGGCGCACTTGACTGTTCAGGTGTTAACGATCGTAGACAAGGCCGTTCTAAGTACGGTGCTAAGCGCCCTAAATCTTAACGGTTCTCCGTCAAGTAAGGCCAAACTAACTTTTAATTTTTAATTGTTTTGGGAATATCCTGAAGCTATATCGGAGAATTTAAAATGCCAAGAAGACGCGTCGTAGGGCAACGTAAAATATTGCCAGACCCGAAGTTCGGTAACGAATTATTAGCAAAATTCATCAACATCCTTATGGTTGATGGTAAAAAAGCTGTTGCAGAAAAAATCGTTTATGGTGCACTAGACATCTTAGCGGAAAAAAACAACGAGAAAGAACACCTAGACCTTTTCGAAGAAGCGCTAGAAAACATCCGCCCAGCGGTTGAAGTTAAGTCTCGTCGTGTTGGTGGTTCTACTTACCAAGTTCCAGTTGAAGTTCGTCCAGTACGTCGTAACGCGCTAGCCATGCGTTGGTTAGTTGAAGCAGCTCGTAAACGTGGTGAAAAATCAATGGCTCAGCGTCTAGCTAACGAAATGTTAGATGCAGCTGAGAACAAAGGTTCAGCGGTTAAGAAACGTGAAGACGTTCACCGTATGGCCGAAGCGAACAAAGCGTTCGCACATTACCGTTGGTAATATAAAGGCAAGCGTAGTGACATCTTATTGTCACTACGCTTTTCTATACTCCCTACAGGGAGTTATTGACGCTTTTAAAGGCGACTAATTTTCAAAAGTGTTTATCTGCATTGAGTACTTTTTAAAGTTAGTTTAAGGCAACACATTAACGATGATCAGTAATCGTTTAAATGTTGCCCTAGCACAGAGGATACATAAGTGGCTCGTACAACACCTATTGAGCGTTACCGTAATATCGGTATTTGTGCTCACGTTGACGCAGGTAAAACAACAACAACAGAACGTGTACTTTTCTACACGGGTCTATCTCATAAAATCGGTGAAGTGCACGACGGTGCCGCGACCATGGACTGGATGGAACAAGAGCAAGAGCGTGGTATTACTATTACCTCAGCTGCAACGACTTGTTTCTGGAAAGGTATGGACGCGCAATTTGAAGATCACCGCGTAAACATCATTGATACTCCGGGTCACGTTGATTTCACTATCGAAGTAGAGCGTTCATTACGTGTACTTGATGGTGCAGTATTAGTGCTATGTGCGTCTTCAGGTGTACAACCACAAACCGAAACGGTTTGGCGCCAAATGGAAAAGTATTCAGTGCCACGTATGGTATTCGTCAACAAGATGGACCGTATGGGCGCAAACTTCCTAAATGTTGTTGATCAAATTAAAAACCGCTTAGGTGCTAATGCGGTACCTATGCAGTTAGCGATTGGTAGCGAGGAAGATTTCACAGGGGTTGTTGACCTAGTGAAAATGAAAGCGATTAACTGGAATGAAGCCGATCAAGGCATGACCTTCACTTATGAAGACATTCCAGCAGATATGGTTGAGCTTGCCGAAGAATGGCGTGAGAACCTAGTCTCAGAAGCGGCTGAAGCTAATGATGACTTGATGGAGAAATACCTAGAAGAAGGTGATCTGTCAGAAGATGAAATCAAAGTCGGTCTTCGCCAACGCACACTTGCTAACGAGATTGTATTATGTGCTTGTGGCTCAGCCTTTAAGAACAAAGGCGTGCAAGCGGTGCTTGATGCGGTAATTGAGTACTTACCAGCACCAACTGAAGTTGAAGCCATTAAAGGTATTAATGAAGACGAGTCTGAAGGTGTTCGCGAAGCTGATGATAATGCGCCATTTGCTGCGCTTGCATTTAAAATCGCCACAGACCCATTTGTTGGCACATTAACTTTCTTCCGTACCTACTCAGGTGTTGTGCAAACTGGTGACAGTGTTTACAACCCAGTGAAAGGTAAGAAAGAGCGCTTTGGTCGTATCGTGCAAATGCACTCAAATGACCGTCAAGAAATTAAAGAAGTTCGCGCGGGTGATATTGCAGCTGCAATTGGCTTAAAAGATGTTACTACTGGTGATACGCTTTGTGATAACAACAACATTATCACGCTAGAGCGTATGGAATTCCCTGAGCCGGTAATCTCAGTGGCGGTAGAGCCAAAAACGAAAGCTGACCAAGAGAAAATGGGTATCGCGTTAGGCAAGCTAGCGGCAGAAGATCCGTCGTTCCGCGTAGAGACAGATGAAGAGTCAGGCCAAACCATCATTTCTGGTATGGGTGAGCTACACTTAGATATCATTGTTGACCGCATGATGCGTGAATTCAAAGTGGATTGTAATGTTGGTAAGCCGCAAGTTGCTTACCGTGAAAGCATTCGTTCAACGGTTGAAGTAGAAGGTAAGTTTGTTCGCCAATCAGGTGGTCGTGGTCAGTTTGGTCATGTCTGGTTGAAAATGGAACCTATCGAAGGCGATGGTTTCGAATTCGTGAATGAAATTGTTGGTGGTGTGGTTCCAAAAGAATACATCCCAGCGGTTGAAAAAGGTTGTAAAGAGCAGATGGAATCTGGCGTATTAGCCGGTTATCCGCTGCTTGGCGTTAAAGTCACATTATACGATGGTTCATTCCATGATGTTGACTCTAACGAAATGGCGTTTAAAATCGCTGCGTCTATGGGCTTTAAAAAAGGTGCAATGGAAGCCAATCCAGCACTATTAGAGCCGATGATGAAAGTTGAAGTAACAACGCCAGAAGAGAACATGGGTGATGTGGTCGGCGATTTAAACCGTCGTCGCGGCATGATCGATGGGATGGACGAAGGCCCTGCTGGTATGAAGCTCGTTAACGCGCTTGTGCCATTGGCAGAGATGTTTGGCTACGCAACTGATTTACGTAGCGCAACACAAGGTCGCGCCTCTTATTCTATGGAGTTTTCTAAGTATGCAGAGGCTCCAAAAGCAGTAGCTGACTCAGTTATTGAATCCCGAGGGGGCTAGCCTTTTTTAAAGGTGAACTTTCTCGCACTTTAGTGGTGGTGCACAAGGCACTGGCATTGCTTTGACAAGAGAATACGCTTTCTCTACAATCAGTGCCTTGCTGCTCAGTGGTCAACAGTCGCTAAGTGCTAAAAATTAAATTTAATTGGTAATCTTTAAGGTACATGTAAAATGGCTAAAGAAAAATTTGAACGTTCGAAACCGCACGTAAACGTTGGTACTATCGGCCACGTTGACCACGGTAAAACTACTTTAACAGCTGCTATCTCTGCAGTATTAACAAAAACTCACGGTGGTGAAGTAAAAGATTTCGCTCAAATCGATAACGCTCCAGAAGAGCGTGAGCGTGGTATTACAATCAATACTTCTCACATCGAGTACGACACAGAAACACGTCACTACGCACACGTAGACTGTCCAGGTCACGCCGATTACGTTAAAAACATGATCACTGGTGCTGCACAAATGGACGGCGCAATCTTAGTATGTGCTGCGACTGACGGTCCAATGCCACAAACTCGTGAGCACATCCTTCTTTCTCGCCAAGTAGGTGTACCTTACATCATCGTATTCATGAACAAATGTGACATGGTAGATGACGAAGAGTTACTTGAGTTAGTAGAAATGGAAATCCGTGAACTACTTTCTGAATACGACTTCCCAGGTGATGACTTACCAGTAGTAGCTGGTTCAGCATTAGGCGCACTTAACGGTGAAGCACAGTGGGAAGAGAAAGTATTAGAACTTGCTAACCACTTAGACACATACATTCCAGAGCCAGAGCGTGCAATCGACGGTGACTTCATTTTACCAATCGAAGACGTATTCTCAATCCAAGGCCGTGGTACTGTAGTAACAGGTCGTGTTGAGCGTGGTATCATCACAGTAGGTGACGACGTAGAAATCGTAGGTATCAAAGAAACTACAACTACTACTTGTACTGGTGTTGAAATGTTCCGTAAACTTCTTGACGAAGGTCGTGCGGGTGAGAACTGTGGTGTTCTTCTTCGTGGTACTAAGCGTGACGAAGTACAACGTGGTCAAGTACTATGTAAGCCTGGTTCAATCAACCCACACACTAAGTTCGAGTCAGAAGTATACGTATTGACTAAAGACGAAGGTGGCCGTCACACGCCATTCTTCAAAGGCTACCGTCCACAGTTCTACTTCCGTACAACTGACATCACTGGTGCTGTAGAGCTTCCAGAAGGTGTAGAAATGGTAATGCCTGGCGACAACTTGAAGTTTGTTGTTGAGCTAATCAACCCAATCGCGATGGACGAAGGTTTACGCTTCGCTATCCGTGAAGGTGGCCGCACAGTAGGTGCTGGTGTTGTATCTAAAATTATCGAGTAATATCGATATTTAGTTCACATCGAACACTTAAAAAGAGCACTTCGGTGCTCTTTTTTGCTTTTAAATTTCAGAAATAATTGATGAAAAAAGCAAGCAATAGTAGGTGCTGGTATTGTATCGCTATACCTAAAAGAAGCATCGAATAATATCGATAGATTCTAGAATACACGTTGAGAAAGGTCGCGAAAGCGGCCTTTTTTGCGTTTGGGATTTAGTAAATTTGTGCAGCAACAAAGCAGGTGATATTAGGTGCTGGTGTTGTATCGCTATCCCTAAGAAAAGCATCGACTAATTTGTCTGGAGCAAATTAGAACGCACAAAGTGCGGCTCCAGCGGGGTGAGGGCAGGGATAGCCCGAATACCAATCATCAATAGATGCTAGAATACACGTTAAGAAGGTCGCGAAAGCGGCCTTTTTTGCATTTATGAATTAGTAAAGCTGGATGCCATTAAATGCGTGTAAAAATAGGTACTGGTGTTGTGTCACAGAAACCTCAGCACCAGTGCATAAATCTGCTATTGCCCTTGCCATTTTATTAGCCGCCATTACAAAACTCTTTAACCGCAGCTCTTGCTAGCAAAGCTCCCCAACCTTTTGCTGTAGTTGGTAAGCATGCTCGGTCGCACTATCAAAGTCATACTCGTCCATCGCTTTTTGTATTTGGGTAAACGTATCACTTACCTCGTGGTTACTTAGCGCTGGTGTTAGTTTAGTTAATATTTCAGTGGCATTAATATCGTAGTCTTCCAATCGAGCAATCAAACCTGCTATTTGATCTTTCACTAGGCTAGTATCGACATCGCCGCCTTGCTGTTGCTCTGCGGGTACTAAGTGTTCTCGCACCGAGTCTATACTGGTGAGTACCAAGTCTAGTTCAGCTAGTAAGCGAGTTAATGCATCATCTAATGGCGCGGATTCTCGACATAGCTGCTCTAGCTCAGCCGCTTCTTGGTAGAGCTGGTACGCGCCGATGGTTCCGGCTATGCCTTTTAAGGTATGTGCCTCTCGAGCGGCACTATCGATATCTGACTGTGACAGTGCCTCATTAAAGATTGTCGCAAAGTCTTGGTAGCTGCTCAAAAACCGTAATAGTTGTTTTTTATAAAGCGATACACTGTTATTGGTGGCAGCTAAACCAGTATTGACATTAATACCGTCAAGCTGGTTAAAAGGCAGTGATTCGTCTTTGGCTGCTAGATCTACCTTGCTTATTTGGCTGGTGAGCTGAGGGCTTGCTGGTGTTATCCAACGCGCCAAGGTGTTGAACATTTGACCAACGTTAATTGGTTTACCAATATGTGCATTCATACCACATGCTTTGACTCGTTCAAGATCACTGGCCATTACGTTGGCCGTTAAGGCAATGATGGGCAGATCGGCAAATTCAGATAGCGCCCTGATCTCAGCTGTTGCTGTATATCCGTCCATAATCGGCATTTGACAATCCATCAAAACACCATCGAAGTATTGGCTTTTGACCAGATCGACCGCGATTTGCCCGTTGTCAGCAACGACGACTTCAATATCTGCATTGGCGAGCAATTCACAAGCGAGTTCTTGGTTCATTTTATTGTCTTCAACCAGTAACAACTTAGCGCCCGCTAATGATTCTTGTTTGGCGGGTGCCTTGTATACTAGTTGTTGCTTAGTGCTGTTTACTTGAGTGGCTGCGACTATCGCTTCATACAGGTTTGACGGCGTGATAGGTTTTGCAAGGCTGGCGCTAATACCAAACTGGTTAAAAGTCGTTTGTTGAGGCTCTTGGCCAAAACAGGTGAGCATAATGATCTTAGGTTGACGCGAAATAATATCGCTAGCACGGATCGCCGCGATGGTTTCCAAGCCATCCATGTCAGGCATTTGCCAATCCATCAGTACTAAATCGATAGGCTTTTTGTTATTTACGCTAGTCTGGTTGTGCAGGGTTAAATAATCCACCGCCAATACCCCTGTGGCAACTGTTGCATGGGCTAATTTAAGGCTAGCTAACTGGCCGCTGATAGTTGATCGGGCGCTGTCACTGTCATCGACTACTAGAATATTCAGTTCGCTAATATTGGTGGGAATAAATTCGCTTGCTTGTTGCGCTTGTACGCCGAGTTGTAAGGTAAAGAAAAAGTGACTACCGCAATTTTGCTCACTCTCAACCCAGATTTCGCCACCCATCAACGCAGTTAAGTCTTTACAAATGGCTAAGCCCAACCCGGTACCGCCATATTTTCGGGTAATAGAAGAGTCAGCCTGACTAAACGATTGAAATAGATTTTGTTGCTGCTCCGTGGTCATACCGATGCCATTATCGGAGATACAAAACTGTAATTGGCATTGCTCATCTGCAATCGATAAGGCAGAAACTTTAATAATGACTTCGCCGCCTTGATCACTAAACTTAATCGCATTACCGACTAAATTGAGCAGTATTTGCCCGATGCGCAAGGGGTCGCCTGTCAGCGCAGTGGGGGCATCCGGCGCGATATCAAAGTATAAATCAACGGCTTTTTCAGCCGCTTTAAAGCCAATCACATTGATCAGGTTATTTAATACATCGTCTAAATAAAAATTTATTTTTTCTATCTCAAGGCGGCCGGCTTCAATTTTAGAAAAGTCTAGAATGTCGTTAATGATACCAAGCAAGGAGTTGGCACTTTGATGGACTTTATCAATGTAGTTCTGTTGCTTGCTAGTTAACTCTGTTTGCAGCGCTAAGTGACTCATACCAATAATGGCATTCATCGGTGTTCTGATCTCATGCGACATATTTGATAAAAAGTCAGATTTTGCCTGAGCAGTACTTTCGGCATTATTTTTTGCTTCCGTTAAAGCCGCTTCCATGACTTTTACGTCACTAATATCGATGTGAACGCCAAAGACCTTAAAGCTACTGGAATCATGCTTATTCGGCATGGCTTTACCAGTACTCAATATCCATTTCCAGTCACCCTCAGCGGTTTTCATTCTTAATTCATGGCGAAAATCTGCATTGGTCAGTAAATGATTATTCAGTTTATTGAGGCCGGGCTTTAAGTCGTCTGGGTGCACTAAATATTGCAGCTGATTAACATGAGCGCCATATTCAGCTACTAAGTTGTCGCGCTCATGACCTATCATAGTGGCCCAAACATCATTGGTGATCATCTCGCCTGTGTCTGGTTGCCACTCCCAGGTGCCAACGTTGGCCGCCTGCATGGCCATATCCATGCGTTCTTCAGCTTTGGCGAGCTCTTGAAAAGAAAGCATGTTAGAGACTGCCACCGCTGCAAAGCTGGAGACAATACGCAAGATATTAATTTGTGAAGGATCAAAGGCTTGTGTTTCATCACTTTGTACGGTCAGTACACCAACAAGGGTATTACCTGACATCAGCGGCTGACAAACAACCGTTTGGGTATTTTCACCATTTAGGCTATCTCTAGGAGCCATATCAAAATTGCGCCACTCGCTATCAGTGCTGGCGATAAATTCTCTTTGATGGTGAATCGTCCAGGAAATCGGTTTATTCGGCTTGGCTGCATCTAAGGTGATATGGTGGCGGCGCCTCCCTCTGATTAAGGAGAAGATCAGTTCGACGCGCTTGGTTTCTGGCCGATAGAGGCCTAAAGCAAAGGTTTGGGCATGCAGGCTAGAGTCGAGGCGTTTAAATAGGAGTTTGCCTAATTCGTCCATATCTGTGGTTGAGGCAATATCTTTACCGACATCCCCTAAAACAAAGATGTCATTGGCTTTACGGTCAACTTGTTTAGATAAGTATTCTTCCGTTCTTTTGTGCTCTCTAAGGCGATTAACATAGATGCCAAGCACGAGTAAGAGGATAAGTAGTGGCGCTAAGGTTTTAAACCATAAGGTTTGGTACCAGGCTGGCACAACCTCTATTGTTAGCTGCTGTGCAACAGGGTTCCAAATGCCGTGCTTATTGCTGCCTATTACCTCAAACACATAAGTGTCTGGCTCCATTCTGGCGTATGAAACACTTTGCTCTTGGCTAATTCCCGTCCATTCATCAAGATAACCGGTTAAGCGGGTACGATACTGATTATCTTCACTGGCGCGGTAATCTAATGACGCAAAGGTAATGGTTAACTGCTTGTAATGATGGGGTAACTTGAGCGTACTTGGAATAGGAAAGACATTTACGCCGTCCACTTCTACACGGGTAATGGCTAATGGGGCGACGAATTCATCGGTTTGTATCTTACTAGGGTCAAAACCCGTTAATCCGTCAATACTGCCAAAATAAACATGACCATTGGAGGCTAATGCCGCTGAGCGCGGTAAAAAGTTATTGCTATGTAAGCCATCATTAATGGTATAGAAGTGAAAGGCCTTAGTGTCAGGGTTTAAGCGATAGATACCTTTTGCTGTGGCTAGCCATAGGATGCCTTGTTGATCGGCAACAATAGAAAATACGGCAAAGCCAACATCTTCAATATCTAAGCTGATATGTTCAATTAGGCCAGTGTCGAGTGAAAGTTTATCTAGGCCGCGATTAGTGGCAACCCACAAGGTATTTTTATCTGTTTGTAGCGCTGAGTTGACGATAAAGTCACTGAGCGCACTGGGCTGGGAATTGGGGCTGTAGTTTTTAGTCTCGCCTGAGTTAGGGTCTATCCAAAACAAACCTTCGCCATTCGTGCCAACCCAAGCATGTCCTTGGCTGTCGACAAAGGTAAATTCAGCATCGACATCTTGTAAAAAGTATTGCAGTTGGTCAGTTGCTGGGTTCCAACGGACAACATTGCGATCTTTTACCTGATCGAGCCATAGCCAGCCTTGTTGATCATAATCGAGCAATTCTAGTGTGTTGCTATTTTCGCCCGCCCAAGCTAATTCAACCTCAACTGGGCTTGTGGCCGATTCTGCCAGATAAAAAATACCAAAGTTAGTGCCTAGGTATAGTCCTCCGATATTGTCATACTTTAAGGTATTGACTCTGAGTCTTAAAAGGCTGTCCAAGCTTGCTTGCGGCAGGTTGGGAATAAAGGCCCCCTTGCCATCAAAGTGGACAATGCTTCTGCCTGTGCCAAGCCATAGTGCGCCATCGGGCTTTGGCGCGATAGAATGCACTTGAGAAAATAATCCTGCTAGCATTTGCTCCGGTAGAAAGTTAGTCCAACCATCAAAATTGGGCGGTTGTAGGTGAATTTTTTTGACCCCAGAATAGCGTGTGGCTGCCCACAGTAGCTCGTTGTCATCGACCATAACCTGGCGAATATCACGATTATGTAGTAATGCCCAATCACCTTTGCTAGATGCAGGTTCAAATTGATTCGAGAGGATATTAAAGCGATAAATTCCGGCAAATGTCGCCAGTAATAAAGCATCTTGATAGGGGGTGATTTTAGTTATACTAGGAATAGCCCCACTGGGAAAGGCAAAAGCCTCGTAGCGGTTTGAGGAGGGGTAGAAACGACCAAAACTTTTTCTGGTCGCCAGCCAAATCTGCCCTTTGCCATTAATATAAAGCGCTCGTACCTCAGGGTGATCTAAGCCTTGCGGGCCAGTGCCAAATTTTTTAAAGGCCGGGCTGTCACCTAATTTTTTGTATAGCCCGTCTGAGGTACCGACCCAGATATTACTGTCGGCGTCTTCTTGAATGCTCCATACTCGGTTGTGGCCCAAGCTTGCGGGGTTATCAGGATCATTCGTAAAACGGGTAAAGTGACCTGCCTTACTATCAAATAAGTTTAGGCCACCGCCATTGGTGCCAAACCAGATAGCGCCTGATTTACTCTCATGAATTGCCTGAATCTTATCGGAAGCGATAGAGGAGGGCACTAACGGATCATGGCGAAAGTGCACAAAATCTTGGCTAGCGGGTTGGTATAAGTTAATGCCTCCGCCCCACGTGCCGACCCAAAGCCTGTCTTGGCGATCGGTGAGCATGACACTGATATTGTTATTGGACAGAGAGCTCGGCTGCTGGCGCTGATGTTTAAATGAGGTATAACCATAGCCATCAAACCTTTTTACCCCGTCCGCAGTGCCAAACCAGATAAACCCTTGAGCGTCTTTGACAACATCATACACTTGTGGGTTTGTTAAACCATCGCGCAATGACAAACTTTGTATTTTTTGCTCCGCAGCAAGCGGTAAGCTTGTTAGACAAGCGAGCAGGCAAAACGCCAAAGTTAACACGGAAAATTTAAAGTAATCAGGAGAATTTTTCACTGCGGTTAGGGCGCTTAGTTTGGTCATTTGGTTACTACTCCGCTGCTTGATCTTTAAATTGTTGTTGTACTGCTCTTATTTGTTCTAAGCAATTGAAAAACAAAGGTACTAGTGTGGGATCAAAATGTTTGCCCGCCTCTTCTTGTAACAAGCCAAGGGCGCGCTCTTCACTCCAAGCTTGCTTGTACGGACGTTCACAGGTGAGGGCGTCAAATACATCTGCGATGGCAATGATTCTGGCAGAAAGCGGAATTTGCTCGCCTTTTAAGCCGTTCGGGTAACCAGAGCCATCCCATCTTTCATGGTGAGCAATGGCAATTTCACGTGCCATTTTCAGTACCGGCACGTCGCTGTTGCCAATGATATTTGCGCCGTACTCAGCGTGTTTCTCCATAATTTCCCGCTCAGCGAGATCGAGTTTACCTGGTTTGAGCAAGACGGCATCCGGAATACCGATCTTGCCAATGTCATGCATAGGTGCCGCTTGGTATAGCAATTCGACCCAGTCATGCGCTAAGTCCAACTGTTGTGCCAAAAACTTAGCGAAGTAGCTCATGCGAATAACATGCATACCAGTTTCATTGTCTTTAAACTCAGCCGCTTTACCAAGTCGGCGGATGACTTCTATGTGGGCGATTTGCAGCTCTTGGGTACGTTGTTCAACGATGGATTCAAGATGGCGGGCGCGATCATAAAGGGCGAGTTGGGTTTTAACTCTGGCCATTACTCGAGGCGGACTAATGGGTTTTGTGAGGTAATCGACAGCACCTAAGTCAAAGCCAATTTGTTCATCTTGAATTTCACTTTTAGCGGTAACAAAAATAATGGGAATATTGGCGGTGCTAATATCGGCTTTGAGCTGGCGGCAAACCTCGTAGCCGTCCATATCGGGCATCATCACATCCAACAGGATCAAATCGGGCTTTTCAGGTTGTGCAGCAATTTTTAAGGCTACCTTGCCGTTCATTGCCACTTTAACTTTGAAGTGAGGCGTTAATATTGAGCCTAATACTTCAATATTACCTGGTGTATCATCTACTACCAGTATGGTTTTGGGATCTTCTGGCAACATACGTTTCTTCCTTTGGTACAAAAGGATGCTCTGACATCCTACTTCTCCATCAACAGAGTGGCTGCGCGGTAATAAGTACGCTAGCGCTTTATCTACGATACCAGGCGAGTCTTTTTTTCCAGAGAGACAATGCTAAGAGGTGGCCTGATTAAGCTGCTATCCTACTGATTAATATTATCAATTTCAGGTTTGATTAGATAGTAAACAGTTTCGTTTGTCTGATAAAGGTCAAAGAAATAAAGATAACGACTAGATACGACTAAAAGTCCGATCACTTGGGTACGCTTAGTCCGTGCATTCAATATGTGCAGGGAGCGATAAATAAAGAGTATCTATATTCTCGTAATATAGCGTTAAATGAGTATGCTCTAGGCTAATGCCTCTGTTGATAGGGAAACCCCAGTGATGCACTATAGTGCTAGCTGTGCTTTTTACTTTGCTCACTTAGCTTATTTAGCGCGATAGCCGCAGATTTTATACCAGCTAGGCTTAGCGTGAATGCCAATAAACACTAGAAAGAGGACAGCGTTATTTCTCAGGCTGAGCCTTACTGCAATCTAAGCTATATCTTTGGTAGTAAAGGTAATGTTTCGGATGTTGTCGAGGTTTACTGCGGCAATTTTTAAGGTGTTACTGGTTACGCGAAAAAGTGGCAAGCCAACCTGAACTACCAACCAGCAACATTAGCTGAGCAGGTGGTAGCAACAGAACGCAGCTTGTTATGGCGCCATGGCAAAAGCTCATTTTTGGCAGCACTAATAACGGTATTTCACCGCGATTCCATAGTTATCTCCAGTTTATCAATTTGCTATTAGAGCTAGAGCTAGAGCTGAGGTGAATATTTGCTGTGAAAGTCTTGAATTTGACCGCTCAGGTAAACAATGCGCTCAGCCATTCCTTCGATAACCGCATCTTTGAATTTGTCTTTTAATACAACGGGTAAGCCGTGCAAAGTATCTTGATCCATACACAGCACAATCACTTCATTTAGCGCTCTAGCAGTGGCGCTTTTGGGCCTTTTTTTGATAAAGCTACCCTCACCAATAAATTGCCCGGCTTTGATAACCCCAAGGGCTTGAGTGCCGCCTTGTTTTAATATCTCTACTTCACCTGAAAGCACAATATAAAAATGGCTGTTATGATCCAACTCTGATTGCACAAATTGATTGGGCTTGCAGTTATAAACTTTACTTTTTTGAAGTAACAACTCGCGTTGTTCAATGGTAAAGCCTTTAAAGAAATTAATGCGGCCAATAATCTCAAGCAGTTTTAATCTAGATATTTTATTTAACGGTAACATGTGAGCTAAACCATCGATTTGATACAGGTAATTTTGCCGAGCAAAATAGATTAGTCAATGGCTATCTTATTCTCACAATATGACTGATTAATTATTTCCCTTGCATTGGTTAACGAGAAAAGACAAATATTTGTCTGAAAGCTAGACACTGTTAGCGTTGATGCGTTGCTGCTAGGACATGCAGATGGGTAATCCAGTTGTTGATTTATTTGAATCCATAGGAAATAATTAATGTCTTCTCCATTTAACCTGATCTATTCTGCGGGCTCTGCTGCGGCAGGCGTTTTTCTAGAAAAGCATAAAGCCAACAAAGTTTATCGTGAAATTCATCCTGTCTTAATTAATACGATTAAGCAACGTGGACGTAATTCACCTGATGCCAAATGATTGCTTAATGTTTTAGGTGGTTTGCCGAGTATAGGTTTGCGTCAACGGAATTTTAAAAGGCGATATGTTTTGAATGAAAATGGTTGGAGGGAACTTCCAAACGATCCTGAACAATTACCTTATGGTTTTTGGCACTAGCGGGGGGAGCTATGGGTAAAACTATATGGAAGTTCATCGCAGTACTGTTTTTGCTAATTTTTACACATGATGTGTATGACTTTAGTAAGCTCTTTTATTTAGACTTATTAGACACGCCGAATTGGCTCAACATAGGTAATTTATTAGCAGGGGCAATATTGCTAATTTCTTTGGTGAGTTATGCATTCAATCTAAGATTGGTATCTGCCCACGCCTGTTACTTTGCTATCTTGGTAAATGTCTTATTCTTGGTTGCAACGCACTATTATGAGTTTAGTTTGGGCGGGTATGACAAGAGCGAAATGATATTAGTAGTCATTCTTAACTTGTTTATATTGCTACTGGTATCAAGTGCAATTTGGCAGCACGCCAAAGAGTTGAAGCTAGAGGATACAACTAAATAGCGACTTAATGGTTGCTGATTAATCAGCTGGTTTTTTTAAGATAAAAGACTAAATTCCTACTCTTTCTGTACCGCTACTAGACATAAAAAGCCTCGACTTTCACTAAGAAAAGGCGAAGCTTTTAAAGCTAGTTTAGAAAACTAAATTACTTAGCGTCTTTACGTGCTTTAGCTTCAGCAATAACTTCTTCAGCTACTTTTTATGGCGCTGCTTGAGTTATAGACTGGCTGAATTCCAACTTCCTTTGAACAATCAGCAGATACAAAAAAGCCTCGACTTTCAATAAGAAAAGGCGAAGCTTTTAAAGCTAGTTTAGAAAACTAAATTACTTAGCTTCTTTTCTTGTATCAACCGCTTTAACTTCAGTGATAACTTCTTTAACAACTTTTATGGTGCTGGCTGAATTCCAATTGTCTTTGAAAAATCAACAGATATAAAAAAGCCCCGACTTTCGCTAAGAAAAGGCGAGGCTTTTAAAAGCTAGTTTAGAAAACTAAATAACTCTTTTAATTACTTAGCTTCGTTACGTGCTTTAACTTCAGCGATAACTTCTTCAGCAACGTTCTGTGGTGCTGCTGCGTAGTGGCTGAATTCCATAGAGAATTGACCACGACCTGAAGTGATTGTACGTAAGTGACCGATGTAACCAAACATTTCTGATAATGGAACGTCTGCTTTAATGCGAACGCCAGTAGTACCAGCTTCTTGGTCTTTGATCATACCGCGACGACGGTTAAGGTCACCAATTACGTCACCAACGTTGTCTTCTGGCGTGAACACGTCAACTTTCATGATTGGCTCAAGAAGTTGTGCACCAGCTTTTGGAATTGATTGACGGAAAGCGCCTTTCGCTGCGATTTCGAACGCTACTGCTGACGAGTCAACTGCGTGGAAACCACCGTCGAATAATTCGATCTCAACGTCTAATACTGGGAAGCCAGCTAGAACACCTTGATCCATCATTCCTTTAAAGCCTTTCTCGATTGCAGGGAAGAATTCCTTAGGAACGTTACCACCTACAACGGTAGACTTAAATGTGAAGCCTGAGTTTGGCTCACCTGGCTTGATGCGGTAGTCGATCTTACCGAACTGACCAGAACCACCAGATTGTTTCTTATGCGTGTATGAATCTTCAATCGCTTGTGTGATCGTTTCACGGTACGCTACTTGTGGCTTACCAACTTCTAGTTCAACACCGTAAGTACGCTTAAGGATGTCAACTTTGATGTCTAAGTGAAGTTCACCCATACCTTTAAGGATGGTTTCACCTGAATCTTCGTCAGTTTCAACTTGGAACGTTGGATCTTCTGCAACCATCTTACCGATCGCGATACCCATCTTCTCAGCACCACCTTTCTCTTTTGGAGAAACAGCGATTGAGATTACTGGCTCTGGGAATACCATCGCTTCAAGCGTACAAGGCTGTTTCACATCACATAATGTGTGACCTGTTTGAACGTTCTTCATACCTACGATAGCAAGAATGTCACCCGCTTGTGCTTCAGTAAGCTCAGTACGGTCTTCCGCTTGCATCTCAACCATACGACCGATACGCTCTGTTTTACCAGTGAACGAGTTAAGTACTGTGTCACCTTTCTTGATGCGACCAGAATATACACGTACGAACGTAAGTGCACCGAAACGGTCATCCATAATTTTGAATGCTAAGGCACGGAACGGCTCTTCAGCGTCAACAATAGCGTGTTCACCAGTAGGCTCACCTTCTTCGTCAGTAAGTGGCTGAGGTGGAACTTCAGTTGGTGACGGTAAGTAGTCAACAACAGCGTCAAGAAGCAATTGCATACCTTTGTTCTTGAACGCAGAACCACAGTATGTAGGGAAGAACAATAACTCGTTTGTACCTTTACGGATACAGGCTTTGATTTGCTCTTCAGAAGGCTCAACACCTTCCATGTATTCCATTAATAAGTCATCGTCTGCTTCTAGTGCAGTTTCGATTAACATTTCACGGTACTCAGCAGCTTGGTCTACCATGTCTGCTGGAATGTCTTGAACTTCGTAGTTTTCTGGTTGACCTGAATCATCCCATACGTAAGCTTTTTGGCTTAATACGTCAACAACACCAACGAAGTTATCTTCTTCACCAATTGGTAAAGTCATCACTAGTGGGTTAGCGCCAAGTACGTTTTTCACTTGGTCTTTAACGCGGAAGAAGTTTGCACCTAAACGGTCTAACTTGTTAACGAAGATCAAACGAGCAACTTTTGACTCGTTCGCGTAACGCCAGTTAGTTTCTGATTGCGGCTCAACACCACCAGAACCACAGAATACACCAATACCACCATCAAGCACTTTAAGAGAACGGTAAACTTCAACTGTGAAGTCAACGTGACCCGGGGTGTCGATTACGTTAAAACGGTGCTTTTTCCACTCACAAGTTACAGCAGCAGACTGGATAGTAATACCACGCTCAGCTTCTTGCTCCATGAAGTCAGTAGTAGATTCACCATCGTGAACTTCACCGATCTTGTGGATCATACCTGTAAGTTTCAAAATTCGTTCAGTTGTTGTGGTTTTACCAGCATCAACGTGAGCGAAAATACCAATATTTCTGTATTTTGATAAATCTGCCATTTTCTTGCTCTGCTTGTACCTAATTAAAATCAATTAGGGGTTAGTGATTAAAAACCGCGCGAGTATACCAGAACTTAACGAAAACCAACATAGAAAAAGTTGAAATTAATCGTTTCGTCACTAATGCCCAGCTAATTAAGAGATCACCAACTCAGCATGAAATCAAAATGATTGCATCATTTTGATTTCATGCTAATCTGATAATTAAATTTGTCTGCGATATAAAGCGAAAAGTTAGTTTAATGGACGTTAGCCAATACCCATACGCCCAGCGTCAGCGGCTGGCATTTATTGATTTTTGTTTACAGTATTTTGGCCAGATCGCCCGTGCCGATCTTATCAACCATTTTAAGGTGGGAATGGCATCAGGCACTCGTGACTTTGCTCTATATAAAGAACTAGTACCTGATAACTTGCATTTAGTGCATCAAACTAAGCTCTATTATCGAACCGAGCAATTTAAGCCGTTATTTAACCATCAGGGTGAGGCGGTTTTAACTGGCTTGTGTCGAGGGTTTGGCGATGGTATTGCAGCCATTAATCAGCCTAGCGAGGTTTGCTTTGAAGCGGTGCGCTTAATTCAGCCTGACAGTGAAATCATTGCCGCATTAATGCGGGCGATCACTCATCAGCAAGCGGTTAAGTGTCGCTATGTCTCGCTTTCTTCCGGTGAACAAGGGCGAGTAATAGTGCCCCACAGCATTGTCAATAATGGCCATCGCTGGCATGTGCGGGCATTTGATCGCAAGTCGGCCAGCTTTCGTGATTTCTCCTGTACCCGTTTTGTCGAGGCTAAAGTGCTAGCGGTTGAGGCTAAGCAAGATGAACTTTGCCAGGCTGATCGGGAGTGGTCAACAATATTAACCTTAACGTTAAAGCCTCACCCAAAGGTTACTCAACCTCGGGCGATTGAAATGGATTACCACATGGTCGAGGGCAGCTTAACATTGGAAGTGAGAGCGGCCTTGGTTGGCTATTTGTTGCAACAATGGCAGGTTGATTGCTCACCAAACCATCACTTAGATCCCAGCCAGCACCCATTGTGTTTAACTAATTCAGAGGTGCTAACGAGCCATGACAATGCCATACTCGCGCCCGGTTATAGTCAGCCTGAAAGCTTATTAGACAACGCAATAGATAGACCTGCTCAGCGCATTGATAACACCAAGGAAACTCATCATGGCAAGTTTTGATTATGATTTTTTAGAACAACTGAAAGAGCATAACATTGCCCTTAAACTACTGCGCTCGCCGCACTTTCCTTTATTAGGCAGCTTTTTTTACCAAGTGTTTATTCAAAAGAATCGTCGCAGTGTTAACTATCAGGAGTTGGTTGCACTATTGACCCATCACCTGGCTGATATTAATGAAAGCTATCAAGTTGAGGCTGGTGTGGAAAAATACCCAAAATCAGCAAAAGCCTATATCGACGATTGGATCAGTCAACGAGGTGGTTACTTGCGAAAATACCTGCCCCCACAAGGCGACGAGCCGGAATGTGATTTACTGCCAGATGTCGAAAAAGCCCTGCGTTGGCTTGAAGGCATGCAAGGTAAAAGCTTTGTCGGCACAGAATCCCGTTTGAAACTTTTGTTGGAGTTAATTGCCGACCTGGTACATGGTACCTCGGAGGATCAAAGTGCTAAATTGGCAACACTGGAGCAACGTAAGGCTGAGCTTGAGCAGCAAATTGAGCGAGTAAAACAAGGTATAGATGCAGGTTATTCCGCGACACAAGTGCGAGAAAAAGTGTATTTGATTACCGATATGTCACGGCAATTGATGGGGGATTTTCGCCAGGTTGAGGCCAACTTTCGCGAGCTTGACAAAGAAACGCGTAAAAAAATTACCTTGAGTGGCGCGCAAAAGGGCACGGTATTAGATGCGGTGTTTGGCGATCAGGACATTATTGATGAATCAGATCAGGGTAAATCCTTTGGCGCTTTCTTTGAATTACTGATGCACAGTGAAATGCGTAACAATATGCGCGGCGATCTTAATACCTTGCTCAATTCGGCATTTTGTCCGGATTTCGCCAACGATGATGAGCTGCTCCAGCACTTATACAGCTATTTGTTAGATGCTGGTAATAGTGTGAATAGCACCAAGCAGCAGATCACGGATCAGTTGCGACGCTATATTCAAGAACAATCGCAAGACAACAAACGCATTTTATCGCTCATTCGTGACTTTGAATCAGCCACCCATCATTTAAGTCAACAGCAGGCAGAGCAAGGACGGCCAGATTTCAAACAAGACAAAGCCTTTACTGAGCTGGACAGCTTTCAGGCGATGATTGCCCAGCAGCTTAGCCGGCAGTTGTATCAACCTAAACAACAAGAGTCGCTTGACTCGGCCATTGTTGAAAATAACCCAGCACCGGATATAGACCTATCACGGTTATTGGAAGTTAGCCATATCAACGAGCAACAGTTGCGCCAACAAATTGCCAGTTGCTTGCAGCAACTTAGTGGTCAGGCAACATTGGCGCAAGTGATTGAAAGCTACCCGATTCAATACGGGCTGGATGAGCTATTAACCTATGTCAAAATGGCGTGTGAGCAGGAGATCAGCGCCAATATTAACGACCAAGTGCCACAGCAAATTAGCTGGCAAGTTCAGCAAAATAATCAGCTTGTCACCCGACAAGTGCAATTACCGACTATTACCTTTATTCGAGATTAGATCATGGCTGATACCTTAACTTCAGACGAACAAACAACCGCAGCTCGCAGCCAACAAGAAAAATCGTCAGTGCAAGTACGCTTACTCAAAGGGCCTATTTACCGCGCCCAGCATAAAGAGTTATGGGCATGGCTGGAGCGCGATCAGTACCGTATTCGTGAATATTTTCAGCAAATCGGCTTAGCACTTACTCTGGATGACAGTGAAGGGTATGCCTTTTTACGCCAACAAGAGTTGTCAGCAGAGCAGGGCGACATTGATATTCCCCGTTTAATTCGCAAGTATCAATTGCCCTTTAATCAAACCTTATTGTTGGTGTTATTGCGTAAGCGCTTAGCTGAACACGACAGTGAAGACAGTACCCCCAGACTGATTATTGACAGACAAAGTATCTATCAGGCGATGTCGGGTTTTTACCCGGATGTCAGCGATCAGGTCAAGCAGCAAAAAGAATTTGATGCGGTGATCAATAAAGTTAAAGAAATGGGCTTTTTGACATTATTGCCCAATCATAAAGATGAATTTGAAGTACAGCGCATTATTAAAGCTGTGATCAGCGCTGAGCGCATTGGCGAGCTTATCGACACCTTGACCAGCCATCAACAGCATAACGAGGAGGAAGACTAAGATGCCCGAAGCCACACAAGCTATTGAATTAGCAGACACTAAGCAAGCAGAGACAGAACTAACGGGCTTTCGCTTAGCTAATTTCTCAGTATTTAACTGGGGGACGTTTGATAAACAAGTGTGGAGCTTAACTCCAGCGCAAAGTAATGCCTTGCTGACGGGGAATATTGGCAGCGGTAAATCAACCCTCGTTGATGGCCTAACTACATTATTAGTACCACCACGCAAATTAGCCTTTAACAAAGCGGCAGGGGCAGAAGAAAAAGAGCGCTCGATTGAGTCGTACTTTTTTGGTTTTTACACCTCACAACAAGATGAGTACGGCAAGGCGCGCGCTGTTGGTCTGCGCCATCAGGGCAAACATTATTCGGTGATCCTGGCTGAATTTTATAGTCAGGCCCTTAAGCAGTCAGTGACGCTGGCGCAGGTATTCTGGTTAAAGCCAGGTGATAAAAAGGTTAAACGCCTCTATGTGGTTGCTCAGCAGCGCTTAACCATCGCCGAGCATTTCTCGCACTTTGGCAGTCAAATTAATCAATTGCGTAAGCGCTTAAGAAAAATTGCAGATCTGGAATTGTTTGACGCTTTTACCCCTTATGCCCAAAAGTTTAGCCAATTGTTAGGCTTAGGCACAGACGGCAAGGCACTGGCGCTGTTTAATCAAACGATCTCGATGAAATCAGTTGGCTCAGTGACTGACTTTGTGCGCGATAATATGTTAGAGCAGCCAGACGTTGAAGCGCAATTGCAGGAATTAGAGCGCAATTATGATGACCTAAAACGCCTGCATGATGCCGTGGTTGCAGCCCGGCAAAAAGTTGAACTGTTAACACCGGTGGATAACTTTGGCCAGGCAGTCTTATCCGCAGGACAAGACAAGCAACATATCGAAGCCTGTCGAGACTTAACCGATGTTTATATGGCTAATATAGCCGTTGATCTATATCAAACCCGACTGGCAAGCCGCCAGCAGGAATTGACCAAACTTGATATTAAGCTTGCTGAGCTTAATCAGCAAAAGCAGAGTTTAGGCGCTACTATCACCCAGCTCAATGAAGATATTCGTGAAAACGGCGGTGGTCGGCTACAACAGCTTGAACAAAATATCCAGCAACTGAGCAAAATACGCGATGACAGCAAAAGGGTATGCCAGCAATACCTGAATTTGGTTAATGCCTTGCAACTCAATACCGCTCTTAATGCTGATACTTTTGTCGATAATATTGACTGTGCTAAAGCGCAGCAAGAAGCGCTTTACCAGCAAATAGAGCAAGTTAACGAGCAGGCATTTTCGGTTAAGCAAAGTAAGCAAAAACTTGAACAGGAACAACAAGAAGTTGCCACGCAAACTGCCGCCTTAAAACAGCGCAAATCCAATATTCATCATGTCAACCTGCTCACCATCCGCGAGCATATTTGTCAGCAGCTTGGCGTTGACGAAGAATGCTTACCTTTTGTTGCTGAACTTATTCAGGTTAAGCCTGAGCAAAGCCAGTGGCAGGGGGCAATTGAGCGAGTATTACATAACTTTGCGCTGAGCTTGATTGTGCCAGAGGCGCTGTATCAAGAGGTGTGTGATTATGTTGAGCAAACTCACCTGGGTGCTCGTTTAGTCTATTACCGTATCCGCGAGCCAGAGAATTATTATCCAGTGACAAGGGCAAATGACTCATTACTGAGTAAAATCGAACTTAAGTCTGATAGCGAATACTACAACTGGCTCGATCATGAATTAGCCAAACGCTTTAACTACACTTGCTGTACCAATATGCAGGAATTTAGGCGCAGTGAAAAGGCGCTGACCCGCAACGGCCAGATCAAATCCGGCAAGTTTCGCCATGAAAAAGATGACAGGCACAAATTGCACGATGAAAAGCGCTATGTACTGGGCTGGAGCAATAAAGAAAAATTGAAGCTGTTGGCAGCACAATACAATCGTTTTGAACTAGCACTCAAAAAGAGTTCTAGCGAACTAATAGAGCTTGCCAAAACCAAAGATCAGCTTGGCGAGCAACAATACAAGACTCGTCAATTAGCTAACTTTGCCTTTAGTTTTGAGCAGATCAACTGGTCGGTCTATGCCCAGCAAATTGAAGCACTGCAACGAGAACAGGCACAGTTAATCCAATCATCTGATGTACTCGATAGCTTGCAACAGCAATTAGCCGAACAGCAACAAGCGTTAAGCGATACTGAATCGGCGCTGACTCAAGCTAACCAGAATAAAGGTAGCTTAACTGAAAAAATTAACACTGAGCAACAAGCGCTGGCGAGCAAGCAAGCACTATTGAGCGAATGTGATCCGCAAGCGCGAGCACATTGTTTTCCCACCCTGGATAATTTCTATCAGCAATATATTGAGCATCAACAGCTACGGATCAATATGCTGGACAATGTTACTTCAACCTTGCGTAAAAAGCTTAACGATAAAATTCAACACTTAGAAGAAAAGCGCCGCAAAAAGCAAGCACAAATGATTTCGGCAATGAATACCTTTGCTCATACTTTTCCCAATGAGGTAACAGAATTTGATGCCAGTGTTGAATCCTTACCTGAATACAAACAACTGCTGACGCGCTTAACAGAAGAAGATTTACCACGCCATGAAGCCAGATTCAAAGAAATGCTTAACCGCGACACCATTCGCGCTATGGTGCTATTTGCCAGCTATCTGGATAAACAGGAAGAAGAAATTGACGCCCGTATTCGATTGATTAACCAGTCATTACATGCCCTTGATTATCAAACTGGCACTTATATCGAAATAGACAGCATTGCTTCGCCAGATGTTGAAATACGCGATTTTAAGCAGCGCCTTAAAAACTGTTATGAGCTGAGCACAGACGACGAGCTTTACTCCGAAGAAAAATTTGAACGAGTAAAAGACCTGATCGAACAAATGCGTAACGAACCTAAATGGACACAAAAAGTGGTCGACGTTAGATACTGGCACCTGTTTAACGTGGTTGAACGTTATCGTGAAGATAACAGCGAGAAAGAGTGTTACTCAGACTCAGGTGGTAAGTCTGGCGGCCAAAAAGAAAAATTGGCCTATGCGATATTAGCTGCTGCGATTATTTTGCAATACGGTTTGGTGGATAGTCAGCACAATAGCAATCACAAAAACAAGCGACGCTTTAATTTGGTGGTGATTGATGAAGCCTTTGCCCGTGGTTCAAAAGACAGTACCCGCTTTGGCTTAGAGCTGTTTAAAAAGCTCGGCTTGCAATTATTATTAGTGACCCCTTTGCAAAAGCTGGATGTGATTGAACACTATGTTAAGCATGTCCATTTTGTTGATCAGCAAAACAACCAGTCAATGCTACTCAATATGACCATTGACGAATATCGCGAGCAAGTGGCGCGTAGTAAAGCACTGCAAGGTTATCAACACTTGGTTGAAGATTTGAGCGTAAGTTAATAAGAGTTTTATAAAAAGTTATGAGTGAACATCAAATTTATCAGTTTTGCACCTTAGATAAGCCGCTAAACCGGGAGCAAAGAGGGATACTGCGTGAGATTTCTACTCGGGCGCAGATCACGCCAACCTCGTTTGTTAACGAATATCATTATGGTGATTTAAAAGCAGATCCCATTGAGCTGGTGGGCGACTTTTTCGATGTTGGTCTGCATATCTGTAATTGGGGAGAGCTTAACCTTTATGTTAAAGTGCCTTACCAGGCTATTTCTGCTGATGTGTTAAGTAAATTTGAGTACGAAGGGGTTTTCAGCTATCACCGTAAAGGCGAACATTGGGTGTTGCATTTCGCATTGGCGGACAACGAAGAAGTTTACGATTGTATTTATGACTGGCTTTGTGACGCCGAAGATATTTTTGCTGATATTATCCCGTTGCGAGCAGAGCTGATTGGCGGAGACTATCGCAGCCTAATGTTGGTCTGGCTGTCAATCTTTTCACTGATTGAAACGACGGTAGACTTGCCGTTATTTATTGCCGATTACCGACAGCTAACCTCAACCCAGCAGATCTTAAGCCAGCTTTTGTTAGTGGATGAAGAGCACTTGGAAACATTAACGCACTATTGCCAATCTCGGCAAAAACGCCTACCTGATAGTGCTTTTCCAGATGGTAAAAGACCCGTAGAGATCATTGAGTATGAGGTACTGACTGAGTATTACTCTCTGGCAGAAGCAGAGGTTGAAAATCGTCGCCGAGCCGAACTTGAACAGCAGCAAAAGCAACTTGAAAAGCAACGTCAGGCCGAGCTTAATGAGGTTTATCGCCAAGCATTTCGCCAATGGAACTTAGCTCAGTTTTATGTTGAAAAAGGACATCGAAAAGCATACGAACAAGGCGTGGACATCCTACAAACCCTATATCAAGCTTACGAATTACATCTGGCGCAGGTAGATTTTGCTGATAAATTCACTGAGTTTATCAGTCAACATCAAAATCGCCGATCTTTTCTTAAGCTATTAAAAGCGACCGAGCTAGCTGACTGGCTCAGCATAGTCAAGTCTTGATAAAAGCACCTCAGTAATGCCAGCACTTATTTCCAGCAAAGCCATTAAAGCCAAATTGCTTAAACAGTGGCAAAAGTATTACTTTCATTTGGTTTATTTAGCTAGTGAGCAAGGAGAAAATGAGCCAAAACAGCTATTTCCGTTAACCGTGCGGTTAACGGTACCAACAGGACGGCAGCTATTACATGAATACCAACAGGTGCAAGGCTGGCTTGCTGATATGGCGACATTCGATGCAATCAAGGGTTTTACACTGGTAAAACAAGATATCAGCTATCAAAAAATGGGCCGGCAGCGAATGCCAAACCAATTGCTTATTGATGATCTGGAATCTTTGGCAAGATGGCTGGGGCAATGGCAAGCCTGGCAACGCTTTGACAAAAGCTATCAGCAAGTGAAAAAGCAAATGCCAATGTTGTTGACGTGGCTGGTAGAAAATCCTGGGTTATTTGAAAAGTACCTCGATGTTTGGCCTCAACTGTTAGCTGTAGTTAGCTACTTTTGCCAATCCCCTCAACCAAAGTGTTATCTGCGCCAACTGGACATTGTTGGTGTCGATACCAAATTTATTGAAAGCCATAAAAGTATCTTAAAAAGTTTACTTGATCATACCTTGCCTGATAGTGCCATTAACTTTGACTATGACAAACTGACCGAGCACGGTTTTGAAAAGCGTTATGGCTTGCTATATGAACAGCCGCAAATACGCTTCCGTCTGCTCGACCCACAGCTAGCGGCTGAGTTTAACGGCGTTACTGATTTAAGCTTACCAGTTGATCAGTTCAAGCAACTAGATTTACTCGTTGATCAAGTGTTTATTACCGAAAACAAAGTCAATGGCCTAGCTTTCCCAAATTGTCACAATGCGATAGTTGTTTTTGGCTTGGGCTATGGCGTGCAAACGCTTAAACATGTTGGCTGGCTGGCTGAGTGTCAGCTTTATTACTGGGGCGATATTGACACTCACGGCTTTGCTATCTTGTCACAACTACGCGGTTATTTTCCAAGAACTAAATCTCTATTAATGGATGAGCAGACTTTACACCAGCATCAAAAACTCTGGGTGCAGGAACCTATAGCTAAGCGTTGTAAGCTTGAGCAGTTAAGCCATTTAACGGCTGAGGAAAGCCAGCTTTACCACCAGCTAAAAACCAATATCTGGCAAGAGAATCTTAGACTAGAGCAAGAAAGAATTAGCTTTGCTGCCTTACACGTGGCACTTGGTAATGTAAAGTAGTAACCGCATTTATTGCGCAGAATAAGGAAAATACAAATGGAGTTAATCCCGTCACTACAACAGTATTTTGGCTTTGACCAATTTAGGGCAGGGCAAGAGCAAGTGGTTCAGCAACTCTTGGCAGGCAATTCTTCATTGGCGATATTTCCAACTGGCTCCGGTAAGTCTTTATGCTATCAATTAGCGGCACTGCATTTACCGCACCTAACTTTAGTGGTGTCACCTTTATTAGCGTTAATGAAAGACCAATTAGGATTTTTACGCAGTAAAGGTATTAATGCTGCGAGTATTGATTCAACGCTCAGCTATGAAGAACATCAAGGTGTAGTGCAGGGGCTAAATAACGGCGAAATCAAAATATTGATGGTATCGGTCGAACGCTTTAAGAATGAACGCTTTCGGCAACTGATTCATCGTTTACCTATTTCTATGCTCGTCGTTGATGAAGCACATTGTGTCTCCGAGTGGGGGCATAACTTTCGTCCGGACTATCTAAAGCTGCCCACTTACGCCAAAGAGCTAAATATTCCGTTAACGCTACTATTAACAGCAACCGCAACCAAACAAGTGAAACAAGATATGGCAGAGCGCTTTGCCATCGCACTTGAGCATATCGTACAAACCGGCTTTTATCGTCAAAACTTGGATTTATCTGTGGTTGCTTGTGTTGAGGAACAAAAGCAGGCGCAATTGTTAAAGGTAGTTGCCGAACAACAACAGCAATTAAGCGGGCAAAACTCTTGTGGAGTGGTTTATGTCACCTTACAACAATCTGCCGAGCAGGTAGCGAGTTTTCTTATCCAGCAAGGTATCAATGCAAAAGCCTACCATGCAGGGTTAGACAATGAAGTACGCAGTGATATTCAGCAACGGTTTATGGCTGGGGAAATTCAAGTGGTCGTTGCCACCATTGCCTTTGGTATGGGGGTGGATAAAAGTGATATCCGCTTCGTGATTCATTATGACCTGCCCAAGTCGATTGAAAACTATAGCCAAGAAATTGGTCGTGCAGGGCGAGATGGTCAGCCAAGCAATTGCATTGTGCTAGCAAATCTTGATGGTTTAACCGTATTGGAAAACTTCGTTTATGGTGACACGCCCGAGCAAACCGGTATCGAACATGTACTTAATGATATTCGCGAAGAGCAGGAACATGGTAATTGGTCTTTACAATTACATCGATTATCGACTGCCAGTAATATTAAACAGCTACCACTCAAAACTTTATTAGTGCAACTTGAGCTAGCGGGTGTACTGCAGGCGAGTTATAGCTACTTTGCGGAAGTAAAGTTTAAGTTTGTTAGCACAGCGCAAGAAATCGTCGCCATGTTTGCGGGCGAGCGACAGCAGTTTTTACAAACCGTTTTCGATTATTCTGCTGGTAAAAAAGTTTGGTATCAGCCTGATTTTGATGCCATCAGCCACCATAGCGGTAGTGATCGCAAACGTATTTTAACGGCACTTGAGTATCTAGCCGATAAAGGTTTAATCGTTATCGAAACCAAACAAGTGACCGATGTTTATCGGGTTAATCAGCAGGCTTTAAATAATGAAGGATTAGCTGGCTACTTGGCTGATTACTTTGCCAGTAACGAAAGCAAAGAGATTGCGCGTTTAAGCCGATTAGTGGCGTTTTTCAATTCTGCTGATTGTTTAACCGCGCAACTGGCTCGTTATTTTGATGATAACCAAGCGCCTGATCAGTGTGGCCATTGCAGTGTCTGTCGAGGTCAGGTGGCAAACCTTACACTATCTACACAAAGCATGTGGCCAGAAGATAACGTAATAAAAGCTGCGGCTAATGAATTGGTCGCGCATTTATCGAATAAAGTTGACCAACCAATCTCAATCACCACGATAAGTCGATTCCTCGCTGGCATGACAGTGCCGATCTTCGGTCGCCATAAAGTGAAATCACTGAGCGGTTTTGGTTTGTGTCAGCAATTACCTTATGCCGAGGTTAAACAAAAACTGAATCATTTACTTAGCACATAGTTTTATTCGCTCACCGGAAACTGGCATTCAAATTAAGTGTTGCACTTTTAAGCAGTTTAAGTATAATGCGCGTCCACGTTGGCGAATGCCTACGTGAGATGTAAAGATTATTTAGTTTCTGGTTTCGGCCAAAGCCAAGTAATTCTTGCTATACAGCGACTCCGATTGGGAGTCGAATGAAATAATCGGTACACCCCCCTTCAATCACTATGAAGGCGATGGGCTGTACTTTGTTCGTTCTTTTATTAGGGGATTTGATAAATGTCAAATCAAAGAATTCGCATTCGTTTGAAAGCGTTCGATCATCGTTTGATTGATCAATCTACAGCAGAGATCGTTGACACTGCTAAACGCACTGGTGCACAGGTTCGTGGTCCTATTCCATTACCAACGCGCAAAGAGCGTTTCACTGTTTTGATTTCTCCACACGTTAACAAAGATGCGCGTGACCAGTACGAGATTCGTACTCACAAGCGTTTAATTGATATCGTAGAACCAACTGAAAAGACTGTTGATGCATTAATGCGTTTAGACTTAGCAGCTGGTGTCGACGTTCAAATTAGCTTGGGTTAATAGGGGGTTTTAACATGACTATAGGTCTAGTTGGACGTAAAGTTGGTATGACTCGCATCTTCTCTGAAGATGGCGTTTCAACTCCAGTAACTGTCCTAGAAGTTGAAGCTAACCGTGTTGCTCAGGTAAAAACTGTAGACAACGATGGTTACTCAGCGATTCAAGTTACAACTGGTGCTAAAAAAGCTAACCGTGTAAACAAGCCAGCAGCTGGTCACTTTGCGAAAGCAGGTATCGAAGCAGGTCGTGGTTTATGGGAATTCCGTTTAGCGGAAGGCGAAGGTGCAGAATTAGCAACTGGTAGCGAAATCACTGTTGAGCTATTCAACGATACTAAATTAGTAGACGTGACAGGCACTTCAAAGGGTAAAGGTTTCCAAGGCGGTATCAAGCGTTGGAATTTCCGTACTCAAGATATGTCACACGGTAACTCATTGTCTCACCGTTCAAACGGTTCAATCGGTCAATGTCAAACACCAGGTCGCGTATTTAAAGGCAAAAAAATGTCTGGTCACATGGGTGCTGCGAAAGTTACTACGCAAAACCTTGAGTTAGTTCGCGTAGATGCTGAACGTAACTTGCTTCTTATTAAAGGTGCAGTTCCGGGTCACGTAAACGCTGACGTAATCATCAAGCCAGCTGTTAAAGCCTAACGTCTGAGGAGAATTTTGATGGAATTAGCATTAAAAGACGCGTCAGGCGCTGTTGAAGTTTCAGAAGCAACGTTCGGTCGTGAATTCAACGAAGCTTTAGTACACCAAGTAGTTGTTGCATACGCAGCAGGTGCTCGTCAAGGTACTGTTAAGCAAAAGAACCGTTCTGAAGTTAGCGGCGGTGGTAAAAAGCCATGGCGTCAAAAAGGTACTGGCCGTGCACGTGCTGGTACAACTCGTGGTCCAATCTGGAGAACTGGTGGCGTAACATTCGCTGCACGTCCTCAAGACCACAGCCAAAAAGTAAACCGTAAGATGTATCGTGGTGCGATCCAAAGCATCCTTTCTGAGTTAGTTCGTCAAGACCGTTTAGTGGTTGTTAACGACTTCGCAGTAGATACACCTAAAACTAAAGAATTAGTTGCTAAGCTTAAAGGTTTAGAACTTAAAGATGTATTAATCGTTACACCAGAAGTAGACGAGAACTTATTCTTATCTGCTCGCAACTTATACAAAGTTGACGTTCGTGACGTACAAGGCATCGACCCAGTTTCTTTAGTTGGTTTCGAAAAAGTATTAATGACTGCTGGTGCGGTTAAGCAAATTGAGGAGATGTTAGCATGATAAGCGAAGAACGTTTGTTGAAAGTGCTATTGGCACCAAACATTTCTGAAAAAGCAACAATGGCTGCTGAAGCAAACAACACGGTTGTTTTCAAAGTAGCTACTACTGCTACAAAAGCTGAAATCAAAGCCGCTGTTGAGCAACTTTTCGAAGTAAAAGTTGATGGTGTTCGTACTCTAAATGTTAAGGGTAAAACAAAGCGTACAGGTGCTCGTTTTGGTCGTCGTAGCGACTGGAAAAAAGCGTACGTTACTCTTGCTGAAGGTAGCGACATCGACTTCGTTGGCGCAGAAGCATAGGAGAAGTACAAATGGCTGTAGTTAAATGTAAACCAACTTCTCCGGGTCGTCGCCACGTCGTTAAAGTGGTTAACCCGGACTTGTACAAAGGTAAGCCTTACGCACCACTTTTAGAGAAAAACTCTAAGTCTGGCGGTCGTAACAATACTGGTCGTATTACAGTTCGTCACGTTGGTGGTGGTCACAAGCATCACTATCGCGTAATTGACTTTAAGCGTACTAAAGACGGTATCCCTGCAAAAGTTGAGCGTTTGGAATATGATCCAAACCGCAGCGCAAACATCGCTTTAGTATTATACGCAGACGGTGAGCGTCGTTACATCTTAGCACCTAAAGGTGTTCAAGCTGGCGATTCAATCCAGTCTGGTGTAGATGCACCTATCAAAGCAGGTAACACGTTGCCACTTCGCAACATGCCGCTAGGTAGTGTAATCCACGCAATCGAATTGAAGCCTGGTAAAGGTGCTCAAATCGCGCGTGCTGCTGGTACTTATGCACAATTAGTTGCTAAAGACGGCGCTTACGTAACTCTACGTCTTCGTTCAGGCGAAATGCGTAAAGTTGAAGCGGAATGTCGTGCAACTTTAGGTGAAATCGGTAACGCAGAACACATGTTACGTTCTCTTGGTAAAGCCGGTGCTAACCGCTGGCGTGGTGTTCGTCCTACCGTACGTGGTGTGGCGATGAACCCGGTTGATCACCCGCACGGTGGTGGTGAAGGTCGTACTTCAGGTGGTCGTCACCCAGTATCGCCTTGGGGTGTACCTACTAAGGGTTACAAGACTCGTAAGAACAAGCGTACTGATAAGTTCATCGTACGTCGTCGTACTAAGTAATAGTACTAGTTATTAAATAAGAGGAAATACCATGCCACGTTCTCTCAAGAAAGGTCCATTTATTGACCTACACTTGTTGACGAAGGTAGAGAAAGCTCTGGAAAGCGGGAACAAGAAACCTATCAAGACTTGGTCTCGTCGCTCAATGATCATCCCTAACATGATCGGATTGACCATTGCTGTCCATAATGGCCGTCAACACGTACCTGTATTTGTAACTGATGAAATGATCGGTCACAAATTAGGTGAATTTGCACCAACTCGCACTTACCGTGGTCACGCTGCGGACAAGAAAGCGAAGAAGAAGTAAGGGGAAGTTAAATGGAAGCAATTGCTAAACATAAATTTGCCCGCGGTTCTGCGCAAAAAGCACGTTTAGTGGTAGACCAAATTCGTGGTCTTCACGTTGAAAAAGCGTTAGAAATCTTAGAGTACAGCAACAAATCAGCTGCTGTTTTAGTTAAGAAAGTTCTAAACTCAGCGATCGCTAATGCAGAGCACAACGAAGGTGCAGACATCGATGAATTATTCGTTAAAACTATTATGGTTGACGATGGTCCTACGATGAAACGTATCAAGCCACGTGCGAAAGGTCGCGCGGATCGTATCCTTAAGCGTACTAGTCACATTACTGTGATTGTTGCTGATAGCTAGGAGATATTAGTATGGGTCAAAAAGTACATCCTACCGGTATTCGCTTAGGTATCACCAAGCCTTTCGCGTCTACATGGTTTGCAAGCACTAAAGAGTTTGCAGATAACATTCATGGCGATCACTTAGTACGTCAATACTTAACTGAAAAGTTAAAGCGTGCTTCGTTATCAAAAATCGTAATCGAGCGTCCAGCTAAGTCTATCCGCGTAACGATTCACACGGCTCGTCCGGGTGTTGTTATCGGTAAGAAAGGTGAAGACGTAGAAAAGTTACGTTTACACGTATCTAAAATCGCTGGTGTACCTGCGCAAATCAACATTGCTGAAGTACGTAAGCCAGAGATGGATGCACAACTAGTTGCTGACAGCATTGCTAGCCAACTAGAGCGTCGTGTTATGTTCCGTCGCGCGATGAAGCGTGCCGTACAAAACGCTATGCGTTTAGGTGCTAAAGGTATCAAAGTTGAAGTTAGTGGTCGTTTAGGCGGCGCGGACATCGCTCGTTCAGAGTGGTACCGTGAAGGCCGTGTACCATTACACACTTTACGTGCTGATATCGATTACGCAACTGCACGTGGTGAAACTACTTACGGTACTATCGGTATCAAAGTGTGGATCTTCAAAGGTGAAGTTATCGGTGGTATGCCTGCACAGGTTGAAGCACCAGCTAAGCCTAAGAAGCGCAACAACCGCAAGAGCAAGTAGGAGTTAAGTAATGTTACAACCAAAACGTACTAAATTCCGTAAGCAAATGAAACTGCGTAACCGTGGTCTTGCACACACTGGTAGCACAGTTAGCTTCGGTACTTACGGTTTGAAATCTGTTGAGCGTGGTCGTATGACAGCTCGTCAAATCGAAGCAGCTCGTCGTGCAATGACACGTCACGTTAAGCGTCAAGGTAAAATCTGGATCCGTGTATTCCCAGACAAGCCAATTACCAAGAAGCCTCTTGAGGTTCGTATGGGTAAAGGTAAAGGTTCTGTAGAATACTGGGTATGTCAAATTCTACCGGGTCGTGTTCTTTATGAAATGGAAGGTGTTCCAGAGGAATTAGCACGCGAAGCTTTCGAGCTTGCAGCAGCTAAACTTCCGTTCAAAACAACCTTCGTAACTAGAACGGTGATGTAATGAAAGCTAACGAACTTAAAGAAAAAAGCATTGAAGAGCTTAATGCTGAATTACTTAACTTACTACGTGAGCAATTTAACTTACGTATGCAAGCAAGTACTGGCCAGTTAGCTCAAACACACATGCTACGTACAGTGCGTCGCAACATTGCACGCGTTAAAACCATCATCACTGAGAAGGCAGGTGCGTAATGACTGATAAAATCCGTACATTACAAGGTCGCGTAGTTAGCGACAAGATGGACAAGTCGATCACAGTGTTGATTGAGCGTCGTGTAAAACACCCTATCTACGGTAAATTCATTACGCGTTCAACTAAGTTGAAAGTACACGATGAAGCTAACGTATGTAACGCGGGCGACGTAGTAACTATTCGTGAATGTGCGCCAATCTCTAAGACTAAGTCTTGGACTTTGGTTGACGTGGTAGAAAAAGCTTAATCGCTTAACTACTAAATCACTTTAGTTATACTAAAAAGGCTCTGCTGTTAATTCAGCAGAGCCTTTTTGTTTTTATGCATTTTGTGAATGTGCAGCTCAGCCTAATAGCTCTAAGACTAAGTCTTGGACTTTGGTTGACGTGGTAGAAAAAGCTTAATCGCTTAACTACTAGATCACTTTAGTTATCAAAAAGCCCCATCGTTAACGCGGTGGGGCTTTTTTAATGCCTGAAAGATTAAGTCTTGGACTTTGGTTGATTTTGGTTTTGCTAAAGTAAAAAAGCTTAATTAGTTTTTCTAGTTCACTTTAGTGACACTCAAAAGGCTCCACTAATTATTTAGCGGGGCCTTTTTGTTTCTATGGCATTCGTGGGTGTGCAATGTCTTATAACGTCGCCAACTCTTAGTTTTTGACTGTGTTTAATGTATATTGCTGCAATAGTAAAAAAATTTGATCCAATAACTGACTCAATTCGTTCAATGCCTCTTGTTCTTTATTAAGCCTTATTCCTTATTAGCAAATGAACTCATATATTTTATATACCGGTTTTGTTAATGTGCAGACGTTAACGTTGGCGAGTAGAGTTTTCTGGCTATTGTTCTGCCCTAATGGCATCGGTTAATGGGCTAAATAACTTTGGTATTTATTCGTGGTTTACCATCAGTGACATTAGGGGGGTAGTTGACCTTGTTATGAAGCGGTTTAGTTTTTGGCTATTGATTATGTTGTTGGCAATTTATAGCCAGTTAGTCGTGGCCAGTCAATTTAAAGTAGTGGTTATCAACCCTGGAAGTGCTAAGAGCGATACTACCGGTCCTTTCTGGGCAAATGTTCATCAGATTATGCAGGCCGCTGCAGATGATTTAGATATTGAATTGGTGAGCCTGTTCGCTGAACGCAATCATATTAAAATGAAAGCATTGGCCGTTGACGCCTTAGCACTAAAACCAGACTATGTAATCATAGTCAACGAGAAAGGCGTTGGTATAGAGCTGGTTAGAGTTTTTGCAAAAAATAAAATCCCCGTTTTTGCGCTACTAAATGGATTCAACGATAAAGAGCGTGAGAGCTTATCTGAATCAGAGCAAAAATCCCTCATTGGTAGTGTTGTGCCGGATAACAGGAAAGCAGGTGAACACTTATTGAGTGAGTTGATTTCATTGCATGAAAATACCTCTGATTCAATTAATTTACTTGCCTTGAGAGGAGACTTTGCGTCTGCTGCGGCTACTGAAAGAGAACATGGTCTACAGCAGGCCTTATCAGTACATAAGCAGGTCAGGTTAATAGATTACCCCGTCGGTAACTGGTCAAAGGGTCAAGCTTATACAACGGTAAAGGGCATTCTTCAACGCGCACGTGTTGATATAATTTGGTCGGCCAATGATCCTATGGCATTTGGTGCATTGGAAGCAGTACAAGAAGCGAACTTATCTTATCCTGTAACGGTAGGTGGAATGAACTGGGATGAAACAAACCTAAATTCAACGATCGATGTTTCATTGGGAGGGCATGTCGTTTTGGGCGCAAAAGCACTTGCCATGCTGGCTGATTATCACCAAAAGGATTTAAAACCCTGCGAGATGAATGTTGTTATTGATATTTTTCAGTCGAGTTTAGCTGGAAATATGAGGCGCTTTTTGGAAAATATTGCCGACGACAGCCTATCTGAAATCGACTTCTCTCGCTTTTCTCAAGCGCATGCAGAAACGGCGCTTTTTAGCCTAGAAACATTTATCTCACACACTTATCTACCTTTACCTTCAGAGCCGTTAACTGATAAGGCTTTACTCAAAAGTAACTGCGTTTGAATATTTTGAGCCGCAGCGTGTCAGGGTCAGTGGCTTTAAATTAGCCTTGGGCGGTTTGTTTGCCGATGGTGTAACGACTCGGGATCACAAAGGAAAAGTGAAAACAACGTCGTTTGGTTCTATTGGACGGTATCTAGAAAAATATGATTTGAGTACCGAGTTCAAAATATACAAAGGTTGATTGTTGTAGCTAAGAATTTAAATTCTGCGTGTCTGGTACCCCAAATAGATATTTCTTTAAGGCTTTTACTTGGCGTATTTTTTTTGTACGATGTGTGTTAGTGGGACTAGGGATTGGTTTCTGCTAAGTGAACTCAATTACTACTTATAAAGTTAGTAATAGTGAAGCTAGAGAAATCTCTCATTAAAAAATGCAAAGGATATGTACATGTCTTCAATGATATTTTGGAAGTTACTTTTTTGGGTGACATTATTCTGGAGTGGATTTGATATATATAGTCAAATGGCTACACCTGAAGAGCTCAAGTATCAGATTCCTCTCTACTTAACGATAGTTAATGCGGCTGTAATTTTCTTCTTACTCTACGGTTTGTACGTTTTTTCGTATCAACCTGTAAAAGTTTTTGGCTTACTTAGATCGTCTAATATTTGGAATGGATGCACTTTAGTCATCTTTATCTCTGCGGCAGCTTCACTATATTTCGAATTCGGGACTGGAAATTATACTCTTCATGAAGGAGCAATGATTTCAATCATCTCATTGATAGTATTCTTACCTTACGCATATGCACTTACCAGATTAGCAAAACAGTTTAAAAGGAAGTAAATAATGAGCTCTTTATTTAGCTTAATTTCATCAACAGGGATGCAGGTTTATACGCTATTTTCTGATAAAAAAACGGCAAATGAGAATTATCGTAGGGTGCTCCCCAGTCTAAAGAGAATGATTTCTGAACACGGTAGGAACTCCAAGAATGCCCAAGAACTTTTAGATGTGTTGGTAAGTCTAGCCCCATTTGGTGCTAGAAGAGGGAATTTTAAAAGGCGGTATGTAGATAGACAAAATGGCTGGAGAGAGCTACCAGATTCGCCGGATAGGCTCCCCTATGGTGTTTGGCACTAAGCTTAAATCGATTTTTAACGGCCAACTGCTCGACATCACTCACTTTGTCGAGCAGCTGGCTCTTTGACTTTTTAGGCTTTTTTCGCTCTTGCTTGATGCAGCTTTTTATAACTTTCAATCAAACGCAAATGGGGTTCGATGCCTTCCAATGCCATGCTAGTTTCGGTTAAGCCGTGGAAGTTATCAGTACCATTGATCAAGCCAATTACCTTGACCATACGCTCTTCACCGTACATAAGGGTAAATGCTGTTTGGTAATGCTCAAATTCCAGCTCATCATTTAACGCGACTTCTAATGTGTTGTGTACCGCACGGAAGAACATAGTGCGCTCAACCGTATTGTCGTTGTATTGTAAAAAGTCGCCAATGAGTTCAAAGGCTTGCTCTAAGCCCCCGACCGCCAAGTAGATCAGAATTTTCAATTCGATAATGGTGAGTTGCCCCCATGCCGTATTCTCATCAAACTCAATGCCAATTAGCGTGCGGATATCGATATAGTTGTCTAACTGACTTTCTTCCAAACGTTCAACTAAATCGATTAACTCGTCTTCTGACAAGCGATGAAGGTTTAATATATCTTCTCGGTAGTGCAGGGCTTTGTTGGTGTTATCCCAAATCAAATCTTCGACTGGGTAGATTTCTGAATAATCAGGTACCAAAATACGACACGCCGTAGCGCCTAAATCATCGTAAGTGGCGATATACACTTCTTTACCGAGTGATTCTAAAATGGCGAGTAGCTGCTGGTTTTCTTCTTCATTTGTGCCGGAGAAATCCCATTCCGCAAACTCGTAATCTGCTTTGCTACTAAAGAAACGCCATGAAATCACACCGGTTGAATCGATAAAGTGTTCAACAAAGTTTTCAGGCTCTTGCACTGCCATGCTATTAAAGGTTGGCTTAGGTACATCGTTTAATCCCTCAAAGCTTCTGCCTTGGAGTAACTCGGTTAAACTGCGCTCTAATGCCACTTCAAAACTTGGATGTGCACCAAATGAGGCAAACACGCCACCTGTTCTTGGGTTCATCAGGGTGACACACATCACTGGGAATTGACCGCCAAGTGAAGCATCTTTCACAACGACAGGGAAGCCTTGCTCTTCCAAACCTTGAATTCCCGCGAGAATGCTTGGGTACTTTTTGAGTACTGATAGCGGGACATCCGGTAGTACAATTTCTTGTTCAATGATCTGGCGTTTAACGGCGCGTTCAAAAATTTCCGATAAACACTGCACTTGTGCTTCAAAAATATTGTTGCCAGCGCTCATGCCGTTGCTGAGGAATAAATTCTCAATCAGGTTCGATGGGAAGTACACCGTTTCACCGTCTGAATGGCGCTGATAGGGCAGGGCAACGATACCGCGCTCAATATTACCTGAGTTAGTATCAATTAAATGCGAACCACACAGTTCGTCATCCGGATTATAAATGCCCAAAGTGTAGTCATCCAAAAGGCCTGACGGTAAGCTGTCATCTTCGGTTAGCTGGAACCACTTTTCATTTGGATAGTGTACAAAATCAGCGTTCGCTATTTCTTCACCGAAAAATTGATCGTTGTAAAAGAAGTTGCAGTTTAGGCGTTCAATAAATTCACCAAGCGCCGAACATAATGCACTTTCTTTGGTTGCCCCTTTACCATTGGTAAAGCACATTGGCGAAGCTGCATCACGAATATTGAGAGACCAAACATTTGGCACTATATTGCGCCACGAGGTGACTTCGATTTTCATGCCCAACTCTTCGAGAATACCCGTCATGTTCTCGATGGTTTTTTCTAGCGGTAAGTCTTTACCTAGAATGTAGGTCGAAGCCTCTTCATCCGGCGCTACCATGATCATGGCTTGGTTATCGGCGTCTAGGTTATCAACGGTTTCTATTTTGAACTCAGGGCCAGTTTGCACCACTTTCTTAACGGTACAGCGATCAATAGAGCGCAGAATTCCTTTCTTGTCTTTCTCCGAAATATCGTCTGGTAATTCAACGTTAATCTGGAAGATTTGATTGTAGCGATCTTCAGGGTCGACAATATTGTTTTGTGATAGGCGAATATTATCGGTAGAAATATCTCTGGCCTTACAGTACACCTTAATAAAATAAGCAGCACATAGCGCAGAAGACGCTAAAAAGTAATCAAATGGGCTAGGTGCTGAACCATCGCCTTTATAGCGAATAGGTTGGTCAGCGATAACCGTAAAGTCATCAAACTTCGCTTCTAAGCGAAGGTTGTCAAGAAAGTTAACCTTGATTTCCATGAGGGGATCCTAATAACACACGAGTAACTTATAGGAGGAAAGTTACTGTTTTGCAGAGCAGCTAAATAACGGCGCTCATGCGATAGTAAGTAGTTGCGTAATTATCGGTGTTTTTAGCGGAATAGTCTTGGAAAAATTGTTACTTTGTGGCGGTAGCATCAGCTAATTTTTCAAAGCAGCATGGTGAAATAGGCTATGTTGAGCCTAGCTTGCCCATAAAAGTTCGCTAATAAAAGCTCACCCATGACAAGTCGTCTCTGATAGCTAAAAACCTTGCTATCGTTTGCTTTGGTTTAATCCAAATTTGATACAGCGTAATGTTTGCCTTAGTGTCATTCTCTTGAACTCTCGACTACTTGCGAACCTTGCCTCGTGCAAATATCCACAGACGTGATCTAAGTGACGGCAAATAGCACTGTCGCGAATTTATTTGGCTTTCCCTGCGTCTTGCGGCAGCGCTATTTAGCGTAAATAGACGAAGTTAAAAACGTTACCTTGGAAAATAGCAGTACATTACCCCAAGGTGTGACGGAGTTTGCAGTAGGGGATAACAAGAAAGATAAAGTGCTAGCTTTTAAAAATCAGCTCAATCCCTTTTTTGAGGAGCCAAGTACCGAAAAAAAGCAATAAGTGATGAACCACGAAGTGGAAATTGAAAGCGTTGTAACTCAAAAGCTCTTGTTAAATATGACTAAAACCTGACCATGAGATGGAAACGCTCGATAACTAATTGATACAGCTGTTTGCGATCTCCTCAGGGTAAAATAACCACGCTAGCGATAGCTAGTTACCCATTTTTAGTCGTTAATTTCACCCGTTAATATAATTGCTCAAATAAAGTACCATTTTAAAATAGGTGGTGTTATAATCTCGCGCCCGCCGAATTCCGGTTGGGTTTTAAAGGCAGTGACGGGTCAAATTTCTGGCCTTGAATTTATTAACAGCGGAGCACATATATATGATCCAAATGCAATCACAGCTTGATGTTGCTGATAACAGTGGCGCAAAGCGTGTACAGTGTATAAAGGTCCTTGGTGGCTCGCACCGTCGCTACGCACGCATTGGCGATATCATCAAAGTTGCAGTGAAGGAAGCTATTCCTCGCGGCAAAGTTAAAAAAGGTGATGTTTTAAACGCGGTAGTGGTGCGCACTAAAAAGGGCGTACGTCGTTCAGATGGTTCTACCATTCGTTTCGACGGCAACTCGGCAGTAATGTTAAATGCTAACTTACAGCCAATTGGTACTCGTATTTTCGGGCCAGTAACACGTGAACTACGAACTGAAAAGTTCATGAAAATCGTGTCACTAGCACCAGAAGTACTATAAGGAGTCACGATAATGGCATCTAAGATTCGTCGTGATGATGAAGTAATCGTACTTGCAGGTAAAGACAAGGGCAAAACTGGTAAAGTTACCAAAGTGCTTGTTGAAGACAGCAAAGTATTTGTGGAAGGCGTTAACTTAGTCAAGAAGCACCAGAAGCCTGTACCTCAGTTACAGCAAGCTGGCGGCATCATTGAAAAAGAAGCACCAATCCACGTTTCAAACGTAGCGATCGTTAACCCTGCGACGGGCAAAGCGGATCGTGTTGGTTTTAGAATTGAAGACGGCAAAAAAGTTCGTTTCTTCAAGTCTAATAACGAATTAGTTTAATTATTGGAGTAAACGATGGCGAAACTGCATGATTTTTACAAAGATACAGTTGTTGCAGAACTTCAAAAGAAGTTCGAATACAAAAGTGTCATGCAAGTCCCTCGGATTGAAAAGATCACCCTAAACATGGGTGTTGGTGAAGCTATTACTGATAAAAAAGTATTAGAAAACGCCACAAATGATCTTACTGCAATCTCAGGTCAAAAGCCTTTAATCACGAAAGCACGCAAATCAGTTGCTGGCTTCAAAATTCGTGAAGGCTACCCTATTGGCGCAAAAGTAACTCTGCGCGGTGAGCGCATGTGGGAATTCTTAGAGCGTTTAATCTCTATTTCAGTTCCTCGTATCCGTGACTTCCGTGGCTTGAACCCTAAATCGTTCGATGGCCGTGGTAACTACAGCATGGGCGTGCGTGAGCAAATCATTTTCCCTGAAATCGACTACGATAAAGTCGATAAGATCCGTGGTATGGATATTACTATCACTACTACTGCGGCATCTGACGAGGAAGGTCGTGCTTTGCTGACTGCCTTTAACTTCCCGTTCAAGAAATAAGGTGTAGAGTTATGGCTAAATCATCTATGAAAGCACGCGAAGCTAAGCGCACTAAATTAGTCGCTAAGTACGCAGAAAAGCGCCGTGCACTTAAAGAAATTATCTCAAACGTAAACTCTTCTGAAGAAGAGCGTTGGGATGCAGTATTAAAACTTCAATCTTTACCACGTGATTCAAGTTCTTCACGTCAACGTAACCGTTGTAACGTAACTGGCCGTCCACACGGTTACTTACGCAAGTTCGGTTTAAGCCGTATCAAGTTGCGTGAGCACATGATGCGCGGTGAAGTACCTGGTCTTAAGAAAGCTAGTTGGTAATAAGGAGAAAGCAATTATGATGACTGATCCTATCGCGGACATGTTTACACGCATCCGCAACGGTCAAGCTGCAACTAAAACTGCAGTAACTATGCCTTCTTCAAAGCTAAAAGTAGCTATTGCTAACTTGCTTAAAGAAGAAGGTTACATTTCAGATTTCGCAGTTGCAGGTGAAGCAAAACCTGAACTAACTGTTGAGTTGAAATACTTCGAAGGTAAAGAAGTAATCGAAACAATCAAACGTGTTTCTCGTCCAGGTCTACGTGTCTACAAAGGTCGTGACGAATTACCACAAGTATTAGCAGGCTTAGGTATTGCTATTGTTTCTACTTCTAAAGGTTTAATGACTGATCGCGCTGCTCGCACTGCGGGCCTAGGTGGCGAGATCATTGGTTTCGTAGCGTAAGGAGCAAGAATATGTCTCGTGTTGCAAAAGCACCTGTGTCAATTCCTGCTGGCGTTACTGTTACGTTATCAGGTCAAGACATTACTGTTAAAGGTCCACAAGGCGAACTTTCTCGCACTATCAACAGCTTAGTAAACGTTGCTCAAGAAGGCGACACACTTACTACAACTGTTGCTGAAGAAAGCAAAGCGGCGTGGATGCAAGCTGGTACAGCGCGCGCTAACATCAACAACATGGTGGAAGGCGTAAGCAAAGGCTTCACTAAGAAATTAATTCTTAATGGTGTTGGTTACCGTGCAAAAGCTGCTGGTAAAGTGTTAAACCTTTCTTTAGGTTTCTCTCACCCAGTTGATCACGCTATTCCTGAAGGAATCAAGTGTGAAACTCCTAGCCAAACTGAAGTTGTACTTACAGGTGCAGACAAGCAGTTGGTTGGTCAAGTTGCTGCAAACATTCGTTCATACCGTGAGCCAGAGCCTTACAAAGGTAAAGGTATCCGTTACGATGACGAACACGTTCGCCGTAAAGAAGCTAAGAAGAAGTAGGGTAATACGATGGATAAGAAAACATCTCGTTTACGCCGTGCAAAACGTGCACGTGCAAAAATCAGCGAGTTGGGTGCGAATCGTTTAGTCGTATTCCGTACTCCTCGTCACATTTACGCACAACTTATCGCTCCAACTGGTTCTGAAGTAGTTGCTTCTGCATCTACTCTAGACAAAGAAGTGAAAGCACAAGTTGAAAAAACTGGTAACATCGCTGCAGCAACTGCTGTAGGTAAAGCAATCGCAGAACGCGCAAAAGCTAAAGGCATTGAGTCTGTAGCATTTGATCGCTCTGGTTTCCGTTACCACGGTCGCGTAAAAGCGTTAGCAGAAGCAGCTCGTGAAGCTGGCCTTCAGTTCTAGGAGTTGATCATGGCTAATGTAGAAAACACACAACAACAAACAGATATGGCTGAAAAGCTAATCGCTGTTAACCGCGTATCAAAAGTGGTTAAAGGTGGTCGTATTTTCAGTTTCACAGCATTAACTGTAGTTGGTGACGGTAATGGCCGCGTTGGTTTTGGTTACGGTAAGGCACGTGAAGTTCCTGCTGCAATCCAAAAAGCAATGGAAAAGGCTCGTCGTAACTTAGTAACTGTTGACTTGAAGGGTACTACTCTTCAGCACCCAGTTAAGGGTCGTCACTCAGGTTCTAAAGTTTACATGCAACCTGCTTCTGAAGGTACAGGTATCATCGCCGGTGGTGCGATGCGTGCAGTACTAGAAGTTGCTGGCGTTCAGAACGTACTATCTAAAGCGTACGGTTCTACTAACCCAATCAACGTTGTCCGCGCAACTATCGGTGCTCTAGCGAACATGAAGTCGCCTGAGTCTGTAGCTGCTAAGCGTGGTAAAAACGTTGCTGACATCTTGGGGTAATCAAGCATGGCTAAAACAGTTAAAGTAACTCAAGTTAAAAGTTCAATCGGTCGCTTACCTAAGCACCGTGCGACATTACGTGGCCTTGGTTTACGTCGTATCAACCACACAGTAGAGTTAGAAGATACTCCTTCTGTACGCGGTATGATTAATCAAGTACATTACATGATTAAGGTGGAGGACTAATTATGCGTTTAAATACATTATCTCCTGCACCAGGCGCTAAATCAGCCAAGAAACGTGTAGGTCGCGGTATCGGTTCTGGTTTAGGTAAAACAGGTGGTCGCGGTCACAAAGGTCAAAAGTCTCGTTCTGGCGGTGGCGTACGTCCTGGTTTCGAAGGCGGTCAAATGCCTTTAAAACAACGTTTACCTAAGTTCGGTTTCACTTCTCGTAAGTCTTTAGTTCACGCTGAAGTTCGTTTACACGAGTTGAACAAAATCGAAGGCGATGTTGTTGACATTCACACGTTAAAAGACGCTAACCTTATCACGCGTAACATTGAAACAGTTAAGATCATGCTTTCTGGCGAGATCACTAAGCCTGTAACAATTCGTGGTATTGGTGTTACTAAAGGCGCACGTGCAGCCATTGAAGCTGCTGGCGGTAAAATCGAGGAATAATACAGACTATGGCTAAACCAGGTACGGATAAAGCTCAAGGTGGATTAACCGAGCTTAAGCAAAGATTATGGTTCGTGGTACTTGCACTTATCGTGTTCAGACTTGGATCATTTGTGCCAATCCCTGGTATTGACGCCGCTGTATTAGCTCAGTTGTTTGAACAACAAAAGGGCACCATCGTAGAAATGTTTAACATGTTCTCTGGTGGTGCACTTGAGCGTGCCTCTGTACTGGCACTCGGTATTATGCCGTACATTTCAGCTTCGATTATCATGCAGTTATTAACTGTAGTTCACCCAGCAATGGCTGAACTGAAAAAAGAAGGTGAAGCTGGACGTCGTAAGATCAGCCAGTACACTCGCTACGGTACTTTAGTATTAGCAACAGTTCAGTCAATCGCGATTGCTCGTGGTTTACCGGCTATGATGCCTGGCCTCGTGATTAACGAAGGCATGGGCTTCTACTTCACTGCGGTCGTTTCTTTGGTTACCGGCACCATGTTCTTAATGTGGTTAGGTGAACAAATTACCGAACGTGGTATTGGTAATGGTATCTCGATTTTGATTTTCGCTGGTATTGTTGCTGGTATGCCATCCGCTGTTGGTCAAACAGCAGAGATGGCGCGTCAAGGTGAATTGCACTTATTAGTATTATTGCTAATTGCAGTGATTGTGTTTGCAGTAACCTTCTTTGTTGTTTTTGTTGAACGTGGTCAACGTCGTATCGTTGTTAACTACGCGAAGCGTCAACAAGGCCGTAAGGTGTTTGCTGCACAAAGCACGCATTTACCATTGAAAGTGAATATGGCGGGTGTTATTCCACCAATTTTCGCTTCAAGCATTATCTTGTTCCCTGGAACATTGGCTAACTGGTTTGGTCAAGGCGATGGTGCGGTAGCTGATTTCTTCCAGAACTTGTCAATGGCAATTTCTCCGGGTCAGCCTCTGTATGTAATGCTACTAGCTGCTGCGATAATCTTTTTCTGCTTCTTCTACACGGCGTTGGTGTTCAACCCGCGTGAAACAGCAGATAACCTGAAAAAGTCTGGTGCGTTTATTCCAGGTATTCGTCCTGGTGAGCAGACTTCGAAATATATCGATAAAGTAATGACGCGTTTAACCTTAGCGGGTGCGTTATACATTACTTTTATATGTTTGGTTCCTGAGTTTATGATGATTGCGTGGGACGTTCAGTTCTACTTTGGTGGTACATCGCTACTGATCATTGTTGTCGTTATCATGGACTTTATGGCACAAGTACAAACTCATTTGATGTCTCATCAATATGACAGCGTGCTTAAAAAAGCTAATCTTAAAGGCTACGGCCGATAAGGTTTAACGGAGTAGTAAGATGAAAGTTCGTGCATCCGTAAAAAAGATTTGCCGCAACTGTAAAGTTGTTAAGCGTGCAGGTGTTGTTCGTGTAATTTGCAAGACCGACCCTAAGCACAAGCAACGCCAAGGTTAATTTACCCTTAGCTAGCTAAATCTTTTAGAAGTGGCATTATGGAGATATTTCTGTATAATGCCGCTTCGCTTTGCAAAAAGGTTCAGGTTGGGTATCCTAACGGGCTTTCCAACCTGTGGTTATTAATTTTAAATATAGGAGATGTGTTAGTGGCCCGTATCGCTGGCATTAACATCCCTGATCGTAAGCATGCAGTAATTGCCCTTACTGCGATTTACGGTATCGGTTTAACTCGCTCAAAAGCAATTTTGGCGGCAACTGGTATCGCAGAATCTACTAAGATCAGCGAATTAGACGAAGCTCAAATTGATTTGCTTCGTGCAGAAGTGGATAAGTACACCGTTGAAGGTGACTTACGCCGTGAAGTTTCTATGAACATCAAGCGTCTGATGGACCTTGGCTGTTTCCGTGGTATTCGCCATCGTCGCAGTCTTCCTCTACGTGGTCAACGCACTAAAACTAATGCGCGCACCCGTAAAGGTCCTCGTAAGCCTATTAAAAAGTAGCGAGGTAATTAGACATGGCTAAAACTCCAGTTCGTACGCGTAAGCGCGTAAAAAAACAAGTTGCTGATGGCATGGCTCACATCCATGCTTCTTTCAACAACACAATCGTAACTCTTACAGACCGTCAAGGTAATGCATTATCTTGGGCAACTGCCGGTGGTTCAGGTTTCCGTGGTTCACGTAAATCTACTCCATTTGCTGCTCAGGTAGCTGCAGATCGCGCTGGTAAAGCTGCGCAAGAGTTTGGTTTGAAGAATATTGAAGTATTCGTTAAAGGTCCAGGTCCAGGTCGTGAATCTGCAATCCGTGCCTTAAATGCTGCTGGTTTTAAAATCACCAACATTACTGACGTTACTCCTATTCCTCATAATGGTTGTCGTCCTCCTAAGAAACGTCGCGTTTAATTAGGATAGTTGGAGAAAGAAAATGGCAAGATATTTAGGTCCTAAGCTAAAACTTAGCCGTCGTGAAGGTACTGACTTATTCCTTAAGTCTGGTGTTCGCGCGATCGATACTAAATGTAAAATCGAAACTATCCCAGGTCAGCACGGCGCGCGTCGCGGTCGTTTATCTGACTATGGTGTTCAGCTTCGTGAAAAACAAAAAGTACGTCGTATCTACGGTGTATTAGAGAAGCAATTCCGTAACTACTACAAAGAAGCGGCTCGTCTAAAAGGCAACACAGGTGAAAACTTGTTACAACTTTTAGAAACGCGTTTAGACAACGTAGTTTACCGCATGGGTTACGCAAGCACACGTGCTGAAGCACGTCAGCTAGTGAGCCACAAAGCAATCGTAGTAAACGGTGTTGTAGTAAACATTCCATCTTTCACTGTTAAAGCAGAAGATGTGGTTTCAATCCGTGAAAAAGCTAAAACTCAAGCGCGTATCGTTGCTGCTTTAGAATTAGCTGAACAACGCGAGAAGCCAATCTGGGTTGAAGTAGACAACAAGAAAATGGAAGGCGTTTTCAAGCGTGTTCCTGAGCGTTCAGACTTGTCTGCTGAAATTAATGAACAGTTGATTGTCGAGCTTTACTCGAAGTAAAGCTGAACTTTAAGAGAGGACACAATGCAGGGTTCTGTAACCGAATTCTTAAGACCACGTTTAGTAGATGTTGAAACTATCAGCCCTACTCGCTCTAAAGTTACACTAGAGCCATTAGAGCGTGGTTTTGGTCACACTTTAGGTAACGCTTTACGTCGTATTTTACTATCTTCAATGCCAGGTTGTGCTGTCACTGAAGTAGAGATTGACGGCGTATTACACGAGTACAGCAGTAAAGAAGGTGTTCAAGAGGACATCATCGAGATCTTGCTAAACCTTAAAGGACTAGCCGTTCGCTTAGAAGGCAAAAACGAAGCTGTTCTAACGATCACTAAGTCTGGTGAAGGCCCTGTTACGGCTGCTGATATTCAGCATGATGGTGATGTAGAAATTGCAAATCCAGAGCACGTTATTTGTCACTTAACAGGTGACGGCTCAATCAGCATGCGTATCAAAGTAGAGTTAGGTCGTGGTTACGTTCCAGCTTCTACTCGTCGCGAAGCCGAAGAAGAAGAGCGAGCAATTGGCCGTTTATTGGTTGATGCTTCATTCAGTCCTGTAGAAAGAATTGCTTATGACGTAGATTCTGCGCGTGTTGAACAACGCACAGACTTAGATAAGCTAATTATCGACATGGAAACTAACGGTACGTTAGATCCAGAAGAAGCCATCCGTCGCGCTTCAACCATCTTAGCAGAACAGCTAGATGCGTTTGTTGAGTTACGTGATGTGACAGAAGTGGAGCAAAAAGAAGAGAAACCTCTATTTGACCCAATTCTTCTTCGTCCTGTTGATGACTTAGAGTTAACTGTTCGTTCAGCGAACTGTTTAAAAGCAGAAGCAATTCAGTATATCGGTGATTTAGTACAGCGTGCAGAAGTAGAACTTCTTAAAACACCTAACTTAGGTAAGAAGTCACTTACTGAAATCAAAGACGTGTTAGCGTCTCGTGGTTTATCACTAGGCATGCGCCTAGAGAACTGGCCACCAGAAAGCATTGCTGATAACGACTAAATCGATATCGTAACCTAATAGTAGAGAAGGATTAACTTATGCGCCATCGTAAAAGCGGTCGCCAGTTAAACCGTAATAGCAGTCATCGCCAAGCGATGTTCCGCAATATGGCAAGCTCTTTAGTTAAGCACGGTGTGATCAAAACTACTGTTGCTAAAGCTAAAGAATTACGTCGCGTAGTTGAGCCACTAATTACATTGGCAAAAACTGACAGCGTTGCAAACCGTCGTTTAGCATTCGCTCGTACACGTGACCAAGAAGTAGTAGGTCTTTTATTCAGCGAACTTGGTCCTCGTTACCAAGAGCGTCCAGGTGGTTACACTCGCATTCTTAAATGCGGTTACCGTACTGGTGATAAAGCGCCTATGGCTTATGTTGAGTTAGTAGATCGTCCAGTTGTTGAAGAAGCAGCTGAAACAGAAGAAGCTAACGCTGAAGCATAAACCACGCTTTAAGTGAAAGACAAAAAACGGAGCACTATGCTCCGTTTTTTTATGCCTAAAGTTTATGCTAAGTGGGCTGGTTGCACCTCGATTAGCTCTCAAAAGGGAAATGATTCTTGGACATTAAAGTTCTTTGTCGTTTCGACAGTTTTAGCTGAATGTGGGGGCGTTCTCGCGCCATAAAGCCAGCCATCTACTTTGACCAAGCGCTAAGAGCGTGGGATTAATACCAATTGAAATAATTATCTGACCACTTGAATCCAATCGCGAGTACAAAGTTTTTTCACTCTATCAATATCCGAAATGAATGTGTTCCAAGCGACTGAAACCTGCTCTACTATTTCATCAAACCCGCTGAATACACGATTAGATAAGCAGTGCTGGCGTAACCATTGCCACACTTGCTCAATTGGGTTTAGCTCTGGTGAATAGGGTGGCAACTTGATTAGCGTAAGATTAGAAAATGGACTAGCTGTATCCATTGTATGCCACCCCGCACCATCAATGATAACCACCGCATGTCTACCCTGAGGTGTAGCTTTGGATATTTGAGACAAGTGCTCTGTCATCATCGCTTTATTGACGAGCGGCGTAATTAGCGCTTCGGTTTGGCCTGTTGAAGGACAAACAGCACCAAATAAATAGCCATAGTCAAACTGCTGCTGCCTTACCACTCTGGGGCGACTCCCTTTCTTAGCCCATAATCTTGTCACTTGGTTTTGCTGTCCAAAACGCGCTTCATCTTGAAACCATACATCAATGTCTTCGGGCTGAACGTGCCATGGAGTGTTACGGATCGTTTCCAGTCGGAAGGTTTTTAAAAACCGCTTGGGCTTGTTCGGATTGCTTAGGATGCTTGGAGCGGCTCGTTATCCAACTAAATCCAAGTGCATGTAATAAGTGGTAAATATTGCGCAGTGAATAGGAGACATCAAATTTTTTATCGATGAATTTTTGAATATCTTCCCCAATCAGCCTGCCACCACTGTCTTTTTCGACATGAGATAACACAAATGCTGACAATTGGTTCAGTTGCGCTTGTGATAGTTTCGAGGGTCTACCTGTATTTACTTTGGTTTGCAGCCCTTTAAGCCCACCAGAGAGATACTTATTAACCCATTTATTAACACTACCGCGAGCAACACCAAGCAATTTAGCTATTTGTGCTCTATTTTGGCCGAGTGAAAAGTGATAAATGGCGAGCAATCTTATTCGGACTCTCGCATCACTCTCTTGTTGGGCAAGTTTTTTTAATTCTATTGGTTGATGCATGATGATCTAATCATTGAAAAATCATAACTATTAGATCACATGTTTATTTCAATTGGTATAAATTATATTCTTTAAGTAGCGCTGCTATTTTGTCTTTTTCATAAGGTTTACTAAGGTGTGCATTCATACCAAGCGCTAGGTATTGTGAGACTTCTTGTTCAGTGACATTCGCCGTCATTGCGACGATAGGTAGCGAATCTTTGTCATAAGCCTTGCGAAGGGCTCTGGTGGCCTCCATACCATCCATGACAGGCATTTGGATGTCCATGAAGACCATTGGGTATTGTTTAGCGGAAATAGCGTTTATCGCGTCTTCTCCGTTTTCCGCCAAATCGACCGCTAAGCCAAATTCAGTTAATAACTTTTTCGCAACGAGTTGATTAATCCGATTATCTTCCACCAATAACACGGTGTTCTTGGCAAAAGTACCAACTAGCGCTTTACTCGCTGACGCGTTTGCATGCTTAACGCAGCTTTCTGCTGTAAAGTGCTTTTCATTGACGCTCTCATTTATGGTTATTTCGCACTCTGGGTTCAACGCAGGGGCAGCCTTTGCGGCTGAGCCTAAACATCTGGCCAAATTCGCTATCGTTACAGGCTTTGCCAAGTAGTTAAAGTTGTCACTGCTACCTGATTGCTCTTTGATATACGAGGGGCTAAAGGCGCTGCAAATAATAACGTTACCGACACTGAGGTTACAGGATGCAATGTGCTTTATCAGGTTAAAGCCATTTTGTTCGGGCAAGTGCCAATCGAGTAACACATAGTCGAAGTACGACGTTTTTATTTGCGCTAATGCCGCTGATACTGAATCGGTAATTGAAACTTGAAAACCCAAGCGTTTACACATCGTCGCAATAATCTGTTGGCTTATTGGGTGATCTTCTACTAGCAATACCTTCTGGCGTGGCGCTTTTATTTGCGATGCATCGTCTTGAGCCGCAGCGGCTTCAAGATCGCGATCTGCGACTAAGACCAAGGGTAAGGTCAAAGTAAACACAGACCCTTCGCCTAGCGTGCTCGTTACGTCAATATCTCCCTTCATCAAAAAAGCGAGTTTTTTACTGATGGCAAGACCAAGCCCAGTGCCGCCATATTTTCTTGTTGTGGAGTTATCTGCTTGTGTAAAGCGCTGAAATAAGTTGGCTTGTTGCGAATCAGATAAGCCTATGCCAGTGTCTTCGACACTGAAAGCAACGTTTTTGTTAGCATCCAGTCTGGCTGAGACAAGCACGTGCCCTCGCTCCGTAAATTTGATCGCATTGGACGTAAGGTTGAGTAATATTTGGCTGATCCTGACCGCATCGCCTACCGCTTGGGTAGGTATTCGTTCATCAATATCGAAAATCAATTCAACCCCTTTTTCTTCCGCGGGCCTACCGACCAGTACACTCAGGCTGTTAAACACATCCATAAAGGTAAAGGGCACCTGCTCAATATTAAGCTTACCGGATTCAATTTTTGAGAAGTCCAAAATATCGTTAATCACGGTGAGTAGCGAATTGGCTGAAAAGAGCAGCTTATCTAGATAATCTTTTTGTTCGTCGTTGATGGGGGTGTTAAGACATAGCTCTGCCAAACCAATGATACCCGTCATCGGCGTGCGAATTTCGTGCGACATATTCGCTAAAAATTTACTTTTAACCGCTGCACTTTCTTTATATCTGGCGTTTTTAAGGGTGAGTTCTTTTTGCAGCCGCAATAGCACTGTGATGACTAACGCTAGGCCGGCCAAGAGCATTGTAAAAATGCTCGTTAACGTTTTCTTTTCTGTACGTTTAATTAATGAGGTTTGTCTATCTAACGCCACTTGGATCGCTGAATTAACGTCGAGCGTCTCCATGGCTAATTTTAAATCGCTGGCTTTAAGCGTGTTATTGAGAATGAAATAAACGTGCTGTTTAAACAAAGCCCAGCTATTGTCTGTTGCGGCTGTGCTAGCGACGTCATTGTCTATCATGTCAATTTGTTGCTGTAGTTGGTCTTGCCGCTTAATAGTGGGGGAGATAACAAATTGAAAGAGTAGCTTAGTGACCGTGTTTAAGGTATTCAATTGCGCGTCTGACAAGCCACTGACTTTCGAGTTAGCCACCAGTTGGCGTGAGGTTTTCAGCATAGTCACCAGCTGCATATAGCTGCTCGACAATTCGTTATAGCGCTTGATCAACGCACGAACTTGGCTATCTGTGGGTAACTGGATAATTAACTGATCGATTTCAAACTGCAATTGGGCGTACAGATCGTAATGTTGCTGCCCGGCAAAGTTCGTGTTTACCACTTCGTTGGTGTGTTTGGGCAATAAGCTTGCCAAACTAGACAATTGGCTGAGTGACGTTTGCTCAATTTCTTGGTGGTGATGAGAATTAACCGCGATAACCGAAGCGACAGTGAATACGAGTAGGCAAAGTACTTCAGGAAGGTAGCTAAAGATTCTCATGGCAAACTAGTGTCTCACTGGAGCTGTGAAGCTTTCAAGCAAAGCGACCAGATCATCAATATCTTGAGGTGATAATTCGCGACCAAGTTGAGTTTTTGCCATGACTTGTACCGCTTCTGGCAGTGTTTTAATAGCACCATTATGAAAATAAGGTGCTGTTTCGGCTACGTTCCGCAAGCTGGGCACTTTAAATACATGCAGGTCGAGCGGGTCACTTGTTAAATCAAATTTCCCTTTGTCGTCAGCAAGCTCAGGTGGAATATCGCCCACTTGCCCAAGCTTTTGGAATAAGTTACCGCCAATGTTACGGCCTTGATGGCAGGCACTGCAACCAAACGTGTTAAATTTTGCTAGCCCGCGTATTTGTTGGGCGCTAAGTGCATTATTGTCACCCATAAGGTATTGGTCGATAGGGGCATTAGGGGTGATGAGCGACTGTTCAAAAACGGTTAACGCGTTAACAATGTGCTTTGCTTCGACTTGATTAATGCCAAGTCGCTTGAATGCTTGAGAAAAGTAGGTGTCTTGACTGAGTTTTTCTGTAACGTCTTGCCAAGAAGTCCCCATTTCAACTGGGTTGTGAATAGGGCCGTCGATTTGTTGTGCAAGCGAATTGGCTCGGCCATCCCAAAACTGTTTGAAATTAAACACAGCGTTGAGCACGGTCGGGGAGTTGCGAACCCCCTGTTTACTCTCCACACCAGTTGACACGCTAAAACCATCATCACCGCCAAAATCGAGCATATGGCAAGAGGCGCAAGAAATGGTGTTGTCTTTCGACAATAATGGGCTGTTAAAGAGTGCTTTGCCTAGCGTTACCCAGCGTTCGTCAATGGAAGTAATGGTCGGTAAGGGTTGAATAGGGTGATTGACAGTAACGAATTCGTATTGAGTTTTCACTGCTGCCGTATCTACGTCGTCGTTATTCAACGCTAAAAAAGCAAAATAGAGGAGTGGGATAATAATTGCTAATGCAATCCCTGCTATTAGTGACTGGTAATACCGCTTAACCATTAATCCGTTCTTTGCTATTTAATTACATCTCTAGTTTAGCCGAATAATTAACAAAGAGAATGGCTTGATCTAAAAATTGATTGTCCGTATAAACAAACCTCAATGTTTAAAAAGTAGCTCGATATGTCTTCACGTAACCCCATTATTGCTGTTACCGGTTCATCAGGTGCAGGGACTTCGACCACAACTGAGTCGTTCGAACATATATTTCGCACGCTCGATATCACTTCTGCCCACGTCGAGGGCGACAGCTTTCATCGCTACTCTCGCCAAGAAATGGATCTTGAAAAGCGCAAGGCGCGTGATGAAGGTCGTAATATTAGCTACTTTGGCGATCAAGCCAATGATTTTGATGCACTGGAGAAGTTATTTAAAGATTACAGTGAAACTGGCAAAGGTAAAATGCGTCGCTATTTACATACCTTTGACGAAGCCGTGCCATACAACCAAATGCCAGGTACTTTCACGCCTTGGGAAGATTTAGGTGAGGGCACCGACTTACTCTTCTACGAAGGCTTACACGGCGGTGTCGTCACTGACAAAAACGATGTTGCACAGCACGTAGATCTGCTCATTGGTATGGTACCCATTGTCAACTTGGAGTGGATTCAAAAAATTATCCGCGACACCAACAAGCGCGGCCACAGTCGTGAAGCTGTGACCCATAGTATTGTGCGCTCGATGGATGATTACATCAACTTTATCACGCCGCAATTCTCTCGCACTCATGTCAACTTTCAACGGGTGCCGACGGTTGATACCTCGAACCCGTTTAGTGCCAAAGCTATTCCCGCGCTTGACGAGAGCTTTGTGGTCATTCGTTTTCGCGACTCGACTCATATCGATTTTCCTTATTACCTGTCGATGATCGATGGTGCGTTTATGTCGCGAGTAAATACCTTAGTTGTGCCCGGTGGCAAAATGGGGTTCGCGATGGAGTTGATTTTAACGCCACTCATTAAAGAGCTGATGGAGAAAAAAGCGGAAGCTAATAAACAACTGGATTGGATGTCAGACTTATAAATGCTTTGGCAGCTCTTGCGCAGTGTTTTATTGATTGGATTACTGGCGGCCAATTTTGAGCTGAGCGCCAATAATATCCTAATTACTGATATCGTAAAATCAGCGGATGCCAGCTGGTCAGTGACCTACCGCAGTCAAACGCCTGTGCAAAGTATCCAATTTCATCACTCGCCAGATGACTCGCGATTTGAACGCTGGCAGCTGATTAGCGACGGCTTTTCGTTTCGAAAGCTCAACGGTAAAGATACTGTATTTAAACAAGATGGCAGTGGCTTTACCTCAGTCACCTTTGCACTAACCCCCACGTATATTCACCTGCCTAAGTCGTACGCGCCTTTTGCGCCATACTCAGATGGCTCAGTATTACTGCACAGTGGCCGCTTTTTCGCTTGCGCAACGCTGTGCCGAAGCGATGAAAATTTGTGGTACCTCACCTTATCGGCACCAGCCAATGAGCGAATTGTGTTAAATGGCCTATCAGCCAATAACAAGGTGAGCTGGTATGACGAAAATGACGGTCGAAAAGTCTTTGTCGGTAACACCGAAATTACCGAAACCAACCATTATATCGCGGTCATTGATAATGCCCTGCCGCCAGCGTTGATTAGCGCGCTTGAGGAGTTTATTCCCAACGCTATGGTGGCGATGGCAAGTCGCTTTCCTGCGCTGGGACAAAAACCGATGCTATTTGCTTCATTTGGCAAAACCAAGGGGCAACGTTATGGCCGTCAAGGTGGCGTGCTACCAGATCAGATTTTTATGCATTGGTATGGGCAGTTAAAAGTGAGTAACCCTTATGATCTTATCTGGTTTTATGCTCACGAAGTGACTCATTTATATCAAGGTGGTTACGTCAATAGTATTGAAAATGACCACGCCTGGATTCACGAGGGGCACGCTGAATTTGTCGCCGGTGAATTGTTGATGCAGTTTTACCCACAAGCCACATCGTTTGTCGAGCAAAAGCGTTTTCAAGCTCAACAAGATTGCAAAGCCAAGTTGGCAAAGTTCCGCGTTGAAGAGTTTGCCGCACACCAAGAGTATCACGCCCTATACCAATGTGGCGCGTATTTTTACCAATTATTGGCTGAATATAGCGGCTCAGCAGAAAAGATCAGTTATGACTTTTGGTTGGGGTTAGGGCAAAAAGCCAGTGATAAGGGCAATGTGGATAAGGATGTCGCCTTGGCCGTGGCTAACTTATTCCTCACTGAGCAAAACTACCAGCGCGTATTGCGTGAATTCGGCTGGTAGCATGAGATTATGGCTGGTAGCATGAGACTATGGCGTTGTTAGCCTTGTGTGAGCAATATTAACCCTCAATAATCTCAAAGTCGTGTGTGATGTTAACCGACTTATTTAGCATCAAGGCAACAGAGCAGTATTTGTCGGCTGACAAGCTAACGGCACGCTCTACGTGCTTGGCCGCTACGTCTTTACCCGTAATGACAAAATGAAGGTGAATATCAGAGAATAAACGCGGCACGGTATCAACGCGTGTTGCATCAATTTCGACACGACAGTCGCTAATCTGTTGTCGAGCCTTTTGCAGAATACTGACCACATCAACTGATGAACAACTCCCTAGTGATAACAATACATTTTCCAGCGGACTTGGCGCTGTTTTACCGCCATTAGCGTCTAATACTAAAGAGTGACCACTTTCTGATTGGGCTAAAAATAGCTCGTCGCCAGCCCAAGTTACGGTTGCTTTCATATATGCCTCTGTAGGTGCTCAATGGTTAATTTACGATAGTGAACTTGCCAGCTGCTAGTTTAGCCGCACATACTCAGCAAGTTTATCAAATTTGTTTAGTGAGGAAGATTGTGAATTTCAGTATCAAATAAGTTTTTAATCAAGGTGGCGAACTCTTTGATAAAGGTTTTTTGTTTTTCCGATACGGCATTATTCACAACCGCCGACAGGATTTCTTCCAAGTCGTAAACGATCGAATCGACTTCGCGAATGATCATATTGCGTTGGTTAAAGGTTAGATCGTCATTTTGGCTACATACCAAAATGATTTGTTCACTCAGCTCTTGCTCGATGACTTCCATTACAGATTCTGCATTACCTTGGCAGGTAGCATTTTCAAACAGGCTTAAATGCTCTGTCAGGTATTCAATGATATGAACATAACCTTCGGTATCGGTAACCATAATTCATCAAAAATAAGCGTCAAATTGGCTGATACTTTACTCCTATTCGATTAGCTGGTGCAAGTGTGGCTGGGCAGTTTGAGCAGAATTAAGACGATAGTTTGTCAACCCGAGTGCAACAAGTTAACAGGATGTAAATAAGGTGTATTGATAACGTAGTAAGCTGTAGTCAGCGACTTTCCGGCAGGATAAATATTCGACGCAAGTAGTAGCAAAAAATAATGGGCAGTAGCGTTGTCGCTACGTTTTGAAGAGTCGCGGTTGTTATAGTCGCACTGCCAGCGCTTAATTAACCAATGATTGCTTATTCGCTACAGATATAGCGGCATAAGTATGGCGGTTAATCGGCGGCAGTGCGAGCCGTTAGCGAATCAACGCGTTACGCGGCAACGTTAGTGCTGGCAAAAATCTTGTCTGCAGAGGCCGCAACAAAGCCTGTGTATAACTCGCCATTTTCTAGCGGGTAGCGTTTCGCAAACTCGTAGAAACAGCTAGGAATGCTAACGGTTTTATCAGTGAAGGCGACCTCAGCGTGATCTGCCATGGTTGAAGACTGCTCTAGCTTCACTGTCTCGTCACCTTTAATTTCGCCACCGACACTGTTCAGCGTAAAGCCAGCATCTTTTAGTGAATCATTCACTGAAACAATCGTTTCATGGTTTTCTAGGTGGTTAATGCTGACGGTAAAGTGGTTAGCACGGTAACCCCATGCCGCCACCCAAGCGGCGTACTCACTTTCTGCCAATAATGTTTGGTACTCTTCGTGGCTGACTTGCCATTGACGACCTGAGTATAAGAAGTTTTCTGCTGTTGCTGCATCTTCTGGTAGCTGATCAATCAGCTTGTGGATAATGGCTTGTGCTTCTGGTGAGAATTCTTCCACCAATAACTCACTGATAAATACTTTTGGCTGAGTGCTGTCAGCGTGCTCAAAATGCTTAGCGTAAAGCTTTTTTGCTTCAAAGTTGTATTCGCCACACTCTTTGTAGCCAAGTGCTAATAAGTGAGCCGCTAACTTGTCTAAGTTAACCTTTTCAATATTAAAGGTGCGGTAGGCAACGTGATCGTTTATCACATCATTGCCAGAGCCGAGTAGCTGGTGAATTTTTTCCGCAGACGGAGTCACGGTTAAGTAGTGTTGCCAAATGTTGTTAAATAATTGTGTAACTTGCGCAGTCATAACAGTTCCTAATAAGAGGCGAATTAAACGCTAATAAATCATTAGTTAGGTTAAGATTCCGTTATTAAATTCGTAGATAAAATGAATTCAAATAACGTGAATAAGAGGGCGTCAGGTCAGCGAGCGCTTAGGTGTAAAAATTGAGCATGACGAAAGCAAACGCTAACTTGTCGTCAGTGGTTTAGATTTGATCAATACTTTTGAAAAATGCCGGGCGAAAGCCAGCAGTTTGTAGTTGATACGTCAGCTTCATGGTCGATATATTAATCAATCGTATGCCTGTTTACTATACTCTTTTGATGACAAAGAAAGCGGGCATACGAAAGATTAATCAAGATCAATTAAATGCTTAATCCTGGGCTTAATGTGGCAGGCATCGCCACCTTGTCAGCTTCAACAGAAGCCACAGGGTAAGCACAGTAGTCTGCTGCGTAGTATGCCGATGCACGGTGGTTGCCGCTGTCACCAATACCACCGAAAGGTGCCGCGCCGCTGGCGCCGGTGATTTGCTTATTCCAGTTAACAATACCGGCACGAATGCGAGCGAAGAAGTAATCGTAGTCGTCTTTGCTGTCGGCAAGTAAGCCCGCTGACAAACCAAAGCTCGTGTTGTTAGCTTCTACAATAGCCGCATCAAAGTCTGTGTAGCGGAACACTTTCAATAGTGGGCCAAAGTGCTCTTCATCTGGTAATGCATCAATCGCAGTAACGTCAATAATACCCGGTGAGACAAAACCTGTGTCAGCTTCTAAGTGCTTTAATTCAACTAGGCTGTTACCGCCCAGTTCAACTAATTGCGCTTGCGCTGCCACTAAACCTTGTGCCGCTTTGGCTGAAATCATTGAACCAATAAATGGTTGTTCTTCAGCATCGAAATGACCAATTTTGATATTCTTTGTCACTTCAATTAACTTGGCAACAATAGCATCGCCTTGGGCATCGTTTTTAATGAATAAACGACGGGCACAAGTACAGCGTTGACCTGTGGTGATAAATGCTGACTGAATAATCTCGTGCACTGCACCGTCAACATCAGCAACGTCTTTAACGATTAGCGGGTTATTGCCACCCATCTCTAACGCTAGGATTTTACCCGGCTGGCCACCAAATTGTTCGTGTAGCAATTTACCTGTGGTTGACGAGCCAGTGAAGAATAGGCCATCAATTTGTGGGTGACTTGCTAGCGCTTTACCGGTTTCTAATTCACCTTGTACTAGGTTAATCACACCCGCTGGTAAGCCTGCTTTTTCCCAAAGTTGTAATGTGAATTCAGCCACTTTCGGCGTTAATTCACTTGGCTTGAATACCACAGTGTTACCTGCGATTAGCGCCGGTACAATATGACCGTTTGGTAAGTGACCCGGGAAGTTATACGGGCCAAATACTGCCACTACGCCGTGTGGCTTGTGGCGAATAAACGCTTTGGCGCCCGGCATTGGGTTTTCAACGGTACCCGTGCGCTCGTGATAAGACTTTAACGATAGGCCAATTTTACCCATCATTGCCGCCGCTTCTGTGCGGGTTTCCCACAATGGCTTGCCGGTTTCTTCTGCAATGGTACGCGCCATGGCTTCTTTGTTTTCTTCTAGCTGTTTGCCGTACGCTTCAATCACCGCGATACGGTCTTCTAGGCTTTGCATTGACCAGCTAGTAAAGGCAGTGCGGGCTGCGTTAATGGCTTCGTCAACTTGTGCTGGCGATGCTGTGTTACCTTGCCAAATGACTTCGTTTTTCGCTGGGTTTAGCGAAGAAACTTGATGGCCTTGGCCTGCTTGCCATTGACCATTAATAAATTGAATTGCTTGAGTCATGTTTATTTCTCTTTGTATTGCAATCATCTATAGATTGAAAAGTTCGGCTGATCTGAAAAGCGACTGGGTTAGTTTGCGATCAAGCGCACCCAGTCGTCCTCACCAAGATTTAGTGCATCAGCAACGCCGTGGCTGATCACCACTTGTTTCGCCGTTTCACGTATTGACGCTGGCGCTTGTGTCGCCCGGAAACCTTTCACTTTAGTGTTGCAAATAATGTAGTTTGAGGCGTCGTCAACTTCACCAATAATTACTTGGTACTTCTGGCTTTCGGCAACCGTGCGAATGGTATTTTTGTTGGCTTCAACCGTCGGGCCAGCATCAAAAATATCAACGTAACCGCGGCGAGCGAAGCCCTCTGCTTCTAACAAACGCAGAGCTGGAACCGTTTTGTCGTGTACCTTGTTGATCACTTGCTGAGCGTCTTTGCTCAGTAGGTTGACGTAGATTGGGTACTTAGGCATGAGCTCGGCAATAAACACTTTTTTACCGATACCCGTGAGGTAGTCTGCGGTTGGGAAGTCCATCGAGAAGAAGTGCTCTTCAAGCCATGCCCAAAATGGTGAGCGTCCGCTGTCATCAGACACGCCGCGCATTTCAGCAATCACTGTGTCAGAGAAGCGCTCGCTGTGCTCCGCCATAAACAAGAAGCGGAAGCGCGACAGCAAGCGTCCGTTGTTGTTCTTGCGATGTGACTCACTGAGGAACAAGGTGCAAATTTCTGATGCGCCCGTGTAGTCGTTACACAAGGATAGCGTTTCTACGGTGTTGTAAATGCCCAGCTCACGCGAATTGTGAACCACTTTGCCTAAATGATAGTGATAAAACGCATCTTCTAAGCCAACTGCCGCTTCAATGCCGCTGGTACCCACAACTTCGCCGGTTTCGGTGTCTTCCATCACAAACAGGTAGCCTTCGTTACCTGGCTGAGTCACATCAGCAGCAAACGACGACTCAGAGTGAGTAATGCGCTTGGTGAGCAGTTCTTCGTTAACAGGAAGTGATGTAAAACCGTGTCCTGATTCGATAGCGATGCGATGTAAGTCGTCGTAATCGCTGGTTTGAATAGGGCGTATAATAATCATAAATCTGTCTCTGTAGAGAAATAACGCCTGCCGCTGGCAACTGACAGCTTAGGCAAGCGTTATAGGTTGGCTATTAAATTACTGGGCCTTTTTTGTGATGACCCAGTTTTGTCGCTTGAACCGAGCTTACTGGCTTAGCTTAGCAACTGCTTTTTCAAAGCGTGCAAGACCTTCAGCAATGTCTGCATCTGGAATAATTAATGACGGTGCAAAACGCACAATGTTAGCGCCAGCAACTAAAGTCATTACCCCTTCTTCCATTGCGGCGTTTAAGAAGTCCTTCGCGCGGCCTTGGTATGCTTCTGTTAGCACAGCACCGACTAATAGACCTTTACCACGGATTTCTTGGAATACGTTGTACTTTTCGTTAATTGCTTTTAAACCATCAAAGTAAAGCTTTTCTTTTGCTTTTACGCCGTCTAAAACCGCTTGGTCGTTAACCGTATCAAACGCTGCTTCACCAACGGCACACGCTAATGGGTTACCGCCGTATGTGCTGCCGTGCGTACCAATTTTCAGGTGCTTAGCAATCTCAGTTGTGGTTAACATAGCGCCGATTGGGAAACCGCCACCGAGTGCTTTGGCTGACGTTAAAATATCTGGTGTCACACCTAAGCCCATGTAGGCGTATAGTTCACCCGTACGGCCAACACCTGTTTGTACTTCATCGAAGATTAATAGTGCATTGTGCTCGTTACAAAGCTCGCGTACACCTTCAACAAATTCTTGTGTTGGTGAAACAATACCGCCTTCACCTTGTAGTGGCTCCATCATTACTGCACAAGTCTTGTCAGAGATTAGTTCTTTGAATGACTCAAGGTTGTTGTATTCAGCGTGCACGACATCACCTGGCTTAGGACCAAAGCCGTCAGAGTATGCTGCCTGGCCACCAACCGTTACCGTGAAGAAGGTACGACCGTGGAAACCTTGTTTAAATGAGATAATTTGTGACTTTTCAGCGCCAAAGTTATCTAGTGCCCAACGACGTGCCAGCTTTAACGCTGCTTCGTTTGACTCTGCGCCTGAGTTGGCGAAGTAAATTTTTTCAGCGAAGGTGCTATCGACCATTTTTTTCGCTAAACGCAATGCTGGCTCGTTGGTCATGACATTTGATAAGTGCCAGATTTTTTCGCCTTGCTCTTTTAAAGCACCTACTAATGCTGGATGACAGTGACCTAAACAGTTCACCGCGATACCGCCAGCGAAATCAATAAATTCTTTACCTTGCTGATCCCAAACTCGAGAGCCTTCGCCGCGTACTGGAATTACTGCTGATGGTGAGTAGTTTGGCACCATAACATCGTCAAATAACGCGCGGTCGACAGGAAAATGGTTCGACATTTGAATCTCCTCTTCTAGTGGGCTTATCAATAATCTTTTGACCGTGATTCTTGTTGCGTTCAAACCTTGTGTTGAACACTTCACGGCTAAATTTGAGGCCGACAGTATGGCAGAAAAATCCATCAATGTCTTGTTTGTGAAGGTTTCAAAGTCAGTGTATTCAAGGGGTGTAGAGATTTATGCATCAAGAGTGCATAACTATTTTAACGCTTGGAAACTGGCGTAACTCAGGTGATAAAGGGCGTCACTTACTTAGTTGAAAAATTCCACTTATGGCGGGATTTCATAACTAATCAAAAAAAAGTCTGTCGAAAAAGTGTCATTTAAGGGTTTAAACGCGACCTAAGAGAGCAAAGTGTCAGTAAATCAAGCGGAGTGATTCTCATTTAAAGAAAAGAGGCTGTTTTTTATTTTGAGATGAATTTGAGAGGGCGTATAACCCCCTCAAGCTAACCTAGCGCGGTTCACTCGCTGACGGTCGCGAGTGAATCGTTAATATCGCCAATCAAGGCTGATAGGAGTATCTCGCTGGCTAGGCAAAGTTAAGCTTTAAGTGATCGATGTCGGTTTTCTTTAACAAGGCGAGATCTGCTGTGCTAATTTTGGCGACAGCCAGCAATTGCTTTGCTTCAGTGTTATTGATCAGCTCTTCTTTGGCAAGACTGCGTAACATCACATAAGCGTTGGCTTTGACAATGAGCTTGGCTAAGTCACTCATTGCGTTGGTTGTGCGAGCAAAGGCGATATCAAATAAAGGTTCGGTGATCGGTAGGCGATCAAACTTCATTTGTTCAATTAAATCGGCACCTACCTGATACCCTCGTGTACACAGCTGCTCGAGCAAAAGCTCTGGTGATTGGTCGATATTGACAAGCGCGTCGTGTAGGCGTTTGTCTCGATTCTCGTAAGCTTGCTCAATTTCTTGGTTATAAAATTCATTGAATTTAGTTAAAAAACAACGGGTCACTGCTAATGGCCCAACGTTAGACAGCATGCCTGCTGTGAATGCGCGATACCAATCAATACCTTGTGCTTCAGCCAGCGCACGAGTTGCCAGCCCAACCGCTAAACTGTTGTTCCACAGCTTGCGCTTTAACAAGGGGTAGGGGGGAGTGCTTATTGGTAGCCAATGTTTGAGAATAAAGGTTGGCATGACGAGCTTTAAATTTTCTAACCCGATGTAATTAATGGCCAGACTGGCATCTGTCACCTTGACATCAGCACGTTTGCGATATTGTGGCTTATTGACCAAGTTTATGGCGTCTTTTGATAGCCAACGTAAACTGCCGACAAGCGGTGTTACGCGTTTCAATGAAGCAGCACGCAGCGACAACAGTTCAAGAATAGCTGGCGCGGCATCGTCAATGGCAAGAAATTCCTGATAAAAGCGCTCTTTGTTTTCAAACTCGGTATTGAGCTCTGAGGAGACTTGCTGAAAAAAGCGATTTTTCACTTGATTGCGATAATGTTGCTCACCGTGCTCTTTGATCGCTTTTTCCTGGTTAGTTTGCTCTTCTACGGCGAGTAGCTCTCGGCGACGGTTTGCCTGCTCACTGTCTTGGCGATTCGCCTTGATCAAAGTGCCAGTGAGTTTGTGTGCGAACTCTTTTTTTATACACAGGGCAATATAGCGCTGGTAAAGGAGCCAAGTTGTATCGTGCTGTTCAAAAAGCTGCATGTAGGGTGATGATTATTAAATCTAATGGTGATTATAGTTAGAGCGTGTTGAACTTTCAGGGTTGTTTTTGCAGCCGCGTGTTTGGTTTTTACACAAGGCGGAGCAGGTGTCGTGTAGTTGTGCTACATAAACCCTGTGACAACGCAGTAGAAAAGCCAAACAAGCGCTGCCCCTTTTGTTTTTGGGTGGGTTCATCTAAACGCTTGCTGCTCTTTGTTGCTCGATTTTTACATAGAACGACTATGCTGTAAATCGAGCGCCGTGATCAGAAAGCGTTTAGACTGAACAAAATTCAACCTCGAAAGGTCAATACGCTCTGGTATTATTATCGACTAGCGCAATAAATTCATGAGGATATTGTGCTAGCTGTGCTGTTGGTATTTTGCCAAGAAATTGTTCAGGAGTATATGCCCTTGCTCGGTCAACACGGATTCAGGGTGAAATTGTACGCTGGCAATGGGCAAGCTTTGGTGCTCTAACGCCATAATTTCCTCGAATTCATCGTCGCTACTATCTGCCTTGCCACTATCAGCCTCATCACTGAGAGTTGAGTTAGTCGTTGTCCAAGCGGTTACTTTTAAACAATCTGGCAAGCTATCACGGTTGACAATCAGTGAGTGGTAACGCGTCACTTCTAATGGTTGATTGAGGCCGTCAAACAAACCTGTGCCAGTGTGGCGTATATAACTGGTTTTGCCGTGCATCACTTGTTTCGCTCGTTCTACTTTAGCGCCAAAGTGCTGCGCAATGGACTGATGGCCCAAACAAACACCAAGTATTGGAATTTTTCCCGCAAACTCAGCAATGGCGGATAGTGATATGCCGGCTTTATCGGGATCGCATGGGCCAGGAGATATCACTAAGTATTCAGGCGCCAGTTCGGCGATTTCATCAAGGCTGATTTCATCGTTACGAGCAACTTTTACGATTTGCCCCAGCGACTGAAAATAGTGCACTAGATTAAAAGTAAAAGAATCATAATTGTCGATCATTAACAGCACAGGAAAACCTCAGTATGTAGGGCAAAGTGTTTAGCGCGAAGCGAAAAGCAGCGCTATTTTATACGCAAGTTAACGTTTGATGCGAGTGCTAAGGTAAGCCTTTAGCGACTAAGGCTGATATGATTGAGTGATAACGGCGAATACCAGATGAACGTTAGGCATTCGCCGCTACGCAGGATTAGTGCGCCAATCACGCACTAATCATTAGGCTCACAAGCGTGAGTGGGGCTGTTTTTACCCGCGTGGTATTAGTAAGTTACGTTGTAGCTTAGCGTAAATGTAGTGCCTTGCGCGTGATAGCTGTCTCTAAACGCAAAATCACGAACTAAGCTTTCGATTTGATCAAGTGCAGGGTTTGCTGGCAGATCAATTTGGCCGTAAACACTACCGCTACCTTGTTGGGCATAAGTCGGTAAGTAAACGCGATCAAATAAGTTTTTAACACCGAGTGCAAAGTTTCCTACATCAGTGTGGTAATACATCGAAACATCAACGGTTGTATAGCCTTCAACACCCGCGCCGTAATATTGATAGCCTTCAAACGTGCCAAAAGCACCGTTTTGCGGAATGGCAAGGTTAACTTGGTCGCCCGCGCCGCGTGAGCCAATGTGATTAGCCTGAATGTTAGCGCCAAGGTGGTCAGTGAATTCGATGTTGGCGTATAAGGTTGCTTTGAATGGGCTTAAACGCGAATGGTTCAAGTCAATCCAGCCATTGGTTGGATGGCGATATTCTCCTTCACTGTGACTTAGCGTACCGCCAATATCTAAGGTATCACTCACACTGTAAGCAAAACTAAACTCTGCGCCGTAAGTGCGTTCATCGCGCGTCACTAAGGCGTCGATGGCATCAGGATTAAACGTTTGGCTTAAATCATACGTGAGTCTTGGGTCGACTTGTTGCAATGAGGCGTAAATAACTTGATCCGTAATGTCGACATAGCTTTGTGCGTGTTCGGCATCCGTGTAGTAGAGGCTTAAATCAAAGCTGAACGCGTCAATTTGGCCACGTAAACCCAGTTCAAAGTTATCGGCTTCAACCGGCTTTAGCGCTTGGCGGTAGTTATCAACATCGTTAACATTGATAGAGCGCAAGCGACGTAGATCACCTAAACCGTAGCCTTGTGAAAATGAACCATAAATTTCGGTATCTGTGAAGCGGTACACAGCGCCAACATTAAATACGGTTTTGTTGTAGCTTAACTCGCCGCCATCAATTTGCTGACCAAAGAACGGCGCATCGCCGTAGCGACCTGTCGCGACATAACTCGGTACATCTAAGTCAAAATTCTCGTAGCGTGCACTGACTTGCACCATAAAGTGATCAAAATTGAATTGGTACTCTGCAAACGGTGCCAAGTTGGTTTGCTCGACATCGCAAATTTCACAAATACCGCGACTGCTGTGCTGAGTTGTTTCGTCAATTTGATAATCGATCCCGTACGTAAACACGTCTTGTGCACGTGGCAAGGAAAGTGGCTGGGCAGCAAATCGGAAGGCGAACTTATCAGATTCTACTTTTACCGTGTTCGCTTGCGTGTTTTCACTGTTGGCAACGCTAAGCTCAATATTGACTTTGTGATTTGATAATTTTTGATGGTTAAACTCAAGTTGCAGGTACTGGTTTTCGCTATAAGGGGCATCGCCAGTAAAAGGCTTGGTTGGATCAACGACGACCACATTGTCGAAGATAGTTTTGCGACCAAAACTTAACTCGTTCTCTAACTTGCGGTAATGGGCATTGAGCGCTAAATCGGCGTCTTGATTGAATTGGTAAGTGAATTTCAATAGACCATCAATGTCTTTTAACTCACCCAAGCCACCACGACCGGCTGGATCTGAGGGAATTTGATCGCTATTACCATCAAATATTTCACCACTGTCACGCCAATTCAGCTGGCCAAGATACGAGAACTTATCGACAGTGCCTGACACACGTTGGTTAAATTGATAACCGTAAGAGTCTGCATCATGGATAGAGCCATCAAATTTTACTTGGCTCCAAAATTCAATGTCTTGACTGCTGGCTTGGTGAGTCACTAAATTGATAACACCTGCTGATTCACCGTTGCCGTAAACCGCACTCGCGCCGTGAATAACTTCAATACGCGCAATGTTTTCAACCGAAATAGAAGCGAGTACCCGGCTGGTTTCACGCAGTGAGTTAGAGACTACGATACCGTCGATCATCACGATGGATTTTCGACCGCGAAATCCTTGGTAAGTACTGGACAGCATTTGGGTTTCTGGGCTGTAGCTTGGCACTAGATTGGCGAGTAGTGAAGAAACATCGGCACTGACCGCAGCCTGTGCCTGAATTTCATCTTGGCTGATCAGCTGTACGGTACCAGGTAGGGAAGATACCGGGACTTCAAATGGTTTCGCGGTAATTTCAATGACTTCAATATCTGAAGGTGGCGTTGCTGCGATACTCGTTGCTGAGAAAAGAGAGACTATTGCTAGTGAAATAGCGTTGAGATTCAGTGTTTTCACAATTTTCCTTGTTATTTTTTTCTATCTGTGAAGAGTCAAGGATTAACCCAGTGCATGAGGGCGCGCAGTAATCCTTCACTCATATTTGCAAATGACAATTGATATCATTCGCGTGTGGATATTACTTGATTGTTAGTCGATAACTGTAAATAAATGTAAATGTGCTTGAATTTCTTTAGCTTACACAAGTAACTAGATAAGCAAGAGGTGAAAAAAAGTGGTGCGCAAGTAAAAACCGGTGCTTATTTATGATGTTAGCGACCAAATCGCTGATAAAAAGCGTTCAGCTGTGCCTGAGCTTGCGCCAGGTTGATTGGTTGAAAACGCATTTTTTGCCCCGGCTTGAGCTGCGCTAATCTAAAGAGGTCGGTTTTCATCACTGTGCCGATGCTCGGGTAGCCGCCGATAGTTTGCCTATCTTTCATCAGGACAATCCACTGCTCAGCGCTGGGTAATTGAATCTGGCCGTAGACCACGGGCTTGGAAATATTGCCTGATACATCGGCAAGTGCTTGGTATGCAGACTTTATTGCGCCGTTTGGTGATTGAAGGTTAACTCGATAACCCATTTTGTTTGAGCTGGTGTCGATTGAAAAAGTTTGCGCAAGCAGTAACGCTTGGGGTGTGGCACTTAATTGTTGCCAATAGGTGTTGGCAATAAATCTCGCGACAAAGGGCTGCTCGCGCCCCGCTAGTGAGTAAAAATTGCTATAAGACGTTTGATTTTTAACGACTTGTTTTGTTTTGACCTGTTTTATTGTGACTTTCTTTGTGGTGAGTTGTTCGCTGCGCACTGGCACTTTTTCGCTTTCGCGCAGAGCTGTTGTCGTTGACGTTGCCGCGAAATAGTCGGTAATGGGAGCTGCGCTCAGTTTGTTGTTTGTGCTTTGTGAAGACAATTTAGCGATAGCACTATTAAACCAATTGTCGTGTTTAAAACCACCTGCAACACTCAGATAGGCATAGTTTCCCACTTTAAGCGGCGCAATGCGCAGGATATCGCCAGCTTGTGCGGTGATCACCTGCCAAAAATCTTTAGTCTCTTGGTTTAGCGTTAGATCTGCCTTTGGTGGCGTGAATTCCGCTGCTGCTTGTGTCGCCGTTTGTCGCTTGTTTACCGCCGCGTTTGCGCCCGTCACCACGAGCTGGCAAGTATGGTGAATCGCGATTTCAATATTGCCCAGTAATACTTCGAGCGCGGCTTCTTCCGCTTGATTGCCGACGAGGTGGTTTGCTTGCAATAGCGCATATTCATCCGCCGCACCTGACGCTGATACCCCAAACTGGCTTGATTGTTTGCGCCCCAAATCTTGCAAGCACACGCGCTCAGCCCCTTGGGTAACGGTGAAAAGCTTGAGTGCCTTAGCGTTTACTTTATTGGTGACTTTAGTGCTTGTTTTAGTGCTTGTTTTAGTGCTGGTTTTAGCGTTTGGCTCAGTCATGTTGCGTTGGCTCACTTGTTGACTCGCTTTCAAGCGCGATGACTCCACCAAGCTGCTCAAACTCTGCCAGTGAAATCCCTTGAAAGCGCACGGTATCGCCAGTATTTATCAGGCTTTCTATACCTTCATCTGTAATTTGATAAAGCGGGATTGGGCATTGCCCAATAATATGCCAACCGCCGGGGCTGGCGTCTGGGTAGATAGCCGTTTGTTCACCAGCAATGGCAATCGCGCCTGCGGGCATCTGTTTTCTGGGCATACTTTTTCTTGGCAGTCTCAGTTGTGAGTCAATACTGGCTAGATAAGCAAAGCCGGGGGTAAAACCTAGCGCATAGGCGTAATAATCCAGCTCGCTGTGTTTAGCGATAATGGCTTGCTGGCTCAGGCCTGTCGCTTGCATCACGTAGGGAAGATCCCAAGCTGCTTGCTCGCCATAATAAGCTGGAATGGTGATGACTCTAGGTGTAGGTTGTGCTTGGTTATTTACAGTGCTGTTTACTAGGTTATCCGCTGCGCCTTGAGCGCTATTTTCTTGGTCACAGCTCGCTTGGATAACATGCTCGACAAGCACGCGTAATTGCTCGGCAGACAGTAATTGGTAGCGATAGCTAAGCAGCAGGGAATTAAAGCTAGCGAGTGACTCAGTAATGTAGTGGCTAAGTTTATTTTCTAGCTGTGCTTGCAGGCATAGAATACCTTGGTGTTGGTGACGGCACACTTGTTCAGGCCAGAGCAAAAGCAGGGCATCTTCACTGATAAAATCAAATTGAATATCGCTGGCTGACATGGGTATGTCTCGCATGTTAATAGTGCTGTTAGTGAATACTTGCTAGTTTTTTGGCTATCGCCAGTGCATTGTCGGTATCTGAGTGTACACAGATAGTATCTACCTGCAAACTCAGTGGCTTGCCGGTTACACTGGTTAACTTGCCAGTTTGAGCTAGCTGGGTTACACGGGCAAAAATAGTTTGAGGATCACTAAGCACGGCATTGCCTTGAGTGCGAGGCACCAATAAACCATTGTCTTGATAATTGCGGTCGGCGAAAGCTTCAAATCGTAGATTCAGATCATATTGTTGGGCAATTTGTTGCCAATCCTGGGTGTTGGGCAATGCTTGGATAACCAGCACTAAGTTGGCGTCAAACTGGCTGAGGGCTTGGCACAGGGTTTCAAATAAAGCCAAATCGCGCATCATATCGTTATAGAGTGCGCCATGCGGTTTGACAAACTCAAGTTGGGTGCCGTTGACTTGACAAATGCCCTGCAGTGCACCTAACTGATAGTGCAGCTGCGCAATCAGTTCACTGGCTGCCATTTTCATTGAGCGGCGACCAAAGCCTTGTAAATCAGGGTAGCTTGGATGTGCGCCAATACTTACCTGATGTTTAACAGCAAGCGCTACGGTTTGTTGCATTACCACAGGGTCGCCAGCGTGAAAACCGCAAGCAATGTTGGCCTCATCAATCAGCGGCATGACATCCGCGTCTCGCCCCATTTGCCATTGGCCAAAACTCTCACCTAAATCACAGTTAAGCTTAATTTTTTTTACGCTACGATCGCACATTTCTTCTGGGTTACACACTTTGTTTCTACCGCAATGAATTGTTTATACCGCAATTAAGTGGCTGGTGCGACAATTTGTCACATCGTCTCAATGCCGTGGCAGCGGTATGCTGATAACCAATCAACGCATTCACTTGTGTGTTTTATTTGCTCTTCCTTACAAATATGCATCGTTAACGAACTAACTTTGGAGTTAAAGTTGGCGCTGGTGTTAAGGCTTGCAAAGCAAGCGAGGCGCCATTAGCCTCTGTCTGGGTGTAGAATTGAGTGCATCGCTCTATATGTATTGGCATAAGGGCATAGTGCATTGGTATAAGGGCATATTTTTTAAGGTATCGCGTTGAAGACACAATTGATGGCTAGATTTTTCTCATGGAACGTTCCGCAGACAGTTCCGCAAAAAACCGCATGGTTTTTTCTACCTTGGCTACTGTGGTTGACCTGCCTCGTAGCCATTTTTTTCCTTGGTGATGCCAACAACCCTATCGTCTGGGCAATAAGCTTTGGCTATGCGTTGATACTCGCCCTAATGACTCGCTATCTAGATCTACGCGAGCTTTCTTCAACGGCGCAGCCTGAAACGGTGCACATCGTGCTATCGCTCGCGCCATTTATCCTGGATTTATGTTTTTATGGTGTGCTTTTGCAACTGCATGGCGGCGCCAGTAATGCGGGGGTATTTATTCTTTATTTACCTGTGATTGTTGCGTCGATGGAGATGAAGCGGCGTATTGCTTGGTTTGTTGCAATGCTTGCGATCACAATTTATACATTATTAATGCTGCAAGGGCACGCCGCGCACTTTGAACATTTATCAGAAAGCTTTACTAATCACCTTTCGGGGATGTGGCTCACTTTTGTGATCTCAACCTTGTTGATGACTTGGTTCGTGACCCAGCAGCGTCAGGCGATTATTGGCCAGCAAAAACAAATTCGAAAACTGCGCGAGCGCCAATTGAGAGATGAGCAAATTCTTTCGGTGGCAACCATGGGCGCTAATACCACCCACCGCTTGGCAACACCGTTATCGACAGCTCGCTTGTTGGTTGACGAACTCAACGAGCAAAAAGCGTTCGAGCAGAGCTTAGTCGATGAACTGAGCGCCCAAATTCACGTTTGTCATCAAACCGTTCATACCATTGCTCAACAGGTACGCAGTCATCAATCAGCCAATATGCAGCGCTTGCCGATTGATGATTTTATTCAGCAAACCTTGCAGTATTGGTGGATCAGCCGTAACGATATTCGCTACCAACTCAATGTCGCACCACAATGTGCTGACTATGCGCTAGCAACCGACTTTAACCTGCAAATGTCACTGACTAACTTACTCGAAAACGCGGCCTATGCCAGCCTAGCGAACCAGCAGGACGAGATTAGCATTGAAGTGGCGATTAAAGATCAGCAAGTGGTGATTAATATTGATGATCAAGGGCAAGGTATTGATCCACAGTTAATGTCACAATTGGGCCAAGTGAAAGTCTCTAGCAAGCCACAGGGCATGGGGATGGGCTTAGCACTGGCGAATGCCACGATAGAGCGTTTTGCAGGGCAGCTTCAGTTATTTAATTTACCTAGCGGTTCACGTAGCCAAGTGGTGTTGCCGTGCCAGCCATTAGCGGCTGCAAGCATCTAGTTCGGGCTAAGAAACTAAGTTCACAACAAAAACCAGCACCATAAAAAATAAAATTCAAAGACGGAAAAGTACGTTGAAATTACTGTTACTTGAAGATGATATAGCGTTTGCTGGCGTATTAGCCCGTCAACTATCGCGCAAAGGCTATCAGGTCGAGCATATCGACCAGCTCGATGCATTATTGCCGAGCTGTCAAAGCTGGCAGCCAGATGCTGTGGTACTTGATATGAACTTAGGTACAGATTCCTCACTACCGCTCATTCAACGGGTACGCGCTGTGCTACCCAGCAGTAAAATTGTGTTAGTGACTGGTTATGCCAGTATTGCCACAACCGTTACGGCGATAAAGTCAGGTGCAGATGATTACCTGCCCAAGCCTATCGAGTTAAGTTCGTTATTGGCGGTGTTGGGCGATAATCAACAGACTAAAAGCGATGCAGAAACTGATCACTCAGCTCAACAGGTCAAAACGCTTACCTCTCCTGAGCGTATTGAATGGGAATATATTCAACGGGTATTGCAAGAAAACCAAGGCAATGTCTCGGCGACCGCACGTCAACTGAATATGCATCGCAGAACCTTGCAGCGCAAGCTGGCGAAAAAGCCTGTGAATAGCTGACAGTAAACAGGCGAGTTAGGCACTTAGCTCGCTAAACTCGCCATTGAGTGCATGTCTTAAATCTTGTGGTGCCAAACCAATTTCTAACCCGCGACGACCAGCGCTCACATAGATTTTCGCCTGTTGCTCCGCGCTCGCATCAATAAAAGTTGGCAAGCGCTTTTTTTGTCCAAGAGGGCTAACGCCACCGAGTACATAGCCGGTGCTACGCTGCACTTTATCGGGATTAGCCATGACCGCTTTTTTGGCCTTTGCCGCTTTGGCGATAAGCTTTAGGCTAAGTTTTTCTGCCACGGGAATGATGGCAACGATAAGTTGACCTTGCTCTGTTTCCACCACTAAGGTTTTAAATACGCTTGCGGCTGGGAGCGCAAGTTTTTCTACCGCTTCCATACCATAGGAAGCGGCATTACTATCGTGTTGATATTCTAAAAGCTCAAACGCCAGCTTTTGGCGTTTGGCAAAGGTGACGGCTGGGGTCATAGGTTAGGTTTTACTTACTTTCTCGGTGGTACTTTACTGATCACAATATCCGATTTCGGTACACAGCTACAAGCGAGAATATAACCTTGCGCTTTGTCGCTCGGCATCAGGCCATCACTGGCTAGCTCGCGCACTTCACCACTCTCCAGCTTTACTTTACAACTGCCACACATACCGCCGCGACAGGAATAAGACATGATTAAGCCGGCCGCTTCTCCTTGTTCTAGGATGGACTCTTTGGTGTTACCAACCACTGCCTTATCCCATGAGTCAAAGCGAATGCTGACTGGCGAGGGCATTGGCACACTAGCGCTTTCAGTGCTTTTATCGTTTAGGCGTTTTCCAAAGCTTTCAAAATGAAATTGTGATTCAGGTAAGCCGGCCGCGAGTAACAGGGCCTTGGCGTTGTCTCTAAATCCTTGCGGGCCGCAAACCATAGCATCGACACTACTAATTTCCGGGATAACCGACAGCATTTTGGCATTTAGGTGGCCTTGAAAATCTTGCCACTGGGGCGAGGCTGACTGCGTGAGGGTAAAGTGTAATTTGCAATGACCATGTTGTTTGGCAAGGGCGCGCGCTTCTTCAAATGCGATTAGGTCTTTCTCGCTGCGCGCACTGTGGAAAAATACGACTTCACGGTTATCGCATTGATCAGTCAGTGCTTTAAGCATCGACAACATCGGGGTAATACCCGAGCCAGCGCTGAGCAGTAAGATACGTTGCTGACTGATGTTGCCTAAATGGAACTTACCATTCGGTGCTTTGGCGACAATTTCACTGCCTACCGTAAAGTGGTCGTGCAAAAAGTTCGATACTCTGCCATTGGGCACGCGCTTAACGGTGATCGTTAAGGTTTCGCTGCGCGTTGGCGACGAGCTTAGGGTGTAAATGGCATTAACGGTTTTACCCTCGATAGTCAGCTTAAACGGTAAGTGCTGACCTGCCTGATAATGCTTGAAATTCTCCGGCAAACTGCCGTTTTTCGCTTTAAATGCAAAGGTTTTAACATCATGGGTTTCGTCGTAAATGTGCTGGCAAATCAGGCTTGCTTGTTCTGCGCTCGGCACTAGCCTTGGTATATCAGCCGCTTGTTGGCTGGTGGTTTGCTTTTTAGTGGTGTTAGCACGTCCGACCGCTTTGACATTAACAAACTCTGGCGCAAATTGGCGGTCTAGTACCGTAACTGGATCGCCTAAGCGAATTTGCCCTTGATTGAGTGGAATTAAATTTTGGCCGAATAAAACATCCCCTTTGGCTAGTTGGCGGAACGTTTTCAATGTGGCTAAAGGCTCTAGCTGGTTGTGCTTTTCACTGGTATCTGGATCAACGGTAGTAAACACGCAGCGCGTGCAAGGTTTGGTCAGCTCAAATTCCACTTCGCCAATGCGAATATGTCGCCACGTATCTTCGGCAAAAGGTTCGCAGTCTTGTACCACCATGTTCGGGCGAAATTGGCGCATAGACACAGGCTGTTTTAGGCGGCTATTTAAGTGTTCGAGCGATGCTTGCGATATTAAAAGCAAAGGGTAGCCATCGGCAAAGGCAACAGGGTTCGTGGTATTTTTAACTTGGCGATTAGATTGCTCACCAAAAAATAGCAAGTGACAGCTTTGCCCAAGAAATTGGCTAAACCACAAATCAACACTGGTATGGCAGCGCTGGCCTAAAATGGTATCGCCCCAAACCGCGACGTGCTGGTACTCGTCTATTAACTGTTGATAACGCACCGCCAATAATGGCATATCTGGTGCGGTGAGCATTAGGCCATCAGGCGTCAGGTTCGCTTGAATTAAACATAGTTTGGCGTGGGTACGGGCGGTAATAAATTGCCCATGCTGATCGCAAACCACAAAGCGGCGATCGTAAGGTAAACCAATCGGGTCAACCCAGCTTGATGATAATTGGATGCCAGCCGTTGATTTAATGGGATAAACGCTGATCTCTTGCAAGTGTGCCATTGCGCTCTTGTACTCCTGAAAATTTGTGCCCGATACGCTATTGCCGTGCAATCCGTTTTCATTGAATAGCACAGCAGCAGGGAATATTTTCTTAAATCTTGGTCAATTAGCGGTAATAAAGCAATGACAAATCTATGAAATTCGTTCTAGTTAGCCGTTAATTTACTTGCTGAGATAAGGCGTTAAAGGGGCAGGGTAAACGCCCGAAAGTATTCAATTGGCTGCCAGTCAGGTATATTGTCGGCTAATTGCAATTACACGAAATTTATCGACATTCAAATGAAGCACGTACATATTCTCGGCATTTGTGGCACCTTTATGGGTGGAATTGCCGCGATAGCTAAACAACTGGGTTTTCGCGTCTCAGGTTGCGATGCCAATGTTTATCCGCCCATGAGTACCCAACTGGAAGCGCTTGGCATTGAATTAATGCAAGGATATGACACCGCGCATTTGGCTGATGAGCCTGATATGGTGATTGTCGGTAATGCCATGGCACGTGGTAACCCTATGGTGGAGTACGTGCTCGACCGCAATATCCCGTATACCTCAGGCCCGCAATGGCTGTTAGAGAATGTCTTAAAAGATCGCTGGGTACTGGCGGTGTCGGGAACTCATGGCAAAACCACCACCAGTAGTATGCTCACTTGGATTTTAGAGTACGCGCACATGAAACCGGGCTATTTAATTGGTGGTGTGCCGCAAAATTTTGAGGTGTCAGCACGTTTGGGTGATGCGCCATTTTTCGTGATCGAAGCCGACGAATACGACACCGCTTTTTTCGATAAACGCTCTAAGTTTGTTCATTACCGCCCAAGAACGCTAGTGATCAACAATATGGAATTTGATCACGCCGATATTTTTAATGATATCAGTGATATTCAGCGTCAATTCCATCATCTGATTCGCATGGTGCCGAGCAATGGCTTGGTATTATCGCCTGCTGATGAAACCTATATCAATGAAACCCTTGAACAAGGATGCTGGACGCCAACTGAGCAGGCATTTGGCTGCGCACCATCAGAGGTTGAAGCTGCTGGCTGGCAAGCAAAGAAACTGTGTGACGATGGCAGTGCATTTGAGGTTTATTTTGCGGGGCAGCTGCAGGGTATTGTTCGTTGGTCACTGATTGGCGACTTTAATATCGACAATGCGCTGATGGCAATAGGCGCGGCGCGCCATGCTGGCGTGCCTAGCCATGTGGCGGTTGAAGCACTGGCAGCATATATCAATACCAAACGTCGATTAGAGCTTCGCGGCACGATCAACAAGGTTAAAGTCTATGACGATTTCGCGCACCACCCAACGGCAATTGCAAAAACTTTAACAGCCATGCGCAGTTATGTGCGTAAAGGAAAAGTCATTGCCGTGCTTGAGCCGAGATCCAACACCATGAAAAGTGGCGTACATAAAGACACCTTGGGCGCTTCGCTAACACAAGCGGATGAAGTGTATATTTTCCAGGGGGAGAAGGTTCAGTGGTCAGTGGCAGATATTGCTGAGCAGTGTCAGCAGGCGTGTTTTGCCGACACGGATATTGATGCGTTAGTGGCTAAGGTCGCGGCATCAGCTCAACCTGACGATCATATAGTGGTCATGAGTAACGGCGGTTTTGGTGGTTTTCATAACAAGCTACTGGCAGCGCTGGCGGCTAAATATCCGCAACTGAGCGAAACTGATAGGCCCAATTTGCAACAAGAATTCACACAAAAGGTTGAACAAGCTTAATGAGCAATACTGATATTAATGCTGGTATGCAAGGCACAGAAATTAGCCAAGCCCATGCAAAAGGTTTTAATAGTGCGGTGACAGTCGCTATTACAGGCGCATCGGGTGCTTGCTATGCACTGCGTTTAATTGAATGTTTGGTTGCCGCGAACAAACAAGTGTATGTGCTGATGTCGAGCGCTGCGCGTGTCGTGTTTGACACTGAAGTTGGCCTAAAATTACCCGGCTCGCCCGAAGCGCAAAGTGCGTTTTGGTGTCAGCATTTTAATGCTCAGCCAGAGCAAGTGATCGCGTTTGGTAAAGAGCAGTGGTTTTCGCCAGTGGCCTCTGGCTCGGCGGCGCCAAAACAGATGGTGGTTTGCCCATGCTCAACGGGAACGCTGGCGGCCATTAGCCAAGGCATGAGTGATAATCTGATTGAGCGCGCAGCAGATGTGGTGATTAAAGAGCGCGGCCAGCTGATTTTAGTGCCGCGAGAAACACCATTTTCCACCATACATTTGCGCAATATGCTCAGCCTGTCTGAGCTTGGCGCAACTGTGATGCCCGCCGCTCCCGGCTTTTACCACCAACCTGAATCTATTAACGATTTGGTGGATTTTATGGTTGGCAGAATATTGGATCATCTTGGTATCGATCAAAAAATTATGCCGCGCTGGGGCTATCAACCATAAGTAAATCAACCATAAGTAAATCAACCATAAGTAAATCAGCCATAAGTAAATCAGCGTTAGCTTTGTTTTTTTGCTATCGAATACGGTTGAATTTAACGCTATGAACTGAGCGATTTTAGTACACTTTAGTTTACTTTTCTGTTGCTGGTACAATCGCAAAAAATATTTCTATTTATCGCAAAGACCTTATCTTTTGACAGCGGCTGTGCTTTAGTTAGTGGCTGTACAAACAAAACATACTTCAAACTAATAACGTTATAAAAACAGGTTACTTTAACATGTCTAAACGACTTTCTAGCCGCTTGATGCGTCAATCAAGTGGGTATAGCGCAAACAAACTTTCGGCGATTGCCTTGGCAGTCGGTATGGCGTTTTCTTCAGTTGGCTATGCCGCTGATACCAAAGCAGACGAAGCCAAAGCCACTGAGAAAAAGTGGTCGGTTAACGATCCACAAGGCCAGTTTACTTCTGCCAAAATCAATGTTGACCAAGGCACTTGGATGAATATTGATATCAGCCCTGATGGCAAAACCCTTGCCTTCGACTTGTTAGGTGATATCTACACCATGCCAATTACGGGCGGTAAAGCAACACCCTTGATGACAGATATTGCCTGGCAAATGCAGCCGCGTTTTAGCCCAGATGGCAAGCATATCGCTTACACCTCTGATGAAGACGGTGGCGATAATTTGTGGATCATGAATGCCGATGGCTCTGGCGGCAAAGCCGTCACCACGGAAACCTTCCGTTTGCTAAACAGCCCAGCATGGTCGCCAGATGGTAACTATTTAGTGGGTCGTAAGCATTACACTGGTGCACGTTCATTAGGCGCGGGTGAAGTATGGCTTTACCACAAAACCGGCGGCCAAGGGGTGATGCTGACCAAGCGACCAAATCAGCAAAAAGACTTAGGCGAGCCGGCTTTTTCACCTGATGGTAAATACGTGTACTTCTCGCAAGATCAAACACCGGGTAAAACTTTCCATTACTCGAAAGACTCAGAAAAAGGCATTTATAAAATTAAGCGTTTGGAGCTAGAAACCGGTGAGATTGAAGTGGTTCTTTCCGGTCGCGGCGGCGCTATTCGTCCAACGCCGTCACCTGATGGCCGCTACTTAGCGTTTATTAGCCGTGACGACTTTCAATCTAAGCTGTATTTGTACGATCTACAAAGTGGTGAGCAAACGCTGGTTTATGATGACTTAGAGCGTGATATGCAGGAAACGTGGGCGATTCACGGTGTTTACCCAACTATGGCGTGGACGCCTGACAACAAACACATTGTCTTTTGGGCAAACGGTAAAATTAACAAACTAGATGTCGCGAAAAAATCCGCCAGCGTTATTCCGTTTAAAGTGGAAACCGAGAAAAAACTGCAAACCGCGGTGCGCTTTGCGCAAACCATTGAGCAAGATGAGTTTGACGTGAAAATGCTGCGTGATGTGGAAATTTCCCCCGACGGTCGCCGCGCGGTATTTGAAGCCATGGGGCATATTTACACCCGCAGCTTGCCAAATGGTAAACCTAAGCGTTTGACCAAGCAAAAAGACCATTTTGAATTCAATCCAAGCTTTTCACGTGACGGTAAGAAAATCGTTTACGTCACTTGGGATGATAACAAGCTAGGCCAAATTCGCGTCGCGTCAAGCCGTGGCGGCAAAGGTAAAGTGATCACTAAAGCACCGGGTAAATATGTTGAGCCGAGCTTCTCTCCTGACGGTAAAACTGTGGTTTATCGCAAAGTTTCAGGCGGCTTTATCACTAATCCTGTTTGGGGCTTAAATCCGGGGATTTATGCGGTATCAAGTAAAGGTGGCGAGCCTAAGCTAGTGACAGAAAACGGCTTACAACCACATTTTGGTAAGCGTAATGATCGCGTGTACGTGGTACGTAACGGCGAGAAAACTCAGCTGGCGCGTATCGACTTAGACGGTCAGCACGACACCACCTTATACCAAGGTAAGTTTGCCACTGAATACAAGGTGTCACCTGATGGCGAGCACGTGGCTTTTGCCGAGCGCTTTAAGGTGTTTGTGACGCCATATATCGAGCGTGGTGATGTTATCGATACAGGGCCGAAAGCGAGCAATCTACCAGTGAAAAAGCTATCTGTGCGCGCTGGTGAAGGCATTAGCTGGGGGGCAAAATCAAATGAGCTGTACTGGAGTTTAGGTGCTGATTTGTACCAAACCAAGGTGACTGGTTTATTTGATATTACGGAAAAGACAGAGGCGGATACAGAAGCCGAGCCAACTCAAACTTATCTCGGCTTCAAACACAAAGTTGATAAGCCATCCGGTACTGTTGCCTTTGTTGGCGGTAAAGTCGTGACCATGGAAGGCGAGCAAGTGATCGACAATGGTGTGGTTGTGGTTGAAGGCAACACCATTAAAGCAGTCGGCACAAAAGCAAATGTTACGATTCCAAGTGGCGCCAAAGTGGTGGATATCACCGGCAAGTCCATTATGCCGGGCTTAATTGACGCCCATGCTCATGGCCCGCAAGGCTTGGAAGAAATTATCCCACAGCAAAACTGGAAGAACTACGGTGGCTTGGCGTTAGGTGTTACCACGATTCACGATCCGTCGAACGACACTACAGAGTTCTTTGCCGCGAGCGAAATGCAAAAAGCAGGTGATATTGTCGCCGCACGTTTGTACTCAACCGGTACGATTTTATACGGCGCAACCGTTGCGGGTTATACTTCGCATGTCGATAGCTTGGACGATGCTAAATTCCACGTTGAGCGCTTGAAAAAAGCGGGTGCTTTTAGTGTCAAAAGCTACAATCAGCCACGCCGTAACCAACGCCAGCAGTTTATTCAAGCGGCGCGAGAGTTAGAAGTGATGGTCATGCCAGAGGGCGGCTCGTTATTACAGCATAATTTAACCATGTTGGTGGATGGTCACACCACGCTAGAGCACTCGATCCCAACCGAACATATCTATGATGATGTTAAGCAGTTATGGTCAGCTTCAAGCATGGCGTACACACCAACCATGGGCGTTGCTTATGGTGGTATTTGGGGCGAAAACTTCTGGTACGATAAAACTGAGGTGTGGAAACATCCGCGCCTTAGCCAATATGTGCCGTCAGAGTTTTTAGACCCACGCTCGATGCGTCGTCCAACTGCGCCGCACCACCACTACAATCACATGAACGTGGCACGTGTTGCCAAAGAAATGCAAGACTTAGGCGTGGAAGTGAACTCAGGTGGTCACGGTCAACGTGAAGGTTTGGCCATGCACTGGGAAATGTGGATGATGGCGCAAGGCGGTATGTCACCGCTACAAGCGCTGCGCACTGCCACTATGTCACCAGCCATTACCTTAGGTTTAGATCAGCAGCTTGGCTCGATAAAAGCCGGCAAATTGGCGGACTTAATGATTGTTGATGGCGATATTACCCAAGATATTCGCATGAGTGATCGCGTTACGCACACTATGATCAACGGCCGTTTATACGATGCCGAGACCATGAACGAAATCGGTAACTACGATAATAAACGCGAGAAGTTCTACTTTGAGTGATTGTGTTGATTAATATCGCTAATCAGTAAAAACAGCTTGGCTACAGTGTAGAGTAAATTATGGGTAGCCAGCTGTTTTTGTTGGTTAAAGCAAGTTGTTATATCTATATGGAGGGCTTTATTTTTGAGAGTAATTTAACAACTTGGCTTTCGTTTATTTCTCCGGTTACTTGATAGAGCTGACTACTGTCCTTTTTAGTTAAGTATATTGTGTCAATTTGGTTTTTACCTGTAATGGAGAATGCGATCAATTCACTATATTCAAACTTAGTTAAGGTGTTTTCTGAATCAATCCCAAGAGCGTTTTTTATCGCTACAGCCTTATCTATCGCTGGAGCTTTTGACATTAATTCAAGAAAAAACTCTTGAGTTGACAAATTGTTTTTATGATCAGCTCCTAATAACGCGAAATCTGATGACACGTAACTTATTGAAAGTTCAGGCATCCCATTTACCTTAAATACAAGTCCTGGGTGAGAGCCTCCAAGTATATTTATATATGCAATTTTTTCATTCACACATAAGTTAAGGTCTACTAACGCTATATTTGTGCTGTCTTTTTTACAGGAATATTTGGGCCAGCTATTATCAGCGTAAACCATATTACTGAATAAAATTGCTATACAAGTTAATTTTGATAAATTGAACACGTTATACTCCTTGTGAAGCAAGCTGAATTGGTCTTACATATTGCCAGACTCTTGCACGAGCACACACGTATGATTGGTCGTTTTTTAACTGCTCTAAAATACTTCTACTCATATTTTTAGCGATCCAACTGATCGTAGCTTTTCCTCCTGTTGGTTGTGGTACCCAACTAAAAGCAGTTGAACATGAGTTGATATCCTTTAACAAATTACCAACTACTTCAGCAACTTTAGGGTTAACATCGCCAGTAAATTTTTTGCCGATCCCTGCGAAAGTATATATTGCATTAATAGTCTCTTTTACTCTCTGCTTATCATTCATCGCTTATCCTTAATATGATGTTATAAGAAACTCAATGTTATATTAATCATTTCTAGTTAACAAACCTTAGAGCTAGCCTCGGTTTTTTTGCGTATTACTTTTTTTAAAAGTACTTAGAGCACACGACAATACAGGGCTAAAACGAAATAACTGCTAACATTAATTGTTAAGGCTTAGTTGTTATACCCGTGCTACTTCAAGATGCTTGATTTCAGCGCTTTCACAGGGGCTCAGTATCAAGGCGCAGCTTGCAGGCATGGTTATTCCCTTTCAATAAGCTGCAACGCAGAGAGTGAGTTCCTGTGAAGCGCCCTCTCTACCTTAAAAAATGGGTTGGTTTAAAAGCGATTTATGCTGTGTTATTGATTTTAACAAGGGGCGACCATTCTCTACGATCAATGCCTTGCCTAAATCGCTTTTAATTCCAACTGAAACAAGCACTTTGAAGTGGCACGGGTATATATCACTAGACAATTTATTGATAGTAAAAGTAAATTGGTAATCCTAGTCACTTTTATTTTAGCGCTGCCACATAGTGGCGGTTCATTATGACATGAGGTTTAGTTATCAATTCTGCGCATTCTTCACCACCATTTTCATCAGACAACGATACAACTGAATCTGCGCTGCCGCCATTGTTGGCCGGTCCCATTCTGCGAGATTGCCATCAGCACCAGTTTACGTTGTGGCTTGCGACAAAAGCCGCTTACCAATTTCACCTTGAACTCATATTGGATGATGGCAAGCAAGTCGTTTTCTCGCAGCCGTTAGCGCCAACGCAATATCTGCAAATTCCGGTCGGCTCTCAGTGTTTTATCAACATTATTGATATTGGGCTGGAGAAACCACTGCCAATAGATACGCTGATTCACTACAACCTCAAACTAATCACTGACCATGGTGATACGGCTTTTTCATTGGCTAGAGACTTACCTGAGTTAAGTTATACCAGTGATGGGGGCGCCCAAAACTCAGATGAGCCACAACAAACGCCGAGTTTTGCCATTAAGCCAGATATTCGTCGCCTGTATCACGGCTCATGCCGTAAACCGCATTTTGCTGGCAAAGACAGCTTAGTGGCACTAGATAACCAATTGGCAGGTGCTGAATATAGCGCGCAAGAGCGACCGTCACTGCTCATGCTAAGTGGCGATCAAGTGTATGTGGATGATGTTGCCGGCCCGATGTTGATCGCCATTCACCAGTTGATCGATAAGTTGGGCTTGTTTGATGAGCACTGGCAGCAGTCAGATGATGTTTTAAATGCGAGCAACAAAGAAGAGTACAGTATTACCACCAGTGAGCAGCTGTTTCATCACCCGCTGGGCTACTATCAACGAGAACAGTTATTGCCACATAGCAAAGCCAGTACTGGCTGGAAACGCCGCTTGTTTGGCGCTCGCAGGCTACCTATTTTCAGCTCAGTAAACGCGAAAAATCATTTGGTTACCCTGAGTGAGATGATCGCTATGTATCTACTCACGTGGTCACCAACGTTATGGGACGAAGTGAATATTCCGGCATTACCGCCAGCGAATATTCCACCCGAAAGCCATCAGCTGTACTTAGATGAATATGCGGCGATCCAAGATTTTACTATCGGCTTAGGACAAGTTCGGCGTGCGATGGCACATGTGCCGACGTATATGATCTTCGATGATCACGATATTACTGATGATTGGAACTTAACCCGTGGCTGGGAAGAGGCGGCTTATGGCAACCCGTTTTCTAAACGTATTATCGGTAATGCCTTGGTGGCTTATTACTTGTGCCAAGGCTTAGGCAATCAACTGCATCGCCACGATGAATTAATTGCCCAACATGAAACTTGGTTTACCGACCAAGGGGTGAAGCAGCACGATCAATTGGTAGATACCATGTTGGCGTTTGATCAGTGGCATTACCACTTACCGACCAGCCCGAAAATGCTGGTGCTAGATACCCGCACCCAGCGCTGGCGTAGCGAAAGTAATGCTGGCAAGCCATCTGGGCTGATGGATTGGGAATCGCTCACTGAATTACAGCAGCAATTGCTCCATGAGCCGAGCGTTATTTTGGTGTCTGCCGCGCCGATTTACGGGGTAAAATTAATTGAAGCGGTGCAGCGGGTTTTTACCTTCTTTGGCAATCCGCTAGCCGTAGATGCCGAGAACTGGATGGCACATCGCGGCACCGCGAATGTGATGCTAAATATTTTCCGCAATCGCAAAACACCACCACAATTTATTATCCTTTCTGGCGATGTCCATTATTCGTTTGTTTACGATGTCAGTCACCGTTTTATTCGCTCGAGCTCGTCGATTGTACAAATCACTTGTAGCGGCATTAAAAATGCCTTCCCACCGAAATTGATCCACACTCTGGAGCGCTTAAATTATTACTTATATGGCCGATATTCACCGCTGAATTGGTTTACCAAACGCCGCCGAATGCGCATTCGGGTTAGAAGACCCAGTATTGATGCCAACAAAACCTTGTACAACGGCTGTGGCATTGGTGTATTGGAGCTAAACCATGACGCAAGCGAAGTGAGCGCAAGGCTGTTAATTGAGCGCGGCCAACAAGTCAGCTTTACCGCGGCCAACAACGCTTCAATAAAAACAGAGTAAGAGTCGCGATAAACCATGGAGCATTTATAGCAACTGGCCAAGATGTATGCAGCAGTGCCAATTAACCGGTTTTATCCGCCGCAAATCACTATTGCAAAAGGCGTTGCGAGATAAGCCTTGAGCTGGGCGAGCAATATCACCATTTGGCTGGCGGCGTGCTTGTTTCAATTGGCATTAAAAGCGATTTAGACACAGGTTACATGTTCCCTGCGTAACCTAAGCACCTGCGTCCATGCAGGCGAGACAATGGTATTTTTATGCGCAGTAATAATCGACTTGTCGACGCCACAGGCTATGCTAATAACTGATAAGAAAGTATTGTGGTGAGTGATACACGTGGATTTTTTTAGTTTAAAAGTTAGCGAAATTAACAAAGAGGCCAAAGGTGCCAAATCATTTTTACTTGATGTGCCCACCAATTTGATCGGTAGCTTACGCTGGCAGCCAGGGCAGCATGTGAATGTCAGAATCAAGCTGGGTGAGCAGTCTTATATCCGCAGTTATTCACTATCAAATTGTCCGCAAACGTTAGGGTTAAGGCTGACGGTGAAAGCGGTTGAATTGGGTGTTGTGTCCAACTATTTGATCAGCAAATTAAAGCCAGGTGATTATCTGGAAGTTAGTCAACCAGGTGGGCTGTTTACGTTACCTCAACTTTCATCAAATATAGGCACCGTCGAAGCCAATGTGCCAAGTGCACGGCATGAGGCTCAATATTTTGTGTTTTTTGCTGCCGGTAGTGGCATAACGCCAATTTTTAGCATGATTACGGCATTGCTTTCGGCACATACGGCAACGAGTACACGAGTGTATTTAGTTTATAGCAACCGCAATCGGCGCAGTGCTATTTTTGCCGACAAGCTGGAGGTATTGCGTGAGCGCTTTCCAAATCAATTTACGTTGCTTAACTGCTACTCTAAACCCGGTTGGTTTAAACCGAAAAATATGTGGCATCACGGGCGAGTAACACAAGCCGTGGTTTATGCTGCGCTGGAAAAAATGAATTTGCCCGGATACAGCCACTACTTTCTGTGTGGTCCAAGCGGCTTTATGGAGACAGTTCATCAGACGTTAACTCAGCTTGACGTTGCACCGCAATGTATTCATCGAGAGAGCTTCGGGGGTGGGCAAACGGTATGGTCAGCAACCGCTAGCCAGTCTGCCAAGCTCAAAATAGAGCTCAGTGGCGCGCAGCATACAATTGAGGTTAAGGCAAATGAATCACTGCTGGCCGCGATGTTACGTGCCAAGCTCGATGCCCCGTTCAGCTGTGAAGAAGGGGTTTGTGGTAGTTGCCAGTGCGAGCTTGTCAGCGGTGAGGCAAGGATGGTGGAAAATTTGTTTCTGACCGATGAAGAGCAAGCCGAGGGTAAGATTTTGTCGTGCCAAGCGGTCGCTCAGTCATCTCAACTTGCTATCAAGCTTTAGGCTGATGATTTTTAATACAAGTTTTATTGTCACAGACAACTTGACGCAACTAAGTATAGCTAAGCTAAGCATAGTCAGGCGTTAGGTTAGCCTTATGCTGGTTGCGTTATTAAGCCTATTAGGAGGCTAGCGAGCCTTGATAATGTAGTTAACCCCATATATGGGGTTAACTCATAAGCGCGACTGTTTACTTCGCTTTGTTATTTGAGCACAGACAGTAAATTGCTGTAATCATCTCGCCACAATACCGCTGAGCGCTCACTCGGCCACGATGACATATGCTTTTTGACTTGGTAGCGCTTAAAAATAGCCTCATTATTTGAAATAAGTACCCATTGTGCGGCATTTGGTTCGTGTTCAGTGCTGGCAGTGTAAAAGTACTTTGCCTGCATTTTGATCGCATCGGCAAGATTTTGCGTTAACGCGCTTAGCTCTAAATGGGAGTTTGAAATATGAATGGCCAATATGCCATTCTCTTTGAGGTGCGCTTGATATAGTTGCATAGCTTCAACAGTGAGTAAATGCGCAGGAATGGCGTCGCCAGAGAAGGCGTCTAACACCAAAATATCAAATGCTTCACTGCCATTTTCAGCCAGTGCTTGTTGCAGTAAAAAGCGACCATCTCCTTGATGCAAGTAGATATCCGCCTTACTATTGCGCAAATAACTAAAATACTGCTGAGCATAGTCAACAACAGCGGGATTAAGCTCGTAAAAATGATACTGCTCACCAGTGTTGCCATAGGCGGCAAGCGTACCAGCTCCCAAGCCAATTAGACCAACTTTTATTGGGGCGATGGCGCGCTTTAATGGCATATAGTTGTCGAGTGCCAAGGCAACGCCAGTGCCTTGGCGGTAGTAGCTTTTAGGTATGTGCGCCAGCGCAGGAGCGAGGGCTTGAGTGCCGTGTGACGTAGTGCCATCAATCAAGCGGCGCTCTGCTTGTCCATTCACTGAGGTTTCCACTACCGACAGCAAACCATAGAAGTTACGCTCACTGGCAATTTGGTGTTTCGCTAATTGCTCATTTAGGGAAATCTGCAATACCGACAAGCCGATAACAACAATGCCTAATGAGCCTAACGACAAAGTTCGCGGCACACTGCCGAACAAGGTCTTGAAGGTTAACTGGCCGTGTGATGCCACCGCTAAACTGACGGTAAAGGCCATCACAATGGCAATTACCGTCATCGGGTATTCGCTAAATTGGTTAAACACTTGCGGCGCAACCAATGATACCAGTGCACTACCTAGCACACCGCCAAGTGCAATCATCAAATAGAACAAGGTCAATTGCTCAGCCTTGGGGGCTTGTTTGATCAACTCACCATGGCAAATCATACACCCAGCAAACAAAATAAAGCTGAACATCAACACTTGCGAGATAAAATCAAATTGTGCGCTAACCACTGGCAGCATAATCGCCATTAACGCACAAATTAAATAGAACGCCAGCCAGTACCAACGTACGTACAAACGTGGGCTGTGAAACGCAACGATAAAAGTGAGCAAGTACAGCGCCAGTGGCAGCACCCACAAAAAGGGCATAGGCGCAACGTTTTGGGTCATTGCGTTTGTGGTGGAAACTAACAGCATAACGCCAAGTGCTGACAGCCCCAACCATAGCGATATGGTTAAATTTGCCACTGGATTTGCTGAGCGCTTTGAAGACTGATGTGACGAGCTAGCGGTATTATTTTCATCGCTTATAGCGTTGTTTAGGGCATCATTATTTATGATCACTGGCTTGCCCACTCCCGCTTTTTCCAATTGATAAGCAAGTGCCATAATCGCCAGCGCAAAAGCAATAAAACCGCTCGACCAAACAAGGGTTTGTTGCTGTAAGTTAAATAGCGGCTCGAACACAAATGGGTAACTCAATAGCGCGAGTAACGAACCTAAATTTGACAGTGAGTAAAGGCGATACGGCACCTTAGTTTCATCACTAATCGTTAACCATTTTTGCACCAAAGGGCCTGTGGCCGATAAAGCAAAATAGGGGAGACCAATGGCCACGGCCAAGGTCGCTAAAATATTGGTTATAGGCATACTGCTGGCAAACTCAAGGCTGGCCGCAGGAGTGGTAAACGGCAGGCTTAATCCTGCCAGTAACAGTACCACGGCATGCACTTGCCATTGTCGCTTAAACGATAAGCGCTGTAATACGTGCGCATAGCTATAGCCTGCCAGCAATAACAATTGGAAGAACAACATGCAGCTTGTCCATACCGTTGCGCTGCCACCGTATGCCGGTAAAATCACCTTGGCGATAAAAGGTTGCACCTGAAAAAGAAGAAATGCGCTTAAAAAAACGGTCAGCAAAAACAGCATAAAGTGGGCTAACTGATAGAAAAATTGGCTGTAATTATCTCGGTTAGTTTTGGGAAAAGCCAGCGCGAAGGTTAATCGTGAAAAGAATTGCTATTGGCGATTTTTTACTTTTGGTGGGGTTTTCACATGGCAACAGAAAACAAACAGCCAAGCGTTTTGCTTGGCTTGTGCAGTGTTCGCTATACGTGAAGACTGATACTTTTAATCGTTACTGCTATCGAAATTTGAAACTAGGCTGGCTCTACCCAGAGCTCGCCGACTTCGGTGTCGATAACAACCACTTTAGCGCCAGCAGGAATCGCGCGTTTAGCTTTCACTTGCCAGTCGATACCAGATAATTTGTGGGTAGTGGATGTGGAGGAATCAATTGCTTTATCCAGCACAAATTCCATACCGATAAAGTCATTTTTCACTTTGTGAGTATCTTGGCGATTTTGAAATCGCTTTAATGGTTTCCACAATATCAATGCGAATACCGTTGTCAGTATGGCGGTGGTCAAGACAATTGGCATCAATTGCACGGGTAACATGCCGCCTAAGACTAAGCTTCCAGCCACAAGCAGCGCGAGCCCAATAAAGGTCAGAATAAAAGTGGAAAAGCCCAGCACAGCTACTTCAATAATAAGCAGTAAAAGACCGAGCGTAACTAATGACTCGCCGGCATTATTCGCAATAAGTTCCATTTTATTTCCTTACATTCGATTAAGGTTTCTGCTTCATCACATTCAGAATGCTAGTTGCCTGAGCAACGAGTGAACCCGCTTCGGTTGAACCATCGGGCAGTAAGACAACGGTTGAATCTTTGGCGATAGCTTCTTTGGCGCCAATGGCTTTGGTCGCTAGCTCTAACTCAACCGCTTTTTGGCCTTCTTGGGTTGCCGCTTTTTCACCAATTTTTTCAATCGCTTCTGCTTGGGCATTGGCAACTTTAATAATCGCTTCTGCTTCACCTTCGGCTTTTAATACTTGCTCACGCTTATCCGCTTCTGCGGCTAGAATCTTGGCTTGTTTTTCACCTTCCGCTTTGTTGATTTCCGCTTGTTTTAAACCTTCCGATTCAAGAACGGTAGCGCGTTTTTCCCGCTCCGCTTTCATTTGTTGCTCCATCGCATTCATGACGGAGTTTGGCGGCATAATATCTTTAATTTCGTAACGTAGTACCTGTACGCCCCAAGTGCCAGCGGCTTCATTGATGGCATTAACGATAGCGGCGTTAATGGCGTCACGCTCTTCAAAGGTTTTATCCAGCTCCATCTTACCAATTTCAGAGCGCATGGTAGTTTGCGCCAGCTGAGTCACGGCAAAGTTATAGTCATCAACACCATACGTTGCTTTTTGTGGGTCTAACACGCGGAAATATAAAACGCCATCAACGGTAAGGGTGATGTTGTCTTTGGTAATCGCACTTTGGCTGGGGACATCGACCGCTTGTTCTTTCAACGAGCGATCGGCGCTGATTTGTTCGATAAAAGGCACGAGGAAGTTTAAGCCTGATTCTAAGGTGCGGGTGTACTTACCAAATCGTTCGATTACATAAGCGCGGTTTTGCGGCACAAATTTAATCCCGCTTTTCAGTACTACTAACACGAAAACAAGCAGGGCAAACTGCACGGTAAACACGTAATTTAAAATGATGTCCATTGAGGCTCCTTGTTATAGATAGATTAAAATTCCGTCTGTATTTTTTGCGCTTTGTTAGGTAATTAAAAGCGCTAAGAAAATCTAATAGCTACCATAAGCGAATAGAAAAGATATTGAAACGATTAGTTTTTATCTATTGGTATGCTCCTTTGTCGTCGTTCGGGAAAACTGTATAAATTATTTTACCCCTTTGCTAAGTCTCCTGCGTCCTGTTAGTGCATCACAACAATTGAACCCATCGCTCAGATAGTGCATAACGAAAAAAGCCTGTGAGCGAGTCACAGGCTTTCAAAACCGTCAACGTATTTTAGGACGGCGCAAAGTATTAACTTTTAGCGTTAAAGAGATGCGATATGAGCAAGTGTTTCAGGGTGAGATTGCACAAGTTTTAGCAAAGTAACTGCTTGTCCATTGGGCACACTTCTACCTTGCTCCCAGTTTTCTAAGGTGCGAATTGAGGTATGGAGATACCTAGCAAATACCCCTCTAGACATATTGTATTGCTCTCTGATCGACAATATTTCTTGAGGGCTAATTGCTAAATTGCTAGCCTCTTTTACTGCGTGTGTTTTTAACGTTAATTTGCCTTCACTATGAGCTTTTGCCTCATTTAGGGCTGTTGTTAACTCAGAAAATAAGTCACGATTGCTCATTTTTCCAGACCTCCATAAAGCCTTTCAATTGCTTCTTTTGGGTTGTGGTTAAATCTGCCATTTCATTTTTGGCGTATACCGTCAGCAAGTAGAATCTATGGTACTTATCGAGGTGGTAATAGATGACCCTAGCTCCACCTCTTTTTCCTTTGCCCTTTGCGGCAACCCGAATTTTTCGTAATCCGCCTGTGCCTTGAATTACATCCCCTTGTAAAGGATTGACAAGTAATGTTTGCTGAAAAGCCCTGTATTCATCATCAGACATATAGTCCTGGCGATGTTTTTCAAAAATACTTGATTCTACAAATACCGCTTTCATCTTTAAAAGTCTACGCACACAGCGTACACCTTACAACCTTAATGTTAAAATTGTTGGCGCTACAGAGACCTAAAGCCAGTATTTTAGGTGAGAGAATTATAGTGAAATATGAAAAGTTACACGAAATTCTGCAGCTTAGAATAGATTCACCACTAACTATTACAACTTAACCACCGCGCTATTCACTTTTGGAATAAAAAAGCGTTTTCTATTCTTTTTATTTTAAGGTGCATTTGTCTATCCTTTGCTCATCTTTTTAAATGGGCGAAGTATTTCATGCTTACTAATCAGCAAAACTCGAATCCTACTTCTGGTGCGCCAGCTTCAGGTACTAGTGCATTAGATGCTAATCAGCTAGCGCAGCTGCAACAACTCACGCAAGGCTATTCGCCATTGCAACTGGCTTGGGCAAGCGGCTACTTAGCCGCGAAAAGCGAAATGTCACCAGTGGCAACTGCGGTTGCAGCAGCAACACAAACTGCTGTTAGCCAAACGTTGACTGTGCTTTATGCATCGCAAACGGGCAACGCGAAAGGCGTGGCAACGCAAGTGGCTGATGCTGCAAAAGCCGCAGGTATTGAAGTTGTCTTGAAAAATGTTGCGGATTACAAAGCGAAAGGCTTGAAAACCGAAACCCATCTATTAATTGTCGCGAGTACCAATGGCGAGGGGGAGCCACCTGATGATGCTATTGAGTTCCACGAATTCTTAAACAGCAAGAAAGCGCCTAAGTTAGATAACCTGAAATACAGCGTACTAGCGCTGGGTGATTCTAGCTACGAGTTCTTCTGTCAAACCGGTAAAGACTTTGACTTACGCTTAGCTGAGCTAGGTGCAACACGTGTTGCTGATCGTGTTGATTGTGATGTTGATTACGATGCTGATGCCGATGCATGGCGCGTATCCATTGTTGAGTCATTAAAAGATGAATTAACTGCGCCGGCAGCGGGGCTTGCACCAGTCGTTCAGTTACCGGGCACTCAAGCGCCTGCGTCGATTTACACCAAGCAAAATCCCTATGCCGCAGAGCTGTTAGTTAGCCAGAAAATTACGGGTCGCGATTCAGCGAAAGACGTTCGTCATATCGAAATTGATTTAGGTGAGTCAGGGGTTACTTACCGTGTAGGTGATGCACTGGGTGTTTATTTTGATAACGACCAAGCCTTAGTTGAAGAGCTATTAGCGGCGGTATCACTGACGGGTGATGAAACGGTTGAGCTACAAAAATCAGGTGAAACCTTATCACTACCGATCAAGCAAGCCTTAGTTGAGCAGCTTGAAATTACCCAAACACCACTAGCGTTTGTGGAGTTCTGGGTACAGCACAGTGGTGACGAGCAACTAGCTGAGAAGGTTGTTGATAAGAACACATTGCGTGAGTTTGCTGCCAATCACCAAGTCGTTGATGTGATTAAAGCGGCGCCAACAGCGATTGAAGCGCAATTGTTAGCAGACAACTTACGCAAAATTACGCCGCGCTTATATTCAATCGCGTCAAGCCAAGCGGAAGTGGATGAAGAAGTACACTTAACTATTGGTGTAGTGAATTATTCATTTAACGACAATGAGCGTGTTGGCGGTGCTTCTGGTTTCTTAGGTCGCCGTTTAGAAGAGGGCGGTCAAGTACGTGTGTTTGTCGAGCACAACGACAACTTCCGTTTACCTGAAAATCCAGAAACGCCAGTAATTATGATTGGCCCAGGTACAGGTGTTGCGCCGTTTAGAGCCTTTATGCAAGAGCGTGAAGCAAGCGATGCGAGCGGTGATAACTGGATGTTCTTTGGCGACCAAACCTTTACCCAAGACTTCCTTTACCAAGTGGAATGGCAGAATTACTTAAAATCTGGCCTGTTAACTAAGATGGACGTCGCTTTCTCACGTGACCAAGCAGAGAAAGTGTATGTACAACACCGCCTGAAAGAAAATGCCGCTGAGGTATTTGCATGGTTAGAGCGCGGCGCGCACTTATACGTGTGTGGCGATGCAAACCGCATGGCGAAAGACGTGCACAACGCCTTAGTTGAAATTGTTGCTGAGCAGTCAGGTAAAACTGCCGAGCAAGCTGAAGAATATTTAACCACCTTGCGTAAGGGCAAGCGTTATCAGAAGGATGTTTACTAATGAGTGCTGTACAAAAACCAACGCCAGTAGCGACCACTGAGCCATTAGATACAGTGACAGGTCCATTACCTGCGCAAGGTCCTCTCAAGGGCGAAGGCCCAATTAAGGTAGAAGGTAACTTAGCTGATAACGAACGTCTAAAGCGCGAAAGTAACTTTTTACGCGGTACCATTGCTCAAGATTTGCAAGACCGCATTACCGGTGGTTTTACCGCGGATAACTTCCAGTTAATTCGCTTCCACGGTATGTACCAACAAGACGACCGTGATATTCGCGCCGAGCGCCAAAAGCAAAAGCTAGAGCCTATGCACAATGTCATGCTACGTGCGCGTATGCCGGGCGGTATTATCAAGCCTGAGCAATGGTTAGCGATTGATAAGTTCGCAGAAGAAAGTAGCACTTATGGCAGTATTCGTTTAACCACGCGTCAAACATTCCAATTCCACGGTGTGTTAAAGCCGAACATTAAGTTAATGCACCAAACGCTGAACAGCATTGGTATTGATTCAATTGCCACCGCAGGTGATGTAAACCGTAACGTACTGTGTACCTCAAACCCAGTTGAGTCTGAACTGCACCAAGAAGCGTACGAGTGGGCAACGAAAATCAGTGAACACCTACTACCAAAAACCAAAGCTTATGCAGAAATTTGGTTAGACGGTGAAAAAGTCGAAACCACGGAAGAGCCAATTTTAGGAAGTACTTACTTACCGCGTAAGTTCAAAACAACGGTTGTTATTCCGCCGCAAAACGATGTTGACGTGCACGCGAACGACTTAAACTTTGTTGCTATCGCTGAAAACGGCAAGCTTATTGGTTTTAACGTGTTAGTTGGTGGTGGCCTTGCAATGACGCATGGTGATAAATCAACGTACCCGCGCCGTGCTGACGATTTTGGTTTTGTGCCATTAGCGAAAACGTTAGATGTTGCCGCTGCTGTGGTGACCACACAACGCGACTGGGGTAACCGTGTTAACCGTAAGAATGCAAAAACGAAATACACGCTAGATCGCGTCGGTGTTGATGTCTTTAAAGCGGAAGTAGAAAAACGCGCTGGTGTTGAATTTGCGCCAAGCCGCCCGTATGAGTTCACTGAACGTGGTGATCGTTTCGGTTGGGCTGAAGGTATCGATGGCAAGCATCACTTAACCCTATTTATCGAAAATGGTCGTTTATTAGATTACCCAGGTAAGCCACTAAAAACCGGTGTACGTGAGATTGCGAAAGTTCACCAAGGTGACTTCCGTATGACGGCTAACCAAAACCTCATCATTGCCGGTGTTGCCGAAGCTGATAAAGCGCAAATCGAAACCTTAGCGATTGAGCATGGTTTATTAGACGCATCAACGTCAGAGCAACGTCAAAACTCAATGGCATGTGTAGCATTCCCTACTTGTCCATTAGCGATGGCTGAAGCAGAGCGCTACTTACCGGGCCTAGTTGACGATGTTGAAGGCTTACTTGCTAAGCATGATGTCGCTGACGAGCACATTATTTTGCGTGTTACGGGTTGTCCGAACGGTTGTGGCCGCGCCATGTTGGCCGAAGTTGGCTTAGTGGGTAAAGGCCCGGGTAAATACCAAATGTACTTAGGTGGTAACACTGGCGGTACACGTATTCCTAAGCTTTACAAAGACAACATTGACGAGCAAACGGTATTAGCAGAACTAGACGGTTTAATTGGCCGTTGGGTCGCTGAGCGTAAAACAGATGAGCAAGGCCAAGTAGAGCGCTTTGGTGACTTTGTGATCCGCGCTGGCGTTGTTGAAGAAGTGATCATTAGTGTAAGGGATTTTCATGCCTAGTATTCAGTCAGAAGCTGCTGCCTCTGTCGCTGAATTGCCCGTCGCTGGTGCGCCGAGTAGCGAGCTATCGCCCGCTACTGTACCAGCCGCTTGGCTCAGCCAGTGGAACGAGCAGCTAGAAAAGCAAACACCACAAGAGCGTGTTGCTTGGGCAATGGAAAACTTGCCGGGTAACTTTGTGCTGTCATCAAGCTTTGGTATTCAATCAGCGGTAATGTTGCACTTGCTAACGCAAGTGGATCCGAACATTCCGGTGTTGGTGACAGACACAGGCCATTTGTTCCCAGAAACCTATCGCTTTATTGATGAGCTAACCACTAAGCTCAACCTGAATTTGCAGGTATACAGCGCCAAAGAAAGCGCGGCTTGGCAGTTAGCGAAATATGGTGAGCAATGGGCGCAAGGCGCAGATGAGTTAAAACGCTATAACCAAATGAACAAGGTAGAGCCGCTAGAGCGCGGTTTAACTGACTTAGGTGCAGGTGCTTGGTTCTCCGGTGTTCGTCGCCAGCAATCGGATCACCGTGCCAGTCTATCGGTTGTTAGCACTTTACGTGGCCGCTTTAAGGTACACCCCATTATTGATTGGTCAAACCGTGATGTCCATCAGTACTTAACGAAACACGGTTTACCCTACCATCCGCTGTGGGATCAAGGCTATGTCTCGGTTGGCGATACCCATAGCACGCGACCATTAACGGCTGATATGGACGAAAGTGATACGCGCTTTAACGGTATGCAACGTGAATGTGGTTTGCATACGGATGGTGATGGTATCTAAGTTCGTAAACAGAAACGCTCGCGTGTTGGAATTGATTAAGGCTCTTTTAAGAGTCTTTTTTGTGCGCGTTAGATTTTGCTCTCTGAGCTTCGAGCTTTAGATTTCAAATACTGTGATGGTGAGCAATTAAACCAGCGATGAAAGGCTTTATTAAATGAGCTTTGTTCATTAAAACCGCAGGCGGCGGCAATATCACCAATAGACTGGTTAGCTATGTGTTGTGCAGCAGAGGGCTTTGTAGCAGGCGAGGGGCTTGCATTTGTTTTTTGGTTATCACTTGAGTATTTGCCGACCAGCTGATTCAGCAAGGCTTCAGCTCTTGCTTTACGTTCTAAATCAAAGAGCTCGGCATAACTTGTCCCTTCTGCTTTCAATTTTCGCTGTAGCTGCCTTGTCGACATTGCAAAGTGCTGCGCAACTTGTGCGATAGAGCAGTCGGTTAGACTTGGGTGATCTGCCAGTAGTGATGTTACTTGAGAGCTAAATTTTTGGTTAATACCTTGAATGCCATCTTGGTTATCGTTAAGCGCGATGATTTGCGCAAGCTGTTGTTTCGACAACTCTGCAAGCGAGGTAAATAAGGACGGATTGGCACTTTGAAATCGCAGTTTTAAGTATGCGGTTGGAAACTCAACAGAGTTGCTATCGCCATTCATCAAGACTGGGCAGCCAAACCAATCCACTAAGCTTTGCTGATCTGCACTGGACCAATTGTCTTGAAAACAGATCCGTGTTGGGCTGAGCTCGCGGCCAAGGATCTGTCGTGTAGAAGCTAGCCACGCAGTGAAATTTCGCAAAACTACTTGCCGACTGCAAGGCGCAAACGGTTGCCAACTAATACGAGCGAGTTTGTGTTGCTGGCTAAAGCTTGCTTGCCCGATATTGGCGACCAGCTGATCGTATTTTAATAGCACATCAACCGCATCGGCGAGGGTGGTGGCCGACTCGATCAAATAGCCCAGTAAACCAAAGTCAGCACTTTTAATATCTTTACCTAATTCAAAGCCAATTAACGGATGCGCTAATTCCTGCTCGGCAAATGCCAGCAAGTCACTGTATTGTTTAAGGGCAATGCGCTGTTCATTATCGTCAAGGTTAAATCCCACCAAATCAATTTGTTCAAGCGCGTGCTTAGGCGGAATTCCTTGGCGCTCAAGAAAGTGCAGTATGCTTAAAAAGTAATGGGTTGAACTGGTAAATTCCATGATAGTGAATTAGCTTGTTGTGAATGCTTGGTTGTCGCCTTAGGACAAAAAGTTGGCGTGATGGCGCAAGTTTCCCATAGAAATTTTTATTATGCTAGTACCTGTATCGATAATAAAGCGTCGATAATTTATGTCTCGTAGTTGAGGCGTTAAAAATTTACTCGTCAACAGTAAGCTTAATAAATAAGCCGATTCAACGAATAATGGTGCAAAGCAATATGGTGAAAGTGAGTGTTCAACAACAAGTTCAGGCAAGTCGTCAGCAAGTGCTGGCTGAGCTGTTGGATCATGTGAATTTGTCTCGCTTTTTTGATGCTAAGTTTAGTTTGATTCAAGCGCAGCACAGCAACGAAATTACTGGCGGCACAGGCAGCCAGCGACAAATAAAAATGCTGGGCACTCGCTTTGTCGAAGAAATATTGGCGGCAGATGAAAACGGCGTGAGCTATCAAATTGTCGGTGATTGGCCTGTAAAACATCATCGCGGCGATATTGCCTTATCTGAAACCAAACATGGCGCGACTGTGGTGGATTATCAAATTGTCTGTCAGGCGCCTTGGTTTATCCCATCGGCTTTATTGCAGTATTTATTAACCAAGGATGTTGCTAAGGCAATGCAAAGGCTTGCTGCCTTATTTAACTAAGTTTGGAATGCGTTAACTATGAGTGTTGAATTAATTTTAATAGCCCTAAGCCCGATTTTTTTACTCTTTATGGTGGCGGAATACTTTAAATATCGCCATTTCTATGAAGTCAAAGATAGTCTTTCTAATATGGCATTAGGCGCCAGTTATCAGGTAAGTGATACGCTGATCTTGTTCCTATTGATGCCGGCGTTTATTTGGTTACATCAATTTAGCCTGTTCGAGATCCCATTTACTGGCTGGACACTGCTGATTGGCTTTATTATTCAGGATTTCCTGTATTATTGGTTTCACCGTGCGTCACATTTTATTCATTGGTTTTGGGTCGCGCATGTCGCCCACCACAGTTCGACCAAACTGAATTTTTCGACGGCATTTCGTCAAAGTGTGATGTACCCAATCATGGGCATGTGGTTGTTTTGGTTACCCATGATTTTAGTCGGCTTTGAGCCAGCCATGGTGTTTGCCATTGTCGCCCTTAATTTAGCGTTTCAATTTTTTATTCATACCCAAGCGGTGGGTAAATTGGGTTGGATAGAAAAAGTGTTTAACACGCCGTCGCATCACCGTGTGCATCATTCCACGAACCGTGAATACATTGATAAGAATTTCGCCGGCATATTAATTATTTGGGACAAAATGTTTGGCACCTTTATCGAAGAAAAAGACGACGTGCCATGTAAGTTCGGTATTGTTGGCGAACTGCCGGGCAATAACCCGATTAAAGCCAATGTTGATCAAGGCTTACATATGCTACGCAAATTAAAACAAGCCAAAGGCTGGCAGCAAAAACGGGCGGTGCTGTTTGGCTATCCAACCCATGAGTGACAAGGAGTAGCACGCTCTTGCTACTCGGTGACGTAGTGATGACTTAGTTGGTTTTTTAAATGCGCTAGAAATTGATTGTCAGGTTTGTCGGCAATTAACTGTGCTAGTTCAGTACCGATGGGGGTCAGTTTGTAGCAAGTGATGGCACAGTGTTTTTTTCTTGCTTTAAGGGTAAGTGCTAGGCCGTTGTATTTTAAGTTTAAAGCGTCGCCAGCCTTGCTCGTTTCTAACTCTGTTTCTTGAGTGAATAGCAAGTGATGCTCTGCCAGCGTCAGTACATCGCCATAGCTAAACCCAAATTGATTAAGGCCAAGGTGTTGTTTGCGTTTGCCATCAAATAGATTGAGTAAGCCCGGTTGTTGATAGCAGCCGGTGATAATGCGAATGTTCTTCTTATTGGTATCGCTTACCGCCAGTGAACAAGCTTTCCCGAACAGCTTGGCTTCGTGCATACTCATGTTTTTAAAGGCTTGCAGTGCTTTTAGGGAAAATGAGCCAGGTTGGCTAATTTCACCCGCGAGAATTTTTGCCCACAGCTCTTGCATCGCTGGGTTGCTAACCCGCTCGGCCAATTCAATAAAACTGTCGAACCAGTCGGCATCGCTGCGTTCAGCAACTTGATCACCAGCACAGTAGTGAATGGATTTTTCAATGATCTTTTCCATGTTTTGCTGGCGGCGAAGATGATTGATGCGAAGGCGGCGACCACTGCGATCTTCAATGGGCATTTGCTTTTCGGCGGGCTTGAGGCTGCCGTCGAGGGCAAATAATTTAGCAAGGTTTAACAATTGCACCTGAGCAGAAGCATTACTCTTCTTCCCTTGGTTGGTCGACTGCTCTTGCGCGACAACGGGTGCTGAGGTTTTATCATCGTTTGAGTTGCTATCGCCGTCGATAACCACCGGGGTATTCGGCATTTTTTCATTATTCATGCGTCGCGTTCATCATCTCTTCTTATTCCTGTGCTATTGTTTATTTTTAGCTAGATTTATATAACTTTCAAATGCTTATTTTAAGTATCGATTTTAGTCACAGCGTACGCCTTGCGTAACAATGCGTCACTTGTTAATTGATTACCTAGCGTTTCGTGATTGATTAGTTGAATATTGTTGATGTGACTCTTATTATGTACCTCACACAAATGATGTAATTCAAGTTATTGTCAACAATAATATCTTAGGACAGATCCTAACCAGCGCAGTGTTGGTTAGCAGAGGGTAGTATGCAGGCTTCAGAACATAGCAATGACGACTTTTTGTTTATTGATGACAGTGAAGACGATCAAATTGTAGATGAAACAAGTGGTGAAACATGGAAGGTGTTGATCGTAGATGATGACCCTGAAATACACTCTGTCACACAATTAGCCTTATCTGATCTCACCGTGTTAGGCCGTCGCCTAGAATACCTTCACGCTTATTCTGGCGAGGAAGCCATCGCGATTATTGAGCAAGACCAAGACATTGTCTTGGTCTTGCTTGATGTGGTGATGGAAAGTGACGATGCAGGCCTGCAAGTCGTTAAGCATATTCGCGAGCAACTCAATCGCGAAGATATTCGTATTGTGCTTCGCACAGGCCAACCAGGTTATGCGCCTGAAGAAAGCGTGATCAAAGATTACGACATCAACGATTACAAAACCAAGACTGAGTTAACCCGTCGTAAGCTGGTGACTACAGTATACGCCGCGATTCGTTCTTATCAGCAAATTACCACGGTTAGCCAAGGTCGAGCTGGCCTTGAGAAAATCATTAACAGTGCGTCAAACTTACTGGAATTACACTCTATTCAAGAGTTTGGCTCTGGTGTACTGACACAACTTAAAACGCTACTTAATGGTTATGTGCGCGGTGCATTTTGTGCACGAGGCCACGGCATCATTGATGGCGCTGATGATTTAGGCTTGTATGCACTGGCACAAGATGGCTGGCAGGCAAATGCTATTAACGAGAAAGTCGAACAGATTGGTTGTGTGCAACTTACCGAAGCCGTCAATGCCTGTTTTCAGCACAAAGAGCACTTATGTACGAGTGATCACATCGCATTTTACCTTGTTCGCAGCGCTTATCGTGCGGTTATTTACATTGAACTTGAAAAACCTATTACCAATTTGGAAATGCAGTTGGCAGAAGTGTTTTTGTCCAATGTGTCCATCGGTTATGAAAATGTTCATTTGTTTCAGAAGTTGCGCAATGCGGCTTATAAAGATTGGCTAACAGAGTTACCTAATCGCTTACAATTTTTGAAAACACTTGACCAGTTCTCTGCTGAACAAGCGGATAACACTGTCGCGGCCTTAGTTGATATTAACCACTTTAGTGACATCAACGATGGCCTTGGGCAAGACGTTGGCAACCAGTTATTGCGCGCCGTTGCACTGCGCTTGTTGAGTATTGATAAATCGCTTTCGGTGGCTCGAGTTGGTGCTGATGTTTTTGGTATCGTTGGCGATGAAGAAATGCTAAGCCCAGATATTTTATCGGAAGTATTTAGCCAACCATTCGACGCTGGCGAGCAAACCTTGCCTGTTAACGTTTGCATTGGCATATGCCGCAAGCGCGACGCGGGCCAAGGTGGCGTGAAAGTGCTTAATCAAATTAATATTGCACTGAACCTTGCCAAGAAAAACCGCGATAAAAATATTCAGTACTACAAGCAAGAAATGGAAGATCAAACGCTATGGCGTTTGGGGATGATCAGACAACTAAGGACAGATTTTGCTGAAAATCGCTTAGCACTTTGGTACCAGCCTCAGCTTGATTTGGAAACCGGTAAAGTGATTGGCGCTGAGGCATTGTTGCGCTGGCGCACCAGTGATGGCAATTTTATTTCACCAGCGGTATTTATTCCACTTGCTGAATACTCTGGCCTGATCCTAGATATTGGCGATTGGGTTGTGCACCAAGCTTGTCAGCATATTAAAGCTGTTGAAGCGCACGGTTTTAACGATGTCGGTATTTCCATTAATGTCTCAATTCCGCAGTTCAGGCAAGATGACTTTGTCAGTAAAGTGATTGCGGCCACGCGGTCTCACGATATTGAAGCGGCCAAACTAGAGTTAGAAATTACCGAAAATATCTTAATGGATGATCCGCAGCTCATTATTGATGCCTTGCAAAAGCTAAAAGCCGAAGGGATCAGTATTGCACTTGATGATTTTGGTACGGGCTATTCGTCACTGAGTTACTTACAAAAGCTACCAATTGATCGCTTAAAAGTGGATCGCTCGTTTATCAACGATGTGACCGAAGATGGTAACTCACTATTGGCTGATACCATTATCAACTTAGGTAAACAGTTAGATTTAAAAGTGATTGCCGAAGGTATCGAAAACCTAGAACAAGAGGCTCACTTGGTGGCACAAGGCTGCGATGAAGTGCAAGGTTTTTACTATGCCAAACCAATGCCGGCGGATGACTTTTTGGCGTTTCTCAAAGAAAGATCGTAAATCAGCCAGCTAAACCCTTTTTACAAAAAGAGCGACCATAGGTCGCTCTTTGTTTTTCAATAATTGTGTGACAATTAAAGTGTTTTAATCACTTTTACTGCGCTAGTCGCACTGCTGGCATCAATATAACCGATCGCATTAGGCGTTGAAGCCACTAAATCAATAACGGCTTGGTCTGATGCTAACTCTTGCAATGGCTTACCTTTACCAGTGAACAGTCGTTTAGACCAATAGGCTTTTACTTGGGCCGGTGACTTTTTCAACACCAGCTTTTCAAATTCAACACGACTAGCACTGTTTGCTTTCGTGTTAACCGCTTTGATTGATTGACCATCAGCGAATGTTTTCAGCTTCCCTAAGAATGCACGAGAAATATCGTTATCAGAGATACTATTAGCGTTAGCTGGGTTAACAATGACAGCGACTTGAGCTGAGGCGACCATACTGGTGGCCAGTGCTACGGCAAGGGTTAGAGGTCGTAATAAGTTCATGAATTTTCCTTAAAAAACGGTAACAAGGGCAGTGCGAACTAAGCTTGTGTCTTGGTTGATTAAATCATCGTCGCGCTTGCTAAATTCCACTTTAAATGAGGCTGATGGGTGGAAATCCCAGCGCGCGCCTAAGGTGTAGTAAGATGAGTCTTCGTTACGGAACTCTAAACCTTGGCGAGTAAAACCTACTAATTGATCAAGCTCTGGTGATACGCCAACCGGTAATGTTTCACCAACACCATTGATGGTGTTTTCATCAACACCATAGGTTAAGTGCACTAACACATCGTCAAAGCGGTAACCAGCGGTCACATACATCGACTCTTCAGTGTCTAGTGGCATGTTGTCGTAGTTAATACGCGTAACTTCAGCGATTAATAAGTAGTTGTTGTAATCAACCACAGCGCCGAATTCGAAGAATTTTGCTTTGTCTTCATTAATGACCAAGGCTTCGGCGACACCGCCAAAGCCTTGGATGTTGTTCCAAGCAGCTGCTAGCTCATCAAATACAGGAATTGGAATGGTTAAGTCTGTGGTTAAGTAGGCCGTGCGGAGTGTTAGCCAGTCGCGGTTTAAGGTGACTGTACCACCGAAAATTTCGTCGAAGCTTGAGTTAACATCAATGCCTTGAACATTGATGTCATCATTATCTGAGCCTAAGAACACTTGGGCTGTTGTGTCAAATTCGCCAAGCGTAAAGTTATGGCTTAGGCTGACGCCATCAAATTTCGATAGCTCAAGGTTGTACACACCTTCTGGTGGCGTGATCCAAGGATAAGCGTAAGAGACATCTAAGTAGTCAGAATACATGTAAAGCGGAGCGCGTTGACGACCTGCTAATACACGCGTGTTGTCGTTGATGTCGTAGGCAATGTATGCCCACTCAAACTCAGCTTCCCAATCGTTTTCACCGCGAGAAATAATTTGTGCGGTTGCACTTAAACCTTCGCCTAAATCCGTAGACGCTTGCAGCGCGAACAATGAATCTTGTTTAAAATCGACATCATCGTCATAGCCCCATTGGGTATCGCCGCTAGATGCTTGTCCAGCAACAATGTTTGCAAATCCATTAAAGGTGATTTCTGCTTGCGCAGAAGCCAAGGGTAATGCTGCACAAATGGCACAGCTTAGTAATGCTTTTCTCATGAGTTATCTTATTTCGTTAGTGTCTGGGTTTATGTGAAATTGCTCTTGCTTAGCTCAATTGAGCTAGTTTGACGTGAAATTATTGTTGTAGTAAGCAGGGTCAATTGTTGTCACAATGTTAATCAGCCGTCACAACAGCGTTATGACGCGCGCAAGATAGTGTTTTTATTGAGCTACGTCAAAGTTTTTCTGGTCTGAACAGCAAGAAATTAGCATTTTTAGATATTGGCACTAGCCAGACTAGCGCAAAAAATGGAAATTAAATCAACAGCAAAAGAAAAGCCGACAAGATTGTCGGCTTTTTAATTTTTTAGACATCGTTTGGTTATAAGGTTTTGATGACCTTAATGGTGTCGTTTACGGCACTGGCATCAACATAACCAATGGCATTTGGCGTTGAAGCAACGTGATTTAGTACCTCTGCGTCTGAGCTAAGCTCTTTTAACGGCTTGCCTTTACCAGTAAATAGGCGCTTTGACCAGTAGGCTTTCACTTGTGATGGCGACTTTTTCAACACCAATTTTTCAAATTCAACGCGAGCATCGCTATTGGCTTTGCTATTAACTGCTTCAATTGTTTGCCCATCGGCATAAGTTTTTAGTTTGCCGAGAAAGGCGCGCGAAATGTCATTGTCTGACAAGGCATTGGCATTGGCTGGGTTAACAATAATAGCCACTTGTGCCGAGGCTGCAGTGCTAACAGAAACGAGTAAACCAATAGCTAAAGATTTTAACAACTTCATAAATATTCTCTAAAAAACAGTAACAAGTGCCGTACGAACTAAATTAGTATCTTGATTCACTAAATCGTTATCTAAGCGGCTGTATTCAATTTTAAGGGCAGCTGAATCGTGAAAATCCCAGCGTGCGCCAAGGGTGTAATAAGATGAGTCTTGCTCGCGGAAACGGAACGTTTGAGCCGTCACTGCTGACAAACCATCTAGCTCTGGGCTAACGCCAAACGGCAACGCGTTGATGGTCGGATTAACCTCGTTTTCATCTTGGCCATAGGTTAAGTGCACTAACACGTTATCAAAGCGGTAACCCGCGGTGAAAAACAGAGATTTTTCAACATCTAACGGCATTTGCTCATATTCGATGTGAGTATACTCGCCAACCACTAGCCAGTTGTTGTAATCAATTTGAAAGCCAACTTCAGCAAACTTGGCTTCTTCTTCGATAATCGTTGCTTCATCGCCAATAAATTCTAGGCCAGGAACACTTTGCCAAGCGGCGATTAGCTCGTCTACACCGGGTGCAGGCAGCGTTAAGTCGATTAATAAGTAGGCTGCGCGCAAGGTTAGCCAGTCGCGGTTTAAGGTCAAGCTACCACCGTGAATTTTATCGAATTCTGACTCAACCTCTTGACCTAAAATTTCGATTTCATTGGTTTCTGAGCCGAACACCAGCTGGGCATTGGCATCAAATTCGCCAACGGTGAATGCATAGCTTGCGCTGATGCCATCATAGGTTGACAGCTCTAAGTCATACACGCCTTCTGGTGGTGTGATCCAAGGATAGGCGTATGACACGTCTAAATAATCTGAGAACATGTACATTGGTGCCCGTTGGCGACCAATCAAAACACGGGTCTCGTCATTGAGGTCATAGGCAAGGTAAGCCCACTCAAACTCAGTATCCCAATCGTTTTCACCACGAGAGATAAGCTGTACTGTGGCACTTAGTCCTTCACTCAGCTCAGTTGATGCTTGTAGTGCAAACAATGAGTCTTGTTTGAAATCAACGTCATCGTCATAGCCCCATTGCGTATCGCCGCTAGATGCCTTACCAGCAACAATATTGGCAAAGCCATTGAAGCTGATTTCAGCGTAGGCAGAAGCAATAGGTGCACAGGCTAATAATGCTAATGGCAGTAGTGCTTTTTTCATCTTGTGAATTCCTGTGGTTATTAATAAATGCGGCGAAGTCATTGCCATTGGCATTAACCCGGCCACTAATTTTAAACTTTAAATTGTTTAGTAACGCCTTCGAGCTCGGTCGCTAAATTGGCGAGTTCGTTACTGACCGCAGCGACATCGTTTGATACTTGCGTGGCATCATTGGCACAGCCTTGGATGTCTTCAACGTGATTAATCATTAAGTTCGATACTTGGTTTTGTTGCTCTGTTGCGGTTGCAATGGCGCCATTCATATCGGAAATAATATTCACTTTCTCATTTATGGCGACTAGGCTAGCACCCGCTTGGTGCGCAGAATCAACACTGACATTAACACTAGCACAAGAGCTTTCCATTTTCGTCACGGCTTGTCCGGCAGCATTTTGCAGTTGCATCAACATTTGATTGATTTCTTCTGTTGATTCTTGTGTGCGCGACGCCAAACTGCGCACTTCGTCAGCAACCACGGCAAAGCCTCGACCTTGTTCGCCCGCCCGCGCGGCTTCGATAGCGGCATTCAGTGCCAGTAAGTTAGTTTGTTCGGCGATACCTTTGATCACGTCGAGTACGACATTAACGCGCTCAGTGTCGTGCTGTAGTTGGTTAATGGTGACTGCTGCACCTTCAATATCTTCGGCTAATGCCTGAATTTGCTGAACCGTTTGCTCGACGACTTGTTTGCCACTATCGGCCTCGCTGCTTGCCAGGCGAGCTGCTTCTGCTGCGTCAGCGGCGTTGTGGGTAATGCTGGCTATGCTTTGGCTCATCTCTTCAACCGATTGACGAGATTGCACTACCGCTTGCGTTTGTTGGCTAAACGTCTCGAGTGATTGATCTGAAAGCGCTTGGATTCTGCTTGACGTTTGCGCGACGGGTGTTGCGGTTTCAACCACATCTTTAATGACGCTTTGTAGCTTTTCAATAAAGCTATTAAACCACAGAACTAAGTCGCCAATTTCATCTTTACTGTTGGTTTCCAAGCGCACGGTTAAATCACCATTTTCTTTGGCGATGTCTTGCATCGAATGAATGATACTGTTGAGGTTGCGGAAAATAGCGTTGGCAATTGGAATCGCTACGATGAAAAGAATAAAAATAGTAATAGCGCCAACAGTTAAACCGACTGAACTTGTGGTGTCAGCTGTGTTTGACGCGTTAGTAAAGGCATTAGCAAAGGTTTCATAGCGCTGTGCTTGGAACGCTTCCAAGTCTTGTTGTAGTTGGTCAAGCGTATCAGTCATGCGCTTCGACGTTTCACCAATGGTGCTAAAATCGGCACTGCCATCAACCATTTGGCTCGACAATGTATAGGCGAGGTCAAAATAGGCATTGAAATCACCCAATATTGTACTCAGTGCACTGTCAGCATCGGCAGATAGGTTTTTGTCTTTGTTAACGCGGGCGCGAAACTCGTCGGCAAGCGCTGACGCGGAATCCAACAACTCTGACTCACCAAGCGTTACGGCATTCCCTAAGTTTTCTTTGATCTTGTCAAGTTGTACTAAGCTGCGCTCTGCACCTTGCAGCAATTTGTAATCCACTTGATACGCTTGCGCCAGTTGAGCAACGGTTTTATTCATCGACATAATACTGATGGCTAAGTATAGGCAAAAGCCAATTGTCGCCACACAAGGGATTAGGAGTATTTTCGTTCTGATAGAGAGTGATTTTAGGGCGTTCATTTTATTGTTCTATTTAGGTTGAGTCTGGTTAAGTTGAATCTGGAAAATCGTTGCTTTGCCTGAAAGTGCAGTGAGTATCTGTCGTGGTCGAATACAAGATGAAAAAGCGGCGATTAGAGTGGCTTTTGATAGCAAGAAAGGCAATGTCTGATGTTGCTTCATGTGCGCTGAGATTTTGTCCATCCCGCTTGGGTATATAAGGTTATTGCAATGATAATTAAGATTCATTTTACTGATAATGACTTGTATCAAAGTTCACTTCATTTGGGCGTTAACTTAGGGATATTTCATCACGAGGTCAACCAGAATGCGTGACATTATCGCATAATTATGAAAGTTTTCGTAATTAGGGTGTCGTCAAGCGTTTTTTTAGTACCAAAATGATCTCGTTATAGCTTGTTAAGTTGACAGCTCAACATGCAGCTCCACGAACGCGCGTTATGCACTTTTTTCCACGGCTTTGAAACGCCACTCAATGCCCTGAACGGGTTTGTCTGGGACGAGTAAAGAAAGCGCCAGTGAACAAGCAGCAAAGCCAGCGCCGACAAAGAACACCCAGCTCGGGTTGGTTAACCAAACGATACCAAGCAAAGCGGGAATCACGACGGCCGCGATATGGTTGATGGAAAAACTCACGCCAGCACTAGCGGCGATGTCTTGCGGCTCAGCAATTTTTTGAAAGTAGGTTTTGATCGCAATAGCCAGCGCAAATAGCAGGTGATCAACCACATATAAAATAGCGGCGACAAAACCTGTGTCCACTAAGCCGTAAGAGATAAAGAGCAGAATCAAGCCCGTGTATTCAAACAAGAGCGTTTTGCGCTCACCAACTTTGCCAATGATCTTGCCTATCGCAGGTGCAAACAGCCAATTAAACACGTAGTTAATCAGAAATAAGGCGCTGATATCGGCAACGGAATAGCCAAACTTCTCCACCATTAAAAAGCCTGCAAACACCACGAAAATTTGACGACGAGCGCCACTAAAAAAGGTCAACGCGTAAAACAACCAATACTTTTTGCGCAAAATGAGTTTTTTACTTTGCTCTGTTGGGGACGGAAACTGTTGGAAGGTCATCGCCAGTAATAGGGTCATGACTAAAGCAACCCCGCCAAACAGTGTGTAAGTGGCTTGATAAGACCAAGTGAAGTAGTCCATTAACAGCCACACACTACTAAACGCCACCAGCGATGCCACCGATTTGGCAGAAAGCAGTTTACCCATAAAATGTGGGGTATTGTCTTTATCCACCCATTGTAAGGTCAGCGACTGATTAACCGTTTCAAAGTAGTGAAAGCCAACAGACATAATCACCGTCGTGATATACAGGCCAAAAACACTAGGAAAAAAGCCCGTAGCGGCAACTCCTATAGCGGTAATGGCAAGTGACAGGAGCGCCAGTTTTTGCTCTTTGATAAATAACAGCAGGTAAACTGCTGTAAACGCCAGAAAGCCGGGTACTTCGCGCAAGCTTTGTAAAATACCAATTTCACGGCCGGTAAAACTGGCTTTTTCAACGACAAAATTGTTGAGCAGTACCATCCACACCGAGAAAACAAGCGGCATAATAAACGCCATGGCCAATAATAGGTGCTGAGGCTGATAAAAGCGTTGACGCAAGGTAAACATGGAAGATCCTTTTATGGTCTATAGCAACAACGCCTAATTATGACTTTTTGTCGCAGTTCGCTTGACTGAAAATATGATTCATCAGCTATACTGCGAATCTCATTACGGCGTTGCTGATTGGATTCATTTTATCAGCAATGAAAGTATATTAAACCATCAAAGGTCATTAATACCCATGTTACTTCAAGATGCTTGATTTCAGCGCTGTCACAGGGGCTCAATATCAAGGCGCAGCTTGCCGGAATGGTCACTCCCTTTCAATAAGCTGCAACGCAGAGAGTGAGTTCCTGTGAAGCGCCCAAAAGGTTGGTTTAAAAGCGATTTATGCTGCGTTATTGATTTTGACAAGGGAACAACCATTCTCTGCAATCAATGCCTTGCCTAAACCGCTTTTAATTCCAACTGAAACAAGCACTTTGGAGTAGCATGGGTATAGACCATTATTTGAAACCGTTATTTGAAACTGTAATTTTAAACCCTTGTTTGGAATCTGGTGAGTTAGAGCTTGAGCGTTATTTTTCCCGTGCATTAAGGATCGTGCATTGGTGATCGCGCAAGGTAAGTTTTAATCTCCGTGTTTTAGACATCCTTAACTAACTTGTTGGGAAGTATATGAGCTCTCTGGTCGCCGCGGTAAGTGCCGCCTCTAATCAATTACGCTTTAAAACCAAGTTCACCTTATTAGCCATCGTCTTTTTTATTCCGCTAATTGGCGCATTTTTATGGATTGTAGACAGTCAACAAAACAAAATTGAGTTGCTCGACCAAGAATTGATGGGTCACGAGCTGATTGAACAAATCGTCAGTATCGAACAGCTAATCTACCAAGCTGGGCAATCGAGCCAAGCGCAAGCGCAAGTGGCCAAGTTAAGCAAAGCGATCCGTCAAACACCATTACTTTCACCTGTGCGCAATAAAGTCACGCAGTTACAAGAACTGGTCGGTAGCTATCAATTAAACGAGTCAGATACTCAGTTAACCAGTGTTGCTGACATCTACGAGCTCACCTTGTCATTGCGTGAGAACATTGCGGCAATTACCGGGTTAAGCCGAGAAGGTGATGCCAGCTTATTCTATCTTTCAGAACTAGGCCGTATGCGCCTTCCGGCAATACATGAATACTTAGCTCGTACGAGTTACTTAACGCAAAACATTATTACCAACCAAGGGTTTAACGCGCAGTCGTATACTTCGTTAGTTGCCTTAAACAATCGTATTGATGAAATCCAACACCAATTCGACAAGTCACAAATGCAATTAGAGCGCGTGGATAAAGCTACCGCTAAAAGCTTGGCGGCTGATTTAGCAGCCATTGTGAGTAACACCGATAGGTTTCAGGCTGCGCTGCAACAGCAAGTTATCGACCCTGACAGTATCCAATGGTCTCGTGCAGACACGCAGCGTGCTGCGGGTATGGCATTAAATGCAGTCATTGATACCGAAACACGTATTAACAAACTCCTTTCCGAGCGTTTGCAAGCGGTACAGTCAACACAGCTTAATGCATTAACCTTGCTTGGCATTTTTCTCTCGCTCAGTGTTGTGCTTATTGCCGGTATCTTGTTTGTCATTTATTGGTCAATTAAAGGCAATGCTCAGCAATTGCAACAAGCGGCACAAGTCATGGGTGAAGGCGATTTTTCTCAGCATTTAGCCATTGATAGCAAAGACGAATTTGGTGATATCAGCGAAAGTTTCTGTGTCATGCAGAAAAAAGTGAATGGGCTGCTTCAGCTCGTGCAAGCGGATATCGAGAAGCTTGAGCAAGACACGGCGAATATTCGCGAAATGACTGACGATATGGAACACCAAGTTGCCAACCAGCAAGACAACACCAATGGCGTGATTGGCGCGATCACCGACATTTCACAGTCAGTGCAGTCAATCGCTGAAATCACTGACAATGCACGCAATGTTACCCATGCGGCGAGTGAGCACGTTAAAGGCGGGCAGAGTATTATTGCTGATACCGCGTCGGTGATCAGTCAGATCTCTCAAGAAGTTAATGCCACTTCACAAGTCATTGATACATTGGCGAGTAACACCACAGAAATTGCGCAGTTTGTCAGTGTGATTCGCGAAATTGCCGACCAAACTAACTTACTGGCGCTTAACGCTGCGATTGAAGCCGCCCGTGCGGGTGAGCAAGGCCGAGGTTTTGCGGTAGTTGCCGACGAGGTGCGTAATCTGGCCGGTAAAACACAAGACGCAACAGGCGAGATTCAAGATATTATCGAGAAGCTTCAGCAGGGTACTCAAGACTCGGTGAAAGCGATGACGCAAGGGGTTGAGCGAGCCGAACAAGGTGTGAAACAAACCGAGCTTGTATCAGCATCGTTTAACGAGATAACTGACTCCGTGAACAATATTGTTGGCGGTACAGATAAAATATCAGCAGCCGTGACCCAGCAACACAGTATGTTGGGCCACATTGACAGCAACACCGAAAACATTGCCAAAGGTGCAGAGACCATTTTGCAATCTGCTCACCATGCAGCACAAGCTGTGGGCAGCTTATCGGAGTTGGCCGACGACCTTTCCAAGCAACTAGCGCAATTTAAATTGAACTAGAGCCGCGCTGGCGTATATGCCGACAATTACTTGAATTTTTGCCATATACGCCCATATCTATAGAGCATATTACCAATATTCATTGGTATTTTGGGATGCTAACTGTCAGTGTGTAAGATTGTTCTATAGCCGATTATACTTGGGGTTGACAATTTGAGCGTACAAGTAAACGCTCAATTAAAACACCCGTTTAAAAAACGTTGCTTTTAGTGTTCTTTCGAGGCAAACTCAGTCGGCTAGTATTACAATTCATAACACTTAGTTATTTAAAAGTAATTACAAAAACCAGTCTAACAAGCACCTTAATCGGGTGGAGGAGATCAGGCATGTTATTTCAAGGCAAAAGCCTTTCTGCCGAGTTACTTGCTGACGGTATTGTTGAATTTAAATTCGACGCCGAAGGTTCAGTAAACAAGTTCGATCAGGCAACATTTGAAGAATATCGCGCAGTCGTCGACGCGATCAAAAACTGCAGCGAAGCAAAAGGTATTATTGTTACCTCTGGCAAATCAGCATTCATTGCTGGCGCTGACATCACAGAATTCCTAGAAACATTCAAAAAGCCAATGGACGAGTTAATCCCTTGGGTTAAAGCGGCTACTGACTTATTTGATTCGTTTGAAGACATCGACCTACCAAAAGTTGCAGCAGTTAACGGCTTCGCACTAGGTGGTGGTTGTGAAATGATTTTAACCTGTGACTACCGTGTTGCAGACACCACAGCTTCAATTGGCTTACCAGAAGTTAAACTAGGTTTAATGCCAGGTTTTGGTGGTACCGTACGTTTACCTCGCATTATCGGTGCCGACAACGCAGTTGAGTGGATGTCGACAGGTAAAGCTCATAAAGCTGAACAAGCACTAGCCGTTGGTGTCGTTGACGCGGTTGTTGCCCCTGAGCTACTTCGCGATGCAGCCATTGCTATGGTAAAACAAGCGATTGACGGTAAGTTAAACTGGCAAGCAAAACGCCAAGCTAAACTAGAACCATTAAAGCTAACGCCAACTGAAACCATCATGACGTTCAATACTTGTAAAGGTATGATCGCAGCAAAAGCGGGTAAGCACTACCCAGCACCAATGACGATGGTTAAGTCATTAGAAGCGGCAGCTGGTTTAGACCGTGCCGGTGCAATGGCAATTGAAAACGAAGGTTTTGCTAAGCTGGCGAAAACTGACGCAGCAACAGCACAAATCGGCATTTTCATGTCTGATCAAGTGATCAAAGGCAAAGCGAAGAAAGCGGCGAAAGCAGGTTCACCTGTTGAAAAAGCTGCGGTACTTGGCGCTGGTATCATGGGTGGCGGTATCGCTTACCAATCAGCTGCTAAAGGCACGCCAATTGTCATGAAAGACATTGCTGATAGCGCACTTGATTTAGGTTTAACCACAGCAGCGGGCTTATTAACTAAGCAAGTTGAACGTGGTCGCATGAACGCTAAGAAAATGGCGGGCGTGTTAAACAACATCACACCAACGCTAAGCTACGACAGCTTAAAAGATGTTGACGTTGTCGTTGAAGCGGTTGTTGAAAACCCGAAAGTAAAAGGTATTGTATTAGCCGAAGTTGAAGGGGTTACGGGTGACGACGCAATTCTTGCCTCAAACACCTCAACGATTTCTATCGACCTACTAGCCGAAAGCGTTAAGCGCAAAGACAAGTTCTGTGGTATGCACTTCTTCAACCCTGTGCACAAAATGCCACTTGTTGAAGTTATTCGTGGTAAAGAAACGTCTGACGAAACGGTTGCGGCTGTTGTTGCTTATGCAGCGAAAATGGGTAAATCACCTATCGTGGTTAACGACTGCCCAGGTTTCTACGTAAACCGCGTATTATTCCCATACTTTGCTGGTTTCAGCCACTTAGTAAAAGAAGGTGCTGATTTTACTGCCGTTGATAAGGTGATGGAGAAGCAATTCGGCTGGCCTATGGGTCCTGCGTACTTGCTTGACGTTGTCGGTATCGACACAGCTGATCACTGTACTGGTGTGATGTCTGCTGGCTTCCCAACACGAATGCAGAAGATCGACAACGATCCAGTAAGCATTCTATTTGGTGATGATCGTTACGGTCAGAAGAACGGCAAAGGTTTCTACGACTACGGTAAAGACAAGCGCGGTCGTCCAACAAAAGTTCCAGCAGAAAAAGCGTTTGAACTATTTGCTGGCAACGTTGCTGACAAGAAAGACTTTGACGCTGACGAAATCATCGCACGACTAATGATCCCTATGGTGAACGAAGTGGTTCGCTGTTTAGAAGAAGGTATCGTTGATACGGCTGCTGAAGCAGATATGGGCTTAATCTACGGTTTAGGTTTCCCTCCATTCCGCGGTGGTCCAATTCGTTACCTAGAAACTGTTGGCCTAGAGAAGTTCATCGAAATGGCGGACAAGTTCGCTCACTTAGGTGAAATTTACCAAGTAACAGACGGTATGCGTGAGATGGCTAAATCTGGCAAGTCTTACTACACCACTGATGTGAAAACAGCTTAAGCCGAGGAAAGAAAAATGAAAGAAGTCGTAATTGTCGATTGTATTCGTACCCCTATGGGTCGCTCTAAGGCTGGTATTTTCCGTAACGTACGTGCCGAGAGCTTATCTGCGCACCTAATGCAAGCGCTATTAGATCGCAACCCGAACTTAGACCCTGCGTTAATCGAAGACATTATCTGGGGTAACGTTAAGCAAACTAAAGAGCAAGGTTTCAACATTGCTCGTAACGCTCAGCTACTAACCGACATTCCTAAGTCAGTTGGCGCGATTACTGTAAACCGTTTATGTGGCTCTTCAATGAGTGCATTACACGATGCTTCTGCCTTCATCATGGCAGGTCAAGGCGACGTGTACATGGTTGGTGGTGTTGAGCACATGGGTCACGTACCTATGATGTACGATGTGGATTTCGATCCAGCGTTAAGCAAGTACATCTCTCGTGCTGCTGGTAACATGGGCTTAACCGCTGAGTTACTAGGTATGCAACACGGTGTAACACGTGAACAGCAAGACGCTTTTGGCGCGCGCTCTCACCAGCTTGCTCACAAAGCAACTGTTGAAGGCCGCTGGGCAAACGAAATCATCCCAACATTAGGTCACGACGCGAACGGCGTATTGTCACTAATCGAGCACGATGAAGTCATTCGCCCTGAAACAACCGTTGAATCATTAGCAGGCTTACGCCCAGTATTCGATCCAGTAAACGGTACAGTCACTGCAGGTACGTCATCAGCACTTTCTGATGGTGCCTCAGCGATGTTAGTCATGTCTGCCGACAAAGCGAAAGAGCTAGGCCTAACACCACGCGTTAAAATCCGTGGTTTTGCGTCAGCAGGTTGCGATCCATCAACTATGGGTTACGGTCCAGTACCAGCCACTAAGAAAGCCCTTAAACGCGCTGGTTTATCATTAGAAGACATTCAGTTAGCTGAATTCAACGAAGCATTTGCTGCACAAGCGGTTTCGTGTGTTCGCGCGCTAGGTCTTGAAGATAAGATGGACGATATGATCAACTTAAACGGTGGTGCGATTGCATTAGGTCATCCACTAGGTTGTTCAGGTACACGTATCTCGACCACACTCGTTAACCTAATGGAAGCGCAAGACGTGAACATTGGTTTAGCGACTATGTGTGTTGGTTTAGGCCAAGGTGTAGCAACCGTCTTCGAACGCGTTTAATCACTGGTTTAATAACGTAACTTCTACGTTGGAAGTGCTCATGTACCCTTGTACATTCCGCGCTTCCGCCTTGAATTTACGTCATTATCCGGCGTGATAAATACTAGTAAAATAGTTAAACGCTAATAAATTTAAAAGCACTGCTTAGGCGGTGCTTTTTTGTGCCTGATTGTCACGTTTTATTTTAAGCGAGTGTTAAGTTTTTATCGGTTAGTCTGGTCTACTCTAAACATAAGGCTCAAAGTGTTGAGTTGGCTTTGATCATAAATACAGGAGTAATGCTTTTGAAGTACTTATTGACAATGATATTGAGTGCCATGGCGAGCTTGCCATTATTGGCAATGGAGCGTGATCGCAGTTCAGTTCGCTGTGATGGTGGTCATATTCGCCACGGTATGGATAAATACCAAGTGATTGGTCGCTGCGGTAATCCACGAGCGCAAGAGACGATAAGCGGTGATGATCAGGTCAAAATAGATAGGTTAGTTTATAAATTTAAACAATCGCCTAAAGCACCTTTGATTATCTTTACGTTTCGCGGTGGCAAGCTGGCTAATATTACTGAGTCGCGCTAGGTATTTCAGATCAATTAGCCCATCATGGTTAGGCACAGCAGGTAAATAAGGATAAATAGCGCGATCCACACCGTTTCTGCCACCATTATGATAATGGGCTTGACACCAACGCTAGTCAGTTTGGACAGATTCGATTTCATGCCGATTGCAGCAATAGCAATCACCAATGCAAAACGGCTGATGGTCGTTGCTCCTTCGGTGATCACTGTGGGTAAATCAACCAGTGAGTTAATCACCATAAAGACGACAAACGCGATTAAGAAATTGGGGAAATGAGGCTTATGATCCACTTGCTTGTCGTGTTTGCATTGCTCTCGAAGTGCTAGCAGCATCATTAACACCACTGGCATTAAAAAACTAACCCGTACTAATTTTACCAGCGTTGATAAGTCACCGGTTTGCTCTGAAACCGAATAACCAGCCCCAACCACTTGCGCAACATCATGAATCGTGCCGCCAAGAAAGATACTGGTGTCGTGTTCGGTTAAACCCAACTTGGTTGCAATAATTGGATAGAGCACCATGGCGATAGTGGAAAGTGAGGTGACACCAATAATAGTCAACAGAGTATCGCGCTCTTTGTTTTTGTCATTGGGCAGTATGGCTGAAATCGCCATCGCAGCAGAGGCACCACAGATGGCGACAGAGCCACCGGTTAACATGCCAAAACGCCGACTCATGCCCATGACACGACTGAGCAATACGCCAACAATAATAGTTGAGCTGATAGCGGCAATCAGTAGCAAAGCGGTTGACCAACCAAGCGACATTAAATCATCAAAAGCTATGCGAAAGCCGAGCAAGGCAACACCTATACGTAAAACCGTTGAGGCAGTGAATTCGATGCCCGCTTTACATTTGGTTTCTTCATGTAAAAACGACAGGGCAATGCCCAGTAATAAGGCAAATAGCATGGCGGGAGCATTGTAGTACTCAGCAAGAAATAAGGCAGCAAGGCCAGTGATAACCGCAATAAAACTTCCAGGAAAAAGCGCCTTTATTTTCATTAACATACACAGGTTTTTACAACTAGGCTGGTATATTATCTGTTGCGGCGCCAAGTGCAACTAACACTTGCCGTTTTGTTTCACCGCTATAAGGGCGACGGCCATGCATAGCCAGATTATTATCAACCACGGCGACATCACCTGCTTGCCACGCTACATCAAACGCATATTGCTCGGCAGTTGCGATAATCTCTTCCAACCATGCCTTGGGAATTTCAGCGTCATCACCAAAACATAAGGTATCTTGGTGATGTTCACGCACCCCTGACCAGCCTTGATAAGCTGCGATCAGTTGATTGAAAAACACTTTTCGACCATCAGCTAAGGTGCGCACCGCAGGTAATTTCCCCGTGGTTGCTTTTAAGCTGCCGTCTTGTTGCCATTGCCAGCGATAGCCTAAGCGCGCTAACTTTTTTTCTGCTTGGGTTTGTGTTTCAACACTCAGCGTACTTTTCCAGCTGCGTCCTTGACCCGAATTGGGATCATTTTCACCCGGCATAGTAGTGGTATATTTCACGCCTTTTTGCTCGAATGCCGCAGCAAGTTCTGGGTTTGCTTGAGCTAAGGCGTTAAACAGTAAATCACAGCGTAAGATCGGGCTGGCGCCACCGTGATCGGCGGGCGTTAGGCAAAAGAAGAAAATCTTATCGGGGTATATTGGCGTTTGCGCCATTTCATTGTGTAGGTAAATTTCTACGTCTTTGGGGGCTTCATTGGCGGTAAATACCCGCTCTGTGAAATTAATGCGTACGGCATTTGAAAGTGAATCTTTATAATAAAAATTCGGGTAGCCAAAGCTGGCGGTAAATTCGTCAAATGCTTCGGCAGAGTCGAGCGGAAAGCCACGAAATAAAATAGCCCCCGATTGCGCTAACTGTTGCTCAATGGCGACTCTATTCTGTTTGATAAATTCAACACTCTGAGTGACGTTTTGGCAAGCGTCTGTATTAACGACAACTGCTGGAAATACATCTGGCTGGCCTGCACAAAACTGATCACTGATTTCGGTAAACGGCACATTACTTGAAGACTTATTACTTGGAGACATGGCCACACTCCTAGTCGTAAATCGGGTGAAGCGTATTAAACGCCGCTTGACAAAAATGACCGGGATCATTGAAGCGCTTATCATGATTTAAGGCGCTAATGGCTGCCATTTCTTCGTCGGTGAGCGCGAAGTCAAAAATCGCGATATTTTCTTTTAAACGCTCAAGTTGGGTACTTTTCGGAATAATCGAGCAGCCGCGCTGCACGTTCCAGCGCAGTACCACTTGCGCTGGTGTTTTCCCTAAGCGCTCGGCGGCGGCAATCACAGCTGGCTGGGTTAATACCGATTCATCGGCACCTGCCATATCCAGTTCTAAATACGAGAGTGCGCCAAGCGGCGAAAATGCTGTGACTTCGACGCCATAGGCTTTGGTCATAGAAATTAACCGCTCTTGGGTGTTGTAAGGGTGTGATTCAATTTGCAGTGCGTAGGGTTTAATACGGGCATAAGTCATCAAGTCATGCATTAGTGCGGAATTGTAATTACAGACGCCAATATTTTTCACTAGGCTATTATCGACCAGCTCCTCCATCGCTGCCCAAGTTTGATAAAGCGGTACGGGTGCAAGCTTCATACTCGGATTCTCTGCCTCTGGATCGAAGAACCACTCAGGTGGATATCGCTCTTCAATCGGCACATAGGCTTGCGCGATCGGAAAGTGGATCAAATACAGATCTAAGTAATCTAGACCAAGATCTTTAAGGGTTTTCTCTAATGCCAGCTGCACATGCTCTGGCGCGTGGTAGGTATTCCAAAGCTTAGAAGTAACCCAAAGCTCTTCACGGCTGCACAGTCCGTCAGCTATCGCCTTGGCAATGCCTTGGCCAACCTCAATTTCATTGCCGTAATCACAAGCGCTATCGAGGTGTCGATAGCCTGCCTTAATGGCATCGTATACGGTTTGTGCACAGTCTTGTTTTGCAATTTTCCATAGGCCTAAGCCGACCTGAGGCATAGTAGTAGTTGCCATAATTTACTCTTAATGAGTTCGTTAAGCTGCTGATACTGCTAATGCGCTAGCGAACGTGGTTATGGGTTATAGGTTCAAAATCTTATTTAAGATTTATATCTTATATAAGACTATAAGTTAGCGTTGGCGATCTAAGGTGTCAATTAATTGATGAAAAAATCACCGACTTGATAAGGTACGTGTCGTCGTGAATGACAAAAGCTCTTGATACATTGGCCTTGATTAGTGGGGTTAGGCAATGGCTGCTTCACTATAAAACGGCGCTTCGCTTTTAGCTTAGGTACTGAGCATTTTTAGCCAATGGTCAAGGAAAACGCCGTTATTTGATGCTCAAGTGGGGTCTGTAAACACTAAGCGCTAACCTAAAAATCAATCAAAGTTTACCAAGTAGTGGTAGTGATCTGAACGACAACGGGTGATGCGATATTCAATAATTTGCTCATTCAACGATTTGGTTGAACGGGTAAACATTAGCAGTGGCGTCCCTGTCTCGATACCCAGTAAATCGGCATCACTTGCCTGAGCTAAAATGGCTTTGATCTTATCTTCGGTTTTATGCACGGTTAAATTGAAATTGGTTTGATAGAAATGGTAGAGCGTGTGCGGAATTTCTGGCTCATTTTCAATGCCTGCAAATGCTGAGTAGGGCAGGTAAATATCTTCAAGTAAACAATACTCACCACCAATCGTACGACGTCGTTTGAGTAGCACAACCTTGGTTTTCGCTGAGACATTTAGCTCTCGGGCAATTGCTTTGTTGGCGGGCGCTATGGTTAACGACAGCACTTCTGAAATGGGCAGTTCTGGGCTTTGGCCATCCGCCACGAGCGGGAAAAATCGGTACAAGGCGGGCATACCAGTGTGCTCAGCGACAAAGGTGCCTAAACCTTGCTTTCTGGTCAGGACTTTTTCATCGGTTAGCGTATTTAACGCTTTGCGCACTGTACCTTGGCTAACACCAAATTCACTGGCCAATTGAAACTCGCTTGGCAGCATATCGCCGGGTTTCCAGCGTTGTTCAACAATGAGTTGAGTAACGTGTTTTTCAACTTGTTTGTACAGGGGTAAAAACGCTAAGCCAGACGTGCCAAGTTTATTACCAAATTCAGTATCAGCCATCTTTATTCCTATTCAAATAAGCAAATCGACACTCTATATTTTCATTACCTAATGCTGTGCAAATGACATTGACTACGCAGGCTAAGGCTTTCTTTTATCTTATATAAGAATATCGCTTTTTCTATCATACTTGGCTAGACAGAAAAGTAAATTGCCTAAAATAATGAGCAAATGTTATTGCTTATTCAAAGTTTGCAAATGCTTAAACCTTAAACAAAGTGGTTAAAAAATAAGTTTGACAAATAACCGAACTAAGGTAGTTTATATTCTTATATAAGACCTAAGAATTAGCTTTGCTGACACGAAACGTATCATATAAATCATTCAAAGTTGTCATCGTAGCGAACATCAAAATAAGCATTACATAACGATTAAAAAACGCATTACTAAGGTCTGTATCACAAGGGGGAAGCAATGTCAGGCTTTAGTGTTGAGTCACCAAGCTGGGACACTATCGATGCTGTCGAAGTTATCGATCAGATCCGTATTGAAAAAGATCACGCCTTGATCCCAACGGATCAGGGCGTGCTGCGTGTCAGCGTGAATCAATTTGGTGTGCGTTTGCAAATTGGTGATCGCATCGATTTTGACTATCAGTTGCTGGTTAACAAGCCCAACGCGCAAGCGTTAACTATCGCTCAGCCCGATTCAGCGTCTTCATCACTGTCCGCAGCACTATCCACAACAGCAATGCAAACCAAGCTCGTTAGCGGTGCAACCCAAGTCGTGATCAGTCACCAACCGTTTGCGATTCAAATAAAGCATAACGACAAAGTCATTCAGCAAAGTGCGAGCGATGGTCATTTTGTTCGCCGTTATCGGCTGCCTCCGCTGGCGCGAGTCGACAAAGGCTGGTTTATGGCGTGGGAGCTAGCGAGTAGTGAGCCAGTTTATGGCTTGGGTGAAAAGTGGGGCAAACTCGACAAACGCGGCCAGCTGATTCGCTCATTTAATCACGATGCGCTAGGTGTAAATGCAGAGATCTCCTATAAAAATGCCCCTTTTGCATGGAGTCCAAACGGTTGGGGACTATTCGTTCATACGCCGTCACCAGTCACCCATGGTGTTGGTTATGCGCCTTGGTCGCAACGCAGTTATGGCGTGCTCGTTGAAGATAGCGCGCTCGACCTATTTATATTTACCGGTCATAACGGTGAGCAGCAAATACAGACCTATACCGAGCTAACGGGTAAAGCCCCCATGCCGCCAGAATGGAGCTTAGGGGTTATCCTTTCCAAAGCCTATTATCAAGATGCAGACGAATTGTTAGCAACGGCAAGGGCCGTGCGACAGCAGCAAATGCCGTGCGATGTGATCACCCTTGACGGCCGAGCTTGGCAAGATACGGAGACACGATTTGCCTTTGAATGGGACAAAACCCGCTACCCCGATCCCAAACCAATAATCGACCAACTTAAAGCCATGCAGTTTAAAATCTGTATCTGGGAATATCCGCTGATATCAGTGGAAAACCCGCTTTATCAGCAGCTAGCCGACAAGGGCTGGTTAATCAAAGACAAACGCACAGGGCAAGCCTACCAATACGAATGGGACATGAGTGCATTTGGCGAAGTGCTTACCCCCTTGCCGAAATCTGGCATTTTAGATTTTACTCACCCTGAGGCTTATGCCTTTTGGCGTGATAGCCATCAAAGCTTGTTTGCGCTGGGTATTGATATGATCAAAGCGGACTTTGGCGAGCAAATTGAAGACGACAATATGCTTGCCAGCAATGGCGAATCGGGCATGGCACTGCACAATGTTTACAGTCTGCTATACAACCGCTGTGTCTACGAGGCGGCTGAAGAGTTTAGCCAAAATGGCGCGTTTTTATTTAGCCGTTCGGCATGGACGGGGTCGCAGCGCTACCCAGCCCAGTGGGGCGGCGATCCGCAAGCTGATTGGGGCGGCTTGGCAGCGAGCCTACGCGGTGGTCAGTCGTGGGGGCTCACGGGCGCACCGTTCTACGCGACGGATGTTGGCGGTTTTTATAAAGATACTAGAGACGCTGAGCTTTATGTGCGTTGGCTCCAATCGGCGGTATTTTCCGCCCATATGCGTTTGCACGGTATCGGTCAACGAGAGCCGTGGAGCTATGGCGCATTGGCTGAGCAAGCCGCGAATAGAGCATTGAAGCTGCGTTATCAATTACTGCCTTACCTACATCAAACCATGATGCAAGCATCGGAAACTGGGTTGCCTGTGCAACGCGCTATGGTGCTGGCTTTTCCAAACGAGCGACAAGCCTGGGCATTTGAAGATCAGTTTATGTTAGGCGATAAGCTACTTGTGATTCCTTGCCTGCAAGCAGGTGGTGATATTGAGTTTTATTTGCCGTTTGGTGATTGGTGTCGATTTGAGCCTGACCTTGATGCCGACATTACACAACCTAAACACTACCAAGGCAGCAAACTGTACCGAGAGCGCTTGGCGTTAGCGGACTATGCCGTGTTTATTCGCAAAGGCGACACTGTGCCACTGGGTGCTGCTGTTGAACATACTGAACAGCTCAAAGCACTAGGCATGTCGGTCGCTAGTGTCACGCGCTATTGGCCTGATGTTGATATAGCACAGGGCGGAGCGTCATAAATGGCTGGCCAAGATATTGCGTTCACGCTTATTAGCTGCCTGTTTTTTATGGGCTTGGTGGCGTGGATTTCCTATCAAAAAACCAAAGGAGTAGTTGATTCAAAAGATGGTTACTTTTTAGCTGGGCGCGGCCTAACCGGTACTTTTATCGCTGGCTCTATGTTACTTACCAACTTATCTGCTGAGCAACTAATTGGCTTAAATGGCTCTGCATTTGGTTATAATCTCAGTGCCATGGCATGGGAAGTTACCGCAGGTATCGCGACCATTATTATGGCTTTGGTTTTTCTACCGCGTTACCTTTCTGGCGCATTCACAACACTGCCTGAATTTCTAAAACAACGCTTTGACGACACAGTGCGCCGTATGACGGTGGTGTTGTTTATGGTCGGCTATGGTCTGATCACTATTCCTTCGGTCTTGTATTCCGGCTCGGTCGCGGTACTTAAACTCTTTGATATTCCGACACTGCTGTCGATGAGCTACCAGCAATCCTTGGTGGTGACGATTATTATGGTCGGCAGCGTTGGGGCGGTTTATGCGATTTTTGGTGGTTTAAAAGCGGTTGCCGTGTCCGACACCATTAACGGCGTTGGTTTGCTAATTATTGGTGTTTTAGTGCCTGTGCTCGGTTTTATGATGCTTGGCGGTGGTAGTTTTACGGCGGGCGTTAGCACCGTTTTAACTGAGCACACTGACAAACTCAACGCGATAGGTGAGCCGACTGATCCTGTGCCGTTTGGTACGATTTTTACCGGCATGATCTTTGCGAATTTGTTCTATTGGTGTACCAATCAATATGTGATTCAGCGCACCTTAGGCGCGAAGAATTTAGCAGAAGGGCAAAAAGGTGTGCTGCTCTCAGGCTACTTTAAACTGTTGGTACCATTTTTGATGATGATCCCTGGGGTGATCGCGTTTCACCTGTACCAAACCAGCCAACTTGAAACTATCGATATGGCATACCCGCGATTGGTAAAAGACGTGCTGCCGGTCTCGCTTGCTGGCTTTTTCTTAGCGGTACTGCTTGGTACCGTATTTAGCTCGTTTAACTCACTGCTCAATAGCGCTGCAACTCTGTTTTGTTTGGATGTGTATGCACCACTGAAAAAAGACAAAGTGAGCGATGAACAGTTGATCAAAGTTGCTAAAATCGCCAGTGTGATTATTGCGTTGTTCTCGTTTGTGGTCGCGCCTTTACTGATGTTTGCGCCAGAAGGTTTATGGCAAATTATTCGGGTATTTACCGGCTTTTATAATATCCCGGTGATCACCATCGTTATTGTGGGTCTATTTACTCGTCGCGTGCCAGCGGTTGCCGCCAAAGTTGTGATCATCTTCCATGTGTTGGCGTATGCGTTATTGAAATTTATTTGGGATGTCGACATTAATTTTATTCATATCTACGCCATTTTATTTGTCACAGAAACCGCCATGATGTTGCTGTTTGGCTATTTTTTGCCAACCCAAGAGCAACAGTTTTACCATCATAAAAACACCGTTGATTTGGTTCCGTGGCGCTATGCACATCCAGTAGCTATCACCCTGATTACTTTAATTATTATTAGCTATGTTTTCTTTTCACCGCTCGGTGTGGTGTCTGGGTCTTGGTCAACATTTTATGTCATCAGTGCGGTGCTTTTAGTGGTGAATATGGGTTTGTGTGTCTGGAGTGTTAAACGCTGGCAAAAGCGCTATCAGCAGTCAGCAAAGGCAGTCTCAACCAGTTGATTTAAGCCCGGTTTGAGTTTAACTGAGATCAACTTGATTGTTTGTGTTACGCGGTGAGTTGCGGGCTTTAATCGCAAATTGCTTATTGTGGTCTATAGTTAACACGGGCACATTAAGTCTTATATAAGATATATATTGTAATAAGCGAAGTTAGCCAGTAAAGTGTTGTTTGAATAATGTACAGCTCATTTCTTGGTTTAGTTTTACTGGCGCTAGCACTTTGGATAGCCAGAATAGCCCAGCAGAGAATAGCTGAACGCTATGTACGTAAAAAACAATAGCGACATAGGGCAAAACAACAAGTTCGATAAAAAGAGCGACAGCAAGCAGACGACATAAGAATAACCTTCGCCATAGCGCAACCGACACTAAGTGTTTAGGGCTGTGGTATGGGTATACAACAAGCGTCAAGGAAGCAGTTCTCGGAAAATTTTGTTTAGGCTTTGGTTTAGCATCGCCGATGAGCAAATGGTGTCATCCGTTATTCCCGCGCAATAAATCGCCGCAGAGCGATCGCAACGCGATAAAACACTAATAAAAAATAGTGAGGGAGATGGACATGAACTTAACCAACCAGAAACGAAATAAGTTGGGCTTAGCGGTAGCCGCCGCGTTGTCATTAACTAGCCTACCAACACAAGTATTCGCTGCCCAAGCAGCTCAAGACGAAAGTGAAATTGAACGCATCACCGTCACGTCACAAAAACGGGTTGAGCGCTTATCAGAAATACCCGTTGCCGTCTCTGTACTGCGCAGCGATCAAATCGACAATACCTTTACTGCGGGTTTTGAAGGATTACAAACCTTAGTGCCGTCGGTGAGTTTTCGCAAAGGTACCACGACACGAAACTCGGCGATCACAGTGCGTGGTATCGGTACTATTTCATTTAGTGTCGCCGCTGAGCCTAGCGTTTCAACGGTAGTCGATGGTGTCGTACTCGGCCGCTCAGGCCAAGCTTTTACCGATCTTTATGACTTAGAGCGCATCGAAGTATTGCGTGGCCCACAAGGGACACTGTTCGGTAAAAATGCGTCAGCAGGTGTGGTTAATATCACCACGAAACGACCAACGGGCGAAACCGAAGGTATGGTGGAAGCGACACTAATGCAAGATAACGAATATCGCTTGAAAGCCAAAATTGAAGGGGCGATCACCGATAACGTTAACGCCAGTTTAGTGGCGACCAAATCAGCCTTTGACGGCAACTTGTTTAATGTTTACAACAACGAGCAAGTCAATGGCTACGATAAAGAGGGGATGCGCCTCATGGTTGATGCTGAAATCAGCAACAACACTAACATGCTGTTTATCTTTGAGACCATGGAGGCAGACGACGATTGCTGCGCGGATATCGAAGGCTTGCCAAGTGGCCGTAATCCCGCGTCTGAGGCCGCGCCAAACAGCAATGGTATTGTTAACGGTGTTGCCGACTTAGATTTAGATCAGCGCCGTATTGATCATGATTTCGAATCACGGACAGTTGACGAGCACACCGCATTTTCAATGCAATTAGAGCACGACTTTGGCGACTATACCTTCACCTCAATCACCGCTTATCGCGAGTGGGAAAACACCGAATTCCGCGAAGGGGATTTTACCTCTATCGCGGGGGAATCAACTGAACCCGTATTCGGCGTGCCTTTCCAATTACATGATGTTGGCCCGCAAAGTTGGGATCAGTTTTCACAAGAATTTCGCTTAACGTCACCTGTTGGCCAGTCCTTGGAGTGGTTAGTCGGTGCATTTTTCTGGCAGAAAGACTCAGAGCGTAACTTTACTCGTGACGCGAGTTGTCAAAACAACAATGGCCAACTCGCCAGTGAAATTGGCTTTTATTTAGAAAACGAGCTGGGGGTTGCTAACCCAAGCGAGCAGGCAATAGCAGATTTTATAAGCCAAGAGGGCATTACCTGTAACGCCAATGATATTGTTAGCGCCACTGCCTTTATGCGCACTGAGTTCAACAACTGGGCGGTCTTTGGGGATGGCCGCTACCATGTCAGTGAGGATTTCCGCTTGCTCTTTGGTTTGCGCTATACCGACGATGAAGTGGAGTTTATGCACAATCGCATTAGTAATGATGTTTACGGTCGTCGCGGTGTTGGTGTGCGCCCCGCCAGTGAAAACACTAACTTTGATGGAAAAACCACAGAAACCAATACGTCAATTAAACTCGGTGCCCAGTACGACTTAGGCGATATGGGCATGGTGTACGCAACATATGCACAAGGTTACAAAGGCCCAGGCTTTAACGTGTTTTACAATATGGCGGAAAAAGACACGGCAGCGATTGGCGATGAGGTTTCTGACTCGTACGAGTTAGGTTACAAATACGCCGTGGGTAACTTAATGGTGAATGCTGCGGTTTTTAGTACCGATATTGAAGGTTTCCAAGCGAATAACTTTGACAACTCATCTGGGGTCACCATTACCCGTTTAACTAATGCCGGTGATGTCAGTACCCAAGGTTTTGAAATTGACTTCTTGTGGCAGGCAACCGATCAGCTGAGCTTATCGGGTGGTCTTGCCAGCGTTGAGGCAGAAATAGACGAGTTTTTCTGTCCTGACGGCGCAGCGTGTACCGATCGCTCAGGCTTAGACGTACCTTTCTCGCCGGATTTGAAGTACAACTTAACGGCTGATTACGTGTGGGAAATGGACGGTATGGAAGTGTTACTCAATGCCTCATACATTTATACCGATGAGCAATTTGCGACTTTGCCAAACAACAATGGCGAGTTTAATCCTGCCGTTTTGTTACCTGACTATGGCATTTTGAATGCAAGTGTTGCTTTGTCATTTAATGACGATGCTTACCGTGTCACTTTTATCGGTAAAAACTTAACGGATGAAAGCTTCTTTACCACCTACAGTGGCGATAGCTTCCGTTATCAAGTGCCGCGTGATGCGGATCGTCATTTCGGCGTCCAGTTTAGAGCAAATTTCTAAACGAACTATCAAGGTATTTATCTAGCAAAACACCGCCTCGGCGGTGTTTTTGCTTTCAAACCAAGTGCGCTTTTATATCTATTTAACAGTCTAGGTAATAAGCTGCCAAGTGAGTAAGTCCAGTGTCAGTAGCTCGACAACAGCAATCAATATTGGCAGTGGGTACAATAGATAACGCCATCTTGAAGCAAGTTGGCTGGTGAAAAATAAGCTTAAAATAACGGTTGGAATAGGCATCAGTCCCGCCATACCTGCCGACCAAGGCAAGCCACTGCTAACAGCTACAATTGGCATGGTCAGCATAGTACTGATAATCAAACCAACGGTTATTTTTTTTGCGTTAACGGCTTTGTTTTGAAAGTAATTCTCTTTTATTGCCAGCGCTAATAATAAAGCGACCTGTAATAAACAGATAAAGCCAAGGTAGCTGGCGTGGTGGTTAATGGTTTGATAGTGAGTCAGGTAAAACTGCCAGCCCAACCAAAGCCAAAGTAAGGCAATAAAACACAACACTAACCTTGGATAGCGGTGTTTGACGAGCAGGTAAACCGCGATGCTGGTGGCAATCGCAACATCGGCACCGATCAGTTGATGCGCGTTAAGGTAGTGAGTGACTAAACGCCAATACACTTCCGACGAAAACAGCAAAAAGTCATGAAGTGAATAGCTAAATAATTGGTTAAGTAGATCGGCAATCACTAGGCTTCATCGTTATAAGGTGTTGAGATAAGTCACCATTTGCTGGCGCTGTGTGGCATTGGGCAGCGCCATGGGATTGGCGGCACTCATATTTTCTTGCATATGCGCCACTTTCGAGGTGGCAGGAATGGCACATGTTACTGCGGGGTGGCTAATAATAAAGCGCAGTAAATACTGTGGCCAATTTTCACAGCCAAGCGCTATTGCCCAGCTCGGCAGTGGCTTTTGCTCAAAACGCTGCATCAATCGCCCTCCTTGAAATGGGCGGTTGGCAATAACCGCAATGCCTTTGTCTTGTGCCAATGGCAGCAATTCATTTTCCACCTCACGATCAAGAATATTGTAGGTGAGCTGAACAAAATCAATGGCTTCATTGGACATAATTTTCGCCAGTTCACGGTGGCGACGACCGTGTGAGGTGGTTACGCCGATATACTTAGTTAAGCCTTGTTGTTTAAGCTCTCGCAGCATAGGTAAATGTTGTTGCCAAGCCACCAGATTATGAACTTGTAGCAAGGCAAACCGCGCTTGCTGCCAAAGTTGCTGCGAGTTAACAAATTGCTGCTTGCCTTCACTGGGTGAACTTGTCCAAGTTTTTGTTGCGGCAAACAGCTTGGCAGGCGATTGAATGTGGTTAAGGGCATAACCCATTACCGCTTCAGCTGAGCCATACATAGGCGATGAATCCACCATTTCACCGCCAAGCTTGAAAAAAGTCTCCAGAACTTTGGTGCGCTCGTTGCGCAGTAAAATATCGTCGCCCACATTAAACGTGATCCAAGTCCCCATACCAATAGGGTGAATGCGCTGGTTGGTACTTGGAATAACCTTAGTATGAAATTTCGCTGCTTTGAGCTGGTAAGCAATAGTGTTGGGGTTAAGCGCATTGTTGTGCTGCTCAGCAACTGCTGACAAGGGTAATAAACCAACGCCAATCCCCAGCTTAGCCAACGTGGTTAATAGCGCGCGTCTCGTTAGTTGTGTATCTTTGATTGCCATAATTCACCCGAATATCTGCTTCGCAAATTACTTACTCTATTGAGCATAGCCCTTTTATCTTGTGCTGATTAAGTTGAGCTGAGGGTATGCGATAGGTTGCAATATATTTACGGTAAAATTGAGTCAGCTCGCAGCATAAGGGCGAGTCAGTTGATTCTTGAGTTTAGTGCTGTAGGGGTACTAAAGCCGTCGATCTGTTGTTGTTTTCCTTCGTGCTCATTGGAATTGCAATAAGACGCAAGAAGTTGACGAGTCTGTCGTCACCCACTTTTTCTCCATAATTGACTGATATGGTTGCTACAACTGACGATTTAGTGCCAAGTTGTAGCACTACTTCACCGAGATAAGAACGCATAAATTAAGGGTAAGCGTATGACTAAATTAGTTTTTATATTTTCCTGTTTATTGGCGTTTGGTGCGAATGCAGGGCTCATAGTTAACACCACTGATTTTATTGATGAGTCAAACCTAACGCATTTTAACGGCTTTGAAGGCTTTAGTAATACCTTTAAAAGCGGTAAAAACTATTACGAAGAAGATGGTATTCAAGTGCGCCAAATTTTCGCTCAACCGGGCAATGATATTGCACTGGGTTTTAGCTTAGAAGGTGAACGCTCTTGGTATCCCAATGGTGGAGATTATGGCTATACCGAAATTACTATGGCGAGCGGCGCTGAATTTACTGCGTTAGAGTTTCTTTTTCTTGGCCCCAACTTAAATAATCTGGCGGTGCATTACAGCCTTTGGAATGACGGTCAAGTGGTATTTGAAGGTGCGCTCGACATTGGCAAAAAAGAGCGAGGTGTGTTGGGCTTTGAAGGTGGCGGCTTTGATCAATTATTTGTCCGCTCAGGTCATCGCGCTGCCTCTATTTTTGATCGCTCAAGCAATGGCTTAAACATTGATAGTATTCAAGTGATAAGTGCGACACCAACACCAGTACCTGAGCCTAGTTCTATTGCGATTTTGGCATTGGGTTTGGTGGCAATACGGTTGTGGAAAGTGAACTCTGTTCATCAATAGGCTTAGTCACTATGCCTATAAGTTACTATGCCTATAAGTTACTAAGCCTTTAAGCCATAGGCCTAATAGCCACTTTTCCAGTTAGCTATTAGGCCAGAGTTAAGCTAATGGCTGAGCCATTAAGGCACAGCCATTCCCTCTTATAAACATTTCTTCTCGAAAGCATTTTTTAATTTAAATCAACAAGTTTATCTCCATTTTCCCTCCATATTTTGTTGTTAGCCTGTATTCGTCGGATGAGGTTTACGCCCCAGCACTCGCACAGATAGTCGATGGCAACGCGAGTCGATAAACAGGCAAGTGATTTGGCGCTTTTGATGCAGCTACTTGATGTAGTTATCTTATGTGGTTAGTAAATAAGGAATTTTTATGAGTTTTTGGAAATCAGTAACATTAGTCGGCGCGCTTTTGCTCGCCAGCTTATCAGTCAACTCGCAAGCGGCGATGATCGGCGTTGACAATAATTTTGAAGACAACGGGCTAACCGTTCTTGAATATCGAAGTGATGGCAGTATCTGGGAGTGGCTAGATCTGTCTGTTACCAATGGTATTTCCTATAACAGCCTTGTCGCCGACTTGAACGATGATGGACGATTAAACAATTCTACTAGCCTATTGATCACGAACACTGGGGCGTTGAATGATGTGTTAAATCTTGCCCCTGATCTGAGTAATGGTTGGTCAACAGTGGCGAGTGCAGATCTTACCGGCTTATTTGGAACGTTTTTTGGTCTCACTTTAGTGGGTAATGAGCAAGTAACGATAGGAAATGGCGCAAGTGATCTCACTGAGCAGTTTATTCTCGCCTTTGGTGACACTGTGCATGAGGCATCGGAAGATAGCGGTGCCACTATTAATGACGTAAACCCCAATTTGCCCAACATAGGTGAAACGCGCGGATATACAAATACTGCTGTAGGTAATCGTGGTAAGTTTAGATCTCCATTTGTTTTGGATGGGCAAACCAGTTTTCAATTCAATGATAACGTGACCGATATTCTCTCATTTAATGCCACCAATACTGCGCAATTTGCTAATGCCACTGTAGGGACATGGTTAGTTCGCGAAGTAGCAACGATCCCGACACCAAGTATCTTGAGTTTATTTGCACTGTCGTTGGTCGCGTTATGTATTCGACGCAAAAAGTGGTCTAAGTAGCTCATTGCATCGCGAGCCATGTTAAGGGCCCGTCATCTTCGAACTAAGCTGACAATGCTTAATCAAGCACCTGATGCTATTGAGTCTGTTACTTTTTAGTTGTGCTCGATTTGCGCTTGGTAGGTGATGTTTTTCTACGCTTTTTGTAAGCGGGCTTTTGTGGGCTTTTCAGTCCTTGTAATGAACTGGGCAATTGCTGGCTAAGCAGATTAATCAAATTGTGCAATGAGCCTTCAATGGGCTGCATAAATTGCCCATAACTACAGGCTTTATCAGCAATTTGATTGAGTGACGACTCCCAGCGCGCCGTCATATCGGGTTGAGTGCAGTCGATGGGCAAGGCATCAATGAGTCCTTTGCCGGTATCGGTCGCATGAATTTGTTTGCCTTGACGGGCTAAAAACCCGCGTTTAAACAATAAATCAATAATGCCCGCACGGGTCGCTTCTGTGCCTAAACCATCGGTTTCTTTGAGGATGGCTTTAAGGGATTTATCGGTGACAAAACGGGCAATCCCCGTCATTGCGGCAAGTAAGCTGGCATCGGTAAAATGTTTAGGCGGCTCGGTTTGCTTCTCTCGCAAATGGCCTTGCTGGCAGTACAGTGTTTGTCCTTGGGTTAGCTGCGATAGGAGCTGAGCAAGGGCAGGGCTGGCGCTTTGCTGACCGTCTTCTGAGTTGGTATTTTTCTCTCCCCCAAACAAAGACTTCCAACCTAATTGCGAAACAATAGTCGCACTTGATTGAAATAAGCCGCCGGCAATTAAAAAACTCGCTTTAAGTTGCTGGTAACAATAAGTCGGAAAAAACTGTGCAGCATATTGTCGGCAAATCAGCTGATAAATATTCTTCTCAAAGTTGTTTAAATTGAGCTTGGTTGGCGATTTGGTGGTAGGAATAATGGCATGATGAGCGCCCACTTTACTGTCTTGCCAAGCGCGACTTTTGCGCTTGGGATCGGCATCGCCTAACTGCTTCGCCAGTGGTAGTTGGCTGTCTTTGAGCATGGATAAAATTTGCGGCGCGTCGCTAAAGTGTTCTGTGGGTAGGTAGCGACAATCTGATCTTGGGTAGGTGATCAATTTGTGCTTTTCATAAAGCGCCTGACAAACATCAAGCACCAGTTTAGCGTTCATCGCGTAGCGTTTGGCGGCATCAATTTGCAGGGCAGACAAGTTATAAGGCAGTGGCGCATTTTGTTGTTTGTCCTGCTTTTTTAACTCGCTGACCAGGGCTTCTTGGCCTGTGATACGGGCAACAACATTTTCGGCTAAGGCTTTCACTACCACGCGCCCGTCTTCATCTTGATAGGGCTGACAAGCCTCACTGGGTTGCCATTTCGTCATAATACAGGGAGAAATGGCAGTGCTATCAGGTGTCAACTCCGCTTCTACTTCATAAAAGGGTTTGCTAACAAAGTTGGCGATTTCGCGGTCGCGATTCACCACTAAACCAAGTACTGGCGTTTGTACTCTGCCGACCGACAAGACTCCTTGATAACCCGCTTTACCTCCCTGAATCGTTAGTGCCCGAGTGAGATTAATACCATACAGCCAGTCAGCACGACTGCGCGCCAGTGCAGAAACAGAAAGTGGCATAAAGGCTTGATTAGATTTGAGTTGTGAAAGTGCTTTTTTTACGGCCGCAGGGTTTAAATCACTGATCAGTAGGCGTTTTACTTGTGCGGTTTTTGTTTTGGACAGTTTGAGGTAATTAAGTACTTCATCGACTAATAACTGCCCTTCGCGATCGGGATCGCCAGCGTGCACGACTTCATCGGCTTTTTTGAGCCAGTTGCGGATCACGGTTAGCTGGCTTTTAGTTTTGTACTTGGGTTTAAGTTGCCAGCTTTCGGGAATAATGGGCAGGTGCTCGAGTTGCCACTTTTTGTAGTGCTCGCCATAAGCCTCGGGTTCCGCTTGCTCCAAAATATGGCCAATACACCAAGTCACGATATCGCCATTACCCACTTGAATATAGCCTTGCTGCTTCTTTTGCGGTTTGGGCAGTACGTCGGCAATAGCTCTGGCAAGGCTAGGTTTTTCAGCAATATACAGCTTCATCGAATGGCACAGATTGAATGATTAATGGGATATAAACCGAGTGTAACTTGGTACTGTTTAAATATCCAGTTGTGTGGTGGTTTCAATAATTTTCGTAAATTACTGCCGAGAGTGTAATAAATTGCGCGGCGAGATGACTGTACTCTTTGTGGCTGTATTCTTCATGACTTTATTTTTCATTGTAAAGAGTAACGCCAAAAGTTTAACAATAACAATTCAAGGAAGAAGCGATGCGCACGCCTGTTAGAAAAAGACTGCAATTCTTATTGACGGCTTTGGTGGTATTTACCGCTGGTTTTCAGCTATTGCCAGAGCAGTTAGCATTCAGCCCTGCACTAACGATTGAAAACCTAGTTGCCATGTCGCCGCTATTACTTGCAGTGGCTGGCTACTTCGTGTTTTTACCTGTGCTGTATTGGTTCTGGGTGATTAAAGCGGGTCAGCAAAAGCCATGGAAAATGCTGATTGTATTTTCGCTCAGCGCCTTGTGTGCTCGCTATAGCTTTCCTACTAATATTGCCGAGTACTTTGAGTTTATTACCTACCTTCGCTATCCAATTATCGCGGTATTGCTGATCATTGAAGTGTATTTGATGGTGACCATAGTAAAAGGCTTATGGCAAGCAAGAAAACTCAGTGGCGATCCACGCGTTCATGCGTTTAATCAGCATAAGGATGACGATAAAAAGCTCGCGCTTGGGGTTATGTTGGCGGGTGAGCCAGCCAGTTGGTACTACGCCATTCCCAAGTTTTCGCGAAATCACGCAAAAGCGCTAGCTCAGTTGCAAGTAAACTCTGCTCAAAGCTGGCATTTGTTGTTATTACTTTCAGCATGTATTGCCATTGGCAGCGGCAGTTATTCACTATTGGTGGATTGGAGTGAGTTAGTCGCCATTATTGTGGCCAGCTTGTGTTTTTATAGTGTGATTTTGTGTACAGCGAATTATCGCGTGGCTCGCCATCATTCCATTTACTTGCTGGATCAACAGCTAGTGATCAACCTTGGTATGTGGAGTTTTATGGTGGTCGATACCAAGGCGCTGGCTGCGATCAATCTAGGTGTTTTTCACCAAGCGGATGATAAAGATCAGTTGTTACTTGGCAAGAATCATTATCCGCAAAAAGACAAGGGAACAACGGCCAATATCGAGCTGGTGTTTAGCCAACCGCAAACCTATATGGCGATGATGGGGCAAATGCCTGAGTCCGTTAACAAGCTCTGGCTTGCTGTTGATAATCCAGAACAGCTAAAACTGAAATTGTCTCAAGTGCAGGCAGCGCCAGTATACTTAGCAAATGCGAGCTAACCCAAATATTACTAAGTAATTTTACATCACCTAGCTTTAAAACCAGTCACAATAAACGCGCGGTAAGCAGCTGCGCGAGTATTGGCGCTAGCAGGGTTAAATTAAAACGTTAGCTTAAAAACTTAGTTTAAAACAGTGTACTAAGTTGCGCTTGATTACGCCCTAAACGCTTGGCTTGGTATAGTGCTTTGTCAGCGCGCTCAAACAATGGTGGCCAAGTTTTATCGGTATTGTTCAAGGTCGTGGTGCCAACACTAACCGTGATGTTCAATAGTTGCTGATCATTAATCACAAATTGATGTTTAGCGCACTCTTCAACAATGCGTTCGGCGATGGTTAATGCCGCATCTGAGTTGGTGAATGGTGTAATAATGGCAAACTCTTCGCCGCCAATGCGGGCAAAGGTGTCTTCCTCGCGAACAAGCCCTCTAATCAGCTCTGTCAGTTGCGTTAATACCTTGTCGCCAACATCATGACCATAAGTGTCATTGACTGTTTTAAAATGATCGATATCGAAGAGGATTAACGATAGGCATTGCTGATGACGAACCGCCTTATTGTGCTCTTCTAGCATCATATTGTTAAAATGACGCTTATTGAAAATTTTCGTCAGGGGATCTGACAACGCTAATGCGTGCAGCTTTCTGTTCTCTTCCAGCTGGTGTTGCAGCGATTGAATAAGGGCTTCTTTTTCTGAAACATCACGTATAGTCGCAAGGGCAATTTTACCTGTTCTTGTCGGGATCAGGTTAAGCGTTACTTCAATGGTTAACGGCAGGCCAGCGTAGTCAATAATGGCCAGTGATTTTTTAAATACCCTGTCCTTTGCATAGCAAGGGTCGAAATATTTTTTGAATGCCTGCTGGTATTTTTCTAGTTTAGCAAGTGGCACTAAACTGAAAACGCTAAGCTGTTCCAGCTGAGTGCGTGGGCAGTTAAATAGCTCTTCTGCCTGCTGATTGGCTTTAAGAATATTGCCACGGATATCCAGTTTTAAATTGGCGTCCGGTGCCATTTCAAATAAACGTTCACTTTCTTCCAGTGCTAATTTGATTGAGGCATAAGCATGATCTAGCTGTTTAAGGCTTTTCCGATGCTGTGCTTCACTCTCTTTCAGTGCCGTTATATTGCTGTGTGCACCAAGCATGCGATAGGGCTGGTTGTCGCTATTGCGAATAACGATACCGCGACAACGGATCCAAACCGTGGAGCCATCTTTATGGCGATATCTTACCTCTTGGTCGTAAGGGTGATCAGGGTTATCACAATGTTTTTGAAAGTTTTCCAGTGCCAGCTGTAAATCGTCCTGATTGATAATACCTTGCCATTCATCTGCACGATGCGACTTCTCGGCGGGATCATAGCCAAGCTCGGTCCAGAATTGAGGGTTCATCCACTCATTTTCGGGTTGCTCTAAATCCCAATACCACATGCCATCTGTGGCGCCTGACTGTAAAAATTCAAAAATATTCTCGTCTTCTCGTACCAAAGAATACAGCTCTTTTTTTAAGTAATTTTCACTTACAGACATAGGTGTAACAAAGTATTAACAAAAAAATTGCGCGGATTTTAACGAATTGCTGAACGCTTAACCATTGATAAATTGTAATTAATAGATATCGAGCCTTTAATGTGGTCAACACCTTAGTCAAAATGCTCGCACGGTATAAGTTATCGCCAGTTATACTTGCTTTTTTAGCACTAACCTTGATAATTGCTCGTCAAGGTAAGTACTTGGGAATGAGGTGAAAATCCTCAACTGTACCCGCAACTGTTAACAGAGCAGCCTATCTGTCATTAATGCGATTTGTTTATAGTAAATTGCGAATTAATGGCAAGCCACTGAGCCCCGCATATTTAACGATATTGCCAGCTTGGGAAGGCTTAGGTCGAGATGCTGTAAGTCAGGATACCAGTATTTACCATCTCATTTTAACAAGTCGAGCGGGTTACTCGGGCATTGTCATTGCGGTCATACTGGCCGGGCTTTGCTGTGCAATTTTGCCGACATTTAATACGACTCATTAGATAGTTTTTAACACTGGCAAGGCGATGCAGCGAGTACCACAAGATTCCACTTATCAAGCAGCCAACAATCAAGCCGCTAGTTCTCAGGTTGCCTGCGCTCAGCTTCACGTCACCGAGTTGGGCTGGCAATCGGGCGGCAAAGCGATATTACGGCGTATTAATTTTGCGCTTCAAAGTGGTGAGTTTGTTGGCTTACTTGGCCCCAATGGCTCGGGTAAATCCAGCTTGTTGCGTTGCCTTTATCGCTATCACAGCCCGACCGCTGGGCAGGTGCACTACCAAGGTCGAGCGCTTGAAAGTTACAGCCAACAGGCTTATGCCCAGCAAGTGGCGGTGGTACTGCAAGAATCGCCCAGCTTTTTTAATTTGTCGGTCAGTGATGTTGTTGAATTAGGGTTATTACCGCGTACTTCTGTTTGGCATCGCACTAGCAAAGCAGAAAAACAACACGTAGAAAATGCGCTGGCGCAGGTAGCAATGCTGGACAAGGCCACGCAGGGTTTTGATTCACTCTCTGGTGGTGAAAAGCAGCGCGTGTTAATCGCGCGCGCTATTGTGCAGCAGCCGTCGCTGTTGATCATGGATGAACCCACCAGTCATCTTGATGTGAAATACCAAATTCAAATTATCAATTTAGCCAAGTCATTGGGTATCACAGTGCTCGCTTCGTTTCACGATCTCAATCTGGCTAGCGCGATGTGTGATCGTTTACTAGTGCTCAGCAATGGCGAATTAGTGGCCGATGGCAAACCGAGCGACATACTGAGCCAAACTTTATTGGCTCAAGTTTTTGGGGTTACTGCTCAGCTGCAAACTCACCCAGAGCATGGCAAGCCATTGATCACCTATCAGTATTTTCCTGAACAAGAACTGCCTGAAAAAAGTGCGCCTAAAACAGATGTACCGGAACAAGCACCAACACAAAGCACACGCCCACAGGGTAATGACCAAGGCGAACAAAGATGACAAACCCACATAGCGCACTGTGGTGGTTTGCTGGGCTTCTGGCTTTATCAATCTTTTCACTGGTTGCTGCGCTTTCATTTGGCGCGGCCGATATTAGTATGACACAAGCTTTTCAGTCAGTGATTGACAAAGGTGCGCATCATGTATTGGCAAATGATCGTGATATCTCCAGTACCGCGCTGGCAGAGCAGATCGTCTGGCAGCTGCGGATGCCGCGCACACTATTGGCCTTTATTGCGGGTGGCGGCTTGGCCCTCGCTGGCTTAATGTTGCAAACCGTGACCCGCAATCCGCTCGCCGACCCGTATTTATTTGGCATATCATCAGGGGCAACCGTCGGCGTAGTACTGTTTATGACCTTTGCTGGCTCTGCCCTTGTCAGTGGTGATGCGTGGTTTCTTTCCCTGTTCAATCAACTGAGTTTGTCCGTTGCAGCCTTTGTTGGCTCCTTGGTCGCCATTGCGATTTTATTAGCCGTGGCAGGCTCTGCCATTGGTCGGCAGGTGGAGTCTATGTTGCTGGCGGGTGTTGCTTTATCCTTCTTGTTTAGTGCAATCACCAGTGTGACCTTGTACTTTAGCGACCCGCAAGCGATCAGTGCGGTAATCTTTTGGACGATGGGCAGCTTTGCGCGTGCGCAGTGGTTACAGCTATTGCTACCATTTGTCTTACTGTTATGCACACTTGCCGTTGTATTGTTGTTTCGCCGTCAACTGGCCGCATTATTGCTCGGCGACGAGAGCGCAATCACCCTAGGGGTTAATGTTGCCAAGTTTCGTTTAGCCATGCTGCTACTGAGCTCGCTACTAACTGCCAGCCTGGTTGCTGTTTGCGGGGGAATTGGCTTTGTCGGTTTGATGATCCCCCATCTTGTTCGCTTGTTTATTTCACAGGCGCAGTTACTGCATCCGATAGCGGTTTGCCTGCTGGGCGGCCTGTTTATGGTGTGGGTTGATGTGATTGCCCGTACCTTGCTGTCGCATCAGGAATTACCGCTTGGCATTATCACCGGCTTGTTGGGCAGTGGCTTTTTCTTATCACTAATGGTGGTGCGTTTTCGCCGCCAAGGTCAGTCCTAGGTGAACGAAGTGAATTCTACTTCAATGCAACCCCTGTCTATGCAAACGATAATGGTGCAAGGTACTACGTCAGACGCTGGTAAAAGCACGCTTTTGGCTGGCTTATGCCGGGCATTAGCGAATCGCGCGCTCAGCATTGCCCCATTTAAACCGCAGAATATGGCACTTAATAGCGCGGTTGCGGCAATAGGGGACAGCGGTGACGTTGGTGAAATTGGTCGCGCTCAAGCGCTACAAGCGATTGCCGCCAAAGTCCCTGCCCAAGTGGACTTTAATCCCATTTTACTCAAGCCCAACTCAGATACTGGCGCACAGGTTATTGTGCACGGCAGGGCGATTAATAATATGGAGGCGGCAGCCTATCAAGACTATAAAAAAGTGGCGATGGATGCCGTACTGACCTCGTACCAACGCCTCAGTCATCATTATCACTATTTGTTGGTGGAAGGGGCGGGCAGTCCTGCCGAGATAAATTTGCGCGCGGGTGATATCGCCAATATGGGCTTTGCCGAAGCGGTAGATTGTCCCGTTATTATTATTGCGGATATCGACAAAGGCGGCGTATTTGCCCATTTAGTTGGCACGCTCGCGTTGTTATCGCCAAGTGAGCAGGCGCGAGTCAAAGGTTTTGTGATTAATCGTTTTCGCGGTGATATTGGTTTGCTGCAATCTGGGCTTGATTGGCTTGAACAAGAAACCGGAAAACCTGTGTTGGGGGTTTTACCTTATCTGCACGACTTAGCACTGGATGCGGAAGACGCGCTAGCGCTTGCCAATGTCAAAGCACCGCAAACCACACAAATTAATATCGTGGTGCTGTTAGTACCACATATTTCCAATCATACGGATTTTGACAGCTTGCGCTTAAACCCAGGGGTTAACCTTGAATACGTGCGAGTAGGGCAAGTGATTCCAAGCTGTGATTTGATCATTCTGCCCGGCTCGAAAAACGTGATTGGTGACTATCAATTTATTGAATCGCAAGGTTGGAGCGAGCAGATCAAGCAGCATTTACGTTATGGCGGCAAAGTGTTGGGCATTTGCGGCGGCTTGCAAATGCTCGGCAATAAAATTTGCGATCCCTGTGGTATTGAATCGTCCGTTGCTGAGCAAAAAACATTAGGCATTGCTGATTTTGAAACTGAACTAAGCGAAGAAAAAGCCTTGGTAAAAGTTACTGCTGAGCTATTGCTTGAATCTCAGCCAGCGCTTAAAGACAAAGCATTTGAAAGCAGCGACGATCCTATTTTGATCCAAGGTTATGAAATTCATTGTGGGATCAGCCAAGGTAAGGCGTTACACAGGCCACTTGCCAAATACCGCAATGTGCAAGGGCAGGAAGTTAGTGATGGCTTTGTTACTGACGATGGCCAAGTGATTGGTACTTACTTGCACGGCCTATTTGATAAAGCCGCGCCTACGCAAGCCATTTTACATTGGGTCAAGCCGCAGCTGGCAGTGCCCGCACTCGATTTAGACCTTCACCGTGAACAAGAGCTTGAACGCTTGGCTGCGGTCTGTGAACAGCATTTAGATATCGACAGATTATTAGACATAACACAGGAGTTTTATCGTCATGGCAATAAGTGACCAAGATAAATCGACAAATCGCTCGGATAACCACCAGCAGCGCCAACAGCGACTTAAAGAAAAAGTCGACGAGCGCATTTCTGCGGCGCAAGAAGAGCGCGGCATTTTGCAAGTGATTACGGGCAATGGCAAAGGTAAAACTACAGCGGGTTTTGGCACAGTAACGCGTGCGGTTGGTCATGGTTTAAGGGCGGGCGTTGTGCAGTTTATTAAAGGCACTTGGGATTGTGGTGAGCGCAATTTACTTGAAAAATTTGATGTCCCTTTTGTGGTGATGGCAACCGGCTTTACCTGGGAAACACAAAATCGTGAGTCGGATATCGCTGCCGCACAGAAAGCTTGGCAAGGCGCAAAAGCCATGCTCGCTAACTCTGAGCTAGACATCGTCTTACTTGACGAGCTGACTTATATGCTCAGCTATGACTATTTACCTGTGGATGAAGTGATTGAGTGCTTGGCAAATCGCCCTAAACACCAGTTTGTTGTCGTCACAGGGCGCGCTGCCCATCGCAAATTAGTGGAGCTGGCTGATACCGTGAGCGAAGTGAAAAACGTTAAACATGCCTTTGATGCAGGTATCAAGGCGCAACTAGGTTTTGACTACTAATTTGACTCATAAGGCCAGCTTGCAATGCAATCATTAGCACAATTAAACCTATCAAAATCGGTAATGCATCAGTTGCTTTGCTTATTGGCTTTGATGCCACTGGTTATCGGCCAACAAGCGCTTGCACAAAGTGATAATAACCGGTCGGTTGAGGTAACATCCGCTGATACTTTCACAGCAGCAAAGCCAGCTCAGCGCATTGTCGCTCTGGCACCACATATCGTGGAAATGCTGTTTGAGATTGGCGCAGGTGATCGCATTGTGGCGACGGTTGAATATGCGAATCATCCAGCAGCGGCCAAAGCGATCCCGCGGATCGGCAATCACGCTGGTGTGAGTATGGAAAAACTACTCAGCTACCAACCGGATCTGGTGTTGTTCTGGCAAGGTGGCAATCAGGCGCAAGACTTAGCAAAAATGCGCTCACTTGGCCTGAATGTGCGGCTCAGTGACCCGAAAGCACTGGAAGATGTCGCAAAAGAACTCGTGATGCTAGGGGAGCTAACAGGGCAGACACACATTGCTCAGCATAGAGCGGAGCAATTTATGGCTAAGCTCCATCACATTGAAGCCCAGTATCAAGGTAAGCAAGCGCTGTCGGTGTTTTATCAACTGTGGTCAGCGCCGCTGATGACCATTAATCAAGCAAGCTGGATTAATCAATTGATCACCAGCTGCAATGCAACCAATGTGTTTGCGAATGCACCGACCAAAACACCACAGGTGAGCATTGAAAATGTCCTTGTTGCTATGCCAGAAGTGATTGTTATTCCAGATGCCAGTAGTGCCGCTGGTAGCAAACAACCTGATGCCGGCTGGCAACAGTGGCCGCAAATTCCGGCAGTAAAGAAACAACAGATTATTCACACCCAAGGTGATGTCATGCATCGCTTTAGCAGCAATATGTTGACGGGTTTAGCCGATATGTGTCAGCAATTGGATAGCTTTCGTGAATAGCATCAACATCTAGCAAGCACATTGCTGATAAAGAAATTTCGTTAACGCTAGGAAGCTAGCTCTAGAAAAAAAGTTGGCGCTAGCAAGTTAACGCCGTCTAGCCAGCGTTATTGGCAACGTGAGTTATTTAGGGGAAGCTGATGAAAGTTCAGCGCTGCCCCCGCAACGGTAATATGACCGCACTTAATGGTTAAATAAGAGCTCTGAGTCATAAAGCCCGATTACCTGAATAACTCAACCAACATTTTAATTAAAACACATGCAGTATTTGATGCGGTGGGCATCGATAATTGAGGAAATATGAACATAAAACACTTATCTAAACTCGCAGTTGCCGTTGGCGCTGCACTATCGTTAAACGCTAACGTTTACGCGCAAGCACCTGCTGATGAAGAAATTATTACCGTAACGGGCAGCCGCTCTCCGGTTAACATTGACACTGCGCTTGCTAGCGTTGTGGTGATCACACACGAAGATATAGCGCGTATTCAGCCAAAATCATTGAATGATGTGTTAGCGACAGTTGCCGGTATCGATTTTACCAATCAAGGTGGCCGTGGCCAACTATCTTCGTTATTTTTGCGCGGTACTAACTCTAATCAAGTGCTTGTATTAATTGATGGCATTCGAGTCAGCTCTGCTAGCTTGGGCTCAACCAATACGCAAATTATTGCCCCTGAATTGATTGATCGTATCGAGATTATTAAAGGCCCTCGTGCGGCCATTTGGGGTTCAGATGCTATCGGTGGTGTGATTCAAATTTTCACCCGTCAGCTCGAAGGCAGTGAATATATTGCGGGGGTGACGGTGGGTGCTGACGATTATCGCCAATATAAAGCCGGTGCTGGCATCGCCCATGACTTAGGTAACGGAATGGGTAAAGGCCATACCAGCATTACCGTTAATCGCGAGAAAAGCGATGGCTTTGACGTGTTAAAAACAGCCGAAGAGGATAACGATGGCTATGAGTATGACTCGGTGGCGATTAAAGGTCAGCAACAAGTCAATCATCAATTGGCGATTGACTGGTTAGCGCGTGCCGATCAAGGTGACAACGAATACGACAACGCCTTTGGCGGTGCTAATGAAGCAGAAACGCGTAACCATGCGTGGTTAGTACGCGGCACTTACAGCCAAATTATCGGTCATGTGCAAAATCACACAACCGTATCGCTTGGTCAAAACCGCGATTATTCTGAAAATTACCTTGACGGTACAGACGTATTTACCACAGTGTTTGAAACCCGCCGCGATCAATTCTCGCTGGTCAATCACGCACAAGTCTTCCCGTTTTTACAGTTTAATCTAGGTGTTGATTATTACAACGAGCAGCTTAATAGCACCACCGACTTTGCTAAAGACGAGCGCGATGTTACTGCTGTTTACGCCCACAGTTTGTACAGTAAAAACCAGCTAACGGTTGAAGCGGCGATTCGTCACGACGATGTTGAAAATGTGGATTCGGAAACCACTTATAACGCAGGTATTGGTTATCAAATTAATGATGAGACGCGCATTGCACTAAACGCAGGCAGTGGCTTTAAAGCGCCAAGTTTTAATGACTTATACTTTCCTGCGAGCCAGTTTTCGTCAGGTAACCCTGATCTGCAGTCGGAAACCTCAGATACCATTGAGCTAGTGTTTGAAACGAATTATGCCGATGTCGATATGGCGTTTAACTTTTACCAAACGGATGTTGATAACTTAATTGTTTGGTTACCCGATGCAAACTTCTTCTACCAGCCGACGAATGTAAATGAAGCCGAAATGTTGGGCGTTGAATTTACTGCCAAGTACCAAGGTTTTGGTGGTCAGCATCAAATCAATGCGGGTTATGTTGACGCTGAAGACAAAGCAACAAACGAGCAGCTAATTCGCCGCGCGAAAGATCAATTTAGCTACCAGTTCGACACTAACATTGGGCATTTATCACTGTACGTTGAATACCAATATCGCGGTGAGCGTGAAGATAATGTGTTTGGTGTTGGACGCGTAAAACTCGACAGCTACCACTTGGTTAACCTAAGTGCCAGCTACCCAGTTACGCCAAACCTTACGGTTGAATCGCGCATTACTAACTTGTTTAACGAAAACTATGAGACGGCGGTTAATTACAATACGCAAGATCGCGCGGCATATATTGGCATTAACTACGCAATGTAGTTAACGTTTAATTAAATCTTAAAGTTAGCAAGTGAGGGCTAGCCCTCACTTTTTTGTGTCGTTAAATAAATCACTGAACAATTGTTAAACAACAACATTTACGCTAAGGTCAACGTCAAAGGAAGTCTACTTATTGCAAGGAATGTATGAGCTGGGCGCAGTTTAATTTTAATTGTCGATATTACCTAAACCTTCTCAACCAAGGCTCGACCTTACAACAAGCAAAACAATCTCTTGAATGTTCAAGCCTAGCAAAGCTTTATGGCGAACAGTCGCTTTCCGGTATTCAACAAAGCCTGCTTGATAAAGTTTTTCATTTATCGAGTATCAAAGATGCGCAGCGAACACTTAATTTATATGCTTCGATAGATTTTGCTGGGTGTCTAGCTTTATCTGGTGCTGCTAAGGATCTCGTCGCTAAGTTAAGTTATTTAGCCTCCATTTCTATTTTCTTTGCGGCATTCATCACACTTTATCAAGTCTATGTATTTCCCGTTTTTGCTGATTTAGCCGCACAGTATCCAGCGCTAAAAAGTGATTCATTTGAATTACTGCCGTCTGCATGGGTTGCCGGATTAATTGTCGCCTTGAGCACTTTAGTGATGTCGATAGCACTTAAACACCAAATCAAAAATATAGATCGCGCAGTGGTTAACTCACCCAATCGCATCGCGATACTTTTGTTGCCTAAACGAATACTCGCTACGGCGAGTAAATTGCAGCAGATTATTGCCACGCCGTCTGTGCAAGGGCGGCGAGCCGAAACGACTGATAAATTTGACGCACAACTAAATGAACTCGCCCAATTACGCCATGATGAATCAGCTGAACTTGCCCTGTTATTTGAGTATCACGCACAGCAACTGACACTGACTCTCCATGACTATGCGAATCGTGCACATCAGTTGCTGTATGGCGCAGTTGTGCTTGGTATTGGTTTTTATATTGTGCAGATATATGACCCCATTTTTAAACTCGGCGAGGTAATACAATGAGAAACGTTCGCGGTTTTACGCTAATTGAATTAATGATTGTGGTATCGATTATTGGTATTTTGGCAGCTGTTGCCTTGCCTCAGTACCATGTTTACACAATCAAAGCTCATGTTGTTGAAGCATACGGCTACGCTGGCACAATTCGACAAGCGGTAACGGATTATTACGGCGAGCATTTAGCCTTCCCCAAGGACAATGACCAAGCTGGCTTGCCTTCAGCTGACAAATTGATTTCAAACAAAATCACCAGTGTCGTTGTCGAAAATGGCGCTTTTCATATTACCATGGGTAACAAAGTGCCTAAGCCACTGGCAGGTAAAGTGCTTACCTTTCGCCCAGCAGTGGTGGAGGGTAGTCCGATTAGTCCAATTTCATGGTTATGCGGATATGCAAGACCTGTAACGGGAATGAAAGCCATTGGTGAAAACAAAACCGATCTCACGCGAGAAATGCTTGCCAGTGAATGCTATTAGCAGATGAGCATGTCGGGGAGCATAGTGCTCCCCCCTGATAATTTTACCTGTAACTGTTAGTTAAGTTAGCTTTGTCGCAACCACTAGTAATTTAACTGACTGGTTTTACCCCAAAACACTTTATACGCAAAAATCGTGTAGCCAATAATCACCGGCAATACAATCACTGCCCCCCAGAAAATCACCAGCAGTGATGCTGGCGCACTGGCGGCTTCAAAAATGGTGAGTTGGTTGGGCACGATATACGGGTAAAAGCTGTACGCTAAACCACAGAAGCACAAAGTAAAAATAATAATTGCACACACAAAGGGGTACCAGCAGCCCAGATCGTCCGCTATAGGGACTTTGCGCAGGTAGAGCTCAACGGTGACAAACATAAAGCCAAACAGCATCACTAAGGGGATCAACACAAAAACTTGCGGAAAGCCCAGCCATTTATCAGCGATGACGGGATCGATTGATAGGTTTGCTATACAAACTGCAATAATTCCTAATGCCATAAAGCGATTCGACCAAATTGCCCATTTTGCCGAACGTTTTTGCAATTCACCTTCGGTTTTCATTACAAGCCACGCCGCGCCGACATAGCAATAGCCTGCAGTAACGCAAATGGCTGATAACAATGCGAATAACGTTGCGGCTGTACTCGTGTCAAAGGCCGTGACGTATCGACCTAGCATATAGCCTTGGCAAAGGGTGGCGATCAATGAGCCAGCCTTAAAGGCTAAATCCCATTTATGTTTGTCTTTACTCGGTGCTTTAGTGCGAAAATCAAAGGAAACACCGCGCAAAATTAAGCCAAACAGCATAAGCGCAGTCGGTAAATAAAGCGCTTGCAGCACAATTGAATGGGCTTTGGGGAAGGCTATCAGCATCAAGCCAATGGCAAGTACGAGCCAAGTTTCATTGGCATCCCAAAACGGGCCAATGGAGTAGATCATTTTATCGCGCGCGGCTTGGTTTGCCGGCGCTTTATCGGTTGGTAGTAACACACCGACCCCTAAATCATAACCATCTAAAATGGCGTACACTAAAAACGATAAGCCCATCAGTGCGATAAACACCATAGGTAACCAGTTTAACGTTGAGCTTTCCATGACAGACTCCTTAACGACTTCTTGATACTTAAATTAGGTGAACTATTGCTAAGTGAATTACTGCGCACTTGCGGGCGTGCTTAGTGTTTTACTTGACGCTTCGCTTGGCGCGTCTGCTTGCTGCATATCGGCCAATTTAGGGTTTGCCGCTTCAAGCTTAACGGCGCGATCAGCCATCACAAACAAGGTTTTGATATAGGCTACCAGTAAGAAGCCATAAACCAGCAAATACAAGGTCAGCGACAAGGCGATATTTTCAGGGGCGATACCTGTGGCAGCTTCCTTGGTGGTAAGCACGCCTGATACTAAATAGGGTTGGCGGCCAATTTCGGTGACGTACCAGCCTGCCAGCGTGGCTACCCAGCCAGAAAAGGTCATGGCAACAGTCGCTTTAAGTAGCCAAGTAGGGTAGCGCTTTTTCAGCGTAAACTGATAGCTTGCTAGCCATGACATGGCCAGCATCAACAGGCCAATACCAATCATCAATCGGAAGCTGTAAAACACTGGAGCGACTGGCGGGTGCTCACCTTTAAATTCATCGAGGCCACGAATTTCACCGTCAAGCTCATGGGTAAGGATAAGGCTCGCCAAATTGGGAATTGCCACTTCAAAATGATTGGTGCGCATTGCTTCGTCAGGCACCGCGAATAACAAGAGTGGCGCACCGCGCTCGGTTTGCCATACGCCTTCCATTGCGGCAACTTTCGCTGGCTGATGGTCAAAGGTGTTTAGACCGTGCAAATCACCGACAAAAGCCTGCAATGGCATCAGGATAGCTGCCAGCACCACGGAGAAATTAAGCGCATATTTGACCGATGATTTTTTATCGCCTTTGAGTAAACGATACGCTGAGATACCGGCAATAAGAAAGGCAGCGGTTAGCGCAGAGGCAAGTAGCATGTGGCCAAGGCGGTAGGGCATGGAGGGATTAAACACGACCTCGTACCAACTCGTCACATGGGCAACACCGTCGATCATTTCAAAACCAGCGGGGGTTTGCATCCAAGAGTTGAGCACTAAAATCCAGAAGGCCGACAAGCTAGTGCCAACAGCGACGAGCACCGTGGCAATGGTGTGCACACGATTTGAGACTCTATCCATGCCAAAAAGCATGATGGATAAGAATGAAGCTTCTAAAAAGAATGCTGTCATCACCTCATAACCCAACAATGGGCCAGCGATATTGCCGACTTTCTCCATGTAGCCCGGCCAATTGGTACCAAACTGGAACGACATGGTAATGCCACTGACGACCCCAATGGCGAAGGTCAGGGCGAATATTCGTACCCAAAAGCGATAGACTCGCAGCCAAGCATCGTCTTGTGTGCGGTTATAACGCCACTTAAAAAACACGAGTATCCAACACAAGGCGATGTTGATGGTGGGAAACAAGATATGAAAACTGATATTGGCGGCAAATTGGATGCGAGACAGCATCAAGCCAGTGTCAGAAGCCAGTTCCATAAAGGCGAGTGGAGCAAAAGAAATCATAAGCACCTCCTTAGGCGCACGACTAAATAAAAAACTTTTCTACATCACTGCTAAGCGTCTATCGCTCATGGCCAAAGGGGTTACTGCGTTGTGCGTTGAATGGCGAAGCTGGTTACAATTCGGGCTTTAAGCTTTCTTGTTGGGTAGCAGTTTGTCTTTCATATCCAGCAGCTTGCCAACGCCTTCGCCCAGTTTTAACAAGGCGGCGAGTTTTTCCGATGACATCCCTTGGAGCTCGTTTGACCATAAAGTAACCATTTCCATCAGGTCGTGCATTTCCTGCACGCGCTGTTGTACGTAGCGATCTGCTTCATTACTTGGCGATTGCAATAAAGCATCGCGCATCATGGAAAGCGTGGGGTCTAACTCGCGCTTGCGGCGTTCGACCACCAGTGTCCGCGCGATCTCCCAAACATCACTAGGGGCAGAGAAATATTCTTTTCTATCGCCGGGAATATGCTGGAGCTTGATCAAGTTCCACGATTTTAATTCTTTTAATCCCATAGAAACGTTAGAGCGTGAAATTTGTAAGCACTCACTTATTTGGTCGGCGTTCAGTGGTTCTTGAGTTAGTACAATCAGTGCGTACATTTGACCAAGCGTGCGGTTAAGGCCCCATTTTGAACCCATTTCACCAAAGTGAAGGATTAACGATTGGGTCATGGGGGATACTTTCATTGCTTGATACTCCGCTGCTATGTGCACTGCTTTAACACTTGGCCTTGTCTATTTCTTTGCTATTCATTGTCAAGAACGACTAGGCCATCACCACTTACTGTCAGTCTGTTAACGTCTGCTTACTCAGGCTAATCAGTATTAGTTTGCAATTTTAACTGTTTCTGAATTTTCAGTAATTTCTGAAAATTATAAAAATAATTTGATATAAGTCAATAAAATGTTTGTTTGAAGTGGTTATGATGGCGTTATCGGGTGCGCTGAGCGTCTACATCAGTCACCCCGACGGGGCGTTTGTGCCCAGCTATTTAGCTGGGCTTTTTTATTTTTTCTCTCTGCCTTTGCTAGCTCTCAGCGCTTTATCTCTTTGACTTTACGATTTTTTCCTGCTTTTTTGCATGGCATTTTTTCATGCTTTCTTTTGTGCTAGTTTTTGAAACTGTGAGCGTTATTGGCGAGCCTTGCTCTGGTGTTTATTCGTGTCGTGGTATTGCCAAAGCACGTTAAGCACTTTCCATTGACCTTGATCGTTTTGATACAGGTGCATGTAATCAATCCACTTATCAACAGTTAGCTTAACAGAGGCCACTCGTTGATCAATGTCGTAAATATCAATTTCAATGCGTGGATTTGCTGAGAATTTATCGCCTTTCTTGTTATACCAGTTGGCGAGTTCAACCATAAAATCATGGCTGGTTTCGACAATTTTTTCATTTCCCGCTTTATCTCGCCAATAGGTGCGCTTTGCTAACGCTTTATCTAGCCCTCTTGCCATTAACTCAGGCTTAACCTGAATTTGTGACTCAATATAGTCGAGTACAGCGCGCTTTATGGCTTGCTCTACCTGAGAAGGGCTTTGCTGGCGGGCATCAGCAGGTGCTCGGTGATCCGCGAGTGCCTTGTTTTCAATAAGTAAGCTACTGAGTAGCAGTGTAAGTGTTAGCCAAACTGGAAGTCGAGCCATGGTTCATCCCTGTTGTCAGGCAAATAAACTCACAGAGTAACGCGTTTTAAGCTCGACTGACGAAATAAAGTATTACTAAATGTTAAATTTCGAAGCACTATGTTTTATTGATTAAATAAGTTACTGGCCTAGTGTAAACGGCGAGTAACCAATGCCGTCTGGGCCATCACCAGCGGGCAGTTCAAACTTCACTTTACCGCTGGGAACGTCAATAACGAATACTTTATTTTGATCATAGGCTGACATAAACAAGGTGCGCTGATCAGGGGCGAAAATCACGCCATTCGGCGTTGTTTTTTCTGGAAACTGGATGCGTTTTAGGCGCTTTTTTGTCGCATTTTCAATAATGTCTAAGGTGTTTTGACGAAAGTCTGGGATAACAGCGTATTTTTCATCTTGGCTCAGTAAGATGCGGTAGGGAAAGGTGTAATCACGCCACTGTTTGAGCTGTTCGCCGGTTGCCGTGTTAAACACAGTGACTAAACCTGCTTTGTTGCTACCAACCCAAAGCTCGTCGCCATTAGCGCTAATCGCAATCGCCTCTGGTGTTTCAGGCATGGAAATTTGTCTGAGTAACTTACCTTCATCAATAGACAGCTCAGACACTGAATTGGATTGCATATTGGTGGTGTACACTTTGTCGGTGCGACCTGTTAGTGCCACCATATGCGAGCCTTTTTGCTCGGTATTGAGCGCTTGGGTGATCTCGCCGCTAAAGATATTGGCAATGACTACCGCATCGGCACCTTCGGCAGAAACTGCAACCCGTTTTTGATCAGCTAAAAACAAAATGCCGTGTGGCCAAGGGTATTGGCTTAGATCGATAGTGCGCACCTTTTTCGCTTGCACAATATCAAATACCGACAAGCTATTACCCCCCACATAATCGGTGACAACCGCCCATTTACCATCTTTAGTGACCGCCACTTCGTGCGGGCCCTTGCCGGTTGCTCTGGTTGCAACAACTTGGCGACTACCTAGGTCGATAAAGCTCATATTATCGCCCCGCTTGTTGACCACAACTAAAGTACCAGAGAGCGCTGCTATAGCGGCTAGCGAAGTGGCAAGGGTGAGAAGAAAAGTCAATGTTAAAGTGAGGTAGCGCATAAATACCGTGCCTACTGTTATTGTCGTTGTCACTGCTATTGGTGCTAATTACATGCATAAACGCAGCATATCCCAGCTAACACGTAGCAAGGTTTACACAGGAAAAGCTTAATCGATGAAGTGCAGAACTGCGAATGCTTTAGAGCGAGTCATGCCTTTAAAAAGTGTAATTAAGTGTTAATAGAATGTATCTTTTGTTAATGTACTAATTGGTATAAGCTAGTGCTTTAGCTCTAATTATAAACCTAGTTGGTTAATCGCTTTAGAACTTCAATCACAGGGATCTAGTTGTTTAATAGCCTTAGAACTTCAATCACAGGGACGGCGGTACTGGCAATCTTTATTGTGAGTACTTGTGTACTATATTTTTCCATCCTTGCTTACAAGTCACTTTATGCCGATTCGGCGATAAAGCACCTAGACGCACTTTCTGAAAACTTGGCCAGTGATCTGATCCCAAACCTGGTTGACGAATCAGATTTATTTGCCGTCTCGTCGCAATTATTGCGTCTTGAGCAATACACAGAAATTAAATTTGCTGGCGTTTATGACAAGGAATATCAGCTATTACAGCCATACTTTGGCGATGCGAATAAGGCTTCTTCTGCAGGCTCCGATGAACCCAGTTTTTCGTTAGAACGAGCACAACAACTCTTAAACTTCCCGTTTGGTACGGGCAAACTTGGCGATAACGTTTACGCAATAAAGCAAATAGGCGACAAGCGGCTGCCACTTGGTTATTTAATTGTGGTGAGTGATTTGTCTGGGCCATTAAAGCAGAGCCAGAATCAATTGTTGCTTTCTATTTTTCCATTTGCCTTGATTATTTCGATATTGGTCATTGTGGTACTGCTGATTATTCAAAATAGTTTGTTAGAGCCCCTGTTGGCGCTGCGCAGGTTTGCTCAAGAGGTCAAGGCTTCCGGTGATTACAGTCAATCAGCCCGTATTAGCGGCAAGTCGGAAGTGTCTGATCTGACAGTCAGTATCAACGAGCTAATGGGGACAATTAGTGACGAGTTGAAGAAAAATCGCAGGCAAACAAAACTGTTAGAGCAACAGCAGATGCAAATGGAGCACTTAGCAAATTTTGACGCCTTGACTGGGCTGCCTAATCGTCAGTTTATTATTGAAACCATTAAAATTGAACTGAAAAAAGCCAAGCGAGAGAACCGAAATCCCAGTTTATTGTTTTTTGATCTCGACGGTTTTAAAGCTGTCAACGATACCTTTGGGCATGACATTGGCGACAAACTGCTGATCGCCGTCGCTAACGATGTCAAACATTATATTCGCGAAGGTGACACGCTATCGCGCCTTGGCGGGGACGAGTTTTTAGTCTTGTTGCACGGTGATCCTGAGCCAGTAATTGTGTCAGCCATAGCGCAACGAATTATTGCAGGCCTAGACAAAACGTTTGATATTGAACAATGGAAAGTCAGTATTAGTGCCAGTATCGGTATTGCCTATGCTTCAGATGCTAATTACCAGCCCTTAGACTGGGTGTCGTGTGCTGATTTGGCGATGTATCGCTCAAAAAGTGAGGGGAAAAGTCAGTTTACTCATTTTAACGCCGATATGGTCAGTGCCAACCTCAAACGCATCAATGTCGCGAATGCCATTGTTCCGGCACTGAAAAACAATGAGTTCCAGTTGCATTATCAGAAAAAAGTTGACGTGAATCAGCAAGTAATGGGCTTTGAAGCGTTAATACGTTGGCAAAGCGAGGAGCTAGGGGCAATTTCTCCTGCCGAGTTTGTCCCCATTGCTGAGCAAAGTGGCAAAATACAGGCAATTACACAATGGGTTGTTCAACAGGCTTGCCGCGATTTACCGCAACTATTGCGTAACTACGGGCAGGACATCCGAGTGGCCATTAACCTTTCTGCCATTGACCTTAAAGATAGCAAGCTTTCCGACGACATCAGCCGCATGTTTAGGATCTACCGCATAAACCCTAAAAACATTGAATTTGAAATAACGGAGTCGGCCTACTTAACACATTTCGATACTGCCAATAGCTTTTTCAAACAGATGAGAGAGCTAGGGTGCAAAATCGCCTTGGATGATTTTGGCACTGGGTATTCTTCACTGGGCTATTTGACTCAAATTAAAATAGATACATTGAAAATCGACAAAAAATTTGTCGACGAGGTGGGCATTTACAAACGCAGCAGTGTGATCACCAAAACCATTATTGAAATGGCCAAGCAGCTTGGTTTGACCCTATGCGCTGAAGGCGTTGAAACTCAGCAGCAGGCTGATTTTTTGCGCGATAACGGTTGTCACTACATGCAAGGGTATTTGTTCGGAAAGCCTGAGCGCCTCGCCAGTCTTGGCGCTGCCAGCAAAGCGGATAAACTTGAAGGCACCATTACCGACCAATAAAGAAACCGTATTAACACATGAAAACCAGGATATTATGTTGTTTAAAAAAAGAATCAAAAACCTATCGAATACACTGTTAGCACTGGTTTTTTCCAATGTGCTTTACCAGCCAGTATTGGCGCGAGATTTTATGGACGAACGGGTTGAATTTTCCGGCTTTGCTCGGATTGTTGCGGGCTATTTGGATGAGGAAGCGGCTTCATTCGAGGGCTATGATGACAATATAAGCCTATCTGAACAATCACTACTGGGTTTACAAGCGGATATTCATTTAACCGACACACTCACTGTCGCCACGCAATTACTGGCACATAGCAGCGAAGAGCGAAAATCGGGTATTGAATGGCTTTATCTTAATTATGAACCCGATCAGTATTGGCGAATTAAGGCGGGTAAATTGCGCACGCCGTTTTTGCAATATAGTGATGTATTAGATGTCGGCTTTGCTTACTCGTGGATAAGCCCGCCGCAACAGCTTTACAGTAGCTATTTGTTTTCTAATTTTGATGGGCTGAGTGTTACACACCGCAATACCTTCGCCGACCTTAACATTGATATTGAAGCCTACTGGGGGACATACGACGACAGTGTTTTCGTTGGTGGGGATGAAGTGAATATTGAGGTAGACGAAATACTTGGACTGATCTTTCAAGTGCAGCACGACAACCTACAGGTTCGCGCTGCGTACGCGGAAAGTAATGAGTTCTTTGCCGATTTTCTCGGTTTAGAAGACTTGGCTGTCGTCTTGGAGCGAGCTGGATTTCAACAAAGTGCAGACTCGCTGAGATTTGATGGCAGTGCCAATTCCTATCAGGTGGGTGTGCGCTACGATGATCTCGACTACTTTGCTTCTGCCGAATGGTTCAGAATTGAAGCCGATTTACTTGTCGTGCCTTCCGTTGATGGTTATTACCTGACGGCAGGGATCAACTTATTGCCATTTCAGCTGCACCTGACTTATGCAAGTGCAGCTCCCGAATATGCGGTTTCACAGAATGAAATTCCGCGCGGTATCGCGCCGCAACTGGACCAACTCGCTTTGGGTTACGATCAAGTTATCGATAGCTTACCGAGTGATAGCTTAGATTCATACACTTTAGGTGCGCGCTGGAATATGCGTGCCAATTTAGCATTTAAAGTTGAATTTACGCGACTTGTGGGCGATCGCGATGCACGGTCATTTTTTGATGTTGCTGATAATGCCCAGTTTGATCGCCGTGCCAACCTATACCAAGTGGCTGTGGAGTGGGTATTTTAATGCGAATATTACTTCTCTTTTCAATCTTCGTGCTGATACAGCCAAGTGCTAGTGCACAGAACAACAGTACCTATAGTTTGATCATTGTCGCCAACACCGATGACGTACACTTGACATTCACGCAACGTGAGGTGCGCAATTTGTTTATGGGTAGGGTAAGTAAAATACAATTAGAGCCAGTGGCGTTGCCGCCAGAATCACCAATCCGCGTGCTGTTTAACACTAAAGTGGTTGGGCTAACTGAGGCTCGAATTCAATCTTATTGGGCGCAGATGCGCTTTAGCGGGAGAAATAGGCCACCACGAGAACTCAGTGATGTTGAAGCTGTTTTGCGCTTTATACAACAACACAAAAATACCGTTGCTTATCTGCCCGCAGGTATTGAAATTCCGCAAGAGCTCACGGTAATTTATCGCAGCAATTGATTTTTCAGTGCCATTTGTTTGCCTGCACTTGCTATTTGTTTGCATAGTTAGGCGGCAGTGTTGTGCTTGTAGCACACTGTTTAGTCGTTTATCGCAGCAATTGACTTTTCATTACCATTTGTTTGCCTGCAATTGCTATTTGTTTGCATAGTTGGGCGGCAGTGTTAGGCTTGTCGCACACTGTTTAGTCGTTTTTTAGGTTTATTATGAGTCACCGGAAAATCTCTTATACCATGCGCTTGTCGGTGGTGTTTATTGTTGCAGCTATATCGATTCAGCCACTATTCGCTCACGCCGCCTCTAGCATTGCTGGGATTTGGCAACATGCGCATAAGCCAGCATTAATTGAGTTTGATCTCGATACCGGTGTGGGTTGTGTTAAAGCTCATCGCTCGCACCCGAAAAACCAAGGACAAACCGTGATCAGAAAGATCACTAAAGCAACTAAACCCGATAACCTTTGGCTGGGGGAAATGTACCATGCTGAGCGTGGTATTTTTGTGCCTGTGAGTATTAAAAAGGAAAAGCGCCGTGTGTTTGTTTATGACGCTCACGGTAACCAGATCTTGGCGTTAAAAAGAGGGGATTAGTGTTTACCAGCCAGTTAATAGCACGTGGCTACAGTGTTTGCGGTTGGCGAGAAAACAGTAATCATTGATCTGTGTGCTTTATTGTCCTGTGTACTTGAGCTATCCTGATATTGGGTAATATGCTGGTCGCAATTAACATATGCTGCACACTGTATTTGGGGGCAGACAGTGTTTAGTTCAGCTAATGCGTTGGTAAGGGCTAAGCACTAGCTAAAGTCATTTCGTTACCTAGGGCAAATGTTATCGTGAGTTTTTCAGTCAGGCTTAAACGAGCGTTAAGCTAATCGTTAACCAACGTTTAGCGCATCAAGCTGTATCACTTGCAACTACATTTGATAACAAAATTTATTTTCCTTTGTGAAAGAGTTTCTCTAAAGGAAAGGTCTATCAAAAGACATAAAGTTTATAGGGTTTTTGGCGTAGTGCAGCGTGATTTTGTCGCAACGATACAACAAGGTATCGATTTTCTATCTGGTTTGAGTCAAACACAGTACACAACTGTTCCTGATGGTTTTTTAAGTGCAATAGGTGGTCATATCCGCCATATTGTTGATCACTTTGTGGCGTTGGAATTTGCACTGGAAAGTTCGTTGGTCAATTACGAATTACGCCAACGCAACAGCCCGATGGAACGTGATTTAGCCCAAGCGTTAGCGCGCCTTGAACAACTAAAAACATGGCTTTCAGCCTTACCAGACAGCGTTTTTACCCAGTCAGTAGAAGTGCAAGCCGATGTGGGAATTGGTACTGACAATGTCATGTCTGTGCAAAGTACCTTTGGCCGCGAGTTAATGTTTGCTTGTAGTCATGCCATTCATCATTACGCCACCATGAAGGCGATTCATTTGACCTTTGGTGGTGAATCTTCCGTGCAATTTGGCCTAGCGCCATCAACTGCCAGTTACATGCGCCAACAAGATAGCACTCAGTCATAGGGTGCTTTTACATTGTGTACATTAAGTTGGCAACTTGAGCCAAATGGCTATCAAGTTTATTTTAATCGCGATGAACAGCGCAGCCGCGCTATTGCACAACCTGTCACTTTCCATACTGAATTATGCGCCGCATATCCCGTTGATCCACAAGGCGGTGGCACGTGGATCGCACTAACTCAAGCGGGAGGCTGTTTGTGTTTACTAAATAACTACCAAGCGCAGGCGGTATATCAGCCCCGTGATGCGATTAGTCGAGGTGAAATTATTCTGCGTTTATTGGCGCAAATAAACCAGCAAGCTCAGCATAGCGACAAAATCGATGATCTTGCGAGCTTAATTGCTCAGTTGCCGTTAGCGCGCTTTTCACCCTTTGTATTGTGTTATTTCCCTGCGGATTTAAACCAGCAGCAAGGGCAAGTTCAGCACTTAGTGTGGGATGGCAAGCAGCTCAGCAACTTACCAGCGCGTAATCCATTAACCTCGTCAGGGTTAGATTTTCCGGCGGTGAGTACTGCCCGTTATCAGTATTTTGATGAGATTAAACCACAAAGCACCCAAGTACATCTGGATTATCATGCCAGTCATCAACCTGAGCGCAGTGCTTTTTCGGTTTGCATGCATCGCGCAGACGCACATACGGTGAGCTTTAGCCATATAAAAGTCGTCAGCGGTAAAACTGTAGTGTTTGATTACTATCAAGGCAGCCCTTGTCAAAGTATTGCTAATCCAGCAGCTAAAACGCAAATCAATCTAACCTCGCAATAGCTCATAACGCGTTTAATTTCACCACTAGCGGTTAATGTCAGTTGGCGACTAACATTAACCTGTTTACCCATTAACTTTATCCTAGCGATTAACCTTCACTAAAATTTAAGTAGTCTTGGTAATCTTTGCCTAAATAGAGTTTTAGCAATTTTTCTGGCGTGTCTGGCAAGTGAACGCTCAGCAATAGCCCTGGTGTATTCGCAAAATTTGGATCGATCGCCACACAGTGAAATTTAGCCCCCAGCTGATGGTATTGTTTAACTAACACAGGTAAGCCTTTGCCATCAGGTTCAATTTGGCTCACTAGCCAGTCTAACACGTCAATATCACTGCCATATTGGGTTAAGTATTCATTCAGCTCGTAAGGCACTTTGTGCGCAAATGGCTTTTTCGCCGCTACTCCTTGGCGATGTGCTGGTGCAACTAAAAACTGTTCAATCAACATGACACTCAGTGGTTGATATTGTGTACTCAGTGATACTGTGCCATATAAGGTGCGGTAACGAGGGAACTGCTTAGCGAACGCGCCAATGCCCTTAAATAGTAATAGCAAACCATGGAAACTCTTTTGTTGCTCAGCAATTAAAAACGAGCGTCCCATTTCTAAACACGGTGCCTGCTGGTTAATAAACTCGCTATTAAAATTAAACATATTGGCGAGGTAAATACCGTTCGATTGCTTATCAGCTAATAACTCGTCTGACTGCCCCATGCGATAAGCACCGACAATTTGCTTGTTGTCGCGATCAAAAATAAATAAGTGCACATAGCTGTCATCAAAATCGTCACCGTCTTGCGGCTGGCCGCTGCCTTCATCAACCAAACGAAAGTTTGCTTCCCGTAATCGTCTAATTTCTTCGATGATATTCGGCACTTGTGCGCGTTTTGCGTAGTAAGTGCTAAGGCTTTTAAAGCTTGCCAGGTGCTGTGACTCAGGCAATTGCGCAATCTCTTCAGCCATTACATCCGGTGATATTGCTGGGGCGATGGCTTGCATTTCAGGATTAACGCGCTCAGGCCAGTGTTGAACCAGTGCAGGATCTTGCAAATAGGTGAGCAGGCGAGTGAGATCAGTTAGTTGTTGATCTGATTTATTGTTTAACGCTTTATGAGTCATGTTATTAATTGCTTTACCGATAGTAATTGGAATGGTTTTGCCTTGGCTGTGGATCATTTCCCTGATCAACATTAGCAGACGGAAACGGAAATAGATTAACCCCATGCGATAAAAAATAGGGCGGTTTTGGCCGCCAATATGCACAGGAAAAACCGGGCATTTGCATTTTTGCGCGAGCATAGCAACCATGCGATGCCACTCGTGATCGCTGACCGGGCTGTGTTTATCTTTTGGGTAACTCACTCGGCCAGCGGGAAACAAAACCACCAAGCCGTCACTTTTGAGGTGTTTCAGGCACGCTTTTAAAGACTGGCTGTTACCTTTGGCATTGCTTTTAAGTGGATTGGTAAAGATAAAATATGGCGCGAGTTCGGGGAAAATAGATAAGCCGCGATTCGCTAAAATCTTTATATCCGGCCGTATATCACTTAACAAGTGCGCGAGTGCGACCCCTTCAACACCGCCAAATGGGTGGTTGGCAACCACAATCGCAGGGCCAGTTTTGGGAATTTGTGCAAGTGACTGCGCGGATACTTGCAAATCAAGCGCAAAGGTACTGATAAATTTTTTGGTAAAAGCCGCCTTGTCTAACCCTTCAAATTGATTGTCTTGATACATGTTATCAAGCTGTTTGAGGCCAACAAGACGATCTATTAACGGGGCGAGCCAATAAACGGGTTTGAGTAGCCCTTTATTAGCAATAACGTTTCTAATCGACAATTGATAGTTGCCGTTTTTCTTTTTGAGGCGATGTTTTATTGCGGAGTTTTTTACTGTCATATGTACTGCTTAAACCAAAGAAATTTTCTTTCCCGTCGTTGTCTACCATCGTTGTCTAGTGCTGTTTCACGTTCGTTTCAGCCACTCGTTCGCTATTTGCTGTGGCTCAGCTACGTACAAGGCACTAATTGTTCGACAATATTCACCAAAGCATACCGCCTGAACATATAGTACGGCATAAAAGAACCGTGTTTTCACAAAAATTATTCAACAAAGCCAAAATAAGTATGCCAAAAACAGCTATCAAAGTAGCGCAGTGTAATCCGGTTTAGCAGGCAAGTTAAACCAGCATTTTGACGAACACGTATCAACTGGAGCAGTAAGGTTAGCAGCAAATCCCGTTTTCTCTATCCTACCCATCTTATATATGAAATAATTTATATTAACGTTGCGTATTGGCACAATTCGACGCTAAGTAAACCAAGGCGAAGCCAAGTGAATCAAGAGGAAGCCAAGTGAATCAAGAGGAAGCCAAGTGAATCAAGCCCAAAAGCTAAGCAAATCAAACCACTCAACAGATGCTCAGCAACCCAAACAACGTGTATTGTTTTTATGTACTGGCAACTCTGCGCGCTCGCAAATGGCTGAGGTAATTTTACGTGCCAAAGCGGGTGATACGTTTGACGTGTTTAGTGCAGGCACTCAGCCTGAGGGTATTGATGAGCGCACGCTAGCAACACTCGCGAAATTTGGGCTAGGCACACAAGGCTTGCGCTCAAAGTCATTGTCAGAGATTGCAGCCCTTGAATTTGACTATGTCATTACCTTGTGTGATCAAGCAATGCAGGAATGTCGCTCGTTTGAAACCAAAGGGGAGCAAATTGCTTGGGATTTTCCTGATCCAAAAGCGCGGCTTGGGGTTGAGCCATTTACCACCACCTTCACTGAAATTAACAACCGCATTGAGATGTTTTTGGTACTTAACGACCAATCCTCTACTACTCGTGAGCCGAAAAACGCTGCGCCTGTAGCACTTGAACCCATTAGCTTTTACAAATGTTTAACCGATGATATTCGATTAAAAACCTTGTTGTTGACTAACTACTTTGGCGAAATTTGTGTTTGTGAATTAATGGAAGCGTTGGACGAGGAAAGTCAGCCAAAAGTATCACGCAATTTAGCGGTTTTAAAAAAAGCGGGTGTGCTCACCGCGCGTAAAAATGGCCAGTGGGTGTTTTATCGCATCAACCCAGACATACCGCTGTGGGCTAAGCAAGTGATCAGCCAAACCTTGGAGCATAATGTGGACTTGATCAGACCAGATTTAACCCGTTTAACAACCATGGAAAATCGCCCCGATAAAGCCAGCTTTTGCGGTTAGCGCTAGTCACCTAGTTTATTGTTTAGGTAGCCATCAATTCGCTGTTTAATGTAATTCACTCTTCGCGGTTGTTGGGCGCGTCGATGATGGCACACATAAACTGGCTCGGAAACACCCTTGGCGAGGTGATGAATGCGAATTTTGCTTTGCTCAGTAAATGCAGACGCCGCGTGCAGTGGCAGTACCGTAAACCCCAACCCCAAAGCCACAGGCGTTAAAATTAAGCTAATTTGATTGGATTTACCATGCACCTTGAATTGGCTAAGGTGTTCAAATTGCGCATAGTTTGATGGTAATAACAATTGCGCGTGGTGGTGCGCATCAGGATGGTCGATAAAGCCTAGTGTTTGCAGTGTCTGCCAGTTTGGGTGCTCAATATGGCTAGGCGTAACCAGCACAATTGGCTCTTGGGTGAGTGGCTGGGCAATAATCTCACCGTTGACAGGCAAGGCTGTCATCAAGCCGATGTCTAATTGGTGCTCGCTAAGCGCTTGCTCGATGCCACGGTTTGACGAAAATTGATAATCAATACTTAATTCAGGGTAGGTTTGCTGAATCGAGAGCAGGTAAGGGTAAAGTTTTAAGCCCAAGCTACCGGGCGACATCAAAGACACTTGCCCTTGATATTGGCTGTCTTCGCTAAAATTTGTCGACAAAGCACTGGCATCACTGAGCAGCTGTAATCCTTGCTGATAAAGCTGCTCACCGTGCTGAGTTAAATAAAAACGTTTTCCCGCGCGAATGAGCAAGGCGGTATTTAGCGACTGCTCAAGTTTTTTAATGTGTTGACTAACCCCAGATTGCGTCATAAACAGCTGTTCAGCAGTTTGCGTAAAATGCCCAATTTCGGCAAGGGTGCAGAAGGTTTTCAACCAGATTAAATTAATCATTACAAAATTTACTCAAAATCATAATTAATGATAATTTTTTGTCGTTAATTATAGCTTCTATACTCCTCACTACAAACTCAGCACCCCTGGTAATCATTGAGGATAAGATCATGACCCAAGCCTACCCAAGAACGTTTTCTCACATTGGCATTTCGGTGCCCGATGTTGAAGCCGCCGTTAAATTTTATACCGAGGTACTCGGTTGGTACTTAATTATGGAGCCAACAGAAATTGTTGAAGACGATAGCCCGATTGGTGAAATGTGTACTGATGTGTTTGGTGCCAACTGGCAGAAGTTCCGCATTGCCCATATGGCAACCGGCGATCGCATTGGAGTTGAATTATTCGAGTTCGTTAACCATGAAGCCCCTGATAATAACTTTGAGTACTGGAAAACCGGTGTTTTCCACTTCTGCGTGCAAGACCCTAACCTTGAAGAGCTGGTCGAGAAAATTGTTGCCGCTGGTGGTAAAAAGCGTATGGCTGAGCCACGTTATTATTACCCGGGTGAAAAGCCGTATCGTATGATTTACATGGAAGACCCGTTTGGCAATATTTTAGAAATTTACAGCCATAGTTATGAGTTAACCTATTCAGCAGGTGCTTATTAATTGCGGCATGCCAAGCAAGTTGTAATCGGCCGCTTATCTATAGCGGCCTTTTGCTTGTTAATAGGCAGGTCACTACCAAGACTCAAGGGTAAAGCCTTCATCTAGCCAGCCGGTAATGCCCCCCGCCATTAATTTTACCGGTCGACCTAATTTAGCCAGCCTAACCGCAGCTTTTGCCGCGCCATTGCAATGGGGGCCTGCACAGTAAACCACAAACAAGGTATCAGCTGGCCATTGCTGCAGTTTACTCTCGACAATTTTGCCATGCGGCAAATGTATGGCGCCTTTGATATGACCTTGGCGAAATAACGCTTCATTGCGCACATCCAGTAGCACAAACTCAGGCGCTGCTTGTTGCAGGGCGAAATGGGTATCCCAGCAGTCGGTTTCAACGCTGAACATGGCTTCAAAATGCGCCAATGCTTGCTCACTGCTCGCGGCAGGTACTTGGGTGACGGGATTGGTCATGATGTTCTCCTTTTTTGTTGTCCTAGCATGTGTCTCTCGGATGTCACAAAACTACTCGTGTAAGCATTGCGAGTAATAAATCGTGAGTAAGCAAACTGTAGCGAGAAAATGGAGTCGACAATATTGGCGTAATTGCCAATAATCGTTAATAAGCCGCCAAAAGAATGTTGATGGAATATTATGAGTGACGAACTAAGTAACCATCAGAGCCACCTGCTGGGCAATCAGCAAAAACGCGTTGCCGCTTTGGTATACGACGGCTTGTGTGTATTTGAATTTGGTTGTGTTGCTGAAGTCTTCGGTTTAGCGCGCCCTGAATTAGGTGAGCAGTGGTTAACAAAAGGCTATCGCTTTGATACCTTGTCGATAGACGGTACAGCTGTTATCACGCAATATCATGCGCAAATTCAACCAACATTAGCGGCCACTGAGCTAACGCAACTCGATACCCTGATTATTCCCGGCTGGTGCGGGGTAGATCAACCCGTGCCCAATGCCTTGATTGCCATGATTCAACAAGCACATCAAGCAGGTGTTCGCTTAGTATCAATATGCTCAGGCGTGTTTGTACTCGCTGCCGCTGGCGTACTCAATGGCAAAACGGCGACTACCCACTGGCGCTATGCGAGCCAGTTACAACAGCAGTACCCTGATATTCAGGTGAATACTGATGTGCTCTATGTTGACAATGGCTCAGTGTTAACGTCTGCGGGCAGCGCCGCTGGTTTAGACTTATGTCTGCATTTGGTGAGAAAAGATTACGGACAGCAAGTAGTGAATACCATTGCCAGACGTTTAGTGATCCCGCCAATCCGAGAGGGGAGTCAGGCACAATTTATTGAACAGCCAATCCCCTGCAATGAGCGCAACCGGATGACACCGTTATTAACCTATCTACAGGCAACTATCAGTAAACCTCATAGTAACGCTGAGCTTGCCAAGTTTATGCATATGAGTGAGCGCAGCTTATTGCGACACTTTAAAGCCGCGACTGGCACAACACCAGCAGAGTGGTTGATTGAACAGCGCCTGCAATGTGCCAAAAGTCTGCTCGAGCAAAGCAGTTTGCCATTAGAACTTGTGGCTGAGCAAAGTGGCTTAGGGACAGCGATGACACTGCGCCATCATTTTCGCCACCGATTAAACATCTCGCCGACGGCTTATCGCAGGCATTTTAGCAATCAGCTAAATAAAACAATGACTGAGCAGAAATAACGAGGGAGGGTTAAGGTGAAAACACTGTCCCTTGAAAGCGATAAGCTCAATGACCATATCTTTTTGTAAACGTTAAGGAGTGGTGTTAATGATGCGAGTAATAGGGAAAGTGATTTTGTTGATCGCTTTGTGTTGGAGTTTTAATGGAATTGCTGGCGATCATCAACTCAGTGAACATCAATTAACTAAGCCGCAATTGCTGGCATCTAATACGCAAACCAGCCGGTTTAGCCAAGCTGAGCAGCAACAGGTGATCACAGCTTTAAGCCAACTCATTAAGCAACACTATCCAGATAAGGTCATCGCCAATGAACTGGTGTTAGCGTTAAAAGGGCTGAGCTGGCAGCCATCCTATCGAATGCCAAATAGTCGAGATGAGCTAGTAGATCTGCTGCGCCACACGTTAACCTCAGTGAGCCAAGACAGTTTTCTCAACTTAGGGCTTGAAGCAAAGCAAAGTCTAGTCAGACTTACCTCCAGCCAAGCCGAGCGAGTGACCAAAGCTCAGTCACGAGCATTGAACAACTAACTATTGATGATAAAGGTGTCGGCTACCTGAAACTGAATAACTTTGATACGGGAGGTGCGGCAAAACAAGCCATAGATAATGCCATGCAAGCCGTGCATAACAGCTGCGCATTAATTTTAGATTTTACTGAACTAGATGGCGGTGATATCAACACCGCTGAACATCTGTTGAGCTACTTCTTCCCCTCTGAGCAAAGCTTTGGTCGCTTAGCGAATGACAATGCCAGTGATTATTTAGCCTTAATGAGCCAGCCAACACTTGAGAGTGAGCGCGTAAAGGCAGATATGCCCGTGGTATTGCTGACATCTCCGTTTATGCAGGCCAGTGGCGAATTTTTTGCCTATCAACTAAAACAACGACCACAAACGACACTGATTGGCCGCGCTACTATGGGCGTTAGTACTTGGCTGGAAAGTTTTAATTTACCTTTGGGACTGCAAATTGACATGCCAGTCGCGCACTATCAAGATCCTAACGGTAATAATTGGCAGCATATTGGGGTAACGCCCGATATAGACATTGCACTAGAAGCTAGCTTAACGGAGGCAAAGCGAATGACCGCACAGTGGTGTGTAAAAATTAACAGTTGGTAATGATTACATGATTTGAGTTATTGGTAATGATTACATGATTTGAGTTATTGGGAAGACTTACACTGTCGAGTTAAATTGTGCTCTTAACCACTCCAAGAAAATAAGCTTTCTGTCATCAAGGGCAAATTCTGTATTCGACAGCAAACAGTATTTTGAGCCGTCTTGACTGAAACCATAAGGAGCCACTAGTCGACCATCTGCTATGCTTTGTTCAACCATGTACTTTGAAGCGATAGCGACACCCAGACCTGCGCTTGCCGCTTCGATGCTCAGATAAAAATGCTCGAAATCTCGTTCTGCGCTCTTGGTATCGATTGGCTGGTTGTTTTGTGAGCACCAGTTTCACCATGCGTTTTTGCGCGTTTGGGCATGTAAACGGGGGGCATCGATTAACGCGGTATGGGCAAGCTGCGGAACACAAACGGGTCCCACCATCTCATCTGCCACAGGTTTTACATAGCAATCTATCGCAAAGTCATTTCGCCTTATCGCAAGGTCTATTCCTTGTTCGAAAAACTCGACTTTTCCACCACCAGCAAATAAATGTACCAGAATATCTGGATGTTTTTCTTGAAAGTCGCCTAATCTCGCTATCAACCAGCGCATTGCTATCGTCGGCTCGCATGATACTACCAATGAATTGACAGGCTTTTTGTCGGTGAGCTTCTTTATGGTGCTTGTAAGTTGCGAGAATATATCCTGACACGTGTTGTGTAATTCCGCTCCTTCCTTGGTTAAATAAATCCCACGATTTCTGCGCTCGAATAGCTGAACATTTAACGCGTGCTCTAACGATTTTATTTGGCGACTAACGGCACCATGGGTCAGATACAGCTCATCTGCCGCTGCCGACATACTCTGTTTTCGGGCAGTGGCTTCAAAGACTCTCAAGCTGTTTAGTTGTGGTAATTTCATTGATTTTTTCTCACAGTTTAGTTGAGTATTTATCGATTTATTTCTAACCAGAACACTAAGATACTTGAATTGTTCAGATCGTCAATAATTCTAAAAAATACCTATTTTTTATGCATAAGAATATGTAATAAATGCATTAAAAAGTAAGTTGTGAGTTATCGGTTGTCGCGATTCTAACTAGTTTATGGAATTGATGGTAGACCTGAATAGGCGAATTTATTAATAAATTTACTGTGTTATATACTCAATTATTTTGACGTGTTATCCGGTGAATGAGGTATTTATGCCACGTTCAACACGCGTATTGTGGCAGCTTAGAGGAATAATCAAATGACGGAAATTATTGCAGTGGTGCTAATTACTTTTCTTGCGGTTATCAGCCCGGGAGCCGACTTTGCGCTGGTCACTCGCAACAGTTACTTATATGGTCGAAAAGCGGGACTCTTAACTGCCTTGGGGATTGGTCTAGGGGTACAAGTTCATGTTTTTTATACCATGATTGGCATTGGTTTTGTCATTGCGACCCAGCCGGGTTTATTTCTTTTGTTGAAAATACTAGGTGCTGGCTACTTGATTTACATCGGTTACTTAACATTTACCAGCAAGCCGGTAGAGGCTGGAGGATTAACAAAAAGTGCTTCGACGCTCAGCGTTTGGAAATCTTTGCAGTCGGGCTTTTTTACCAACGCGTTGAACCCTAAAACCACCTTGTTTGTTGTGAGTACTTACTCGCAAATTGTCAGCCCAAGCACACCTATGATGCAACAATATGCCTATGGTGTGTTTATGACGGTGGCTCATTGGTTTTGGTTTGCACTGGTTGGTTTGTTTTTTTCTAACAACAGGCTAAGACAAAAAATGTTGGGACACCAACAACAAGTCAACCGAGCGATTGGTTGTGTATTGGCACCACTGGGCGGTTTACTTGTGTTTTCTTCTACAGGTCATTAAGACAAGCCGATTTTATATTAAGTTGTTGTTAAATAAGCGTTTGTTAAGTTCGTAAATTCGATGTTCGCTGTTCAGGTACTGCCCTTGTTATGGCAATGTAGAAAGTGGTTTGAGCGACCAAGAATTACGGGGGGCCAATGTGCTACGTTTGTAATTGCTGGTTGGCAATAATTACAAAGCCTTTTTACGCTTAAATTTTTTAATAATCACTTGTTGTTGGTAGCGCATCAGTTCATCAAACGATGCTTTGGTGATGGCTTCAATGGCGGTGCGGTAGCTAATATCACGCAGTAGCTCGATGTTGTATGGGCATTTGTCGATCAGCGATTTGATACTGTCTAACGAGTCAGTGCCGCTCGCCACTATTTGATGAAATAGTGCTTCGGCAAATGTGGTTGGCGTTACGGCAATAAGCTCTTTCTTATTGGGGATAAGCATTTCAGGAAAATAGCTCGACAGTGCCAGCACCCGTTTGGGATCGGGGAAATGCAGCTCAACCTCATCACAGACCATTACTTTGCCGGTTTTCTGCTGGAAGCCCTGTTGATGGAAAAAAGTTTGCAAATAATCACGTTGCCCGCGCGATAAAATATCGTAATCGTTGCGCACAAACCAGTTATCGTCGTAGATGGTAACGAGCGATAATCCTGATTGCGCGTAGAGGTGCTTGTCTTGCAAAATTGGGTAGGTTTGGGTGATATCCACGATGCTCATAAACTGCGCTCAATACCAGATCCATCAAGTGTACGCATTAGTACCTTGGTATTGAGCAGAAAGATCAGTGCACCAATTAAAAATCAGGAGCCGCCTCAAAGTATAATCGTTGTTGAGAAATCGGATGTAAAAAGCTCAAATGCTGGGCGTGAAGGTGTAGGCGTTTATCGCTGGTGCCGTAAAGTTCGTCGCCAACAATCGGCACGTTCAGGCCGTCTGGATGGGCGCAGTGAACGCGCAGTTGGTGGGTGCGACCAGTTACCGGAGTGAGTTGAACACGCGTTCGTGTGCTGTTGCCATTCTGCTCATACCCGAGCACCTGCCAGCGCGTTTCTGCCCGTTTTCCGTCGTTGAAACACACTTTTTGACGCGGTCTGTCGTCAATATCTAATATTAACGGCAGATGAATCTCACCGCTCATATTTTCTTGATTAGCTTCTTGATTGGCGTCTAATGGTTTTCCCGCTAAAAGCGCCACGTACTGCTTTTCAATCACTTTATTGATAAATTGTTTTTGCAGGTGTTTATGGGCTCTTTCATTGAGTGCTAAGACCAATAACCCCGAGGTCGCCATATCGAGGCGATGCAATATCAGCCCTCCACTGGCATTGGGAAATTGCGCCTTAATACGAGTTGCGACAGAGTCGCTAATCGTGATACCTGGTACGGAAAGCAAACCAGCGGGCTTGTTAACCACGACCAAATGTTCGTCTTGATAGACAATGGGCAAAGGCTTTTCGGCACCGGGGTTGATCAGTAAAGGGTTGTCATCGAGTGCAACGCCTTGCAGCATAAAATTGAGAATAGGTTGGCACTTTCCTTGGCAAGCAGGGTAGTAATGGCCGTGTTTGCGAATTTCTGAGTTAGGTTGTTGGCCCCACCAAAATTCTGCCATACACACGGGCGTTAGCTGATGTTCAAAGGCATATTGCAGCAATTTCGGCGCGGCGCAATCACCGCTGCCAGCGGGTGGTGTTGGTGACTTAGTGTCGGCAAATAAGCTGATGAGATCAGCATATTCCCCTTTACTATTGAGCATTTTGTATTGCTTAAATAGCCGCTTTTGCAACATGTTTGACAGCTTGCGCCGGGCTTTTTTAAGGGCGGCAATTTTGTCTAGTTTCACCTGTAAGGTGGAATTGGCGCATTCAATGCGTTGTTGCCAATAGGCTTTTAGCGCAGCCAGTGCTTTTTTATCTGTCACACTTTGGCGCGAAAGCTCAATGCTCGCTTGTTTTGCTTGCGCTGGCGATAATTTGCCTTGCGTCAGCTGCGTTTCCAGTTGCTGGCGCTGTTGTTTACGGTGCTGGCGATTATCTCTGTGTTGTTGCTGTAATTGGCTAATTTGCCAATCTGCTGTGGCTTGCTCTGAATCTGCGGTGAGTTGCAACATCTTCACCACTTTGGTGGCGGAAAGCGTCGCGATTTCAGCACTTATTTCATTCACTTCGCGCTGCTTACCCACAAAGAATTCATCTTGGCGCTCGGCATCAAAGACCGGCGGCACAAAGTTGATTGATGGTCGGCTCGCATTTGCTGAGGCGTTAACAGATTCTTCGCGTGACTCTTTACCAGAAAAAGCCGCCAGAAAACCTAGCTGATCGGCGTGATTTCTGACCACCAATACCCCATACATTTTACCTGCTTGTTCACTAGCAAGTGGCTGAGTGTCGCTGAGTGCAGTTTGCAGTTGCTGGGCTGCTAATATCGCTAGTTGATGCGGTTGATAGCAAAATGGGTAAGTGAACTTTTTCGGTGGCGCTATCGTACCGAGCGAAGATTGAAACGGAATAAAGTAGCTAGGCTTAACAGACAAAGGAAATGCTCGCTCATTGATAACACTGCAAAGCACTATTTTACCCGCATCTATAACAGAGATCAGCCTGCTTAATACAAAGGCAGCTCAATGCTGGTTAAATAGTGGCCAGTTATTCGCTATCTTGTTAAAGTGATTGAAATTTTTAATAAGTCGATTCTGTATCGAAAACGTGTTTGTTTTGTTACTGGTGCAGCTGGCGATGTGAATGCTGATGTTAGTAATGCCACTCGCCATAATGGACGACAATAAACCAAACGACGCTGAACTTACTGACAATAACAAGAATAATTACGCCGAAGGTTTACGGCAACAAAAGAGAAAAGTGACAGGGGAAAGGATATGCAACAGACACCAGAAAACGCAATAAACGACGCCATGAAAGGCAAAACCGTATTGATCACTGGTGCCTCAGCGGGCGTTGGCGCTGAGGCCGCACGCGTGTTTGCGGCACAAGGTGCGAACTTAGTATTAATTGCACGAGGCCAGCAAGCCTTGGATGACATCACACAAGAGTTAAGTGCGCAGGTTAAGGTGATGAGTCAAACCCTAGATGTTAATGATCTGAGCCAATTTGAACCCTTGTTAGAAAGTGTGATGCAAACGTTTGGTCGTATCGACGTATTGGTCAATAACGCGGGTTATCACCAACGTGGCGATGCCATTGGTATTGCGCCGGAAGATATTGCACAGATGGTCGATGTGAATTTACGTGCACCGCTGGTATTTTCAAGGCAAGTGATCCCGTATATGAAAGCCAATGGCGGCGGGGCGATTGTTAATGTAGGCTCACTTGCTGGCCGCATGCCACTGCAAGGTGGCGCCGCTTATGGCGCGACCAAAGCGGGTTTACGCTCATTTACTTATGCACTGGGTGACGAATTAAAGCCGTTTAATATTCATGTTGGTGTGGTGTCGCCGGGGCCGATTGATACGGGCTTTATTATGTCGAATATTGATCAAGTGGAAGACATTGTTTTTTCACAGGAAATGAGCAGTGCCCGACAAGTCGCAGATGCGGTACTGACGGTGGCACAAGGTCAAGAGCGTGAAGTCTGTTTACCAGCAAGTGGCGGCTTACTGACCACACTCTCGTATTTATTGCCATGGCTCAGAGCTAAACTTCGCCCTGCTATGTATCGCAAAGGCGCCCGTTTAAAAGCTAAATACAAGGCGCGGAATTTAGCGCTAAAACAAGCTGAGAAGTAAATTTTAGCCCATTCAATTAGCCATTAATGCTTGAAGCGCTTGTTCAACGCAATCTCGACAATGGTTAAATTAATGACCATTGCCAACAATCGGCCATAGTCGAAGTGCAGCTTGACGATTAAATCGTAAATGGTGTCGACATGACTAAACAAGAGCAAAATCAGTAGATCGACAAATAGCGGCGTAATTGCTGTTAAGGTCAGCGCAACGGCTCTGGCCATCCATCGTTGATGCGCTTGAACCTTGCGCTGAGAGATCTGGCTAATTGCCATAGCAAAAGCGACGCATATCATGCCACTGGTGAAAATTAGACTATAAAAACGCGCACCTTGTTCATGTGGCGACAGTACTTGATGCAGCCAGATTCCGGAAACCGCCATTACACACCCTGATATGAGCACGATCCGCCCTGCGACTTTATGCCAGACGGGGTATTTATGACGAATTCTCGGTGAAAATTGCCATGGCATCGTGAGAAAATACAAGATCCCAGCCCCACCATGAACATAAAGTGCAGCAGGCGTTTCAAAGTAAACTTGATTGAGTAGCGAGGAAATCCCCGTTATTGCATTTGGCCCCATTAAGGAGAGCGTGACAATTGCTATCGCGGGTAAGCCAGCAAGGCCAGTGAGAAAAAGTAACGAACCAACTATTGGCCAGTTGAATTTAAGCGTATTCTGCGCGTAGTTTTGTGTCGATGCCATAAAGCGTTTTCCAATCCATTTTTCTTGTCGAAATGTGAGGCTATTTGAGCGTACTAACCATCAAACGCACGCGTGTGGTTAAGATGTAATTGATTATGTAGAATGGTTGAAAAGATGCGTCCGATCTTGATAACTCGGACGTTTTTGGTGTTCGGCCGATTAGTCCGGACACTCAAGCCGGACATAAAACAAGTAAGCAGACAGTTATCAACTGTCGGTGAACTATAGTCGCTTTATCAGTTGTGAAAGGAATTTATGGCAGCCATATCTGCGCAACTAGTTTTCAATATTTTCACACTAGCGATCATCGCCTTTAGTGTCAATTTGTCTGTTTTACGCTCGCCTGAACGACCAGCATACCTGCCACTAGCGGTTTGTTTAGCTGCAATTGGCATAGTGATATCGCAACCGACGATCGTCGCTGTTTTACCCTCATTACAAATTCCTGTCTTAATTTTTTCCTTGCCAGCAATTTTGTTAATTGCTCCCGCATTTTGGTGTTATGTTTGTGGTATTACCGCCACTTCCCCCTGGCACTGGCGGCAAGTGAGAAAAGGGCACTTTATACCGAGTGCTTTAGGTTTAATGATTTCATTTATCGCATTGCTTGTACCCACAGAGGCGCAATACCAGTTGCTGGTACTGGGCAACGAAAATGTCATTAAAAGTTTATCTGTATCGATGCGAGTGACAGTGGTTATCTTATTGATTGCGACTTTATTGTTAATGCTTACTTGGATCCTGCAATCGGGCTTTTACTTTTATCAAACGGTGCAAAGGCTTACTCGATATCGACAGCACTTGAAACACCTCTTTGCCACAACCGACAGCAAAGAAATTCGCTGGTTAAGCTGGTTATTGCTGGCAGTCGGTGTGGTTTGGTTGGCGAATGCGATTAATATTTTGTTAGACAACTTTATCTTTGCTACCCAAGTAAACGCCAACATTGCCAGCGGTATTATATTGATTATGGTATGGAGCATTGCACTGTGGGGGCTACGCCAAAAACCGGGGTTTGAAGAGCTTTACACAAGCCAAATAGCCGTTGAAGAAGTATTAACAAGCAGTGAGCCGCAACAAGAAAAATACCAGCGTTCAGCGTTAACGCATGAACAAGCAAATGCTATCGCTGCTAAAATTGAACAGGCGATGCAACAAGACCAGCTATATTTAGACTCCTCCTTATCACTGCAAAAACTGGCCAGCCATATTCATACTTCGCCCAATTATATTTCCCAAACCCTTAATGAAGCACTGGGGGCGAGTTTTTTCGATTACGTGAATAAGTATCGCATTGACGCGGCCAAGCAGAAACTAAAACAAACGAGTGATACTGTTGTCGATATCGCCATGGCGGTTGGTTTTAATGCTAAATCTTCTTTCTATACCGCCTTTAAAAAAGAGACGCAGCAAACTCCAAGTCAATATCGTAAATCAGCGCATTTAGCGATTGCTAAATAATCGAGCTCTCGCATTCCTTATCATTAACTAGTGACTTTATAGGTGCCCAATCTCTGGCGGTAGTTATCGATAACAGATTGCACGTGGATGATTAAGCTGCCCAGTAAACGATACCGCATCAAGTTCAGGTTGGGCGAGGTGCTTTTGTCACAACCTAGCTGCCACTAACGCAGAGCCACTACTGTATAGTGCAATAGAAGCACAACCATTCATACCGTTGCGAGTAAAAGCAGACAGCAGCCAACTGACTGCTGTTTCTTGAGGGCTTTTTATTTTTAGCTATGTCTTCGTGAGTGGCTAAGTCGCTGGGCTATTTACTACGATGCCAACTATTCGGTCAGCTGTGCGACTGCTGCTTTTAATTGAGCATCTAACTCAGCATTGGTCAATTTTTGCGTTTCCATATCGAAGTTATCGTAAAAGCTTGGAATGGATAACGACGCTTTTACATCACCAGCGAAGTATTGCGCAGAGTTAGTGGCCGCTGCTAACACGCTGGCTGCACCACCGGGGCCTGGCGACGTTGCTAGGTAAACCATAGGTTTGTTTTGAAAGACCTTTTGGTCGATGCGCGATGTCCAATCAAATAAATTTTTGTAGGCTGCGGTATAGCTACCATTGTGCTCAGCCAGTGAAATAATAATGGCATCAGCTTCGCCTAGTTTAGCGAAAAAATCTTTCGCCGCTTGCGGCTGGCCTAACTCCTCTTCGCGATCTTGGCTAAACAGCGGCATTTCGTAGTCGTTAATGTCGAGCAGTTCAAATTCTGCACCAGACACTAATGATGCTGCATAATTTGCTAAGGCTTTGTTGATTGACTTGGTACTGCTGCTGGCGGCAAAGGCTAAAACTTTCATATTGAATCCTCAATTTTCTGTTGCTGTTACCTGCTGCTAGTCGCTAGCAGCACTTGTGTGGTTTATGGCGTTAACGTGCCGCCTTGTTGATTATCGATTTATTCGGTTAACTAAGTTGGCACTTCGTTAATTTGAAATAGAGTTTATATTGTTTATATTTGTTAATTAATCATCTAAAAGTTTAAAGACTATTTCCTAATGGCTTCTAATCTATCGATAAGCACTAAGTTATTTGACGGCGTTGTGGTGTTTACCCAATTAATAAACAGCGGCAGTTTTACCGCAGCCGCTGAGGCAACGGGCCACTCAACCTCATACATCAGTAAAGAAATTAATAAGCTCGAAGCGAGGCTAGGCGTTCGATTGATCAATCGCACCACACGCTCGCTTAGCCTGACACCCGAAGGTAAGTTGTACTACGAACAGTGTCAGCAGTTAGTGCAAGACGGTGAACAGGCGTTAGGCATGGTGCGCCAAGACGATCTCACACCGCGCGGCACATTGCGCATTAGTTGCCCAGTGGCACTGAGCAATAACTATTTGCAACCTATTTTGTCGCGTTATATGAGCAAGTATCCACAAGTGGAATTATTACTGGACCTTAACGATCGCAAGGTGGACGTGATTCAAGATGGCTTTGACGCGGTCATTCGGGCAACACACCAGCTGGACGAATCCAGCTTGATTTGCCGTAAAATTATGACCAGTAAATCTTATACCGTCGCTTCCCACGATTACATCAAGCGCCGAGGTGAGCCAAAACACCCTGACGAGCTGAAACAACACAGCTGTTTGTGTTACACCAATTTAAAGCAACCGACTCGCTGGGTTTATCACCGCGAAAACGGCCAAAGCGTAAGTGTTGAAGTCAGTTCAACGCTGATGTGTAACAACTCTGACATGGAGTTAGCCATGGCGCTTGATGGTCACGGAATTTGCCGTTTGCCAGCTTTTACCATGCAGCAGGCATTGGATGATGGCAAACTAAAAGTATTGCTCACCGATTATCCGCCAACCGATATTGACGTATTTGTGGTCTACCCGTCGCGCAAGCACTTGTCGCCTAAGGTTAGGGCGTTTATTGACTTGCTGGTTGAATGCAGCCCTCAGCACCCTCTGCCTTGATGGCAGCAAAGCCAACTGATTAATATTTATCCTTGCTAACTTACCCTGAGGTAAGTTAAGGTGAGTTAATGCAAACTCGTTCAAAAAATCGCAAAGAGCAAATTGTGTCAGTGGCTTTAGAGCTGCTGCAAACCCAAGGTTTTGAAAACTTCAGCTATTTGGATATTGCCAATCGCTTGTCAATAACCAAAGCCAGTATTCATCATCACTTTGCTAAAAAAGAAGATTTAGGTGTTGCCTTGTGTCAGGCAATACAAGATTGGCACGAGGTGGGATTTAGCCAAATTCTGGCGGCCGACAATAGCGCATCCGAAAAGCTCGATAGCTATGTTCATGCCATGCTCAAGTACGCGTGTGGCAAGAATAAAATATGCCCGTTGAGTAGTTTGCAAGTTGACGTTACGTCCTTGCCAACAGCAATGCAAAGCGCGTTAAAAGTATTAGACGAGCACGAACTTGATTTTATTACCCAAGTGCTAGCGCTCGGTCGCAAAAATGGCGAGTTTAATTTTGTCGGTGATGTGAAAAGCCAAGCTATTTTAGTGGTGATTGCGTGTAAAGGCGCATTGCAATATTCGCGCGTACATGGCGATTATATTTTTGAACAAACCATGGCACAAATTTCGTTACTACTTGGCCGCAGCGCAGTGCATGGTAGTGAGCTAGCGCAAGCGGCGTCTAGTGGCAAGTAAAGGCGAGCAAAGACAAGTAAAAAATTTTAATCCGCTAACTGACCTTTAGGTAAGTTAAGAAGTAAGTTAAGAGATAAGTTAAGCGGTGAATAACAACAAGCCAGCGGACATTGCTGGCAGAGCACGAATTATTCAGGCAATTCACAAATAGTAAAAAGTAAGTTCACACAAGGAAACAATGTATGAGTAATGCACAACTTTTTGAACAGGTGTCGTTTGGGCCAATGACTTTAGCCAACCGTACGGTAATGGCACCGATGACCCGCACTTTCTCGCCGGGCAATGTCCCTAATGATTTAGTCGTTGAATACTATCGTCGCCGCGCACAAGGTGGCGTTGGCTTGATTATTACAGAAGGTACGTGCGTTGGTCACAAGGCGGCTTCCGGTTACCCTAATGTGCCGTTTATTGCGGGTGATGACGCACTGGCAGGTTGGAAAAAAGTGGTGGATGCCGTACACGCCGAAGGCGGTAAAATTGCGCCGCAACTATGGCATGTTGGCGCGATTCGCAAGCCAGGTGTTGAGCCGGGTGGCGATTTACCTGGCTATGGCCCGTCAGGCATGGCATTTCCGGGCAAGCAAACGGGTCACGCGATGACACAAGCAGACATTGATGAAGTGATCCAATCTTTTGTGCAAGCAGCAGTTGATGCTAAAGCCATTGGCTTTGATGCCGTTGAAATTCACGGCGCACACGGTTACTTAATTGATCAATTCTTCTGGGAAGGGACGAATCAGCGCACTGACGAATACGGTGGTGATTTAGCTGGTCGCTCTAAGTTTGCTATCGAGTTAGTGACGAAAATGCGCGCTGCGGTTGGCGATGATTACCCGATTATCTTCCGTTGGTCACAATGGAAACAGCAAGACTACAGTGCACGACTCGTGGAAACACCAGAAGCATTAGCTGCTTTCTTGAAACCGCTGGCGGATGCAGGTGTCGATATTTTCCATTGTTCACAGCGTCGCTTCTGGGAGCCGGAGTTTGAAGGCAGTGATTTAAACCTTGCTGGTTGGGTCAAGAAAGTCACGGGCAAACCGACGATTACGGTGGGTAGCGTGGGCTTAAATCAAGACTTCTTGCCAGAAGATGGCACCAGTAACTTCAAAGACGCAGAAACCGTTAGCCTAGACAACTTAATTGAACGTGTGGAAAACCAGGAGTTTGATTTAGTGGCCGTTGGTCGAGCGTTAATTTCTAACCCAGATTGGGTAAATAAGGTTAAAGCAGGTGAGTACGAGAGCTTAAAAGCCTTTGATAAAGCCCAACTGGCGGAGTTGGTATAGTTTATTGTGCAACTCGTCTGAGCGAGGCGACTTGGTTGCGCTCGCTTAGTTAAAAATAAGGTGCGCAGGCAGCTTTTAAATGCCAGCTAACCGTGTCTTTGTAATAGCGAATGGGTCAGCATTCGCTATTTTTTTGTCGATAACTTGTACTTTTATTATTAGCTTTCGCTGTGCTAAATCAGCACTTTGTTATCGCTATCATCTTGAATTGTCATATTAATTTCTTGAATTTATCTCGTCACTTTCACGTTTTCGTCATAAAAGTGCATTAAGGTTTTAACAAAAGTTTAACATGTGGTGTAGGGTGCGTTATGGTAAAGGCTCCCTTAGCCTCTGTGCTAACGAATTAAAAAAACAAAATGTAGTGGGAAATTAATAATAATGAGTAACTTTACACGCCGCGCTTTTATCAAAGCGTCAATGGCAGGCTTTGGCACTGCGGTTATTTCAACAGGTTTAATGGGGTGTTCGGATGATGACGATAAGGCACTTGAATTGCCGATCATCCCTGTCGCCTTTAATCATGGTGTCGCTTCAGGTGATCCACTCGATAATGCGGTCATCATCTGGACGCGTGTTACGCCTTTATCTGCGGTCGATAGCGTGAGCGTCAGTTGGCAAGTGGCTACTGATGCCGAATTTAATGATTTAGTTCACAATGGTACAACGGACGCGCAAGTTGAGTCTGATTTCACTGTAAAAATTGATCTTCAGCAACTCGCTGCCAACACGAAATACTATTTCCGCTTTGCTTCGGGTGAAACCTTCTCACCTGTAGGTATGACAAAAACATTGCCTGTTGGCGCTGTTTCACAAGTAAAATTGGCGGTGTTTTCTTGCGCTAACTTCCCTGCTGGCCACTTTAACGCCTACAACAGCGCCGCGAAACGAGACGATCTTGATGCCGTTATTCACTTAGGGGATTACATTTACGAATATGGCGATGGTGGTTTTGCGACGCAAAATGCCGCTGCAATCGGTCGCCCTTTACCGGCTGACAACAATACTGAATGTATTACCCTGGAAGATTATCGCAAGCGTTATGCCTTGTACCGCAGTGACCCGGACTTACAGCAATTGCACCAGCAAGTACCGTTTATTACGGTGTGGGACGATCACGAAATTACCAATGATGCGTGGCGTGATGGTGCAGAAAACCACAATGATGGTGAAGGCGATTACCAAGTGCGCAAAGCAGCAGGCTTGCAAGCCTACTTTGAATGGTTGCCAATTCGCCCAATGACGGCAAGCGACTACGAGCGCATTTTCCGCAGCTTCCAATTTGGTGACTTAGTCAATTTACATATGCTCGACACGCGTTTACTGGCACGTGATGAGCAGTTGGCGTATCAAGACTTTATCGATCCAACAACAGGCCAATTAGATGCCGCTGGCTTTACCGCCGCCATGAGTGCTGATCGCAGTTTATTGGGGGCAGAGCAATTGGGCTGGTTACAAGCGGGCTTAACAGCTTCTTCTGCAACTTGGCAGGTGCTTGGTCAGCAAATTTTAATGGGACGAATGAACGTACCTGCCGAGCTACTCGCAGGTTTTGCTAACCCTTCACCAGCGTTGCTGCAAACTTTTGGCGAACTGGCGCAAATAAAAGGTCGTATTAGTGCGGGCGATCCAACAGTGACTGATGCTGAACGTGCGCGCGTGGCGGTTGAAATTCCATATAACTTAGATGCTTGGGATGGCTATGCGGTAGAGCGTGAAGTGGTGTTAGGCACAGCGAATGCACTCAATCAAAACCTGATTGTATTGGCGGGCGATACCCACAATGCGTGGGCGAACAACCTCAAAGATCGCCAAGGGAATAGCGTGGGTGTTGAGTTTGCTACCGCAGGTGTCAGTTCACCGGGCTTAGAGAGCTTTTTGAGCATACCAGAAGCCTTTGTGCCGCAAGCAGAGCAAGCCTTACAAGTACTCGTTGATGACTTGCAGTACGTTAATATCGCCAATCGCGGTTATATGGTCGTCACTTTTACAGAGCAAGCGGCGACAACCGAATGGGTTCATGTTGATACGGTGGCAAGCAATAGTTACCAAGAAGTAGCGAGTCGCAGCAATACCTTAACGGTGGCCGCAGGCAGTAATGTGATTCAACGCTAGTGACGCGTTGAATTCACTTCGCCAATTTTAAAAATCACGCCAATGCCAGTTTAAATCGTCATATTTAGGCTGGCATTTAGTTTCTTCCTTCAAACCTTTGGCTATCTTTCGCCTTGAATTTCAAATGAATCGCTGATTAAGCGAGCTTGACCGTCTGCTTCTACCACCCAGTGTTCACGATGCACAACGCCATAAGCTTTGTTCATTTGCCAACTTGAGGTCAGAATATAGCCACCATCTTGAGCAGGCTGCCACTCTACGTTTGAGTAAACCACGTCTTTAAAACCCTGATCTATGATGTTTTGCCAACACTCCTGAATCGCTTGTCGGCCAGTAAACGTGCCAATAGGCTTAGCTTCCATTACGCAGTTTTCGGTGTATTGTGCTGCGCAGCCCGCAGCGTCTTGATTGTTAAATGCGGTTTGCCAAGCGTTGATACCCGCTTTACACAAGGCCAAAGTTTCTTGATCTGTCATGATATGTCTCTGCTGTTTACTGTGATTGAATTAATCCGCATGTCATCAGGCTCGGTAAATGGCATGTGGTGTTGATTAGGTGATAATAAGATTTCTAATTACATTGAAAAACAAAGATAATAGAAAAGTTAGTTTGTAAAAACTAAACAATAGATAACAAACAACAATAGATAACAAACAACAATAGATAACAAACAACAAGAGATGATAAAAACGAAAGGTGCTAACTGATGAAAATGTTGCGTAATATGTCGATATTTGCGCAGATTGTTGAAGCAGGCTCGATCACTGAGGCGGCAGCCGCGTTGGATCTCTCAAAGTCTGTTGTTAGCCAACATTTGAGTGCGTTGGAGAGTGAATTAGGCGTTTTATTGATTAAGCGCAGCACACGAAAACACACCTTAACGAGTGCTGGGCGAGCCTTCTATCAATCTTGTCAGGAAATCAATCGCCTTAGTGATTTTGCTTGGCAACAAGCACAAGACGCCACTAATGTGCCCAAAGGCAAGGTGACGATCACCGCGCCCAACGCCTTGATGGATGCGGTAATTGCCCCTGCTATTGGCAAGTTAGTACACCAATATCCGCAATTACAACCTCAGCTGATTAGTGCAGATAGCCAGCTTGATTTAATGACAGATAATATTGATCTGGCGATCAGGGTGGGTGAATCACCGGTGAGTAATATCAAGCAGCGCAGAATTGGTGAATTTCGCGATGTGTTATGCGGCACTCAGCGACTACTCGCGAAGACAGAAGCAACTCAGGCAAGTTATATTGCCAATACCTGGCAACCTCAGCATATCACCCATGAACTGCATGATTCAGAAGGCAATCAAATCAGCTATCAAGCGACCGCGCAGTGCCGCGCTAACTCATTCTATGCCTGTTTGGCCTTAATCAAGCAAGGCGCTGGCATAGGTTTAGTACCGGATTTTCATTTTTGCCAACTCAAACCACTCTTGGTCGAGGCATTTCCAAGCTTTTCCATGACAAGCAATCGAGTTTACGCACTCCACACTTACGACAACTATTTACCCGCCAGTATCAGCGTTTGTATCAATGCGATTGAGGAGCAGTTTAGCCAGTTGTCGGCACAAACCAGCGGCTGATTGAAGATATTTTGATATGCTCAAGCGTTTAGCTACCTAGTTGAACAGCTTTGTTTAGCGCTGCCAAATCTCGTATAATTGGCGGTTTAGTGGCGGCACTTCGCACGCGTGATTTAACTCTCTATTGTAAAGGCGTTTCTCTTTTCATGACCTCTCATAAACTCTCTGTGGCACCTATGCTCGATTGGACAGATCGCCACTGTCGTTATTTCTACCGTTTAATGTCAAGCAATACAGTGCTTTACACCGAAATGGTAACTACCGGTGCGATTATCTTTGGCAAGGGGGACTACCTCGGTTACAACGAAGAAGAGCATCCTGTGGTATTGCAATTGGGCGGCAGTGATCCTCAGGCCATGGCAGAGTGTGCTAAGCGTGCCGCAGCATTGGGCTACGATGAGATCAATATCAATGTTGGCTGTCCGTCTGATCGCGTGCAAAATGGACGTTTTGGCGCCTGTTTAATGGCGGAACCTGCGTTAGTGGCTGAGTGCGTTAAGCAGATGAAAGATGCCGCCGATATTCCAATTACCGTGAAATCTCGCATTGGTATTGACGATCAAGATAGTTACGAGTTTCTACAAGAGTTTATCGCGACGATTGAACCGGCAGGTTGTGAGCATTTTATTATTCACGCTCGCAAGGCGTGGCTATCTGGTCTTAGCCCCAAGCAAAACCGCGATATTCCACCATTAGATTACAGCCGTGTTTACAGCATCAAAAAAGACTTCAACCATTTAGCGATCTCGATCAACGGTGGGATCAAAACTTATGAAGAGTCATTGGCACATTTGAACTATATTGATGGTGTGATGATCGGCCGTGAAATTTATCAAAACCCTTACCTGCTGGCTCAGGCGGATCAAGTGATTTATGGCGAGCAGAAATCTGTGATTTCGCGTGCAGAGGTTATCGACCACATGGCCACTTACATTGATAAGCATGTTGCGGGCGGAAATAAAGCCAAAGCATCGCATGTCACACGCCATATGTTGGGCTTGTGCAATGGTTTACCGGGGGCAAAGCAGTTCCGTCGCTACTTGAGTGAAAATGCCATGTTGGCGGGCGAAACAGGCGATGTATTACGCCGTGCATTTGAACTGGTGAATGAGGATGTAGTCGTTACTGCGTAGCGGTTGCTCAGTAGTCGACATACGATTGAGCAAATTAGCTAATTTTTATACTAATAATTGGTGGATTTCACTAAGTGATGGAGTAAAGTTTAAGAAGTCCACCTCATGTTGTAACGAAAGTTAAAACTAAATTTTCTTATATAACAATCACATAACATTTTTTTCATTGTCTGGCACAACCTTTGTAAAGGTAAATGCAACTTAACTAATAACGCAGTCATTGGTTAACACTTTTACTTAAACAAATGGAAAGATTGGAGTCAAACATGAAAACACTAACCACTACCTTAGCTACTATCGGTCTACTTTTTGGTGCTAGCGCATTTGCCGGTGAAACGCATAATGCTGAAACTGTGGCAGCTGAGCTAATCAAGCAACAAAACGCTCAAGTTAGCGAAATGGTCGCCGAGCAAGTCAATCAAGATATTCAATTTACACTACGCGCAATGCAGTTACCTGTGGTTGAGCTAAATGAAACGATGATCGCTAAGGCTGAGCAAGTGAATGCTAAAGATGATCAAGCAAGCGTTGCAAAGTTTGCCGAGTAACAATGGGGTATATGCCTATGTTGAGTTTCTCTGCTTTATTCGGCGTAATGATGGCACCAGCGGTTGCTGTACTGATGACATCATTGATTGTGCGTTTATTTGAACATCACTCGTCAAAAAATGGCTTAACCGAACGTAGTTTGTTTCGGTCAGGCTTGGCTGAGCCGTTGACTGAATCAAAAATCAGCTAGTGCAAGGTAACATTGTTTAGCACTTGGTTTACTCCGTTAGTTTGCAACCTTGCTCTACTTTTATTCCAATAGTGTTAAGCTAACTTTTCTCTTTTCTCTTTTCTCTTTTCTCTTTTTCTACTTGCTATCCAGCAACTGACTTCGAGCTTTCTCGGTAAAACTTTCTCTGTGTTCAACTGTACATAGCGCTGGCGATAGGCTAGCTTGAAAGCAAGTTCTCTTTATTGCTCAGCAAATCATGTTTACTCATCAGCCTTTGATCAGCGCAGAAGCTTTATATGCCAATTTAACGCAACAAAACTTATTAATTTTTGATGCCAGTATGGCGCCAGTTGCGCCACAAAGTAAGCCCAAAAAGTGCTGGCCATCGGCCGTGATTCCCGGTGCTAAGCGCATGGATATTGAGCATGATTTTTGCGATCACCACGCCCAGTTTCCTCATACCATGCTGGGCGCCAAAGCATTTGAGCAAGCAGCGCAATCACTGGGTATTACTGGTGACGAACACCTTGTCGTGTATGACGATTTGGGGCTGTTCTCTGCTGCCAGAGCGTGGTGGATGCTAACGGCAATGGGACATCAACACGTGAGTGTGCTCGATGGCGGTTTACCTCATTGGCTCAAGCGCAACTTACCTGTGGAAAGTGTCGAACACAGTGAACCCTCGAGCAGAGGCACGTTTGGTGCTAGCTATTGTGACGCTATGTTTGTTGATCATCACTTTGTGGGTCAGGCTATTGAGCAAAAATCACATGTTATTGTGGATGCCAGAGCAACGGCCAGGTTTTTTGGTCAAACACCAGAGCCTAGGGTGGGCGTGCGTGTAGGCCATATGCCCGAGGCCAAGTCACTCCCTTTTACTTCCTTAATTGCAAATGGTCTTTTACTCGACAGTGAGCAACTCGCGTTAAAGTTTGAGCAGCTGAACCCTAATAAATTGCCGATGATCATGACCTGTGGCTCGGGCATTACCGCCTGCATTCTCGCCTTGGCTGCCGACATCGCGGGATATAAAGAAACTACCGTTTACGATGGCTCTTGGGCTGAGTGGGGGGCGCTTACTGACCTGCCTGTAACGACAGCTTAACGAGAGCTAGACGAACAAAGCGGTACTTAATAAGTATCGCTATGTATTTTGTATATCTGTCGTCTATACGTATTGTTTATAAAGAAAAACGCTTTGTGTTATCGCTTACTTGCTAATAGCTTTCGCTTTCTTTTGGTTTCTGCATTTTTCCGTCCATCTATTCCTTACTGACTCGCTTTTCGTTTGTTTAATTACTGAACCGCCCTAGAGGGTTTCACGTTGCTTAATTTTTTCGTTGAGCGGTCACATACCGAAATGCATTTTGTAGCGCTATTTTTAAGTTGGTTTTTTTCGCCATATCGTTGGTTAAATAAACTAAATTGTCGTTTGACATATTATGTCTTGGTCTTGATGGTTTTTAATGTTTGCTTTTTAAAGCCTTTAAAAACAATGGTTTAAAATATTGTTCACGATTGGCACATCACTTGTAATAACTCTTACAAACGCAGCAATCACTGCTGGTTAAATTAGCTTAAAAAGGAAAGTGAGATGAACAAGTTTACAAACATTTTAGTTGGTTCAGTCATGTCGATGTCTATTGTGGCTGCCACTGCACAAACCGCTCACGCGGCTGAAACATCAACTGAGCAAGTAATCACTCAGTTCGTCGTAGCGCAAGGAAAGCAAGTGGTTGCCAACTTAGGTGAGCAACTACAACAGTCAATCGCAGACAACATTGCGCAGTTTTCGGTAGAGCAAACGTTTAGTTGGTCGAGCGCAGAAATACAAGTCGCAACAACTGCAGATGGCAATGATAGTGACAATGAAAATGAACCAAAAGCTGAATCTAGTGAAGAAGAGTAGGAGATGATCTCATGGGAATGTTTACACGATTTGCCGACATTATTAACGCCAATATCAACAGCATGTTAGATAAGGCAGAACAACCAGAAAAAATGATCCGTTTGATCATTCAAGAAATGGAAGAAACGCTCGTTGAAGTGCGCGCGACCGCTGCCAAGCACATCGCTGAACAGAAAAGCTTGAGCCGCCAAGTGGCATCGCTAGAAAGAAGCGCTCAAAGCTGGCAAGAAAAAGCAGAGTTGGCAATTAGTAAAGGTCGTGACGACTTGGCTAAAAGTGCCTTAGCTGAAAAGCACAAGTTGCAACAGCAGCTGACAAACTTAGCGGAAGAAGAAGCAAAGTTAAGTGAGTTTTTAGCGAGCGTTCAAGAAGATGGTCAACGTTTACAGCAAAAGCTGGCAGAAGCTAAACGCCGCCAAGAGGCATTATTGTTACGCCAAGAATCGGCAGAAGTTCGGTTGAAAGTGCGTGAAAAGTCTGAGCAATACAATATTGACGAAGCGATCAACCGCTTTGAGCGTTATCAACAAAAGATTGAACGTGTTGAAGCTGAAATTGAAGCTTACGACATGACACAAAAGCAAGACTTGGAAAGTCAGTTCCGCGAACTAGAAAGCGATGAAAACATCGACCAAGAGCTGGCTACGTTAAAGCAAAAAGTGCGCAGTGCCGCTTAGGCGCATAGCGGATAGATAAGGAGCAGACCGACATGGACGTTTATTCAATGTTTTTAACGATTTGTCTAATGCCTGTCGCCGCGTTTGCCATCGGCGCAGCCTTGGTCAATATCGGTAGCCAATACCATTGCCACAAGTTAATGAATAAATGAGGTTTGTTATGAGTTATAAGGCGAGTTACTTAACCAAAAAGCAGTTAACCAAAGACGTATTACACAAAAAAGTATCAGGTGTTTGTGCTGGCTTGGCCCGCTATTACAACTGGCCACGTTGGGGGATTCGCGTTGCGGTAATTCTGGCGTTAATTACTTTTCCTGTGGCAACCGGTGTTGCTTACTTAGTTGCCGCTTTGTTGCTGCCAACCAGAGCATAATACCTGAACCCTAAGTGCTTACATTTGAGACGCGTATAAACTTAATCACAAGGAGGTGAATGCCCCACGTTAACAGCGAAGAATTCACCTTTCACTTTATTGCATATCCCGAGGAGCGGAGCATGTCTTTTTTCAAATCACTCGTGTTAGCCATTGTCGCTACCTTGTTTCTTACTTATGTACTTGGCACCAGTTTACTGGATCTGTTTGATGTGGATGTTTACATGGGGGATGAGTTAATTGAGCCACTAAAAGCCATTAGTTTTGCCGCTTTAACTGCAGTGGTATTGGTGATTGTTGCCATGGCCATTGTGCTGACGGTGTTTGGCTCGATACTATTTGTCGGGTTATTAGTGGTTGGCGCGCTAGGGTTAGCAGCCATTGGCGTGTTTTGGCCGGTATTGGTCGTCGCCTTTATTATTTGGTTGGTAATGCGTGATGATAAACGCTCAGTGCACAGTTAGAAAAATACGCGCACTGAGCATAGGGTAGATAAGCTTTATTTCGTTAAAAACTTGTTGAGTATGGCTCTACAGTCGTCAGTTTGCATCAAGCGGGCAAAGGTCGGAAATTCATGTTGTAGCGCATCTTCTAGTAAGTTAGCGTTGGCTTGCTTCATCAGCAAACGGGAACTCATCACGGCGTCGGCAGGTAAGCTGGCGATGCGCTCCGCATATGCAAGGGCTGTAGGCAATAGCTCATCTTTCGCCACTTTTTTGTTAATTAAGTTAAGTGATAATGCCGTATCGGCATCGAAAATATCGCCTAATACCATTAATTCAAATGCTTTGGCATGACCGACTAGTTGCGTAAGTAACAAACTAGAGCCCGCTTCTGGGCAAAGCCCTAGCTTACTAAATGGCATACCAAATTTAGCGTTGTCGGTGGCGATAACGATATCGGAATGCAGCAGTAACGTAGAGCCAATACCAATAGCAGGGCCAGCCACAGCAACCACAATCGGTTTGGTAAAGTCAGCTAATGCACGGACAAAATTGTAAGCGGCTGGTTCTTCACCGTCTGGGCAAGCAAGGAAGTCGGCCAGATCATTACCAGCGGAAAAACACTCATTGTTGCCTTGCAATAACAAACAGCGAATGTCGTCATTACTATTCGCTTCGCTAAATAGCTGAGTTAAGCTGTTATAGATAGCGGTGGTGAGTGAGTTTTTTTTCTCTAAATTATTCAAGGTGATAGTTAACACACCATTTGAAATGTTCGAAAGAATTAAGTTATCCATTTAGGGGCAGCTTAGTTACAATAAGATGGAGCAACAATAATCGTTCTTGAAAAGGATGTATAGCAAAGATGAGATTTTTCAGTAAAGCACTAATCGCTGTATCGCTGTTGAGCGCGGCATTTACCAGCCTTGTCCAAGCCAGTGACATTGAGATTAGCCAGGCTTACGTGCGTGAAGTTATTCCCGGAAATTCAGTAACTTCAGCATACATGACCATTAATAATCAAAGTAGCGCAGCGATCAAACTCGTGGCGGCGACAAGTAGTATTAGCCCAACGATTGAGATCCACGAGCACACCATGCACGATGGTATGATGAAGATGGGGCAGGTAGCAGGTATTACTATCGGCGCTGGTGAACAGGCAGTATTACAGCCAATGGGCTTACATTTGATGGTCTTCGATTTAGCCGCGCCACTAAAAGCAGGCCAACAGGTAACAATGACATTAGCATTTGAAGATAATCAGAAAATTGATGTCACTATGCCTGTGAGAAGTATAAAACAAGCAAAACATCATCATTAAGGAAGGTAGATAGCGTGAATTTTTCAACAAAAACTGTACTAGCAAGTGTTGCCGGTGTTTTTTTTCTGTTCTATTTAATCGGTGTGTATTGGAGTTTTGAGCCAGACACCATTGATATTAAGGCGAGTGTGACCCAAGCGGCGAGTGCAGAAAATGTTGCGCCTGTCGTTGGCTATACCACGACAACAGCATTAATTAACGTGACTGAAACTTTGTTAGATAAGCCAGGTGGTTACCTGAGCAATGACGTGCTGCCACCGTCGGTATTTCTGGATAACATTCCATCATGGGAGTTTGGAGTGTTAGAAATGGTGCGTGATATGGCGCTTGTTATGCGCCAAGAGTTAAGCCGCTCACAATCACAATCGCTAGAAAATCAGCACCTAAAAAATGCGCAGCCGCAACTGAATATCGATCACACTAGCTGGGCAGTGCCATCAGCTGAAAGTGAATACAGCAAAGCGATTGCCGAACTATACGCTTACCGCTCTGCACTGGCGGACCCTGCAACACAAAGCGCTCAATTTTATGCGCGCGCCGACAACCTTCGCGCGTGGTTAAGTGAGGTAGAAAAACGTTTAGGTAGCTATTCGCAGCGCCTAAGTGCAAGTGTTGGCCGCGAAGTGGTGAACACTGATTTAGCTGGCGATAGCGTCGCTCAACAATCGACATATTCTGCGCCCAACATCGCCATTAAAACCAGCTGGTGGCAGATTGACAATGAATTTTACGAAGCGCGTGGTGCATGTTGGGCACTACTGCACTTCTTAAAAGCAATAGAAATTGATTTCAGTGATGTACTTGAGAAGAAAAATGCCAAAGTAAGCTTGCAGCAAATCATTCGTGAACTAGAAGCGAGCCAGCAAAGCGTTTGGAGCCCGATGATTTTAAACGGTGATGGTTTTGGCTTCTTAGCAAATCACTCGCTAGTGATGGCGAACTATATTTCTCGCGCAAACGCTGCGTTAATCGATTTAAATGAATTATTGAGTCAAGGGTAAATCATGAAAAAAACATTAGTCGCCGCTGGATTAGCAAGCTTAATGTCGACTGCGGCGCATGCTGATGTCGTCGGCCTCTATATTGGCGCTCAAATTTGGGATAACGCGGCCGAAGGTATTTTTGGTGAGAGTGGTCAGCAGCGAGATTTTAATTTAGGTGACGAGCAACAAGGTAGCTACTTTATTGCGGTTGAGCACCCGATCCCACTGATCCCTAATATGCGAATTGACAGCACAACACTCGATACAACAGGCTCAACACTAATCACTGAGCCGCTAGAATTTGATGATCAAAACTTTGCCTCTGGTGCGCAAGTCGCGGCTAGTTTTGACGTCAGTTACATCGACTACACGCTTTATTATGAATTGTTCGACAATGGGGTGTTTAGCTTTGACTTTGGCTTAACAGCGCGCGATTTTGACGGCGATGTCACCTTGCGCTCGCAAGTGACCAGCAACGATTCAAGTGGTAACCCGGTGAGCAATACCATTGAAGGTACAATAAATACCTCTGAAATTGTACCTATGCTGTATGCATCGACTGAAATCGGTTTAATGTTTACAGGCCTAAGTTTGTTTGCCAATGGCAACTTCTTATCGATTGATGATCATACCTTGTATGACTATCAGTTAGGCGTGAATTACGCCGTGGTGGACAACATTGCTATCGATGTCAACGTGCAAGCCGGTTATCGTTCAGTCAAGTTAGAGCTTGATGATCTCGACGACCTGTACTCAGATCTTGAATTTGACGGGGTATTTGCAGGGGTGACTGTTCACTTCTAGTTTATCGATTGACCGATAACGCCGTTAAGCTAAATAGATAAAAAGCCTTACTCAGTAAGGCTTTTTGGTGTGAAAAGTGTCGCGTTTTGACATTTGTTATTCAATTTGTCTGCGACGTATTAACCTAGCTTAGTGCAATGCTTTAGTACAGCTGTTGTCTCTGGTGTCTACCGTTGAGCTGGGCCTGCCATAGCTTTAAGTTCTTTTCAAATAGCTGCTCAATTGTTTCGGTTTTAGCCAATCCAGCCAGGTCTTGGTTAAAGCGCGCAATAATCGACGCACAGTTCGAGTCTTTCACAAAACCAAAATGAATATAGCCATCTACGGCAAAAGGCGTGATGGCGACAATTTTATCCTTTAAACCACTGTTGGACAGGTAAGAGATCCCCGGATAATAGCCAGTAACAAAATAGTCTGCGCGGCCACGCAATACCATTTGAAAGTTTTGCGCCAAGCCTTTGACTTGCTGAATATTAAGGTATTGTTTAGCGAAGTCATCGAACTCTTCACCATGGCTATCACCCAAATTGATATTACCCACTTTACCAATTAAGCTACGCCAGCTGGTAAATGAAAATTCTTCACCTTTTTTAACAAATACTGCCACGGGATTATTTAGCACGGGCGCACTGGTAAAGTTCAAAAACTCACGGCGTGCAGGGGTATCCTTTAACCCTAACAATAAATCAGTATGGCCATGTTTGGCCATTTCTAATAAGCGCTTCCACGGTACTGGTGAACTGACCTGATAATTTAGTTTATAACGCTCTAGCAGTTGTTTGGTGATATCTATGGTGACGCCATAGAACTGGCCTTCGTGATACCAGTGAAAAGGCGGGTAGTTTTCATGTGCACTAACCGTGATTGATTGGCAAGACGCAGCTTGTGTTGTTGGCAACACCATAATGGACAACAGCAAAGCAAAAATTAATTTTACCAAGTTCAATCAAAACACCTATTACGTCTAATGTTGATGAAAAAGAGTACGATTTGGGCACTCAATTATCGCGAGCGCGCATCCTACCGTATGTTGGACAAAAATTACACTGTTTTAATGTTTTTTAGAACGGGTAGTTACATATTAATACAGTCTGTTATTGAATACCCTGTTAGCCATGGGTTATGGGCTTTAGTCGTGATTATCATACCTTCATCATTTGTGAGATTTTTTAATATTTGTTGGCTGATTATCGCGAATCAGTACGCTTGTGGATGCTTTTATCATTGAAATCAAAAGCTTTGGTTTTGTCGGCATGTCAGTCAGTGAATGATAGCTATATGGAGACTAGCTCAATGGTACGTTGAAGAAGTGGTTGACCTTTTCTACGTTCGCCCCCTAGTATAGAACAGCTGTTAGGATCGGCTACAGGCTAAGGACAGTAACGCCTATTCGAATTTTTAGTATCGCCTACAAAGTATTTTCACTTACTACTGGCTGGCTCCTCAATTACTGTCCGGTGTTACCTTTTCTAATTATGAAAGCTCGTGATAAGTTTTTACCGCTTAAGGAAGTAATATAGAAATGACTATTATAAATATAAAGACACTAAATGATGTCGAGTCGTTAGAGCAAGCAAATCCGGGGGCGAGTCATAGTGAATTTAACAACACTTATGACGCGATTAAACACAGCGCCGCTCAGCGTCCTGACAAAACGGCCATTTCATTCTTTTTACAGGGTGATGCCTACAACAACGCCCACGATATTTCTTACCAAACGCTACTCAGCAAAATTACCCAAGCTGCCAACTTCTTTGATTCAATTGGTCTGACTGAAAATGACGTCGTTGCGTTCTTTTTACCGAATACACCAGAAGCGCATTATGTGATTTGGGGTGGTGAAGCGAGATGCCAAATTTTGGCCATTAACCCGCTGCTTGAGCCCAAGCAAATTGGTGATTTAATTAACTCAGTGCAAGCGAAAGCTGTGGTTACCATGAACCCGATGCACCAAATTGAATTGTGGCCTAAGCTTGAACAGCTATTACCTGAGCTTGTTCATACTGAGCATGTGATTGGTATTGATATCGCACACCATGTGACGGGGCCAATGGCAGAGCCAGCACAAGCAATGCAAGCGCAAATGCGCGGCGCAATTAGTCTGCCAGCAGGTAAAACCTACCATAACTTTACCGCAGCTATCGCTGAGCAAAATGGGGAAGCATTAAACTTTACGCGCGAATACACAGATGAAACTATTTCATCGCTTTACTGTACGGGTGGTACTACAGGGCTACCTAAAATTGCGCGTCGTACCCATGTTAATGAATTAAGCAATGTAAAAGCGGTTCAGCAATCTAACTCGCAAATGCTTAACGAGGAAATGGTGGTACTTGGTGGCTTACCTTTATTCCACGTTAATGGCGCTTTGGTAACTGGCTTATTACCATTTACCGTTGGCGGTACTGTGGTCATTGCAACGCCGCAAGGCTACCGCGAGCCGAATGTTATCCCTAATTTCTGGGACATCGTTGAACATCACAAAGTCACAACTTTTAGTGCCGTACCAACAGTTTACTCCGCGTTGATGAACTTCCCAATTGAAGGTAAAGATTTATCGTCACTCAAGTTCGGTATTTGTGGTGCAGCGCCTATGCCTGTTGAAACCTTCAAGTCTTTCCAAGAAACCACAGGTATTAAAATTCTGGAAGGTTATGGCTTAACGGAAGGCACTTGTGTGAGCAGCTTAAACCCATTCCATGGTGAGCAAAAAGTTGGTTCCATTGGTCTTCGTTTACCGTACCAGCAAATGAAAGCCGTCAATATCGATGGTGACAAGATCACGCGTTACTGCGATACCGATGAAATTGGCGTGTTAGCTGTTCGCGGCCCGAACGTATTTTTGGGTTACCAACTTGAGCACCAAAATAAAGGCTTATGGCTTTATGATGAAGACGGCAATCGCTGGTTAAACACCGGTGATTTAGCGCGCCAAGATGAAGAAGGCTACTTCTGGCTAACAGGCCGTAAGAAAGAACTTATTGTTCGCGCGGGTCACAATATTGAGCCGAAATTAATCGAAGAGGCAATGTGTAAACACCCTGCGATCAACTTAGCTGCTGCTGTTGGTAAGCCTGATTTACATGCGGGTGAAGTACCTGTTTGTTATGTCCAGGTGGAAAACCCAAGCAGCCTAGATCCAGAGGAGCTACTGAGCTTTGCTGCTGCTGAAATTTCCGAGCGTGCGGCGATTCCAAAAGCAATTCACATCGTAGAACAATTACCGGTGACGGCGGTAGGTAAAGTATTTAAGCCTCAACTGGAAATGCAAGAAATTGACAAGTGTATTACCGCACTAGCAAGTGAGATGTTACCGCAAACTCAAGCAAGTGTTTCGGTTGCGCAAGATCCGAAACACGGTATTTTAGCAAGTATCGAGCTAGGTGAGTGTGATGGTGAAGCGAAAGCTGCATTTGTTAAGAAGCTAGGCGAATACACCTTCAAATCATCGTGTAACTAATATAGCCCGGTGCGCCAAGCGACAATATGTGGCTTGGCGTGAGTTGCTTTAGCCTAGCGTTAAACGATGGATCACAGAGTTAAGCCCGACTGGATTCAGTTGGGCTTTTTATGGCTTTCTTAATTCAATTGGTGTTAGTTCAATTGAGATTAGGCTTGTGGATAAAACAGCGGCTTTAAACCATCGAGCTTATCAAACAAGTGCCAAACGTAGTTCTTAGTGCCTTGTTCGCGATGCGGGTGCAGATCGGCTAACTCAGGATCATTGCAATAATGATCAAAGGCATCTTTGGACTCCCATTCCACTAAAATCATCACGGTTCTAGGCTCTATATCGCCGACGAGTGCACTGTTATATTTGCCCAGTGCTAGTACTTTACCGCCGTGCTTTTCAACTTCCGCTGCCGAGCGCTTCGCATATTTTAGGTATTCGTCATTGTCGGCTAAATCAAACAGGTTTAGTGCGTATACCGCCATGGTTAATTCCTTCTTTGTGCTTATTATTAGTCAGTTTTCTGGGTCAGTTGTTATTTATCTTGAGTCAGTTATTAATTGCTTAGAGTGCAGCTTGGTGTTTTTTTATGCAAGTCTTGTGTTCAATGCTATGCAAAATATTAACAACCCTTAGACAATCAAATAATTATTCACACTATGCACTTTTTAATAGTCTAAACGCGTACAACTTTATGGTAATACCAAGTGAATTAAATAATTGACCAATTCAGAGCGCTGTCAGCGGTGGGAGAACAAGCCAAATTTGTGCCGATATAGTTATTCTACATCCAATAAATTTGGCGCAGTTATCGCGATGCTGACACGCTCCCTAAGGGCGAGTTTAAAAGGCTCATATGCTGCGTTATTGATTTTGCTTCTCATGTAGAAAAAGGGGAGCGACCATTCTCTGCAATCAATGCCTTGCCTCTAAGCCTTTTAATTCTCGCTGAATGATTAAGTATTTATTTCAATTGGTATCAGTGCGTATTTAATAATAAAAACTAAAACAGAATGCGCCCGCTAAATACAAAATTATAACAGGGGGAACTATGGGGACTGTTGAAAACATGAATACCAACACTGAGTTTGGTTATTTGGAAGCGCAGTTAGTGGCGCAAAAAGCGTCTTTTCTTCACCAGCCAATGCCCAGTGCGCAAGAGCGCATTGATAACCTGAATAAATTAAAGTCGGTGTTAATGGAACACACTGATGAAATTGTTTCAGCCATTAGCATGGACTTTAGCAACCGACCAGAGGCTGAAACTTTACTTGCTGAGATCTTTCCCTTACTTGATGCGATTGAATACAGCAAAGGGCGCGTGAAGCGCTGGATGAAGCCAAGCAAAAGAAAAACGCCATTAACGTTACAGCCAGCTAAGGTTGAAGTGCTTTACCAGCCAGTCGGTGTCGTGGGTATTGTCGTTCCGTGGAATTTCCCTGTATTTCTTGGTTTATCGCCACTTGTCTCAGCACTCGCTGCCGGCAACCGCGCGATGATTAAAATGTCAGAATTTGCACCGCGCACTGCCGACTTAGTGCAACGTATGCTTGAGTCAGTATTTAGCAAAGACCAAGTTGCGGTATTTACTGGCGAAGTGGATGTCAGTTCAGCCTTTACTAAACTGCCGTTTGATCATCTGGTATTCACTGGTGCAACGTCGGTTGGAAAAATTGTGATGCGCGCGGCGGCTGAGCATCTAACCCCCGTCACACTAGAATTAGGTGGTAAATCACCGACTATTATCCATGATTCATTCCCAATTGAAGAAGCGGCGCAACGCATCGCGTTTGGTAAGGGGATGAATGCTGGTCAAATTTGTGTATCACCGGATTATATTTTTGTTCCAAGACACAAAGTGAATGCCTTTGCGCAAGCCTTTGTCAAAGCAATGAGCAAGGCCTACCCAAGTATTCGCGCTAACGATGATTACACCGCGATTATTAGTGACCGTCAGCTCGTGCGTTTAAAGTCTTATTTAGATGACGCGAAAGAAAAAGGCGCTGAGTTAATCACGATTAACCCAGAAGACGAAACCTTCGAAGACACCCGTAAGATGCCAATGACGTTGGTGCTCAATACCAATGAATCGATGCTGGTTGAGCAGGAAGAGATCTTCGGCCCAATTTTACCGATCAAAGCATACGACGATATTGAAGAAGCGATTACCTATGTTAATGATCGCGCTCGCCCGCTCGCGCTTTACTATTTTGATTGGGATAAAGAACGCGCGGCGAAAATGCTTGCGCGCACCCACTCGGGTGGCGTTTGTTTAAATGACACCCTGAGTCATGTTATGGCAGACGATGCGCCATTTGGTGGAATTGGTCCGTCAGGTATGGGTCATTACCACGGCAAAGAAGGCTTTGTGAATTTCAGTAAAGCCAAAACTGTGGTGACTAAAGGCCGCTTCGACAGCATTAAATTTATTGCTCCACCGTGGAACAACCCTGTCCACAAATTACTTACTAAAATGTTATGGTTTAAATTTAAACACTTAACTCGTTAGTCTGGAGCAATACATGAAAAAGCATACAACAAAGGCGACGGATTACGATTACGTAATAGTCGGTAGTGGCTTTGGTGGCTCAGTTAGTGCACTAAGGTTGAGTCAAAAAGGCTACAAAGTGTTAGTGATTGAAAAAGGTCGCTGGTACAAAGATAGCACTTACGCCCATAGCGCTTGGGATTTAAAACGCTGGCTGTGGATGCCCCTGTTAGGCTTGCGCGGCATTATGAAAATGACCGTGCTCAAGCATATCACCGTTTATTCCGGTGTGGGTGTAGGTGGTGGCTCTCATACCTATGGCGCGACATTACCGACGCCGAAAAAAGCGTTTTTTAATACCGGCTCTTGGGCAAAATTACAAAACTGGGAAGAAGTCCTTAAACCTTATTACAAAGAAGCGCTGCGTATGTTGGGTGCGCAAGACAACCCCAACTTCACGCAAGCTGATTTAGTGATCAAAGAACTTGCCGAAGACTTAGGCAAAGAGGATGAGTTTCACCCATCGCGTGTTGCCATATTCTTTTCCGACAAAAAAGATCATGGATCTTTCGTCAAAGATCCTTATTTTGATGGCGAGGGGCCAGAGCGCAGAGGGTGTATCGAATGCGGAAGCTGCTTTACTGGCTGTCGTTTTAACGCCAAAAACACGCTCGACAAAAACTATCTTTACCTCGCGCAAAAGTTAGGTGCTGAGATTGTCGCCGAGCAAGAAGTGCATGATATTTACCCTGCGGGTAAGAAAGATGGCAGCGAAGGCTACTTTGTCTCGTTTAAAAGCTCAAAACCTTATAGTTTCAAGAAAAACCATGTGGTACGCGCCAAAGGCGTGATTTTTTCTGGTGGCGTGCTGGGCACTGTACCGCTGCTATTAAAATTGAAAGAAAAAGGCTCACTGGCAGGCTTGTCTGACAAAGTGGGCGAAGATATTCGCACCAATAACGAGACGATAAGCACAGTAACCTCGTTCAAAGAAGACATTAACTTTGCCCAAGGGGTGTCAATTGGCTCAGTATTACATACCGATGATCACAGTCACTTAGAGCCGATAAACTATAACGCGCAATCAAGCGTGGTGAAGTTCTTACATGCCCCTAATGTTGTTGGCCGAACGATTTTAAGCCGTGCCGCCTCTTTCGTTAAGTTGATGGTGACTGAGCCGAAAGAAAACTTGAAAGTCTTGTTTACCAAAGACTGGAGCAAAAAGTCGATTATCTTGCTGTTTATGCAACATTTGGACAGTACCTTGTCATTAAAACGTGGCCTGGGTGGGCGACTCACCAGTAACTTAGGTCAAGGCCCAGCGCCATCGCGTTATATCAAAGAATCAACGGCGATCACTGAAAAAATAGAAAAGATTGTTGATGGTAAATCCAGTACTGGTATTACCGAAGCGGTTTTTGGTACACCATCGACAGCCCATATTCTCGGTGGCTCGGTGATGGCGGCAAGCGCAGATGAAGGCGTTATCAATGACAAAGCGGAAGTGTTTGGCTACCACAATATGTATGTGTGTGATGGCTCTGCGATTTCTGCAAACCCTGGTGTTAATCCATCGCTTAGCATCACGGCGTTAAGTGAATGGGCGATGAGCCATGTTCCTGATAAAAACTCAACAAAAAAGATAGCGCTTAGCCCATCGGCACGCGCTGATCACTAATTAATATAAAAAGAAGTAAATTACTATGGAATCAGCAATTACCTTTGCATTACTTGTAGCTCAAGGGATCATTATGTTTTCGCTTGGCATTGGTCTTGAAGTTAAAGACTTTAAGCGTGTTATTGAGCGACCCTATGTATTTTTTGTCGCTATGCTTAGCCAAGTGGTGCTTTTGCCTTTACTTGCGTTTGGTACCGCGTACTTGTTTGATTTTCCGCCAGTGTTTGCCGCGGGCTTAATGTTACTAAGCTTTTGCCCAGGCGGGGTGACAAGTAACATTATTTCCAAGTTATCAAAAGCGGACGTTGCTTTGTCGGTTTCGCTAACTGCCGTGGTCAGTGTCTTGGCATTTATGACGGTGCCAGTGCTTGTTGCCATGTCAATGAAACACTTTTTAGGTGAAGAGTCGGTGACTTTCTCGCTGTTTGATTTAGCGTTTGTGACCTTTCTAATCACCACAATCCCGGTTTTATTAGGCGTGTTGATTCGCCACTTTAAGGAAAATATTGCCAATGCGATCCAAGGCGGCTTAGAGAAAACTGCCATCGTACTCTGGGTTATTATTGTCGTCTTGGCAATTGCTAACTCGTTTGATCGTTTAGTTGATAGCTTTGCGGTGATTGGCGGCGGTCTGTTGTTCTTGCCATTTATCATGATGGTGATTGGTATCATCGTCAGCCGTCTGTTTGCGCTGAACAAGAAAGAAAGTAAGACCTTAGGCATTGAAACCAGTATTCAAAATGGCCCGTTAGCCATTGCCATCGCTGCGACCATTAACGATGCCGATTTAGCCATCACAGAGTTGGCGCTACCAGCGGCTGTTTACTCAATCACTATGTACTTTGTCGCCTTGCCGTTTATCTTTATCTTTAGAAATTGGGGTGAGGAAAATAACGTTACTGGTGCAAGTGCCGTTGCTTCGAAATAGCTAAGTCATCGCAATTATTTAGTCGGCCTTATTGAGCCAAAAAGCGGCGTTACTTGCTAAAAGTAACGCCGCTTTTTTATTGAATTTCTCATCCTAAATAACAGCTAATAAACTCAATTTACATTGCTGGCGGTGGGAACAATGCTTTTAAATGGCGAGTATCGTTAGGGTGCATAGCAGCCATCGTACCGTCTTGCCACATGCTATTAATGGCTTTATCAATGGTCGCGATAAAGGCTTGGGTTTTGTCACTGCGATGGCATGAGACGACCAGATAATCGGTGGATAATACGTGCTCTGCGTCAAAGCTTACGGGTTCGCTATTACGCGCTGTTGCCAGCATATTGATGACTGGATACCAGCCGACAATTAGCTCAGTACGCCCAAAGTGAAGCATATCAAATAAATGTCTGTGATGACTGGCAACAATATGGGTCGCGTTATCAAATGGCGGCATATTGAGTGCGTTAAACATTTTGATATTGCGCACATAGCCAATATTAATGTCAGCCAAGTCTTGAGCAGCTAATAGTGCTTGATTGCGCTCAAAGGTAAACTTGAAGAGCAGTAGGGCAGATATTGCCTGAGAGCGCACAATATCGTGTTGTTTGGTTCGATCAAAGTAACGATTAGAAGAGCCGGGCAGTATACAGTCGACTTTTTTATGATCGAATAAACTCATGGTTCTCGCCATCGGCATGACGTCATAATTTATCGTTACATTCGCTCGTCTGGCAATCTCTTGATAGATCTTATCCAAATAACCTTGTTTGTCGTGTTGCTGAATATTCTCAGCGAGTACGCCAGCAAATGTGATGGGCGCCTTGGCTTGGCTATATGACGTAAATAAGCTTACGGCAAGAATTAAGGGATAAACCGCTCGTTTCATTCTACTCCTACAACACTTTAATGGCTAAATAGCTCGGTAATTAAGGGTTAATTGCCTAATTCCGTTGGCTATTTATTCTTAAATAAAACTGTATGAGAGAAATTATAGCTGCGCTATATTGCCTGACTTTGATCAAAACAGGTTAATGAGCAGAAATTTCTGATAACGACATTCGCGATGAAACCCAATTGTCTCAGTACCAGTAGTAATGTACAAACGCGAATGTTTAAGAATTGTGTTTTCCAGCTGTACTAATATTGCACAAAGTATCGCAGCATTGCCACAAAGCAAAGCTGGAAAATCTTGGTATTATGTTGTGTTCCGTCTAAAAAAAACGGCTAAGCGTGTTCTTTTTGCAGCCATTCACAAAGTGCTTCTTCACCTGGCTCTGGCAGAATTTCACCACCTTCCATTACCCATTGGGCGGGCACTTCGTGCAATGAAAGATCAATTTCATAAGGAGTTAATTCAAGTAAAGCAGCAATGCGCTGTGTCATATCTGCCGAAAGCGTGTTGTTCATATCTGGCGTTCGGCCTTTTCGCACCGCACCTAAGACATTAACCGTCGCGCGTGGTTGCAAAGTGGCGTTGTGTGCAAATGTGACATTAACAAAGGTTTCTGGCGCACCGGTAATACCACAATGAACATCCATAATTAACACGGCGAGCTTTTCTCTCGTCGCTTCCGGTAGCGGGTTTTTCGTTGACACGGTATAAAGTGGCATAGTGTTATCCCTCAAATATTTAGTATTGCTATTAAAATTGTAGATGGGTTAAAGGTCTGTACTAGTGGTCAGATAACCCTTTTTGAAATAACCAACAATTAAGCGCAACATCATTTTCAGCTTAGTTTTCTTACGTACCTTTTCATCAACACGGGCATCAAAGGCTTCGTGCATTTGTTCGTACGCTGACATGTCTGGCGACACTAGGATGATTTCATTCTTATTACAGCCAGTAATATGTTGCCACTTCGCACAAATCTCACTCATAAATGGATGACGTTTGTCGGCTGGCATACCATCTTCTACGGGTAACTGCACGGTTGATGCACAAGACAGCTTACCGGCTATGTATGATTGACGATAAGGCAAGTCTAACCAAGCAAATACCAGGCGATAATCGGCACCAAAGTGGGCCTTATAAGTACTCGAGATCACTGCTTCAAGTTGCTTAATATTGTTATAGCCAAGTGAACCTTCTTGTATTGAGCAAATTACTCGAACCGTTTTCATTTACAAATCCACCTAAAACATATCAATGTTTAAATTACTGTTTGATTACATCATAGGTAAGGAAACTTAATTTCGAACAGTGAAAAAATTTACTCACCCTTAATAATTTATCGAATATAAGCTTTTGATATATGGATATTTCATAGAGTAATAACTCTAAAAAAGACCCGCTAAAGAATGTCAAAATTAGCCATTCAAAATTTTCATAACGCAGCAAAAATAAGTTCATTACCTTGCGTAATTTTTATTAAGTACTATCGTGGCACGTTAAACCCCAAGGTAAGATGGATTTAAGATGTCAAACACTCCACTATCAGAAGAGCTTAAACTACGTTCAGGTTCTGTTCTTAAAAACCGAATTTGTAAGTCTGCAATGAATGAAGCCATGGCAACTGGCGATGGCCGAGTAGTAAGACAGTTTGAAGTCTTATACCGTACTTGGGCAGAAGGTGGTTCAGGTCTATTAGTGACGGGTAACGTAATGGTCGATAAGCGCCACGCTAACGAACCATTAGCCGTTGCTGTTGAAGATGAGCGCGACATGCATTTACTAGAGCTTTGGGCTCGTGGTGCAAAGTCAAAAGGTGGCCAAATTTGGGCGCAGCTAAACCACCCGGGTAAGCAATCCCCTAAATTCTTAAACGGTCACCCGGTAGCACCATCTGCTGTACCACTAGCAAGCGATATGTTCTTCCCACCGCGTGAGCTAACTGAAGAAGAAATTTTAGATATTATCGAGCGTTTTGCTAACACCGCGAGCATTTTAGAAAAAGCGGGCTTTGACGGTGTTCAATTGCACGGTGCACACGGTTACCTGATTAGCCAATTCTTGTCACCAAATCACAACAAACGTGAAGATAAATGGGGCGGTAGCTTAGAAAACAGAATGCGTTTCGTGACTGAAGTGTACAAAGCCATTCGCGCTAAGCTAGGTAAAAACTTTGCTGTTGGTATCAAACTAAACTCTTCAGACTTCCAAAAAGGTGGTTTCACGCAAGAAGAGTCAATTGAAGTCTGTAAATGCTTAGATGAGCTTGGTATCGATATGATTGAAATTTCAGGTGGTAGCTGGGAGAACCCAGTAAACCGCAAAGGTAACCTGAAAGAGAGCACGAAAAAGCGTGAAGCTTACTTCTTAGAGTTTGCTGAGCAATTAAAAGAAAACGTTTCTGCACCAATCATGGTAACCGGCGGTTTCAGAAGCCAAGCAGCTATGGAAGAAGCGGTTAATTCAGGCGCGGTTGACGTGGTCGGTATTGCACGCCCACTAGCTGTTGACCCTGATTTAGCGAATAAAGTCCTTAACGGTCAAGGTTTTGTCTCAACGGTTCAGCCAATCACCACGGGTATCAAGAAAATTGATCAAATGGCGATCATGGAAATTAGCTGGTACACCGACAACATTCGCCGTATGGGTGATGGCAAAAGTCCAAAGACCAAAGTGCGAGGTATTTGGTCAGTGATCGCGGTACTATTTAACTTCTGGAAACGCGGTCAAACCGTTAAGCGCGTTCGCGCTTAGTAGGAATAAAGCGCCTACTAAACCTTTAAAGCAAGCAGTCAGAAGGTGGGCAAAGGATGACAAATCCTTTGCCCATTGCTATTTTTAGACCCCTGAATTTTTATCATTTACTTAGAATTCCCACCGTTCATCAGCGCTTATCTGTTTATAACTCGCCATTGATGTAGCGCAAACATTACTTGCTATAGCGCCTCGTTATATACGTTATTCCTATACATTCTATTAGCCACATACTATGCTAGCGGGCATAAAAAATTATATACAACAGGCATTTGATGTGATCGATATTTCAGATATCCACATGATCAAGGTGATCAGTGAGGTTGGTAGTATCAATAAAGCAGCTGAATTATTGAGCGTTTCACAACCCACTTTAAGCAAAAAAGTTAGTCGTCTAGAGCAGAAAATTAATATGGAATTGTTCTTCCGCGATAGCGCCGGCATGATCCCAACAGAAACTGCTCGCTTGCTGTTAAGAAAGGGCGATGAGTTAAAAAGTCAGCTCGATATTATCGAGCGCCAGCTGGAGTTAATGGCTAATTTAGTTGGCGGCACCGTGCGCGTTGGTGTTGGGCCTATTATTGAGCAAGATATTTTACCTAAAGCGTTATTAGATTTTGCCGAGCAAGATTACAAATTTAAAATTTCTGTGGTCACTATGTCGTCAGAAGGTTTACTTGATGCGCTAAAGAAAAGCCAAATTGATATCGCGATTGGGCCATTTGCAGGGAACGATGTACCGAGTGAATTTATTACGCCGTTCATGAATTACGACAAGTTAGTCGCCGCTGTGCGCAAAGATCACGAACTCGCGAAAGAGAAAAATGTCAGCCTTGAGGTGCTGATGAAATACAAATCCATCACGCCCAATATCCCGAAAAGCCTAGGTAGCCAAGTGACGGAATTACTGCGCGGACGACCACTGGATCCCGTGATCATTTGCGATAATTACAATATGGCTAAAACGATCGTCGCCAATTCTGATTATGTGACGGCTGGTCCAGAGACCCTATTCCATAAAGAGTTTGCCAGCGGCGAATTAGTAAAACTCGATTTTCAAACGGAAGTTTTTTGGCAATGCCGCTGCCTATTAAAACCAGAAAATTTATTGATCCCTGTGGTTAAAGAAGTGGTCGAATTATTCTCGCAATATATGCTCGCTGAGGGTGGCGAAGATAATTAATCATATCGAATCAAACGCTTAGTCAAGTAAATTCAGCTTGGCTAAAGCCCTGCAGGTCTACTGCGCTAGCATAGCAATGTTTAGGCGATTGTTCGTTGTTGACGCCTTTCCTTATCAAAATCTTTTATAGCTGTTGTGAAATAAATTTATTGTTCAGATTCATAAATTTCGCATAGCATCCCCGCGTGGAATTTATGGCGAGAATCGATGTTTTCTTCGCCATCTTTATCAGCATTTACCCAATGCTCAACTGGTATGGCTTCATTACTCAGTGCAGCTGGGGTAGAATGCTCCGCTTTTTGGCGTCGTATGTTGAAGTTTTTTAGTTGTATCGCATACTTTTTCTCTCAGTGAAAGCCGGATTTTTCTGGCTTGCAGTACACATACCTCTTCTTTTCAAACATTTCGCTAAATCCATCGTTAAGCAAAGTGAGCCGCTGGTTATCTAGCGTGTGAATGGACTGTTTGCGACTCTAACGAGTACTTTGCTTTTCAACGAGGTTGCCGCCATCAGGTTGATGTAACCATTAGAAAACACGAAAGAGTTATTATTAAATAAATGAAAACCAAATCTTTTAAATTAAATCTTATTGCAGCGGGCTTACAAGTTGGAGCCGTTTTATTATCTACTTCTGCAACAGCAGCGGGTTTCTATCTGCACGAGCACAGTGCTAACGGCTTAGGCCGTGCGTTTGCTGGTCAAGCAGCACTTGCTGAAAACGCGACAGTGTTATACTCAAACGCTGCCGCAATTACTGAATTCGACAAGGCTCAACTCAGTGCTTTTGCCAGCTACATTGATCCAGGTATTGATATTGACGGCACGGTAACTGTCGGCACTCCCGCTGGCACAGTGACTCATGACGCATCACATGACGACGTTAGTCCAAGCGCAGTTATTCCTGCATTTTTCTACGTACAGCCGCTAAATGACAAATGGTCTGCGGGTATTGGCGTATTTGCTAACTTCGGTTTATCAACTGACTTTGATTCAGACTTTAACGCGTTACACTTCGGTGACAGAGCTGAAATCACTAGCTTAGGCATCAACCCAACTATCGCTTATCAAGTGTCAGACGAGTTAAGCTTGGGCTTAGGTGTTACGGCAAGCTTTGTTGAAGCTGAATTAGGCTCTGCTGTTTCTAACGTTATTTCTGATGCCGTTGGCGGTTTAGTACCTGCAGGTGCTCAAATTGCACAAATGGAAGGTGATGATTGGGGTTATAGCTGGAATCTTGGTGTACTTTGGAAGCCAACAAGCTCAACTAACATTGGTTTAAGCTACCGCTCTGAAACTAAGTTAGCAGTTTCAGGTGACTTATCATCAGAAGTGATTGCAAGTGCAAATCAGTCAGGTACGGTTGATCTGGATTTACCTGCAGTTGCTGAACTTGCGATCAGCCAACAAATTACTGATGCGTTATCAATTCAAGCAAGCGCTAACTGGTTTGGTTGGAGCAGCTTTGATGTACTAGAAGCGGATTTAGCAGACGGTACTATTTTCCCTATTGCAGAAGAGCACTTTGAAAATAACTGGAAGCTAAGCTTAGGTGCAACTTACGAATTATCTGACGCATGGACAGTTCGTGCCGGTTACGCGTACGATGAAGGTGCCGCAGTCACTGAACATCGCACACTAAACATTCCAGATACGGATCGTCAATGGTTCAGTGCTGGTGCAACCTACACTATGGATGAGTCAACAACGATCGACTTCTCTTTATTAAAAGTTTATGGTCGTGAAGTGAGCCTTTCTGAGTCTCGTGCCGTTGGCCCGATCAGCTCTACGCTGAATGCTACGCAAAGCTCAAATGCAACTATCCTGAGTGCACAAGTTAACTATTCGTTTTAATTAGCATTTTAATCGGCACCTTAAACCTGCATTTTAAAAATAAGTTAAAGCACTAGTCGATTCAAAATCGAGTGCTATTGAAACGATAAAAGCTAGAAGACAGATACATTAGTATGTCTTCTAGCTTTTTTTTATGCTTTTTGTTGCTACTTGCTAGCAATTATCAGTCGAACAATGCTAATCAAAAACCGACAGCATAGCTTACTTGTTGATTAGCGCTTGTCAGTTAGAATCGGTCACCAATAGTGTCCGCTTCTTGGTCGAGCAAATCTACCACCATCGCTTGGCAATCTTGTTTTGTGAGCAAGCCACCGTGACTAATCCACTCTAAATCAATAGCTTGAGTGCCGGGTAAATGACTGAAGGTATATGGGTAAACGATTAAGTCTTGTTTTGAGGCGATCGTGATAACTTTAGTACTGGGAATCAGCTCCTCAAAGCTCGGTAAATTCGTAATGAAATTCCCTTTGCTATAGAACATTTTTCTCGTCCACGTAAGAGCAAAACGGGTCACACTGGCCGTGCCTAGATGTGGGCTACCTAAGGTGATCACTAGCCCAATGTGAGGTGCAAGTTCAGGGTGGCGTTGCAGCACTAAACGGGTGATCAAGCCGCCCATGGAATGGGCGACGACAACTATTTTGCGCTCGGGATCGATACGAATGATCTCTTGAATGGCTTGTGCATAACGTTCGACATACACTTGTGGCGCAATATAAGGCTTGCCCATGTCTATGCCCCAAGAATCAAAGCCTTGTGCCGACAGCGTTTTGCGCAAGCCATAAAAACAGCTGCCATTCATATAAAAACCATGCACACACAAAATATAAGGGCGGTGGTTTTTGCTGATTTTAATCGGGTCTTTTTTGTCGTGTTTAGTTAATGCCCACCACACGAGTTTGGCGGAGCTGGTCATTGCTTCGAGATGAATACGCCAAAAACCTTGCAGTGTTAATTTCGGGTAACTGATGCCTAATCGCTGATGTGCGTAGACGGAGCGAAAACACAAGGCCAGAATAATAACGCAGGCTAGCAGGTAAATACTGAGTAAATAAAATAACAGACTGCTCATCAGTGGCTGACTTCCTTCTTAGTTAAGGTAAAATTTAATCAATGTTGGTACGTGATTACTGTGCTGAACCAATATTGTCACGCTAGTGATTTGATTATACTCGTAAACTAGAAAGTCAGCCGCACCAAGCGCGTAATTAGTCGGTTTCGCGGGTAACTTGCTTAATAATCACGATAAGCGCTCGGCTATTTCCGCTACCGTTTCTTTACCAAAGAACAATTCGTCTTCGATGTAAAAACTCGGCGCGCCAAAGCTGCCTTTATCCACTGAATATTGCGTGTTTGCTGCCAGCTTTTGTTTGATTTCATCACTTTGGCACAGCGTCATAATCTCATCAGCGGGCAAGTCGGCGGCAGATAACACTTCTACCAATACTTGCGCATCGTCCATCTTTAAGCCTTGTCGCCACATACCATCGAACATGGTATTAACGTACTTTTGAAACACTTCCTCGCCAAGGCTTTGGGCTGCGATTGCACCGCGCATTATCATCAAGGTATTAACTGGAAAATGCGGGTTGAGTTTAAACTTATCGGCTAGCTGGTAACGTGTTAAGAATCGGCGTAACTCCGCCTGCATATAGGCAAACTTGTTCTTTATTTTTTGATTCGCCAGAAACGGCGAGGTATTGCCAGTCGCTTTGAAAATACCACCAAGTAGTACCGGTGTATAATCAAACGTAACGGCTTTTTTCTGTGCTAATTCTTGCACTAGCAGGTGGGCTAAGTAGGCGTTAGGGCTACCAAAATCAAAGTGAAATTCGACGTTCGTGGTCATTAGTTGCTCCTTGCTTACCATTTTTCTGCATATGGACGGATATCAAGCTCGAAGGTCCATGCATCGCGAGATTGCTGATGCAGCTGCCAGTATGCTTGTGCGACTGATTCGGGCTTCATTAAACCGTCTTCTGGCAGTGAACTCTCGTCAATACCGCGCTCTTTCATCAACTGATGTACCCATTCGGTATCTACACCAGCATCAATGACCAAGTGAGCAACGTGAATATTTTGAGGGCCCAATTCACGCGCCATGGCTTGTGCGAGTGAGCGCAGACCTGCCTTGGCACTTGAAAATGCACCAAATCCGGCATTGCCTTTAACACTGGCAGTTGCGCCCGTGAAAAAGATGGAGCCACGTTTTCTTGGCACCATATATTTTGCTGCCTCGCGCCCATTTAAAAATCCCGCAAAACAGGCCATTTCCCAAACTTTATGGAATACCCGTGACGTGGTTTCTAGAATTGGGAACTGAACATTGGCACCCACGTTAAAGATCATCACGTCGATTTCGCCCACGGTATTTTCAATCTCAGCAAATACTTGTTCCACATTAGCTTCGTCGCGAGCATCTAAAGCGAAGGCTTTTGCTTTGCCCCCGAGTTTGCTTATTTCATCGACGAGTGGCGCAAGTTTTTCTGCTTTTCTGCGCCCTAAACAAACGAGATAACCTTCTTGGGCGAAGCGTTTAGCAATCGCGCTACCAATATAGTCGCCAGCCCCGACAATCAGCGCGACTTTTTCTGCTGTTGATGACATTAAATATTACTCCTGTTGCTATTTTTTCTTGTTGTTACTTTTTTGTCGTTCCTTGTTGTGCCAAACGGTACTCAGAAAAGTTTTTTTAACGCGAGTTTTAGCTCTTAAAACTGAGCAAGTCATTGGCACAGTTTAAGTATTACTTGTTTATATAAGAAATAGCTATTCCATTTTTTGATAGGGGTTAATAAATATCGCTTGCGTTTTTTTTGTGCACAGGTTTATATAGAAAAACTGAGTAATTACTCAAATTGCGAAGGTTAGCACTTAACGTGCTAATGTCTGGTTCATACCAAAAGCGTGTAGAGAACCAACTAGTGCAAGCATCAAGGTTATAAAATGCGTAATCTTTCACGATAGTGATAAAGAAAATATATGATTTGTAAAGGAAAATTAGGTGAGTTGGCGAGTACATCAAGCTTTGCTTTATAAGGCATCAACACAGAGTTGTTATTATTTTTAATACCGACTGAGACAATGGAGAATAGGTGTGCGTTCAACGATTAATAAATATGCGATTAAGTGTCTTTCGACATTTTTCCCAACGAAAAAACCAACGCTATTTCAAGGGCAAGGAGCAACGGCTAAGTTAACGGAATTAATGGTGGTCAATGGTCACAAACGACCACTAATCATTGTTGATGGTTTTCTTCATGCCAATGGTGCCATACAAGGCACTATTGAAAGCTTCACCAAAGCGGGCTGCGAAGTGTCAGTATTTGATGGTGTTGCGGCAAATCCCACCTTTAAAATTGTTGAAGATTGCTTGAGTTTAGCGATCGCCAATAAATGTGACAGCGTGTTGGTTGTCGGTGGTGGATCGGCGATTGATACGGCTAAAGTGGTCAGCGCGGCGTTAACCAATGGTGCGGTGTCGAGCAAGCTGATCGGTATGCTGAAAGTCAAAAATGCGCCGTTACCTTTCTATGCCGTGCCGAGTACATCAGGCACAGGCTCTGAGGTCACCTCGGTTGCGGTAATCTCGGATACCAGCACCCATAAAAAGCAGTTCTTTATTGACCCTGAATATGTGCCAGTGGCGGCAGCGTTAGACCCTGAGCTTATTGCCAGCTTGCCACCCGAAATGACGTCAACAACTGGCATGGATGCACTAACGCATGCAATTGAGGCTTATACCTCAACCGTAAAATTTAGTGATGCGGAGCGTGACGCCGTTTCTGCTATTCGTTTATTGGTGAAGTATTTACCTATTGCTTACCAGGATGGCAGCGATTTACACGCCAGAGAAATGGTGGCACTGGGGTCATTTTTAGCGGGTTATGCCTTTAGTAAAACCGGCCTTGGCTATGTACACGCTATTTCTCATCAAATTAGCGCGCATTACAATACTCCGCATGGCCTAGCTAATGCGGTGATATTGCCGAAAGTACTGCGTTACAATCAAAGTGTTTGTCAATCGCGCTTTGCCGAACTAGAGCGTGCTTTAGCCACACCGCCAAAATCGTTAGATGAAAAAGTGCTTGCGGCAGATTTTATCAAGCGTATTGATGAGCTATCAGAAGCAGTGCAAATTCCGGCAACACTCGAGGGCCTAAAAGACAGTGATTTTGATGCCATTGCGTGTGATGCCTTGTCAGAGGCAAATCAGTCTTACGCTGTCCCTAAAGTGATGAAGGCATCCAACGTAAAAACGATCCTACAAGCTATTGTCAATGGCGAGCGCAATGTTGTTTTTGCCTAGCGTTTAGTTGAATAGCGCAACTAGAAGACAAACCCGTGAATCAAAGTCGGTTGATTCACGGGCTTTTTTATCGGGAAGTTGTTTATACAGATTCGTTAAGCGTTAGTGGCAATGAACGAAGGCGCTTGCCAGTGGCCGCATAAATTGCATTGCCAATAGCCGCTGCGATAGGGGGCACACCCGGTTCACCCACGCCTGTAGGTGGCTTGGTTGACGGCACAATATAAACGTTAATTTGCGGTGTTTGCGGATAACGCATGATCGGATAATCGTGGAAGTTTGTTTGTGCTATTTGGCCATTCTCAATCTTTACTTGGCTGTTCAATGCCGCCGACATACCAAAAATAATGCTACCTTCCATCTGCGCTTTGATAACGTCAGGGTTGATCGCGACGCCGCAATCAATAACACAGGTAACCGAGTGAACAATAACCTTATCTGCCTCAACTGAAACGTCAGCAATTTGTGCCACTGCGGTTTTTAATGAACGATGCACGGCAACACCTAGCGCGCGCTTGCTAATGCTAGTTGACTCTGGGCTAGTTGATGCTGATTTAGATGGCCAATTAGCATGCTGTGCAGCCATGCTGAGCACGTGCTTTAGCCCCTCATCTTTTAAGTTTTTCAAGCGAAACTCGACAGGGTCATGATCGGCTTGATAGGCGAGCTCATCAATAAAGGTTTCTTTAAAAAATCCACTAAGTGAATGGCCTACACCGCGCCAGTAGCCCGTGCGAATGCCAGGATCGTAAGTGACGTTGCGAATTTCACAATGCTCAGGCAAGTAGTCTTCAAATAGCCCTTCAACGCTGGAGGTTTCATTCTTCCAGTTGTTGATCACATCGCCGCCGCGTTTTGCCAGCCAAGCGGAAACACCCGAAGGGACAAATGCCGGCAGCACCGCAGGTAAAGCTTCGGGCAACACATAGGGGAAAATATTAGGCCCAGCTCGTCGGCCACTGAGGACTTTTAAGTAGCCGTGGTCATCAACTTTGGCTTGATACTGAATAAGTGCTGGCGGTCGATAATAGTCATTGTGCAAGTCTTCGGTGCGCGACCAAATAAGTTGAATCGGTTTATTGGTTTGACGGGCAATGTGAGCAGCTTCCAAAATATAATCTACGCCAACACGTCGGCCAAAACCGCCCCCCATAAATTGGTTATGCAAGGTAACTTTGTCGCGATCAAGATCCAGCAGATCCGCGACACCATTGCGAGCAAACTCCGGCGCTTGCGTCCCAACCCAAATATCACATTGCTCATTATTGATATGCACAATGCAGTTCATTGGCTCCATGGTCATATGGGCAAGATAAGGTGCGAAATAAGTGGCGCTGTGATGATTCAATGCTTGGTATGTTTCGTCGTTTAGGGCATCTGCACCATCACCTTGTTTAAATGCTTTAATACCGGATTCTTGCGATAGCTTTTGCGTTAGGTGTTGCGGTAACTCACTGCTATTGAATGTCGCTAACCCCCCTTGTGACCAGTTGATCTCTATCAAAGGGATCGCTTGCTGCACTTGCCAGTAGTGTTTAGCAACAATGGCGAGACCTGTAGGCACCGCGACAACATCGGTAACCCCCTCTAGCGCAAGCGCTTTGCTGGCATCAAAATCAACAAGGGTTGCATCTATGCTTGGCCCATGGATGACGGTTGCACGATGTAAATTAGGCACATTTTCGCCCAAATCGATACCATAGTGTGCTTGCCCCGTGACTTTGGCTGTAATGTCGATTCGTTTGCTGTGTTTACCAATGTGCTGGAATTCATTAGCGGCTTTAAGTGGCGCATCATCAACGGGAGATAGCTGCGCAGCAGTTTGAATAAAATCACCCATCGGGTATTTGTTGTCTTGGAAAACAACAAAACCATCGTTAAGGGCTAGCGCATTTCGGTGCGTGTTAAGTTGAGTACTGGCAGCTTTAAGTATTGTTGCTCGTGCATTTGCCGCGGCTTGACGAAGCGGCAGGTAATGCTCGCGAATACTGCTGCTGCCCCAAGTACCTTGCATGTTGTAACCAGTATTGGTGTAGGTTTTATCAACCGGGGCAAAATGCACGTTAATGCGCTCAGGAGCAAGTGCCAGTTCTTCGGCAATTAATGTGGTTAACCCGTGGTAAATACCTTGTCCCATTTCATCGCGTGGCAACACAAAATGTACTTCACCTGTGGCGAGAATTTGAATAAAGCCTTCATCTTGATAACTGGCGCTGCTTGTTTGCGCAATGGCATGTGGTTTTGCCGCACAACCTGATACGGGAACAATTAAACTGGCGCTGGATGCTGCGGCAAGCTTAGTGCTTAATTTGAGAAAGCCACGACGAGTAATAGTCATTACACTGCCTCCCTTGTAGCTTTTACTCCTGTATCAGCTTTGCTAGGCACTTCTCGCTTAGCAGGCTCAAATATTTCGACGCCACTGCTAGCTGTGGTTACATTAGTTGCTTGGGTTGCATTAGTTGCATTGCTTGCTAGGGTTACTGCAGCACTAGTATTTACAGCTGACTCTTTGGGCGAGCTTTGCGGCAAAGGTTGCCCGTTGCTGATCACTCGCTTGATGGCTTTTTCAATTCTTGGGTAAGTACCGCAGCGACAGATATTACCTGCCATCGCGGCTTGAATATCCTTGTCACTCGGATTGGTATTTTTCTCTAATAGCGCCAGCGCCGACATGATTTGCCCTGACTGGCAATAACCACATTGTGGTACATTTTCATCGACCCAAGCTTGTTGCACAGGGTGCAGTGATTCGCCATCAGCAATCCCTTCAATTGTCGTTACCCTTTGACCATTAGCTGCACTCACTGGCAGTACACATGTACGCACAGGCTCACCATTTAAATGCATGGTACATGCACCGCATAAGCCCATACCGCAGCCAAACTTACTCCCAGTTAGACCAATGACTTCGCGCACCACCCAAAGTAAAGGGGCGTTAGGATCAACATCGAGTGCTGTGGATTTACCGTTAATTTCAAACTTGATCATCGTGTTTTTCAGCCAGTTCGGGGGAATTCGTTCGATTTTCTTTGATTATAGAGATATTTAATTGGTGCGTGTTATTCCTTTTTTTATTTACTGATAGCAAAGTTGGCTTGAAGTTTTTGCTCGTTGCTAGCGTATTGTCTCAATTTGGTTAATATAAGCGTTTTGCAATAACCATGAGATGACAATGTTCACGGAATCTTTTACGCCGCATTTTAGTGACACCGACGCGCTTGGTCACATTAACAACACAAAAGTTCCCATTTGGTTTGAAGGCGCGAGAACGCCTGTATTTAGGCTGTTTACGCCAACCTTAGATACCGCAAACTGGCCTCTTATTTTGGCCAAAATTGATGTCTCATTTGAAGCGCAAATGTATTATGGCGAGACCATGGAAGTGCGCACCGCAATTAGCCGAATTGGTGGCTCTTCATTTGATGTTTACCAAGAGCTTTGGCAAAACGGTCAGCGGGTTGCCAGTGGCACGGCGGTCATGGTGCACTTTGATTTTAAACAGCAAAAATCAGCGGCTATTCCGGAAAATATTCGTCTGCTATTAACCGAGCATATAGTCGAGTCTTCACCAGGCGCTAGCTAGCTCTGGCTTGGCAGTAATGATCATTATTGGGGGGCAAGATTTTTAGATCAGATAAAGATCTTTTACTGTTGCATCGAGCCACACAGTGGTAGAATCGATCAGCTCAGATGATCAATTTTCTATCGTGCGCCTGTGAGCGAATAACGATGGTTTTATAGTCAGTACGTGTTGCTTACTGTCAGATATTGAATAGGAAATATACATGGCCAGTCGTGGTATTAATAAAGTAATTATTGTAGGTAATTTGGGTCAAGACCCAGAAGTTCGTTTTATGCCAAACGGCGGCGCTGTGGCTAACTTTACCGTTGCAACCAGTGAAACTTGGAAAGACAAGCAAACAGGTGAACAAAAAGAGAAAACCGAGTGGCACCGTATTGTCATGTATCAGCGCCTTGCTGAAATTGCTGGTGAATACCTGAAAAAAGGCTCAAAGGTTTACTTAGAAGGTCGCCTACAAACGCGTAAATGGCAAAACCAACAAGGCCAAGATCAATACACGACAGAGATCATCGTTAACGACATGCAAATGTTAGATTCTCGTGGCCAAGGTCAAGGTGGTTTTCAGCAGCAAGGCGGTTACAACCAAGCACCTCAGCAGCAGGGCGGTTTTAAGCCAGCAGCGCAGCAAGGTGGCTTTAACCAAGCCCCTCAACAGCAGGGTGGTTTCAACCAAGCTCCGCAGCAGCAAGGTGGCTTTAACCAAGCACCAGCGCAGCAGCCAAGTCAGCCGCAAGGTGGTTTTAACCAAGCCCCTCAACAGCAGGGCGGTTTCAATCAAGCGCCTGCTCAGCAGCCAGGCCAAGCACAAGGTGGTTTTAACCAAGCACCTCAGCAGCCAGCACAACAGCCAGCAGCGCCTAAGGTAAACCCACAAGAACCAACTATCGATTTTGACGACGATATTCCGTTCTAGCAAATTCGACATAACGAATTGTCTATAAAAATGCCCGCGTATCAAGCGGGCATTTTTGATTCTCAACTTCTCGCAGCTTTACATTTGCGATTGTAAGTAGTTACTTAATCCAATTTTATCAATCAGGCCAAGTTGCTGTTCTAGCCAGAACGCGTGATCTGACTCCGTATCGTTAATGAGCGTTTGCAGCATATCGCGGCTTACATAGTCTTGCTTGCTCTCGCATAGGGCGATTACTTCTTTGAGCTTTTCATCAACGGCGTATTCAACGCGCAGATCGCTGGCGAGCATTTCTGGCACATCTTTGCCTATCTTTAAACCTTCGCGCTTGACCATGTCAGGCGTGCCTTCAAGAAAGAGAATTCGCTCAATCAGTAGAGATGCATGACCTTTTTCGTCGTCAAACTCGTGATCAATGCGTTCAAAGAGCTTGTGAAAGCCCCAGTCGTGGTACATTCTTGAATGAATGAAGTATTGATCCATGGCTGCAAGCTCATAGGCAAGCAGGTCATTTAAGCTGTCGATTATTGCTTTATCACCTTTCATTGTTGTCTCCTAAAGCTGTGCTTGTAGATATTTTTCTAATCCCATATTTTCGATTTGGTATTCTTGGGTTTCGATCCAATCGATATGCTCTTCTTCGCCTTCAAGAATTTCAGTTAGCATGTCGCGACTGACGAAGTCTTGCTCTGTTTCACACAAGGCAATGGCTTCTTGCAATACTGCGCGCTGGCTAATTTCAAATTTGTAATCACAACTGAGCATTTCCGGTGTTTCTTCGCCAATGGCTAATTGACCCAACTGTTGCAGGTTAGGTAAGCCTTCGAGGAAGAGAATGCGTTCAATAAGCTTGTCTGCTTGCTTCATGTCAAGAATCGACTTTTTATAGCACTTGTCGTTAAGTTGACTAAAGCCCCAGTTTTTATAGATTCGCGCATGTAAAAAGTACTGATTGATCGAGGTGAGCTCGGTCGTTAATACCTTGTTTAACATCGCGATAATGTTGGTATGCGATTTCATGATATTGTCCGTTACATATATAGGGCAATATCAGTATAGTGAGGTTAGCGTGAAAAGCAAAAAAACTAACAAACTCAATGAGTTGTTAAAAATAATGATTATCAATTAGCTTATTGATAGCAAATATTTTTGCTAGCCTACATCTTTAAATAGGCTTTCATCAACGATTGTATTATCAATCACTTGTTGAGTGAGTTTTACACAGGTACCACATTGGGAGGCAATATCAAGTTGCTGTTTAAGTTCGCGAATTGAACCCACACCACGCTCGATAACCATTTGTTTGATTTGCTTATCTGTAATGCCTTTGCATATACAAACGTACATCAGTACCTCTTAAAATCACTGGGAATGTATGAAAAACGTAAGTGATAATAGTTATTATTTAATTTGTGATCAAGTGATAAATCCGAGCAATTTGCTAAGGTATTAGCCGTAAAGGATTTTATTTTTTCGCAGGCTTTATCTGTGGGGGAAGAAGAGCTCAGGTGAATAGCTCAAAGCTGGGTCAATGCGTTACGCTAACGGTGAAATCGCCCAGTGTAAAACATAACGCAAAAAGCCCGTTACTTTGATGGGCAACGGGCTTTTTGTTTTAACCGTGTTTACCTTATTAGTAGTAAATATCCTGCCTGTTATGTGCTTGAGGGTCTTCAATAAGATCCTCAAAATTAACTTCAATACTGCTATTATTTTCAGTGTCAGCTATGTAAACGGTACGTGTAGAGCTGTCTATCCATGTTACGGTGCCACTTCCTTTCTTACTTCCGCACTTCATGCCAATATGAATATCGTTAAACTCCATCGCTCCTCCTAAAAGAATGTTGAGATATACCGCAGATCCTTAGATTGAACGTTCTGACAATAGTTCCCAGATCACATATTTCGTTAATAAGGTGTTGGTCAATTTTAGTTGACCACTACAAGACAAACCGTCATTGAGTATCGAAGTTAGCTCTCATGCGCGAGTTTTTGTCGAATCACTGCTGTGAGATTAATTGTCGGCGGTGAAGTGAATGAAGCGAATAGTGCGAAGCGTTATGGCGTAAAAAGCACGCCTAGCGTGGTTCTGGCTTTGGCGCCAGTTACCGCTGGTAAGTTACTGGGCAATTGCTGTGTAAACGCGTAAGCAAGCCAAGCAAACGCCATCGCTTCGAGTTGGTCGCCATCAATACCCAATGCGTCAATTGGTGCGACAGTAGCGTTCAGTTGTTCGGCTAGTACTTTCTTTAAGGGGGGGTTCTGTCGACCACCGCCACATAACCAAATATTAGGAAGTTTAGCAGCATTTTTTTGATGTGAGTTGAGGCAAGGTGACGTAGCCGTTAGCTGTTGAATTTCGTCAGCAATGGTTCTCGCGGTAAAACTAAGCAGTGTCGCCTGAACGTCCTCTGGCTTGAGTTCGCGACCCGTTAAATGTTGAGTGAGCCAAGCTAGGTTAAATACCTCACGGCCAGTGCTTTTGGGTGCAGGTTGGCTAAAATAGGCATCGCTAAGCAGTGCGGTTAGCAGCTCGTCATTACATTGGCCTGATGCTGCCCATGCACCGCTTTCATCAAAACCCCCTTGGTTGTGGTGGTGCTGATACCAGTCGTCCAGTAAACAGTTACCGGGGCCGGTATCATAGCCAAGCACGTGTTGGCTTTTCGTTGGTAAATAAGTCAGGTTGGCGATACCACCAATGTTAACGATGACATTGGCTTGCTGCGCTGCTGGTGTGCTTGCCAGCACAAATTGATGAAACGGTGGAACCAGCGGCGCACCTTGCCCACCTAAGGCAATGTCTTTCACTCGAAACTGGCCGACAACAGGAATGCCTGTTAAACACGCAAGTGTTTGGCTGCAGCCTATTTGTAAGGTAAACGGAAAAGCTTCTGCTTGATTGGGCAATGAAGGGCGGTGACGAATTGTCTGGCCGTGATTACCAATGGCAATCACATCATCAGCGCTAATATCGGCTACACGCAATAATTCCTCAACGGCTTGGGCAAAGCGCTGGGCTAGTGCTTTGTCCAGTCGGTTAGCGCGTTCAATTTCGTCGCTACCCGAACAATAAAGTGAGGTGATTTGCGCCTTAATTTGCTCGTCGTATGCTTGGTAATGGCTGGCGACTAATCTTGGTCTCGTTTCTTTACCGCTTTTGTCGTCATTGAAAGTGACTAGCGCAACATCAATACCGTCGGCGCTAGTGCCAGACATTAAGCCAATGTAGTACGTCGCCATGAAAACCTGTTGTTAGCCATTGTTCTGGCGATTACCTTGCATTGCCAGTAGCGCTTGTTTTGAACCGTTTAGCTCTTGAATACGCTTTTCGGCGACAGCAGCAAAGGCTTGCTTGTACTTTTTCGCGATAGGTTTAGCATCCGGTAATTTCACCGTGCGTGGGTTGCGGTGCGTACCGTTAACTAAGAACTCATAGTGCAAGTGCGGTGCTTGAGACATCCCGGTTGAGCCAACATAACCAATGACTTCCCCTTGCTTAACGCGCTGGCCTTTTTTCACCGCGCGTTTAGAAAAGTGCAAGTATTTAGTGACAATGCCATCGCCGTGCTGAATAAACACGTAATTACCGTTGTACTTGTTGTACGTCGAATGCGTAACTTTGCCGTTGCCAGCAGCCACTACCGGAGTGCCAGTTGAAGCGCGATAATCGACGCCGTTATGGGCTTTCCAACGTTTTTGAATGGGATGAAAACGACGAGGTTTAAAGTTCGAGCTAATATAGCGGAAGTTCACTGGCGCGCGTAAAAACGCTTTGCGCATGCTTTTTCCTGCTGGTGTGTAGTATTCGTCATCGGTAAAGCGAATGGCTTTGAATTCTTCGTCTTGGTTGACAAACTCTGCCGCGAGTATTTTGCCTGGGCCGATGTACTCGCCATCGACATAGCGGTTTTCATACACCACGTGGAAGCTATCACCTTTGCGAATATCTAGCGCAAAGTCGATATCCCAGCCGAAAATATTGGCAAGCGAGATAATTTGGTTATCGTCAAGACCCGCGCTGATGCCAGCATTCCAAAAACTGGAGTTGATAATACCGTGTGCGAAGGTTTCACGCACTTCAACGGCTTTTTCTTCTGTGTGGGTTTGATATTTGCCGTCAACTAAATCGACATATAAGGTTTTGATGCGCGACAGCGGATAAGCCAATGACACAAGCTCGCCCTGATCGTCTTTGCCAATGCGCAAGGTATCGCCAACATTAATTTTCTTTAACTGTTTGGCGGCTTTGTCTACTTCGTAAGTAGTGCGGGCGCTCAAGCCTGCACGTTTGAATATTTTGGCTAACGAGTCGCCTTTTTTAACGGTTGCTGATTGCCAATTAAGCACTGGCGCTACTACTTGGGCTTGTTTTGAGTTTTCAGCTGCTTCAACAGGCTCGACTAAATTGTTAGCAAGTGTGTCTACATCACTGTTTTGTTGATTTTTTACGCTGTTTTCGCTGTGGGTTGCGAGGTTTTCGTCACGAGTTAATTGGGCAACTGGCTCGCTTTTCGCAACTTGAGTCACACCTTGAGCAGTGACTTGATAGCGCTTACCCACTTCCAATGCGGATGCTTGTTTACTGGCGGTGGCTTTTTCCGACGGAAGCAGTAACGACAGGACCAGCAGGGAAGATACAACGCTGATCACTACCTTGTGCTGCTTAGGCAGAGATAAATATAAATTTTTTATATTTTTCAATTGGCTACTACTCAAGTCATCAATCCGAGGTGAAAACAGTGGGGTCACTATAACAAAAAAATGTAGGTTAAACAGTAACAGGGTTTTATCCAGCCCTTAATTTACAGTAGAATCGGCGACTTATTGATGAAATATTTGACCGATGTGGAGCGAGTTACATGACCGATGTCAGCCAAGCGTTTGCGGAAATTAAACGCGGTGCCGAAGAAATTTTGCTAGAAGATGAGCTATTAGAAAAGCTCAAGCAAGGTAAACCATTAAAGATTAAGGCTGGCTTTGATCCAACGGCTCCAGATCTGCACTTAGGTCATACGGTATTGATCAACAAATTGCGTCAGTTCCAACAGCTTGGCCATGAAGTTATTTTCCTGATTGGTGACTTCACCGGTATGATCGGCGATCCAACGGGTAAAAACGTCACGCGTAAGCCGTTAACGCAAGAAGATGTGTTGGCCAATGCGGAAACCTACAAAGAGCAAGTGTTCAAAATTCTTGACCCGGCCAAAACGCGCGTTGAATTTAACTCAACGTGGATGGAAAAATTAGGTGCTGCGGGCATGCTAAAACTGGCTTCACGCCAAACTGTAGCGCGTATGATGGAGCGCGACGACTTCAAAAAGCGCTATGCAGGCGGCCAAGCAATTGCCATTCACGAATTTATGTACCCACTGGTTCAAGGTTGGGATTCTGTGGCCCTTGAAGCTGACGTAGAGCTTGGTGGTACCGATCAAAAGTTCAACCTATTAATGGGGCGTGAACTACAAAAAGTGGAAGGCCAGCGCCCACAAACGGTATTGATGATGCCATTACTTGAAGGTTTAGACGGTGTGCAAAAGATGTCTAAATCTCTGGGTAACTACATTGGTATCACTGACACGCCAACGGAAATGTTCGGTAAGATCATGTCAATTTCTGACGATCTGATGTGGCGCTACTACGACTTACTAAGCTTTAAGCCGATTGAAGAAATCGACGCCTTCAAACAGCAAATCGCAGATGGCGCGAACCCGCGTGACGTGAAAATCGAGCTAGCGAAAGAAATTATCGCACGTTTCCACGATCAAGCGGCGGCTGATGCAGCTCACCAAGAGTTCATCAACCGTTTCCAAAAAGGTGCAATGCCAGATGAAATGCCAGAGCTAACCATTGATACAACTGATGGCGTGATTGCTATTGCTAATTTACTTAAAGAAGCAGGCTTGGTAGCCAGTACGTCTGAAGCGATGCGTATGATTAAGCAAGGCGCTGCGAAAATTGATGGCGAGAAAGTTGCTGATAACAAAGTGCAAATTGCAGCGGGGACAACCGCAGTTTACCAAGTGGGTAAGCGCAAATTTGCCCGTGTAACTACTGCCTAAATTTTTCTGCATAATCAGTTCGGCTTAGTCACTTCGGCTTAGCCAAAGCGAATAAAGCTCAAATAACCTCAATGAAAGCCAGCGACTTGCTGGCTTTTTTATGCTTGTATTTTCTTGGTCACTCGGTAGGCTAACTGACAAGAATCGTTAAATAATAAAACTAATCTATGCGAATCAGCTCGCTTAAACGCTTTTTTCACTTCACTAAGTTTGCTCGCCGCTTATGCTGCCTTAGCGCTTTTTTGTTGTTAACTGCTTGCAGTTCGCAACCTAAAGTTGCCATTGTGAAATACCAGCCAATTTTCGACTTTAGCCAAGTGAAATCTTATGGCTTGTATCAGCGCGATGACGAGTTTAGTGACTGGCAGTTAGTGAGCGATGGCATGCGTAACGGTATTGAATTAGCGATTGAGCGAGCGATGGATAATCATGGTCTAACGTTAAAAGACAGCACACAAGCTGATGTGATCGTTACTTATTATGTCGTGCGCCAAAGCCAACGCAGTTTTAAAACCTATAATCTCGGGGTTAACTATTGTTCGTATTGCTTAATTAACAGTAAAACAGGCACGAGAGCTGCTCGGCTCGATATTCCCCCCGGCAGTTTAGTGATTGATGTGGTCAAACCGAAACATCGGCGCTCAGTTTGGCGGGCAAGCTATCCACTGGGTATTCGCGAAAAGGATACGAGTTTGGAAGTCAACAATAAAGTCCAATACGCGGTCGCTGCGATGCTCAAGCAGTTTGGACAAATAAACCCCTTGGCTAACCACAGTGCCTAAGTCGTCAGAGCCTACTGGCTATCAACGCCATATCAAGCAGGCGAGTATTTCTCAAATCATCTTTAAATGGTTGATAATCGCCTGCGTTGTCCTTGCCATATTAGCGAGCGTGTTACTTGCCTTGGGTTATATGCTCAAAGAAAATGAGCGCAAAACACGTGCGCTAAAAGCGGAATTGGAGCAAGCGGCTCAGGTCAAGCAAACGCCACTTAACGATGTGCGTGACAGTGAGGCGAGCATTGCCAGAGAGTTAACGCCGCTGTCAGCGTTAGCCTCTGGAAGTACCCTACAAGCTGATCAAAAACAGGCTGCTGAAAAAGAGCGCCAAGTGCAGGCTAAAATCAAGCAACAGCTCGCTATTGATATTGCTCGGCTGCAACAATTAGATCAGGCTAAAAATATCATACTGAATAATTTGGTTTGCCAGAACGTCAACCAATGCCACTTTATTGATACCCAATCTATCGATCTTGGCTGTGTGATCGCCGTGAATACGATAGGTAAGAGCATGTTGAGTCGCCAAGAGTTTATTCAGGCGTTCAGCAAAACGGACAATGAATGCGAGGAGCGCATTAGCGAGTTATCGCTGACATGCCATCACAATATCTGTTCAATTCAATAGATAGCCCAATTCAATAGCCAAGGAGGTGTTTAAACACTTCTATATCAAGCTTGATAGCGCTATTGGCGACTAACTGTTACTCGCATCTTCAAATAGCTTGGGTATAATGCCGAGCATCTTCTGTTAATTGTGTCACTACTATGTCTTTTCCCAATGATGATACGGGTAATGTCCTGCGCGAAATGCAACAAGCAGGTATTGATTTAAGCGAAATGCATGACGTTGTCTTCTTTCAGCTATTTGAAGAAAAAGCGCAGGCTGAGCAGCTGGTTGCGCATTTAAAGTCGGCAGCGCCAACCATGCAAGTGGTGCTTCATCCAGATGAAACCCCCAATATTTGGGATGTTGACTGCACTGTTTGCATGGTGCCTAGTTACGATGGCATCGTCGCACAAGAAGCCGAATTCGAACAATTGGCGGCAAAATTTAAAGGTTACAATGACGGCTGGGGTATCGAAGCCTAATACGACTTTGGGCTACGACAGTGGGCTAGGTTTGTATTATTCGTGCTCTTTATCGCGAATATGAAATGCTGGCAGGGAGACTCGCCAATAAATGGCCGCTAAGCGCAATGCTAACGTGGTTGTCATGGCAAGCACTAAGGTTAAGGCGTGATCTTCCCCGTACCAAGAAAGCAACGCGAATAAGCTGCTACCTAGCATGGCAGCGGTTGCGTAGATTTCTTGCCGTAAAATCAGTGGAATCACATTACAGAGCACATCGCGGATCATGCCGCCAGCAACGCCCGTAATGGTGCCTAACACCACGGCAGCCGGAATGGGCGCACCCAATGACAACGCTTTTTCCGTGCCGACGACGGCAAACAACGCCAACCCAAACGCATCAGCAATAAGTAAAAAACGCGTCGGTATGCGTTTCGGGCGGCGGATAAATAAAATAGTGAGCAGCGCGGTTAAACATATTACCCACAGGTAATAGCTATTCGCGAGCCAGAATACGGGTGCACCCAAAATAATATCGCGGATCGTTCCGCCGCCAATGGCGGTCACCGCTGCTAAGACAATCACACCAAATGGGTCGAGTTTAAATCGACCTGCCATTAACGCGCCAGAGAGCGCAAAGACCACAGTGCCGAAAATATCAGACCAGAATAACAACTCGTTCATCGCTTAACTTATACCAATTAATACCAACTTAATTTTCAGTCTCTAGCGGCAAACCGCTCGCTTGCCAAGCGACAACGTCACCGGTTAAATGCCAAACATTGGTATAACCCTTGTTTCGCAGTATTTGTTCGGCAATACCAGCGCGGCGTCCAGAGCGACAGTAAACAATAATATTGGCGTCTTTGTTGCTGGGCAGCTTGGCGAGCTCATCACTTAGGGTCATGTGGCTGATATTAATTGCCGATTGAATATGGCCGCTTTGATATTCTTCACTACTGCGTACATCTAACAAAGTGTAGCCCGTTGTGTAAGGTGCATTGATAAGGCTTAGCAGATGCGCTTGAGAGACACTTGGCCTGTCGGATGCAAAGGCTAAACTGTTGACCAACATAAGGAAGATAGAGGTTAACTTATTCATTTTGGCTCCTGACGGTGTAGTTAAAGGGGACGTTGCTAGAGAGTTCGTGCCCAATTGGTATTCATTATAGTGATGAATTCAATGTCAGCTGGCAGTTTGAGCAGGGCAATTCGTATTGGTTAAGGCAATTAAGTGAGCGTTTGTGATGCCGCCCAACTTAACACGTAGTAGCTGATAACGAGTACAACAAGTAGCGTATTGATACGGCCAATAAATTGATAACTTTGCGCCACGGCGTTGCGATCAGGCGCTCTGCCTTTGCTATTGAACTCAGTACGTCTGAGCTTTTTGCCATCGTACATCGCGACACCGGCAAGCTTAATGTTTAATGCGATTGCGAAAAACTGGATCAGCGCATCGTTGTTCAATTGGAAAAATTTTGGCAAGGTCAAGCGCCACAACAAGGTTGATTGCTGGCCAAAAGACAGCAGTAGACCCGCCAGCAAAAAGAGTCGACTAGGTAACCAGGTAAGCACTTGCGACAGCGCATTGGCAAAGCCGCCAAATGTAGCCATGTTAGGGCGCTTGGGATTCCACGCGTAATGCATTTCGAGCAACAAACGATAGCTGACGGCGGCAAGCGGACCAGCGACCAGATAAATCAGTATCACGCTCACGGTTAACTGCATGTGCTTGACGATGAGCACTTCAATGGTGGCTTTTGACAACCCCATAGCAGACAGTTGTTCAGTTTCCCTTAACACCAGCGGTTTGAGCGTTTGCTTGGCCTTGTAATTGTCGCCAGTGCTGAGCGCTTTAATAATTTTTTTAGCTGTTGGTACTAAGGTGAGTGAGCCCAATGCGAAATAGAGGAGTAGCGCTTGCCAAAGGTGTGGTACAGCGACGAAATCGGCAAACAACCAGAGAATAACGAACAAAGGCGTAAAGGTAACAACAACGGCAACAAAGCCAGAAATGCTTTGCTGGCTTTGTCCGTTTTCCACTTTGTTCACTTTGTTGGCAAGTTGATAGCAAAAGAATTGAAAAAACTGCCATGGATTGTGCGCCGCAATGGTTTGCAGCACACGCTTAACTAACAAAACCGCCAATAGTAAAAAAAGGCTTTCAAATGGTGGCGGCAGTGCAGTCAACCAAGTCATTAGTTCAAGCTTTCGCCTTCTAATGAGTTGATCATATTCACCACTAGCTCGGAAGAGTTCACCGACGCGGTTTCTAGGTAGGCTTCAAAGGATGTTGGTGATTCTTTACCAGCAATATCAGACATCGAGCGAATCACGACAAATGGAACGCCAAATTGATGACATGTTTGCGCAATGGCTGCCCCTTCCATCTCCACTGCCGCCATCGATGGGAAGTTTGCGCGCGCTTTGGCAATATCTTCGTCAGCCGTCATAAAGGTATCACCTGTGGTGATCAGGCCAACCAATGTATTGATGTTCTCAAGCTGTTCAATACCGGCTTTGGCGGCATCAACCAGTTTAGGGTGTGGAATGTAAGCAGCAGGATTGGCAGGTAACTGGCCAATCTCGTAGCCAAACGCTGTGACGTTTACATCGTGGTAGCGTACCTCTGAGCTGACAACGATATCACCCACTTTGAGCGACTGTTCAAAACCGCCTGCAGAGCCGGTATTAACGACGTAGTCAGGGGCAAATTTGTCAATTAACAATACGGTGGCAAGTGCCGCGGCTACTTTACCGATACCCGATTGAACAATAACCACGTCACGACCATTTAATTGGCCTTCGTGAAATTCAAAACCACCATGGTTCGTGGTGGTTGGATTGGTAAGCGCTGCTTTTAAAATTGCAACCTCTGGCTCCATGGCGCCAATAATACCTGCTTTCATTGGAAATCTCGGTTAATAATAGTTAGCGCGATTATACGCCATTGAATATTAACAGCCAGTGGTAACTGTGCCGATGCGTGGCTCAGCACCAGTTTTCGGGTTGAAATAATAAGCGTAGCAAGCATCCGCTAATCGATAACCACGCTGCCAGATAAGCATTAAGCCATTGCTGTTAGCTGGGCTCGGTGTGAAATCCAGGTTAGGCGCGTTGTTCTGATTACCGACACCGCAGAGATCGTTGAGTGTGCACTCAGCATTGGCGCTTGTGAACGAAATATCTTGGCCAACATTGATCAAGAAGCGCCACGCGTTATTCCAATGACCGCTGGCAAAACCTTGGTCGACTGTAACAGTATTGCCATCAACGGTAATACTGCCATCGTCAATGTTATCAATACGCGCTTTGGCGGCAACTAAGGTTGAACTTGATGCAATAGCACCGGCAACCCCTTCAATGACTGCGGTGCGACTATCCGAGGTTAAATTGATAAACCTTGGCGCAGCTACCGCGGAAAGAATGCCGAGAATAACAATAACCACCACTAACTCAATCAAGGTGAAGCCTTTTTGCTGAGATTTCATAAACTAATCCTGTACTACTTGTTGTAAAAAAGATGTTATCAGCATCAAAGGGGCAGTGGCAATTCGTAAAGCCAGTAAAATCAGTAAAATAAGATGAAATAAAGCGATTTGGAGCCAGTGAAAAACTCGCTCCAAATCGTTTGGTATTTAGATGCTAAGGTTAGTGAGGCATAGCTGGCATAGGAGAGCCAGCCAGCGCGCCTTGGTTTGCCATTTGTTTGGCGGCGTGTGCGGTAATCGCACCAGTATTCATATCGCTAGATTCAACTGTGCCAGTGCTTTTAGGGCGGGCTCTAACCATAGGTGCCGGAATAACACGGCCTTTGATTTTAGGCGTAGTTTTTACGTTGCGACCCAGTATTTTACTGCCTAAACATGCGCGAATTTCTTCAACAGTGTAGTTTGGCTTCACTTTAATACGCACGTGAGGGATCGATGCTGCTTCTAGCGCGCCGCCAACAAACCAGTCTTTTTTGACTTTGTAGCCTTTGCCATTGGTATCGACCAAGTCAACGGCACCTAATAACTTCATGGTACTGCGCTGACAGATGACAAAATCTAAGTACTTGCTGTTTGCGCTTTTTAACGCGCTTTGGGTGGCTTTTTTGGAAACGCCGCGACGAATATTGACAATATCAGCCAAGGCAACGCGATTAAGCACTCGGTATTCTGGCCCTAGCGCACTCTCCACTAAATTGAGAAAATTCTTTTCTGCTGCGGTGTAAACAGCTGGCTTGCTGTCAAAGGGAAATGGAAAACTGTTATCAGTTAAACGGCTTGCCAATACGGCGACAATTGCGATCAAACTGATCAGTGCAAAAAGGATAAGCTCCATAAACATCTCCAACGATTCAAATTCTTGACGGGTTACCGATATAACCTGTTAAAGCAGAATGTGTGCCAGAGATCTGAAATAACCTCAGCTTTAAATAATTAATGTGCTTCTAGCGGCTCTTTTTCCTGCTATCAGCGTTGAATTTACTTGCAATAGGCCAGCTATTGACGCGCAAATTCGCCTTGATATCAGAAAAAATTTCTCGCTAGAAGTAGCTATAAAATTCAGCGTATGAATTTATTAATGAGCCACTATTTCTTATTTAAACCTGAGGTTAAATAGAGCGTATTCGTGTTTAAAAGTTTAGGTGCTAGCTTGGGTAATTGGCGGCTAGCGCATCGTACACTTGCTGCTGGAAGTCATTGGCGCTTGTATCAAGCTTAGCGACCACGTCTGCCAATACTTCGTTATCTTCTTTACCGTGCCATACTTTGATGTAAGTACCTTCTTTGTAGCCGTAATCTTGGCGGAAAAAGTTCAGTGTGTTTTTACCAACGTATTGACGAAACAGTTCATCTAAATCCATATGCATTAATCGCATACAGTCAGCAAATGCTTGCGCGTTGAACTCACGGTTACTAACGGCAGCCGATGCCAGCTGCTCTAGCGCTAATTTGAAGTCGGTTTCATCGCTGGTGTGTGCCAGTTCATCGGTAAGCGTGGTCGCAATGTCATCAACACTTGCGCCCGTCATTAAGCGCAGGCTTAAACCAAAGTGGAAAATGTCGACCAATTCCAGCTGTACTTGAGGCACGTCAATTTCTTGGTGCTTCCACCATTTCCAGCCGTGGTGATCCAGCATTTCCGCACACTCAACCCAGATGGCGCGATACCACTCGTAACCATTCTCGCGCCAAGTGTCACTGACTCGGCTATTCATTGCATCTTGCATCGCCAACATTTGGCTAATTTGTGTCGTGGCGACAGTTTGTGTGCTCATTCTTTACTCTTTTTCACTGGGATGGAAATCAAAGGCTATAGTTTGCCTAACGGCTTTAGGCCATGCAAGCAATCCGTTTGGGATTGCCCAAAAACAAAGCCAGACATTGCGTCTGGCTTTTTTAGTTTTATATTGGTTTCGCGTCGTTAAGTGCTTTCGATATATTGCTCAATTAGGCGTTCGAGGATGTCTAACGGTACCGCACCATTTTTCAGAACGACATCGTGGAAATCGCGCAGATCAAAGCGCTCACCTAGCACTTCCTTAGCACGCTCGCGCAGTTCGAGAATTTTCATCATCCCCACTTTGTACGCCGTCGCTTGACCTGGCATGACAATATAACGCTCGATTTCTGAGACTACATCAGATTGCGCCATTCCCGTGTTCGCTTTCATGTAATCGATGGCATGTTCACGTGTCCAACGCTTAGCGTGAATACCTGTATCAACGACTAAGCGAACAGCGCGGAACAACTCCGCCTGTAGGCGACCAATATTGTCGAATGGATTTTCTTGGAAGCCGAGCTCCCACGCCAATTGCTCGGTGTAAAGTGCCCAACCTTCGGTATATGCCGTAAAGGGGGAAATTTTACGAATAAAAGGTAGGCCCTCTAGCTCCATTGAAATGGCGATTTGGAAATGGTGGCCCGGAATACCCTCGTGATATGCCAAGGTGCGCATACCGTATTTGGGCGTTGCTTTGATATCGTAAAGGTTGGCAAAAAAGCGACCTGGGCGAGAGCCGTCTATCGCCGGTTGTTGATAATAAGCACCCGGCGATGTTTTTTCTTTAAATTCAGGAATGCGTACCACTTCCATGCCCGCTTTTGGGCGAATGCGAAATGCATCGTCGAGACCCATTTCAATTTCATCGAGGATTTTTTGGTAGTCGATAAGAATTTGTGCGCGGCCTTCGTCGCTGTCTTCATAGTAAAAGCGTTCGTCAGCAGCAAGAGCTTCGATAGCGGTGCTAAACCCTTGCGCAGTGTCAAAACCTTCTTGCGTTAAGATAGCGAGAATTTCATCTTGAATGCGCGCCACTTCAGCTAAACCAATTTGGTGAATCTCGTCAGCGGTGTAGTCTGTTGTGGTGAAGAATTTAAGCGCGGATTGGTAAGCTTTGTCACCATTGGGTAGTCGCCAAAAACCATCGTCAGTGCCCGTTTGTGGCTTGATACGCTCAAAGTATTCAATAAACAGATCATAGGCAGGGTAAACGTAGTCGTTAATATTGCTCTCTGCACTTGCCAAGAGTCGAGACTTATCTTGTGCGCTAACGTCTTGCGCTTCATCGAGTTTACTTGTTAACGAGGTATAAAGAATGTTCTCTTGCGCGGGTGTGGCAACAAACGCCTTCATTTCGTCAAGTACGCGATCGACGACAAAGCGCGGCGGTAAAATCCCTTTTTCTGTACGCAGTTGGATGCCTGCCAGACTCTGTGCGAACTTGACGCGAACTGCTTCCAGCCTTGCGAGGTAATTTTCTGCATCTTCAACCGTGTGAACTTGGTGTTGCGCTTCCATAAAGCTTGGGTAGCCATTTTGCACACCGAATAATTGGTTTACTGGGTAGTTGTGATAACGAAACTGCTCTGATTCTTCACCAAACTCCAGCAAGTATAGGGTGATTTCCTTTGATAACTTGTCACTCTCAGAAAGGCTGCTATCGTCATAGCTGAGTAAAACCCGTTTGATCTCAGGGATTTTCTCATACAACTCATCGGCTCGGGCAGGGCTGTTGTCATCGAGCTTGGCGTTGTGATCTTTGATGCCTAGCGACTCTAAAAAGCCTAATGACGTTAGGGTTTCTGGGCTTTCAAAGGCAAATTGAATGAGGGTGCGATCGAGAAAGGCTCGAAAAATAAAGGGCTTTTCGGCTTTCCATTCGTGTGCAGCGAATGCGCCTGCAAGCACTAGCAGTACCAACAAGCCAAGTAGTAAACGTTTGAAGATAGTTTTTATCATGATTAACTCTTATTGTTATTTTCCTGCTTAGACTAGCACTCTTGTTATGATAAATCAGCAACCCATTTTTTGAGCTAGAGAGGACGTTAACACCTTGTCAAACCTTGATTTATGCACCCTTGCTATCCTGAACGCTTATTCCCCATACTTATGGTTGGCTATTAATTAATATCATTGGTGTTTACTCCTCGGTTGTCTAGTATTTAGGTAATCTAAGACTGGTAAAAATAAGGGATCTGAGATGACTGCACTTGCTAAGCCGACACAAGCCACGGTTAAAAATTTGACGCGCGGTAGTGAGCAATTTGAAGTACCAAAACCGCCTGTATTTGATGATGTGATGGCGCAGCGTCAGTATGATAAGCAGCGTTTGGCTTCTGCGTTTCGCGTATTTGCCATGAAGGGATTTGACGAAGGGTTAGCAGGGCATATTACTGTGCGTGATGCGGTCGAGCCTGATTCCTTTTGGGTCAACCCACTTGCCGTGCACTTTTCGCAAATCAAAGCGTCAGATTTAGTGCGTGTCGATCACCAAGGCAACATTGTCGAAGGGCATCATCCAATCAATAATGCCGCTTTTGCTATTCACTCTCGTATTCACGAAGCGCGACCGGATGTCAATGCCGTTGCTCATGCCCACACCACTTATGGCCGCGCGTTTGCTTCGTTAGGCATTAAGCTTGAACCTATTTCTCAAGATGCTTGCATGTTTTACAACAATCACGGCTTGTTTAGCGAGTTTACCGGTGTTGTTGCTGTGGCTGAAGAAGGGGACTTGATTGCCAAGGCACTGGGACAAGGCTCGGGGGTTATTTTGCAAAATCACGGTTTACTCACTGTCGGTAAAAGTGTTGATGCCGCAGCTGCTAACTTTGTCATCATGGATAGTTGCTGTCACAGCCAATTGCTCGCACAGGCGGCGGGCGAGTTGGCGCTAATACCAGAAGAGGTTGCGATACAGACACAAAAAATTAATGGCTCAGACTATGTGACTTGGGGGAATTACCAGCCTATGTATGCGCAAGTATTGGCACAGGACAATAGCTTTTTGGCGTAACTGAGTTTTTTAAACTTGAGTCTCAAGCTTAAAACAGGTTATCGGCGGCTAGCGTCACGCTGGTCGTCGTGATATTCCACCACTTGATTTCTTCCGGCGTGTTTGGCGCTGTATAAGGCTATATCCGCACGGCTCACTAGCTGGTTAGGGCGTAGCTCTAATAACTGATCGCAGATGATAAAGCCGACACTGACCGTCACCACTTGCGGGTGGTTTTCTTTGGTGTACTCATGAGGGATCGCCAGTGATCGTATTTGATCACAAATGCGTTGTGCCGCCTGTTGGCAGTAATCATGGTCGGTATTGCTCAACATGACAATGAACTCTTCGCCGCCATAGCGCGCAATAATATCGCTGGGACGTTTGGTGATATCCGCTTCATTGAGCAAAGTCCCGATGCTCTTCAAACAAATGTCGCCCATTAAGTGACCGTAGTGATCATTGTATTGTTTAAAGTAATCAACATCGAACAAGATAATGGCGAGCGATTTTTCGTCTCGTAAGCAACGTTGCCACTCTAAATTCAACTGGTTATCGAATTGGCGTCGATTGTATAACCCCGTCAGGCTGTCAGTAGTGGCAAGGACAGCGAGTTCTTCATTGGCCGCAGATAATTCTTTTTGGATTTTTTCTAAATCTGCGGTGCGCTCTTTAACCCTTTGTTCAAGCTCCGCATTGGTTTGTTCAATCTTGGCGCGGTGCTGGCGCTGTAAGCGAAAAATTAGCTTGAGTAACAAAGTCACCATGATCAAGGTGATACTAAACACCTGAATAAAGGTATTACGCGTTCGATAGTAAGGCGCTAATGCTTCTTCCACATTAATTTCGGTGGCAATACCAAATTGGAAGTTGTGATCCCATATCCAAGCGCCCATGACTGGCACGCCGCGATAATCGAGGTAGCCTTGGGTATTCACACCACTCTTACCCTGCGTAGCTTGCGCTGCCATCAGAGTTAATGGGCGCTGTTCATAGGGCAAAGCGGGTTGGTGATCTTGGGTAAGAACGCCGCCGGGATCTTTGAATTGAATATTGAGCATGCCGCTTTCACTAGTGCCCAAAATATTTAAAGTGCGCAACTGATCGCCAAAGCGGCTTTCCGTTAATAGCTGGCCAGACTCATCAAAAGCATAGGTTTCACCGCTGTCACCAATGCGCCCTAAAGTGGTTACGCTGGAAAAGTATTTTTTCGGGTTGATACGCAGCGCTAATGCGGCGATGACTTCTTGCTCACGGTTGACTATCGGCGCAACGAGAAACATGGTTGTGTCTTGTTGAGGTTGTGAAGCCTTGCTGGTTTTCGTTGAAATATGGGCGCTTATCGGGGGAATAAATACTGTTTCACCAGCAAAAGCTTTGGCGAGCAGCGCCGGCTTTTGCTGCGCAATGAGATTAAGGGTACCTAAGCTAGCGTTGTCCATCGCCGCAATCGTCACCTTGTTAGGCGCGACAATAAAAAAGCCTTGATCGCCAAACTTGCGAATAATGGGAGAGATAAATGAGCGAAACGATTTTAATGCCTGGCTATCGGCAAGCGGCACCTTGTTGTTATGATCATCCAACATACGTTGTGTCAAGGCTGCCACACCGGTGTTCTCAGCGATACTGGACAGGGCAAAGCGGCGTTGCTCAACCAAAATATGATGGGCTTCTTGCACTGTCAGTAATAAGGTTTGCAAATTATCGCGAATTTGCTCAGTGGTCGAGGCTTTGATTTGCTGTAATGCCACCACAGACAAAAGCACCACGGCACCCATAAAAGTGGTGATAAGGATAATAGCGCGGATGGTTTGTCGCTTAGATTGCTGCACGCATTACTTCTCTTGCCTCGATACGCGTCTCTACTATAGCACCTTTAACTGTTGATAACATGGTCAATGTGGGCAAAAAAAGGGCGCATGATATTGAGGTAAACCAATATCATGCGCCTGCTACTGTTGTTCGTAACTCGCGTTGTAAACTGAACGTCAGCGGTTACACGGCGATCACTTGTTCGCTGTAAACAAAGTCTAATATGCCCATCGCGGCTTTACGGCCTTGGTCTATTGCGGTCACGACGAGGTCTGAACCCAAGACCATATCGCCACCGGCAAAGATATTATCAGCACTGGTCTGCAGCGCAAATTCACTCTTGTCTGTAGCAACCACACGGCCTCTGGCATCGACTTCAACACCGGCATCTTTCATCCACTGTGGTGGGCTTGGCAAGAAACCAAAGGCAATAACAACGGCATCGGCTTCCATGACAAACTCAGAGCCTTCAATCGGCTCTGGGCTGCGACGGCCATTGGCGTCTGGTTGACCGAGCTGAGTTTTAACAAAGCGTACACCAAGCGCGTTACCTTGCTCATCAATGGCAATATCAAGCGGCTGGAGGTTGAACGCGAAGTTAACCCCTTCCTCCTTGGCGTTTTGCACTTCACGTGGTGAACCGGGCATATTGGCTTCGTCGCGGCGGTATGCACAAGTAACCTCACTTGCCCCTTGGCGTACTGAACTGCGAACACAGTCCATTGCGGTATCACCACCACCCAGTACAACAACTTTCTTACCGCTAAAGTTAACGTAAGGTTTAGTGTTTTCGGTTATCCCCATAATGTGTTGAGTGTTGCCAATCAGAAAATCAAGTGCGTTATACACACCACTGGCTTGCTCATTGGCAAAACCACCTTCCATGTCGGTGTACGTCCCCATGGCGAGGAACACGGCATCAAATTCTTGGCACAAGGCATCAAATTCAATATCAACGCCAATGTTAGTGTTTAGCTGGAACTCAATGCCCATACCTTCAAAGATTTTCCGACGGCGAATCACCACGTCTTTTTCCAGTTTAAAGGCCGGAATGCCAAACGTTAGCAGGCCACCAATTTCTGAGTGCTTGTCATAGACCACACAGTCAACGCCATGGCGAGTTAATACGTCAGCACAGGCTAAACCCGCTGGGCCTGCGCCGACAATAGCAACGCGTTTCCCTGTTTTTACGACATTTGACAGGTCTGGTGTCCAGCCTTGTTCAAATGCGGTGTCGGTAATGTATTTTTCAATATTGCCGATGGTAACCGCGCCAAATTCATCATTTAGGGTACAGGCTGATTCGCACAGTCGGTCTTGCGGACAGACGCGACCACACATTTCTGGCAGGCTATTGGTTTGGTGACAAAGCTCAGCTGCCTCGAAAATTTTGCCTTCAGTCACTAACTCCAACCACTGTGGAATATAGTTGTGCACCGGACACTTCCACTCGCAGTAAGGGTTACCACAATCTAAACAACGATCCGCTTGTCCTTTACTTTGATCGCTGCTCAGTGGTTGGTAAATCTCAACAAAGTCAATCTTACGCTGTTCAATCGCTTTTTTCGGTGGATCGATGCGTTTTACGTCGATAAATTGATAAACATTCTTACTCATAATGACTCCTCCACCGCTTATTGCGCTTGCACGCGCAGTTCTGCCGACGAACGGGTTTGATGGCCTAACAGGGCGTTTACATCCGTTGCTTTGGGCTTGATCAACTTAAACTTAGGCGCGTAATTATCGAAATCGTTCAATATCGCTTGTGCTCGTAAGCTGCCAGTTTCCTCGAAATGTTGGTTGATAATGCCGCGTAAGTGCTCTTGGTGAATGACCAAGTCTTCAATCGCTAACATTTCAATCGATTCGGTATTCAAACGAATTGCTAAATCATCGGCTTCATCAAGCACGTAAGCGAAACCTCCTGTCATACCAGCACCGAAGTTCAAGCCAACTTGACCTAAAATGGTGACGATACCACCTGTCATGTATTCACAGCCGTGATCACCTGTGCCTTCAACAACCGCATGGGCACCTGAGTTACGCACACCAAAGCGCTCACCCGCGCGGCCACAGCCATACAAGCGACCACCAGTTGCACCGTATAAACAAGTATTTCCCATGATCATGGTTTCGTGACTAGGGTATGCCACGCCCTTAGGTGGCTTGATGGTGAGTTTACCGCCGGTCATGCCCTTGCCAACATAATCGTTCGCGTCACCCGTTAGTGTCATTTCCAAGCCGCCAGCATTCCAAACGCCGAAGCTTTGCCCGGCAGTACCGCTCAGGTGTAGCTTAATTGGGTTACTCGCCATCCCTTGATCGCCATGTTGTTTGGCAATTTCACCAGAAAGTGCAGCACCAACAGAGCGATCGGTGTTGTTAATGTTAAATCGGAATTCAGCCCCTGTTTTGTGAGCAACAGCATCTCGTGATGCATTCACTAACTGTTGGTTGAGCTTGCCTTCATCGAATGGAATATTCGCTTCAGTTTGGTGTAATGCCGTGTGCTTACCCGCGACCACTGGCGCAATAATGGGCGATAAATCCAGTTTTTGCTGTTTAGCGCTAATGCCTTGTAATGGCACCAGTAGATCGGTGCGGCCGATAATCGCGGTTAAGCTTTCAACACCCAATTGAGCAAGAATTTCGCGCACGTCTTGCGCGACAAACTTAAAGTAGTTCATGACTTGCTCAGGTAACCCCTTAAAGAACTCTTCGCGAAGTACTTCGTCTTGTGTTGCAACACCTGTTGCGCAGTTGTTTAAGTGACAAATACGCAAGAATTTACAACCTAACGTGACCATAGGCGCGGTGCCAAAGCCAAAGCTCTCAGCACCTAAAATAGCGGCTTTCACAATGTCTAAGCCCGTTTTTAGGCCGCCATCAACTTGCAAGCGAACTTTATGACGCAAGCCATTCGCCACCAGTGATTGGTGCGCTTCAGCTAAACCAATCTCCCATGGGCAACCGGCGTATTTCACTGAGGTTAGCGGGCTGGCACCTGTACCACCGTCGTAACCTGAAATGGTAATAAAGTCAGCGTAAGCTTTTGCGACACCGGAGGCGATAGTGCCAACACCAGGACCGGAGACCAGTTTCACTGAGATCACGGCCTTAGGGTTAACTTGTTTTAAGTCAAAGATGAGCTGAGCTAAGTCTTCAATCGAGTAAATATCATGATGAGGTGGCGGTGAAATGAGTGTCACCCCAGGGACAGAGAAACGCAGTTTTGCGATTAATGGCGTCACTTTGTCGCCCGGTAATTGACCGCCTTCACCCGGCTTGGCACCTTGTGCAACTTTGATTTGTAGCACGTCAGCGTTCACTAGGTAATGTGGCGTTACACCAAAACGGCCAGAAGCGATTTGCTTGATACGTGAATTTTTCACTGTGCCAAAACGGCGCTCGTCTTCACCACCTTCACCTGAGTTAGAAAATCCACCGAGGCGGTTCATGGCAATAGCCAGCGCTTCGTGCGCTTCAGGGCTTAGTGCGCCAATCGACATGGCGGCGCTGTCAAAGCGTTTAAAGAGATCCGCTTCAGGCTCTACATTAGCCAGATCAATGGCTTGTGTATCGTCTTTTAAGCCAAGCAAGTCGCGCAATGCGGCAACCGGACGGTTATTGACTTCATCGGCAAACTGACGGTAGTCGTCGTAGTTGCCCGTTTTAACCGCATTTTGTAGGTAATTTACAACATTAGGGTTGAATGCATGGTACTCACCACCGTGCACATATTTAAGTAAACCGCCGTGGTCAACTTTTTGGTGCGGTAAAAATGCGCGTCGTGCCAAGTTGATATTGTCTTGCTCGATATCGCTAAAATCTGCACCCTCTAAGCGGCTTGGAATATCAGGGAAACAGGTTTTCATGATATTACTATTTAAACCGATAACTTCGAACAAGCCTGCACAGCGGTAACTGGCAATGGTCGAAATGCCCATTTTAGAGAGAATTTTCAGTAAGCCTTTGTTGATACCGTTGCGATAATTTTCAATGGCTTGGCGAGCAGGTAAGTCAAGTTGTTCTTTCTCTACCATTTGCTCAATGGTTTCAAACGCAAGGAATGGGTAGATTGCGGTTGCGCCCAACCCCAGTAGTACCGCAAATTGGTGAGAGTCACGCACGGAAGCGGTTTCGACAATAATATTTGAATCACAGCGCAGTTGCTCTTCTACTAAGCGTTTTTGCACTGCACCAACGGCCATTGCCGCCGGAATTGGCAGTAAGCCTTGATGAATTTGGCGATCCGATAACACTAAAATGACGGTATTTTTGTCACGGACGAGTTCAACGGCTTCGTCACACAAGCGACTAACCGCAGCTGCTAAGCCTTCACTTGGGTCGTAGTGCAACGTTAACGTGTCTGAGCGGTAATGCGCTTGATCTAATTCGCGTAGCTGTTTCAAGCCCGTATACATCAACACTGGCGTGTCAAAGATAATGCGGTCAGCGTGGCCTGTTGTCTCGTTAAAGACATTGTGCTCTCGACCAATACACGTGGCCAGCGACATCACATAACGTTCACGCAATGGATCGATGGGCGGGTTGGTCACTTGCGCAAATTGCTGGCGGAAATAATCGTAAAGCGTACGAGGCTTACTTGACAGCACAGCCATTGGGGTGTCATCACCCATTGAGCCCGTCGCTTCTTGACCATTCTCGGCAAGCACTTTAACAACTTGGTTAATTTCTTCGTAGCTGTAATTAAACAGCTTGTGGTATTGCGCCATTTCTATGTCAGAAAAAACGCGTGTACCAATTTGATCAGCATCTAATTTATCAAATGGCACTAGACGACGAATGTTTTTATTGAGCCACTCGCGGTAAGGGTGACGAACTTTTAGTTCATCATCGATTTTATTCGAATCAAAGATAGTGCCAGTGTAAGTGTCAATGGCGAGCATTTCACCGGGGCCAACACGGCCTTTTTCTAGTACCTCGTCTTCACCGTAATCCCAAATACCCACTTCCGATGCCAAGGTAATAAAACCATTGCGCGTAATAACATAGCGAGCAGGGCGCAGACCATTTCGGTCTAAGTTACAAGCAACATGACGGCCATTGGTCATAACAATACCTGCGGGGCCGTCCCATGGTTCCATGTGCATTGAGTTGAACTCATAAAATGCTTTTAGGTCATCGTCCATGGTTGGGTTATTTTGCCACGCCGGTGGCATTAACAAACGCATCGCGCGGAAAAAGTCCATGCCACCTGCTAGGAATAACTCGAGCATGTTGTCGAGCGAAGACGAGTCTGAGCCGCTTTCGTTAACAAACGGGGCTGCGTCTTGCAAATCAGGTAGCAGTGGCGAATTAAAGCGATAGGTTCTTGCTCTTGCCCACTGGCGGTTACCTTTAATCGTATTAATTTCACCATTGTGTGCAAGGTAGCGGAAAGGTTGGGCTAAATGCCATTGCGGTGAGGTGTTCGTTGAAAAGCGCTGGTGGAAAACACAAATGGCGCTTTGCATGCGAATGTCTGCCAAATCCAAGTAAAAGTTTGGCAAGTCGACAGGCATCATTAAGCCTTTGTAGATGGTCACTTGACATGACAAGCTGGCAATATAGAACTTGTCATCGTCGATGCGCTTTTCTGCACGGCGCCTTGCCATATATAGGCGGCGCTCTAAATCGCGATTACGCCACCCCGGAGGTGCATCAACAAATATTTGCTCAATCGTCGGCAAATTACTTGCCGCTATTGGTCCCAAAATTGACTTATCGGTTGGTACGACGCGCCAGCCCACAATGGTCAGGGTTTCACGTGTGAGTTCTTCTTCAAATATTTTCTTTGAATGAGCGGCAAGCGTTGGATCGGTATTGAGGAAAATCATACCAACGCCGTATTTGCGGCCAAGTTGCCAACCGTTTTCTTCTGCGATGGCGCGGAAGAAGGTATCTGGTTTTTGCATTAATAGGCCGCAACCATCACCCGTTTTACCATCAGCTGCAATACCACCACGGTGCTGCATACGATCTAAGGCGCTTATCGCAGTTTTTATCAATTTGTGACTTGCTTCACCCTTTTGGTGAGCAATTAAACCGAAACCACAATTATCCTTTTGTGTGTTGGGATCATATAGCTGCATTATTGTTCTCCAAGCATTTTATTATTCGCAGATACAGGCCATGGGGTACGAATAAAAAGACGATAATAGTGAATAAATATACCCGTATGCGCTATAAGCGAACCACAAACACTAGCGACAAAAAAACAGGTCGTCAACATATATAGAGTATTTGCTCGTAATAAATTTTCATAATAATCGCTATTTTTATGGCTTATTTATTGATGGGTGCGCCAATTTAAATCATTGTTTGCACAAAAGTTGAATAAATGGTCAATGTTGGGGCGGGCTAACTTATATAAGAGTTTATCTTGTAATTTAATTACAGTTTAAAGGTGGGAGGAGGATTATTGAGAGGCCGTGTATTAATATTCAAAGTTAGTTTTTTTTATTCATAATTGTTCTATGCAAATGACAAAACCTAGCAAGGTTAAAAAGTGACGATAAAAGCTTAAAAGATAAAACAATAGCCATAAAAAACCTGCATTAGCAGGTTTTTTATCATTTACTTTAGCGCTAACGTTTACGCTTGATAACCGCCTTCAACGCCTTTTGTGGTGACACTCACTGCGTCATGTGCGTGCAGCGATTCGAGGTGGTTCACCTTAACCCAGAAGTCGTCGTATTGTGATGCACTGTTCAATGCGTGCTGGAGTTTGCGTGCTGCGTCTTCACAAAACATCAAGTTTTGGCCATTCAGGCGGGCAAACTCTTGCTCATCTTCCCGTTTAACTGCTGCTTGCACTGGCGTTTGCAAGGTGTTTTCTAGCACATCGACCAGATCAATAATGGGAAACTCGGTGACCGAAGGATTAAGTTTGACTTTTACTTGCGCAATTGAGCGTTGACTGTGCGGGGTCGCAACAATACCTTCTGTGCTACCTAACCATTCGTGAATCGCACTTTTATCGATACTGTCTTGTTGTTCAAAGTGATCTAAGAAGGCGCGTTGAATCAACTGACGAGCTAGCGCCGCAGAGCAAGGACAAGTTGAGGAATAGCGCACGTCGATGGCTAACTCTATTGTTAAGTGCCCTTGATTAAGCTGCCCAGTTAAGGTCACTGGATAGGCTTTCCAACCTTGCTTACCACTGATGAGCGATTTACGGCGCAAGTGGTAATCAAATTTGAGCTGTACTTTAGCTTGATCGCTCAACTCTTGATGGGAGCTAATAAAGCCATCAAGCAGGGCGGCTAAGCTCTGAAAGTTAAGGGTATTGTTATTAGACAGTTCATCGAGCAATAAGTACAGGCGAGACATATGTATGCCCTTCGCTTGCGGCTCTTTGAGGTTGACAAACGCATCAATATGGGCAGACACCATACGTTCTGGCTGGTCTTTTGAAACCACCATCAATGGCATTTCAATATTGCTCATTCCAACCCAATCGAGCTTTCCCTCAGTTTGTGCTGTGGTGTGATTGGCGATGTCCGGCATTGATGTTGGCATTAGTTCTCCGCAATATCAGTAGTAATACCGATTGGTATAAATCTAAACAGGCTACTTTGGCTAACATTTCTCAAGTGCTTCAAAAACCGTACATTATGTACTGTTATATCGGCTGTTTTTGCTAGCAAAATGGGCGGCTATTCTGAACGAAAATCCGGCTAAGATCAATATCTGTAGCGGCATAGTCTATGTTGTAAAAAGCTTGAGTATCGCGATTTTAGATTTACATTATTTGGGCAAAACATTAGGCTGTCAAAGTGTAGTGAATATGAGGAAAAATACCGTTATGAGCGAGCTTGTAACAATAGATAAAGCGCTAATTCAAGGCTACTTAGACAACTTAGGTGGCACTGTCGTTAATCAAATGCTTGAACTGTATAAAAAGCAGTCTAGTGTGTATTTAAGCGAAATTGAGTTGGCAGTCAGTGAACAAAGTCAGCAGCAATGGCAAGAGCGTTGCCATAAAATGAAAGGTGCGGCCGGTAGTGTTGGTTTACTGAGCGTCCATCAATTTCTGGTGGAAATTGAGAAATCGACTGCACCTTGGCCACAAAAAAGCGAGCTTATAGCCCGCTTAGTGAGTGCTAACAACAATGCGATTACTGAATTTGAGCGTTGGTTAGCTGCTTAATTCGAATTGACGTTAGTCAATGCTACCGACAAAGCGGTAGCCTTCACCATGGATGGTGTTGATCAGCTCTGGCGTTTCTGGAATTGATTCAAAGTGTTTGCGCAGACGGCGAATGGTGACATCTACCGTGCGATCATTAGAGCGTAAATCGCGACCAGTCATTTCTTTAATCAATTGTTGGCGAGAAACAATTTGTCCAGCGTTTTCAATTAATAACTTGAGTGCGCGATATTCACCGCGCGGAATGGGAATAACAGCACCATCCGGTGTGGTCATTTTACGAGAGTTACCGTCAAGCGACCAACCGTTAAACTGCAACAACGCATTGTCTGGGTCAGATTTAACTTGCGTAATACGGCTCAGAATATTTCTCGCGCGAATGGTGAGCTCGCGTGGATTGAATGGCTTGGTTAGATAATCATCGGCACCAATTTCAAGACCTAAAATTTTATCGATATCGCTATCGCGGCCCGTTAAGAAAATTAAGCCCATGTCACGGTTAGCGGTTAATTCTCTGGCCAGTAACAAGCCGTTTTTACCCGGTAAATTGATATCCATGATCACCAAGTGAACTTTTTGACGGCTAAGCTGCGCATCCATCGAGTCGCCATCAACTGCTTCAGATACCTGGTAGCCTTCTGCTTCGAATAAATTCCGTAAATTAAATCGGGTGACGTCTTCGTCTTCGACGATAAGGATATGGGCTTTTTGCATTTTCGGTCCGTTGTTTAACTGGTATCTGTGCTAAATGTTTACTTGATTGTGTTGTTACTTGATTAAGTGTCGCCAGCAGGTGCTTTGCAGCACTGAGTGAAGATTACTTTTTATCTTAGTCGTTAACATTTTAACAAACAATATGAGGGACTTCACTAAAGGGTTTGTCACCTTTTGTACACTACTCTAATTTAACCCATTTATTCTTTCAGTTGAGCGGGAAAGGATATTTCAAATTGCACCCCGGTAGCCTGCTCAATATCAAATTGAATATTGCCGCCCAGCGCCTGAGTTACTAAGTTATAGACTAAGTGTAAGCCCAGACCACTGCCGCCTTCGCCACGTCGGGTGGTAATAAAGGGATCAAATATTTTGCTTTTGATTGATGGGTCAACCCCTTGGCCATCATCTTGGTAGGTGATGTGCAGTTGGCCACTTAGCTGCATCACACTGATAGTGACAGTACCTGAATTGGTTTGACTAAAGCCATGAATCAAGGAGTTCACGATTAAGTTAATCAGAATTTGATTGATCGGGCCGGGTTTGCTGATAACCGTCAGCTGTTGTGGGCAATCAATCGCAAATGCAACGGTTTTGCGTTTGAGCTGAGGAGCGAGTGACGAGATAACCTCATCGATAAGCTGACGCACATCAAAAGCACAATCCGCTTCACTACTTTGGTTTACCGCCACTTGTTTAAAACTTGAAATTAACTCAGCAGCGCGATGTAAGTTTCGACTAACAATGCCGAGATTCTCGGTGCTTTCCTCCAAGAAACGACGTAGCTGGCTGGCTTTTAGAGTCTTCTCATCGAATGCCGTGCGAATCTCACTGAGTCTATCCGCGAGTAGGCTAGAAGCAGTTACCCCTAAGCCTATGGGCGTGTTAACTTCATGGGCGACGCCGGCAACCATATCGCCAAGTGATGCCATTTTCTCACTTTCCACCAGTTGCCCTTGGAATTGGTGCAGCTTTTCTAATGTTGATAATAACTCTTGGTTAGAATCTTTTAGCGCATCGGTGCGCTGGTTAAGTTTGTCTTCTAGCTCTTGATTGAGTTTTAAGGCTTGTTGCTCGGTCGCTTCTTGCTTTGCGATATGACGCTCAATTCTGCTCAGCATAGTGTTGAGGTTGCTCGCGAGTAGGGCAAATTCGTGGCTGTCCATCTCGCCAATACGGTCACTAAAGTCGCGATTTTGGGACAGCTGACGAACTTTCGAAATAATACGATTCGTCGGTTTTACAATAGCTCTGTGCATGCGATTAACAAGCAATGCACCTAAAACAAGCACTAAGATGTAACCGACCGACAAGGTAATCCAGGTAGTTGTTTGTAGTTCATGGTAACTATTGGTGTCCAGTTGCAGGTAGGCAAAGCCAATTGTCTTGTCGTCAACTGTTATTGGGCTAGTGTACTCAATGATGCTGTCGGTGATCAGGGGCTTTTGATAGTCACCAAGGTGTCTGGTTTTCTCTGGTATGGCGGGAAAGCTTTGCTTGTTGTAACTGGCAAAGAACACCAGTTCATCGTTTTTGTAACGGTAAACATGTACATAGTTGAAACGGGGTAAATTGGATAAACGCTTGAGCACCTCTTGATATTCGCTGTAATTATCGTTTTCGATAAAAGCCACGGCGCGGCTGCTAATGATTGCTGCGCGCTCTTGAATGTCCTGTTTGAGTTCAACACTGAGATGGTCAAAGACAAAGTGGGAGACAACCAAGTGTCCGGCAAAAAAGGCGGCGGTGACAAAGGCGGCCATCAACAAGTGGAATTTGCGGCGAATAGAGGTAATGTGCTTTGCTGGGCTCATACGTTGATCTTAACTACTCAATTTATCTCTTAATTGCAGGCTTGTAACTGCTAGCTTGAACGATGCCGACAAGTCATTAGGCTAACCATAGCTCGTTGCACATATTTGTGGGCGTTATTTTTAGCAAGCGTCTTCTTTCAGTCAATATCATTAAGGCATTGGTTGTCAATGCTTGGTTTTTTATTAACCGACAGCTCGTGTTTAATGACAAAGGTGATACTTAGTGTCGCTGTGGTTTGGTATTAGCAAATCACTTACCATGCTTTTGGGCGTAATAAATTGTAAAGCCGCGAATATTCGCGTGGCTACTCAGCATGTTAAACCCTTCCTTTATCATCGGCTGATATTTTAAAAAACTATTGGCGACAACCGTTAACGTGCCTGACTTAGCTAAGTATTTAGGGCATTGACGTAAAAACTGCTCAGTGGCTGCATAGTGTGTTTTTAACCCTTGATGAAATGGTGGGTTGGTCACAATGTGATCATACTTACCCGACACTTCTGCTAAACCGTCTGAGGCAATGGCATCGCCGATTAAGTTATTTATCGCTAATGTCTGTTGTGTTGATGCCACGGCAAGTGCGCTAATATCGAGTGCACAAATTTCAATGTTGTTGAATTGCTTGGCGATATAGGCACTAATAACCCCTGCACCACAGCCAAAATCTAATATTTTACCGCGGTAGTCTGCCGGTAAATTTTCCAACAAGACTTGAGTGCCTTTATCTAGGTTCTTTTGACTAAACACGCCAGGCAATGCGGCGATTTTGAGATCGACACCATTCACGGTTAACGGGTAATAATGGAACCATTCCTCAAGTGAAAAGTGGTAATCACCCGCGATAAACTGCCCAACATAGAGGCTGCAATGACGCGCCGAATCCAACTTGTGGCAATTACTGACATAGCTTTGACTTAATTTGGCAACCGATTTGATCCCGCCTTTGTTCTCGCCCACGAAAAGTAATCGAGCGTCATCGGTTAAGTACGGAGCCAACATGGCGAGCGAATAAGCTAACTCGGCTTTGCTTTTCGGAAAGGCAATCACAGCTAAGTCATAAGTAGGCTTAGGATTCGCAGGGGATGCCTGCATAAAAGCAGCAAAGCTATAGCTAAGCTGGGGGGAGCTGAGCTGCGCGAGTTGTCCTGCCGCCAGCTTGTTGTTAGTAAAATAGTGGAGTTGGCACTCAGGGTGGGTAGCGAGCCATTCTTGATGTAAGTGATCAACGGGAAAGTTGACCAGTACTGCGCGTGAGCATGCTAGTTCATCAATGTTGCGAATAAGTACCTGAGATAAATTCGATAATGCCATGAAATTTCCAAAGTGCCGTGAAAAAGTGCGGTGAGTTGACTGCCCACCTTAATTACCGTGCAAAAACAGCGAGTAAAAATAGCCGCTAAAATTAGCCGAAAAAGGGCGCGAAGGCGCAGTTTACTTGATTGTCTGGCTGGGGTATAGCGCTCTATTGACATTAGAGTAAATGTTCGATGTAATAACCGCGTCCTTATTCCACCGTGTTGATAACAGTGTTTCTCGTTGAGATCAGCACGGTGAAAAGGGCCAGAAGAGGAGCGTTAACCAGGTAGTTAATGTCAGGAGATCAAACTCCAGTGACCATTAATGAGGGGGATTAACGCCGAGATGAGTGTATTTTTGATTGATACATTTGTCGGTTGTGCAGGCTGAATCCTGGCAACTGTCACCCATTAGGTGGAGAGCTTCTGGCCTTTGTTTTATCGCCTGCGCTTTTTGCTGCGGGCAAAAAACAAATGCCGATAAGTTCTCCGAACGAAGTGAGTTCGAGAGAAATGAACCCTGAAATTTCTTATTCTTTAGCTAACGTGACGTTACCCAAATTCCCCTTGTGGACTGCGTTAGTCACACCTTTCGCCGAGTGTGGCGCCATCGACTTTGCCAGCTTGTCGCGTATTGCTCGTCAGCAAGCTGCCACAGGTAATGGCTTGTTACTACTTGGCAGCACAGGCGAAGCCTTATCCCTTAGCCCTGAGCAACAGTTTGGCATTGTTAACTATGTTGTTGAGCTTAACCTGAATGTACCCATCATGGTGGGTGTGGGCGGTTTTCAATTACTGCAGCAATTAGATTGGATTGAGCGCTGTAATCAACTCAATATTGATGCGTTTCTATTGGGCGCGCCCCTTTATGCTAAACCGGGGCCAGTCGGACAAGAGCAGTGGTTTTCAGCACTACTCAATGCCAGTGACAAACCTTGTATGCTTTACAACGTGCCGTCTCGCAGTGGCGTGACGCTAGCGGTTGAAGCGCTGACAAAACTTCAACATCACCCTAAATGTTGGGCGCTTAAAGAAGCCAGTGGCAACCTTTCCCAATTTGAACAATATCGCAGGGCTTGCCCGAACCTAGTGATGTACAGCGGCGAAGATGCGCTAATGCCTGAGTTAGCGGTACATGGTGCACAGGGGCTAGTGTCTGTTGCCGCCAATGCTTGGCCACAAGCAACAAAATTATACGTTCAACAATGCTTGACGCACGCCGATGTTGACCGTTCGCTCTGGCAAAGCGCTGTTGCGACATTATTCAGCGTTGCCAACCCCATTCCGGTCAAGGTGCTGATGCATGAAAATGGCGACATTGACTCGCCAGCCCTGCAATTACCACTGACGCATTTCGAACTGACTGACACGCAGGCCATTATCGCCGCCAACGATGCAATAGAAGCATGGTATCGCGAGCAAACTTCAGCACCAGTCACCACCGCCACCAGACGGCAAGCACAAAGCGCATAATTCACACTTTCAAGATTTCGATTTACAGGTATTTCAAATGACTAATTGGCAAGCAGTATTACAACAAATGGAGCACGGCGAAGTACGCGCCGCAACGCAAGATGAACAAGGGCATTGGCACGCAAATGTAGAAGCTAAGCAAGCGATCTTAGCGGCCTTTAAAGCAGGCGAAAACATCGCGTTTGACGGCAATTATCAAGGCTTCGTTGATAAACACAACTTACCCGCACGCCAGTTTACACCTGCCGATGGTGTGCGTTTGGTGCCAGGTGGCTCATCGGTGCGCGCCGGCGCCTATGTTGCGCCGGGCGTAATTGTGATGCCACCCGCTTACATTAATGTGGGCGCTTATGTCGGCAAAGGCACTATGGTTGATAGCCACGCTTTAGTGGGCTCGTGCGCACAAATTGGTGAAAACGTGCACCTGTCAGCTGCGGTACAAATTGGTGGCGTACTTGAACCCATTGGTGCTAGTCCTGTTATTGTTGAAGATGATGCCTTCTTGGGCGCAGGTGTTGTGGTGGTCGAAGGTGTGGTGATTAAAAAAGGGGCGGTATTAGCGCCGGGAGTTTCACTATCGGCTGCTATTCCCGTGTTTGATTTAGTGAACAATCGCCGTTTAGAAAAAGGCGAGCCGATTCCAGAGCGCGCGGTAGTTATTCCGGGCACCCGTCCTGTAACTGGCGAATGGGCGCAGCAACAAGGGTTAAGTATGGCCTGTGCACTCATTGTTAAATACCGTGACGAGCAAAGTGATGCGTCACTCGAACTAGAAGCTGTGCTTCGCTAATTCGCTAGAGTAACCATTATGACGACATCAAAATTACTTCCAGATGATTTATCGCAAACGTTGCGCGCTCACCAAGGCGGCAGTCATGAAAATGGCTATTTTGTCTATGATATTCCCGCGTTAAAACAACACTTAGCCAAGCTTGAGCAACAGGATGTTGTCAAGCTTTGGTATGCGGTAAAAGCCAACCCCTTATCGAGTGTTATTCAAGCGGTTGCTGACAGTGGTATTCAATTTGATGTCGCCAGCAAAGGGGAATTAACGCAAGTTTTACTGCAAAATGTTGAAGCAGAAAAAATCCTTAACACAGGCCCAGCTAAATCATTCCAGCAAATTGCTTATTTCTTACAACAAGGTGTAAATACCTTTGTTGTGGAAAGTTACAATCAATTGCAATGGTTGGCGCAGGCGGCAAAAGAGCAAGGGAAACAACCTGATGCCTTGCTAAGAGTGCAGTTGCGCTGGCCAGAGGGTGAAAAGAACCCACTCGGTGGCAACAGCTTAACGCCTTTTGGTATGGGCACCGAAGAGTGGTCAGGCGTGCGTGCTAATGATTTCCCTTCTGTGAATATTTGCGGTTTACATATATTCCAATGGGGCAATATGCTCAGTAATCGTCAAATGTTCTCGCTGTGGGGGCAAATGGTCGAGCCTTTAGTTGATTTGGCTGAGCGCGTTGGCTTTGCTCTTAAAGTGCTGGATTTAGGCGGCGGCTTAGGCGTTGATTATCTCGAAACTGGGCAGGGTATTGACTGGCAACAAGCGATGGCCGACCTTGCCCAAATTAAACAACAAGCAGGCGTTGCTGAGCTTTGGTTAGAGCTTGGCCGTTATGCCGTTGCGCCATTTGGCTACTATGTTACCGATGTCGTTGATCGCAAAACTAATTTTGGCAAAGAGCAATTAGTGCTGGCGGCGGGGATCAATCATCTGCTGCGCCCTGCAATTACTGATCAGCCTTTCCCGGTGAGTTTATTGCGACAATCATCGGCGCCACTTGCTGATTTTCATTTACACGGCCCGTTGTGCACAAGTATGGACAAGTTAGGTTGTTTGCCTTTGCCTGACGATATTCAAGTGGGTGATCAACTGGTATTTAGCCTGGCGGGTGCTTACGGTTTTACCGAAAGCATGCCATTGTTCTTATGTCATGAAGTAGCCGCAGAATATGTTTATGATAATCATCAGTTAACAGAAGTACGAGCGGCTCAGCCTGCCACTTGGTACATGAGGTAAAAAATGATGGCAGTGATAGCAAACCAAGTGACAAAGACGGTTCTTCACGTAGGCGAAATGGCCAGTGGGGCTAAGTTAACCGTGCCTGTGTATCGTTTTCACGGACAAAGTGATGCACCTAGTGTCTATATTCAAGCGAATATGCACGGCGCAGAAGTACAGGGTAACGCGGTGATTTACCAACTGCTGGAGCGATTACGAGAGCTGACGATTTTGGGTGATATCACCTTAGTACCCTATGCCAATCCTGTCGGGTGCAACCACAAGAATGGTGAATACACGCTTGGCCGCTTTGATCCCATTACGGGGGTTAACTGGAATCGCATGTACCATTTTAATCCCGATATCATCATGCCGTTTGTCCAAGCACATAGCGGTGCAACTGAGCAGGAGATTAAGGCTGAGTTTAAACAGGCATTGCTCGATGATATTGACGAACAACTTGATCACAACATGTACGGTTTAACGACTGGCCAGCGCATTGCCTATCAATTACAAAAGATGGCTCATCAAGCGGATTTGGTGTTAGACCTACATACGGGGCCAATTTCCAGCAAGCATTTGTATTGCCCTGAATATGCCAGAGCAAGTGCGAGTTATTTTAACATTGAACACACGCTGTTGATCCCGAATGAATTTGATGGTGCGTTAGACGAAGCTACGTTTTGTCCGTGGTGGTCGCTCGCCCAAGCGTACGCTGAGCAAGGGCGCCCACTAGTATTAAACAAAGAAAGTTTTACCGTTGAGCTGGGCTCACAAGAGCAGATTGACTTAGATGTCGCCCTCGATGATGCCAACAGTGTGCTGACTTACCTACAATACAAAGGGGTTGTCGCTGGCGAGCAGTTTGTGCCAGAGGTGATGACACGTTATGCCTGCTTCTTAAAGGATTACAAAGCGTTTTATTCGCCCATGGGCGGCATGGTGGATTACTTGGCGGAATTTGGTGTGCCACTAGCCGCTGGTGAGCCACTTGCTCGTATTTTGCGAATGGACAATTACGGCGATGGCGATGCGCTGCATTATATTAGCTTAGATAAAGAAGTGCTCCCTATCTTACATTTTGCCTCAGCGAGCGTGAATCAAGGCACTGAGCTGTATAAGGTGTTTACGAATTTCTTTAAGTTGTAGTGGCTTTAAGCGCTAGCGGTTGAAAGTTCGACGCTACTTATTTTCACAAATGAGGGCAGAGCAAAAGCTGCCCCCCTTTCTTTTCCCGTCTTACTGGTCACGCTAGGCGAATAGCTGCCCAAACACGTTAAGTGCCATCACTATTAGTGCTGCACTTGACAGTAAATAGCAAACAAAACGCGCCATTACCGGGCCATTTAAGCAGTGGATAACAGAGTGAGGTATACGCAGTAGCACAAATGCCCATGCGCTCAGTGAAACTAGGTCACTTTCTAGGTTTGACTGCATAGCAATAAGTACTAATGCGTAGAATAGCACTGGCATTTCAAATAGGTTTTTCAAATTATTCGACGGTGCGTTAATGTTTGGTGGAATAATTTGGCTAACGCTTTCCGGTGCTTTTAAGCGATCGGCATCAATTTGATTACGGAGCAAGAAGGTCAGCCGCCTGGCATACATAAATAGCCAAACAAGTAAGGTCAAGCCGATCATTATTGCCACTGGCACATGTAATGGTGAAGTTATCATTATTGTTTTCCTTTTCTTACTTTTTCTTTTTCGAGTGTTGAATAAAAGACACCTTATTTTGTACCGAGCTGTAAAATAAATCATCAATTATATCATTAGAACGATTATTACCGAGTTGTCAGCTAGCTAGTGGCTTTGTTTCAACACTGGTTGATTGGCCCCAGTTAATTTTGTGTCAAACAAGCGAGCTATATTATTGGTTTGAATTGATTGAATTGATTTGGTGGATGTTATAACATCACACCGTTATGAAGGCTGGCTCAAACAATAATAATTCCAATTTGCACAAATATGGCGCATTAATGCTAGCTGTATGGCTGTTGGCGTTGTTTATCCATATCAGCCACATTCAAGAAGAATATGTTGAAACACTATCGCAAAGCGAGGCGCAAAGTGAACTGCAAGTTGATTGCAAGTTGTGCCAAAAATCCCACGATAAGCCACAAGATAGTGTTACCCAGACGCCGTTTTCTTACGATGTCTACACCTACAAAACACCAACACATGCAGTGCTCACTGATTTATCCAGTACACATTTCATTCCGCCATTAAGGGCGCCACCAGTGTTAACTGTTAGTTAGTTCTCTCGCCACTAGTGATGATCACAACTCGTGTGAGTCACAAATCACTGTGGCATCTAAGTATTATTCATTAAGGGTTTATTCATGCAAACAAGAAAAGCGTTGGTCGCGTTAGCGGTCGCTGCTACTTTTTCTAACAGCGCATTGGCGCAAAACGTAAGTGGTCAAATTATTGATGCAGCAGGCAAGCCTGTTGCCAATGCCGAAGTTCACGTCGAAAATTCAAAGGCGCGTGCTTTTACTAATGACCAAGGCCAATTTGTGCTTGAAGGTGTTAACAAAGGTGAAGTTGAGCTTCACGTGCGTGCAGACAACTTCAATCACTACCATCGCGAAATTCAAGTAACCGATCAAAACCTAACAGGTTTGTCGATTTCACTATCACCAACGGTAATGGAAATTATCGACATCCAAGCAACGCCATTGCACTCATCATCGATAGAGTCTGCGCTACCGATTAGTGTACTTGCGGGTGATGATTTACGTATGAAGCAAGCGTCAACGCTTGGTGAAACGCTTAAAAATGAAGTGGGTGTCCATTCAAGCTACTACGGCCCAGTGGCGAGTAGTCCAATTATTCGCGGTTTTGATGGCCCGCGCGTATTAATCACGCAAAACGGCCTTGATGTCGGCGATGCATCACGTGTTGGTGCTGACCACGTAGTTGCGACAGAAGCCGCGACAGCAACCCAGATTGAAGTACTACGCGGCCCAGCTACTTTGTTCTACGGCAGTGGCGCCGTTGGTGGTGTGGTTAACGTGGTTGACGAGCGTGTCCCAACGAGCACAGACACTAAAGTTGAGTACTTATTACAGCACGGTACGGTAGCAGATGAAGATGAAGCGTCATTTAGCTTAAATACGGGTAGTGACAATATAGCGTTCCACCTTGATGGCTTCTGGCGTGATGCGAACGACTACGATATTCCCGGCTTTGCCGAAAATGAAGCGGCTCACGGTGAAGAAGAACACGAAGAAGAGCACGAGGGCGAAGAGCATGAGGAAGCAATAGAAGGTACACTTGCTAGCAGTGCCTCAGAATCTTCAGGTTTTACTATCGGCGCGAGCTATTTATTAGACAATGGTTTTATTGGCTTTTCATATGGCCGTTTAGATAGAGAATACGGTATTCCAGGCCACGGTCATGGCCATGGCGAGGAAGAAGAGCACGAAGATGAAGAGCACGAGGAAGAAGAGGAAGAGAATGTCTTTGCTGACTTAGAGCAAGACCGCTTCCAAGTGTTGAGCGACCTTTATTTTAAAGACCAATTTATTTCGCGCCTTGCGTCAAAATTTGCGTACACAGATTACCAGCACCAAGAAATAGAAGGTGGTGAAATTGGCACTACGTTTAAAAATGAGAGCATTGAAGCGCGCGCAGATGTTTACCATCAAGAAATCAATGGCTGGAATGGTGCCTTTACCTTGCATTATAAAGACAGTGACTTTGAAGCGATTGGTGAAGAAGCTTTCACGCCGCCGTCTGAATCAAGCACACTAGCTTTTGCTTGGCTAGAAGAAAAGCACTACGGTGATTGGTTAGTGCAGCTAGGCGCTCGTATTGAGCACGTCGAGTTAACGCCAAACGGCGAAGCGATTGAGCATCACGACGAAGAACACGAAGAGGAAGAAGCGCACGAAGAAGAACACGGTATGCTTGAAGAGCAATCGTTCACGCCAGTGAGTGCTTCTGTTGGTTTAGTGTGGGATTACCAACCGGGCTACAACTTAGGCTTCTCGGTATCTTACTCTGAGCGCGCGCCTTCGGCACAAGAATTATTCTCGAATGGCCCTCACATTGGTACTAACACGTTTGAAGTAGGTGCTTTGTACGATGTGGTTGAGCACGATGACCATGTTGATATCGAATTGGGTAACCAAGACGTTGATATTGAAAAATCGTTCAACATAGACCTAACATGGCGTAAGTTTGAAGGCGATTTCGGCTTTATCGTCAGTGCTTTCTATAACCAAATTGATGATTACTACTACCAGCAAGACACAGGCTTCTTTATGGAAGACGGTCACGAGCATGGCGAAGAGGAGCATGAAGAAGAAGGTCATGAGGAAGAGCATCACGACGAAGCTAACGAGCACCATGGCGAAGAAGAGGGCTTACCCGTATTTGTTTATCGCCAAGACGATGTCGACTTATACGGTGTTGAAGCTGAGTTTGTTTACCAAGTAAGTGCGCCATTAAAAGTGTCAGTATTTACTGATTATATCCGCGCTGAATTATCAGACGGTGGTAACTTACCGCGCATTCCACCCATGCGTATCGGTAGCCAATTTAATTACCAAGGTGACAACTTAGCGGCTGAACTTGCGGTAACTCATTACTTCAAGCAAGACGACATTGCTGAGTTCGAAACTGAAACCGATAGCTACACTATGGTTGATGCGCACATCAATTACTACCTTGATGGCTTTGGCGCTGATACTGCATTATTTATCAAAGGCAGTAACTTAACGGATGAAGAAGCACGCGTGCACTCATCATTCTTAAAAGATGATGCGCCACTACCGGGTCGCAATATTACCGTCGGTATTCGCGGTAGCTTCTAGTAGTTTAGCAAGCAATTGAAAGTAAAAAGCCCTGAATATTCAGGGCTTTTTGTTTGCTAGCCTCTTTTGTACAGGCAGTTAATTTAGGAGGTAGGGCAACTAACCTAAATTCTTCTGAAAAAGGTCTTCTAATTTAACAATAGTTTCTGGAATTTGTTGTACATTGGTCGGGGCAATAAAAATGGTGTCATCGCCGGCAATTGTACCCAATACGCCGTCACTTTTACTGACGCTGTCGAGCAAACGAGCGATAAGCTGAGCCGCGCCAGGACTCGTGCGAATAATGATCATGACATCATTGTGTTCAATATCTAATACCAATTGCTTGAGCGGGCTTTTGGCGGTCGGTACACCAAGCTCAGCGGGCAAACAATACACCATTTCCTGGCGGGCATTGCGGGTACGTACCGCACCAAACTTGCTAAGCATGCGTGATACTTTTGATTGGCTAATGTTGTCGAACCCTTGTGCTTTAAGGGCATCAACTATTTCACCTTGCGAGCCAAACTGCTCTTGTTTGAGTAAATCTTTAAAGGCTTGAACTAAAGCTTCTTGTTTTTGCTGTGCTGTCATCATACTGCCGTACTACCTGTTGCGTTAACGCTGCGCTTTTTGCGATTAAGCATAGCGCATTAGGTGCATCCATTCGTTGAAAGAGCCGAGTTGTTGGCTAATTTCATTCATTTGTTTTTCTACTATGCTCTACTATACCAAGTAATGGCTAACATAGGGTAGCACTGAGCACTTTGCCTGATGATAAATGATGTTACTTGGTGATTTATTGTTAGGTCACGGCCTAGCCACAGCCCAAAGATAATTAACATTCAGGGAAATTATCAAGGTAACTGTAAAGGAAAATTGCAGCTTACCGTGTAATCGCCAAGTCTGCTGCTGATTCTCTAATTGTTTTTTGTGCATTAATGCTATATCGTTTGGGCGACAAAAATTAAGTAAATACTCAAATCGGGAGAGCATTCCAATGAAAGTTGCTGTATTAGGCGCAGCTGGTGGTATCGGCCAAGCGTTATCTTTACTTCTAAAAACTCAATTACCAGCAGGTTCTGACCTAGCGCTATACGATGTTGCGCCAGTAGTGCCTGGTGTTGCTGTGGATTTAAGCCACATCCCAACAGCGGTAAATGTTAAAGGTTACGGTGCTGACGATTTAGCACCAGCACTAGACGGTGCTGACATTGTAATTATTCCAGCGGGTATGCCACGTAAGCCAGGTATGGACCGTGCAGATTTATTCAATGTTAATGCTGGTATCGTAAAAACATTGGCAGAAGGCATTGTTGCCAACTGTCCTAAAGCATTAGTGGGTGTGATCACTAACCCAGTCAATGGTACTGTGCCAATTGTTGCTGAAGTATTCAAAAAAGCAGGCACTTACGAAGCAAACCGCGTATTCGGTGTAACAACACTTGACGTGATTCGCTCTGAAGCGTTCATCGCAGAATTAAAAGGCGTTGACGTTGCTAGCGTGAAAGTACCAGTCATCGGTGGTCACTCAGGTACAACGATTCTGCCATTACTTTCTCAAGTAGAAGGTGTTGAATTCTCAGAAGAAGAAGTTGCTGCCTTAACACCTCGTATTCAAAACGCAGGTACTGAAGTGGTCAATGCAAAAGCTGGTGGTGGCTCTGCAACACTTTCTATGGGCGCAGCGGCAGCACGCTTCACTATGTCGTTAATCAAAGGCTTACAAGGTGAAGAAGTGGTTGATTACGCTTACGTTGCTGTTGAAGATGGCGACGCAGCCTACTTCGCACACCCAGTTCGCTTAGGCAAAAACGGTGTTGAAGAAGTATTAGCGTACGGTGAGTTAAGTGATTTCGAGCAAAAAGCAAAAGCAGATATGCTAGCGACGCTTAACAAAGATATCCAAGAAGGTATCGACTTTATCAACGGCTAATCGCTGTCTGATCATTGATTATTTGAAAAGGTATGCCTTGCTTAGGCATACCTTTTTTTATGCAAGATAGCCTCTCTCTAAGCCTTCTTCAGCTCTCTTCACTTATCTGAAAATCGCACAAATATCTATCAATCCCCACTACTGTTGAGCAATTGCTCAAACAGTTCATCATGACGCCGAATTAATTGATTATTCGGTCAGTTTAGCCATATTGTATCGCTCCTTTTGCGCCTAAAGTATCAACTAAGTTGAACAAGATTGGTGGAATTTAGTGCGCATTAGCAATCTGAATATCGCCAACTGTGAAGGCCATGCCAATGGTTATACAAGGAGAAATAAATAAACGTGCGATAAAAACGCTGCCAACCTCAAGCAGGTAATTACAACGATTAGAGATAAGGCAAGCACAGGAAGAGTAATCACTGACATGGATTAGTATTGACGGAAATAAAAGTTTTGCGTTAGCAAAAAATAAAAACAGAGAGTTTATTTTGAAGAAGCAGTTTAATTTCAAAACCCGCATTGTGATGGTAGCAATTAGCTTACTGGCCGTCTCAATGATCATCTTGGCAACCTCCGCTTACCAGCACTTATCAACCTTAGTGAAAAGCAATGTAGACGAATATGCCACGCTACAAATGTCGAGTAATGGTGCGAAAGTCCACAACTATATGTCGCGCATTAGACATGGGGTTGAACAGTCGGCTGATTTATTTGTTAGTCCAGCGAGCAAGGCACAAATTTATAGCTATTTAGGCAGCTTAGGGCGACAGATTTCCGCATCAGACGTGATTGTTGGGTATGAAGACGGTCTCGGTTATAGCCACAAGCATGGCGAATTTAATGCGAATAAATCAGACCCGCGCACGCGCCCTTGGTATCAACAAGCAAAGGCAAAGGCGACAACGGTTGTCACTAAAATGTACCAAGACAAGTCGACCAATAAACTCATGGTTACATTGGCCACGCCTTTATACCAAAGCGGCCAGTTTAAAGGGGTAGTGGCAGCAGATATTGCCATTCAAGCACTTGACCCATTGGTTGAGCGCGCTACTTTTCCGGGGGCAATGGCCGCCCTTTATGACGATACGGGCTTAACGATCTCATCAACTGGCGAAGTCGATGTACCAGGCGAGTCGCGGTTGTCTGACTTTGAGCCTTTGGCTGAACTAGAGCAAATCATGCTGGCAAAGCAGCAAAATAAGTTTGAATTCGAGCTGCTGGGCGTAGACAAAATCGCTTATTTTGAAACGGTTAATATAACCGACAATACGACCTGGTTTATGTTAGTTGCTATTGATAAGTCGGTGATGTACAGCGCGCTAGGTGACTCGCTGGTATCATCAGCCATTACCACAGTCGTATTAATTATGCTGTCGACTATAGCGATTTACGTGCTCTTGTCGATTGCCTATCGCCCAGTTGAAGCGCTCAAGAAAACCGTTAATGAGTTATCCAGCGGTAATGGCGATTTAACTCAGCGTTTAGTCGTTGAACGCGAAGATGATTTAGGTGAGATTTCACGTGATATCAACACCTTTATCGAAAATTTACAGGCGATGATGCGCGATATTGCCGAGTCGAGCCAGCATATTGCCACCAGTGTTGATGACTTGCAGGCACTGCGTCAAAACAACAATGAGATCTTGGAAGCACACCGCCTAGAAACTAGCCAAGTGGCGACTGCGCTTAATGAAATGAGTGCCAGTTCAAACGATGTGGCGCATAACACTGAGCATGCCGTAACCTCGACAACGAGCACCAATGAGCATGCCACTCATTCTAAAGAGGTTGTTTTTGGGGCGACACAAAATGTTAGTGATTTAGTGCTTAAAGTTGATGAGTCAGCCACGCAAATTCATCAAATGGGGCAAGAAATTGACAACATTTCTGCCGTATTGAAAGTGATTGGCGATATCGCTGAACAAACCAACTTACTCGCGCTTAATGCTGCGATTGAAGCCGCACGTGCCGGTGAACAGGGCCGTGGCTTTGCGGTCGTTGCTGATGAAGTGAGAGCGTTAGCCTCTAGAACACAAGATAGCACAACTGAAATTCACAATACGATCAATCGCTTAAATGCGAGTTCACAAAGCGTGATCAGCGGTATTGAATCAACCAAGACAAGTTGTGAAGAAGCTTCACAGCAAACACATCTAGTGGTTGAAAGCTTAGATCAAATTGTTAACTCAGTGGGGGATATTAACGATTTGAATATCCAAATCGCGGCGGCCGCTAAACAGCAATCGTCTGTGTCTGAGGAAATTAATCGCAATATGGTCACCATCAGTGAAATGGTTGATCAAGTGGCAGCGAGTAGCGACGAAGTTAACGGGGCGACGACCATTCTGGCCAGTGCGAATAGCAACTTAACTCGGGTAGTGAGTCAGTTTAAGCTATAGCCAGGCTTGGTTAGTATCGTTTAATGAATAAAAAACCGACCCGCTTATCTGCTTTTTGGCAGGGCGATGGTCGGTTTTTTTATACTTGTTGCAAATGCTGTTTCCAGCTCTGATGTTTTACGGCGCTACTTAGTCATAGCGCTATTTAAGCCGTTTTCAGTCTCTAGCAGCCTGTGGTGACCGTGAGGATTTCTGGCTCTGCTGCAACTGTTACCGTGCTTTTGTAACTAACGTAACAATTCGTGGCAACAATCTCGGCAACAGACGGCGCATCGTTAGGCGGCGTATTGGTTAAGTATAAGCCTCGCGTTAATTGGCCAGCAGCATTGGTATCGGTAAATTGCGTATTGAAGACAAAATCATCACTAATGTTCATTGCTTCTAATATTTCTGGCACATTGTCGCTATCGCTAAACGAGATGCCAATTGGGTAACCTTGGTCAAAGAAAATACCTTCAAATACAAAGCCATTCTCTAAACCGCCATTGTCTGACTCGATAATCGCCTTGCTGTAATACAAATCAGCGGTAGAGGCCAAGTTGCCACTTAACGCTTCAATTGCGGCGGCATTGGCATCAGATGTTAAGTTAATAAATCGTGGCGCTGCCACGGCAGATAAAATACCCAAAATAACGATAACAACGACCAGTTCAATTAATGTGAAACCTTTCGCGTTGTTACGCGGTGAGCTTAGGTGAGTTGTAACCATATGTCTTCTCCTAGTACGACAATTCCTTGTTGTGTATGGCAAAATCACAGCGCTTCATGCGCTAATACAACAATTGGGGGCTAATAGTACGGTGTTCCAAAGTTGTATATCAACATCCTAGTTTAAAAAAACTTCATCGCTCAATTAATTTTGCTCATGTTGAACATAAGCCAGATTACCTTGGGTCACCCTAATATGCCTTTTTCAATGGCCAATAGCACCGCGCGCGTGCGGTCTCTAACGCCCAATTTAGCAAGCAAGTTTGAGACGTGATTTTTGATCGTGCCTTCCGACTTAAACAGTGCACTTGATATTTCTTTGTTGGAGTAACCACTTGCCATTAAGCGCAAGACTTCAATTTCCTTTGGGGTTAGCGCTTCAACTTCTGCTGGGGCTGCAAAGTCACTTTGCACCTTGCTTACGCCTTGCAGTAAACGCTCAGTCAATGCTGGTTGCACCATAGTTTCACCCCGATAGACGGTTTCTATGGCGTTAATTAATGAATCTAATGACACGTCTTTGAGCAAATAGCCTTTGGCACCGGCTTGTATACCTTTGAGCACTAACTCCGAGTCGTCAAAGGTGGTGAGAATAATCACGGGGGTTGTCATGTGATGAGCTGATAACTGTTGCAGTGCCTCAATACCGTTCATTTTAGGCATTGAGATATCGAGTAAAACAACATCAGGGCGATGTGCAGTCATTTGCGGTAATACTTGTGTGCCATCACACGCTTCGGCAACAACACGCACTTTATCTGACAGTGCGAGCAGGCTTTTTATACCTTCTCTCACTAAAGTCTGATCGTCGACAAGTAAAAGTTTGATTGCCACTTAGTTATGCTCCGTTTAAAAGTTAGTGATTAAAGGTTAAAAGTTAAGGCTGATGCTCAGTAGGTGAGTCGTAGCGACTGGCGATTAATTCGTCACGCTATCTATCCACTATCCACTATCCATAGCTAAGGCGATACCAACGAATCCGGCAATACAGCAGAGATGATTAGCGCGCCTTCTGCTTGACTGAACGAGGCTGTGCCGCCTACGAGAGCTGCGCGCTCTTTGATCCCTGTTAGGCCATTGCCAAGAGTAAGCGTGCCGCTTACCGTACCATTGTCGGTTATCGTTAGCTCGATAGTATCAGCCCCCTGAGTCACCGATAACCAAAAGTCGGTAGCGTTAGTGTGACGCAGCGTGTTTGTGAGCGCTTCTTGGCAAATGCGCACTATCGTAGTGGCCAGCTCAATATGCTCTAGCTTGAGGTCTGAGGCGATATCGAGATGCACGCTTAGCGTGGGAACATTACTCACTAAGGCATCGAGCGCGGCATTGAGGTCGATAGCTTGATGGCTTTTTATTGTGCTCACGGCATCGCGCACATCGCTCAATAATAATTTGGCGAGCGCGTAGCTGTGATCAACTTTTGCTTTCGCCTCAGCATTGCCCGCCTGCTCACATAGATGCGAAGAAACCTGTAAATTAATGGTTAGCGCGGTTAAGTGGTGGCCGAGCAGGTCGTGCAGTTCTCTCGCTATTCGGGTGCGTTCGTGTTGCTGGGTAGATTGCGTGAGTAGCTGCTGTGTCGCCAATAATTGGCGATTGAGTTCGTTGGCTTGCTCACTCGCGCTTTGTGCTTTTTTGGTTTGTTGGCTTGTCAGTAAGCTAAAAATATGGAAGGTGAAATAAAGCGCACCCGTAAACATGACGTAGTCTTTTTGCCAGCGCCAGCCATACAAGCTAAACCAAACCGTTACTAAGGCTATAACCACTAACAGCGCGGTGCTAAAGCGACAGAAATTAATCAGCATACCCGCCCAAATAATGGTAAGTATGGGGATAAAATCCAGTGGTAACATCAACATAATGGCAAATGCACTGGCTAATTGTATGACCAGAAAAGCGCGTTGCGTATTGGCTGAACATCGCCAATAGCCAGTTTTGGTCGCTCCAAAAAAGGCGACAAGGTATAACAGGAAACAAGCGAGGATAAAGGGGGTATTGGCTTTAACGCTACTGGCTTGCGTGGGCAGTGCGGATAGAGCAATGGCAAACACTAGCCCCCAAGTCAGCACAGCTAACACATCAAGGCGCTCGCACTGCCGGCTAATGCTCACTGCGGCTTTCCATATTGTTTTTATGTTCGACACAAGTTTCCCGTAATTTCTCAAAACCAAAGCGCTGACAGTAAGGCGGCTAAAAAAGAAAATTTCAAACTCATCGTCAGCTTTTAATTATGCTCACAGAGTGAGTTAATGCGCTCGTTACTGAGCCTAGTGGTCACTACTAAGTGATTGCCTTGGCAACAGATTTATCGATTATGACAAATGAAGGTTAAAAAGCCTATAGGCCAAAAGTCACGGTTTCAATTGGTGACTTTTGGCACTGAGCATTGCGGAAAAGGCGCCATAAAATGTGCTCAACACTAAAGGAGCACACCTATGTATTATTCAATTTATTCCGTTTTATTATTTATACACGTAGCGATAGGCACCGTATCGCTCATTACTTTTTGGCTGCCTGTGATAAGTCAAAAAGGTGGCAAACTACACAAGAAATCAGGTAAATGGTTTGAATATGGCATGCTAGCCGTCGCCGTAACAGGTATTGCCATTACCGTTATGACACTTGCAGATCCAATCGCTATCAAAGATCCACAAGCCAAGCTAAGCGGGGAAGAAGTCACTAAACTAATTTGGTGGACTGAAATGTTTGCGTGGTTTTTACTGATGCTGTCGCTGTTAGTCTGGAACAGTACTCGTCACTCAATATTGGTACTTAAATGCCGTGACAACCGCCAAATCTTGCGCCAATGGCCACACTTATTGCCCATTATTGCGATGGCATTAATTTCCCCCTATGTTGGCTACTTGGGTACCAAATACAATTTTGTTTTGCTGCAAGTCTTCAGTGTGCTTTGCCTAGCGAATGTTTATCAACTGCTTCGCTATACATTTAAACCGAACCTTCAGCCTAGAGAGTGGCTAATTCAGCACTTGCGACACATTATTGGTGCCGGAATAGGTGCTTACACAGCGTTCTTTGCCTTCGGTGGCCGCCAGTTATTGGCATCTGTGGTGAGCGGGCAATGGCAAATCGTGTTTTGGGTCTTACCAGGAGTGATTGGCGGCATTCTCACGCACAAGTTAGTCAAGAAGTACCGCAAGCAATACCGTGTTGCATAACTCGCTAGCGTAAGCTGTTTTATATAAAACCTGTGGCTTGGCGGTAAAATGTTTGTTAGATATGACAAGTAAACGAATCAAAAGGAAGTGAGATGACCTTGAAATATCTAGAAGACTTTGTGGTTGGCCAGAAAATTATCACCGCCAGCCACAAAGTCACTGCTCGGCAAATTATAGCGTTTGCTCAGGTGTACGACCCTCAACCTTTTCATACTGATGAACAACAAGCACAGCACAGTTTTTTTAAAGGCTTGGTGGCAAGTGGCTGGCATACCGCTTCATTAACCATGAAGTTGATTGTCGCCAGCGAAGCAAAACCCGCAGACGGTTTGATTGGCGCTAGCATAGATAAGCTGCGGTTTTATCAGCCAGTTAGGCCAAACGATACTATACATGCCAGTGTTGAAGTATTAGCGACGCAAGTGTCTCGGTCTAAACCCGCGCAAGGGGTGGTGACTATTGCGGTATCGGCGTTTAATCAACGAGAGGAACAGGTTTGTCGTTATATTTCTGCCATTGTCGTACCAACGGGCAGGGTGTGAAGAATTAAAAAATCCACCGAATGGGTGGATTTTTTACATTGACAACAACCGCTAATTTAGCGGGTTATTTTTCACTAGGTAGCTGGTCATTGGGCAGCACTAAGTTCAACACAATCGCAGAAATTGCGGCTAAGGCAATCCCTTGCAGTTGAAAGAGACCTAGATCAAACTGCATACCGCCTAAGCCAAAGACGAGCGCAACGGCAACAATTGCCATATTTTTGCTCTTGCCTAAATCGACTTGTGCAGTGATCAGGGTTTTTAAACCAACCACGGCAATCGCACCAAACAGCAATACCATAATACCGCCCATTACAGGCACCGGAATGGTCGCGAGTAGGGCACCAGTTTTACCCAGAAATGACAAGGCAATGGCGAAAATAGCCGCCCAAGTCATGATCACCGGATTAAACGATTTCGTCAGGGCGACAGCACCTGTTACCTCAGAATAGGTGGTATTGGGTGGGCCGCCAAACATGGCGGCCGCGGATGTCGCCAAACCATCACCCATGAGGGTGCGTTTCAAGCCGGGCTTTTCCAAGTAATCTTTACCCGCCACGTTTGCTATTGCGGTAATGTCGCCTATGTGCTCCACTGCTGGCGCAATGGCGATTGGTAAAATAAACAAGATCGCTTCCCAGTGAAATTCTGGGGCGGTGAAGTTAGGCAGTGCAAACCACGCGGCATTGCTAACTGCACTAAAATCGACGATGCCAAAATATAGTGCTAACACATAGCCAACGGTTAACCCAGCCAATATTGGCACCAACTTGAACAAGCCTTTACCCAAGAGCGAAACCAGCACAGTGACAGCCAACGCCGTTAACGAGATAGTGAGTGCGGTACTTGTTTCAACGAGTTGTGCAGCGCCATCGCCAGTTTTGCCCAACGCCATATTAACGCCGACAGGGGCGAGATTTAGGCCGATAACAATGATCACTGGCGCGACAACAACCGCAGGTAAAATGCGATGAATAATTTGGTTGCCTTGCCAAGCAACTAAAAGCCCTAACGCCATGTAAAGCAAACCAGCGGCTGCTAGCCCTGACATGGTGGCAGCAATGCCCCACGTGGCGACGCCATAGCTGATTGGCGCGATAAAGGCGAAAGAAGAAGCGAGGAAAATTGGTACTTGGCGTTTAGTGACAAGCTGAAACAGCAGTGTGCCAATACCCGCAGTAAATAGTGCAACATTGGCGTCTAGCCCGGTTAAAATCGGCACTAAAACAAGTGCGCCAAAGGCGACAAATAACATTTGTAGCCCGAGCAGTGGCGTTTTCAATCCCTGCATTATTTAGTACCGAAAATTTTGTCGCCAGCGTCGCCTAGGCCAGGAATAATGTAGCCTTTGTCATTTAAGTGATCATCAACCGACGCAACATAGATATCGACATCAGGATGCGCAGCTTCAAGCTTTTCAATTCCCTCGGGTGAAGCCACTAAAAACAAGCCCATAATGTCTTTACAGCCTTTCTTTTTCAGCAAATCAATAGTGGCGATCAAAGTGCCGCCCGTTGCTAACATGGGGTCAACAATCAGCGCGGTACGCTCGCTAATATCGGCAACTACTTTATCGAAATAAGGCACGGCTTCAAGGGTTTCTTCATCGCGGTACAAGCCCACGACACTGACTTTTGCGCTAGGCAATAATGACATTACCCCGTCTAACATACCGAGCCCTGCGCGTAAAATTGGCACTAGAGTAATTTTTTTGCCTTTAATATGCTCAACTTCAATTGGCGTACCTTGCCAGCCGTCGATACTTTTCTTCTCTGTTGGCAACTGTCTGGTTGCTTCATACGTCAGCAAAGTACCAATTTCAGAGCAAAATTCGCGGAAGCTTTTGGTGCTAATGCCGTTGGCGCGCATTAAACCTAATTTGTGTTGAACGAGTGGGTGGGTTATTTCATGAACAGCCATGGTTATCCTTAATCGTGAATTTGTAACAATTATAACAATTTATCGGTCTTCTTTGTCAGTAATAAAACGTAATGAAGTGACCTTGTGTTGATCTAAATAAGGAATTTAAGTGTTATTAATTTGGCGCTGTGATTCGGCAGTATTTGTTTTATAAATCGCAGTGTTTGCTATAAATTGCCAATTAAATCAGTGTTTAATGAGAGCTTGTTAGTCAATTTACTATGCGTCAATAAGGTCAAATGAGCTTGTCGCTACTGCCAAAGCGCAACTTGTAATGGTCTATAGCAATCGCATTTTTATAATAGATGAGACCATTGATAGTGAAGACATCAGGCATTTCCGCCACGCTTAGACGGTGACTGTACCACCAGTGGTGAAATATAAGATGCGCAACTTCGCGATGAAACCTGTGTTTAGCTGCAATTAGCAGTTTTCATCTGGCTGCTTAGCCGCAGTGGTCTTGTTATGCTTCACAATTTTTCAGTTTTCCTTTTCCCACTATGCTCAAAAATCTACTCAACAGCTATGCTTATAGTCAGGCTTAACGCCAGCTAACAAAATTTTTTTACATTTTGTGTCAATTTTTTTCACGGTGTCGGGTCTTATGCCCTGACTCATGAAAATTAAGCAGTAATTAACCAGAGCGTGCTCTAGCTTGGTTACTGTTAACAAGCCCCGGAGATATTATGAAAAAAGCAACAAAAGCACAGTTATCAGGTGCAGCTATGGCACTTGCGGCAGCAACATTAGTTGGTTGTGGCGCAACCGCTTCAAATTCAGGTACAGCTGGTAGCACAGTAGCAGCAACAAACACGAATACAGTAGAAATGGTGCATTGTTATGACGTGAACGTATGTAAAGGTCACAATGACTGTCAAACGGCGACAAATGCCTGTGCGGGTCATGGTAGCTGTAAAGGTACTGGTTTTGTTGGTATGCCAACGAAAGCATGTGCAGACGTTGGCGGTAAAGTTTCTGACGAGTGGACTGGTCAAATCTCAACGGCAGACTTAGTACACTGTTACGGCGTGAATGTTTGTAAAGGCCACAACGACTGTAAAACGGCTGAAAATGCCTGTGCAGGCCACGCAACTTGTAAAGGTACTGGCTTTGTTTCGACCACAGCAAAGTCTTGTGGTGATATCGGCGGTACTGTAGGTAAGTAACCTCAGTAGCTAACCTGTAAAGTAGCAGTGGAAGCTAGCGACATTTTCCATTGCTACTTTGCGTTAACCCCCTTGATGTATACCAATAAACCCCCACTTTTTTCTGTCGCATTTAGCCTTTGAGTTTTACTCTACTTCCAGCTCATTTACACTATCACGACTTATAGCGGCGAGTGACTATTTTGAAGAAATTTCTAGGATTTGGCCTTGGCCTACGAACCAATCACTACCTTGATGTTATCGAACAAAAACCAGATGTTGACTGGTTTGAAATCATCTCTGAAAACTATATGGTTGCTGGCGGTAAGCCAAGGTATTACCTTGATCAAATTAGAGAAAATTACCCGATTGTGATGCATGGTGTCTCCATGTCAGTGGGCTCTACTGATCCGCTCAATAAAGAATACCTAACAAAACTCAAAACGCTTATTGCCGATGTGCAACCTGAGTGGTTTTCTGATCACTTGTGTTTTACCTCGGTCGGCGGTGTTAACAGCCATGATCTATTGCCACTGCCTTATACTGAAGAATCACTTAAACACGTAGTGAGCCGTATTGGGCAAGTTCAAGACTTTATCGGTCGCCAAATGTTGATGGAAAATGTTTCAAGTTATTTGACATACAAAAGCGATGAAATGAACGAGTGGCAGTTTTATCGCGAAGTGTGTGAGCAAGCAGATTGTAAAATGTTGCTTGATATCAACAATATTTACGTCAGCGCTCGCAATCACGACTTTGATCCCATGGCGTATTTGCGTTCGCTTAATCCCGAGCGCGTTCAGCAGTTTCACTTGGCAGGCCATTCTGATTTTGGTGATTACGTGGTGGATACACATGATCACGATGTGCCAGATCCCGTGTGGGCACTGTACAAAGAAGCCCTCAAGCTCTTTGGCCCCGTCAGTACTATGATTGAACGCGATGCCAATATTCCCAGCTTTGCCAGTTTGACGGCAGAGCTCAATGTGGCGCGCGAAATTGCCGAGCAATGTGTGCCGAATATTCGCGCCCAAATAGATGTGTAGCGAGAGGCTGTGAGTATGAGTTCGCTTAAACAAATTCAGCAAGATTTTCTCAACTTTTTACTGCATGGCAACGGGCCGTTGGCAGATCATGTGGTCAATGATCAAGGTAACATTAACGCCCAGCAGCGAGTGTCTATTTATGGCAATGCTTACCGGATCAGGTTGCAGGAAGTCATGGAAACGGATCATGAAATTCTTGGCCTGTATCTAGGTGATGAACTATTCGATCAAATGTTTGCCGGTTATCTTGATGCTTATCCGTCGAAATTCGATTCGCTGCGCCATTATTGTCAGTTCTTACCGGAATTTCTCGCCCATAATGCGCCGTTTAGCGAGCATCCAATTTTAGCGGAACTTGCTCGTTTTGAGCGCTTGCTGTTAGCGGCATTCGATGCGGCTGATATTGAGCGTGCTCAGCCACAAGATTTAGCGGCCATAGCGCCAGAGTTATGGCCTACGATTCAAGTGCGCTTTCATCCGAGCATGCAGCTATTTGATGAGCGCTACAATACTGTGCGCAGCTGGCAGGCAATTAAAGGGAATCAAGCGCCAGCCCCAGCAAATGAACATCCAGATACGCAGCATTGGTTACTGTGGCGAAATCACGAGCGCTTAACAGAATTTAGATCACTACCAGATGATGAGCGTTTTATGATTGAACAGTATTTGCAGGGCGCAAGTTTTGCCGATATTTGTGAAGGATTATTGACTTGGCATGTGCCAGAGCAAGTGCCGGTATTTGCTGTCCAAAGTTTACAAACGTGGCTTGAGCAAGGGCTAATTTATCAGTTTAAAACGCAATAGCAGCTTTGTTCCTATCAAATGCAATACGCCTACAGCCTTAACTGATGTAGGCGCTCTGCATTGTAATTGTCGCTGAGTTCTTGCACACGGCCATTGGCGATTTTCTTTTTCAATCGTTCATTAAATGTTGAAAAAACATCCGCACAGGCTGATGTGCGCGAAAAAGACATGCGAATAGAATAGCTTTCCAGTGACTTTGTCGACATTTTTACCTGGGCATTTTTAGCCTGCGCTAAATAGGGCTGGGCAGCACTTTCGGTCAGTAAAATATAGTCGGCACGTTTCCTGTTTAGCATAGTGAATGATTCTTGATGGGCGATCACTTCTAACACCGATAGTTCTGATTGTAGTGTCTGATAGCGTTCACCTAATGCCGTTCCTCGGCTCACTACCCCATTAAAACCGATAAGGTCATGCCAACTCGATACCGTTGTCAGGGTGGGGTTGATGGTAAAACATGGAGTTTTTCTTTGGCGATTTCTTCCGTAAGCTGCCAGTCTAGCGCTCTTTGCTCCGTCCAATGATTGCTCACTAGCAGGTCGACCGTACCTTTAGTCAGGGACTTTTGCAGACGTAGCCAAGGTAAATTGGGGCGGTAAACAATGGGTATGTTCAGCTCTTCCAGAATTTCGGTCGCGAGGTCGTAAGCAATACCTGTTGGTTTTCCTTCGCCGTCTAAATAAGCATAGGGAAACCAAGTACTGCTGCCACCCACATGAATTTCTTGGCACTGCTTAGCCCAAGCGATATTCGCTGCGACGAGATAAACGCATATAAAAGTGAGTAGGTGTTTGTGCATACGGTACAACTTTTTGTTACTGCGAGTTTAATAGTACTTGCCACCAGTACAAAATTGAAGCTTACGGTGGCTGTTATCATGGCGTTTAAGCGAAATTACGCACGAGTATGTTCGCCATGGTAATTTCGCTAAACTCAGGCGTTTGTCTAGAGGTTGGTTACTTTAAGGTAAAGTAATCGACGTCTGACTTTAACTGTGCGGACAGCTCCGCTAGTGAATTTGTCGCACTATTATTGGCTTGCAGTGAATTAATTGAATTAGCCGACATATCGGCAATTTGCTCCATAGTGTGTGCAATGTCGCCAATACTCGTTACTTGGTCACTTGCCGCACTTGCTAACTCTTGAATACGAGCCAATGAGTCGGTTGCTTGTTGCTCAATATCCCTAAGTAAATCCGTTGCCTCCAGCGTTAGTGCTCGGCCGTTTTCAACTTGCGGTTGGGTGGTTTCCATGGCTGTGACAGAGGCAGCAGTTTCAGCTTGCACCTGACCTATCATATTTTCAATTTCGGCGGTCGCTTCACCGGTTCGCTTCGCCAATTGTCGTACTTCATCGGCTACCACGGCAAAGCCGCGACCCGACTCACCAGCACGTGCCGCTTCAATTGCCGCGTTTAATGCCAATAAGTTCGTTTGCTCTGAAATACCGCTGATCACATTGGCGATACCACCAATTTCTTTGGTGCGCTCTTCCAAACGCCTGATCTGCTCAACGGTGTTGTTGACTGTGTCTGAGATTAAATCCATCTCTTTTGCGCTGGCATTAATCGCGGCTCGTCCTTGTTTCGCGTAGCTTGCAGTAGAGCTTGAGTTTTCCTCTGTGCGCATTGCTGTTTGAGAAACTTGATCTATGTTGTCGCGCATTGCCTCCAAACGGGCGGCCGTATCGGCGGTGAGCGATGCTTGATTCTGAGCTGCTTGAAATGCTTGTTCTGAGCCACTAGAAACCGTTTCTGTTTGCACACTCAATTGATCCGCCGCGCTCACGATATTGGCGACCGTTGCACTCAGTGTGGTTTGCATCGAATTAACCGAGGCGAGCAAGCTGTTGGCGTCTTTTGTCGTTACTTGCGAAGTTAAATCGCCTTGCGCAATTTTAGCCAAGGCACCAGCAGCTTCGTATGGCTCTCCACCGAGTGAGCGGCGCAGACTTTTCTCAATTAAGTAACCCACAAATAAACTAATCACTAATGCGACGGCGCTTAATGCCAACATCAGTGTTTGGAAGCCGCTAGCCACTTCACGCGCTTGCGGCGTGGCTTGTTGATTGGCGTTTTCTTGGTAATCAATGAATTCGTTGATAGCAGCGAGCCAATTAATAAAGTTTGGGCGCGCCTGCTCAAGTACTATATTGTTGATTTCAGCGTCTTGATTACTTTTCTTTAGCGCTAGTATTCGCTCAACAACGGGCAGCGTTTGCGCTTGAATATCGTCAATTTTAGTTAAAATCGCGCGCTCTTGCTGGGTGAAATAGTCAGGGTTTTCACGCTGCATGGTTTGCATTGAGCGCTCAGATTCGCGGTAAAAACCTGCCAGCTGCTCGATCTCGCGTTCAAAGCTTTGTCGTTCACTTGCGTTTCGCGCATTGGCAACATCGCGAATCGCGATAGCTCTGTCGTGCACACTACCGCGATAATTGATGGCGTAGCGCTGCTTAACGGAATTGATATCCGTTATTCGTGTTAAGGTGTGATCAATAACATTTACCTTTTGGATACCAAGTACTGTTAACGTCAGCATCAGTATCAAGATAATACCAAAGCCCAAGGTGAGTCGGGTTTTAACTGGTAGAAGGGTTAAGTAATTTAACATTGAGCGCTCGTTGTTTAGGTATTGATTAATGTATAGTTTAGTCGTTCAGAAGCCAGTGATCACAAGATAAAAGTCGCTTGATTAATACACAACACTTCTGCGCTTGGCGATTTTAACACCCTTAGGTAAATTGCCGAAATGTATTCGCAAGAAAAGCAAGTGTTTAGACCATTGGCCTTGGCAGTACTTAAATCGTGATACGTTGCGTAAACAAGGGCAAGTGTTCATCCTCACGGTGACTGACGTACAAAATCGTCGTTTGCTGATCAGCCGCTAACCGCTCGAGGAATGACAGTAGCAGTGTTCGATGGTTTTCATCTAACCCCTGTGTTGGTTCATCCAGCATAAGCAGCAAGGGGGATTTAACGAGGGCGCGAGCAATTAACGCTAACCGTTGTTCACCGTGACTGAGATCGTGAAACAACGACTTACTGTGATGTGCCAGTCCCACCGCCTCTAACCACTGCTGGGCGGTATCAATATGTTGTTGAGTTACCGTTTGATATACGCCGATTGAGTCGAAGAAGCCAGATATCACAACCGTGAGCACATTACATCTAACGCGATAAGAGCGGTGCAAGTCTGCGCTGACAATACCCAAGTGTTTTTTGATATCCCAAATGGTTTCACCAGTACCGCGTCGATAACCAAAAACCGTGACATCATTCGCAAAACACTGTGGGCAATCGCCAGAAATTAATTGTAATGCGGTTGATTTGCCAGAGCCGTTTTTTCCTTGCACTAAGGTGTGCTCTAGTGGTTTTATGCTTAGGTTGAAATTGCTTAATACCGCTTTGTCACCATAGCTGACGGTACAGCCTTTGAGCTCGGCTAATAGGGTATGTGTATAACAGTTCAAAGGCTGGTGATTCGCCGGCCAGTCAAGCGTTGTCTTGGGCTTAGCAAAGTATTCGTCAATTTGTGTGCGTTGCGGTGAAGCCGTGGTTGCTTCAATAATGCTAACCTTACCTTGCTCGATGGTGGCAAAACGATTGCAGTGGCTGGGGATATCATCGCGATTATTTATCACGTAGATAATTTGGACGCCTTGCTGGTGAAGCTGTGTAAATAGCGCTGTTAAGCGAATGCGCGCAGCGGCATCTAAACTGTCGTAGGGGTTCTCGCAAACGAGTGTTGTTGCCCCCTCAGTAATTGCTTTTAAGATAAGTAACTTGCGGCTTTCGCCTGTGCTCAGTTGGCGAAAGCCCGTATCGATTTTATGGTCTAAGCCAATTAACGTTAGCAACGCCATGCTGTGAGTCGTGATGGGAATAAAATCTTTGACCCGAGTACCGATATCATGGGCATTAATATAGTCACTTTGATCGCGTTTTAATTCTTCTTCATACAAGTGTTGCAAGCTGCGAAAAGACAACACGGCCAGCTCATTGTGGTCAGGTAGTCGCAGTTCATCTGCATAAGGCGAGTACACCGCATCTATTGATTTCTGCTCGAATAACGCCAAGAGATGTTGCTCACCAGCACCGACTTTACTCAATACACACCAGTGTTCATCCGGTTGAATGTGCCAGTTATCGATGGTGAGTGTAGGGGAGCGGAGATTACGTATTGAAATCATTGATTAGTACTCTTGCTTTTGTTTTGCAGGCTCTTTCTCGCTGGTGAGTGCTCACATTTTATTGAGAGAGCGTAAATGGCATGGGCAGGTCGGTAAATGCTAAACGTCCATCGATAAGTGTTGCTTGAACGTTGAAATCACTGTCGACGATGGCCAAACAGGCACGCTTTCCAGCTTTTATACTGCCAAGCTCATGGTCTACGCCTAAAAATTCAGCCGGTCGTAAACTGGCGGCATGAATGGCGTCTAACACTGGGATATCGGCCAATTTGATCAGGTTAGCTACGGCTTTTTCCAAGGTTAATGTACTACCCGCTAGCGCGCCACTGTTGGTGCGAGCAATACCGTTGGTTACGTCGACATCAAGCATGCCTAAGCGGTATTTGCCATCGGTCAGGCCACCGGCGTTGATGCAGTCGCTGATCAAGCCCATGTTTTTGGCGCCTTTTAGGCGGTAGATCAACTGTAGTATCGCAGGGTGAAGGTGCACGCCATCGGCAATCACTTCAACATAAGCTCTCTCGTTTAACAACACAGCGCCTGCGCAACCTGGCTCGCGGTGATGAATGCCGCTCATTCCGTTAAATACATGAACGCCACCACATGCGCCTGCGTGCAGCGCATCACATGTTTGTTGGTAGTTGGCACTCGTGTGGCCGAGCATGGTACGAATGCCTTTACTGTTTAGATAGCGAATGATGTCACTGGAGTTGTCCAGCTCTGGCGCAAGCGCGACCACTTTCAGTGCGCCTTGGGCGGCGTTGATAATGGCGTCTACATTATCTTGTGTCAGCGGCAAAAAGTATTGTTCATCATGTGCGCCTTTGTGATCTTTGGTAAAAAACAGCCCTTCGTTATAGGCGCCCAGCAGTAAGGCGCCATCGGGTTGGTTTTGATAGGCTTGCCCTAAGCAACGAAACGCCGCCAAGGTATTTTGCCAAGTAGAGGTTACGGTTGTGCCTAAAAAGCCGACGACACCATGTTTGGCGAGTGAGCGGGAAATTGTCGTGATAGATGCCAGCTTAGCGTCCATAATATCGCAGCCATCACGGCCGTGGATATGCAAATCCAATAAGCCGGGCATGATGTGATGATCCCCCAAATCAAAAACCGGTAGTGCTTGACTTACTGTGCTCTCTAATGCTGCAATCTTACCTTGCTCAATCAGTAAATAATGGTTTGCTAAAATACCTTGTTCGGTGAAGATTTTCGCGGCTTTTAGGTAATAATTTGTTGGCAATTGATCAATCATGGCTTGGCTCGCCGTTTGCTTTTGCAAGGTGCTGTGTGTTGTGGTGCATATTATACTGCTTGTCGTATTCCGCGTGATATTGGCGCTCGTGTTGCAAGGCCAAAATAGCAGCGCCGCGCACACCGCTGCTATCACCGTGCTTCGCTTTCGTGATTGTCGGCATCTCGATGCCAGCGAATAAATACTTTGCGCTCGCAGTGGGTAACTTGTCGATAATCGCTTCAATATTGGAGAGTCCGCCGCCGAGCACTATGGTGTCGGGATCGTGCTGGACAATAATATTGGCGATGGCAGCGCCAAGTATGTCGATGTAACAATTAAAGGTCTTCACGGCGACGCTGTCGTTTGTCGCTAGTGCCATGGCAAACGCTTTGGTATCCGCTGATTTTGCGCCAAAGAATTGATACAGACGACCTAGGCCTGCTCCTGCGATATAAGTTTCATAACAACCTGTTAAGCCGCAACCGCAGCGATAAAGCGGCAGTTGGTATGTTGCAATTAGGCTGGCGGGAATCGGTGAGTGGCCAAATTCCCCCATCAAGCTTTGCCGACTTTTAGGGAGCTGACCGTGCTGACAAAGTCCGCCAGCCGCACCTGTGCCGATAATGGCGCCGAAGACACGGGCGTTCGTTTGGCTGGTGTTAGCCTTGGTATTTACCGCGCTATTAGCCTCAGACAGTGCAAACAAATGGCTGTCTTTGGCAACAGCAACAGCAACAGAGCGCTTTAGGTATTGCTGAATATCAATAGCGAAATTGCGCGCTGTTAAGCAAGGGATATTGGCACATATCACATCACCTTGTGGTGTGTTGATGCCAGGAATACCTATACCAATTGGCGGAAGCGCATCACCTGCATGAACATAGTCAAGATCGGCTTGTTCGATCAGCGCTGCGATCACCGCCAATAGCTGCGCATAATCGTCAGTAGGTGTTGCTACGCGTTTTGATGTTACGAATTCAAGTGTACGCGTGTAGATAGCGATTTCAATTTTAGTGCCGCCAATATCCATTCCGTATAGGTACGGATTGGCGGGGTGAGCAGCGGTTGCAGCTTGTGTCATGGCAAAGGTGGAGCAATCAATTTCAATAGTGCGTTAGTCTAGCATTATTACCTGAGTGTTCGGCAAATGTAAGGAATAAGCAAGGTCTTCACCAACCCAGTAATAAAAGCCAACCAGCGAAAACGAAACGGTTATGCCCATGTGGCGATTAGTATGCTGTTTGGTCACGCTGACAACACCAGCACTCGAATGTAGTCATGCTTTTTATGATGTTTAACAAAAAATTTACTTTACATTGATGTTTTTTTGCCGATAATTCCGCCCACTTCATAACCGAGTAATAAGGTGGTACGGTGCAGATTAAAAAACAGAGTCAAGGTTTTACCTTAATTGAGCTAGTTGTTGTTATTGTGGTCTTGGGTATTTTGTCTGCGGTGGCGTTGCCACGCTACATCAATATCAGTCGCGATGCGGAACAAGCGGTTTTTGATGGCTTTGTTGGTGCTTTTCGTTCCGGCGTTAATTTGTATCATATGAGCTGGCAAGTAAAAGATCAGCCTGCTCAAGCGTTTGATGGCGTGTCGAGCGTGCCTTCTGCTACGGGTTTTCCCGCCGGTGGGAGTGATTTGTCATCTGCTGCTGAAGGTGACTGTGAAACGATTTGGCGAGATGTATTGGCCGATCAACCTGCGAATTTACCTTTCGTGAACTCTGTCGACGGTTGGTATAATTCGACACTGCAAGGGGATTGGGCACGCAATGCCGGTGCTATTGGCCGATTGCAGGAAACAAGTGATTTATTTTGCCACTTTGTTTATGTCGGCGCATTTAACAGCGGTGCGTTTAGTGGTCAAAGCGGTGCACGTGTACCTGTGATTCAATACAATGTGCAAACTGGTGCGGTACAAGCCTTAGAATGGCCTTTTAACCCTTAGTTGGCAGTTGATATTCGTCAGTGGTGTTAGCAACGTTGTAACTGGCTTGTTTAACGTGACGAAAATCAAACCTCATTGTGATACGACCAAAGTGTCACAGTGAGGTTTTAACGGTTTAATTACAGAGTCATGTACTAAGCAATGCATTAAGTAATGTACTGGGTGATGTGCTCGCTTATGAGCGCTTCACTGACTTTACGAAGCTGCTCACTGATTGGCCGTTACATTTTAATGAAGAAACGCGGTGACCAACAGCTTGCACACCTTCTTTTACCGCTTTCAAGCACAGTTGGCTTTCCATTGATTGGTTACCCGATACAACAACCGTTTTATGTGTTACCGCCGTTTTAGGTGCTTTAAGCGATGCCGCAAACTCCTTCAAGCTTACGCCGTTACACTGAGTACCGTTCAGCTGGCTTTTGTTCAGGCCCAACTGCGCCACCACCGCTTGATAACCTTGTTCTGCCGCTAGCACACAAAGGCTGGTTTCAGTGGATGTATCTTTGCCAACAAATTGAAGTTTTGCTGCAAAAGCCTGGCTACTTAATGTTGCTGTTACTAACGCCACTGCGCCGATAAATGTTTTCATCACTACCTCGCTATGAAAATGATCAGCCTGCGTCCTGTGGCTGTAAACACTTGTTGAAAAATGGCGGCGATTATATAGACAGAAGCTGGCAAGTAAAGCAGCGGGTCGATCAAAAAGTGCACTAAAACGCGCGGTAAACTCTAGGTTTTGTAAACCATAGTGAACGAAAGTTTTCGTTCACTTTTACGCTATGATTTATTCTTATGCTAAATCAATAGCCTAGGGGCGTGTTACTTTACTTGGGCAGGTCGTCCAGTCATTGAACCAATCCTTGGCAGATAGCGTCAGTAAGCGACTTATACCGTTAAAACTGTGTACATCTCTCGCGCTGAACTGCGGTTAATCGATAGGATCTAGGTCAAAATGCTTGGCGAGATGCAGTAGCCAGTGGCGGATCACTTGTTGCAGTTTGACGGCATTGTCTGAGCCTATCCATTCGCTTGGCGGTGAATTCTGGCTAACTTTTGCCATCAGTACATTGAGCTGATTGTCATCGACGCTGATAACGATCAGGTGTTTACTGCCAAGCTCTCCATACTTGATGGCTGCTGTTTGATCGTCATCTAATTGCCAGCCGACTAAGTGTTCTTGAGTATTTTTCGACAAAGTCTCAGGCAAGGTTTTAGGTAAAGCGCTTTCAGGCAAAAACTTGGCATTAAAATATTGCGGGGACACCAGCGTTAATTGGCAACTTGGGCTATGCGCTTCGTCGCCGTACCAATTGGCTTTTAGTGTTTCAAAGTTCGCCCAAGCTTCAATGCGCTCGAGATCGTGTTTAGTGATGTTAAGGGCATCAGAAACCTGCTGCTCGGCAGCAATACGAATGGGTAATTTCAAGTGCTGATGCTCCTTATATTTGGCTTTGGCGAGAGGCTAGCGTTAGATTTGCGACTTTAATTGATAGAGTAAATCAAGCGCTTGTTTCGCACTTAACTCATCAACATCTAATTGTTTTAGCGACTCTACCACAGGATGGTCAATATCCATTAAAGGCAATTGTTCAAACGCTTGTGGTTTCGTCGCCACTGTGTGTGCTTGCTGGTTTTCAAGCTCAGCTAAACGCTGTTTGGCACGGCTGATCACAGGCTTTGGAATACCCGCTAATTGCGCGACTTGTAAGCCAAAACTCTTACTCGCAGCACCTTCTTGTACGGCGTGCATAAAGATAATGTTGTCGTCGTGTTCAACGGCATCTAAATGCACATTCGCCAATGTCTCGATTTGTTCGGCCAATAGCGTTAATTCAAAATAGTGGCTCGCAAATAAGGTAAACGCTTTGGTATTGAGCGCCAGCATTTCTGCGACTGCCCAAGCCAGTGATAAACCGTCGTAAGTACTGGTACCACGGCCGATTTCATCCAGCAAAATCAAACTGCGCTCAGTGGCATTGTGCAAGATGTTAGCCGTTTCCGTCATTTCCACCATAAACGTTGAGCGGCCACTGGCGAGGTCATCAGAGGCGCCAATCCGGGTGAAAATGCGATCCACTAAGCCGATTTCGGCGCTGTCTGCTGGTACAAAGCAACCGATATGCGCAAGTAACACAATCAATGCGGTTTGACGCATATAGGTTGATTTACCGCCCATGTTAGGGCCCGTGATAATGAGCATTTCGCGGCTGTTATCAAATACCACAGGGTTGGCAATAAAGGCGTCGTTGGTCATTTGCTCAACCACAGGGTGACGGCCTTGCTCTATGTTGATGCGTTTGTCTTTGGTGAGTGTTGGCTTAACGTAGTTAAGTGACTCCGCACGCTCGGCAAAGGTATTGAGTACATCAAGCTCGGCAATGGCTTGCGCTAACGTTTGTAACTGCTCAAGCATAGGCATCACTTTGTCGAACAGTTCATCGTACAGGCGTTTTTCCAGTGCCAAAAAGCGGCTTTGCGCGGTCAGTACCGTTTCTTCGTGTGCTTTGAGCTCTTCGGTAATATAGCGTTCGTTGTTTTTCAGCGTTTGACGGCGGATATATTCCGCGGGCACTTGCGCAGCAGACGCTTTGCTGACTTCAATAAAGAAGCCGTGTACTTTGTTGTAACCCACTTTCAGCGTTTGAATACCCGTACGCTCTTTCTCACGGGTCTCAATTTCGGTCAGTAAATTGGTTGCGCCATCACTTAAATCACGCAATGTGTCTAGCTCTTGATGATAGCCAGGGGCGATTACACCACCATCGCGAATAAGCACTGGTGGGTTGTCGATGATTGCGCTGTTGAGCAGTGAAAACAGCTCGTCCAGTGGTTGAGTTTGCTGCGCTAATACGGCTAAATCAGTGGTGCTTGATTCGGCCAATAAGCTTTGCAGCTCTGGTAACTGGCCTAGGGCGTTGCGCAAGCGGGCAAAATCGCGCGGGCGCGCAGAGCGCAAGGCAACACGCGCGACAATGCGTTCAATATCGCCAATGTGCTTGAGTACCGTTTTAAATTCTGGATGCAGCTCATCGTTAATGATGCTCGCTACGGCATTTTGTCTGGCCGTTAACGCGGTTATATCTCTGAGCGGGAAGTGCAACCAACGCTTTAGCAAGCGTGAACCCATTGGCGTAGCAGATTTATCGAGCACTGAGGCTAAGGTATTTTCGACACCACCTTGCAAGTTATGGGTAAGCTCTAAGTTACGACGAGTTGCCGCATCTAAAATAACACCCGTTTGCGATGATTCCGCGACAATTGAGCGAATGTGCGGGAGGGCAGTGCGCTGACTGTCTTGCACGTAATTAAGCAAACAACCGGCTGCCATCAAACCGCGTGGTAGATCATCGACCCCAAATCCGGTGAGCTCTTTCGTATGAAACTGCTTGGTTAAAATACTGATAGCGGTGTCTAAGTCGTAATCCCATTCGGGGCGTCGGCGTAACCCTTTGTGCGCTTCAAGCAAGTGTTGGGCGCTAAAGTCTTCAGGGTACAACAGCTCTGCCGGTGATAACCGCTGCAACTCGGCTTGTAATTGTTCACCGCTGCTTGGCTCACTAATCACAAAGCGACCGCTGGTCATATCTAAATAAGCTAAACCAAAGCCTGTTTTGGCTTCGCTAATGGCGACAATCAGGTTGTCTTGGCGATCAGATAACAACGCCTCGTCACTCACGGTACCCGGAGTAACGATTTTCACCACTTTGCGCTCAACAGGGCCTTTACTGGTGGCGGGATCGCCTACTTGCTCACAAATGGCGACTGACTCACCTAATTGCACGAGTTTAGCGAGATAACTTTCGACCGCGTGGTAAGGCACACCGGCCATTGGAATGGCGTTGCCACCTGATTTGCCACGCGCGGTTAGCGAAATATCCATTAAGTCTGCCGCTTTTTTGGCATCGTCATAAAAAAGCTCGTAAAAGTCGCCCATGCGATAAAACACTAAGATATTTGGGAATTCTGCTTTAATTTTCAGATATTGGCGCATCATTGGCGTGTGTGCAGATAAATCGGCAGGCGCAGTGGTCATAAATTCAGAGATATTATTGAGACAAAATTGACGAGGATTATGCCACAAACCCCAGTATTCCCCTACTAGAGAATTACTGCTGAAAAGTACTGGTTAAAACTACTGGATAAGCTTTGAGCAATATTGTTGCATAAACAATAAAGTCTTTAGTAACAGTTGTTTGCGCTATATTTGAGAAATAATGATATTTAAAACTTGATACTGTACGAGCGTACAGTATACTAAGCGCAACTTAACAAATTCACGCTATCGTATTTATTGGAGCGATAAATGGACGACAACAAAGAAAAAGCACTCTCGGCCGCGCTTGGCCAAATTGAACGTCAGTTCGGTAAAGGTTCAATTATGCGCCTTGGTGAAAATCGCAGTATGGATGTGGAAACCATCTCTACGGGTTCACTAGGTTTAGATATTGCGCTAGGTGCTGGCGGCTTACCGATGGGCCGTGTTGTTGAAATTTATGGTCCAGAATCAAGTGGTAAAACGACGCTAACACTCGAAGTTATCGCAGAAGCACAGCGCAACGGTAAAGTATGTGCGTTCGTTGATGCCGAGCACGCGCTTGATCCAATTTATGCCGAAAAGCTTGGTGTGAACATTAACGACTTACTGGTTTCGCAACCAGATACTGGTGAGCAAGCATTAGAAATCTGTGACATGTTAACGCGCTCTGGTGCGGTTGACGTGATTGTGGTTGACTCGGTCGCAGCGTTAACACCAAAAGCTGAAATCGAAGGTGATATGGGTGACTCGCACGTTGGTTTGCAAGCACGTATGTTATCGCAAGCAATGCGCAAGTTAACGGGTAACTTAAAGCAATCAAATACCATGATGATTTTCATCAACCAAATTCGTATGAAAATTGGTGTGATGTTTGGTAACCCAGAAACCACAACGGGTGGTAACGCACTTAAATTCTACGCTTCGGTACGTTTAGATATTCGTCGCATTGGTGCGGTCAAAGCAGGTGATGAAATCGTTGGTAACGAAACTCGTGTTAAAGTAGTGAAGAACAAGATTGCACCACCGTTTAAGCAAGTGGAATTCCAAATTATGTACGGTGAAGGGATTAACAACCTAGGTGAAATCTTAGATCTTGGCGTACAAAACAAAATGGTTGAAAAAGCCGGTGCTTGGTATAGCTACAATGGTGACCGCATTGGTCAAGGTAAGGCAAATGCTACTAAGTACTTAAAAGAGCACCCAGAAGTGGCTCAAGAGCTAGACGGTCGTTTACGTGAAATGTTCTTGGCTAAGAAAACCGAAGGTGAAGCGGAAGCTGAAACTCAAGCTGAGTAATTGCTAGTATTAAATTGGCACGAGTCTGGATTATCTAGACTCTGCATTACTACCGCGTCATAGTAACGAGAAGAAATCCCGCAACTGCGGGATTTTTTTTGCCCGTGATAACCACCAGTTGAGCAACTTGTGCAACACAGCCGTTGAGTTAGATACCAAGTTATTTTTGTGGCCAGCCAATGGGGTAGATAACTTCAAGCGGAGTGCTTCTGATGCCATAGCTAAACGGGCGAACTCATACATTGCGGTACGGTAGTTATCGTTTCATCAGCTTAAATTTAAGCAATAAAAAACGCCACATTAAGCGGCGTTGTTTATAGCTAAAGAGCATCTGATTTACTGATATTCAAATGCCTTAACAACGCGATTGACACCGCCGATGTTACGGGCAATGTTAACGGCTTTATCTGCCTCATTGCGAGTGACTAAGCCCATCAAAAAGACCTCAGCATTTTCAGTGACGACTTTGATGTGATTTGCATCAACTTCATCGCTTTTAAACAATGCTGTTTTTACTTTAGACGTTAACCAAACATCATTTGTTTTGGTGGCAACAGACACTGTGTTGCCTAGTCGAATTTGGTTGTGAATCTGCACCACACCATTAACTGACTTCAACAGTTTTATTGCTTCATCGCGCAAATAGGTATTCGGTGCTTGGCCAACCACGAGAATGGAGCCGTTCATACTCGTGATTTGTAAATTCGTGTTGTCTTTAATGCCTTTGTGTTCAGCAAGTTTAGCGTAACTTTGCAGCTCAATACTTTGATCGTCAATTTGAGTGCCAACCGAGCGGTTGTCAGCAGCAACGGTGGCGCCACCAACAACACCAACCACAGCAGCTGCCACACAGCCTTGTAAAAGTGTTACCGCGGTTACAATTGCGGCGAGTTTATAAAACTTCACAGTAATTATTCACCTTGAGGAAATAGCGTTGTGTCAATAATTTCGCATAAACAGTGGATAACGAGCAAGTGCACTTCTTGAATGCGAGCGGTGCGCGGCGAAGGTACGCGAATTTCAACGTCGTTTTCACCTAACAAGCCTGCAATATCGCCACCGTCGCGGCCTGTTAAGGCGATAATTGGCATATCTCGCGCTACGGCTGCTTCAATTGCTTTGATAACATTTTTTGAATTACCACTGGTCGAGATGGCTAGTAACACATCACCTTCATTGCCAAGCGCTCTGACTTGTTTAGAGAACACTTCATCGTAGTGGTAGTCGTTGGCGATTGAGGTAATTGTTGAGCTGTCGGTGGTAAGGGCAATTGCCGGTAAACTTGGGCGCTCTGTTTCGTAGCGATTTAACAATTCAGAAGAAAAGTGCTGGGCATCGCCTGCTGAGCCACCATTACCACAACTCAGAATTTTTTTACCGTTGAGTAACGCTTGCACCATTACCATGCCAGCCTGTTCAATCGGCACTGCTAGCGCTTCACTCGCGGCAATTTTGGTTTGGATACTTTCGGTAAAGTTACTTTTGATACGCTCTAACATAAGAGTAATGGCTCCTTAAAAGGCATTTTTTAGCCAGGTTATATTCGGTTGTTCAATTGGCCCCTGCAGGGCGACCACATCGAAGCGACATGGCGTATTATATTCATTTAATTGCGCCTGTTGGAGATAAAAAGACGCGCAAAGTTTCAATTTTTGCTGTTTTGATTTGGAAATCGTCGCGATCGCGCCACCGTAATCCAGTTGTTTACGGTATTTTACTTCAATAAATACGATGCTCTCTCCGTGTTTGGCGATGATATCAATTTCACCGTATCGACTGGTAAAGTTACGAGCTAAACACGTTAAGCCTTGCTGTTTGAGATAGTTGGCCGCCAGTGTTTCTGTTTGGTCGCCAATGGATTTGGTCGTGAGGCGTTTAATCCATTGCAATGTGGCGCACGCTATTTTTGTAGTAGCGTCCCCACAACAAGGTACGCGTTAGTAATTGTTCATCAGTCAGCTGCAAGGTGCCCACTTGTCCGTAATGTCGAACATAGGGTTGCTGCTGCATCACAGTAAGTTTATTGACCAGTGCTAGCGAGTCGTAGCCCATAGCAAAAATGCGCTGTAAGCTGTCACTGCGAGTTGGAAACAATTGTTTAGCCACCTTTGCCAATGGTTTGTTTTGGGCTGGGCTCGCCAATAGCCACGGCATTTCGGTAAAGCTCATTCCCGCCAGATCGCGCGTGTCACCTTCATCAACAGCAGCACTGTGGCTACGGCTACTTGCGTAAATGGGAATAGTGTCGGCAAATGGGCTGATGCTTACGTCAATATGGGGTTTAAGTAGCCGTGTTTGCGTTGGTGAACCAACAAGGTAAATCATATCAATATCGCGGCGGTTACGTGTTTCCGCTTTGATGGTGTGTTTTATTCGGCTATTTAAATCATCAATACGCGCTTTACTTTGAAACACACCTAACGCCGATTTCAGCATAGTTTGCATTTTCTTACCTTTGCTAAAAGGCATGAGTTTAGGTTTGTAACCCGTAATACGCTGCCATTCATCCACAAACGCAGTGGCGATACGTTGGCTCACTTGATCTTGGTTGACCAGTACAATCGGCTTTTTATAGTCTTTTCGCGCCAGAGTTGCCGCCGCCTGAATAGCTTCGTCTTCTGGTCGCATAGAAAGGGCAAATTGGTTGTGCTTGAGCGTTTGCTTAGGAGCGACATTAAGCAACAAGGTTGGTAGGTTAAAATCGGGGTTCTCAAGGTAATTGTTCACTTGATCGCGCAGCAATGGGCCAATCACTTGATCAATTTCCAGCGCCTCGAGCTCACTAGCCAGTGTTGACCAATCAAGTGTTTGGGAATCAAAAAAGTGCAATTTTGGCGCGTTTTGTTGTTGGTATGCGGCCAAAATGCCTTGTTGTGCAGCACTACCCGCCGCCTGTTGGCGCCCTGACAAAGGTAAAATAACCGCGATGTGTTGTGCACCCAAGGGCATAAATTTTTCCGTTGCCAGTATCTCGTTCACTAGCCCATTGGCTGGATGCGTTGGAAACTGTCGACGCCACTGGCGCAGATAGCGATCAAAAGCGCTGACATCACCGCCAAAGCGATTCGCATACTTGGTCAACTGTAACCAGCCGCCTAAATAGGGGGCTTTACTTTCGCTAATCGTGGTTAATTGCCAAGGTGCTAGCTGCTGAAAGGCTTGCCACAAGATTTCAATATCTTGTTCGTTGGCCTGCGTATTGTGTGAAAAAGCAAATAATTGAGCATCCAGTGCTTTTACCGGAAAGACTAGTGCTCGATAGCTTGTTGCCGTTAGCTGATAAAAACGTGTGTCTAACCATTCGGTGTAGGTTTGAGCCTTTTGCAGCTGTTGCAAGGCTAATTCAGCCTGTGCCAGCTCAATTAAGGCATCAGCTTTTACTAACAGTAAACGATACTTCGATTCGCTATCTAATGCTTCCGCTTGCAGTTGATTTGCTAACCACAAGGCGTCGAGCGGTTTACTTTCCAACAGCAGCTGTTCGCTTGCCGTGACTAACGATGAAAGTGCCTGTGCGCCGCTTTGCTGTTTGCTCTGCGCAATAAAGTGCTCAGCATTAAGGTTGACTGGCGTTGGCAATGCCTCCGGTTGCGTTGTTTTGACGACGGCTGTTTTTTGCGGCGAGGCGCAACTTGCGAGCAAGAGCAGCAAACAAAAGATGCCAACAGGCTGAATACGCGATAACAGGTGACTTTCTGACTTCACTACAGGGAAATCCGTGGGTTTAAGTGTGAGTTTATAATAAACTTCATCCCAATGACTCTCAACTCTTGCGTACCCTTGTGAGAGATAAATAGTAAAGCGACCGATAAATGACAGATTTCCAAGTAGTGCCCGGCACTTTATATGTAGTATCAACACCTATTGGCAATTTAGGCGATATAACGCAGCGCGCTATCGACGTGCTTAGCCAAGTGGATTTAGTGGCTTGTGAAGACACGCGCCATACGCAAAAGTTACTGAACGCTTTTAGCATTAAAGCAAAGACTTTTTCGCTCCACGATCACAACGAACGCCAGCGCCAAGAGCAGGTCGCTAGTTGGCTTCAAGAAGGTAAGAGCATTGCGTTGGTGTCTGACGCGGGGACGCCGCTGATTAGTGATCCCGGTTTTCACATTGTTAACAGCTTAAAGCAACAAGACTTGGCCGTTGTGCCTGTACCGGGCGCTTGTGCTGCGGTTACGGCATTGTCGGTCTCTGGTTTAGCAACTGATCGCTTTACGTTTGAAGGTTTTTTACCGCCGAAATCGGGTGCTCGACAAAAAGTACTTGCAGCACTTAAAAACGAAACTCGCACTATGGTTTTTTACGATGCGCCAAGGCGTGCACTCGATACCTTAGAAGACATAGTGACGGTAATGGGCACCGAGCGACAAGTGGTGATTGCGCGCGAGCTCACCAAAACCTTCGAAACCATTAAATCAGACTCTGCGGGCAATTTTGTTGATTGGTTGCGCGCCGATCCGAATCAGCTCAAAGGTGAAATGGTACTGATGATTGACGGCTATCAAGCAGACCCTGATGCCATCTCACCGGAAGTGGAAAATACGTTAAAATTACTTATTAAAGAGCTACCGCCGAAAAAAGCGTGTGCAATAACTGCTGAAATTTACGGTCTTAAAAAGAACAAGCTTTACGATCTAACGTTAGCAATGAAATGGTAAGCTGATATGAACATACACGGTGAATGTGAAGTAAGCTGCAATGGTAATATGCTTTTCGGCACGTTAATCGGCAGTTTTAATGAAGACGGCATCACTGTGTATACTGAGCAAATGCATGCACAAGTCATGGGGTTTAATGGTCAACCATTTGTTGTGTTGGTAGATTTAACGCGAGTTGAAGGGGGAACACCTGAAGCCTATCTTCTTCTTGATAACTATAATCAGTGGCTGGCTAAGCAATCTTTAGTCGCAAAAGCTTTACTCTATGATAGCGCTGTTCAGCCTGACATTCTGTTTAGCCGCTCGCCTGCATTAGACTTGCAAAATACCAAGCTCTTTACCGATAGAATTGAAGCAATAGCTTGGTTACAGCAACAACTTGACAGAGCCACTTGGAACAAAGAATAAGCTTAGCCTAATAAGTTACTTTAATTTGTCGGTAAGCTTGTTGTAGAATACGCGCCGAGTTGGCCAGACAATCGCTGCTGATATCTATATATAGGTATTGGGGGAGGAAAGTCCGGGCTCCACAGAGCAGGGTGCCAGATAACGTCTGGGCGGCGCAAGCCGACGACAAGTGCAGCAGAGAGAAGACCGCCTAAGCATTTTCTTGTTTCAAGTAATGCCGGTAAGGGTGAAAGGGTGCGGTAAGAGCGCACCGGGCCACTGGTAACAGTTGGCAGCAGGGTAAACTCCACCCGGAGCAAGACCAAATAGGGTTCCAGTTTGCGTTGATTTATCAATGACAATGATGCGTGGCTCGCGTTGGAACCGGGTAGGTTGCTTGAGCCTTAGAGCGATTTGAGGCCTAGACGAATGATTGTCGCTTTTCTATTTTAGGAAAGATACAGAACCCGGCTTATCGGTTGACTCAAAAATTTTAGAAACCGCTTGTTTTTCTTTATGTTAGACAAGCGGTTATCTAAAATCTCTTATATTTCATATCATTAGATTCAAAAATTGGTACACGGATTGGTACACGCTTTTCATTTTTAACTTCTTTTATTTCTCTTCAAAAATCATCCTAATTTTTGTTTTGGTTAGAATTTTTGCCAGTTAAGATCATTTTAAATTTTCAATTCAGAGCGACAAAAATTGGTACACGGTGTGATACACGGTGACCAACTCAAGCCAAATAGATGAAAGCCGTAGCTGGTAATAAGTACTTATACCTTCGCAAACAGTGGTTTTATTTTCGAATGAGACTACCTAAACGGTTAGGTACTAGGGAAATTCGCTTCGGCCTACAGACACAAAACCTCATTTCAGCCGTTAAACGTGTTGAGCAATTTAAGCCTTATATTCAACAACTAAAACAACTTGTTATCACATCGAAATCATTAGACACTAGTGAAGTAAGACCGCAGTTGATGTTGATAAAGGATGCTATGTTAAAGCAGCTACAAGTAAGTGATGTTGATGCCTTGATTGCTGAGATGGAACAAACTTATTCTAATGGTGCTCATGCTATAAATGTACTAGGTCAAACGGAGTTGTTTAGTGATGACAACCAATTCAAAGAACAACTTTCCTACATAGCTCAAGCCACTGATAATAATATCCGTACCGCACGCCTTAACGAAGTTATTGGTAGTTTGTCTGAAGAAGATAAGTGGCCGTTTATGGATGCTTTGTCTTCAATGGTTAAAGTGTTGGTTAGATTAACTGATGAAGTTGACAATGCTGGTACACAGGAACTGGCAAGACAACTGCTTTTAAACAAAGGCTTTAAAGATGATACATCGTCATTGGCGTTTCGGATGTTGGTCAGCAAAATAACCACATCGACTAATGATCTGCTGTAATTAAACCGGACACTTTGATAATAGAATATAATCCAATTATTGAGTTGTTAAATGACAAAAAGAATAAACAGAAGTTATACGGCTGAGTTTAAACAGAGGGCGTTCAGAATTCTGTGTCAGCCTAAATTGCTAAATATCTAGCACGCCATCTAATCGCCCCTCGAAGTGGATGGCTAATTGCGACAATGTCAGGTTCCAACTGTGGATTGGCATTGTCCATTTCTTCGAAGCGTTCAATATGCCCGCATACAATAATTTCATCAAGCTATTTTCGTTCGGGAAAGCGCCTTTCGTTTTGGTCAATTTCCTAAACTGGCGGTGCACTGCCTCGATAGCATTGGTGGTGTAAATAGCTTTGCGCACGTAGTCTGGATACTTGAAGTAAACCGACAAGTTAGCCCATTTTCTGCGCCAAGACTCAATCACGATGGGATATAGCTTGCCCCATTTAGCATCTAATTCGTCTAAGGCTGCTTCTGCGGCATCTTTGGTCGTTGCACGGTAAACAGGCTTTAAGTCCGCCATAAATGCTTTCTGGTGCTTTGAAGCAACATACTTCATCGAGTTACGAATTTGATGAATAACGCACTGTTGAACCTCTGTTTCAGGATAGATAGTACCAATGGCCTCAGGAAAGCCTTTAAGTCCATCAACACAAGCAATTAAAATATCGGATACGCCGCGATTGTGTAAATCGGTGAGCACTGATAGCCAGTAGTTAGCGCCTTCGCTTTCTGAGACGTATAAGCCAAGTAACTCTTTGCGACCTTCGATATTTATGCCGAGTACGGTGTAAACAGCTTTGCTAACATAACGGCCACTTTCCTTGATTTTATAGTGAATAGCATCAAGCCAGATAAACGGGTACAGCGTATCAAGGCTACGTGATTGCCACGCTTTTAGCTCTGGTATGAGCTGGTCTGTAACGCCTGTTATCGTGGCTTCTGAGATTTCAATGCCGTACATTTCCTGAACATGGCTGCGAATATCACGATAGCTCATGCCTAACGCAAACATGGATAGGATTTTATGGTCAATCTCAGCGGTTAGCTTAGTTTGATTTTTCTTAACGAGTTGAGGTTCAAATGAGCCAGTACGGTCTCTTGGGGTTTCAAGCTCAAACTGGCCTACGGAGGATTTAACCGTTTTCTTGCTTGTACCGTTCTTACGGTTAGGTTGTTGCTCTGAGTCTAGGTGTTGCTCTAGCTCGGCTTTGAGTGCAGCTTCTGTTAATTGTTTAATGAGTGGCGTTAAAACACCATCTTCACCCGTTAACCCTTTACCTGATTGAAGTTCTGCTAATGCTTTGTTGAAGTCGAAAGATTGAGTCATGTGTCATTCCTATTTTCTTAATATTACTGAAATGACACAGATTTCTAAACACTACCGCCGGAACACTTTTCTAAAAGAATTTTCATACTCTACTGGTGACAGATCACTATTAGCTGAATGCAGTCTTTCTAAGTTGTAATACTTCATATAATCGACAACATCATTTTTCATATGCTCACGCGTAGGTTGAGCCACTTTAAGTAACCAATCATGTTTCAAACTGCCAAAGAACCTCTCCACTACTGCGTTATCCCAACAGGCTCCCACATCACCCATACTCGCTCGAATACCAAATTGTTCGAGCAGCTGACGGTAACGCTTACTGGTGTATTGAGAGCCTCGGTCAGAGTGGAATATTAAGCCTTTAGCTGGTTTTCTCAGGTTATAAGCCCTAATCATGGCTTTCATCACTAAGTCAGTCGTCATACGTTTATCTATATGCCAACCAACAATGCGTCGAGAATATAAATCCATCACAACAGCAAGATACATCCAACCTTCGCCTGTTTTTAAATAAGTCACATCACCAGCCCAAATCTGATTTGGCCCCAACGGATTAAAGTTCTGATTAAGCAAATTATCTGCAACTGCATCAGCATGCTTACGCTTCGTTGTTACCTTGTAGGCAACTCGCTGCTTTACTTTTAGGTTTAACGCTTCCATGAGCTTTCGAGTTCTGTGCTTACCAATTTCAAAGCCTTCTTTGCGTAAATTCTTACGTAGTTCGCGATAGCCCAAGCTCTCGCGGCTACGTTTAAACAGTGCTTTAGCTCGCCGATATAAATGAAGCTCTTCTGCCGTAATTAACTTGGCTGGTCGTTTAAGCCATGCATAATAAGCTGAACGACTGACTTGCATCACAGCACACATCTTTCGGACGTCATGAGCCTGACTATTGGCCTTGACGAACCCATACTTTACTTCATTTCTTTCGCAAAGAAGGCGCTTGCCTTTTTTAAGATCTCTTTCTCCATTTTGAGTTCTTTATTTTCTTTTCTGAGCCGTTTTAGCTCTGCTCGTTCATCTTCACTTAACGCATTACCAGCTTGTTGTTGTTCAAGTTTCGCTTTCCAGTTATAAATGAGTTTAGTGGTGATCCCCAAAGAAGCTGAGGCTTGTGAGACCGTATAGCCTTGCTCAGTCACTAAGGCTACAGCTTCTTGTTTAAATTCGGTTGTATAGGTTTTGTTTTTTCGTTTTGTCATTTAACACCTCAATATTGGAACATTGTCCTTTATTAAAGTGTCCGGCTCAATTAAACCAGTTCATGGTTCGCTCAAATTGATATATCCCACCGAGCATAGTTAACATCAACTGTTGCATTGGGTTATTAGTACCATCGAAAATAAAGTTTTCTTTATGAAATTTTAGCGTTATGCCATCAGCGTTAAAGTCTTTAACTAACCTAAGTAAGTCTTCTGTATTTCGTGCCATTCGGCTAATGTCGTGGCAGTGGACAACGTCACCTTCTCGGGCATATTCAAGTAACTGTTTAAGAGCAGGCCGCTCAGTGTCTTTACCGCTGCATTTATCTTCAAAAATTTTATCTAGCTCAACATTCAATAATTGACGCTCAGTATTTTGAAGTACTGACGACACTCGAATGTACCCAATTTGTGCGCTCATAAAAATCACCGTGTAATTAAAATCTTTAAATCCACAGTAACTGGCGATTTTATTGACCTCAAGGGTAAAAGTGCCATATTTTTTCTAGTGAAAATCTTGAGATAAAAGTGACACTTTTGAGTGTACTTAAAACTTGCACCACTAAATTTATCAATGAAGTTTTTAGGCAATAGTTCATTGATAATTAATCAATGGATATCTGATAAATGATTATTGATAAAAGTTGAAGTGGGCAGTTTTTTGTCCTTGTTATTAAGCCCTGCACTGCGGTATCGCTAACTTCCTGAACGGTAGACATAGCATCATGCGGATTGGCGGGTAGAACCCTATTGGCTTTATCGGTAAATCTAAAGCGTTTTAACATAATCAATTCCCTATAATTATTCTAAGGAGTTGATATATATATTTTATAGTCTATTACGCCGAGTGAATAGCTAACACTTACCAAAGTCGATTTTTATTTAACTTGGCTCCTACTTGTATTCCTCAAGAGGTCCCCCAAGAACATGCCTTGCCCACTTATTCCGATGAAGTACATGAAATAGCTAGAAATGGTATGACGATCAATTATCAGCCTTTAGTTAGAGCTAAAGCAATTTATATGCAGCAAGACTTAACTAATAAAAATAATAACTAACTATTTTCAAACAAAGACGTAAAAAGAGCTTATTCTGAAAAATTTAAACAGTGACATGGGCTAGCTAGGCAAGTGATTAATTGATTTTCATCAATTCCTGCACTGAAATTTCGTATCATTAAATCAGCATAACAACTCTTGTCTAGACTAATAAACACAAGGGGTGGAAGGATATTAAAACTATATCAAGATAGTAAAAGCAACCGACTAACAGTACTAAAGGCTATTGCTTTGATAATTTTTCTATTGTAGCTTATGACCTGTAACGGATGATATGAAAAGCAATGGATGCTAAATGATACTTATACTTTCCCCAGAAAATGATCTGCACTCGATAACTGTCCAAAAAGCTCTAACATTAAACGGCATTGACTCTTTAATCTTCGATACATCTAGTATTTCCTTGAGCGGCTCAGTTAATTTTACATACCAAACTGGTAAGGCTGAACTTTCTGTCGATACGGGAGAAAATCATTTCCATTTAAATGATGTTAGTACCGTTTGGCAGCGACGTCCATTCTTTCCTGTAATACCAAGCATTGTCGCAAAAGAAGACAAAAAGTTTGCTTGGCAAGAACTAAAAACAGCTACCGATTCAATTTATCAGTTTCTGTCCAATGCCTTTTGGGTTAATCCACGCCAGTCTCGAGCGATTACTGATACCAATTGAAATAATTATCTGACCACTTGAATCCAATCGCGAGTACAAAGTTTTTTCACTCTATCAATATCCGAAATGAATGTGTTCCAAGCGACTGAAACCTGCTCTACTATTTCATCAAACCCGCTGAATACACGATTAGATAAGCAGTGCTGGCGTAACCATTGCCACACTTGCTCAATTGGGTTTAGCTCTGGTGAATAGGGTGGCAACTTGATTAGCGTAAGATTAGAAAATGGACTAGCTGTATCCATTGTATGCCACCCCGCACCATCAATGATAACCACCGCATGTCTACCCTGAGGTGTAGCTTTGGATATTTGAGACAAGTGCTCTGTCATCATCGCTTTATTGACGAGCGGCGTAATTAGCGCTTCGGTTTGGCCTGTTGAAGGACAAACAGCACCAAATAAATAGCCATAGTCAAACTGCTGCTGCCTTACCACTCTGGGGCGACTCCCTTTCTTAGCCCATAATCTTGTCACTTGGTTTTGCTGTCCAAAACGCGCTTCATCTTGAAACCATACATCAATGTCTTCGGGCTGAACGTGCCATGGAGTGTTACGGATCGTTTCCAGTCGGAAGGTTTTTAAAAACCGCTTGGGCTTGTTCGGATTGCTTAGGATGCTTGGAGCGGCTCGTTATCCAACTAAATCCAAGTGCATGTAATAAGTGGTAAATATTGCGCAGTGAATAGGAGACATCAAATTTTTTATCGATGAATTTTTGAATATCTTCCCCAATCAGCCTGCCACCACTGTCTTTTTCGACATGAGATAACACAAATGCTGACAATTGGTTCAGTTGCGCTTGTGATAGTTTCGAGGGTCTACCTGTATTTACTTTGGTTTGCAGCCCTTTAAGCCCACCAGAGAGATACTTATTAACCCATTTATTAACACTACCGCGAGCAACACCAAGCAATTTAGCTATTTGTGCTCTATTTTGGCCGAGTGAAAAGTGATAAATGGCGAGCAATCTTATTCGGACTCTCGCATCACTCTCTTGTTGGGCAAGTTTTTTTAATTCTATTGGTTGATGCATGATGATCTAATCATTGAAAAATCATAACTATTAGATCACATGTTTATTTCAATTGGTATGACTTGAAACCATATCAACTTAAGATAGCACTAGAAACTGGCTTTAGAATTCCCCCTACAATTATTACAAACTCATCAAAGCAGGCTGCGGAATTTATTAGAAAATACCCAAAAGTAATATATAAGCCATTAAATGGGTACGTATGGGATGAATGTCAGAGTTATGCTACTTATACCTCTCTTGTTAAAGAAAATGAGCCAGCTTTAAAAAACGTAAGCCTTTTCCGCTCTACCCCGAGTATTTTCCAAAAGCAAATCAGAAAAAAATTTGAAGTAAGAGCCCAATTTTTTGGTGCGACCTGCTTTGCAGTTAAAATCGATTCCAACACAATAAAGCTGGGAGAGCTTGATTGGCGTCGACATCAAGAAGACTTAAAAGAATTCCAAGAGTTTGACCTTCCAGACAAGGTATACGAAAAATGTCTCAAGCTTATGAATCGGTTAGGAATTGTTGTTGGCGCGTTTGATTTTATAATCGATAAGGATGATGTTTGGCATTACTTGGAAGTCAATGAAGCTGGTCAATTTTTATTTCTAGAAAAGTGGTGCCCACACTTACCAATACTTGACGCATTCTGTGAATTTTTGACGTCAAATAAATCTGACTTTTTATACACAAAAAAACATAAGAAAGTTATCAAATTGGAAGATGTTCAAAAGGATTTAGTCGAAGTGGCATAGCCATTTTGACTCACAAAAGCACAATAACGTGCATATTAAAGTAACAATGATGTTACACAAAAAGGAAACAAAAATGGAAAATTATGAAAATGAAGAACGTGTACTAGGTCGTGTACTGTCTATTGAAGAAATGGAGCAAGTAAGTGGAGGGGTGACTACACCTAAAACTGACGGATGTGCAGATGAACAAGGTAATGATGTCGAATGCCCAGCGATGCTACCATAAAGTAGTCTAACTCTAAAAAAGAGAGGCCGAAGTAAATTCGACCTCTCTATATTTCCGAATAGTCCACCAAAGTTTGAAACATTTGTATAGAGAGCAACATTTTTGCATTCTTTATTTAGGAAAGAAGTCTTTGAAGCAAATAATAGCCGTTTAATTGGCGATGTGAGCTTGATTCAACCTGCTGTTTTTACCAACTTAGCACTTATAGTACTCACATTTTTACTAGTTAGTACTGTATTTCTTTTTTCAAATGAATATGAAAGAAAAGAACGAGTCCCGGGGGTTATAGTTCCTGATAAAGGAGTCATAAGAGTAAAATCACATACGAGGGGTTTTATTAGCGAGATGCTCGTTAGAGAACAATCTCTAATTAGTTTTAATCAGCCTGCTCTAACAATCACATCTCAAAAGGTAGACTCCCGAGGTGTCGATGTTAATGATACGCTGAAAAAAAATTATACTCTTCAGGTTTTAAACATGGAGGAAGAAATCGAGAGAGCTAACGAAAAAAGTAAAATAAAAACTAGGCGCCTTCATTCCTTAAAATCAAGCTTAGAAAGTGAGTTAGTCCTATTAGAAAGAAAAATAATAATAATGGACTCGAGACAAGCTACCAATAAAACGATAGTTGATAAGATGGCATTATTAAAAAATAATGGTCATTCGTCCGAACTTGAACTAAGTAGACAAAAAGATATTTTATTGAAATTAAATCAAGACGCAATAACCCTGCAAGAAAAACATATCAGCTTAAAAAATAAAATTAGTGAGATAGAAATCGATATAGACCACTCTTTGTTGGAAACTCAATCCCGAATAGCGCAATTAAAGCGAGACATAAATAAAATTAAATCATTGACCGCTGAGCTCTATTTTGAATCTTCTTCAGAGATAGTGGCGCCTCAAACTGGCTTGGTTACAGCGATACTAAAAAAAGTAGGTCAAGAAGTTAAGCCTAATGATACGCTATTTTCGATACTGCCCAAAGGCAGCCATCTAGAGGCTGTTATATATGTACCAACCTCGTCTTTTGGCTTTGTAGAAGTAGGACAAGATATACGGATTAGATATCATGCATTTTCTTTTCATCATTTTGGAGTATTTAAAGGCAAAATAAAGGAAGTAAGTACTAACGTTGTTTATCCCGAAGAAAGTGATATCTCAAGTTTTATCAAATATCCTAGTTATCGAGTGGTTGTGAGTCTAGAAAAAGAGTTTGTGGAAGCATATGGAAAAAAAATCAATTTACGAGCCGGTATGACTTTAGATGCCGATATTATAATCGGGAAAAGATCATTAATTGAGTGGGTATTTGAGCCTTTCTTTATTACAGCCAAAAGTTAGATAATTAAATGAATAGACTATTACATGAATGGCCCCCCACAAAAAAAATCCCTTTGATTCTTCAGGCGGAAATCGCTGAATGTGGCTTAGCTTGTTTGGCTATGATCTCAAGCTATTTCGGCAAGAAAATAGACCTTACTACGTTGCGACGGAACTGCAAAGTTTCCGCCACAGGGAGTAGTTTGAAGGATTTAGTATACTTTTCAGGGCAATTAAGCCTTTCTTCTCGTGCTTTAAAAGTAGAACTAAAGGATCTAAAGCACTTTAAACATCCATGCATTCTTCATTGGGATCTAAGCCATTTTGTTGTATTAAAGTCCGCCAATGATAAGCACGTTGTAGTGCATGATCCCGCGTTTGGTGAACGTACATTGACTTTAGAGGATGTTTCTGAGCACTTCACTGGCATTGCTTTAGAGTTAACGCCAACAAAAACATTTATCAAAGAAGATAAAACTAGAAGACTTCGCCCTTCAGATTTTTGGTCTAAAATTACAGGGCTCACGAAATCCATCGCATTGATTCTAATGCTTTCTTTATGTCTGCAGTTTTTCCTCCTTGCTAGTCCATATTATATCCAGCTTGTTATTGACAAAGTAATTCTTACGGCAGATGTAAATCTTCTCAATCTTATAGCGATTGGATTTGCGTTAATTTTAACTTTCGAAGTACTAACGCAATTAGTAAGGTCTCTATCTTTAATTCATTTTAATCAATCGCTTAGCGTTCAGCTCGCAACAAACTTATTTCACCATTTGATAAGATTACCTTTGAGTTATTTTGAAACTCGAAATACTGGAGATGTGATATCAAGGTTTAACTCACTTCAACAAATAAAACAGACATTATCAACAGGGCTTGCCGAGGCAGTAATCGATGGTTTAATGGCTATTTTCACCTTAATTATGCTTGCTTTTTATAGTATAAAATTGACGGTTATAGTTGTGTTAATAGCAACAGTCTATGCAACATTATACTCTTTATTTTATAGGTATTATAGACAGATCTGCGAACGAGAGCTTGTAGCTAAAGCAGAAGAAAACAGTAACTTTATAGAAACAATAAAGAGTATCCAAACCATTAAGGTTTTTGGTTCTGAATCTAAAAGAGAATCATTGTGGCAAAATAACTATGTGAATATCACCAACCAAGCTATTAAGCTAGGAAGGTTTAAAGCCTGCTTTGATGCGCTTCATCGACTTTTCTTTGGTATTGAAAACATTATCGTTGTCTTCATTGCTGCACACATGGTGATAGGTAGTGGATTTAGTACCGGTATGTTGTTTGCTTTTCTTGCGTACAAGCATCAGTTTTTAATTAAAACCTCAAGCCTTATAGAAAAATCAATAGAACTTAAAATGCTTAGTGTACACTTTGACCGACTGTCAGATATTGTACTGACTCCAAAAGAAGCGTCTCTTTCAAATCAAGATTACTTGCAAGTAGATGGGAGCATAGAGCTGAAAAATGTTAGCTTTAGGTATAGTCATACCTCACCTTATATATTAAAAAATCTTAACATGACAATAAAAAAAGGGGAGAACATCGCTATAACAGGACAATCGGGTTGCGGGAAATCAACGTTGTTAAAATTGATGCTCGGGCTGGCAGAAGTCGAAAGTGGAGAAATCCTGATTGATGGTGTACCTCTCAACCAAATAGATAAGACAGTGTATCGAAATCAGGTAGCCTCAGTAATGCAAGATGATAATGTTCTATCCGGTTCTATTATTGATAATATTACTTTTTTTGATGCTAATGCTGATTTAGAACTAGCAAAAGAATGTGCCAGATTAGCGCATATTGACAAAGATATAAACTCGATGCCTATGGGATACAACACCCTTGTAGGCGAGATGGGCTCTATTCTTTCAGGTGGTCAAAAACAGCGATTACTCCTAGCTCGAGCACTATATAGGAAGCCTAAAATACTCTTTCTAGATGAAGCAACTAGTCACCTTGATGTCAACTTAGAGCATCATATAAATGAATCAGTTCAACATCTGGAAATTACAAGAATAGTGATAGCTCATAGGCCAGAAACAATCATGTCAGCAAATAGGGTAATAAACCTAAAGGAATCAATGAATCCAAGAGAGAAAAATAATGCGGAATGTGCATAAATTACTACTAAAAAAAGTCTTGTTTATTTTTTTCTGTACAAGCTGTATTGCAATAGCTGCACAAATACCTGTAATAAGTAATACAAGTCAATTGGTTCAATTTGATACGCGAGACTCCTATAATTTTTATAGTATATATCTGGAAGTTGATGAAATAGAAGTAGCCCTGTATGAACAGGTCGAGGATATCAATTTTGATAAAATATATATTATGATGGCTACTAAGCAAGGTGATGGAACATATAGTCAAATTAAACTTAAGATAAATGGCCGAGCTCCGGCATATAACTACTTTACGCTAGTTGGTTACGAGCAAAATAATGCAAAAACATGGCTTTATGTAAGTCTTTCCGATGGATATAAAGAACCAGCAACTCTTTTTAAAGCAAGATTGTCGTTGGATGGAAATTTGAATGACCTGAAAAAAGTTGAGATAGAGGACTATTTGGTAGGTGGTAGTTGGCCAAGGATAAGGAAGTTAAATAATGGAAGCAATGCAATTGCCTATCGAAAAGCGAAGTGTTGCGACTTAGGGTTATTGATAGGTTCTGATAAGGCTTCTTACAAGCCACAACTGGCATATAAACAAAAAGGTGCCATGCCTGTTATAGCCAGTTTTGCTGATAGTAGTATGATATATACATACCAAAGAAGCTTTCCAACAACTAATCACAAAAAACCTAAGTATGTTCAAAAGTCTAGGCTTAAAATTTATAATGGTGAAAACTGGTGGCCTGAATTACTGGTATCGGAAATGGTTTATGAGGTGCACGACGCGTACCCTTTTGAGCGGCTCGATGGGAAAATTGATCTTTACTACTCTCATAGTGGGCAACGAAATGACGGTCAGTTATCTTTATGGCGACGATGTATTGACAGCTATGGGAATTTAGGTGAAGAACAGTTGGTTGTAGGAAAAGAGATCGGAAATATTGCTAAGGCTTACCCATATCGAAAAGTAAATGGCGACATCGTACTAATGTTTATTGAGCAGGGAGGTGATATGAATCAGGGTGCAATACAATTTATGGGAAATTTGAGTAGCGATGCTGTTTGCAACCTCACACAAAACTTGAGTCAATAATGAGCTTTAGGGAACAAGAAAAATTTAAAGGACCCTTTATCACAGAGGCAATCTCCTGTTCGCACTGTTCGGACTACTATTTTGTTTTGAACGTGATGAGGCAAGAACGAGACCTTTGTAAGTTCATGACAAGTAATTTAATCAACAAAATTCAAAAATTCACGCATGTAAAATTCAAGCTAAAACAATGTGTTATAACTAGTGGCAAAGCTAGCTTATCGGCCAACTCACATATTCCACAAGCCCTTGCAGCAATGCAGGGGCTTTTTCGTTTTACGGGCGTCAAAAGTAACCACTGGCAGCAGGGTGCTAAAACTTCTCGGCACCCGGAGCAAGACCCAATAGGGTTCCATTCTCTTTTACTAAATCTTTTATTTTCAACGGCTAAACGTTGGTCTTTTCACATCGCTAATGTAAATTAAATTAAAAAATGGCTGAGATTAATCGTACCCCCATACTTTTTTCATATTCTCTCCATGTTTTGATGCTTAAATCGCGGTAATTGGGAAGTTGTGCAGTAATGAAAACGATTTTACTTGTTGAAGACGATGCCGATATCGTCGAGTTAATTCAGCTTTTTCTGAAAAATGAAGGCTATCAAGTGGTACATGTTGATGATGGCGCTGAGGTTATTGGCAAAGTGCACGCTGTTCATCCCGATCTGATTATTATGGATATTATGTTGCCGAACGTCGACGGCTTGGCGTGTACACAGGAGATCCGCAAATCTTTCAACGTACCCATTATTATGCTTACCGCGCGTGTTGAGCAAACAGATAAACTGACGGGCCTAGAAACTGGGGCTGACGATTACTTGTGTAAGCCGTTTGATATTCAGGAACTTTTACTGAGAATTAAGGCATTGCTGCGCAGAACAGAAGGGCAAGTGCATTACCAGTCGTGGGTGATTGACGAGGATAAGTTAACGGTGGCGTTTAACGGCAATGTACTCGATTTTACGGTTGGCGAGCATCGCCTGTTTACCTTGATGTACAACTCACCTAATCGCGTCTTTTCGCGAGAGCAAATCATCGAGTTAATCTACGCTGATTTTCGCGATATTACTGACCGCGCGATTGATAGCCATATTAAAAATTTACGCAAGAAATTAAAGCAAAACAGTATTGAACCTGCCCATATTCAATCGGTTTATGGTGCCGGATACCGCTTTAACCAAACGCCTGTAAACAAGCCCAATGAGTAGTTGGTTCAAGGCAAGTTGGGGACTGTATAAGTTGCGTAATTTGTGACGTCGTTGCCTTGTAAGCTTGAGGGCTGAGCAAGCATTTAAGTCAGAAAAAATAAATGTAGAGAGGATGGTAATGAATACTCGAGTTTTAGTCGCATTTTACGTGCTTATTTTTCTCTCTGCCTGTGGCGGTGGCGCTGGTGGCTCGACAGAGCAAGTAGCTACGCCGCCAGACACAACGTCCCCGGATACTAGTACGCCGCCAACAACACCCGCTAACAGTGCGCCAACCGGCAGTATTATTTTGGTGGGTGAAGCGGCTGTGGGGCAAACACTTTCATTGACGCAAGACTTAGCAGACGTGAATGGCTTGGGTAATTTCAGTTATCAGTGGCGACGATTGCTCAATGGCAGCCATCAGGTTATTGCTAGTGCAACAGCGGCTAGTTACCAAATAACTGAGCAAGATATTGGCGCGAGTTTATCGGTACAAATTAGCTACACCGATGGTGATAACTTTGACGAAGTGGTGATCAGCCCTGAAAGTACTGTTGTGACGACACCAGATGCTGTTGGCAATAATGCCGGCAAGCCTAATATTTTATTGATCATTGCTGACGATCTAGGGCTTGATGCTTCCGCGCAACACAACTTGTCTATCGACTTGCCAATGACGCCTAATCTAGACGCCTTAGCGGCTCGCGGCCTAGTGTTCGACAATGTGTGGGCAACACCAGCGTGCACGACAACACGCGGCACAATGATCACTGGGCAACACGGTATTCACAGCGGTATAGACTTTGTACCTGCGGTGATGGATGCCAGTACCCACACGCTGCAAAGGCAAGTTAAAAGCCTTGATAGCGACTATCAGACCGCTGTCATTGGCAAGTGGCACTTAGGTGGCGCTAATCCTGATTTAACGCACCCAACCGACAGTGGCGTCGATTATTACGCCGGCACTATTGCGGGAACCATCAGTGACTATTTCCAATGGCAGTTAACCGAGATGGGCGAAACCAGTGAGCGCACGGATTATCACACCACAGGTATTACTGACTTAGCGGTTGATTGGCTCGCCGAGCAAAACCAGCAAGAACGCCCTTGGTTTTTATGGTTGGCCTATGTTGCTCCCCATTCGCCATTTCACTTGCCGCCCGCTGAGCTGCATACGCGCTCAAACTTGACTGGCACTGCATCAGATATTCAAAGTAACAGGCGCGAATATTACTTGGCTGCGATTGAAGCCATGGATAGCGAAATCGGGCGATTGTTAGCGTCGCTGCCCGACGATGAGCGAGACAACACCTTAATTATTTATCTAGGCGATAATGGCACACCTGGCGGGGTAATTGATGCTGGCGTGTTTAGCAGTAGCCACAGTAAAAATTCACTGTACGAAGGTGGCGTAAGAGTGCCTATGCTCACTGCGGGTTTTGGCGTAGCGCGTGAAAATCAGCGCGAAGCTGCACTGGTTAATAGTACCGATATTTTTGCCACGATTAGCCAAGTCGTTAGTGCAGCGGACAGTGGGCAAAGTGACTCTCTAGCTGCCATACAGATCAATGAGAGTTATAGTTTCTATCCCTTGTTTACAAGCGCTGAACCGCCGCTGCGTGAATTTAATTACACCGAATTTATACGCGATGGTGTAACGGGGTGGGCGGTGAGAAACCAAGAGTATAAGCTACTGGCTTTGGATGGACAGCCGCAAGCGCTGTATCAAATCAACCAAGACATCAATGAAACGCAAAACCTTATTGATGACGATAGTTTGTCGGCTATTGTTGCTGAATTAAATGCCGAAGGCGCTCGCATTCGCGGAGAGTAAACCTTGTCGGCGCTGTATAGCTTTTTTAGGACGAGAGCATGGCTTGAGCTTGCTCTTGTTCTGCTGTTGATAACGCTTGTTGCTAGCCAGTCAGTGCGTAACCAGCTAGTGCATGACCAGCGCGCTCACTGCGCTAAACCTTGTAGAACTTGAACTGGTTTTATCCATTTTTCCTCCATATTGCATTGCTAAAGTCAAAATCGCGAACAGTTAACAAACTTTTGTTTGTCGTAAACTGCCTGAAAGATAAAAGGAATCTTGGCAATGTATATAAAAAAAATACTTTCTCTACTACCTTGTTTAACCTTACTTTCTTTAACCCTGCTTGGCCTGTGCTCACCAAAGAGCTATGCCGGTTTGATTAGTGACTATTCGCTTGATAGCGACGCCAATATAGTCACAGATTCAGGCAATAATTTAGAGTGGCTGCAATGGTCTCAAACCCGCCGTATGTCTATTGATGATGCCTTGGCGGCATACGCTAGCGATGGTTGGCAGTTGGCGTCTGGCATGCAAATGGCTGAATTATTTAATACTTTTGATTTCAGTTATGGCAGCTTTGTGTGGCAAGACGGACAGCGTAATTCTTACTTCTCGCCTGCGGATGGCAGTATTGAAAGTGAAGATGATCGAGAATTAGTCTTTGTTTCACTGTTTGGCGACACCCTTAACCGAAGTGGTTGGCAATACTCGGGCGCTTTGTTTGATTACGGCACTATCAACAATAATTACGATTGGGCATATGTCAGTGACGATTGGGGCAACAGAGATGACATACCTTCACCATACAACCCTGGCACTAATGCCCTGCAATTTGATCGACTGGCTACGAGCCTCGTCAGAAACGGTCTAGGTGTAGCACTTGTTCGTACAACGGAATCAACACCTGTGCCTGAGCCTAGTTCGACTGCTATTTTGCTGTTGGGATTAGTCGCGCTAAGGCTTTGGCAGGTAAACGCCACTCATCAGTAGCCGCTGTTTGGCTAGGTATACAGGGTGAGTAGTTTCGGCCAATAGCACCGCCTGTTGGCCTTTTCTTTACGTATTCTTCAACCAATCAACGGCCTGCTTTCGCTTAATTTGTCCTTTATTCCTGCTCAACCCATTGTTTTCTTATCACTATCTCACTCACGACTATTTTACTGGTGCCAACTAGCTTCTTTATCGTGAGTTGCTGTGCATTCGCTTTTGACTGCTAGTTTTTACTATTAGGAATCAATCTTGACTTGTGTCAGATTGATAATCTGGGAATAATGATAGTTACCTGACAATTATTGGTATTTCGCACTTTGTCGCCAATTTTCGCCAATTGTCGCCGAGAACAAACGATAAAAACGCATTCAGATAACAACAACTATAGTGAGCAACACCATGACAACAACCACACTAACTAGCCAAGGCAGTGTCGCGATTATCACCATGAATAATGGCGAAAATCGTCACAACCCAGCGTTTGCAAAAAGCATGAAAGCACAACTTGATGCCGTGCTTGCCGACAGTAATCACAAAGCTCTGATCATTACCTCAAGTGATGAAAAAAACTGGAGTTTAGGTATTGATGTGGAGTGGTTGATGCCCGCGATGGCGCAGCAACAGTTTGACGAGGTAAAAAGCTTTATGCACGGCATGGATGATGTCTTCAAAACGCTATTGCTTTACCCCATTCCGGTTATTGCTGCGATCAATGGTCATGCATTTGGCAACGGGGCGATTTTAGCGTGTGCATGTGATTTTCGTTTGATGCGTTCGGATCGCGGCTTCTTCTGTTTCCCTGAAGTGGATCTCTCGATTCCATTTTTACCTGGCATGATCGCCTTTGTGAAAAAAGCTGTACCTTATTACCGCTTTAATGAAATGAAGTTAACCGGTCGTCGCGTTGGTGCTGACGAGTTAGCACGCGATCATGTGATAGAAAAAGCTTGTGAAAACAACGAGCAGTTACAAGCCGCTGCGCTAGAATTTGCGCAACAGTTCGACAAAAAACGCGGTATTTTTGGTGAGCACAAAAAGCGTTTACACAAAGAAATTATTGAGATCATTGACTCGCAAAACCAACCGCTGATCGATAATTTACAATTGATGGTCAAATAACGAGAAGGGGGTAAGCAGTACATACGATTTCAGCAAAAAAATTGTATTTATTCATGCTAACCCTCGTTCTAACAGTTGTTGGTCGAACGATCTGATCGTTGAGCTAGCCTTTAGTTCACATATTTATCCTGAGCTGGGTTAAGTAGCTTTCAATAATACGATTCACCCAGAGCACTTGAGATAAGTGCTTTGAGTGGTGACATGCTTTGATCAAACAGAGCTTGCTAGGCGGACTCGCGTAGGCATTTACGGCTCGCAAGTCCGCTAAAACCCTGCAAAACCAAACATGTCTTTTAACCGACCGGACTGTCTGCGGGAAATTTCTACCTGTTCGCCGTCAGACAGATTAGCTAAGAGACTTGAATTAACATTCTGCTCTATGGTTTCAATGGCATCGAAACGCAAAATATCACTGCGGTTAACGCGAAAATAGTCGTTAGTATTGAGTCTTTTCTCGACTTTATTTAAAGAACTCTGAATATAGGCTTTGCCTTCAGTGGTATAGAGCGCAGCGTGGTTACCAATGGATTGAAAGCGGTATATCTGCGATAACTTGATGATCTTCATCTTATCTTGAAACTTGACCATCAGTTTGAAGTCGTCATTGAGCAAAGTAGTGTCAGGAGTAGCCGTTTGAAACTTGCTTAAACACTGGTGCAAACGTGCTGGGTTGATAGGCTTCATCAAGTAATCAGCGGCGTTCAATGAGAAGGCATCAACAGCGAATTCATCGTATGCGGTACAAAACACAATTTGTGCGTCACACTTGTGTTGAGCGGCAATTCGTTCGGCGAGCTTTATTCCGTTTTCACCGGGCATTTCGATATCTAAAAATAGTATATCTACCTTTTGCTTAGACAATATCTGCATTGCCTGCTCGGCATTTTCAGCCTCACCAACAATATTCATATGTGCAAAAGGCTTTAATAGTCGGCGCAGTTCAGCTCTTGCTAGTCGCTCGTCATCAACGAGTATTACGTCAAGTTCCATAGGGTATCTTAATTACTGCTTGGTATTCGTTATCGTATTTGCGCGTGTTAATACAGGCGCTTTGGCCAAACATTAACGTGAGTCGTTGGCGCAAATTATCGAGCCCCAATTTGGCGCCATCGACATTGGCAAGCGCACAAAAGGGATTAGTGACAGTTAATAGCCAATACTCTTGTTCTCTAGTGGTTGTCAATTTAATGGTGCCACCCTTAGTCAGGGGGGCAATGCCATGTTTAACGGCATTTTCGAGCAAAGTGAACAGCGCCATGCTGGGCAACTGGACGTGCGATAAATTAGGGGAAATTTCAAACTCAATGTTTAAGCGCTCACCAAGTCTACTTTTCTCAATAGCCAAATAGCGTTGGCAGATGGTTAGCTCATCGTCCAGAGTAACGGTACTTTTGTTGGCTGATGATAAATTGTATCGAAATAACTCAGACAACTGCGTGATAACTTCGGCTGCTTTGTCTTTGTCCTCATAAATCAAGGCTCGAATGGTATTCATCGAATTGAACAGGAAATGCGGGTTAATTTGCGCTTTTAAGTTTTCCAATTGCTGCTCTTGAAGTTTTAATTGCATCTGTTGCTCTAGACGTCGGCCAGTCACAACGAGATAGCAGGTACTCCACAATGTGAAAAAAACAAACATGGCACTTGTTTCAAGGATAGCTTGTTGATTTTTATTGATGGCATAGTCGCCATTGCCTGAGTTTACTTTTATCCCTGAGCTGGTCCCACCCACAGCAGTATCAAATCTAGGCTCGTCGATGACGGTATAGATAATGGCAGCAAACATAGATAACACCACTAACAAAACTGCTTGAGCCGATTTTTTACGAAGCTTATTCCCCAACCGATTATTCAGTTTTTTAAATATGAATCGAATAGCAAAATGCGCGATTAGGGTAAACTTGAAACTGGTGATAAATACGTTAAGTAAAAAAAACAAGTCAAATTGCACATCTGGCATGATTAAGAATTGAGAGATCAGACCCGCAACGCACAAACAACAAAATACTACAAATTGCAGAAGGTAATACAAACTAGGGACTAGCATTTAAAAAACCGTATTTATGTAAATACAACAACGGGATGAAGATAAACAAACATCCCGAACGATACAATGGCTCAATTAACTTTACCCACCCCTTTATTTAAAGGTGTGGGTAAAGTTAATACCGAAAACAGGTTCGTTATTTGAAAAATCATTCTGGTAAAATAACGCAAATGGACTTTTATAACCTAAGTCAATGCGATATCCCTCATAGTCTTCATCAAAATTGTCATACATTTCAATAGCTACACGAATATTAATGCCGCTTTCTAATCGCGTATGTTCGGACAACCAGTTAGTTAGTATGTTGTTCTCTATGCCGAAACGCAGGACATCGCTGTTGGCGCGAAAGAACTGGTTGGTCGTTTGCTCCTTTTGGACAAGGTATCCTTCCTCTATAAAGAGCCAGTTATCGCCGCCAAAACTCATTCTCAACCCTACGTAACTCTCTGATTCCGTTAGATCTGAATTCATCGTGTTATCAGTTTCACCTGTTAGATAGCGAGTCCCCATATATAAACTAGATTTTTCGCCAAAAAATCGAGTTTTACCTAATCGCAATAGTGTCGTTTCGTATCCTAGACTTTGTCCGTCTAACTCGGAAGAGTCAAAACTCATAAGTCCCACAGATAATGACGTTTTCTCGTTATGAGCTAGCTCTCGCTCGACCTTAGGCTCCGCAGCAGCTGTACTCATAACTAGCGTTGATAATAAGGTGGCTAATATTTTTTTCATCTTGTTTCCCTAAAGATTTTGGCAATTGAATTGGTGAAATCGATGGGGACAATCTACAGCGAACGAAAAAGCCAGTGTTGCAGTAAATGATAAGCGGTCAAAAAACAGGATGAGCGGTAAGCGCTAGGTGATAATAGCGAAGGAAGATACTTCTACTCTTGAGTGGCAAGGGCGCCACGCATGACTTTAGGAAAAGTCATCAAATCCCTTATTCGGTTGAGCGTCTGCTGGCTTTTATCTCACTCAAGCTAATGAAAATTAACATGGGCAAGTTGTTATTTTCTCTATCAATGTGGTGGGTGAAGATGCAGCATAACCTTTGCTCAAAATCGTAGGGCATAAAAAATGGCGTCTAAAGTAGACGCCATTTGGGGTTGCTAGCCCGTCTCAAACTTGTGAAAGGGCTTAGAGGTTAAAAACCGCATTATTGTGTGATAAGTGCAGATCCTACTGTCCAAGGGGCACCTGCCTCACTCATGGCTTTCTGTAATGCTGGAATTGTCGTGACTTCCAGCACATTCAAGCGCTTGGTTACCGCGTTAAGGCCTTCAAGTGCATAACCAAATTGCTCGCGATGCTGCTTAGTCGGGCCATAAGACGAGCGTACTGCTGACATGGCGTAACCTAAACGGCTAGCGATGTTTGCTGGCTTCGCACCTTTGCGATCACGCGATTTTAAACCCGTTAATTCAAGGTTGATGGCGTTAAGCTCGATTTGAATGTCAGCATATTGCTGCTCTAACGCTGCCATGTTGTTCGGCGTGCGATCAAGGGCAGTGCGAATCGCTTCCATTTTCTTAGTGATACCTTTAAGTACGGCACTTGCTGCTGATGATTGGCGCTCAGCTGCCACCACATCTTGACCGAATTTAACGATTTCATCTTGTGTATTACCAGTAATTGCTGCATCAAAAATCGGTTTAAGGTCAAACGTTACAGGGCTAGCAAGTTGGCTAATTTTACTGCCAACGCGCTGATATAAAGTCGCTGTGTATTTACCCGGCGCTGCCATTAAGCCTTTGGCAAGTGGGTGCCAAGGCGATTGTTTTTCACCCGTAATAGCCGTGCTTTTAGCGTAGGTCATATCCCAAGTAATACGGTGTAACCCTTTTGTTGTTTTACCTGCGACGCGGTTAACAAATTGGCCGTTGGCGTTCGTAATTTCAAGGTAAACAGCAGGCTTAGCTTCTTGATTTTCTTTTTCAATCGCTTCCCAGCTTGGGTATTTAGGATATTTCTTGTCTTTCACCATGCTCTTTTCAGTAGCTTGGCGCTTTTCTTTTGCCGTGAGCAGGCTGTCTTTTAAGAAGTAGGTTAATGTTGCGCCGTGCGCTGGGTTTTTCGCGGCATAACGATCGTCACCGTCAGTTCTTGCATGATTCGTATCTAACGAGAACCATTTTACAGGGCGGCTTGGCGCGAATAGCATTGCCGCTTGTTCCATGGCCTTAGCGGTTAAATTACGCAATGGCGCATAGTCATCTAAAATGTAGATACCACGGCCAAAAGTACCCGCCACTAAGTCGTTTTCACGACGCTGAATTTTCACATCGCGAGTTGAAATCGTTGGTATGCCACCGTTTAGCTCTAACCACTTCTTACCACCATCAACCGTGAAGAAAACCCCAAATTCAGTACCGATAAACATCAGATCTTTATTCACGTGATCTTGCACAATGCGCCACACTAAGTGTTTCTCTGGTAGGTCTTTGGCCAGTGATGTCCACTTCTTACCTAAGTTAGTGGATTTGATTAAGTAAGGCTTAAAATCACCGTATTTATGATTATCAAGCGCTACATAAACCGTGTTTGGATCGTAAAGATCGGCGCGGATATCGTTTACATAGGCAGTCGCAGGTACGCCGCGCACTTTACCTAGGTCAATTTTCTTCCACGTTTTACCACCGTCAGTGGTGACTTGAATTAACCCGTCGTCTGTACCGACCCACAGAATGTTTTCATCCACAGGGCTTTCAGAGAAGTTAGCAATGGTGTGATATTCCGACATCGCGTAAATATCCCAGCCTGCTTCTACCGACCAAGTACGTCCCATCATCGGGATGTGCATACGATTGCCATTTTTGGTTAAATCACCTGAGATTGGTGTCCAGCTATCACCGCGATCGTCAGAGCGCCAAACGCGCTGTGACGCAAAATAAAGGCGCTTTGGATCATGGGCTGAAACATTAATGGGCGCATCCCAGTTGTAGCGCTCGGCAGGGTCGCCCGGCAGTGGTTGCGGCTTAATGTAAACATTCTCACTTGTTTTCATGTCGCGGCGATTGAGGTTACCTTGTTGCCACTGTGAGTAAACAATATTTGGGTTACCGGGTTCAGTCGCTGGCTGATGGCCATCGCCGCCGAGTGTTAAGAACCAATCTTTGTTTTTGATACCCTCTGCTCGTGCCGTGCGCGAAGGGCCGCCTTGTGTTGAGTTATCTTGCGCGCCAGCGTAAACATTGTAAAAAGGTTCGGCATCGTCAGGAGCCACTTTGTAGAATTGGGTTAATGGCAAGTTAGCGATAAAGCGCCAGTGCTCCATGCGATCGTGCGACATGTAAATGCCGCCGTCTGAGCCAATCAAGACAAAATCAGGATCGGTTGGGTGGAAGGCAAATGCGTGATCGTCAACGTGCTTGCGTTTGGTGCTAATCGGCGTCCAAGTTTTACCGCCATCATCTGACACTTTCGAATAGTTGCTGGCGATGTAAACGCGGTCAAATTGGTGCTGATCAGTAAAAATTTCTTGGTAGTAGTGCGGGCCTGTACCACCGCCGACTTCGTCAGACATTTTCTCCCAACTGGCGCCGCGATTTGCTGAGCGGTAAAAACCACCTTTGCGGTTGTCGGTTTCGATAGTTGCGTAAACCACATCCGGATTCGTTGGCGAAATTGCCATACCAATTTTACCCATGTTGCCTTTGGGTAGGCCGGTTTTTAGCTCGGCCCAAGTTTCACCGCCATCGTCTGAGGTGTGGATACCAGAGCCTGGGCCTGTACCTACGTAAATGGCGACTTTACGCTGACGTGACCAAGTGGCTGCGTAAAGTTTGTCAGGGTTACGTGGGTCGATCAACAGTGAGGTAACACCCGTCCATTCGTCTTCCGGCGTTAATACTTGCTTCCATGTTTCACCACCGTCAGTGGTTTTATAGAGGCCGCGTTCACCGCCGCCAGTCCACAATGGGCCTTGCACTGCCGCCCAAACAATATTGGAATTGGTTGGATGAACAATAATGTCGGAAATGCGCTCAGATTTTTTTAAGCCCATGTTTTTCCATGTTTTACCGCCATCGAGCGACTTGTAAATACCGTCACCAAAGCTGATATGACGGCCACCGTTGTTTTCACCCGTACCTACCCAAATAATGTCTGAGTTACTCGGATCGATAGTGACATCTCCCGTTGAGTAAACCGCTTGCTTGTCGAATATTGGCGTCCAGGTCGTTCCGGCATTAACTGTTTTCCAAATACCACCAGAGCCTACCGCGGTATACCAGGTTGACGGATTTTTTTGGTCGACGGCAATATCAGCAATACGCCCCGACATATAAGCAGGGCCGATATTGCGCATTTCCATCGCATCAAAAGTTTTACTGGTAAACAGCGAGCTGTTTTCTGCGTCGCCTGACTTGGCTGAGACGCCAGCGACAGACACCATCAAGGAGGCAGCTATCGCTGCTTTGCGTAGGTTTTTCATGTTTCACCGAATTTATCGTTATTTTTTGTTACAAAGTAACACTAGTGTGAAATCAATCGCGGTTCAAGCGCAGACGCGGTTAGGTCACAGAAATTTGCGTTAAGTGGCAGTTTTATAAGCAATACCTTGTTTAATACAGGTAGATAGATATCGTATTTAGATAATTGAAAACTTTTAAGTGTTTGAAAGTAAATGAATAAATCATTTCAAAAGTGAACCGTAAGTTGCGCTCTATGAGGTGCTTGTTAGCTTGCATACGACTTCACTCGCGTATCTTAACCGTTCCAACATACCATGCTATTGAGGTTTCAAAGTCAGTACTTAACCACTTACCCTTTCTAAGCCAAGATTATGTAAGCCAAGATTATGGTTAGTCTGATTTAGACCTCATAGATTACCGGGGCAAATGTTCACAGGAACAGCGTTTGAACAACATAAAGCTGAGGGCTTTCAATCAATAACAGCTCGCTCTTGGTTAACTTGGATTGATATTTGACTGCAAACAATGGCTTGGAAAAGATTTTTAACAAATTGACAAAGACTTAGCGTGTGCTCAAAAAAGCGTCAACTTACTTTACACTTCTGTTTACCTTTGTGTATCAAAAAATTAACAAGGCTTTAACAATCAGGGGTGTAGAGATTTGGTTCGGACTTTGCTTGAGGTAACCCACTCTGGCTTGATTCACAGCTAGGTGTTGCTGTGTCAATCAGAAAAAAGTGATGGTGTTGCTATTTAAGCTGTATTGCCACTCATTAACAACTACAAATAACTAACAATAACAAGAATTAAACGAAGGAACCTCGTATGACTATGAATTATAACAGTCCTTAAATACTTCTCTTCTTAAAAAAACGGCAGTTGTTTTAAACCGTTTTCACGCAGCCCGAGCGCAATGTTTGTGGTTGTTGACGAACGCAATTCACATAGAAGTTAAAAGCTTCGACAGGAGAAAGCAATGAAGTTTAAAAGCAGGCTAACGGTGAGTTTAGCAGCACTTACTCTAACCGTCGGTGTTACCTCAAATTATGCATATGCCAACACAACCAGCGCTAGTGATAGTGTTGAGCTGAGTGGGCTAGCAGCTAAAAGTAAAAGCCAATCAGGTGTTTATATCGTACAGCTAAAAGGTGCATCCGGCATTACGAAAGCATCTGAACTTGGTGAGTTATTACCCAGTAATCAGTTGGTTGCTAGTTTTGGCAACCGATACAATCCAACGACACCAAATATCACCCGCTATGTCGCGACCATGAAAGCGAAGCAAGCACAAGTGGCCTCTGATATTGGTAATGTCGATATACTTTACAATTATGCGCACACGGTTAATGGTTTTGCGGCGAAATTAGCGCCGGAGCAGGTTAAAGGTTTACGTAATCACCCAGACGTTTTGTCGGTGACTGAAGATCGCATTGATTCGATTGATACCTCAAATACACCTGCTTTTTTGGGGTTAGTTGACGAAAATAACCAACCGACGCTCGATGTGAAGGGTGAGAATGTTGTTATTGGGATATTAGATTCAGGTATTTGGCCTGAAAACCCTGCTTTTGCCGAAGACTCGAACATTCCGGAAAGGGCATATGACGCGCCACCTGAAGGCTGGCAAGGTGAATGTAACGTTGGCTCGGTTGGAACTTTGCTCGATGGTGACAATAATGTTGTGTATTCAGATGAAACGCTTACTAAAGACGAAACCGTTACATGTAATAATAAGTTAATAGGTGCGCGCTATTACGGTACAGGTTTCACTGCCAGTGGTGGTATTCCATTCGATCAAGGCGAGTTCGTCTCTGCTCGTGATGCCGATGGACACGGTAGCCACACGGCAAGTACAGCCGGCGGTAATGCTGGTGTTCAAGCATCAATAAAAGGTGTTGATATCGGTGTTATTTCGGGTATTGCACCACGTGCACGTATTGCCGCTTACAAAGTTTGTTGGCCCAGCTCTTGTACCACAGCAGACCGTGTGGCAGCGATTGATCAAGCGGTTGTCGATGGGGTTGATGTGCTTAATCACTCAATTGGCAACTCCGCGACTATTGGCGGCTTGAGTACAGTAAATATTGCCTCATTGAAAGCGGCTCAAGCCGGCGTGCTATTTGCTGGCTCCGCGGGTAACGAAGGCACAGATGGCCCAGGCTCAGTGCGCAATATCATGCCTTGGATGGTGACAGTGGGTAATTCCACTTATGATGGTACTTCAAAGTTAATCGGCAACGAACTTCAATATAACATTGCTGATGCCGCCTCTACCTCGGTATTCTCATTTGTTGGCACAATTAATCCGCCTATTCCTGATGGCGGGCTGAGCCGTGATCTGCAATTGGTAAATGCTGAGAGTACAGACAATATCTACACAGCGTGTGATCCGTTGACCGTTGACTTGACAGGTAAAATTGCCTTGATTGCTCGCGGTACTTGTAATTTCACGGACAAATTTAGAAATGCGCAAGCAGCCAATGCAGATGGTATTGTTGTTTACACTGACGATCGTTCGCCAATAGAAATGGGCGGTAGTGGCGATACAAGTGATATCCTGATCCCTGGTGTGATGATTAAAAATGCCGATGGTTTGGCATTGTTAGCGGCATTGACTGCTGAAGTCCCAACACCTGTAACCGTGAATATGACCAATAACGCTATTGACGAAGATTCAGTCGAAGTGGGCAATATCATGAGCTCTTCTTCTTCGATTGGCCCTAACCCTCAAACCGCAGATATTATTAAACCCGATATAACGGCGCCCGGTTCTCGCATTTTAGCAGCGACCAGCTTTGATCAATTGGGGACAAACTCTGACGGCGAAAACTTTGCGTATTTATCAGGTACGTCAATGTCTAGCCCACACATTGCGGGCATGGCGGCATTAGTGATGGAGAAATACCCTGATTGGTCACCTGCACAAGTGAAATCTGCTTTGATGACAACAGCTTATCAAGGTGTCTTCAAGCCAAATGGCAGCACGCCAGCAGATCCTTTCAACTTCGGTGCAGGACACGCATCACCTGTTGATGCCACTGATCCTGGCCTTGTTTATGACACCAACTTCCTAGATTACCTTGGTTTCCTTTGTGGGCAAGATGCAAGTGGCTTAATCCCTGGTCTATTGGAAGGCGGCGATTGTGATACGATCAGTAGTGATGGTTTTGCCACTGATGCGAGCCAGTTGAACCTACCATCGATAGCCATCGCTGAATTAAGCAGACCTGAAACCATTACTCGTACCGTTACTGATGCAACTGGCAATGGTGGTAATTATCTCGTTTCTGTTGAGGCTCCTGCGGGTATTGATGTGGTGATTACTACCTTTGATAGTGATAACAACCCAACCGATGGCAACACATTAGTTGTGCCTGCCAACGGCAAAGCCAATTACGCACTAACGTTCTCTCGCAGTGAAAGCTCGGTGGTTGGCGAATGGGTATTTGGTGCTGTTACCTTGACTGGTGAAAATGGTCATGTTGTTCGTAGCCCAATTGCGATCTTGCCTGCTGAAATCGTCCTGATTGAAGCGCCAGCGGCAGTATCTGTCGACTTAAATAGCCGTGGTCGTGGTTCGTTCCTAGTGAACATGCTTTATTCGGGAGATACAAGCATTGATTATGTTGGCTTAACGCCATCTGAGTCCTTCTCTAACACTGCTGATGCTGATGAGCCGTTTACGTTTGGCTCAGTATTCGACAAAGGTTATTACCTGTCAGTACCCGAAGGCACTAAAGCGTTAAGAGTGCGACTAACTGAAGAAATGGTCAGTGTGCCAGGTTCTGATATTGACCTTTGGTTAATTATCTGTAGAAACGGTGCATGCGCAGTTGCTGCGACGTCGCAAAACTTTGGTAACGATGAGCAGATTATCGTGATGAACCCTGAGGCGAGAAATAATCCAGCAGAGCTTGATACTTACATCTTGTACATGCGTCCGTTCGATACGGCAGGTGAAGCAAGCGTTGACTACACAGTCAATAGCTGGGTATTAAATCAGGCAGAAAGCTCGACGCGTATTCGCGCTTCAACACGTGCTGTCGACGGCCGATTTAACAGAGTTTCCATTACAGGACGAAACTTAGTTGAAGGTAACCTGCATATGGGCGCAGTTACTTTCTATAACGCTAGTGGTGACGCTCAAGCGACCACGCTAATCGAAGTACAGAACTAACAATAACAAATGCGCTAGGGCGCAATGCCCTAGCTTACATTTACAGGTTTATAGGAAGTTAAATGATGAAATCTTTTAAAAAATGGTTAGCAACAACACTTGGTGCGCTAAGTGTGGTTTTTATGTTTTCTCAAACCGCAAACGCTGCGCTAATTACGCAAGACATATTACTTGATGGTAATCTCTTTGGCGAAATCACCATTGATACAACCGACGGATTTATTGATGGCGACTATTTTGTTATCGAATCGTTTAATAGCTTAACACTCTTTGATCCAGATGAAGGAGCGATCACAGCTGTTGATGAATTTGGTATGCCAGATCTGTTTTTATTTACCATTGAAGTGCTCGTTGACGATGTCTTTGCTGGTATCGAGTTTTTTGAATTCGATATTCTCTCTAGTAACAGTGTCGGGTACGATGGCTTTTTTGATGCGTTTAGCACAACCCCGCTACTCGATAACGTGATCAATGTCTCAGCCACTGCTAGTTCACCCTTTGGTCAGCTGTCGTTTGGTCAAGCGTCAGTGGTATCAGAGCCATCAGTGTTGGTGTTATTTGCGTTAATGTTTGTTGCATTGGTTAATCGTCGCCGACTGCGATAGTTTGCCAAGTGTCGCTTTGTTAGCTGATAAGGACACCCCTTTTCAATATGAAAAGGCTGCTACAGCGACTTGAGCAGATAGCACAGTGAGGTACTCGTAAGGCTTGCTTTTACAGCAAGCCTTATTTTTTGAGCAGTATTTCGGTTGTTAGTTCACGGCGCAGATTACCTCAATTGGTATTGGTCGTCGTTGTAATTCCTCTTTACAATTGGTATGACATAAACAAGACGAATAATCATTGCCTGAGAATAATTAAAGGCGAGCCAACCAGTAAATCTTCGGCTAGCAAAGGCAACTTATCATAAAAGGTATCTCTTTGTATTTTATGCAAGTAACTCAGCGGGCATTGAGTGTTCAACGTTGTTTTTTGGGGTTGGTTTTCCCTTTCTTTTTAGCCTTTATTAGTGCTGTGTTGTCTGCCTACATGCTCTCGACCAGTGCATTTGCCAGTGAAACAGCTCATCAACCTATAACTTCAAATACCAGTACAGACGCCAAAGCACAATCTCCAACCAATACAGTTACTCAGACATCGCCATCGATAACAGCGAAACTGGCGAAAATAGAGGGGGCAGACCCTATTGCTGAGCAGGCTGTTATGGCGCTGATTACTGAATTGAGTGGCACGGATAAAGTCTATGCGCAGCTAAAACTGGTCAGTATTTATCGCCGCAGTGCGCAAGTTGAAAAAGCCAGCACCCTGTTACAAGCGTTAAACAAAGCCGTGGCTGAGCTTAGCAACGAATTACAGTTGGAGGTTTTGATTAGCGGCGCGGAACTTGAGCGCAAGAAAAACAACTATGCGACTGCCGCAAAGATGCTTGAAACTAAAGGGATACCGCTCGCTGGTCAAAATACAGCTGTGCTAGCTCGTGTTTATCGACATACAGGCAGGTTTTACCGTCTGGACAAACAACATGCTCAAGCAGAAAAGTATTACTTGTTGGCATTAGAAAATTATCAAGCGCTAGGTGATGAACTAGAACTTGCGCGCATGTATGGGTCTTTAGGAGTGTTGTATGAATCGCAAGATGATTTGGTGCTCGCCGCTGAGTATCAAATCAAAGCCATGAAGCTATTTGAGCGAATCGGTAATGCGCAAGACCAAGCGAGTAGTTATTTCAATTTGGGTGAACTGTTCTACCGCTCAGAAGATTACGATAAGTCATTATCTTTTTATCAGCAAGCGTTGGTGTTCGATAAAAAGCTCAACGACACAGAATATATTGGTTACGATTACCATCGAATTGGCTCTATTTACATGGCACAGAACAAGCTTGATGAAGCGCTGGATGTTACCCAAAAAGCGATTGATATCTTTGCTCAAGGGGCTTTCCATCAGGTGCTGTCTCGCTCATATGTGCAGCGGGCGCAAATTTTTGACAAGCTCGATAATCAAGAAGCCCGTTTAGCTAGCTTGCTGTTAGCTGAAAAAACAGGACAAGTCTCTAACGCTGATTTCCAAATGAGGTCGGTATGGCACAACCTTGGAGTTTACTACTTTGATCATCAAGCATTAACAGAGGCAGAGCGCTACGTCAGTAAGTCACTGGCAATATCGACAAAACTCGAACTTTTGAAAGATCAGCTCGATGACAACAGGCTACTCAGTGAAATTCATCACCAACTAGGCCAAGACTCAATTGCCCTCACTCATTTAAAGGCTGCGTATGAGCTCAAGCAACAATTAGATTCAGAGCTGCGCATTGAAGAGCTGGAAAAACACAAGCGCGATATCAACTTGCTGAAAGAGCAAGTGAAAGTCGCGAAATTGGAAGAGGCCAGTAAACAAGCAGAACTAGAGGTGGTTGAGCAAAAAAAAGTCACGGAAAAAGTGACCTTGCTCACTTTGGGTTTAGTGGTACTGTTTCTGCTTATTTTCTATGTGTTACATCAGCGGCGCAAACTTGCGGTGATCTCTGCCAGCTTGTATGAAGATGCACTACAACAGAAAAATCAGCTGCTGGCGGATGTTTCACACGAGTTGCGCACGCCTTTGACCGCGTTGAAACTGCAAGTAGACGCATTGCGTTATCACTTAGTCGATGACGTCGAGCTGAGTTATCAAAAACTCAGTAGCAAAATTACCGATCTAAGTAATTTGATTGGTGATATTTATGAGTTAGCGGTTTCGGATGTTTATGGCTTGTCGATAAATACACAGCAGCTTGATATGACTCCTGCGCTCAAGCAATGGAGCAGCGAATTCCAGGACTATGTGACCGGACACGAGCTGCAATGGCATGACAACATCGCTTCAGCGCCAGCTTGGGTCGCCGTTGATCAAGATCGCATCAAGCAAGTGTTGGCGAATCTCATTAACAATAGTGTCAATTATACCGATAAACCCGGGCGAGTTGAATTAAGCGCGTGGCAAGCACATGGGCAGTTGCATTTGTGCGTGCAAGATACTTCGCCTTCAGTGCCGGAAAGTGAATTTGGCAAGATCTTCGAGCGCTTGTATCGCCTAGAAAAGTCGCGAAATCGCGCCACGGGAGGCTCTGGCTTAGGGCTGGCTATCTGTCAAAACGTTATCCATGCGCACCAAGGGACAATTGAAGCGAAGCAAAGCGCACTAGGCGGTGTCGCTATTTTGATCACCTTACCACTTGCCAAACGCTAATGCATTGCGTGTTTGCGCGTTGAGCACTGTCTGCGCATAACGCTTTGCTCTGCTCATTTCTCACCACTCCATTTTTAGCGCCCCATTTCTATTGAGCTAACCTTTATATAGCAAGCCTATCCATATTTCCTCCCTATTTGCAGCTTATAGTCTTGGGCAAAATACCAGCTAGCCCCCAAGTGCGATAGGACAAGTGATGATCAAAGAAAAACTATTCAGCGTTGGGATCAAATTGCTGAGCAATTGGTTTCCTGAGTATGCTTACACATTAGTTAAGCGCAAATTACTCATCCCAAATTCTTCAAGCGCGCGTTGGGCTAAAGAGAGCAAGCGGAAATTATATCGCACTAAATATGGCGGTATTCGCACCTACACCACAGGTGGCAGTTTAGATGCAAGGAAAAATGAAGGGACAGACGGCCAAGCGGGAAACTATATTTGGTTGGTGCATGGTGGGGGAAATGCTCATCAGTTTATGCCGCTTATCAAGCGTTTGGTTCAGCAAGGCTACACTTGCATCGCCATTGAATTTTTGTCGGCGCCAAGTGCTCAGCGCCGAGGCGAGCAATTTGTTTCATTGCCCAATTGGAGTAATGCGCTTGATATTGCGACCCGGTATTTGCCTGCGCCATCACATGTGATTACTCAAGGAGTTGGCACGTCAATTGTCGGTAACAGCATGTGGCTTTCGCAATACCAAGGTAAGTTAACTTTGGTTTCGCCAGTACTCGATTTCTACCAAAGGTTAAAACAGTTTATTGGTGAAAACCGCTTGCCGAATATGTTACTGGCACGTATGGAAAAAGAGGTGTTTAACAACGACAGAGTGCGTTTAAAAGCGCTTTCGGTAACACGGGCAATAGATAACTTTGCTGGTCAACTCACGGTGTTTTATAGCCAAGCTGACGGCACTTCAACGGTTGATGAAATTCATGCGTTATCAGTGTGCGATAATCGAAAAATCGTTGAATTTAAGGGGGCATGTACTGATCGTATGATCAAGAGCCGCTCGTTGTTTTTAAACATTAGTGAGCAAGCGCCGAGTCAGTCGTTAAGTACTGCGCACGGTTATTAACAGCGTGTTACAGAGCAAGGGGTAGCTTTTTCGAATTTGCAGCAAAGTAACGCGTCCCCTTAGGCAAGTGGTAATAAACTTGTCTTCTCTTGGAGCCATTGGGCGCAAGTCCCCGAACGGGAAAATATAACCTGAGCCGATTGCTGGTTTTTACTCGCGGCTTCAATACGATCTGCGCTAAAAATGTGTATGAAATATGGGCGTTTCAACGCCAAGTTCGCTAAGTCCTGTGTATAAACCGCGCATAAGCCGCCCCAAATGTTCCTTGCCTTTTTCAATCATGGCTCATACCCCCAATACTTTTTGGCTTTAGTTTGGGCTTTAGTTTTGGCATGAGAAAAAGTTTTTGTAAGTAACTGTCAATGGTGTTTTTGATATGTGTGCCAGTCCAGCCCAGTGAGATCAGATCACTTAGAGTAGCCTCTGTTTTTTTTGAGGAGTATTCAGTAGAATTTTTAATGAATGCAAATAATTACTATTGTCTTTAAGGTTTTCTTTGGTTTTTGCGTGGGTTAGAATTCAAGCAGGAAAACATCAAATAACAATAATTTATGAGCTTTTTTATCAACGCTGTCGCGCTATTTTTGTGTTGGGTGGGCAGTACTTCCGCTTATCTTACATCCGAGCGTCAACAAGTCTTATCTCACCCTTTAGGCAAAAAACTGGGGTGGTCAGTGTTTAGTATCACGCTGATTGCCGCATTCACATTACTACTAAGTCTGCACCATTGGTTGGCTGCTTTTTTGGTGTTAACCGTGATGGTGATGCTAGTGTGGATTGCCTTATCACTCGTCATTCCTTACTTTCCTAAACAGCGCAGGCCTTTGTTTTACGGCACTGTGCTGACCATAGTAAATGCTGTGATTGGGGGGTTTTATGTCTTCTAGTTCCGCAAAGGTAAAAACTAATTGGGCATATTCACTGTGGACAAAATCACTGGCGGGTTTTTTACTCGGCTTTTTAAGCACCATGAGCTTATTTATCGTGATTGGTTTTGTCCTTCCGCTGCCTCGAGATGTCTTTTTGTTAATTGCTGTGATTGGTGGCTTTGTGCTGTGGAGCGCACTGCTTGCCTGGTTTTATTGTATGCCGTCGATCAAAAAGCCGACCTTGTTTTGCGTCGCGAGCTTACTGGTGACTGGCTTAGTTAATACGTGGTTTTACATGCAGGGGGGCGCATGAAGTCAGCAACATTAAAAAACGCGCTTAATGCCCATGGTTGGGTTGGCTTAATAATTTCTTTACCATTGTTTATTGTCTTTTGGGCTGGCGCGATAACACTTTTTCACCCCGAAATAGACCAGTGGGCAAAACTGCTGTATTACGACATTGATACGCAGGCCAAGTCACGTGGTGAAACCGTCGACTACAACGACTTGGTCGAGGCACAAATCGCCGAGTACGGCATCTTGGCGGAAGATCGCATATCACTGCGCTTTCCCAATGAAAAAATGCCGTATTTACGGATGTTTTTTCAGGTACCAGTAGAAGAAGGTGACACCATCACTCAAGCGGCTGCTAGCCATCAAGCGCTTGAGAGTAATGGTGAGTCAGAGGGGCAAACGAGCGCGCCAACTCAAGCTACTGAAAAAGCGCCAGCTGAGGATAAAAAAAAGGTTAAAAAAGAATTTAAGGATATTCTCATTGACCCACACAGTGGCGAAGTCTTTACCGACCATAGCCCGTTCGAACTGGCCGATTTTTTGTACGTGCTGCACTACAAGCTGCATTTACCGCAGGGGCTTTACATTGTCGGCGTTATTACCCTGTTCTTCTTCGTGATTATTATCACGGGGGTTATCGTTCAGCTGAAAAAAATCGTAAAAAACTTTTTCTTATATCGCAAAGACCAAAAACTGCGTACGCAAATGAACGACATGCACAATGTTGTCGGGGTGATCAGCTTGCCCTATGCCATTATGTACGCGTTAACTGGCGTGATCCTCAATCTACTTATCTTAGTGCAAATCCCTAGCGCTTTGGTGTTGTACAAGGGCGATCTTGACGCTATTGCCAAAGACGCGGGCTTTTACGCTCATCGAGGCGTTGCCGCCACTCAGCCCCAATTAATGCCAAATTTACACGACTTTGTTGCTGACTTGGAGCGTACTAATAACGCGGAAATTACCGGCCTAAACCTTTACGGATATGGCGACAAAAGTGCCGTTTTTCAAACCATTGGGCTTTATAACCAAGGGTTTAATCACTCGTTCTCGCGTTTCTACGAAGTCGCTACCGACAGCTACCCAGACACCATGAACGTGGCAGAAGATAACGTTTTCGCTCGCGGTTTATCAATGCTTTATGCCATGCACTTCGCCAATTATGCCGGGACGGATATGCGTATCATCTACTTTGTTCTCGCCATGCTGTTTTGCGCCATGATTGTCGCAGGTAATGTACTCTGGGTCGTCAAACGTCAGCCAAAAAATGCTTACCCGAAAACTCTTGCTTTTACTCGAGGTGCAACCTTAGGAGCGTGCTTAGGCGTGATTACGGCGACGGCACTTAGTTTTTTTCTTGAACGCTCATTACCTGAGGCCATCAGCGAGCGCGAACACTTGATTGAGTATGTCTTTGGCGCCACTTTACTGCTGGTGACTATCGCTGGATTCTTCGCTAATAACCTGCGAGGATTTATCGGTGCTAATCTGCTTGCCAGTGCCGTATTACTGCTGCTGACTGTTGCTTTTGAGTGGCTGGTCTTTGGCAAAATTATGATTGCGATGATTACGGCTGGTTATCCAATACTAGGGCATGTGAGTGCCGGGTTGGCGATTATCGCCATATTGCTGCTTGCCATTGCGCGCAAAGTTCTTCGACCAAAACGCGCTGTGGACAAGCCGCTCGACAACTATTTAGGGGCACCACATGAAGTGGGTGCAAGAATTACCTAATCGTTCTAATCCTCTTCATTCCAGCCCATTTACTATGAGGTAGTAATTGCTGCTACCTCGCTTTCTCTTCCATATCTCTCATCCATGTGCACATGGAAAACTCATCGCTTTAACCTAGCTAACGAGGTTTACAACTAACCCATAGCAATTGGTACGGCTCCTGCTTTACCTGCATTACCTAGACTTCTGTCAATTTTTTGAATCGTTTTGAAAGGTAATGCAACTTGAACTCGGTATAGGGTTGAGTGACTGATGTTTGTTAATACCAATACGTCAGCGCTCAACGCTATCAATCAGCTTAACATTAATGCTAATCGGCTAGAAAAAAGCTATGAAGCGCTTTCGTCGGGGAAGAGAATAAACTCTGCTGCCGATGATGCTGCTGGCCTGCAAATTTCCGTGCGACTCACGGCGCAGTCGAATGCACTTTCGCGCATCGATCAAAACATTAACGACGGCATTAGTTATGCGCAGGTAGCAGAAGGGGCGCTAGCTGAGGTCTCAAGTATGGCGCAACGTATGTACCAATTAGCCGTGCAGGCCGCTAATGGCTCGCTTACCTCCACCGATAAGCAAGCATTAGATGTGGAGTTTCAAGGCCTAAAACGTGAAATTGATCGCATTGCCAATAACACCGAAATCTTCGGTATATACCCTTTGCTTGGCGGTAACAACGTGCCGTCGCTGGGGGATATTTTCCCAATCAGTGGTGGCACTGGTACGTTTAGCTCTGGTATCCGTTCATTTGCTGCAATCCCCGCCGGCTCTAACAATGTCAGCTTAACCCTTGACTCACAAGGCTTAGATGATGACATCCAAATATTTACACAAGATGGCAGACATTTGGTGGGGACTGATTTAAATGATAACAGCTGGCAAAATAACGCTGACAATATTCCCATTAGCACACCGCAAGATGTCGAAAACAATTTATTGACCCCGCAAAACGGTTTTCCACCGGGGGCTAGTTATGATGCCAGCAACTTAAACTCTGGTGGGCCAGTGTACTCGCCAACTGCTGCTAACAGCACAAGCTACAATGGCATGACCATAAGCTTTGGTGGCGATGGCGATCGAACTTCTCCTAGTGACGGCAATAACGATGGAATTAATATGGGCAACACCCTTATTGAGGCGGTTCATATTGATACTACCACGGAGCCCCTTTACGTGGCGGTGGTCGGCAGTGGTAGCTTTGATCTTACGGTTAATTATACCAACCTAGGCAATACGACTAACAATAATGAACCGTTTAAGGTGTTTGTTGCCACTACACCTGATGGCAGTAACGATGATTTTATTGATATTGAAAAAACCGCCAGTACGTCCGTAGATTTAGGCATTGCACCGCTGACAATCGGCAGTGCTTCGGGTGCACAAACGGCAATTAGCGCATTGCAGAACGCCTTAAATACGATTGGCGGTTATCGCAGCGAGTATGGTGCGTCAATAAATGTTCTGGCGAGCGCTGCTCGCACCACAATGAATTCACATGAAAATATCGTTGCCGCGCGCTCTCGTATTCAAGATACCGACTACGCCAGTGAAACTGCGAAATTAGCAAGAGAGCAAGTGTTGCAGCAGGCGTCGCAGTCTATTTTATCGCAAGCTAATATTCAGCCCGAATTAGCCTTGTCCTTGCTCAATCAGTAATTCTCTACATTCTCGCTTACCGGATTGCAATTCCGGTATTAATACCAATCACACGCCCTGTAAAGCTGGCCATGCCTAACAAGTAATGCTCAAAGCGAGTGGCTTTTAGACTCGCGGCAACGCCATATGCCTGAGATTTCGTGGGCTAATTCTTCCTTACTCGTAACTTCGATGATCGGCAAGCTCAGTGAACACAACGTTGACCTATCTAATTGACAATTAACATTTGTTAATGACCCTCTACTAATTTAGTCGCAGTATGTTTATGCCAATGAGCAAACGATTAAAAAATAATACACCTAAGTTATGGGGAGAGATTGATGATAGATATCAAGACAAAGCCAACCAATGTCTATCAGTTGCTACAGACAATATGTGAGCAACAAGGCGAGGCCAACGCCTTTACTTTGATCAAGCAACTTACACCAGAGTTAGTTGATGAGTCGGTTACTTATCAAACCTTGTTAAGTAATATTCACCGCACCGTGCGATTAATTCGCGACCACCTTGATATTAATGATGAAAGCTGTAAACGCCCGGTGGTTTCATTCCTACTGCCGAATATCCCAGAAGCACAATATATTATATGGGCGGCGGAAACATGTGGTATCGCAAACCCGATCAATCCGCTGTTAAATGTTGAAGCCTTGTCGGCACTCATGGAAAAAGCAGACACTGATATTATTTTCGCCCTTGGGCCAAATCCACAATCAGACTTCTGGCAAAAAGCACAGGCTGTGGTTGAGCAGTCAAATAAACCGATAAAGCTTATCCCTGTGGCAATTCCCGACGGCGATAACGCAGCATTTGGTCAACGTTTGAGTGGTTATAGCGATGCACCACTGCCGTCGCATTGGCTGCCTACCGCAGAAGATGTTGCTGCGTATTTCCATACTGGCGGAACAACGGGGTCACCTAAGCTTGTGATGCATACGCATGCTAACCACGTAGCGGCTGCGAATGCCTATGTCGTGCCGATGCAATCTGACCAGCAAGACACTTTTATCAACGGTTTGCCGCTGTTTCACGTTGCTGGTGGTTTAGTCGTCGGATTAGGCGGCTTAGCTGCGGGTATACACACTGTCTTCCCCACCATGGCTGGGTTTAGAAACAAGCAAGTCATTAGCCAATATTGGCAGCTTATAGCGCATTACGGTGTTACCGTTGGCGGCGCGATTCCAACGTCACTCGCGGCGTTAATTAATGTGCCTATTGAGCATGATATTAGCTCGTTGCGTTATTTGATTTCGGGGGGCGCATCGCTACCGGAAAGTGTTGGCCAAAAAATCACAGAAATGACGGGCCTAGAGCTGTATCAAATTTACGGCATGACCGAAACGTCAGGTGTGATTGCCATGCCAAACCTGTCGGCGCCGGCAAAACTACTGAGTACAGGTAGTCAAGCCGCAGGCGTTGAAATCACTATTGACGAACTGTCGCCGGATTCAAATGGTATAGGCGAGATTTGCGTGCGCGGTGATACCGTATTTGCTGGCTACCTTGGCAGTGACGAATCGCCATTAACCGATGGCTGGTTGAGAACGGGTGATTTAGGTTACCTAGATGCCGATGGTAGCTTGTTTATTACGGGGCGTTCTAAAGATCTTATTATTCGCAGTGGCCATAATATTGACCCGGTTGATATTGAGAGTTGTTTGGAAAGCCATCCCGCCGTTGCGCTGGCTGCTGCGGTAAGTAAGCCCGATGCCTATGCAGGTGAATTACCGGTTGCTTATGTTCAGCTTGAGCCAGCGGCCAAGGTCAGCATTGAGGAGCTTATGGCCTACGCCAAGCAACACATTGCCGAGCCACCTGCACATCCTAAAGCGATTACTGTGCTTGACGCTTTGCCAATGACAGCGGTTGGCAAGTTGCAAAAAACAGAATTGCGAACACTCGCAGCGTTAGACGCGGTAAAAGAGCAATTGGCAGCACAACTGCCCGAAATTGACCTTGTTGCGGAGGCTAAAATGCTAAGTTGCGGTAAAATTTTCGTTGATGTGAGCGCTCATCAAGTGAGCGATTCACTGGTAAAAACTTGTGCACATTTGGCTGAAACCCTTAATTTGGAAGTGAATATTAGGGCGTGTTGATCTTTCGAGATTGAATTTTGTGCAATCTAAACGCTTGCTGATCGCGGCACTCGGTTTGTCGCATGGTTATTCCATGTAAAAAGCGAGTAACAATGAGCAGGAAGCGTTTAGGTGACCCCCTTTTGTGTTAGAGAGGGGCAGCGTCTGTTTGACTTTTCTACTGTGTTGCCACTTATTTGTGGAGAGTGACTACACGGCACAAGTGTCGCCTTGTATAAAACCCAAACAGACTGCTGCAAAAACAACCCTAAAAGATCAACACGCCCTAACTAATTAACACTTCTTACGTTTTAGCCTAGACAGTGATACCGCATCCATACTCAGGTAAGAGGCGATGTGGTATTGCGGAATTTGCCTTGCTAACAGCCAGGGCTCTTCATCCATCAGCCATTGGTATCTCGCTTCTGCATTTCCGGTCAATAAAATCCCTTCGCGTCGCTCATTACGAATGAATAGCTGTTTGGTGAGGTTGTCTAAAAAGTCGTTGATTGGCGGATATTGAGCGATTAGCTGATTAAAGTCCTCGACCGCAATTTTATAAAGCTCGCAGGGGGCTAAGGTTTCGATACAGAAGCTGCTGGCCGAGCCTGTTAGGTAGGCGCTCATTGAACCAATGGGATCGCCCTCTTTAAAAAAGGCCTTATTGCGCTCTTTGCCATCAGGCAAGGTATAGAAAAAACGCACAACCCCGGTTTTGATGATATAAAAGTGGGTTTGCTGTTTACCTGCATGTAATAGCCGCTCGCCAGCGGCGACCGAGACTGGTTTGACAATTGTTGACCAAGCTTGCCACAAGCTATCGTCAAGGCTAAGTAGGGGGCTGAGCAAGGTTTTTAAATCGTGTAAGTTGTGCATAGAGCTGTCGAGATTGCTAGCGAGCGCTGAGCGACAAGGTTAACAAGGGAAAGCATTGGTGACAATGCAGCATGTCACCAATGTTTTTAAGCAATTTATCTTTCAGTAATGTGTTTTTAGCTCTTTACTGCCAAGATGTTCTACACATATTGATTTTACCGCGTACTGTAAAGTACGTGCTTGGCTTGCGTTAGCCATCAGCTGCCATGTAAATTCTACCGAGTTAGTATTACCGCAAATTACTGAATTGCGCGTCTGTATTGTTACTGTCAGCATGAGTCGCATTTGCTTGCCATTGAGCAAATGCGGTTGAAATTTTGTTGATCAGTTGCGCATCCGAATTTTTGCTTAGTGCCATGCAATGCTCGGTTTTTTCTTTGGAATGCAGTGTCAGTCCTGCAACAATGGCGAGGTTACTGGCATTAACTTGCGCTAAACGATAGCGCAGCGCTGCTTCTGATTGGACGACCGCATCAATTTTACCTGTGATCAACTTGAGCAAGTTGATCTCTTCGTTGGATGAAATATCTAAGTTGACACCTGGCTCAAAGCCTTTAGTCGACAAATATCGATAGCTGTTGTCATCTCGCATTACACCGACTACAGAGTTTTTAAGGGACGCTAGTGAGCTAATATCAGCACTGTTAGTGGCTAATTTAAAAATTCTGATTGGGGTCGCTTGGTATACTGGGCAAAACCAATGAAACAGTGGCTCGCGTTGCTCGTTTTTAAAAATAGAGTAAATAAGCACATTAGGTTTGTTGGTGGCGAGGTGGTAGCTTCTTGCCCATGGGTAAATGTTCAGTGAATAATCAAGGTTGGCAAGCGCTAAAATTTCGCGAATATTCTCGGTGACTACCCCTTTGACTTCTGCTTGAACCGTGTCGTTTTTGTAGTGAATAATATAGGGCGGCCAATGCTCAGAAACCACGCTTAGCTGATGTTCTCCGGCGTGGCTGAGTAAGCACACAGATATGAATACCAAGAAAAATAAATGCTTCATTAATTCAACTGCTTGCGATTAACTTACAGACGCCTCTCCGACGCCATTATTAACAAGTACCTTAGCGTTTAGTGGATGAAGTTTAAAGCAATAATGCACTTTGCTGCGATAAATTACGCGCCGGCACGCCAATGCGATCTTTGCTTTGCCAAAATCACGATTATTGGCACAAGAATATATTTTTTAATCCCTAGGTCTTACACTCTCGTAGACAAAGCGCTATCGGTATGGCTCACAACAAGGCCAAACGCGTTAACACCAAACTATTAAAACAACAGATAAAGCGAAAAAGAAGGTGAGTTATGAAACAAGTTTGCGCATGCTCAACACTCAAATCCAAGTTACTGGCGGCGGTGTTAACCCTGTTATTTGTCCCCCTTTCATTGGCAACTACCGAGCATAGTACTGAACATAGTACCGGGCACAGTACCGAGCACAATACCGAACATAGTATCGAGTTTTTAAATACCAAGCCGAGCAATAAGGCATTGCCGTTTTCTGAGGCTGTTAAGGTGGGCAATACGCTTTATTTATCCGGGCAAATTGGTTGGCATGGGGCAACAGGCAAGTTAGCGCAAGGTGGCTTTGAAGGTGAAGCTCATCAAGTCATGAAAAACATCAAAGGCACGTTAACCCAATACGGCTATCAAATGTCTGACGTGGTAAAGTGCTTGGTGATGTTAACTGATATTAAGCAGTTCAAGGCATTTAACCAAGTTTATAGCCAATATTTCAGTGCGCCTTATCCCGCGCGTAGCGCATTTGCCGTAAGTGAGTTGGCAGCGGGAGCATTGGTTGAAGTTGAATGTATCGCCGCTGTAAACTAGCGCCGCCAAGCGATAAAACCCAAACCATAAAACAAATTTAATCGTTACCTAACCGTTACTCGTTGAGTTCTCGACAATTGCTAGACAGTCACTAGCTAATTACTAGCGAAAGGCCAATAAGGAAAAGTTTTTGAAATACTCTCGTCTGATACTGCGCCGCGCCCTGTTTACCGGGCTATTGGCCACTTTTGTTGGTCCTCCATGGCAAGCGGCTGCGCAGCAGCCAACGGGGTTAGAAACCATTACGGTTACGGCCTCAGGTATTGAGCGCCAACTGGCCAAACTCACGGGTAATTTAACGGTGATTGGCGAGCAAGCGCTGCAAGCGGTTAATCATCAGCACATTAATCAGATAATGGCGCAAGTGCCAGGCGCTTGGATTAGCCGTGGCAATGGGCAAGAGCACCTGACCGCACTGCGTTCACCAGTACTTACCGGCGGTGGCGGGTGTGGCGCATTTTTTATGGCGCAAGATGGTATTTCACTGCGTGGTCCCGGCTTTTGTAATATCAACCAATTATTTGATGCGAATGCACTGCAAGCCCAACGTATTGAAGTACTGCGTGGTCCTGCGAGTACCTTGTATGGCTCAAATGCTGTCCATGGCGTGATCAATGTGATCACGCCCGAACCTCTGTCCACGCAAGGTGGCTCCTTGGGGGTAACATTAGGGCCACATGATTACCAACGCGCAACATTTAGTGCTAGTCATCAGCAAAATGAACACGGGTTTATGGCTTATGGCAACAGCGCTCATGATGGCGGCTATAAAGATGATAGTGGCTTTGAACAGCAAAAGTTGACCTTGATTCATCAATTCGAACATGGCCAGTGGTCGGTTAAAAATGTGCTGTCTGCAACTCATCTCAATCAAGACACCGCCGGCTTTATTCGCGGCTTTGAAGCATACAGAGAAGAAGCGCGCAAACGTGAAAATCCGAATCCTCAAGCTTATCGCGATAGCCAGAGTGCTCGTCTATATTCACTTGTTCGCTACCAATTAAGCGATGATGAACTGTTACAAGTGAGCCCTTACTTGCGCTGGACAGACATGGAGTTCTTACAACACTTTTTACCGTGGCAACCGTTGGAAGAAAACAGTCAAACGGGTGGCGGTATGAAGCTTAGCTACCACAAAAGCCAGCAGCGTATTGATTGGCTGGCAGGGGTTGATGTCGACTTTACGCAGGGGGAGTTGGTGGAGTTTCAGGCCGAGCCGTTTGCTCCGCATTTACCCGCGGGTTTTCACTATGATTACCAAGTTGACGCAACCATTGTTTCTCCCTACGCAAAGCTGTTTTGGCAAGCGACTACGCAGCTGGAGTTCACCGCTGGTATGCGCTATGAATACACAGATTACGATTATCAAAACAAGCTAACGGATGGCAGTGCCTGTGCGCCTGATGTGATTAATTGTCGCTATACTCGACCCAGTTCACAACAAGTAAGCTTTAATGAAACCTCATACCAACTTGGCGCTAGTTACCAATTAGCGCCTTCTCATCGACTTTATGGTCAATACTCTCAGGGGTATCGCGCACCGCAAGCCACAGAATTATTCCGCTTGCAGGCCGGACAAACGATTGCCAATTTAGCCCCAGAAACCTCTCAAGGTATCGAGCTAGGTGTACGTGGGCAATCAACTCAACTGTTTTACGACGTTTCATTATTCGCCATGGATAAAGAACGCGTGATATTTCAAGACGCGGATCGCCAGAACGTTAATAACGGTGAAACGCGCCATCTTGGTATTGAATTTTTACTGCGTTATCAACTGCCAGCAGATTTTTTCGTGCAAGCATCGGGCACCTTGGCTAATCACACCTATCAAGCAGATTTGACACTGAGCCGAGTCAGCATCCAAGGAAATGAAATCGATACTGCGCCTCAGCATATCGCAAATGTGCAACTTGGCTGGCAGCATAACGCACAGCAAAAAGTGACGTTGGAATGGCAGCATATGGGCAATTATTACCTCAACCCAGAAAATACCGCTGACTATCGAGGCCATAATTTACTGAATTTACGCGCCAGTACACAAGTAGCAGACAACTTAACGGTGGCGATGCAATGGCTTAATATGACGAACCGAGATTACGCAGAGCGCGCCGATTTTGGCTTTGGTCAATACCGCTATTTTGTGGGTGAACCGCGCTCACTTTTTGTCTCTCTCAACTATCAGTTTGACTAACGCGTGTTACGCACTCGAGGCTAGATAATCATGACATTAAACAACTACACCACACGGCTTACTCAATGGGTTGGCCTAATGTTAACAGCGCTGCTATTGATGTTATCGAACCCAGCAGCGGCAAAGCATGCCAAGCTTATTGAGTTGGAAGAAAAATTAGCACAGCACCAAGGGCAAGTGGTTTATTTGGATTTTTGGGCTTCTTGGTGCATACCGTGTAAAGCGTCATTCCCGTGGATGAATGCAATGCAGGCGAAGTATCAAGCGCAAGGGCTTAAAATCATCACAGTGAACCTAGATGCCGATAAGGCACACGCCTTGGACTTTCTTGCCGAGCATCCGGCCGATTTTGAGGTGATTTATGACCCCAAAGGCAAAATCGCGCGTCATTTCAATTTACCGGGCATGCCAAGTAGTATGATATTTGATCGTCAAGGCAAGCTCGTGGCAACCCATGTCGGTTTTAACGACGTCAAAAAAGTACAGTATCAACAAGCATTGGCTAACTTGCTCGCCAATTAGGTTTGTTGCGAGACAAAACTACGATCTGTTGGACAGCCTATTTCGAGTCGCTGTTTTAAGGCTATGTTTTAAGGCTATGTTTTAAGACTATGTGTTGAGACTTTGTTCTAAGACACTGATTTCAAGCATAGGCACCTAGTGCTATGCAAATATTTGGGTTTACTCAATGGGCATGTAATACTTTACAAAATATTAATTTATTCCAATTCCCTAGGGTTTTTTGATGCAAAAAATGCACTCAGTACTGGCTAATTTTACTCGCCGTTATATTTTACTGTTTGCGCTGAATGTTTTATTGGTCGCCGTTGCTTTTTCTCAGTTGCGGCTTCACTACCAAGAGCAGCAAGTGTTTCAGCAAGTGTCGAAGGTTGCCGATGACCAACGAAATTCACTACAACAAATCAGCCTATTACTCGTTCAATACCAACAAGCAAACAAGGTCAATAGTCCATCTAAGCTTGTCGCAAAAGTGATCGCAACAGCGCAAGCCATGCGAGAAAACCAGGCAGCCTTGGTTCAGCATGTCGAGCTGTTGATGGCAAACGAAGCCTCAGATTTTTCGCTCAACATGGCGACATATCGCGACTTAAACCAGCGCTTGGCGGCATATTTGACCAGTGCCGAAGCGCTGGCTAGGGATGCGACAATGTCTGCGCAACAAATGGCCAATATTAATGCCTTGGCGAGTGATTCGTTTGTTATCGCGCTTGAGCAGGCGCTCACGGTGTTTAAACACGAAGCGAGTGAGCGTTTTCAGGCCAGTGAACGCATAGGTGCATTGATTTGGACAGTGACCGTACTGGTCTTTTTAGCTGTCGCTTGTTACGCCTATTACGTTATACGCAATTTGTTACAACAAACCTACTCGAAGCTGAGCAATGAGCGCAATCGCGCGTCTGATTTTCAATTTGCCATCAACAAGCATTCCCTCGTTTTACAATTCGATCAGCAAGGCATTATTACGTTTTACAATCAGCGCTTTAGCCAAGTGTACGGCTATGAGTCGGACGCCTTGCTGTTTCAGCCTGTTGAAAAACTAAGAAGCGACCATCACACAGATGCCTTTATTGACAAAATTTATCAAACGCTGCGCACAGGCAGTGTTTGGCGAGGTGAATTGTGCACGCTTTCTTGCAACGGCCGTAAGCTTTGGTTCACGACGACGATAGTGCCATTAAAAGCTGACAAAAAGCACAATAAGTTCATGCTCATTCAAAACGATATTACCGAGCAACGCCAAACTGAGTTAGCACTAAAACGCATCCACGACCTGACCTCCGATAGCAGCGCCAATTTTGAGCGAAAAATAGATAATTTACTGGCACTGGGTTGCGAGCTGTTCCACTTGCCGCTCGGTATTGTCAGCCAAGTGCAAGACCAAGACTATACTGTGCTCTTCGCCCGTAGCACCAATGATGCGGTGTGCGCTGGCGAATCATTTCCATTGGCTAAAACCGCTTGCTTTCACGCCTTAAATACCAATAAGCCGATTGCCATAGAGCGAATCAGTGAGAGCGACATTAGCGGTCATCCCTGCTATCAAAACGTTGCTTTGGAAACTTATATTGGCGCCCCCATATTGGTTGATGGCAAGCGATTTGGCACCTTGAACTTTTCCAGCGCTGAGCCTTATAGCCATGAATTTATAGATGCCGATCTAGAAATTATTCAGCTGATTGCGCAATGGATAGGTTACGAGCTGATGCGCAAACAGCAGCGTGAACAACTCTTGGGTCAACAGCAATTGATGGAGCAGATGAGCCAGCTGGCGCGCCTTGGTGTGTGGGAAGTAGATCTTAGAACCAATCAAATTTACTGGTCGCCAATGACCAAACAAATTCATGAAGTAGCTCCTGACTATGTGCCTGATTTGGATACGGCGATTAATTTTTACAAAGCAGGACGCAGTCGCGAGTTAATTACCAAGTTAGTCGAGCGCTCTATTTCGCACGGTGAGTCTTATCAGCAAGAGCTTGAATTAATCACTGCCACAGGGAAAGAGATATGGGTCGTTGCCAAGGGGGAAGCGGAGTTTGAAAATGGCGAATGTATCCGTTTGTACGGCTCCTTTCAAGACATTACTAACCGCATTGAGGCGCAGCAAGAGCTCGCTGACAGTAATGAACGGTTAGCGTCTGTGATGCAGGCCACTGCGGTAGGGATTTGGGATTGGGAAATTGATACCGATAAAGCCGTGCTCAATGAACGTTGGGCCAATATCATTGGCTATACCCTCGCTGAATTGGCACCCACTACTGGCCAGACTTGGACGTCTAGGTTACACCCTGACGATTTAATATTGTCGCAACAGGAATTACAGCGTCACTGGCGTGGTGAAACACAGTACTACAGCTGCGAAACGCGATTGCGCCATAAAGAGGGGCATTGGCTTTGGGTGCTAGACACGGGCAAAGTTGTTGAATGGCATAATGATGGCCGCCCTAAGCGTATGATTGGCACCCATTTAGATATCAGTGAGCAGAAAAACGCTGAGCAAAAAATTAAAGACAGTAACCGACGAATGCAGCTTGCCGCTGACTCTGGTGGTATCGGTGTTTGGGATTACAACGTCTTAACCAACGAATTGCAATGGGATGACTGGATGCTCAAGCTGTATGGTATTGAGCGCGAAAACTTTTCCGGTGCACTCAGTGCGTGGCGACAAGGTTTACACCCAGACGATCGAAAACGCATTTACAGTACGCATCAACAAGCGATTGATTCAGCTGGCAAATTTGAAGCGCAATTTCGTATCATTCGCCCGTCAGGTGAAATTCGTTATCTCAAAGCAACGGCCATCAACACGGTCAATGACGACGGCCAAGTCACCAATATGATTGGCGTAAACTACGACATTACTGAGCGAGTGCGTAATGAGCTAGCGCTGACGGCAGCGAAAACCCAAGCGGAATCGGCGGTAAAAGCGAAAAATGAGTTTTTGGCGAGTATGAGCCACGAAATTCGCACGCCGATGAACGGCGTGATTGGCATGTTAGATCTGCTGCAAGATACTGAATTAAGCAAGGATCAACAGCACAAGGTTTCACTGGCACAAAGCAGTGCGAATTCTTTACTTCAGTTAATCAACGACATACTCGATTTCTCAAAAATTGACGCTGATAAGTTAGATCTTGAAGCGATTGTGTTTGATCTCGCGCATATGATGGGGGAACTCAGTGAGTCGATGGCACCGCAGGTGCAGGCGAAAAATATTGAGTTAATTCTCGATACCGTTGGCCTATCCGACCGTCAAATCGTCGGTGATCCCAGTAGAATTCGCCAAGTGCTGACCAATCTGATTAGCAATGCCGTCAAGTTTACTCATCAAGGGGAAATCTTGGTGAAAGCGAGTTTGGTTGAAGAGGACGATAGCCACTGGCGATTGTTGCTTACCGTGAGTGACACTGGCATTGGGGTGGCAAAAGAAAAGCAGCATTTGTTGTTTGAAAAATTTCGCCAAGTGGACTCGTCAACGACGCGCAATTACGGCGGTACGGGATTGGGCTTGGCGATTGTCAAAAAACTGTGTCGCCGTATGGATGGCGATGTCAGTGTCCGCAGTGCGGCTGGGCAGGGTAGTGAGTTTACCTGTGATATTTGTGTAGGCAAAACGCCACAAATAGTGCCGCGTATGCCGAAAGTCGATATTAGCCAGCTGAATGTCCTTGTCGTTGACGACAATAATACTAATCGCGAAGTGCTAGAGCGCCAGTTAAGCCAATGGGGAGCAGCGGTTGTCTCGTGTAAAACTGGTGCAGAAGCGATAGCCCATTGTCAGCAGCGTATCGACCTGCAGCAGCCCTTGTATGACATTGCCATTTTAGATCGTCAAATGCCCGCGATGGATGGTGAGGTGCTGGCGCGAGCGTTGAAAAAACTCGATGTCGGTAATGGCATGAAACTTATCGTCATGACCTCAATGCAAACCCCTGGCGATGGCAAGCGCTTCGCACAAATGGGCTTTAGCGGTTACTTTCCAAAACCGGCAACCATTAATGACCTGCATGCCGCCGTGAATATTATCGCAGACAATGGTGAGGCGCTGCGCCATGCTAAACCACTCGTTACTCGTCATTACATTAGTGAGCTTGGCAGCCAAGAAGGTCACACAGAAAGTGAGAAGCCGTTAACAAATGCAAAGTCTTTAGCAACGACTGAGCGCTTAGCGGAGACTGAGCCATTAACAGATCATGAGCCATTAACAGATCATGAACCATCAGCAGATCATAAATCCACGGAACATGCGATGGCACAACCGCCAGCGGTTGTCGACAGTACTGCTAAAGCGTCTGCGGATGGGCCAAGAATTTTGCTCGTTGAAGATAATCGCGTTAACCAAATGGTAGCAAAAGGCGTATTGACGAAGTTGGGGTATGGCTGTGATATTGCGGTTAACGGAGTTGAGGCATTGCGTATGTTAAACGATGTGGCACAGCAATATGATGTCGCGTTAATGGATATCCAGATGCCCGAGATGGACGGCTATCAGGCAACGCAAGCGATTCGAGCAGGTCAAGGGGGCAGTAAGCATCAGCACATGGTTATTATCGCCATGACTGCAAATGCCATGGCTGGCGATAAAGAAAAGTGCTTAGCCGCGGGTATGAATGACTACTTGAGTAAACCTATCAACAAAGACGCGCTTTCGAGTACGCTAAGCCGCTACTTGGTTGTACCATCGACAGCCTCATTATCCTAGCGTGCTGATAATCGTGCTGACAATTAAGTAATAGGTTTTTTGCTACTCATTTTTTCTATTACTCAAGTGGCGATTCATCATTTGCGTCGCGAAATGCTTCCGGCGTGAGATGATGGCGGTTGAGTAGTTTATAAAACTCACTGCGGTTGCGCTGAGCGATGCGCGCCGCTTGGGTCACGTTGCCGTTAGTTAATCGTAACAACTTAGCGAGATAGTCACGCTCAAATTGGTCTCTTGCCTGCGCGAAAGATGGCAGCTCACTGGGTTTATTGCGTAGCGCATTACTGATTAATTGCTCGCTGATCAGTGGCTCAGTTGCCAAGGCAATACTTTGTTCGATGACATTTTCAAGCTGGCGAATATTGCCGGGCCAAGGCGCTGTGATGAGCAGCTCCATCGCCTCTTGAGTAAAGCCACTGACCGTCACATTGTCCGTTTGATGCTTGCCTTTGTGCAGAAAATGCTGGGCGAGCAGGGGAATATCTTCTCGGCGCTGAGCAAGCGCTGGAATTTCCAGTTCGACCACGTTTAGGCGATAGTAGAGATCCTCGCGGAACTTACCTTCGATAATCGCTTTGCGCAGGTTTTTATGCGTGGCTGAAATCACGCGCACATCCACTGCGATAGATTGCGTACTGCCGACTGGGCGAATTTCTTTCTCTTGCAATGCCCGTAGTAATTTAACTTGAAAATTCATTGGCATATCGCCAATTTCATCGAGAAATAAGGTGCCGCCATGACAAGCTTCAAACAAACCGACATGACGCTGATCTGCGCCTGTAAACGCTCCTTTTACGTGACCAAATAGTTCAGACTCAAGCAGTGATTCAGGAATCGCCGCACAGTTTATGGCGGTAAAAGGCGCACTAGCGCGCTTACTCGCTCGGTGCACTGCATTGGCCAACAGTTCTTTACCGGTTCCACTTTGCCCTTGAATCAACAAGCTAAAGTTACTTTGTGCGACTTGCTTGGTTTGCTGTAACAGTTGCGCCATTTTACTGCTGCGGCTAATAATATTTTTGCGCCAGCTTTCCGTGTTTTCTTGACCTGAGCTGAGCGGTTGCAGTTTTAGTGCTTGCTCAACGGTATCGAGTAGCTGTTTACTCTCAAAGGGTTTGGTGAGGAAACTGAATACCCCTTGTTTAGTGGCATTAATTGCATCGGGAATTGTGCCGTGCGCCGTCATGATCACAACTGGCAGGTTAGGGTGGCGTTGGCGTACTTGTTCGTATAGGGCAAAGCCATCCATGCCCTCCATTTTTAAATCGCTGATCACGACATCGGGCTGAAAGCTACTCATCACGCCTAGTGCTACTTTCGCGCTTTCGGCTGATTCTACTTGATAGCCTGCGCCTGCTAGCCTAATCGAAAGCAGCCGCAACAGACTGGGATCATCGTCAACGACCATAATTCTTGCGTGCTCGTGATTCATCAATGGCTCAGGCTTACTTGGTGCTTGTCTTGTCATGGTGCTTGTCTTGTTATGCTTGTTGTTTGTTATGGTTAGTGGTCTCGCGCATTTAACTGAGCTTCAATTGCTTTTAATTGCTCTAGCTTTTCGGTCAGTGATGTATTCGCTTCTTGATACATCGCCAGTTTTAACGTCAGTTTGGCGATTTCTTGTTGGCTTTGTGTCACGTTTTGCTTATTTGCTTGCAGCAAGAGCAATTGTTGATTGAGTTGATCGCGGAGCATAGTGACAAATGCTAAATCAGCGGCAGAGACATGGGCGTAAATATACTGGTTGAAATCCCCTTGATTTAACATTGCTTTTGCTGTGTATGGATTGTGTATCGGCGAACTTGGCAAGCTGCGCAACAAGAGTAAGAATAAATCAGCATCGGGTACTTGTTCGCTTTTTCGTTGCTGTTGCAGTGCCGTTTCACTGGCAAGCTGCTCTGCTTCCAATCCTTTGAGCCATTGATAATAAGCACTTAAATTAGGTTTAGCCGCTAAAGGTTGGGCGGTGATGACTGGTGTTGAAGCGGGCGGCGGAAGGAATAAACTGCAACCTTGCAGTAACTGCGTTAGCGCAATCAGTAGAATTAAGTGTGTCACCTTCATGTTATGCCTCCTGAGCGCTCAAGCTGGGTAATTTCACGATAAACGTGGTGCCATGAGTTTGCTTGGCTTGGTTTGATTGAACGTCAATCGTGCCGCTGAGTCGCATCACCAGCTCTTGTACTATGGTAAGTCCCAAACCACTGCTGTCTACGCCGTTGGCAGTGGCTAGCTTACCTTGGTAAAAAGCATCAAAGATGTGGGTACACTCTTGCTGTGACATTCCTGGCCCGTGATCGCTCACACTTAATTGTAGTTGTTGGTCTTTTACCGCTGCGCTTATTTTTATCACATCATCATTATTGGTGTATTTAATGGCATTGGATAACAAGTTTTCAATCACCACGCTCAGTTGTTTTTGATTGGTTTTCAGGGTGGCATCTGCCAGCGCCAATTCAACACTTAATCCCTTTTTTTGCAGGGCTAATTTATGTTGCTTAACAACAGTTTCAATCACTGGGGCGATAAGGAAGGTTTGTCTGTCCTGCAGGCTGGTTGAATCGAGTACAATATTGAATGCCAACAAGTCTTCGATAAGCTGCTGCAAGCGGTTAACGTTGTTGATGATAATACCACTGACCTCTTTTTGACCTGCGTTGAGCGCGCCCAAACTGTTGTCATTAAGTAAGGCACTACCTTCGCGAATTGCTGCGAGTGGCGTTTTGAGTTCGTGGGATATGTGGCGAATAAAGCTGGATTTTTGCAGCTCTAAAGCGCGTAGCCTAACCCGCATCGTTTCCAGTGCACGAGCGATGTTACTAATTTCCTTGGGGCCCGTGAGTTCGAACGCATGTTCAAAATTGTCTTGCGACAATTGGTCAATCTGGCCGGTAATACGGCGCAGTGGACGATTGATTAAATAAACGAAGAAAATCGCGATCAGCAAACTTATCGGTACGATCAGTAAACTTTGGTAAATGACAACATCAACACTTTCGGTCTGATCCCTAATCGCGTGTGCTTTCAGTTGAATAAGCTGATCGCTTCGCGCCCTGATCGCTTGATTGATCGGCACCATTTGACGAAATGCTGTCGCAACTTGCTCAAGCGCTTGAAATTCTCTTGGTAGCTGCTGCGCTAACTCACTCAGTTGATCATTGAGTGATGCAATGCTCGAATCTAGTTGTTCGTCATTCATCTTTGCGAGCTGTGTTTCCAGAATATTAACCGCTTTAAAGTGCTCGACGGTAAATCTGTCAAGCAATTCAATTTCTTTTAGCACCATAAACTGGCTGGCAAAGCGCTCTGCTCGTGTGAGGGTTTGGCTCAGGTCTTGGTTTGCTTTTACCAAGGTGGATACTGCGAGTATCGATTGAACTCCCAAACTTGATGCCGCTTTAGTTTGCTCTGCGATATACAGCAGCGCGGCGAATAGAGGCCCGATAACACTAAAAAAACCAAGCACGGCAAGGTGTTTAATTGACAATTGACTGGCTGAACGTCGTAGCTTAGCAAGCACCGGCAAGTCGCTGGTCATAAGCAATTTCTCTTCGTTGATGAAATATACCAAGCTGCATCAATAAATCGCGCTGAGTTGAGCATATTGTGATGCGGATTGGTATTAGTTAGCCCCTCCATTTAAAGCGCTTCTATGAGTAAATTCAACACTGTTGCTTATTGGCAACACAGGATTGTCTCTCTGCTTTTCTGTGCTAAGTGACTGATTTTAAAGTACTACGCAAAAATGTAATTGAAAATGAGTGATTAGATGTTTAGTTGCTTGTTGTTAACTGTTGTTGAATAGCAACAAAATAAAGTGGTTAAAAATTATAAAAAACCATATTTATCAATGCTTTGTAAGTTTGGTATGACAAGTGCAACAGGGTGATTGCAGTGAGTAACGTGCATGACTTTGACAACTAGCAAAAAGATAACAAAGCGGTTGCATAGCACAGGTCAAGGTCGCTTTGGGGACTAAAAACCGTTACGAGAAAAAGTACCTTGAGGTCGTCGGCTATTGCCCCTAGATAGTGCGCCCCTCAATGGGCTTACCCCAAAGCGACTTTATCACTGCAAGTAGGCTCAATTGACGTTGAGGCGACTTGAGGCACACGATATCGAGCAAGGCCGCTTGAGCGTATATGTTGAATTACGTGCACAAGGATGGTTCATCAGTGATAGGCAATTTATTTGCCTGCCAATGTCAGCTGAAATAGTCAACTGAATCAAGGTTAAATTGAGTCATAAAAATTACTTAAACAAGGATATCGAATCATGAAAAATATTAGTTTATTGGAAGTTACAGCGTTTGTACTGGTTGCCACCGTAAGCTCGATCACAGTGCAAGCCAATGCCGAGCCGAAAGATGTTGATAAAGAAAAGCCAGTCATGGCGAAAGTGGAACAAGCACAAGATGCGGTCAAGGCAGATCAATTACTTGCCCATGACAAATTGTTTGCACCGCTAGATATTGATAGTAATGGCGTGATTAGCGAGCAAGAGTTGAGTATGACCAAGAACAAGCTATTGAAAAAGCAGTTTAGCAAAATCGATAGTAACGCCGATAAAGGCATCAGTGAAGAAGAACTCAAAAGCTTCTTGGCGAAAGTGGATATTAAAAACAACTTTTAGTGCATGGCAGTGACAACCTTGAGTGGCCTTACCAATAGCGCTCCATCAGGTTTCACAGCTATGTTCACAAATATGTTCACAACGGCTTATAAATACGTTTCTCCCATTTTGCCGATTGCGCCCCCAACCCGTAATCGGCTTTTTTACAAGGTAGCACAATGACTCAAGCTATTTCACGGTGTGTACGCATGGATGACTGGATTTTTGAAGTAAAGTTAGTACGCGCCCTTAAAGTTGATAGCTATGGACAGCCATATCGGGCAATTGCTCAACTCAATATTAATGGCGATTTCGCCTTTGTCGACGGTAGCTTACATGCAGCCCAAGACACGTTTTCTGCGCAAGACATCGCAACATTTCAGCGCATGTGTGAACTCTTGGATGTTAAAGAGCTACATTTAGGCGCAGAGCCGCAGCTACCGAGTCAGTCACCTCCGTCAGAAAGTGCGCAGGGCGAAGGCGTTAAGCCGATAAAAACTGTACAAAAAATAGCTTGATTGCCTTGGCGAGCTTGGTTAGGTTATTTTAATGGTCAGGCATTGAATCGCTGTCATTGATTAGCGGCTTCAAGATTACCGCTGTTCGCGACAGAAGCTTACCATCTCAATCTAGTAGTAGCCCAACTTTAGCTTTAAGGAATTAGCTCGTGCACCAAAGGTTTAGCGTTGAAATTTGTTGTCATAACCCCTTGGTAGGGCACTATTTCAAAGCGCAAGAAAGCGCAAAAGGCGTGATTGTTATCGCACCCGCCATGGGAGTTGAGCAGAAGTTTTACTTCGACTTTGCCGATTGGCTAGCAACGCAAGGCTTTGATGTACTGACATTTGATTATCGAGGGATAGGCTTGTCATTGCGTCAGCCATTGTCAAAAGTTCAGGTGTCTATTTCTGAATGGGTGCAACAAGATTGTGCTTACATGATTGATAAAGCCGCGTTAATGGCACAGGACAAGCCACTATACTGGCTTGGTCATAGCTTGGGCGGACAAGTCTTCGCGATGATCCCTAATCGTCACAAGGTAACTCGACTGATTACGGTTGCTTCTGGCTCAGGTTATTGGCGCAAGTCTGATCCCAAAGTCAAAGCATTATCGCTCGTGTTGTGGTTTATGTTGGCGCCTGTGGCAACTAAACTTTGCGGCTACTTTCCCGGTAAGCAGCTGGGTGTGGTTGGCAATTTACCTCGGCAAGTGATCCGTCAATGGCGTGCTTGGTGCCTTGATCCCGATTACCTCGTTGGCTCTGAGGGTATGCAAATTCGCGCTCAGTATCAATCCTTAGCTATTCCTATTACTGCCATTGCGTTTAAAGATGACGAGCTGATTAATTACGCTGGTTTTGAAAAACTGCATAGCTTTTATCAGTCAGCAGACAAACGGCATGAGTATATTTGCCCTAGCCAACAAAATGTTGCTCGTATTGGGCATTTTGGTTTTTTCCGAGCACAACATCAAAACACGCTGTGGCCGACTTTCATTTCATCAATGTTTTCTTAACACCCGCATAACAATTGCTTGTGTCTTGTTCAATATTACGAGCGATAACTCTAGTTATTACAATTATTTACGTTTAATTACGGATGATGATCGCAAGCCTGCGTTATGATCTTGACCGTTAGGTTGAGATATCAAAAATTCATAATTCTTTCCTACATTTGTATATCGATATACCAGTAGAGCTTTGCTTGATTTTGAATTGGCTTGGCTGGTCTAAGGTGCACATATTTTGCGTAATACGAGTGAATCGGGCTAATTGCATTTTGATTCGCATAGAGACAAAACGTATAGTTATTGATATAGATCAAAATCTGATCAGGCCAATTATTTGGTTTTTTGATGGATATCAATTATTTGGTTTTTTGATGGATATCAATGAAAAATTTTAAATTGTTACTAACGAAATTACTTTTCACTATTCGAGGTTTACATTTATGAGCGGCGCGGAAGTCCTATTTCCTGAATCTGAGCAACTCGTGTCAATTACTGACACCCGTGGGGTAATCACATACGCTAACCCTGAGTTCTGTAAGATTGCTGGCTATAGTGAGCAGGAACTCATTGGTCAACCGCATAACCTAGTACGCCACCCTGATATGCCCAAGCTGGCATTCGGCGATTTATGGGAGAAGTTAAAGCGCGGTGATTCATGGCGTGGCATGGTGAAAAATCGCTGTAAAAATGGCGACTACTATTGGGTTGATGCCTTTGTCACACCGCTCTACAAAGAAGGCGTAGTCACTGGCTATCAGTCGGTGCGTTGTAAGCCATCACAGGCGCAAAAAGCGCAAGCGCAAGCGCTCTATGATGCACTTAATCAGCAGAAGAAAGTCTCGGATTTTCATGCGAACAGCACACTTAAAATCACGATCGCTGGGCTAGTGTGTTTATTTGCTGCGATATTGCTTTACGTGCAAACAGGGGCCATTGCACTGGCTTTACTTCCCTTTATTCTGGTGGCGATATTAACGGCGGTTTTCTTTGAAGAAATGATTCGATTGCCCAAATACGTTGCGCAATCAAAAGCACTTTACGACAGCCCAACGCGCTTGATTATTAGTGGTAAAGGTATTGTCGGTATTCTCGACTATCCCAGACAACTGCTCAGCGCAAAAATTCGCACCGTATTAGGTCGTGGCAATGACTCTGGCCGCAGCTTAAAGCAGGTCGCAGAGCAATTACAAACGTCAACGGGGGAAGCGTTTGCCAGTATCATGGAGCAAAGCAATCACTTAGACCAACTGGCCACTGCTATCACCCAAATGAGCACTAGTTTTGAAGAAGTCAACCGCAATACCGCGTATGCCTACGACAAAGTTAGAGAGGTTCAAACAACGTGTGATGGTGCGATTGAGGTTGTGAACTCTAGCCAAGCTAAAATCAGCGTGCTAGCTGGCGAGGTGGATAACGCCGCAAGCACCGCGCACAAGTTAGTCAGCGATGCCGATGAAATCTCAAGTGTCATGGCGGAAATTGAAGGGATTGCCGATCAAACCAACCTACTGGCGTTAAATGCCGCGATTGAAGCGGCACGAGCTGGCGAGCAAGGCCGAGGTTTTGCTGTCGTCGCTGATGAAGTGCGTACCTTGGCAAGCCGAACTCAAGGCGCGACAGAACAAATTCGCGGCTCGGTAAAAGAGCTGCAAGCAACGTTAACTTCATGGCGTGAGTTGATGTTGGCGAGCAAAGACAATGCGGAACAGTGTAACGCTGAGTCCATTGAAGCTAAGCAAGCGATGGGCAAAGTGAACGCTATGATGAATGAGTTAGACGATGTGACTGCGCAAATTTCTACTGCAACGGAAGAACAAAGTGTGGTCACCGCACAGATCAAAGATAGCGTGCAAACCATTACAGATCACTCTCATCGCAATACTGAAATTTTCCGTCAAGTAGAACGCAATAGCGTTGATGTTTTCAAAAATGTTGAAGATATCGAAGAGTTGAGTAGTACGTTTAAGTAGAACGTTGAAATGATTCCACTCACATTGTAAGTAATTAACAAGCGTGAGCTGTGTAACTACCATAGCGTAAGCGAGGTGGTTGGCCAGTTCGCCTTACCTGAACCAAAGTATTTATGACTAACGATTTAGCGCAATTTTTCGGTATTCAATCTAGCCAAGGTCGCTACCGCCACGCTTTACAAAGTATTCAAGAAAAATTTAACCCAAGCCATTGCTTTATCGGCAAGTTTGTTGATAACGACAAAGTGCGTACTGTGCTGCATTTGGCAGATGGCAAAGAAACCAACAACTTTATTTATGAACTAACTGGCACGCCTTGTGCCGAGGCGAAAAAGTCGTTGGGTACTTGTTGCTATCGCGGTGACGTACAAACCAAATTCCCAAGTGATGCGGCATTAAAAGAATGGCAGATAGAAAGCTATATTGCCGTCACTATTCGCTCGTTCAACGATAAACCAGTGGGGATATTGGTTTGCTTATTCGATCAAGCAATGGATATAACTGCCAGCGAACAAGCTTGGTTTCGCGAAGTGGGTTATTTGATAGGTGCTGAATTTAAATATGAATTGAATACCTTTGAGAATCAGCAATTGGTGTCACACCTTTCACTAGGTGAATCGCTCGCTAAACTCTGTACGGTTGAATGGCGTTTGGGATCTGACTATGTACTTGCCAGTGATTACGCCTATCAGCTGTTTGGCTTGCCTAAAGGTCAGCAGCTAACTCGTCAAGAGTTGTTGGCGTTAATTGACCCGCGAGAGCATCAAAAAGTGAATGATCAATTAGCCGCGGTGGAAGACGAAACCGTTAACCGGTTTGATATGGAAGTGCAAATTTGTACCCCAGCGGATGAGCTCAAGCAACTAAAAGTGTTGGGGGTGACTAAGCAAGACAGCTTAACCGGTGAGTTGATAGTGCAGCTGAGTATTCAGGACATCACCGAAGAAAAGCGTCTTAACCGTCACTTAATGTTATCAAATATGGTCTTGGCCAATTCATCAGAAGCGGTAATGATCACTGATAACAACAATAAAATTATTTGGGTGAATAAAGCGCTTGAAACACTGACAGGCTATCAAGAAGACGAGCTAATTGGTAAAGATCCCGCCATTTTTAGCTCGGGTAAACAAGACAGTGCTTTTTATCAGGCGATGTGGGAGAAGTTGTTAGCCGATGGCATTTGGCGTGGTGAAATCATTAACCAACGCAAAAATGGCGAAGTGTTTCCCGAAGAGTTGGTTCTTAACTTAGTGCGAGATCAATACGGGCAAATCAGTCATTACGTTGCGCTGTTTCGCGATATTACCGAGTGGAAGGAAACTGAACGGCGATTAACCTTCTACGCCAATAAAGAGCCACTGACGGGCTTGGCAAATCGCCGTGCCTTTATCGAGCAAGTGGAACAGCAAGTGGCACTGAGTAACCAAGCAGAGTTGCCTTTTGTTGTCTTATTTGCTGATATTGATCGCTTCAAAGAAATTAACGACATTTACGGCCTGCAAACCGCCGATTGGTTGTTAAAACAAGTGGCCTCAAGATTACAGCAATTACTTGATAGTGCCGAGCTGGTTTGTCGTTACGGCGCTGATGAGTTCGCGTTTATGTTGCCAAACCACGATCTCTCGCAAGCACAACATTTTGCCGAGCGCGTGCAAGCAACAATTGCTGAGCCGTTTTATTTAGATCAGCTTGTCCTTCAGATCAGCATTAGTTTGGGCTTGGCTGAATACTCAGCAAACCGCCCCTTATTGTGCGATCCTGGAGAGGATAAGGTCTGTGAGCAAGGTGCTTCTTCAGATGCTATTGCTACCGCGCTGCTACGCGATGCTAGCTATGCCATGCTGCGCGCGAAAGAGTCAGCTAAGCAAGAGGGCAGTAGCCACGCAACGATTGGCATTCACGACACACAATTACAGCAGCAATACTTACGCCGTTTAGCGATTCGCGATCAGTTAAAAGTTGCCTTGAGCGAGCAGCAACTGACTGTTAACTATCAGCCGATTATTTGCGCGCAATCACAAAAAATTGAAAAGTTTGAAGCCTTGGTACGCTGGCATGATGCAAACCTGGGTTTTGTTTCACCCGGCGAGTTTATTCCGATTGCCGAAGAATTCGGTTTAATTACGCAACTTGGGCAGTTTGTGTTAGAGCGCGCTTGCCAAGACTTGCGAGCCCTACATCAGCTTGGCTACACGGACATTAGCTTTAGTATTAACCGCTCTATCAATGAGTTTCGCACCGATAATGATCAAGTGCAGTTGGTCACGCAGGCGATAAACGCCGCTGAAATACCTGCCGACTCGATTGTGATTGAGATCACCGAATCGGTGGCAATGTCATCCAATCATTACGTTAATGAGGCTCTGGCAAAGTTAAAGGAGAGTGGAGTAAAAATTGCGTTAGATGATTTTTGTACCGGCTTTTCGTCCTTGAGTAACTTGATTGAATACCCAGTCGATATTCTAAAAATCGATAAGTCTTTTGTCGATAATATCTTAACCGAGTGCAACCAAAGTCTGTTGACACAAACCTTAGTTAGTTTAGCAGAAAAGCTTGATATGCAAGTGATTGCAGAAGGGGTGGAAACGCTTGAGCAGCTGGAGTGCTTACGTGATTACGGCTGTAACCAAATCCAAGGCTACTTCTTTAGTCCTGCAGTTGCTATCGATAGCTGCATTGAGTTACTCACCCAAGAGCGCGCTTAATACGCGCTCACTTAATTTACGTGCTAAATACTCATTTTCGTCAAAATAAGGCTTGCTCGCCTAAATAAGGACTACCTCACCTGTGCTAGGGTGAGTGAAAATGCACTGCCTTTTCCCAACTCACTGCTAACACTGAGATCGCTGTTGAGCAATTGGCTCAGCCGCTTACTGATGGCTAGCCCGAGACCCGCGTGCTGATTTTTCTCACCGCGGGCGTTACTCGCTCGGTATCTGGCATCAAAAATATAGGCTAAGTCTTTTTGATGAATGCCAGTGCCTGTGTCAACTACACTAATTCTCAATTTGTCTTCCAACGGCGTAATTTGCACATTGATATTACCGTCTTCTGGGGTGTGGCGCAGGGCATTCTCAATTAAGTTCGTTAAGATTCGCTCTAGCTTGGCGATGTCTGAGAAGACAACGCGCTCACAGTGCTCCGGTAAGAGCGACAAATTAATCCGTTTTTGATTGGCTTTTAACGCAAACTTGGCAATGATATCGTGCAGTAGCTCACCAACAGCAAAGGCTTCGTTATTGACCGAGACTTGCCCGTCTTCTAAGTGCGCTAACTCAAAAATTTGATCGATAAGCAGTTTGAGCTGCTCAACGTTTCTCAATGCGGTATTGATGTACTGCTGGCGTTGCTCACTATTGAGTTCATCATTTTTTATCGATAAGGTTTCCACATAACCTTTCATCGCCGCCAATGGCGTTCTTAGATCATGTGACAGGTGAGCCAGCAACTCGCGGCGAATTTTATCGTTGTGTTTAAGCTGCTGGAACTGACTGTTAATTTGCTCCACCATAGCGACAAAGTTGGCGCCCAGCTGCTCTACTTCATTTTGTTTGCTACCTCGCTCAGCTTGGCGGTCGTCATCACGCGTAAACTCTCGCCAATGATCTAAGGCAATTTTGTCTTGATCAAAGTTGGCGGCGCGAATGGCATTTATATCGCGCACTAGGCGGCGAATAGGGCTCGTAAAACTGCGGAACAACATCAACAATAAAATCAGCAGTAACAGTAAGCTCCCGCCGAGTAACGATAAATGCTCAAGTAGCTGCTGGTCTGATTTTACTTTGGCGTAGGTAGAATCGTATATTTCACCACCGATGATCACATACAAATAGCCTTGCAGTTTTTCGCCTTTGTAAACGGGCGCGGCAGAGAAGATTTTTTTGCGTGATAAATGGCGCGGGTCATCACCGAAAATAGGCACTTGATGGGGCGCATCAATAAGCTGAGAGATGGGCGTTAAGTCGACCGACTCGCGTTTTATTTTATCGGGCTTGGCGGAGTAGGTGAGAATTTTGCCGTTTGGGTCGAGAAAGTAAAACTCAAACGCAGGCCCCAATAACATCAGCGTATGAAACAAATTTTCTAGCGCGGGTTTGTCGTATACACCATCTTGCAATAGTGGGTTGTCTTGCGCTAAGTGCTCTGCTAATTCAATATGGAGTTTCTGCTCCGCCTGAAACTGCGAGTGTTGGGCAAGTGAGCTACTCCACCAAAAAAATAAATAACCCAGCAGTGCAAAGGTCAGGGTGACGGAAATTGCCAGCCGCTGGTAGAGGGAATTGGCAATCACTTTCATCAATGCACTCCTGCTGAATTAAGTTTATAACCGACACCCCAAACCGTTTGAATGATTTGCGGCTGGGTCACGTCTTTTTCCAGTTTGTTGCGCAAACGATTGATGTGTGAATTGACCGTGTGCTCATAACCGCTGTGGTGATAGCCCCACACGGAATCAAGCAATTGGCTGCGTGAAAATACCTGATCAGGATGTTTGCCTAAAAAGCTCAGTAGTTCAAATTCAGTTGAGGTTAAATTGATCGAATTATCGTGATAGGTCACTTTGTGACATTGATGGTCGACCATCAGCTTGCCAATACAGGTCACGGCTTTCACTTGCGACGGTACGGCGATACTTTGCAAGCTGTGAACGCGCCTGAGCTGTGCTCTCACACGGGCTTGTAGCTCGCGTACGCTAAACGGTTTTGCCATGTAGTCGTCGGCGCCAAGCTCTAACCCCAATACTCGATCAGTTTCTGAGCTGCGTGAGGTTAGCATCATAATTGCTTGCAGTGGTTTGGCTTCGCGCAGTTGTCGGCAAATATCTAAACCGCTCATGTCGGGTAACATAACGTCGAGAATTACCAATTGATAGTCTTGGCTAAGCGCTTCGGCTAGCCCTAGTTTTCCGGTGTGACATTTATCTGGAGTTAAACCAAGTTCATGCATATGTACAGCAATTAGCTCAGCAATATCTTGTTCGTCTTCAATGATCAAAATTTTGTCAGTCATAATCCCTGGCCACCAGTTGGCAATTGCCAACTGCCTAATCTATTTGTGTTATAAGAAAACTCACTATTGGTTGCGCAAGCAATCTGATTGCCGCATCACCAAGTCTTTTCATCCATCACATACTGTTACCAATTGAAATAGCTAAGTCATCATTCAGCAATACTCAATGGTTAATACAACATCAAAACCTGATGAAATGCTCGATATGAGCAACGCCTTTTCATCATTAATGATAGATGTAAATTCCTAAGACCGGACAACATCGCATTTATATTCACTTGTTTGTGCTACTTTTTTCACAATGTATTTACCAAGCTCGTATTTATTGATTGCCAACATTACTTGGCGAGCGCTTGCCTTCGATTAGGCGTGACTTTGCACTAAGCGTGATTTTGCCAAGAGCAAGGTGTGATCAATATCTCTTAGCAGATAGTGCGCCTCAGTCGCATTTTATGCCACCGCAATAAAGCAACTACATCGAGCGCACATGCCAGCGCGAGCATTGTTAGTCAGGTATCAGCTAATAAGGTGTCAATGTCAAAAAGGTGTTGTTAAAAAGGTGTTGTTAAAAAGGTGCTAGCTAGTTGGTTAAATAAAGCCAAGAGACATAAGCGAATTAGCGGCCAGGCAGTTTCACTTAGTCACACAGCAAGCACCTAGCTAGTACCTTGAACACTATCAATGATGACGGATAGATATTGCGTTGCCATTGCAAAGTGGTCACAAAAGAATCACGTTTTTATCACAATGAATTTGCGATTGTGCCGATCAGAAACTAGCGTTATTAAATGAATGATTGTTGACTAAGTACTTGATAAATGAGTGATAGAAATCAAATAGTGAAAGAAAATTTTGCGCGCTGTGTGCGCACAGGAGCATTACCAGCCCTAACGTATTCACAATCTCCACAATCGGTTGGCCTCAGTGATAGTGAATTGGTGGATATGTTTAGCACGCAAGTGATGAGCCGCCACTTGGATTTGCAATCGCGAGTCATGCAAAAGCTAGGGCAGAGCTTTTACACCATTGGCAGTGCTGGGCACGAAGGCAATGCCGCTTACGGCAAAGCGTTTCGCGCTGACGATATGGCATTTTTACACTATCGCAGTGGTGCCTTTTGCCTGCAAAGAGCCAAGGAGGCAACCGGCCATGCGCCGCTTTACGAAATGTTATTGTCATATGCCGCGAGCAGTGAAGATCCGGTTTCTGGTGGTCGTCATAAAGTACTGGGCTCAAAAGCGCACAATATCCCCCCGCAAACCAGTACGATTGCTTCGCATTTACCAAAAGCAATGGGGACGGCATTCTCGATTGGCTTAGCTCAACGGCTAAATTTTAATGGTAAGCTGGCGAGCGATAGTATTGTTATTTGTAGCTTTGGTGACGCCTCGGCCAACCACTCGACAGCGCTTGGCGCTATCAATAGCGCTGCCTGGTGCGCTTATCAATCTATTCCTATGCCCATAGTGTTTATTTGCGAAGACAACGGCATTGGTATTTCAACCGCAACTCCTCAAGGTTGGATTGCTGCAAATTTCAAACAGCGCGCAGGTATTCATTATCTTTATTGCGATGGCTTGAATTTAATGGATACCTATCAGGCAGCACGTAACGCCGCAAAAATTGCCAGAGCACAACAAAAGCCAGTGTTCTTGCACGTGCGCATGGTACGCTTGCTCGGTCATGCTGGCTCTGATACGGAATTTAGTTATCGCGATCTCGCGAGTATTGAGGAAACAGAGCGCCAAGATCCTTTGCTACACAGTGCAAAACTGTTACTCAATCACGGTATTATGTCGACAGCAAAAATTATTGAGCTCTATGAGGCAACGGCTGCGCATATCAGCGATCTTGCTGAGCAAGTAGCGCAGCAGCCTAAGTTGAGTAGTCCTGCGCAAGTCATGGCAAGTTTAATTCCCCAAGCAAAATCTACGAGTGAATTAGATTACCAGCGTGTAAGCCAGGCAATGCGCGACACTTTGTTTGCGCATGAACAGCACAATCTGGCTAAGCCGCAACACCTTGCCAAATTACTCAACTGGACCTTGATGGACGCATTGGCTGAGTTACCAAATATGGTGATGCTAGGCGAAGATATCGCGAAAAAAGGCGGCGTTTACAACGTGACGAGTAAACTTAACGAGCGCTTTGGTAGTAATCGCGTGATGAATACCCTGCTGGACGAACAATCGATCTTAGGTGGTGCAATTGGCTTGGCACATAATGGCTTTTTGCCCATCCCTGAAATTCAGTTTTTAGCCTATGTGCATAACGCCGAAGATCAAATTCGCGGTGAAGCGGCCACGCTGTCGTTTTTCTCCAACCAGCAATTTACTAACCCTATGGTGATTCGCATTGCTGGCCTTGCTTATCAAAAGGGCTTTGGTGGCCATTTTCACAACGATAATTCCTTTGCCGTCTTTCGCGATATTCCGGGCGTGATTTTAGCTTGTCCGTCAACTGGCGCAGACGGTGTCCAGATGCTGCGCACTTGTATCAAGCTTGCTCACGAGCAGCAGCGAGTGGTGGTGTTTTTAGAGCCAATCGCCTTGTATATGACAAAAGATCTCTTGCCAAGCAAAGCTAAAAGCGATGGCTTGTGGATGTCCCACTATCACTATCAAGCTTTGGCTGAGCACACAATTGATATGGGCATCAAAGTACATCCTCCGATAAATACAACAGGTGCTACTTCATTGAGTATTGTGACGTATGGCAATGGCTGTTATTTATCGCGCCAAGCACAAGTCTTGCTTGCTGAGCAGGGCATTGATGTTTGTGTGGTTGATTTGCGATTTCTGGCGCCGCTCGATGAAGCTGGGCTGATTCACCAGTTGAGCGAATGTGAAAAAGTGCTAATTGTTGATGAATGCCGAGCGAATGGCTCCATTAGTGAGGCATTAGTGACCTTGCTCACCGAGCACACAGTGATTACAGACATCAAGCGAATTTGCGCGCAAGACAGCTTTATTCCACTTGGTAGTGCAGCTTATCAGGTGCTGCCCTCAACGCAGGAAATCGTCGATACCGTGATAAAATGGCTAAGGTGAAATGTGGATATACAAAGGTGAAGTAAGCAATAAATAACGTAATTACTTCACCGTAAATTTTTTCCGGAAATTTTCGCTGCGTAAGGTTTAGGAAACGGTATTTACCGCCAAACCAGTACCCGCCTGACAAACAAAAATATCAGCGTGTAAATCAAATTTTGGCTGGTATTCCCTTTCAACTGCGGCTTTAACCACGGCAATTTCGTCATCGCGACACAAACAAATCACTGCCCCACCAAAGCCGCCACCAGTCATACGCACCGCGCCTTTGCCCTCAAGCGCTCGGCTGATAATGTCAACAAGGCCATCGGTGGCAGGTACGGTGACTTCAAAGTTATCGCGCAGTGATTGGTGTGAGGCTGCCAATAAATCGCGCAGATCATCCATACTGTTGTTGGCTAATGCGGTAACCGTATCCACAACACGTTGATTCTCACTTAATACGTGAAACGCACGTTTGTATTCATTTTCAGTCAGCACGGCTTTGGTTTGCTCAAGCAAGGCCAAATTTGCTTGGCGAAGTGAACTTACCTGCATTTTTTGCGCAGCACCCTCACAGTCTAAACGACGTTGATTGTACTCACTTTCTACTAGCTTGCGCGGGTAGTTAGAGTTGACAATCACTAAGTTAAGGTCTTCTGGAATAAGCACTTTTTCTGTTGATAAGTCGTCACAGTCAATTTTTAGCGCATGGCCGGCTTCTGCTTGTGCAGAAATCAGCTGATCCATAATGCCGCACTGGCAGTGCATAAATTCATTTTCAGCTTGTTGACCAATTAAGGCGATAGTTTTGGTGTCTATCCTCAAGTTAAATGCTTGGTTAAATGCGCCCGCGATAGAAACTTCCAGCGCTGCTGAAGAAGACAAGCCCGCCCCTTGCGGCACATCACTACTAATTAACAGTTCGATACCGCCAAGTGCATAGCCGCGTTTTTTCAATACGTAGACTACCGCGCGAATGTAATTCCCCCATTGCGAATCACCTTGGGCGATATCGTTATCAATGCTGAAGCTGTCTTGCTCTCCCGGATAGTTGTTGGAATACACCACAACTTGCTTATCGTCACGGGTTTTAAATAAAACCTGAGTACTGAAATTGAGTGCACAGGGCAGCACATAGCCCAAGTTGTAGTCCGTAAATTCACCGATCAAGTTAACGCGCCCTGGCGCGACAGATAGTCCTTGCGCGGGGTGGCCAAATAACTGCTGAAAATCGGCTGTAAATTGATTGTTAGTCATTGCTAATACCTTGAGTGATCCTTTGCACAGTGCCTTAACTGAAATCTTAACTAACGCTTTAATTAACACCTTAACTAAAACGTTAGCTAACGTTAAAGCGCTGCGCTTAATCTTTGCCTTGTGCGGCTTGTTTATAATGTGTTGTGCTGGCTTTTTGTAAAATTGCGGCCGCGGTTTCTGCGCTCAAATCACGCTGGCTTTCCGCTAACATTTCGTAACCTACCATGTGCTTTTTCACTGTGGCTGAACGCAATAGCGGTGGGTAGAAATGCGCGTGCAGTCGCCAATGACTATCGTCAGCTAAATTCGTTGGCGCGCTATGCCAGCCCATTGAGTAAGGGAAGCTGCAATTAAATACGTTGTCGTAACGCGTTGTTAGCTCTTTGAGTAGGCGCGCCAGAGTTACCGCATGCTCGTCGCTTACTTGCCCAAATTGGCGAATATCCTGACGCGCGACAACGAGGGTTTCAAAAGGCCATGCAGCCCAAAACGGCACAACCGCAGCCCAGTGTTCATTGCTGCAAATAACCCGGGTGCCATCTGCTAGCTCTTTGTCGATATAGTTTGCCAATAACGGCGTTTGGTGGCGCCCATAGTAAGCTGCTTGATGTGAACCTTTCTTGCTGATTTCACTTGAGGTGTGCTGATGCGCCCATATTTGCCCATGCGGATGTGGCTGCGAGCAGCCCATGATTTCACCTTTGTTTTCAAAAATATGCACATTGGCGTAGGTGCTCGCCAGTTCCAAATAATTTTCACGCCAGGTGGTCACCACTTTGGTGAGTTCAGCAACTGAAAGTTGCGGCATGGTCTTGCTGTGATCGGGCGAGAAACAAACAACGCGACACTCACCACGGGCGGCTTCAAATGTGAATAACTCATCATCTGCAGCGCTGCCATTACTTTCTTTTGTTGTCTGTGAGTTAAGCGCACCAAAGTCATTTACAAACACAAAAGTGTCTTGATAGTCGGGATTCTTGGCATCGTTTGCTCGGTTGTTTCCCGGGCATAACGGGCAATCTTCCACATAACTTGGCAAACTTTCAGTACTTGCTTGCTCAGTCGCGCCTAACCAAGGGCGATTATTGCGGTGTGGTGACACTAGCACCCAGTCACCAGTTAGTGGATTTTTTCTGCGGTGCGTGTATTCAAATTCACTCATGTGTTGTTAACCTAACACTATGCTGATTAGGACATAGCATTTCTGTTGAAACGTGTTCGTTATAACAAAGGAATAGCTGGATATTTATTCGTCCAAGCCATTCGGGTAATTAGTTTGCCAGCGCCAAGTGTCAGCCGTCATGGCATTAATATCGCGTTTTGCCTGCCAGCCAAAACCTTGTTTGGCAAGACTCGCATCAGCGTAGTTACAGGCAATATCACCGCTGCGGCGCGGTGCCAGCTGGTAGGGTATGTCAACCCCAGAGGCAACTGAAAATGCCTTGATCATCTCTAATACCGAGTAGCCTTCACCGGTACCAAGGTTGTAAGCATAGCTGCCAGTACCTGCTTGCTCGTGATTGAAGTGATGGCTAAACGCAGCCACATGGCCATCCGCCAAATCGCTGATGTGAATGTAGTCGCGTACCCCCGTACCGTCAGGCGTGTCGTAGTCATCCCCAAAGACGCTGACATGTTCGCGGCGACCGACCGCCGTTTGTGCGATAAATGGCATCAGGTTGTTAGGAATGCCTTTTGGAGATTCGCCAATTAGGCCACTTTTATCGGCGCCTACCGGGTTAAAATAGCGCAGTGCAATGGTTAACCATTCGCCATCGCTGGCGGCCAAGTCGTTTAATGCTTGCTCCACCATGACTTTGCTCCAACCGTAAGGATTGGTCGACGAAATCGGGTGCTGCTCGTCAATTGGTAAGTATTGAGGGTCGCCATAAACCGTGGCCGACGAGCTGAAAATCAGCTTTTTGACATTAAGTTCGGACATCACTTCGATCATCGTCAGCGTTTTCGCGACATTATTTTGATAATAGCGAATAGGCTGCTCGGTGGATTCGCCGACGGCTTTTAGTGCAGCAAAATGGAATACTGCTTGGATATGGTGATCGTTAATAGCAGCGGATAGGGCGTCTTTATCGCCAATATCGGCGACGATGTAGTCAAAGTGATGACCTGTGATCTGTGCTAATTGGTCGATAACCTTAACGCTCGCGTTTGACAGATTATCGTAAATCACAGGTGTGTAGCCAGCTTGATGCAGCGCAATACAGGTATGGCTGCCGATATAGCCCATACCACCGGTAACAAGAACCTTCACAGTACTTTCCTGATGCTAAAGAATTTGCCTTGATGAGGCCACCAGCGCGGTAACTTCATGGCTAACTAGGTATTTATAGTATAAATACTACTATTGCGAAAGTTGGCTCGCAAGCCATTTTTTAAGCAGCGATGGGATTGTACTTGCTAGTTATCACCAAGGGTGAAGCAAGTATTGAACAGAAAATAAAGCTAACTTATTGATATCGAAATAAGAAAGCTTGGTTAGGCTGCACCTAAGGACCGTTACTCATGGCTAATGGTTCTTTTAGCTGTTGCTAAATCATTAGCGATTAAGCCAATAGCTGTTAAGCATCAACTCAAAGCATTAACTGTTCAGCCTATTGGCGCTAAACCAATCGTGGCTAAAGTTGGCCGTTAAACATGAGCAATAAAACTGCGCTCGAAGATAAAACTTACTTCTTTAAGACGCGGGCAACGGCGTCTTGCCAGCCGTGCAGTAACTTTTCACGTTGCTCGCTCGACATTTTCGGGGTGAGCTGAGTGTCTGACTGCCACAGTGACTGAATATGCGCTAAAGAGTCATAAACGCCAGCTTGCAAGCCCGCCAGATAAGCGGCGCCAAGCGCAGACGTTTCCACTGTTTTTGGACGGTCGATTTGCACATCTAAAATATCCGCGAGAAATTGGATAAACCAGTTATTCGCTGCCATACCGCCGTCAACCCGCATTTGCTTGATGGCGATACCGTCTTTGGCAATCGCTTGGGTTAGGTCATCCGTTTGGTAACACACCGATTGCAAGCCGGCAGAGACAATCTCGTTTATACCAGTAGCGCGAGTAAGGCCAAAAATCGCACCGCGCGCCTCCGGATCCCAATAAGGGGCGCCAAGACCGGTAAAGGCTGGCACAAAATAAATACCAGAATCAACAGATGTGCTGGTGGCAATGGCTTCCGTTTCTTTCGCAGAGCTAACCATATTAACGCCGTCACGTAACCATTGAATTGCTGCACCTGCGACAAAAATACTGCCTTCTAGTGCGTAATGGACTTTGCCATTGATTTGATAGCCAATCGTGGTGAGCAGGCGATTGTTCGATGTTAATGCTTGCTCGCCAGTATTGACCATTAAAAAGCAGCCTGTGCCATAGGTACTTTTGGCGGTACCCGGCGCAAAACACGTTTGCCCAAATAGTGCCGCTTGCTGATCGCCGGCGATCCCTTGAATGGCAATAGTACCGCCAAACACGCTGGTTTCACCGAAATCAAATGCGCTGTCGCAAACCTGCGGTAACAGCGACTTGGGGATATCCAGCAGTGCCAGTAGAGCGTCATCCCAGCAGCCTTGATGAATGTTGTAAAGCATAGTGCGTGAGGCATTGGTGGCATCGGTGTAATGTGATTTACCCTGAGTGAGGTGCCATAAAATGAAGGTATCGACGGTACCAAAAGCAAGCTTCCCTTGCTCAGCCAGCGCTCGTGCACCGTCAACATTGTCCAGTATCCACTTAATTTTAGTGGCAGAAAAATAAGGGTCGATTAACAACCCCGTTTTTTCCGTGATCATCTCGCTGTGGCCAGCATTAACCAGCTCAGTGCAGTAATCGGCCGTACGTCTGTCTTGCCAAACCACAGCGTTGTAGATTGGCTGACCAGTCTCGCGGTGCCAAACTAAAGTGGTTTCACGCTGGTTGCAAATACCGATACTGGCGATTTGTTCAGGCGCTACGTTGGTCTGTGCAAGTAGTGTTTTTGTCGTGCCTATGACGGTTGACAAAATATCGTCTGGGTTGTGCTCAACCCAACCATTTTCAGGGTAGTGTTGGGTAAATTCCTGTTGAACACTGTCGATTAATTCGCCTTGTAAGTTGAATAAAATTGCGCGTGAGCTAGTGGTACCTTGGTCGATCGAAAGTAGGTATTTTTCCATAGCCGCCTCTTGTATAAGATGATAAATATGATTATTTATCTTAAACCTAGCTTGAGCTAAGTCAACTAATTAGCGATGGTGAAGTGATGTTAGCCTTGGCGATTATTGTTAATCGACAGCTGTTGGTAAAAGTTGTGTTTCAGTTCAATGGAATGTATTCAATTCTTTGCTTATAAGTGATTTAACAGCGACTTGTGCGGCATTATTGATTTTGCTTTTCATGTAAAAAAGTGGAGCGACCATTCTCTGCAATCAATGCCTTGCTTACATGGATGTAGGTACTTAGGTTATGCATGGAGCATACAACCTATGCCTCTAAGCCTGTTAATTCTCGCTGAATGATTAAATAGTTATTTCAATTGGTATATGTAACGCTTAGCTCGGGCTTTAGTAAAAACCATTGGTAACAAAGCAGGGTAGCGCAGAGCAAATCAACAAAAGCTATCACGAAATCGCGCTAAAGCTAGTGCTGGTTGTTTTTTAAACAAGGTGCTTTGTCATATTGATTATATTTATCATATAAATTATATTTATTGCACGTTCTAAAACTATTTTGAGCAATAGAGTGGCGAGTTAGATGGATGTAACAGAAACAATTTACGACGCCTTGGTTGTTGGCGGCGGCATTAACGGTGTTGGTATTGCCAATGACGCCGCTGGTCGTGGATTGAACGTGCTGCTGTGCGAAATGAACGACCTTGCATCAGCCACTTCAAGTGCGAGCAGCAAGCTCATTCACGGTGGCTTGCGCTACTTAGAGTATTACGAATTTGGTTTAGTGAAAAAAGCACTGGCTGAACGTGAAGTATTACTGAAAAACGCGCCACATATTATCTCGCCATTGGTGTTTCGCCTGCCGCATCAACCGCATTTACGACCCGCTTGGATGATTCGCGCTGGTTTGTTTTTATATGACAACCTGAGCAAGCGCATTACCTTACCCAAATCACGCGCTATCAAGTTCGACCAGCAATCACCACTTAAATCAGATATTAAAAAAGGGTTTGAATACGCGGATGCCTGGGTGGATGACGCCCGATTAACCGTCCTCAATGCGCTGTCAGCGAAAGCGCAGGGCGCGACAATTTTAACTCGGACACAGTTAGTTGCCGCGGAATCTATCGACGGCGTTTGGCATTTATCATTGCTCAACAAGGCGACTGGTGACACCATCACAGTGCGCAGTAAAAGCTTAATTAATGCGGCTGGCCCTTGGGTTGAAAACATTACCGGTAACGTGGTGAAAGAGCACACGCATGGCCTGCGTCTAGTAAAAGGTAGCCACATTGTTGTCCCGCGTATTCACGAAGGCGAACACGCCTATATTTTACAAAACGAAGATCAACGTATCGTGTTTGTGTTGCCCTTTGAACAAGACTACTCACTGGTCGGTACAACTGATGTCGATTACCAAGGCGATCCGCAAGATGTAGCCATTGAAAGCGCTGAAATTGATTACATTATCGGTATTACCAATCACTATTTTAAGCGCCAAATTAGCCGTGACGATATCGTGCACACTTTCTCCGGCATTCGCCCATTACTGCACGATGAAGCGGAAGACGCCAAAGCGGTTACCCGCGATTACACCATAGAATTAATCACCGAAGGCCACGCGCCTTTGGTCAATATTTACGGCGGCAAAATCACCACTTATCGCACTTTGGCGGAAGCCGCTGTCGACAAACTCACCCAAGTGTTCCCACATATGAAACCCGCCTGGACGAAGCAAGCGGCGCTACCAGGGGGCGACTTTACCGACCGTGCATCACTGGCAGCAACTTTGCGCGGTGGCTTTGGTTGGCTGGCGGAAACCTTGATCGCTCGCTACGTTAGGACTTACGGGACAATTGCCCTGCATTTTTTAAAGGGATGCGAGTGTTTACATGACTTGGGTGAAGACTTTGGTGCAGGTTTATACCAGAAAGAATTGGATTATTTAGCCGAGCAAGAATGGGCTAAAAGTGTCGATGACGTGATCTGGCGTCGTACGAAATTAGGATTACTGCTAAGCGAAACACAACAACAAAACATAAGCCAATATTTGGCAGCGCGTAGCCAGTAACTACTTAATAAATAAAGCATTAAAAACGTTTAAAACACAGAAAAAACAACAAGCAAGTACAAAAGGGGAGATATATGTTAAACCTAGGAAAACGCACTGCTTTGGCAGTCGCTATTTCAGGTGCTTTGGGCGGCTACTCGCAAGTAGCAATTGCTCAAGATGCAGCTGAAAGTGACGTTGAGGTGATCACAGTTACTGGTATGCTAAGTAGCTTGAAATCGTCAATGTTAGACAAAAAAGAATCTGATGTTGTGTCAGACGGGATCGCCGCGGAAGATTTGGGTAAATTCCCGGATCTGAACGTTGCCGAGTCTTTACAGCGTATTACAGGTGTTTCAATTGACCGCAGTGGTGGTGAAGGCCAGCAAGTGACGGTTCGTGGTTTTGGCCCACAATTTAACACTGTGTTAGTGAATGGCCGCCAAATTGCGACGGATAGTGCCGGCCGTGAATTTAACTTTGATATTATCGCTGCCGACCAAATCACTGGCGCTGATATTTTCAAAACCTCAACCTCGACGCTACAAGAAGGTGGCATTGGTGGTACGATCAACGTATCAACTGCCCGCCCGTTCGACTACGATGGCTTACAATTGGTTGGTTCATTAAAAGGCATGTATGAAAGCTTGTCTGAAGAAACCTCGCCAAGCGCTTCATTTTTAGTGAGCAATACGTTTAACGACGATACCATGGGTGTGTTACTTGCCGTGACCCATTCTGAGCGTGACGTACAAATTAACCGCATTGAAACCGCCGGTTGGCGTGGCGGTCAAACGATTTCAAATAACCGTGATGGCGTGCTGTTCACGAATGCATACATCCCGCGTAACTGGGACCAAATTGTTGACCAACAAGAACGCACACGTACCAACGCTAGCCTGGTTTTCCAATACGCGCCAAGTGATGATGTGACGATCTCGTTAGACGGTTTCGTGTCTAAATTTGAAGTTGAGTCGCAAGTGACTGACTTAGCATCATGGTTTGAACCTGATCGCGTTGGCTCGGCAACCATCGACCCGGAAACTGGCACCTTATTGCAGTTTACGCAAGATGTTGGTTTATTTGAAAGTAGTGGTAACCCGGCAACTGATTTTGTATCACACACACGTAACTCACGCGATGTCTCGAATGATGGCTTTGGTTTACAGGTTGAGTGGCTGATTAACGACCAACTGGAAGCGACGTTTGACGTTTCAACGTCGTCAGCTGAAAACGATCGCGCTGGCCGTGACCGCTTTAACGTAGTGGGCATTATCAACAACTACCAATTTGATGGTACGGGCGGCACACCAACTGTTTCGCACGACGGTTTTGTTAATGGTGCATTGCCAGACGCCAACCTAGCTCGCTTACACTACAACGAAAAAGGCAATCAGTTTAGTGACGAAGATGAAATCACTGAATTAAAAGCTGATTTTGTATACGAAGCGGATGGCGATGTATTTGAAACCGCGCGCTTTGGTATTTACCGCCAAGAGCGTGAGAAGAAGAGCTTCCAAATTTTTGGTAACCAATGTCAATTCTGTGGTTACGGCACTCCAGCACCACTTGACGTGATTGACTTTAGAGAGTTTACCGCAGAAAACTACTTCTCTGGTTTAATTGATACTTTCTACACCTACGACGGTGATGCGTATGTTGATTACTTAGCCGACCAAGGCTTCCCGATTGTACCGACGTTACAAAACAACCGTTACACCGTAAACGAAGATATTACCTCATTGTACGCTGACTTTACGTTCGGTTTCGATCTAGATGATATGCCTGTAACCATTAACGTTGGTGCGCGTTACTCAACAACTGATGTTGAAGCAGAAGCGGTACAAAGTGACATTGTTAATGTTGTGCCGACGTCTGACCAAACGTTATTTGCTAACGTATTTGGCCCTGCGCGTGATATCTCAGAAAGCGGTTCATACTCAAACTTGCTACCGAGCTTAAACATTAAGTTAGAGCTACAAGATGATATGGTACTTCGCTTTGCTGCATATGACTCATTAACGCGCCCAACACTTTCGCAATTGTCGCCAGCGACGACCTTTAACGAGCCTCGCCGTCAAAACTTAACGGCTCAAGGTGGTAACGAGTCGTTAAAACCTTTCACTTCTGAAAACTGGGATATTTCTTACGAGTGGTACTACGGTGACGCGAGCTTGTTTAGCTTCGCTTTCTTCCACAAAGAAGTAGACGATTTCATCATCACGCGCACCGGTACCGAAACGTTTGACATGACGGGCCGTACCGCACCAGATTTTGCCTGTGAAGGCGAGTTCTGTTCAGACGCTGACGAGTTATCTGGTGCACAAGAAATTTACTCAGTAACACGTCCACAAAACTCGGAAGAAATCACAGTAACTGGTTATGAAGTGGCCTTAACACACATCTTCGAAAACGGTTTCGGTTTCACCGCGAATGCGACTATCGTTGATAGCGACACTGAGTTGGGTGAAGACCAATCAACAGCGTTCGCGCTAGAAGGTTTGGGTGATTCACAAAACTTAATTGTGTTCTACGAAGCGGATAACTGGCAAGCGCGTATCGCGTTCAACAACCGTGAAGGTTTCTTGCGTTTAGTGGACAACGGCTTCAACGGCGAACCAGTAAACACAGATACCTTTGGTCAGTGGGACATTAGTGCGAGCTACGATATAAACGAAAATATCTCGGTATTCTTTGAAGGTATTAACATTACTGAAGAAGAGCTAGTACAAACCGGTCGCTTTGCAAACCAAGTGTACAACATCGAAGATAACGGCTCGCGTTACGCTGTGGGTGTGCGCGCTAAGTTCTAAGCTGCACGTTTAGTTTTTAACAACTAAACAAAAGCTGATATAAATGGCCTGCTTGTTCGCAATCAGGCCATTTTTATAAAGTATTAAGCTTAGGTTCGCTATGAAATGTTATTCGACTGATGCTTCCTTTGCATATTAGGCAAAAGTATAGTGGGCAAAATAAGCACTAGTCTCGAGTGAACACTCCAAAGGATATTTTATGTCGCATCCGGTTAAAAATATTGTCATTGTGGGCGGTGGTACTGCTGGCTGGTTATCTGCAGCCGTCATTGCTTCGTATCATCAAGGCGCCAATGACGAACAGTTTCGCATTACCTTAGTCGAATCGTCTGACGTACCGACATTGGGGGTTGGCGAAGGGACTTGGCCAACCATGAAAAATACCCTGCGCCAAATTGGGTTAAGTGAGCGTGAAGTGTTTGCTCGCTGCCACGCAGCATTTAAGCAAGGTGGCAAATTTGTCAATTGGGTCCATGGCAACGGTGATTTTTATTATCACCCGTTCACTGTGCCCTTGGGATACGGCAAGCTCGATCTTGCCCCTTATGTTGAAAACGTCGAAAACTTTGCGATTGAATCAAATTTCCAACACCACATTTGCGAAGCTGGGTTAGCGCCAAGAGGGCACGCTGATCTCGACTACCAAGGGCCGTGCAATTATGCCTACCACTTAGATGCGGGTGAGCTGGCAACTATGCTTAAAGAGCACTGCACAGCAAAGCTGGGCGTCCACCACTTAGTAGATACTTTACAAGAGACTGTGATCGCCGAAGATGGCAGTATTGCCGCGATAGCACTGGAAAAAACAGGCCAACTCAGCGCTGATTTATTTGTCGATTGCACAGGTGCGCGCTCGTTATTACTTGGCAAAGCGCTTGGCGTAGGTTACCACTCACTTGACGATGTGCTGTTTAACGATAGTGCACTGGCGATGCAAGTGCCTTACGACAACGATGATAGCCCTGTTGCTTCTCATACCATAGCGACAGCGCAAGATGCAGGTTGGATTTGGGATATTGGCTTAACCCATCGTCGCGGGGTTGGTCATGTTTATTCAAGTCGCTTTACCAGTGATGATCACGCCGAAGCAAACTTGCGCAAATACCTAGGTAAAGCAGCTGAGGGGTTAACGGCGCGCAAGATCTCGTATAAGCCTGGCCACAGAGAAAAGTTCTGGCATAAAAACTGTGTGGCGGTTGGTATGGCTGCTGGCTTTGTTGAGCCGTTAGAAGCGACCGCGATTATGTTGATCGAACTGTCGTCGCGTTTTATTGGTGAGAATTTACCTGCGGATAAAGGGCTTATGCCGGTGGTGGCAAAACGCTTTAACCAACAAATGGACTATCGCTGGCAGCGCATTGCTGACTTCTTGAAGTTGCACTACATGCTGACTCAACGCCCAGAGCCATATTGGCAAGCCCATTGCGATGAAAGTACATTCCCACAATCGCTTAAAGATGACTTAGCTATTTGGCAATATCGCGGCCCAGCAACGAATGATTTTGATAGTGCGATTGAGTTATTCCCTGCGGCGAGTTATCAGTACGTGCTTTACGGTATGGAATTCAAGCCAGATTTTACCAGCCAAGCCTATTTGTACAATCAAGGGCAACAAGCGCAGCAATTGATCAGACGCAACCAGCAAATTACGCAGCAAATGTTACAAAACTTGCCTGCTCACCGCGCTTACATTGAACAGTGGCTGGCAACGGGTTAAGCCCTGATGGTTATTAAAAACGGGCTAGCTCAAACTGGTTGTGAACCCGCTTGATGAAAACCTAAAGATTACATTGACAACATATATAAAAAGAGAGAGTTATGACGGCATTAGTCGCCCTGAACAGCGAACAACATCAATCATTGTGTATAAAAGCCAATGCAGAGCTGGAATTCGCTGCCAGTCAACATTTACTCAGCTTAAAAGTACAAGAAGTTGGGCAAGCGGGGAGTAGTTTCCCGGTGTTCTTGATGAAAGATCCCAGCTCAGGTGTGTGGCGCATTTCGGCGGTTGCCAGCTTTGCTATGGGCACTAACTTGTTTGTTGAGTCAGGCCAGTGGCTTCCTGCGTTCAAGCCGTTAGCGATGCAAACCTTTCCTTTTTACTTAATGAAAGCTCCAGGTGAAGAAAAGGGTTATACCATAGGTATTAACCCAGCAAGTGCCGCCTTTTCTGAGCAAAAAACTCAAGCAGATCAAGCGATTTTCAGCTCATCCGGCAAGGCAAGCGCTCAGCTGATGCGCGTCACTCAGCTACTGGAAGCGAGTATCGAACAAGATATTCACACTTACCAATTTGGTCAGGCAATGCAGGAATTGGGCTTAGTCAAAGCCATTAACTTAGTTATTCATCGACAAGACGGCAGCCAAGAAACGTTACAAGGCTTATGCACTATTGACGAAGATAAATTGAATGCGCTTTCTGGCGAACAGTTAAAGTCCTTGAGTGAAAAAGGTTACTTGTCACCAATTTATGCGATGTTAACGTCAATTTACCAGTTAAACGCGTTAATCCGCCGAAACAATCGCCGAAACAAGCAAGACGCACGCTTTGGTGCGATTAAAGAAATCAAGATTGCCGTAAATTCCGGTAATACGTTTAGTTAATTGAGATAATTAACACAAGATAGTGTTTACTTGGTATTGGTGATAGTTTTAGGCTATCGCCAATACCGAATGTAGATATTGCCACGTTTATGTGACTGATAAGAAAGCGAAAAAGAATAAGTGGAAGCGAATTTTTAGTTTAGCTGCTCGTTAACCTAGCACTAGCCTAGCGCCAGAATGGCATCACTCCTTGAGCATTTCCCCGAGAGTTAACGAGTAGTCAGGCAAGCGGTAGCTATTTCTTTTCTTCAAAATACCCACTAAGCCCTTGGGAAATAATGTACAAATCTAATTCTCATCTAGAACAAATTAATTTATATTACAAATACGACAATAAGGCTGGTTTTTTCGGTAAAGTAAGCCATCCTTGATCCATTTGTATCCATTAGATTAATTGATGAAATTTCTCTAATAGTATTATCTTGGTTAGTGGTTACTTGCTATTGCCAAGTGTCAAGCAAGTACTCCAAAATTCACCAGTGGTTGAGTCTGTAAACAGGCTTAGCCAGTTGGCAGTGAAAGAGCATTGATATGAACAACAAACCTACGCATATTCATTTAGCAGGGCAACGCAGTAGCCTTATTATTAATGTAAGTGAACGCACCCCGCGCATTAGTTATTACGGGAAAAAGCTGTCGGCGCAATCGTCGGGTCAGATGATTGAGATGCTGGCAACTCGTCAAGAAGCCAAGTGTGCCGTGGTTAACGAGCCTCCTATTGCGCTAACACCGACTTACGGCAGTGGCTTTACCGGTCATGTTGGCCTTGAAATTGGAAACAATGACGATGCTTGGTCGTTTGGTGGCGACATCAGCGCAGTTGAGCAGTTAAATGAGCATCAAGTGGCGATTACCACCACCGACGAGGTGCGTCATTTATCCTTGTTACACGAACTGCGTATCTGTCCGAAAACGGATGTGGTTGAGTGTGCTACTTCACTCTTTAATAACAGCGATAGCGAATTAGCGGTGAACTGGTGTGCTGCGCCGACTTTCCAAGTCGCTGCCAGTTACACTGATATCATGGCGTTTGAAGGTCGTTGGTCAAACGAGTTTCGCCGTCAACACATTAAACGTTTTCTTGGCAGCTTTGTACGAGAAAATCGCAAAGGCAAAACCTCTCACGACAGCTTCCCCGGTTTGATCATGCACAAAACAACAACCGCTGAGCATCAAGGGGATTGTATTGGTTTCCACTTGGGTTGGAGCGGCAATCACAAGGTGATGAGCGAGTTATTGGCTGATGGTCGTGGTTTTGTACAAATGGGTGAGTTGCTATTGCCAAGTGAGTTAACACTTGCGCCAGGTGAATCGTATCAATCGCCGAAACTTTATGTCTGTTACTCCGACACGGGCTTTAACACCATGTCGAACAGCTTTCACACCTTTGTGCGCGAGCAGTTACTCAGCGATAAAGTGCTCAACAAGCCACGCCCAGTGCACTACAACACCTGGGAAGGGATTTATTTTGATCACGATACCGACACATTAGTGGAACTGGCTAAACAAGCGGCAGACATAGGCGCTGAACGTTTTGTCCTTGACGATGGTTGGTTTAACGGCCGCCGTGGTGATTATGCAGGGCTTGGTGACTGGTTTGTTGATAAGGAAATCTACCCAGAGGGTTTACAGCCGTTGATTGAGCAAGTGCTGGCAACGGGCATGGCGTTCGGTATTTGGTTTGAGCCAGAGATGATTAACCCAGACAGCGACTTGTATCGCAATCATCCGGATTGGGTTTTACAGACACGCGGCAACCCGCAAATTGGCTTTAGAAATCAATACGTATTGGATCTTACCAACCCTGCGGTATGTGATTACTTATTCAAATGTATCGACGATATTTTGCTGGAATACCCTGATATTAGCTATATCAAGTGGGATATGAACCGCGACGTTAACCAGCCGGGCAATGGCTTGGGCAAGCCTGCTATCCATCAACAAATGCTAGCGCTTTACGCCTTAATTGATAAGCTTCGCGCGAAACACCCCAATGTTGAGTTTGAAAGCTGCTGTTCCGGTGGTGGGCGTGTTGATTACGGTATTTTGGCGCACACCGATCGCGTTTGGACGTCTGATTCCAACGATGCCTTAGACCGCCTAGAAATTCAAAAGGGCTGCTCTTATTTCTTCCCGTCAAATGTCATGGGCGCACATGTTGGCCCGCGTGATTGTCATATCACGGGGCGCCGCGCCAATATTGAAATGCGCGCCGCTGTTGCCATGTTTGGGCATATGGGAATTGAAATGGATCCGCGCGAATTAACCGAGCAAGAACGCACGAGTTTAAAAGCGGCAATCGCACTGCACAAAGCCCATCGCGAATTGATCCACCAAGGCCAATTAGTGCGCCTAGATACTGATGGCAACTCGGTGGAATTTGGTATTGTTAATGCCGATAAATCAGAGGCGCTATTTTCGTATAACAGCGTGATTGAACCACTGCGCTATATGCCTAACCAATTTCTGTTCAAAGGGCTTGATGCGCAGAGCAAATATAAGCTTGATCTCGTTTGGCCATCGCAACGTGAAGACTTTAAAGAGTATTCCGAGTCAATTTTAGACCAAGCGTTAGGACAAACATTTAGCGGTGAATTACTTATGGAGCACGGTATGCAAATGCCAGTGCTATTCCCTCAAAACTCGCTTATCTTTAAACTAACCAAAGTTTAAGCACCTCAAGTTTAGATGTTTACCACAAACGCAAATTGAAAATAGCCTGATTTATCAGGCTATTTTTGTATGTAGCGACTGATTATTAAGCTTTACACACAGCGTTAACTCGGTAAGCTAACAGGTGACCTTGAAACCAAATAATTATTACTAATAAAAGATAAATTTATGTCAGATTTTCAACCATTAAAACCGGAACAGCATCAGAACTTGAAAGTGAAGCCTGTCGTTGATTGGGAGTTCGTTGCGAAACAGCACCAACTCGAGATCACGGTCACAGAAGCTCAACAAGCAGCGTCCAGTTTTCCATTATTTTTTATTAAAAATAGCGAAACTGGAAATACCTTTATTGCGGCAGTAACGTCATTTGTGATGGATACTAATGTACTTGTCGAAGAAAATGGCCAACATCAGTTGGCATATGTGCCATTGTCTGCAAGCCTAAGGCCTTTTGCCCTAGGCCTTGATCCCGAAAATGATAAAAGTGTTATTCCTTTTGTAGATCTTGACTCTAAACTCGTGAGTGATGATCAGGGAGAGGTGTTGTTTGAGGGAGATAAGGCTACGCCTTTTTTTCAGCACTATAATCATCAATTAGAGCAGTATTACAACGGTCAGTTGGCAACAGGTAAGTTTGTTCAAGCACTGGACGAGCTGGGGCTTATTCAGCAAGCAGAATTAGAAATTACCATGGCCGATGGTCAAAAAAGTACGCTAAAAGGCTTGTGGAACTTGAATGAAAAAGCGTTAAATGAGCTTTCAATAGAAGAACAGCAGTCGTTGCTGTCGCAAGGCTATTTCGCCCCTATTTTTGCGATGCTTTCGTCAATGACTCAACTAAATCGCTTAATTCATGGTCATATCAAACTGGGTGAGCCAATTGCTGGCGTCAATGTTAATCCTGTCAATGGTAAATAAAGATCACAATACCCATTTGATTCATCATTTAGGTACTCAAAATGACATATGCAGTATCAAAACAAACGAAATTTATAGCGGTATAGTTGTTCTACTTCAAGTAAGTTTTTTATAGTTACTATGCTACTTATGTGTTCCAAGAGGCTAGTGTTAAGCTCTTGCCAACTGACAAAATAGTTATTCCGTATAGTATAGCTCGAGGAATAGCTTAAAAGGAGCTAGAGACTGTAGCTCCTTTTTATCTAGTGTTTACTAAGTGGCAGGCTCAATTAAATCCCAACGGTGCCATATAAATCTTTAAAGGTAACCACTTTGCCGTTTGGCGCTCTCTGTGGTTGCTCGCAAAACCCCACACCTCCCGCCGGCATTGCCGGAAAGTTTTGCTGATATTATCAGTCATCGTAAACCTAAGTTTGTTTGTCTAAAAGTCGGCGGTTTATTGATATCCCTTGATGAGTAAGTTGATAGTAGATAGCTGCGCGCTGTTTGCGGTGATTGTGTTAGTTGGCCTCAAGAATACTTGGCAATAAACGCGTGCTTGAGTGTCGCGCGGGCATAACGTTACACCTCTTCACGTGAACAATTAATAAACATTTGTTGATTTAAGCTACTGTGTTACCGTGACTTTTAAACAGAATGAAGATAATAACGTGCAAGCAGCAGTCGTATAAACCTTTTGGGAGCGGTAATGCAACAAGTAGCAGAATCGATACAAACTAAAAAAAGAGCGCAAATAAAACATGGTCGCCAAATACTGCTATCAGTGTTGTTTTTTATCTTTGCGACTAGCTATCTCTGCTCGTTAGTTATCGCACCTTATACCGGGCAATTTTTATTAAAAGTCTCACCTATTGTTTGCTTACTCATTATGGTTTTAACGGCAAGGTTAGAAGCTCCTGCGCAAAAGCCATATCGACCAAGTTCGACTAAGCGTTTATTACTCGTTGCCATCATTGCTTCAGGTACTGGTGATGTGTTGTTAGCTTTGCCATTGCAGCAAAGTTTTGTGATGGGGCTAGCTGCGTTTTTAGTAGCACAATGCTTGTACGCCGTTATTTTTTTGCAAAACCGCACAAATAAACCCGCCCGCGCCGCAAAACTGGTCGCTGCAGGTATTATTGTCTTTGCAGCTGTTATGGCTTTTTATTTACTGCCAGCTACGGGCGAGTTATTGCTACCGGTTATCGTGTATTTAACGGCAATTACGGTCATGGCTGTAGCTGCGTGGCACAGTCATTATGGGCTTAAAGCTAAGCTTGGCGTATCAAGTTTTGTCGTCTCGGATGCAGTTTTAGCGACAACGACATTCCACACCTCGCAGCCGTGGGGAACTGCCGCTGTCATGGTGACTTATTACGCCGCGCAATATTTGATTATCAATGGCGTGGTTAGTGATATTTGTGGCCGAGCAACAACTACCGCTCACCGCGAGCACATGACCCAAGAGCCCGCACCAGAGCCGATTGATCCAGTAAACTCGTCGGCTAAATGCAAATAACAGTGCCTAACCATGCAATGTGAGTCTTGGTTAATTGTCTTGTGCAAAAAAAGCATGGCACGCGACGCGCTATTGTCACCAAATTAACCTGCAAGACGCGTTTTAAGTGGCTTCGAACAAGTGTTTGATGCCAAACGGTATAAACTGTCTGCAGAGCCCTCAATTTATTGCATACCAAGTAGCTAAGCCCTAAGTACTTAGCAACAAGTACTTAGCAACAAGCATAAAGCATCAGGTGCTAAAGTGAACTATTGGGCGTTGAAGAGAAAAGTAGAGGGGGATTTGTGGTCAAGTGGCTTGAATAAACCACTTGACCATCTGCTCGGCGCTTAGCTCAGCACTTAGTTATGCAAATCACTAAGCCGTTTGTTGGCGCGCAAACGCAAGCTTGTTGCCAAACACTAAACGGTTGATGGCGAGCGCCATACCAACACAGGCAAACAGTGTAATACACATCATGTGAATGTAGTGGAACGGCGCCCAAACAAAGACAAAAAACGCGTATAACAAAGTGCCGAAGATCACGGCGATAATCGCCGCGCGAGCATCAACATCTTTAAACAACAGGCCAACAATAAAGGTGGAAAGAATTGGCATACTCAATAAACCGTAAAGCTCTTGTACTATGTTGATAATACTCTCTTGGGTTGCGTAAACGGGCACTAAAGCGAGTGCAATACTAACGAATATCACCGTAATTATCGCATTTAATTTGCCAACATTAGCGTCTTTATTGACATAGGCTTCGTGAATATCACAGCAGTAAAGTGCCGCAGACGAGTTCAGAATACTATTGAAGGTCGTCAGCACTGCGGCGGCAATTGCCGCGGCAAATACGCCCGACAACCAAACTGGCAGCACGTCAGCGGCGATGGTGCCGTAGGCGGCATCACCAATGTCGCCGTAAAGCTTGTAGGAAACAATACCTGGGATCACAATCATAGGTGGCACAATGAGTAAACGAATAAGCGCCGCTGAGAAGACACCTTTTTGTGCTTCTTTTAGATTAGGCGCCGCCATCGCGCGCTGGGTAATGGTTTGGTTGGTACCCCAGTAGAAGGCTTGAATAAAAATCATCCCGGTGAGCAACACGTGCCAGGGCAATGGTGAGTCATCACCGCCAATCATGGTTAAGCGCTCTTTCGGAATGCCAGTGAAATCAAAATCAATCGCGGCAACGGCGAGATAAACAATCAACATCCCCATACCGAGCAGCAAAATACCACTATAGGTGTCTGATACGGCAACCGCGCGCAAACCACCAAATACCGCATAACAAGCGCCGACTAAAGCAAAACAAACCGCCAAGAACATAAGGCTTAACTCTGTACCGAACAGCGATTTCATAAATAACGAGCCACTGTAAAGTACCGCGGGTAAGAAGATAAATACGTTGCCTAGTAAGAAAAGGGCAGCGATGACCGCCCGTATATTTTTATCGCCATAGCGCTTTTCCAGCAGTTCTGTTGTCGTCGTACAGTTATTTTTGTAATAAACCGGCAAAAAGACTTTAGCGAGAATAATTAAGCCAATAACTGCGGCAAACTCCCACCAAGCAAGCAACGCCATTTGATTGCCGTTCATGCCAATGAGCTGATCGGTACTTAGGTTAGTTAAGGTGATTGAACCAGCGACAAACATCCAAGAAAGCCCACCGCTGGCGAGAAAGTACTCTTTATTGGAGTCGCTAGAGCGCGCATGGCCTGCACATTTTAAATAGGTGGCAAAGGCAATTAACGCAGTGATTCCGAAAAACACCAATACCTGTATGGCTTGTGCTGACATTCCTGATTCCTCATTGACACTTAACTAACCCTTGGCGTGATCAACAGCTGGTAATGCTGAGTTCATCACTATCAGTTCTACACCTGTCGCCTTATTTTCACCTGTTATGACACTTGCAGACTCACGACCTTAATGCTTTTGATACCACCATAGCGCTGGCGTTGCCAAAAAATGCCAGCTGGTTAGCATTAAGTGCGTCGAATTTGCTTGTATATCAGCTTGTTATTGCTATTTATTCGTGGTGAAACGAGCAGTGTAGAGGCTAGTTTCCGTAGATAGACGCTTTATTTGTATTATATATACTATCTTTATTTTCACACGTTTAAAACCGCTAGATGGAGAATTCTCAATCAGGTCTTTAAGCGCATAATTAGCTGAGTAATAATGCTTAGATTGGAATGAGTAAGCGGCGCTTTATCAGACTTTATCAGCGGGTGTCTTAGCTAAGTTATCGTATCGGTTACGATCTTGGCTAACGCCTAGTGTTAAGTCATTAAGGTCAGCAAACCGTTCATCTATCCCTATGCTTTCATTCAGCTGATAAATAAACACATTGCCCGCTTCTGGTTGCGATAATAACTGCTGCGAAGATAGCTCGTCGCGGGCGCTGGTGATGGCCAGTAAATCGCGATTTGGCCCACCAATGGCAACACAAGTGGGCTGTGATACAGGCAAAGTTAGTATTTGCAATACCTTGCCACAAGGATTGTATTGAACAACTCGGCTGCCGCCCCATTGGGCAGACCAGAGGTTGCCGTGCTTATCGATACAAGCGCCATCCGGGGCAATGCCGGCCTGAGTTGTTGCGAAAGTAGTCTGATGGGATAGTTGGTCACTTAGCGCCTGTGAATCATTACCGCTAAGCGGATATTGATAAATGACCCCTGTTGGTGAGTCGGCGTGGTAAAGGGTGTTGCCGTCTGGGCTAAAACAAAGAGAGTTAGAGATGCGAATGCCTGATTTGCGCACTTGGAGTGTATTTGAAGTTAACTGATACAGCGCAGCTGGCGCTGGGCTTAGCGCAGTATCTTCCACCATGGCGCCGACCCAAAAGCGGCCGTGTCGATCAAGTCGTCCATCGTTGAGACGGTGTCCTCGGTTGGCGTATTCGAGCTTGGCAAGCCAGTTAATTTTGGCACTTGATAAGTGATAAAGGGCGAGACCAGAAGCAAAGGCGATCAGTAGTTGATCTGGGTGCTGGGTAAACGCAAAGCAGGCGACTCGCTCTGGCATTGGGTAGGTAACAACACTCTTATCAGCCAACTGATAGTGATACAAGGTTGCGCGCTGAATATCGGTCCACCAAAGTGATGTTTGACTAGGGTGCCAAAGTACGCCTTCACCGAGTTGATTGTGCACTGCTAACGTAGTGAGTAATTTCACACCAGCCCTTTGATTTTTTGCTGAATTTGCGACAGGTTATCACCTTGTTGATACAAGTGGCTACCAATGCCAACCGCGCGAGCCCCAGCAGATAGCCACTGATGACGATTTTCAATTGATACGCCGCCCACGGCAATGAGCGCGCATTCTGGTGGTAATACACTCGTGAGTGCTTTGATGTGATCTGTACCATAGCTTGCGGCTGGGAAGACTTTCAATGTGGTTGCCCCAGCGTGATAGGCTTGGAAAGCCTCGCTGGCGGTTGCAATGCCGGGTAAGCTAATTAGCCCCAACTCCAAGGTGTAATCAATTAAATCGCTATCGCAATTGGGCGATACGATCAGCTGTCCCCCTGCGTTTTTAACTTGCTCAACCTGTGTGATGTTAATCACAGTCCCAGCGCCCACTATGCAGTCACTAGGTAAGTTTTCCCGTAATATGGTGATGCATGATAGCGCTTGTGGACGATTTAATGGCACTTCCATCACGCGAGTACCGCTTTGGTATAGTGCCTTGCCAACGTTCGCGGCATCTTCGGGAGGTAAGCCTCGTAAAATCGCGATGATTTGATTGTCTGGTAGCCAAGAGTTCACTGGAGTCACCTTTGTGCTTTAGCTTATGTAAGTAGCTTAGTTAAATAGCTATGTTTAATACGTTAGATTTAGTATCAAGTGTTAACTGTATGCACAGCGAATTGGCTCTAAAGCTTGTCAGCATGATGTAATTGTTGATAAACCGAAGAAAAACCGGCAAGTGTGATCGTTTCAACATCGTAACGTGTCGTCGTAATTGATTGCATCGTTAAGACTTCGGCGAAACGTTGGCTCAGAGTGTTACTGCCAATAATGCTGACCGAATCGAGCTCCTGAAAAGACCACTCCGTTGCATTAATTGCCGCACGCACATCACTGCCGATCAGCATACCGGACAAGTAAGCGGTGGCGTGCTCAGGTGCCAGTTCATTAAATAACTGTTTACTGCGGGCGCTAAACAAGCCGTGAATAAAGCTGCCGAGTGCACTCGCTAACGTGTATTGTGCGCCAGAGGCGAATGCCTCAGGACAAAACTCTCCTTGCGAGTCTTGAATTAACACACTGTGGTGACACAGCAAGTCGTACAATTCACCTGTCATCGCGGTTTTAAAAAGCTTTACTTGACCAGACTCAACCAAAACCCACTTTGTATGTGTACCGGGCAAACAGATAAGGTGTTGGCCGTGCAGGTGATTATGATTTTGTGCCAACCAGCCGAGCACTTGTAATTCTTCGCCGCGCATCACATCGCGATGGTTGTTTTCATGGCTGCAATGTAAGCCGGGAATAATAGCCAGTTGCTGCGTTTGGCAAGCAAAATGTAAACAAGAATCAGCGACTTTTTGCGGCGAAATGGGGCAGGGAAGGTAAGTCGTTTCTTGCCAGCCGATACTTGAGCCAATTTGTCCAGCCATGATAATGGGCAATTGTTTGTAATGGTCAAGCCAGGGGGCGATGCAGTCAAACAACTCTTGCTCAAAACCTTGTGTCACTTTCGTCACACCTCGTGCGTAACTGGTTGCGAGTAAGGTTAGCGAGTTGTCCGAGGCAAGCTGGCAAAGAAAAGCACGCAAATGGCTTGTTCCCCAATCAATGGCGATAAGGTCGGCGTTTTCCATGTAACGAGTACTCGCCTCAGTCATTCTACGTTCGTCCACCGTCAATAGTGATTGACTGGCCAGTGATCATGGCACTGTCATCCGAGGATAAAAACATCGCCAATTTAGCGACTTCGCTTGGCTCAATGCGCTTTTTAATTGCCATTGCCGCCATCCATTGCTTTTCTTGGTGTTCGCTCAAATAGGAAGCGAGTTGTTTATCGGTGGCAATCCAACCGGGTAAGATGGCATTAACGCGAATGTTGTAACGGCCGTAATCTTTGGCGAGTGACTTAGTCATACCGATAAGGCCGGCTTTCGCTGTGGTATAGCCAACCATATTTTTCGGGCCGATAAGGGCATTGATCGAACTAAAATTAATAATTACACCGCTTTTTTGCTTTCGCATCGGTGCAAAAACCGCTTGTGAGGCATAAAACGCTGCATCTAAGTTTATTTGCATACAAGACTGCCAATCTTGCGGGCTGACATCTTGTGGGCGATGGCGCATATCGTTGGCCACATTGTTAATTAAGATATCCATACCGCCCAGCCTCTCAGTGGCATTGCTAATGGCCTCAACCAGCTCATTGTGCTTGGTTACATCAACGACTTGAAAGCAAAGTTGAGCGGTGAAATCGTGTAGCTTATTAACTAGTTGCTCTCCCGCCGTTTGGTCGATATCAATAAAAGCGACATATGCACCTTGCTCGACAAAGGCGCGAACCATTGCGGCACCGATGCCAGATGCACCGCCAGTAATGAACACACGTTTGTTTTTAAGGCTCAGGTATTGGGTTGTGGTTGACAATGTAACTTCCTAATAAATAAGCACTATTGATACTTTATCGAATTTTTCTTGGCAGTGCCAATGTCGGCTTGGTGTGACTGTCGAGTGCCAATATCTGTGACGTGTTGTATCATTGTTCATCAAATAATATGTTATATACTATTATATTAATTATATGAAAATGCAAAAAATTGAGTGACTGCCTTGGGTTTTATTTGTTAAAAAAGAGTAACTGACTGGCTATCGGGTATACATCAAACACAGTAGTATATACCCTGCTGGTATAAAAACGCAGATTATAAAAACTTTTTGGTTGGATAATTTTTAGTTGAATAGGTTCTAGTTGAATAATTTCTAGTTGGAATAATAGTAAATCGGTTCGAACAAAATAGTCGCTCGCTTAACGATAGAAACTAGTGAGAAAACTAACGACAAAGCCTAGCACGTAAGAGAAAGTGATGAGAAGTAGCCCAAAACACAATTTAACGCACCAACTAACGCATAACCTTGGTATGTCGATAGTCAAAGGCGACTATCCCGTAGGCTCAGGTTTACCTTCAGAGGCAGAGCTCTGTTTGCAATACGATGTGAGCCGCAGTGCGACTCGTGAAGCGGTTAAAATGCTATCGGCAAAAGGGCTGATTTCATCGCGCCCCAAACAAGGCATTTTAGTATTGCCGGAAAGCACCTGGAATATGTTTGATACTGATGTATTAAGTTGGATCTTAAACAGCAAACCATCACTTACTTTACTCAAAGAATTTACCCAAGTGCGTGCGGCAATTGAGCCAGAAGCTGCGGCACTGGCCTCGCTAAATGCCACGGATGAACAAATTGGTGAAATAGAAAAAGCGTTGAACCGTATGGCGGATGCCGATAAAGGGCTTGATGATCCACTTGATGCTGATATCGCTTTTCACACCGCTATTTTGCTTGCCAGTGGCAACCGTTTTATCGCTCAGCTGACCGACTTTATTGGTACAGCGCTGCGCGTCAGTATTCGCTATACCAACCGGATTAAAGGTGTGCCAGGGGCTGATGTGCAAAAGCACGCCGATATTTTTAACACCATTAAATCGCGCAATCCCGAATTAGCACGCGACTGTGTGAGCACGATATTAGATGAAGCGCTGGCGTTAATCGACTCACAGCTTAATCCGTAAACATTATCCCGCCAATAGCAGCTTGAGTTTGTAGTAAGGGTAAGCTGCTATACTTTCGTGTAAGAGATTGCTTGATCTAGATGTTAATTGATCTATCGGGTTAATAATTGTCGTATTCTTCCCATGTCCTAGATGTACTTCGCGTATGTAAATTACTGCCAGCAATCACATACGGTGGTCTAAGTTAGGCTAACTTGGCAACAGATAAGCTGAGGAAACCACTATGCTTAGACACTACTTTATTAGTGAAAAACTTTCTGAGTTAAAAAGCCTGCGCAATGAACTCGCCGAACAAGGTGTTACAGAGCCGCAAATCCACGTGTTAAGTAATGACGATGCTGCACTTGTCCAACACGACCTGCCAGAAGTCGAATCGGTATTGAAAAAAGACGTGGTACATTCGACAGAAATCGGTGCGATTGTCGGTGTTATAGGTGCAGCACTGACACTGATCATCGCCTATTACATGGGGTGGACAAATTCCGCTGCTGGTTGGCTACCATTTGTATTACTGGCTGTGGTGGTGTTGGGCTTCTGTACTTGGGAAGGTGGCTTTATTGGTATTCAGCGTAATAACGTTCACTTCGAACGCTTCCAAGAAGTACTCAAGCGCGGTAAGCATGTGTTGTTTGTCGATATCGAACAAGATCAAGAGCAAATGTTGGCGAGAGTGATTCGTCATCACCCGCATATTCAACTTGCTGGCACGGGAGAGTCTGTGCCAGGTTGGCTAGTGAAGGGGCAAAATGCTTATCACAGTTTTATTAAAACTATGCCCTAGATACTTACCTGAGTTTTTTGCCTCAATTTTCGTTAATGTGCGTTAAGTCTGTACGTCAGTTGTTCGTGAGCAAGGCATGAAAAAGGCCAGCAAAAGCTGGCCTCAAACATACGTGAACTTACTTGCTACGAGGTCTTAACGCGGGTGATGTCGGCACCTAATGCTTGCAGCTTGTCTTCAATGTGCTGATATCCACGGTCAATGTGGTAAATGCGATCAACCTGTGTTTCGCTCGTGGCGACCAAGCCCGCGATAACCAAACTTGCCGATGCGCGAAGGTCTGTCGCCATAACTTGCGCACCGTTGAGCTGTTCAACGCCTGTGGTAATGGCAGTATTGCCTTCCAATGCGATATTTGCCCCCATGCGCTGCAATTCAGGTACGTGCATAAAGCGGTTTTCAAAAATGGTTTCGGTCACATGAGCCGAGCCTTGAGCAAGCACATTTAGCGTGACAAACTGAGCCTGCATGTCAGTTGGGAAGGCTGGGTGAGGTGCAGTTTTCACATTGACTGCGGTCGGCCGAGTTGTCATTTCCAACTCAATCCAGTCATCGCCTGTCGTCACTTGAGCGCCAGCTTCTTGTAGCTTGCTAATGACCGCATCTAAAGCTTTAGGCTCGGCATTTAAACACTTGATATGCCCTTGCGTAACCGCTGCGGCGACTAAGAAAGTGCCTGTTTCAATACGGTCAGCCATCACACTGTGTTCAGTGCTAGCTAAACTGGTAACGCCTTCAATGGTGAGTGTATCTGTACCGGCACCAGCAACTTTTGCGCCCATGGCATTGAGGAATTCTGCTAAATCAACAATTTCTGGCTCGCGAGCAGCGTTTTCAATAATCGTTGTGCCTTCTGCAAGCGCAGCGGCCATCATCAGGTTTTCAGTGCCTGTGACACTGACGGTATCCATAAAAATGGTGGCACCTTGCAAGCGGCCATCGATTTTTGCTTTGATATAACCTTGCTCAACGTCGATTGTCGCGCCCATTTGTTTTAAGCCTTGGATATGCAAATCAACAGGACGAGCGCCAATGGCACAACCGCCGGGCAGTGAGACTTCAGCATGACCAAATTTAGCTAATAGTGGGCCAAGCACCAAAATAGAAGCACGCATCGTTTTGACCAGCTCGTATGAAGCAACGTGCTGATCAATTGAACCTGCGGTAATTTCAAGCGTATTTGCTGCTTGCCAGCTAACTTTGGCACCGAGCTGCTCGAGTAGCTTAATGGTGGTATTAATGTCGTTTAGGCGAGGTACATTGCTGATTTGAACTTTTTGGTCGGTTAAGATCGCCGCCATCAAAATCGGCAGGGCAGCGTTCTTTGCGCCAGAAATGGTAACTTCGCCGTGTAATCGGTTACCGCCGTTTATTTTAAATGAATCCAAGGTGCTATTTCTATTCTGTGCTAATGAGTTATTGAGTATACGTTTATTGATTCTAGGCTTATTGCTATCAGGCTTACTTTTGCCAGATTCGTCAAATCTGGTTTTGCTGGTGCCTAGAGTGGCAGGTTAAACATTTTGTCTTTCTTCCACTGCTCAGGCGTGAAAGTTTTAACGGTCAGGGCATGAATACGGCCATCGTTAATGGCAACAGCTAGCGGTTTTGCAATAGCTTGCTGTTTTTTAACGCGACTTAGTTCGGCGAAAACTTCTGCAACAGCGATGACCTTGCACTGAGAGCCGTCAAATGCGACGTGCAACTCATCAAGTTCGATAGCGTCGTTAATAAGTTGTTCGATTTCTGAAATTTCCAAAAGCCTCTCCTACTGATTTATTGGCTGGGCGATGATAATAACTGATCAACATCGCTAAGTTGTGCCAATTTTAATAAATCTTGAGGTAAGTCTGCAAACGATAACTGGCAATTGTGGCGCTTGGCTTGTTCAACTAAAAACAAAAGCCAAGCAAGGCCCGCGGTATCAACATCATTGATGTGCTTTAGGCTAACAACCATGTGCTTGCTTTTTACAATGTTGCGATGGGCTTTATTTTTCAGTGCGGCGACTGCCGCACTGGTCAGTTGCCCGTTGAGCTGGGCAACCTGATCCTTGATCTCTATAGTCAGCATTTTTATTACGGCTCGCCTTGTTTGAAGACTACATCACGCTCAGCTTTTTCCTTCAACATTTCGGTAACGTGCGGTAAGCCTTTTTGGCGAATAATACTGCTTAACTCTGCTTGTTTACTGTCGAGCAGGCTGATGCCTTCAGCGATCATATCAAACGCTTTCCATTCATTCTTTTTGCGGTTTTTACGCACTTTGAATGAAATATCAATGGGCTCACCGCCCGGTTGTAATACACGCGTTTTAACCGCAACTATTTTCTGTTTATCGAGTTTTCGACCGGCTTCAAACTCAACCGTTTGATCGTTGTATAGGGTAAATACTTGTGCATACGAAGTGACTAGATAGTCTCTGAACACAGGAACAAATGCTTTGCGTTCTTGCTCAGTGGTTTTCTTTAAATTCTTGCCGATCACCTTGTAAGCAGCATAGCGGTAATCAACGTATGGTAGGAGTTCTTCGCGCACGACCTTTTTTAATAAATTCGGGTTGCTGCGAATGGCTGCCTGTTCGTCTTTAACACGCTTGAAGGTGATGTCAGCCACTTGCTGAATCATGGCGTAAGGATCTGTTTTACTGATATCCGCATGTGCGTTGGCAGTAAATAGTAGCGCGGTAAATAGCAGCGCCTTTGGCATTGTTTGTATAGCTTGGATGATGTTTCTCATTTAATCGTCGCTCCCCTGACTAAATAAAAATTGACCAATTAACTCTTCTAACACAAGTGCTGGTTTGGTGTCTTCGATAAAGTCACCCGGTACTAAAGTGTCGACAGACTCATCAACAAAGCCGGGATCTAAGCCCAAATATTGCTCGCCAAGTAAACCTGCAGTCAAAATCGACACTGAGGTCGCTTCTGAGAAGCCTTGGTACTCGGAGAAAATCTCAAGTGTGACAATCGGGGTAAAGTCTTCGTCATCCAGTGCAATATTGCTGACGCGGCCAATAACAACGCCACCGATTTTTATTGGCGAGCGCACTTTCAAGCCGCCAATATTGTCAAACTTTGCATATAACTCGTAGGTTTGGCCATTGCCTGAAATGCCGGAATCAGCAACTTTAAGGGCAAGTGCTAGCAGGGCAGCTAAGCCAAGTGCCACAAAGAAACCAACGGTTAATTCTAATTTTTTAGACGTCATGTCTTTCACCTAACTATTACAAATACTTTCAAATGATTAACGAGCGAACATCAGTGCCGTTAAAATAAAATCTAAACCTAAAACAAGTAGTGATGATTGCACTACCGTGGCCGTTGTTGCCCGGCTAATACCTTCGGAAGTTGGCTCACAAGCGTAGCCCTTGTAGACCGCGATCCAAGTCACCACAAACGCGAACACTAAGCTTTTGATAATGCCGTTAAGCACATCTTTTTCAAAATCAACTTGCGCCTGCATTACTGACCAGAACGTACCGCCATCAACACCTAGCCAATCAACACCGACTAAATGCGCTCCTAAAATACCGACCATCGAAAATATGCCAGCGAGCAGTGGCAGACTGATAAAGCCAGCCCAAAAACGCGGTGCAATCACGCGGCGTAGCGGGTCGACAGCCATCATCTCCATGCTAGATAACTGTTCGGTTGCTTTCATCAAGCCAATTTCTGCCGTCAGCGCTGAGCCAGCGCGGCCAGCAAATAACAAAGCCGCAACGACTGGGCCTAATTCACGTAACAGCGATAGTGCCACCATCGGCCCTAAACTCGCTTCTGCGCCATAACCCACCAAAATGGTGTAGCCTTGCAACGCCAGTACCATGCCGATAAAAGTGCCTGATACGACGATAATGATAAGCGATAAAACGCCAACCGCATGGAGCTGGTTCACTAGCAGCGGAAAACCCTTGCGCGGGTTTGGCACTTGAACAATAGCAGAGAACAGCATCATCACGGCTTTGCCTAGGCCAGCAATCATGGCTATGGTGCTGCGTCCTAATTTAGAAATAGCTTGCATAATTTAACCTTGGCCTCGCAATATTTCAGCAGACATCGGCGGTGCATTAAAATGAAACGGCACAGGCCCATCTGACTCCCCTTGCACGAACTGTTTAACCAGCGGCGAAGACTGCTGGTGAATTTGCTCTGGTGTTCCGTGACCGATAATTTTTTGCTCGGCGATAATGTAAATATAATCTGCGATACTCATCACTTCTGGTACATCGTGCGAAACCACGATTGAGGTTAAACCAGCCGCGTCGTTTAACGCTTTAATAAGACGGACAATGACCCCCATTGAAATAGGGTCTTGGCCAGCAAATGGCTCGTCATACATGATCAACTCAGGATCAAGGGCAATTGCACGCGCTAACGCCGCGCGCCGCGCCATCCCGCCAGATAATTCACTAGGCTTTAAGTGACGAGCACCGCGCAAGCCAACTGCCTGAAGCTTCATGAGCACCATTTTTTCAATGATGTGCTCTGGTAGCTTAGTGTGCTCGCGAATCGGAAAAGCAATATTGTCGAATACCGACATCTCACTGAACAATGCGCCACTTTGGAACAACATGCTCATCCGCTTGCGCACATCGTACAGGGCATTTCGCCCCAACGTTGGAATATTGTGGTTGTCGAACAGGATTTGCCCACTTTCAGGTTTAAGCTGGCCACCAATCAAACGCAATAATGTGGTTTTTCCTATACCACTAGGCCCCATAATTGCAGTTACTTTTCCTTTTGGGATAGACAAACTGATGTTGTCGTAAATCGTCCTTTCGTCACGCTTAAAAGTGACGTTTTTAATTTCAACCAAGGTCTCGGGCATTAACGGTCTTTACACCAATTTAACAGGAATATAAGTGGCGAATGTTACCCTAGCAGCTAACATTGTTCATCTGTATTTGACAAATTTTTACAGAATAAATGTGTATAAGTGTTTCCAATTAGCTCTTTATGGGAAAGGCTTACGCTAAGTGTTTGCGTGCGGTTTGAGGCTCTTTCTTCTGCAGTTGACTCTGTTTGCGTAAAAAAGCAGCAATTCATGGTCGAATTGCGGGGTAAATTCATTTTCCTCTTTTTTTTTATTTGCTTAACAGCGACAATTTACCCATAGATCAGGAGTAGTAAATGTTATTGCAAGTATTGATATTAGTTATCTCGCTTATTGTCCTTGTGTGGAGCGCAGATAAATTTGTTTATGGTGCCTCGTCGGTTGCCCGAAATTTTGGTGTATCGCCAATGATTATCGGCTTAACGATTGTCGCGATGGGATCGTCAGCGCCAGAAATGATGGTTGCAGCAACCGCGTCGCTCGACGACAAAGCAAATACCGCTATTGGGAATGCCATTGGCTCTAACATTACGAATATCGCTTTAGTACTTGGCTTAACCGCACTGCTCAAGCCTCTGCAAGTGTCTTCTTCGACAATCAAGCGCGAGTTGCCAATCACACTGGGCATCACATTTGTTGCCTTTTTGATGCTATTCAACTTGGAGCTTAGCTTGGTTGAAGGCAGTATCTTAATGGTTGGTTTTTTTGTTTATATCGCTACTTTACTGGTGATCACGCTGCGCAGAGCGAAGGCTAACCCAGTCGATGATCCTATGATTGTTGAAGCTGAAGCGGAAGTACCCGAAGCCACCAGCAACAAAATGGCGTTTCTGTGGTTAGCTGCGGGTATGATTTTACTGCCGTTAAGTGCTAGTTATTTGGTTGATTCTGCGGCCTTTATTGCCAAAGCCTTCGGGGTCAGTGATTTGGTGATAGGACTAACCATTATCGCTATCGGCACTAGCTTGCCAGAGCTTGCTGCCAGCATGATGAGCTTGATTAAAAAAGAAGACGATTTGGCACTAGGTAATATCATTGGCTCTAATATTTTTAATATTTTGGCGGTGTTATCGCTGCCGGGCATTATTGCCCCAGGGGCGATAGACGCTGAGGCGGCAAGCCGTGATGCGCCCTATATGCTGGGCATCACGTTATTGTTGTTTTTCCTTTGCTTTAGCCGACAAAAAGGTGCGTTTCGCATTACTCGGCTCAAAGGGGCAACACTGTTTTTTGCCTTTATTTTGTACCAAGTGATTTTGTTTAGCCAAGTTGGCTAATCGGCAATGGCGACAGCAGGTTTTTTATTGCGATGAATTCTGAAAATTTTATCTCCCTCGGCAACAAGGTACTAGAAACTGAGTTAGCCGCGGTACAGGGTCTAAAACAATACCTAGACCAAGGTTTTGCGAATGCATGCCAAGCCATGTTCGATTGCTGCGGCAAGGTGGTTGTGGTTGGTATGGGGAAGTCGGGTCATATTGGCGGTAAGATAGCTGCCACCTTGGCCAGTACCGGAACCCCTGCTTTTTTTGTTCACCCAGGCGAAGCAAGCCATGGTGATTTAGGGATGATCAGCGAAAAAGATGTTGTCTTAGCGATTTCAAATTCCGGTGAAACGGGGGAATTGCTGGCGATCATTCCGGTGATCAAACGCATTGGCACCCCCTTGATTGCCATGACGGGCAACCCGCAATCAACGCTGGCAACGCTGGCTGAACATCACGTTTGCGTAAAAGTGGAGCAAGAAGCGTGTCCACTTGGCTTAGCGCCAACATCAAGCACTACCGCTACTTTAGTCATGGGAGATGCCATTGCCGTGGCACTACTCAATGCGAGAGGATTTACTGCCGATGATTTTGCATTATCACACCCAGGCGGTAGCTTAGGTAAACGCTTGCTACTGCGATTGAGTGATATCATGCACACGGGTGATCGCCTGCCGGTGGTGTCGACTGACGCCTTGATCAAAGACGCGCTCGTGGAAATGAGTGAAAAGGGCTTAGGGATGACGGCGGTGTGCGCCGCTGATGGCAAACTTGCTGGTATTTTTACCGACGGTGATTTACGCCGAATTCTCGAAGGCAAGGTTGATATCCACAGCGATAACATTGTCTCTGTGATGACTCAAACACCAACGACCGCGCAAGCGGAGCTGCTTGCGGCTGAGGCGCTGAATGTCATGGAAGAGAAAAAAATTAATGGTTTGATTGTTGTCGATGAGCACAATCAGCCAGTGGGCGCCCTTAACTTACAAGATCTGTTAAAATCTGGAGTGCTGTAATGGCATTGACGAACGAAACACAAACAACAGGCGAGCAAGTGACTACCTTTTACGGCCCTGTTGCTGAGCGCGTAATGAATAGCGCCAGTGACATTAAGTTGTTAGTTTGCGATGTTGATGGCGTGTTTTCCGATGGGCGAATTTATCTTGGCAATCAAGGGGAAGAACTAAAAGCTTTTCACACCAAAGATGGCTATGGCGTGAAAGCGTTAATTGCCTCAGGTGTGACCGTTGCCATTATTACGGGGAGAAATTCGCGTATCGTCAACGACCGTATGAAGGCGCTCAACATTAGCCATATTATTCAAGGCAAAGAAGATAAACTGCCTGAAATGCAGGCATTAATGAGTGAGCTGTCGATATCTGCTGAGCAAGTGGCGTATATTGGCGATGACATGGCTGATTTACCCTGTATCGAGTATGCCGCTTTGGGCGTGGCTGTTAAAGATGCGCATCCGGCAGTACTGGCCAAAGCTGACTATTGCACTTACACCTTAGGTGGATTTGGCGCCGTTCGTGAATTGTGTGATTTGATTATGCTCAGCCAAAACACTTTATCGAGTGCCAAAGGCGCGAGTGTATGAACCGACTGTACGGCTTGGCACTGATCGCCTTTGCATTTAGCCTAATGGCTTATGGCGTGGTGCAGTGGCGACAAGCAAATCAACAAGACCCAGACGTTGTTGAAGCTGAGTTGGTCCCTGACTTTATCGCTGAGGCATTAAACAGCGACATTTATAGCGATACTGGCCAGCTCTCTCACCACGTGATCGCAGAGCGCATGGAACATTATGCAGAGTTGGCATTTACTTACTTTGAGCAACCCAATTACACGCTATATCCAAAAGATGACTCTGCGCCATGGCAGTTAGCAGCGTTGGAAGGCACGCTCTACAACAATAATCGCGTAGTATTAAAAAATCGCGTCACATTGACGGCAACCGAGCCAGACAGTTTAATTCAAGAGATACACTGTAAGTATCTTGAACTTGACTTAAACACGAACATTATTAGCTCAGATCAAACCATATTGATCCAAGGAAAAGACTTTACTATGTATGGCTCTGGGCTGATTATAGATTTAAACACCAAACAAATGACACTAACCGAGCATGTACAAACTATTTATAAAAAAGCTGCTAGCTAGTCTAGCGCTTGCTGCGACATTGAGCACGTCTGTGCTGGCCGCCAAAATTGATCTTGACCAAGAAATCCACATTTCTGCTGGTCGCCAAGCAGGTGACTTGAAAAATAAGATCGCCAGTTACTTAGACAACGTGGTTATCACTCAAGGCTCGCTCAAGATTAATGCCGATTTGGTGCAGGTATATAGCCAAAAAGATCAAGACGTACGAACCTATGTGGCTAAAGGCCAACCGGCAACTTTCGAGCAGCTGCTTGAAGATGGTAGTAAGATTCGCCTGCAAGCCAATGAAATCAGATACGAGCCACTCATTTACACCATTACCATTTCTGGCAATGCGCTAATGACCCAAGCAGGAAGTGAAGTGAGTGGTGAAAAGATTGTTTACAACACCCTGACTGAGCAATTAGCAGCGGAAGGTGGTAATAATCAGTCAGTAACGACTATCCTCAAACCCAAAGTAAAAAGTGAAAATAATTGATGACAAAAGAAGTAACCTTAACGGCATCGGGTTTAGCCAAAGCTTATAAAGGTCGTCAGGTCGTTAAAAATGTCAGTTTGTCGGTCAGTACCGGGCAAATCGTCGGTTTGCTTGGCCCCAATGGCGCGGGTAAAACGACTTCGTTTTACATGATTGTGGGGTTAGTGCCAAATGACAGTGGCGAAATTACCTTAGGCAGTGATGAGCTTACCTTGTTGCCTATGCACGAGCGTGCGCGCCGCGGTATTGGCTACTTGCCACAAGAAGCTTCTATTTTTCGCAAGCTTACGGTTTACCAAAATATTATGGCGATTTTGCAAACCCGCAAAGATTTGTCAGACGTTGAACGGGAAGAAAAACTCGAATTACTGATTGAAGAATTCAATATCGGCCATATTAGAGATAATACGGGCATGAGTTTATCGGGCGGTGAACGCCGTCGTGTTGAAATCGCTCGCGCGCTTGCCGCTGATCCGCTGTTTATCTTGTTGGATGAGCCGTTTGCTGGGGTTGACCCAATTTCGGTTGGCGACATTAAAAAGATTATTTTGCATTTGAAGCAACGTGGTATTGGGGTTTTGATCACTGACCACAACGTGCGTGAAACACTCGATGTATGTGAGCATGCGTATATTGTGAGTCACGGTGAATTAATCGCAGAAGGTGATTCAGAACAAATTTTGTCGAATCAACAAGTCCGAGATGTATACCTGGGCGAGCAATTCACGCTATAGTTAACACAGCAGCACTTTGTTTGTTGTATACAAGTAACAAGCAAAGACAATAAAAAAAGGAAAACGTTAGACTTAAATGCGTCCATCACTGCAGTTAAAAATTGGTCAACAACTTACGATGACGCCGCAATTACAGCAGGCCATCAAGTTATTACAATTATCAACATTAGACCTTCAACAAGAGATTCAAGAAGCGCTCGAAAGTAATCCGTTACTCGAAGTGGATGAGTCTAGCTCGTCATCAACAGAAACCAGTGATAATCAGTCTATCGAAGAAGCGTATTCTGCATCGGTAACCGGTGAGCAGCCAGCGACTGACGGCTCGGAAGATGCCATGCCCACTGCCGACGAAGTTAGCACGACGGAAGCGATGGAAAAGAATGACATTCCTGAAGAGTTAAGTATCGATTCGACTTGGGACGAGTCTTTTAGTGCTGGTGTCAGTAGTTCTGGTATTGGTACAGGCGGTAGTGATGACTACACGTACCAAGGGGAAACGTCAGACTCAATTCAAGATCATTTGCGCTGGCAAATGGAGCTTACCCCGTTCAGTGAAACCGATGAAGCCATTGCGCTTGCGATTATCGATGCCGTAGACGATGCGGGTTATCTGACGGTTTCTGCCGAAGATATTTTAGAAAGCCTGGGTCTAGAAGACGTAGAGCTAGACGAAGTGGAAGCCGTGCTAAAGCGCGTTAATATGTTTGACCCTATCGGGGTTGCCGCGCGCTCAATTCCCGAATGCTTGCTTATTCAGCTTAACCAATTTGATAACGACACCCCCTATTTAGCGGAAAGTAAGCTGATCATCAGTGAACACATTGATTTATTGGGGAATCGTGACTATCGTCAAATAATGCGAAAAACCAAGCTCAAGGAAGACCAGCTGCGTGAAGCATTGCGCCTAATTCAGTCGTTAAACCCAAGACCGGGTGATGCTGTGGTGCAAAGTGATGATCAATATGTGATCCCTGATGTTTCTGTGGAAAAGAAAAATGGCCGCTGGGTGGTAGAGCTTAATCCAAGTACTGCACCAAGACTCTCCATTAATCAGCAATACGCAGCGATGACCAAAAGTATGAAGTCATCGGATGATAATCAATTTATTCGTTCAAACCTGCAAGAAGCCAAGTGGTTTATTAAAAGTTTAGAAAGTCGCAACGAAACGCTCCTGAAAGTGTCAAACTGTATTGTTCAGCGTCAGCAGGGCTTTTTTGAATACGGGCCAGAAGCGATGCGCCCGATGGTGTTGAACGACATCGCAGAAGCGGTTGATATGCATGAGTCAACCATATCGCGTGTTACCACGCAAAAGTTCATGCACACACCAAGAGGTATCTTCGAGTTGAAGTACTTCTTTTCCAGTCATGTTAGTACGGAAAATGGGGGGGAATGTTCATCTACTGCTATCAGAGCATTAATCAAGAAGCTTGTCTCAGCAGAAACTCCAGCAAAACCATTAAGTGATAGCAAAATGGCGGAACTATTAGCAGAGCAAGGGATTAATGTGGCGCGACGGACTATAGCTAAGTATCGAGAATCCTTATCTATTCCACCGTCAAATCAACGAAAAAGTTTACTATAAGTATTCAAGCAATGAGGAAAATAGCTTATGCAAATTAATTTATCAGGCCACCACGTAGAAGTGACAGATTCATTACGCGATTTCGTTAACACCAAGTTTGCAAAGCTGGAGCGACATTTTGACCACATCAATAATGTGTACGTCGTTCTTACCGTTGAAAAATTTAATCAAAAAGCCGAGGCAACCGTTCACCTCAATGGCACTGAGGTACACGCCTCAGCCCAGAATCAAGACATGTACGCGTCAATCGACTCGCTCATTGATAAACTTGACCGTCAAATCCTTAAATACAAAGGAAAAATCACTCAGCACTAACTATGAAGCTGCAAGATATACTAACCGAGGACTGCACATCCTGTGCAGTCCCATTATCCAGTAAAAAGAAAATCCTCGAGCATATTTGTAATATTGCCACCCACCATATTCCTGAGCACTCATCATTCGAGCTACTACAAAGCCTATTAGCACGGGAAAAAATGGGCAGTACAGGTATTGGCAATGGTATTGCTATTCCACATGGCCGCTTAAATGGTACGAATCACGTGGTTGCCGTGCTGATGACCACTGAACAGCCAGTGGCGTTTGATGCGATTGATAATCGCGCGGTAGATATCTTTGTCGCCCTGTTTGTGCCAGAAGATTGCTGTAAAGATCATTTATCCACATTACAAAGTATTGCTAAACTGCTTAGCAACAAACAAATGAATAAAAAAATTCGCAAATGCACTACTAATCACGAGCTTTACGAATTGATCAAGCAAGCGGAATAACGACAAGCGAAAACACTATGAAACTCATTATCGTCAGTGGCCGCTCTGGCTCTGGTAAGTCTGTTGCGCTCAGAGTACTGGAAGATTTAGGCTATTACTGCGTCGACAACATTCCCGTAAACCTATTGCCTGCCTTGACTCATACAGTAATCAATGAGTATGAAAACGTGGGAGTTTCACTGGATGTTCGCAACCTACCTGCCGAGCCAAAAGACGTTCACGAGATTTTAGACTACCTGCCAGCGGCGGTAGAGCTGACCATATTGTATCTCGATGCCAACGATAATGACTTAATTCGCCGCTTTAGCGAAACGCGCCGTTTGCACCCCTTGATCAGACAAAATATTGCCCTTGACCAGGCGCTTGAGTTAGAGAAAAAACTGTTAGAGCCCGTCTCAACGCGAGCTGACTTGTACATGAACACGAGTCAATTGTCACCGCATCAATTGGCGGATTTAGTCAGAGAGCGTATTCTCGGTAAAAAAACCGGTGCTATGGTCTTGGTGTTTGAGTCGTTTGGCTTTAAGCACGGTATTCCAGCGGATGCTGACTATGTATTTGATGCCCGTTTTTTGCCGAATCCATTTTGGGACAAAGAATTGAAAACGCAAACCGGCTTAGATCAATCCGTGCGAGATTTTCTGGCGAGCCAGCCAATTGTTACTAAGTTTGTGTGGCAAATTAACAGCTTTCTGATGACTTGGTTACCTCATCTTGAGCGCAACAACCGCAGTTACGTCACGATTGCGATTGGCTGTACTGGGGGGAAACACCGCTCGGTATACATTGCTGAATTGCTGGCTGGCAACTTCCGTAAAGAACGCGAAGATGTGCAATCGCGTCATCGTGATATCGACATCAAAAGCACCTAAATTTAGCCTAGTTTTAGATCGGGAAGTCACATGGCAAGCGTATCCAAAGATATTGAAATCATTAATAAACTTGGCCTGCACGCGCGTGCCGCTACTAAGCTTGCACAGCTCAGTCAACGCTTTAGTGCACAAATAACCTTATCGCTTGACGACAACCAAGCCGATGCCAGTAGCATTATGGCGCTGATGCTGCTCGCTGGCGGCCAGGGAAAAGTCGTTACTGTCAGTGCCGAAGGCGAAGATGCTGAGCAGGCGTTGGCAAGTATCTGTGAACTCATCAACCAGCGCTTTGACGAAGCTGAATAAGGTTGAAAAATCCTACGCTTAGCGCAATAAAAAGCTGAAAAATAACGGTAACTCATATACACTGGCTGGCAATGCAGTAACAAGTGTTACGCGGCTTAAATTGATGTCAGCTTGTCATCAAACGTTAAACCACTAGCAGCATACTTATCGTTACTCGCGACATCGATATCGTCAATGTCTCAGTTAGTCAGTCAATCAGTCGGCGCAGGGTGAGTTATGCCGGAAATATCAGAACAAGAATATAATCAACAACGACTGCAAGAGGTAAACGAAGCCCTTGGTAGTGGTATGTTTGTTTATGTTCGCAAACTACTGCAACAACTACCCGCTTACGATTTAGCACTTATTCTCGAATCCTCTACGGTTAAAAGCCGTCCTGTCCTGTGGCAGCTTATCGATCCTGATCATCAAGGTGAAGTGCTCGAAGAGCTCAATGAAGAGGTGCGCAAAGGCATTCTCAAAAGCATGCGACCTGAGAAGGTAGCTGAAGTTGCTGAAGGCATGGATGTTGATGACCTAGCGGAAGTACTGCGTACACTGCCTGACAGCGTCTATCAAAAAGTGCTGCAAAGCATGGATACGCAAGATCGGGCGAGGGTAGAAACCGCGCTATCTTTTGAAGAAGATACCGCTGGCGGTATTATGAATACCGATACCATCACCATTCGTCCAGACGTATCGGTTGATGTGGTATTGCGTTATTTGCGCCTTAAAGGTGAACTGCCAGAAGCCACCGATAGTTTTTACGTGGTTGATCGTCATGATCGCTTTATTGGCTCTGTTTCCCTTTCGGCAATTGTCACCTCAAAGCCGGAAACCGTGGTTTCTAACCTTATCGACGCCGATATCGAAGCCGTTGCTCCAGATATGCCAGAAAATGATGTCGCGGCGCTGTTTGAGCGCTATGACTGGCTATCCGCCCCTGTTGTTGACGAAGAAGGGCGTTTGCTCGGTCGTATTACCATCGACGATGTTATTGATATTATTCGTGAAGAAGCCGAACACTCGATGATGAGTATGGCGGGTCTTGACGATGAGGCCGATACGTTTGCGCCCGTCATCAAAAGTACGCGCCAACGCTCCGTGTGGTTGGGCGTGAATTTGATCACCGCATTACTGGCAGTAGCCGTTACTAGCATGTTTGAAGGCTTGTTTAGCCAATTGGCCATTTTAGCGGTATTAAACTCACTGGTACCGAGTATGGGCGGTGTCGCAGGTAATCAAACGTTAACTCTGGTTATTCGCGGTATTGCGCTCGGCCATGTCGGTGACAGTAACGCCCGTTCCCTGCTTTACAAAGAGCTTGCGGTTGGTTTTCTCAATGGCCTAATTTGGGCGTTCTTAATAGCCACGGTTGTCGCGGTGTGGAAACAAGATCTGACGCTTGGTGGCATTATCGCCTTTGCCATGCTCATGAATCTAACCGCCGCAGGTATTGCCGGGGTAACTATTCCATTGATGCTCAAACGCATGCACATTGATCCCGCATTGGCTGGCAGTGTGATTTTAACGACGATTACTGATGTGGTGGGGATTTTTGCGTTTTTAGGTACCGCAACCTTGTTGTTATCCTAATACGAGTCTGCATATAGTAGAGAAAGAGCGCTAAGCATTGCTTAGCGCTCTTTTCGTTTTACGAAGTTACTCAGCTTATTTACTGAGCTCTGGTTTCAGAGCTCTTGCCTGCTGGACACTTGCTTACTGAACCCCAGTTTTCATAACCCTAGCTTTCATGACCCCAGTTTCCATAAAGGAGTAGCTTAGTTACCTGCCACTTGCATCTCTTCGATTAACAACGAGCCTGTGCGAATGCTACCGCGCATATCCGTGTCTGTGCCAATCGACACAATGCCCTTAAACATATCTTGCAGCTTACCTGCGATGGTAATCTCTGATACCGGGTAAGCAATTTTACCGTTTTCTACCCAGAAACCTGCGGCACCACGTGAATAATCACCAGTGACCACATTTACCCCTTGGCCCATTAATTCAGTCACCAATAAGCCAGTACCAAGCTGGTTAAGCATAGCGTCAAAATCACCGCCATTCGCGGTCACCAGCCAGTTGTGAATACCGCCAGCGTGCCCAGTCGTTTGCAAGCCCAGTTTACGTGCGGAATAACTGGTTAACAGGTAAGTTTCCAGTTGACCTTTATTGATAATGTCGCGATCTATGGTCGCCACGCCTTCTGCATCAAAACTGCTACTCGCCAATGCTTTTGCTAATTGAGGGCGTTCGCTAATGGTCAGGTGTTCAGGGAAAATGGGTTGCCCCAAAGCATCGAGTAAGAAAGATGATTTACGGTATAAATTGCCGCCACTAATGGCCGCGATAAAGTGACCAAAAATGGTATTGGCAATATCCGCTCTAAACATAACAGGCACTTTCTGCGTGCTAATTTTCTGAGCGTGAAGTCTTGAGATAACTTCACTAGCCGCTTGTTGGCCAACCATTTCTGGCGCGTCTAATAGCGAAAAATCACGGTTTACGGTGTAGGCATAATCGCGCTGCATATCATCACCGTCAGAAGCAATGCTCACACAGCTCAAGCTGTGGCGCGTGCTCGGGTAACCCACTAATTGACCATGGCTATTGCCGTACACTTTAAAGCCTTCAAAACTGGCAAGGGTTGCACCGTCTGAGTTGGTAATGCGTGCGTCACTTGCTAAAGCAGCGTCTTCACATTGCTTGGCAATATCGATCGCGGCTTCAGTGGTGAGCGCTTTAGGGTGATATAAATCTAAATCAGCAGGTGCCATGGCAAGGCGATCTTTATCGGCCAAGCCTGAGCAATCATCCACAGAAGTATATTTAGCGATATCAACCGCCGCTTTTATTGCGTTTTGCAATGCTTCTTCTGATAAATCAGCCGTCGAAGCGCTGCCTTTTCGGCCATCTTTATAAACGGTAATGCCCAGCGCACCATCATTGGTAAATTCAACATTTTCAACTTCGCCCATACGGGTGTTAACGCTTAACCCTTGCTGGCGACTCAAAGCGACTTCAGCGTTGTCTGCGCCAAGTTGTTTGGCGAGGGTAAGCGCGTTTTCAACGCGACCTTTGACATGTTCAATTTGGGTGTTAATGCTATCGACTTCTTTCATGATTTGCTTCCGATGAGGTGCTGGCGAGTGGTTACGCCTAAGTTAAGCGTTGCCCTAAGAGTGTTTGTTGTACATTTGCTGTATAATAGCGGGAAACTGACTTTGATTTGTGATCATTATGCACCACTTAGACCACGATATCGACGAATTCGATGAAGATTATGTAAGTAAAACGGATGTCAAACGTTACATGCACGAGTTGCAAGATTTGGCGTTAACTATTATTCGCTTACCTAAAGCAAAGCGCAATAAACTGCCACTTAATGAAGAGCTGCAAGATGCCATGGTGTTGGGGGATAAAATCCTTAACAAACCTGATGCGCTGAAACGCCACAGTCGTTTTGTTGCTAAGCTATTGGCCGAGACGGATGTAGATGCGATTCGCGCGGAAATGGACGTGCTCGCCAATAAACACCAACAGCAAAGCAAGCAACATGAAAAGTTTGAGCAACTGCGAGAACAGGTTATTGCGGGGGGTAATCAGGAGGTCGAAGACCTACTTGCACTGTGTCCGGGGATGGAGCGCCAAAAGCTGCGTCAATTAGTGCGCCAAGCAACCAAAGAGCAGGCGAACAACAAGCCAGGCAAGAGCTACCGCGATTTATTGGCGTATATCAAAGCCAATTATCAAGAGTAAACGAAGCTTTCAGCCAGTTCGATAAAAGCAGGTACAAAAAAGCGCTGCCTTCAATGGAGGGCAGCGCTTTTTCATTTAAATAAACGGCTTACTTAGCGGATCATCAAATACATGGCGCGATTACCGCGAACCACTTTAAGTGCTAATACACCCGTGTTGTCTTTCAGGTAGTTGCGCAGTTCGGCAATCGTACGTATGTCTTGACGGTTAACACCAGTGATCATATCGCCGGCTTTGAGGCCCACGGCTTCTGCTGCACTGTCGCGCTCAACTTCCGTGATTTCGACACCTTTGCCATCAGCATTATTGTCTAACTCGGCACCTTCAAGCATACGGTGTAAACTGGCCGCTTCTACATTTGCGGTGTTCGCTTGTTTGAGCTTTACGGTAAACTTCTTCTTCTTACCATCGCGGATAACCGTTAGCTTCACCTTTTTACCAGCGCCAATTGAGCCAATTTTACCGCGCAATTCCGCAAACGTTTTCACCATTTTGCCATTAACTTCGGTGATTACATCGCCCGCTTTGATACCAGCTTCAGCTGCGGCAGAGTCTGCGACAACTTGCTCAACAAAGCCACCTTGTGTGGTTTCAAGTGCCATGGCTTTGACAATTTCACCATTAACGCTGCGCCCTGCAACCCCGAGTACACCACGGCGTACTTCGCCAAACTCGACAATTTGATTTACTAAGTTGTTCATCATATTGCTTGGAATGGCAAAACCAATGCCTACGTTACCGCCGTTTGGCCCTAAGATGGCCGTGTTAATGCCAATTAGCTCACCGTGTAAGTTCACCAGTGCGCCGCCTGAATTACCACTGTTGATCGCCGCATCGGTTTGAATAAAGTCTTCGAAGTTTTCAATATTCAGGCCACTGCGCCCTAACGCGCTGACAATACCTGATGTTACCGTTTGGCCTAAGCCAAATGGACTGCCGATAGCAACGGTGAAATCACCAACGCGCAATCTGTCTGAATCCGCCATTTTAATTTCGGTGAGGTTATCGTCTTCAACTTGTAGTAAGGCGATATCGCTTTCTGCGTCAGAGCCAATTTTCTTCGCTTCTAGTTGGCGACCATCTTTTAGTGTCACTAAAATTTCGTCAGCTTCTTCGACAACGTGATTATTCGTGACGATATAGCCTTCGTCAGCATCGATAATGACGCCTGAACCTAAGCCTTGGAAAGGGCGCTCTTGCGGTTGCTGGTTGCGCCTTGGGTTGCCAAAGAAAAATCGGAAAGCATCAGGCACCCGTTGATTCACTTCATGTGTACCCTTAACCGAAATACTCACTACCGCAGGCGTGGTACGCTCAAGCATAGGTGCTAAGCTCGGCAGTGTTTGGCCTTCAACAACGATAGGGAGATTGGCGTAAGCCGGGCTTGAAGATAATGCTATTGAACCTGAAATTAGTGCGGCGCTGATCACTAACGATAATTTTTTCATACTTAAAAAAACTCCTTAACCAGAATTAAGTACATACCGATATACAGACTAAGACTTGCTGAGTTAGTTCAAAATAACCTTATTCGGCATTTGTAACACTTTGTTTCTTATCATCAAATAGGCCACTAGGGTTACCTGAATAATCAAGCGGTGCTTCATTAGCCGTTTCTTCGCTAAAATCAGGCTTCTTCTCGTGACGCAGTTTAACGGTTTGGGCCAGCTGCTCTTGGGTTTCTTGTGAGAAGAATGGCATTGTTTCACCGTCAGTAGGGGTTGCGCGTTGTAATAGGGCGGTACTTTGCTCCATTTGCTTCATCGCTTTTTGACAAGTCACGTTCATTTGCTCTAATAATTTTGCTGAGTCGTCAAGATGCTCGGCCACATCGTTTTGGTATTGCGTAAGTGCCGCTTCACCCTTGCTGACTTTTTCTGCCAGTGCTTTGTTTTCCTTGGCTGATGCCGATAAGTAACGGCCGCCAACAAAGCCAATAACGATGCCAACTAACAAAAGTGCGATATCTATTACAACTGTCATATCTAGGTTCCTCGTTGTATTCGTGTAGAAAATTAGTGAGAATATTCAACCATTAGCAATAACGTAAATATAGCGTTTAATGCTGGCCTAATATAGCGAATATGTTTGCTAATTTTTGTTTTTCAAGCGCGCGGCGTTTTTAACTCGAGAATATGTGAAAAATAAACGCTACTTGAACCAGTAAACGCCCCGAAAAGTAATAGCTGGAATTTATCCTTCATGATTAACCTGACGCCACTGCAAAAATATCAACAAGACCTCACCCGTGAAGATTTTCAATACGACGAGGCACAAGAAAATGCAGTGAAACACCTCCAGCGTTTGTTCGATGATTTACAAAATAAACCCTTGCCTGTCACTGGCTTTAAAAAAGTCCTTAATCGCTGGAAGCGCGTGGTCGGTAAACAGCAGCAACACAAGGTTAGAGGTTTGTATTTTTGGGGCGGGGTTGGTCGTGGTAAAACCTATTTAGTGGATACTTTTTACGACTGCTTGCCCTTTGAAAATAAAATGCGGGTGCACTTTCACCGTTTTATGCACCGCGTTCACGAAGAAATGAAATCACTGGCTGGGCAATCTGATCCACTTAAAATTATTGCCAAGCGCTTCGCTAATGAAGCCTGCATTATTTGTTTTGATGAGTTTTTTGTCTCAGATATTACCGATGCGATGATCTTGGGAACCTTATTCCAAGAGCTTTTTGCGCATAACGTTGCACTTGTTGCGACTTCCAACATTATCCCTGATGAACTGTATCGCAATGGTTTGCAACGGGCTCGCTTTTTACCTGCCATTAAGTTGATTAACGAGAATTGTGAAGTGGTGAATGTTGACAGCGGCGTTGACTATCGCCTGCGTACCCTAGAACAAGCTGAAATTTATCATTACCCACTCGACGCGAAAGCAAGCAGCAATTTAGCGCAATACTTCCAGCAATTATCTGTTGAACCGGGTGAAAAAGCGCGAGTGATTGAAATTAATCACCGCGAGCTAAACACGATTGAGGAATCAGACGGTGTGGTGCATTTTGAGTTTAGTGAACTGTGTGAGAGTGCCCGCAGTCAAGCTGATTATATGGAGCTCAGTAAACTCTATCACACTGTGCTGATGGCTAATGTCACGCAAATGAACGTCGATTGTGATGATGCCGCACGCCGTTTTATCGCGTTGGTCGATGAGTTTTACGAGCGTAAAGTCAAATTGATTATTTCGGCTCAAGTGGCGATGGAACATCTATACAGTCACGGCGGTTTAGAGTTCGAGTTTAAACGCTGTTTAAGCCGCTTGCAGGAAATGCAATCACGCGATTATTTAGCGACGGAGCATTTGCCTTAATAGTTATTGTTTGCGGCCATTAGCATCAGCCCGCTTGCTGCGTCGTTGGTGCTAAGGGCAGCAACCGCGGCTGCATAAATTTCGCCAGTTGCGGCTCAGCAAGCGGTTTAGCGAAGTAATAACCTTGAAAAGCGTGACAGCCAAATTGAGTAAGTTGCGCGATGGCGTTGGTGTCTTCGATACCTTCGGCAATCACTTCCATGTGCAGTGCCTGGGCCATGTGAATAATAGCCTTGACCAAATTCTCAGCTTCGGGGGTTTTATCGCCTAACGCGGCAATAAAACACCGATCAATTTTTAATACGTCAATGCGCAAGTGTTGCAGCAGTGACAGCGACGAATAACCCGTCCCAAAGTCATCTAAATACACTTTTACGCCCATAGCGCTTAACTGCATCAAATGGGTTTGCACGAGCTGGTGATTGTTGATCAATGCCGATTCCGTTAGCTCGATAGCCAGTAATTTCGGGGGCAGTTGATAATGCGCAAGTTGCTTGGCGATCAGATCGACAATATCACTATCCGCCAATTGTAATGCCGATACATTAATACTGATGTAAGGGCAGTTGTTTTGCCCATAATAGTCGACGTGCTTAGCCAATTGGCGAATTGCTTTTTTGGCAATTAATGCACCAAACGCTTTTATCTTGTTAGTTTTCTCAATTAAAGGCACAAAATCCAATGGCATGACTAGCCCTTTACTTGGGTGCTGCCAACGAGCCAGTGCCTCAAAGCCCACTAATTGCTGAGTGCTGTTAAATATTGGTTGGTAATACAGCACAAATTGGTCGTCGCGAATCGCTTGCTCTAAGTCGAACTCTAATCGGTGTAAATGCACCACATCATCGTACATTTTATGATGGAAAAAAATGACCTGACCACGGCCAGAATCTTTCGCTTGATACATCGCAATATCAGCATTTCGCAGGATATCTTCTGGGTTAAAGTCAGCATTGTTAATGGTTGTTGCGCCAATACTCGCGCCAATTGTGTAATGGTTGCTGTGTAATTCGTACGGTTTTTTCAATGCGTCAAGATAGCGCTGAGCCACTTCAGTGACTTGTTGTTGTGCTTGGATATTTTGTAATACAACCACAAATTCATCACCACCAAAGCGAAATAGTAAGTCTTGTGAGCGGCTATTAGTGCGGATGCGCTTGGCAACCTGTTGCAGAATTTGATCGCCAACGATATGTCCCATAGTGTCATTGATGCGCTTGAAGTGATCTAAATCGATAAAGAGTACGCTAAAAGATGTTGGACTGGTGGATGATTCGCTGCTATCGATACGCGCGCTCAAGTAATCAAACAGCGATTTTTTATTAAGCAGACCTGTGAGTTGATCGTGGGTTGCCTGAAACTTTAGCGAGGCCGTTTTTTCTTCCACTAGGGCGTTTGCCCATTTAATGCGATTAATATTGGTATACAGGTAGTAGCCCAAGCCACCTGTAATTAGCATAAGTAGTAAGGCCGCGAGATAGGCGTAGTAATTTTCTTTGTCGCTTAGATTTTGTTGACTAAACTTGAACAACCATTGTTGATTAGCAAATGGCACCGTCGCGGTTTCAGTGAAAATGGGGGCTGATTCAGCGCAATTGTTGGCCTTGTCACAGTGATTTAGCCATTGGGAGTCGTATAGGTTATTCAGGGTAATACCTTTATCACCCGCTACTTTATTGTGCATCGTCAGTACGAAGTTATCTGACTGGGTCAAGTTTCCCCACAGGCTATCCACGAGCTGGTTGATCATCACGAGGCCAACAATAAAGCCCAAGTGCCTTTCCTTTTGCACAACAGGTACAAACAAGCGTACACCCACTTCTCCTTGCTCTGTGGCGAAATGACTGGTGGTAATGCGATTCTCATTCACTGCCTGCTGCATATCATGGTTGAGTTGACAGTCAGAGCTAAGATCTAAACCTAACTCATGCCCTAGTGTTGCTGCTGGTTCGGCATAAGCGATTGCAAAAATACCCGCAGATGAGCTGTTGTTACAGCGCTGTTTATTATTTACATGGTGAATGCGGTAGTCGAATATTCCTGAGCTTTGCATTTGTTGTTCAAAAGCTTTGATGCTCGTGTTAGGCACAAAGGGAGCCCACTGCACGCCCTGGATAACCGTACTGGCGAGTAACTCTTCATTGATCAATTGAGCAAACTGTGTACGGCTTAGTGCAGGGTAGACTTCGATCATTTGTTGGCTGGCGATTAGCACTTTCTCAATTGCAATAATCGCTTGCGATAACCCGGTGACTTTGTCGGTAAATTTGGCATGAAACTGATCAGCGAGTTGCTGGCGTTCATAATACTTGATCACTGCAAATGCTGAGCAAGCCATCACCACACCAATTACTAGTGTTAGCAGGATACTCTTGTAGTGATTAAGCAGTTTTAACATAGGGGTTGCGGTATAGGTTAGCTGGAAGACAACGATAGGTTGTCACAGGACATCATGGTGAAAGGATAATAAGGTAATCAATACAGCTTGTAAATGATAATAGTTATCATTAATATGCTTTGGTTTTTATTTAATCTACTGAACCTGAGCGTTGAGCAAAAAGTAGTAACCATTCACTTGTTTACATGGTTATAAAGTTTATTTTTGATGTCGTCAGTTTTTTCAATAGCGCTAGTTGCCGCTGCGAAAACTGGCAGAAAAGAGCACAAGACAAAAGTACTTGTTTATTGAGGCTCCGATACTAATGTTCCGTTACTCATGCTTAGGTTACGCAAGTTGGAAGTTGATTGTATGAAGTTATTGCTCACTGCAGTGCTAGCGTGGTCGCTAGTTGTTGTTAAAGCGCATGGCGAAGAGATCGAGTCGGTTAATGTCTATTCTTTTCGCGAAGCCAAATTAATTGCGCCGATTATCGAGCGCTTTTCTCAAGCCACGGGGATCAAAGTGAATGTCGTGAGTGGCAAAGCGGACAAATTATTAAACCGCCTAATCAAGGATGGTGATAACAGCTTTGCCGACGTGTTACTGACAACAAATGTTGCGCGTTTAGAAAAAGCGAAACAGCTTGGGCTGTTGCAGCCGATTGACTCGGTTTATCTTAAAACGCACGTCCCTGCACCGTTGCGAGACCGACAAGGTTATTGGCATGGCCTGTCGATCAGGGCAAGAGCAATTTTCTATGCTAGGGATAAAGTTAACCCGGCATCCATCACTCGTTATCGAGACTTAACTGCTAGCCAATGGCAAGGGCGTATTTGCACGCGCAAAGGCAGCCATATTTACAATCGATCAATGCTAGCAAGCTTTGTTGCTTTGCACGGCCAAGCGTCGGCGAAGCGTTGGACGCAAGGACTCGTGGCAAACTTGGCGATGCGCCCAACTGGGGGGGATCGCGATCAGTTGCGCAATATAAACAGCGGGAAATGTGATTTAGCCATCGCGAACAGTTATTACTACGGCATGATGTCACAGAGCGCGTCGCAGCAAGATCGTGAGGTGTATGCCAACCTCGGCGTTATCTGGCCAGAGCAAGCAGGTGCGGGAACACACGTTAATATCAGTGGTGCAGCAATTACTAGCGCCGCGAAAAACAAGCAAAATGCGCAAGCTTTTATTGAGTTTTTACTGACTGAGCAGGCACAGGAAATGTATGCTGATATTAACCACGAACTGCCCATTCGACGTGATATTCAAGCCAGTGGTTTAGTCGGTTCATGGGGCGATTTCAAAGGTGACATTGACTCTGTGCAACAGCTTTATTCACATTTAGCAGCCGCAGATAGCATTATTGCCGATACTAGTTGGTAGGTGGCTACCTAGCTATTTACTGTGCTTTCAATACATAAAAACTCACTCATTGGTATGAGTGAGTTAGTTAGTGAATTCAATCACAGGAACTTATCTGCCTTCATTTCAGCGAGCAAGTCTTTGTTGAAAGTCAGTTTGTAAGTTTTCTTGTTAGCTTTTCTTTGTTTTATGTTTTTAGCTAGTCACTGCTTCACTATTCGCAGCCTTAGGTTATTCGTAGCTGCGTTCCATCCACAGTAGCTGCAGCTTTAAATCCGCGATTTCTTGCTGCGCGTTGGCCAGTTGCTCAGCTAGTGATAGCTGCTCTGTTGATGTGTCTTCATTTGCATTGTTTAGCATAGCGTTGTCATTGTGTGCCATATGAACCTCAGCTTGGTTATATTGTGTAAAGTTACCAGTGTTGTAAAGTTATCTGTGTTGAAAATAATAATGTAATTACATATCTAATATTACATGCGAGATTTCAGTTTGTCATGATGATTAATGGATAACGGTTATACCCAGAGAAAATAGCCTCATAAAACACTTGATTTTTTAGTTACGTACAGAGGTTTTTTAGCGCGTCAATGCGAGCTGGTTCGTTTGATAAAACTTGAGTAACTTTATTGTTTCTGACTCGTCGATAACCGGGAAATCAGCGCGATTGCGATAGGTCTGATAAAGTTTCGAGAATATGGCAGAGTTGCTAATGCGATCTAAAGCTTTGGTTAAATCTCGGCCTGTACCATCCATGGTTAAGCAACATTTTGCGTATTGGGCAATAATCTCAACCAAGTTTTTCCCCTGCTTTTGCAAAGCGGTATCGGCTTCCATAAAATAGGCAGCTCCTGACCAATACACGCGCATGTACGCGCTTTTGCTGTGCATCTTGTCACTCACGCGAAATAGTGGCCCTCGTGCTTTGCTTGTATTGGCTTTACCACGACCAAACCCGGCGTTTATCCTCGCCAATGCTTGTTGCTCAGTTAACACCTTCGCCTGCATCATCGTAATATGTTGCACATAAGTGGCAAAACCTTCGCTTAGCCAAGTGTCGTGATCGTCTAGGAAGGGTAAGTAAAGGTGAGCGATTTCGTGATAAATGGTCCAGTCATCTTTGAGCGCGGTTAGCCCATAATAGGGCGAAATATGCAGTAAAATTGAGTTATCAATGCGATTAACTTGTCCCCAGGGGACGGGCTCTGAATGTTGACGACTGCGCTTAACGCGAAAATTTATGGTATTAAAGGGAAGTACACCAAAACTTTGCTGAGTGGCTTTTACTGCGAAATTCAACCAAGTATCTACCGTTTTTTGTTCGCTGGCACTAAAGCCCTCACCGTTTAGCCAGCGCACGGGCTCGGCATGTACTGGTCTCGTCATTGCGCTGAGCATTAAACCACATAAAGACCAAAACCAAATGGCAATGATCAGCAAAGGTCGAAAATAGTCACCTGACTTTGTCTTGGTCTTTGACATTGCCTTGATTCCTTATCCTTATCACTGAGCCATGTATGACTTAACGATTTGAAGTGTTAGAGTTATTAGCCATGGTTAGCCGCTATTCGCATAGTGGCTGTTGTTATTTAATCAGTAGTCTTAGGAGCTTGTTTTGTCTAGCCCGATTATTCGCCCTGCAACGGCGGCAGATGCCGATGTCGTTTTATCATTAAATTTAGCATCGGTTGCGGTGTTAAGCCCGATGGATAGCGCAAGGCTTGAGTTACTCACTACGACGTCGGAATTATTTTGGATTGCTGAATTAGACGGTCAAGTGGCGGCGTTCCTTTTAGCTTTTACTGATGGTAAGTGCTACGACAGCATTAATTATCGATGGTTTGCGCAGCGCTTTAAGGACTTTTTGTATATTGACCGAGTTGTTATTGGTGAGTCATTTCGCCGTATGGGTATCGCCAGTCAGTTTTATCAGGCAATAAAAGCATACGCTGGCAAACATCAGCTGCATTGGCTGTGTGCGGAAATAGATTTAACGCCAGCAAACCCAGCTTCGCTTGCTTTTCATCAAGCGCAAGGTTTTATTGAAATTGGCCAACAGCAGGTGGCTAGCGGTGAAAAATTGGTTTCATTAACGGCATGCCCGATTTAATTTATCAGTTCACGCTGTGCAGACTGTTGCGCAAACTCCTTACTTGTCAGTATGTTCAGCTATGATAAAAAGCCTTCAGCCATGAGAAAATGCCTTGATCTGGTCGTAAGAACCTCCAATAGAAAAACCATAGCGTAATTAAGTAGACAATTGTCATGACAACACTATTTGAAATTTTTATCCGATTTTTGACTTTAGGCTGCACTAGCTTTGGCGGGCCAGCGGCTCATATTGGTTACTTTCAGCAAGCATTCGTGCAACAACACAAATGGCTTAGCCAACAAGAATTCGGTAATTTAGTGGCTTTAAGCCAGTTTTTGCCTGGCCCGGGCTCTAGCCAAGTAGGCTTTGCCATTGGCTGTCATCGCGCTGGCGTACTCGGTGGGATTACTGCATTTATTGCATTTACACTGCCGTCAGTTGTCCTCATGTTATTACTCTTTTTTGTCGGCTTAGAATTTGCGAATTCACAAACCTTCATCGGTGTGGTTACTGGCTTAAAACTTTTGGCCGTAGTGGTAGTGGCTGATGCAATTGCGACCATGGCCAAGAGTTTTTGTCAGCAGCGCTGGCAGCAATGCTTGGCATTGGCAAGTGCGATCATTTTGGTGCTTTCACCATTACCAGCAATGCAGCTAGTGATAATCATTGGTGGCGCGATTATTGGTCGCAGCTTTTTTAGTGCAAGCGATACGCCAGTGGGAAATACAGCATCAGCCACTCGTCAAAGATTAAACTGGCCAGTGTTTATCGCTTTTTCAGTATTGCTTGTTGCTGGCGTCGCGATCAGTGGTGGTAGCCAATTAGTGCAAATCATTAAAGATTTTTACGTGGCAGGAAGTTTAGTGTTTGGTGGTGGCCACGTCGTACTACCACTATTGCAGGAGGCGGTCGCTGGCACACTTGAACAAAGTGAATTTCTGATTGGCTACGCAGCGGCGCAAGCTTTACCAGGGCCAATGTTTACCTTGGCGACATACCTAGGGGCGAGTATGTTAGAAAGCGCCCCTGTGCTTGGCGCCATTGCGGCAACGCTGGCGATTTTTTTACCGGGTTTTTTGCTTATTTTGGCCTTTCAATCAGTTTGGCAAGCATATGCCGCTGATCCCAAAATAGCGGGGAGTTTGTCGGGCGTTAATGCCGCCGTTGTTGGTTTACTGTTAGCCGCTTTCTATCAACCTGTGCTGGTGTCGGCGATTTCCGGCTGGCTTGATGGCGCTATTGCCTTGATTGGCTTATGGTTATTAAGAGGCTTAAAAGTGCCTGTTATTGTACTCGTGCTGTGCTTTGCTGGCCTAGGTATTTTATTGGTATAGCTGTTTGCTATGGCAGTTCACTTTATTTCGCTCAGAATGGGAGCTGAGTTCGCACTGGATAACCGCAGGGTGAAAGCTAAAAAACTAATGATGGGGTAAAAGTAAAATGATCTCGAATGATCGTTTGAAATTGTATTATGCGACATCTATTGTCGGGTTGCTCATTGCCGTACTCGGCTTTGCTTATAACACTTGGCGGCTCGAGTTAAGTGAGCATAATTCAACCGTTAGAACTGCGGCGTTTGAACTGATTATTGCGACTGCTGAGCTAGAGCAAAATATTTTTGCAGCGGTATACGATGATGATCCCATTGCTGGCTCGCCGCGCATCGGCTGGGTGAAGGTTGGTTTGATTGAACAGCTTAGCGTTTTAATCGATCCCAAAGTAGAAATGGCTGCTATTGAACTAAAAAAAGTATGGGCGAGTAATTGGAGTACGCTTACACAGGATAAACAGTCACTGACAGCGGTTGAACAGCAGCTGGTCGTGCTTCAAAGTGAACTCAAACAAGTACTCAAGTCACTGAACTAAACCAAGCCAATAAGTGAAGCCATTAAACCAAGCCACTAAAACAAGTGACTAAACTGACAAGAACAACAATCAATAGAATAGGGAGATTATTAATACTGTGCGTTATACCATGAAGCAAAAGTTACTGTCTTTTCGAGACAGCTTTAAAATTTTTGATGAAGATGATCAGTTAGCGTTTATTGCCAAAGGAGGCTTTTTCAGTATCCGAAAAGGGCTCACCCTTATGTTACCTGATGAAACTCAAGTCGCCCGCATTAAGCAAAAACTTATCGCTTGGAAACCAACTTTTTATATCACGCTAGCAACAGGCGAGTGCTGCAAAATAAAAAAATGCTTTTGGCCGTTGTTTACTAGTCGCTTTGTCTTAACTACACCTAAAGCACAAGTGACGATTGAAGGGGACTTGTTGTCTCATGAATATCAATTTAGTGTTGATGGCGAGGAAATAGCTTATGTTTCGAAACGCTGGTTTAGCCTAGGCGATAGCTATGGCATTGAAATCAAATACGAAGGAGATATTCCGCTAATGCTCGCTGCTGCGGCAACGATAGATTTAGTGAACCACAATGATGGCGGTGCATTTGACAGCGATTAGTCATTACCGTATCAGCGGTTAAAACTTAACAATATATCGCGATAAGGGTGCCGATTGATAAGGGGAGCAGGTTATCGCGATATTTGTGCGTGTTTGCTATTAATTCGTGACGTACATCATCACCAGTAAGAAGCCCAGCAATAAACCGTTTAACCCCAAAATAAAGGCAAACCCTTTCAATCCGTCTTTCGCGCTGAAGCCTTTTTGATTTAGGTACAGCCACCAAATGCTGCACATCAAAATGGGTAGTAAAAAGAATAATTTAATCATGTAGTTAATGCTTTGTTTTTTCTAATCATAGAGCAAAAGCAGAGGTTTGCCTACTTTGCTTAGCTTGTTTTGCCTAGCTTGCTTTGCACTTGTCTGGTGTCGATTCGTTTTGCTCGATTAACGCTTTTAGTGGTTTTCGAATACTGTATAAAAACAACAAACTCGGGATCACCATCATCGCAGTTAATACAAAGAATAGCGCCCAATTACCGTCTAACCAGTCAACTACTATGCCCGAATATGAGCCGAGCATCACCCGCCCAAAGGTGCCTAGCGATGCCATCAAGGCATATTGGCTGGCGGTAAAACTCTTATTGCATAGCACAGATAAGAGTGCCACAAACGCCACCGAGCCCCATGCAGAAGTAAAGCCGTCAACAAATACCGTCAGTGCGAAAAGCCATTTTACTGGCCCCATGACGGCCATGACGGAAAACAGCAAGTTGCTGGCTGACATGGCAATGCCACCAATAAACAACCCTTTTAAGATACCGTAGCGAATGGTAAAGACACTGCCAATCAATGAGAAAACGATGGTCGTGCCCCAATTGATCAATTTTGAATAATACGCAATATCTTCATTGGAAAAGCCCACTTCGCGATAAAAGACTATCGACATTCTACCAAGGTACGCTTCGCCAAGCTTGAATAGGAAAATAAACATTAAAATCGACAGTGCCAAACGCACGCCGTTGCGTTGGAAAAACTCTTGAATGGGCGCCACTAGGGTCGCTAGTAGCCAAGCAGTCAGTCGAGCGATGATATCTGTGTTATTGTTGTTAGCGAGGATGACGAGGCTTTGTGGCTCACCGGTGTTAACCTTGACTGTGCCGACTGCTTGATTAAGTTTACTCAGCTGGCGAGCAAAAAGTGTAATCATAACGACAACCGCAACACTGGCGATGCCAAATTGATATTGTCCATCGATAAACTCAGGCCAGCCGGGGTAGTCGATATTGGCGTAGACAATCGTGAGCATAATCAGGGGCAGAAGCAGTAAAATTCCCATACTTTGGCGGCGATAATTAGGCAGTACGCTCAAATAGTCCTGCTGAATCTGATTGAGCGCTTGCTCTCGCTGACTCGCTGGCTCGTTGACAACAAGTGCTGTGACCGACAAAGCCGCCATCATCAAGGCGAGCACCATAAACACTTCTGACCATTGCCAATTCGGTGAGCTGACTAAAATAAAAGGGATACTGCCAAGGCCAGCATATCCGGTCCACCAACCGGCGGTTGCCATGGCAGAGCCTGCGGCCATTAATTCATTACTGTGGTCTTCGCCTTGGCTTAAAATATCAATGCGGTAGGCGTCGATAGCGATATCTTGAGTGGCACCACTGACTGCCAGACACAAACCAAACAGCGCCATTAGGCTTAACTGGTTGGTTACATCCAGTGTGCTGAGTTGCAGCGCACATAAACAAATGAATAATTGCGTCGTGAATATCCAACTGCGTCTAAGCCCAAGCTTGGCGGTGAGCAGAGGGATTTTGAGCCGATCGGCCAAGGGAGACCACAAGAAATTAATACTGTAGGCGACAAAAATAAGCCCAAACAAGCCAATGCTCGAGCGCGATAACCCTTCGTCTTTTAGCCAGCCAGTCATGGCTGAGCCTATCATTACCCAAGGAAAGCCACTGGCAATGCCAAAGCAAAAAACGGTAAGTAAACGGCGATCTTGAAAGTAGCGCAGGGATTGAAATAACGAGCGAGCGGGCATACGGCACTAGAGTTGAGAATAGAGCGCTAAGCCTATCAAACTGTGCTAGTGGAAAAAAGCGATTATTGTTATTGGGTTAGTAATAGTGAGTGCTGTTTAGGGCAAAGGGCGCCAGCCCACGCAATCTATTGGGTAGCTGCCTTTATCGGCGAAAAAATCCAAGCATGTATTGATTTCGCTTTTAAAGAATAAATCGGTATTGAGCGCTTGTGCACCATGTAAGCTAATCTCGTGCATTAAGTGCCAAAATACACGCTCTTTGGCATTACCTGGGGTTTCGTCATTAACACTATATAATGTCCACTCTTCCATGGTATCGACAATAAACTTGTCGAGCTCGGTATAGTGAAGTGTGCGCTCAAAAACGGCCGTTATATAGGCCTGGATCTGCTTAATTTTTTCATTGATAAACTGCTCAATTATCATGATGATTACTCTTGCCAACGATATAAGTATTGTTTAGAAAAGCCGCTTCAGTATTAGGCTCGATAATGATTATTATTTAACTTAGTTATTGACCAACATCTGACAGTTGTCAAAGTAAGGGGCTAAATTATCATACAATCTTGACACTTGTCAGGTATAAAAGTTTGATATATAACAAACTTTTACTTTTTTTGCTTCGATTGTCGCTGATCGATATAGCAGAAAAGCGAGATCTGTACTGATGCGCTATGATGTTAATGCCTTGTAAAGACAAACGACGTTGCGGTAAGAAGTTGGGGTGTAGTGAGATGCCATCTTGATGGTACTCATTCATTGAGCACCATCAAGGTTAGAGGGGGAGTGTGGGGCCGCGAACAGCTAGCTTACTCTGCGGGAAGCAATGTTGCCTTGATAAGCATCATTGGTTCAACGGGCACATCGTCCCAGCCGGTCAGCTCATGGTATGCCGTTGGCGAGCTGCCCATCGCCTCAACGACTTCCATACCTTCAACTACACTGCCAAATACGGCATAGCCCCATTGACGACCAGGATCTAAATTGGTGTTGTCAGCTAAGTTGAAGAAAAACTGGCGATTCGCGGTATGAGGGCGGCTTTCTTTGGCCATGGCGATGGTGCCTGCTTCATTTTTTAAACCATTGCCTGACTCATTGACGATATCGGGCAGTGTTTTTAGGTGTGTAAAGTCTTTGTCGTAGCCGCCACCTTGCACGATAAAGTCTTCGATGGCGCGGTGAAAAATGGTGTTATCAAAGTCTCCTTGGACAACGTACGTCAAAAAGTTATCGACGGTTAGCGGCGCTTTGACCCGATCTAGCTCGACGATAATGTCCCCCTTCGAGGTTTCCAATTTTACTTTTGGAAATAAATTATCTGGGTCAATGGCTAAATTTTTTGCACTCGTCATGGTGCTAAGCATCAATAAAATCGTGGCGATAAATAGTTTGAACATGCTTACTCCCTAAGTGCTGCTATTAATGGTTGTTTTGCATAAATGCAATCAGTTCGGGGTGATTGGCGAGATCGCTAATTACTTTACCGAGCTGTTGATTGAGGTCACGCTCTAATACCGCCACATCTGCGCTAATTGGGCCGTTACTTTTACCTTTTGAGGTGAGTACTTGGCTGTAAGTTTTATCACCTTTGGTAATATTTATCAGTAGTCGAATTTCACTGCTGGCTTGATACTTGACCAAGGATTGCTGAACGCTAACTAAGGCTTTTTCAATCGACACTGTCATTGCCGTTGCGCCATCTTGTGTATTAGGTTCTTGCGTGGCGAGCCCTTGCGCTGTTAAGTACTGGTTCAAGCTCGCGTTTAACGCATCAGGTAAAGACTGAGCTGGTGAGAACAACTCCGCTGGCTTGCCTTTGCGTAATATCTGAATTAAATGATTACTGGTTCTCAGGTCAATAACGTTCAGCGAAATCTGCTTGCCACTGTAGATTGGGGTTGCCGATTGACTGATTTGCGGAGCAACAATGACTTGTGAAGGTTTGGTGCTACAGGCGGCTAGTAAGGTCATAAGCGATGCACTGACGAGGGCGCAAGTCATTTTCCTGCGGCTTTTGAGTGATTGGCTTAGCTTGAACATTTGGCCTGTTTTGTACCTTTGACCGAACGTGAATATTGAGCGCAGCAGCGCTGAAAAATAAGACACATTAGCTCCTTAACGTTTAATACTTGATAACACGACAAACTTTTTATTACTGGCAATGGTTTTACAGTTGCTAAACACGCGTTGTAGCTTGACGTGATAACCCAATTGACGATTACCAATAATGCGCAGTTCGCCGCCAGGCTTCAACACGCGTTTGGCATCGTTGAACATTTGCCATGCAATATGATCGGTAGTGGCGTGTTGTTGATGAAACGGCGGGTTACAGACGATGATATCAGCGCTGTTGCTGGCCTCTAACGTTAGACAATCATCAGCGCTGAAGTGGCATTGCTTATGCGCCGTTGGTAAATTCTCGCGAATATTTTGCTCGGCACTGGCAACGGCCATAAAGGATTCATCTTTAAACACCAGCGTTGCGCTTGGTTGCTTGGCCAGTAATGAAAGCCCCAATACGCCGTTACCACAGCCCAGATCAATCGCTCGCTGACCCGGTTTTAACGCTGGTAAATGTTCCAGTAAAAAGCGTGCGCCAATGTCTAAACTGTCGCGAGAGAATACACCAGCTAAGTTGTGAATAGAAAAGTTATGATCAGAGACATTATGAGCCGAAGGTGCTGACTGCTCGAAAATCAGTGGCCAAACACAATCTTGATGCGCTAATGTTTTATGCGTGTGCTCAAGTTGTGAAAACACCAAGCGCGATTTTTTCTTTGCCAGCGATGTGCTAGTGGTGCCCAAGTACTTTTCAAACAGTTTAAGGGTCGAGGTGTGAATATCTTTTGCTCTGGCACCAGCGATAAAGGTTACCTTCTCGCTGTCGCCTGTTTGATCAGCATTGGCAGAGTAGGTATTGGCAATTAAACTCAGTTGATAGCTTAATAACGCATTGCTTTTGGGAATGCGATATAGAATTACATCGACTTTTGGCGGCAGTTCATCTAATGAAGTGAGTAAGTGAACATTTTCAGTGTTTAACTCGTTTTCATCTAAATTGTGTCGACAGCCTTGGTGAGCTAGGTAAGAATCACTGACACTAAACACTTGGTGGTGTGACAAGTTAGCGGCGAGTGCGCCAAAGCTGTCATTAAAAACCAACACGCGCTTGGGGGATGTCAACAGGTCTTGTTGGCAATGAGATAGCAAGTACTCATCGGTCGCATCCCAAGCCTGTAAGCTGCGGTTAACTTGTTTAAGTGGAAAGCGAGATAAGCGCAGTGGCTGCTCGTCAAAAATAAATGGGCTTTGCATCATAGTCGGGGCACTAGTTAGAGCAAGAGTTGGGGGCAAGTATCGTGCTGCTAAGCGCCATCAAATGCTCTAAATGTAATTATCGGTCAATATTGCGGGTATTGTCGCAAATTCATCAGCTATCAGCCAAGAAAAATTCCTGCGACTCTGCTTGGCTTTTCATGAAACGCGCTTGCTGTGCAGGTCGTGTAGAAATAGCACAGGGGAAAAACATATTAACATCACCGCACCCAATGCCAAGCTGACATTTGAACCCAGCTTTTTAGGCATGATGCAGGCTGAGCAGCTGTTTGAGTGCTTATCTCAAGAGCTTGCGTGGCGCCAAGACACTATTTTTGTTTACGGCCGAGCAGTAGCCATTCCGCGTTTACAGGCGTGGTACGGTGATAGCCAACAAGCTTACACATACTCAGGGCTAACACTGCAAGCACTGCCATGGACACAAAGTTTATATGAAGTTAAACAAGCCGTTGAGCATTATAGCGGTTGCCAGTTTAATAGCTGCTTAGCGAACTTGTACCGCGATGGTAATGACAGCGTGAGTTGGCACAGTGATGATGAACCTGAGCTAGGGCTAAACCCGGTGATCGCTTCTGTGTCGTTGGGGGCAAAACGCGACTTTCAACTCAAGCACAAAGTGCAAAATGAAAAGCTGACTGTGCCACTCAATAGTGGCAGTTTATTGTTGATGGCAGGCGAAACTCAGCACTATTGGCAGCATTGTATCGCCAAAACAAAGCGCGTAAAATCGCCGCGCATTAACCTCACGTTTCGGCACATTGTCATGCCTTAACCGTTTCGTGGTAGGGGATTAACGAGCAATAGTTACAGGTGCAACAATCGCCAACTAAATTACCTTAGCTGCTAGCGAGTTAATGCCATTTACCTTGTGCTAATTGCCAAAATGCTGGCACTTAGGGCGCGACAAACTAAACTTAATAGAAATGTGTTGTCGATCACCCAAGCAAATAGAGAGGTGAAACGTGAGATGAATAGCGAGGTAACAACCAATAAAATCAGTACCTGTGTAGTCCATTAAGGGAAAATATATGAATATAGCAACATCTATCGAGCAAAAACTGCTTTCAGCCTTCTCTCCTTTACACTTAGATGTGGTCAATGAAAGCCATCAGCACAATGTCGCGCCTGGTAGTGAATCACACTTTAAAGTGATTATTGTTTCTAAAAATTTTGAAGGTGAACGCCTGATCAAGCGTCATCGTGCGATTAATCAAGTGTTAGCAACAGAGCTGTCAGAGCACATTCACGCCTTGGCATTGCACACATACACAGAAAAAGAGTGGCAAGACTACTACGCCGATAACATCCCTCTTTCACCTGCCTGCCTCGGTGGTAGCAAACGCTAATCTTTTTTCCCCTGCTGATAGCGCATAGGCCGATTAGCTAAGAGCCTTTTATTCGTATTGGTTTAGCAGGGGATGCTCCAACATTTTTATATCAACATTTATTGATTGGCTTTGGCTAAAAATTAATTGTTTCTGGCGCTGATTGATACTAAGTGGTGTATTGCGATTTACCGTGCGCAGCGGCATCTTTAACAGTGTTTGTTTTCTATTGCTGATGAGATCAAGTAGCACTACTTCTTGATGGTTGGCAAAGTTTTGCAAGTAGTAAATACTGTCGCCATTGACGAGCCAACTGTAATCACTGGCTAGTTGTTCGGCCGAAATCATTAACTCAGCCTGCTCGGTTTCAAGGCTTGACGCGATCTGATTTGCACTGTCTTTAATGCTCAAACGATAAAGGCCTTGGTCATCTACGCTGTACCAAATATCATCAGCTAAACTTTGCACAGCATAGCTAGCCTCGACTTCAATTAGCACTTTTGCTTGGCCGTCGAGTGTCATTTGATAGAGCTTTGCCTGCTCACTTGCCTCATCGAAAGCTTCAACTAATAAACTGCGATCGTCTAGCATCCAGCTAGGCGTGCCAAAGCTAGTCAATCGACTACTAATCCGATTAACTTGTTTGGTTTTGATATCAATAACATAAATGGCATTACGCGCACTGGCTTTATCACGTACTAAAAAGGCAATTTTATCGCCTTGGTGCGACCACCGAGGAACCGACACATTCTTGGCGAGGTTGGTCAATTGTTTGCGGTTAGTGCCGTCGCCCTCGGCAAGCCATATTTCATTATGTCCCGATTCATTGGAAACATAGGTAATTTGCTGACGTTGCTCAGAAAAGTCGACATCTTTGTAGTTAAACCGAGACTGTAAAATTGGAAAGGGAACAGAAAGTACCTGTTCAGCCAACGATAAACTGCCAATAAAGCTGTTTAGCTGCCAATCGTGATAGACAACGCGACTAGAGTTCGAGATAAATGACGGAAAGCTAAAACCGGGTACATTTAGTTTGCTGACTTCTTTCGTTTTTATATCAATAGCATAGCCATCTCGTTGGTTGGCAATTTCGGCGCTGTAGACAATGTGCTGGCCTGATGGATGCCAGGCCATACCGTGGATGTCTGTTTGGCCTGTAGTGAGTCGCTCGGCTTGCTTATTGATACGATCGAATAAAAAGATATCTTCTTCATAGGGCTGAGCACGCCTTGTAAAGGCAAGCAGGCGATCATCTGGCGAGAAAACAGCATCCCGATCTGAATATTCACAGTCAGTGCGACATGAAATCCGCTCTGGCCTTGCGTTTTCTGTCGTTAGATCAAGTAAGTAAATACCGACGTCTGCGTTATCGGGATCAATACCATTAAAGGCTAATAACTGGCCGTTATTTGAAATGGAGAGGGCTCCGTTTACTTGCGGTTTGCAGGAGGCTAGCTTGGTTTGCCCCTTAGTTTGCAGATCGAGTTTCACAATGTGGCAGCGATCCTTTTGCCATGATTTTTGGACAAAGTAGATAACCTTACCCAACTTGCCCCAAACGGGTTTTGATTCTCTATCGGTGTCGAAAGTAAGTTGCTCTGGTGCCAAGCTCGGCTGTGAGAGATCTTTAAGGTATAAATCAGGGGCGCGATTCGCTTGTTTCCAGTAATAAACCAGGTACCTGCCATCAGGTGACGTTGCCGGATAAATCGCCCGCCCCGGTAGTGATGTCAGGGCAGTGATTTGGGGAACTGCTGATGGCCTGCTATGCCAGTATGTATACGACCAAGACAGAGCGATAACGATAACAAGTGCTAACGTGGTTAGCCGCCAACCCAGTTGTTTAACACCATGGTCAATTGAAGCATGGTGATGATTTGCCCCCTCGCTTTCAGCCTGCTCACTTCGAGATTCACTGAATGGCTCTGTTAACTGCTCGCTTAACTGTGATGATTTAACGCCGACGAGTTGTTCCTTGCTTAGGTAGTGAGGCTGGTGTACTAATCGATAACCACCTTTGCGTACGGTTTGGATAAATTCATCACCATTTTGGTGAAGCTTTTGTCGAATGTGCCAGATGGCGTTGGTCAGTGCTTTTTCACCAACATAACTATTGCCACCCCAAATATTCTCAATCAACTCATCGCGGCTTACTAGGTTCGGATAGTTTTGGGCTAAATAGGCGAGTACTTCAATAAACTTGGGCTGCAGTAATTCAATATCACCGTGCTCGATCTGAACGCTGTGATCTTCGGGAATAACGGTGTAACAACCGATCTTAAATGATGTACTGCTTGTTATTGTCATAAGATGGCGTAAAGCCTAGTAAAAATAAGTAAATAGAGATTAAATAGATATTAAAAGGTGAAAAAAACGAGCTGTCCATTCTTTTTTTAACATTCTGTTTTCTCTATAAAAAGATTGAGCGCTATTTATGCTGGGAAAATTTACCTAACAAACCTTCAAATAAAGATTCCTGTAATTAAACCGCTGAAAAAACTCAACCTTGAGTTAATTGTGCGGGCTGTTATCAGGACTCAGCTAGCGTTAATAATAACGATTACTACACCTGGGAAATAACAAGATGGAAGCAAAATTCAAGCTAAGTACTCTTACCGCAGCGATACTAACGCCACTCATTACCTTTACTAGCTTACCAAGCGCGTTTGCACAACAGTCAGAGTCTCAACAACAAGCCGCTGAAAAAGAAATAGAAAAAATTCAAATTACCGGCTCGCGGATCAAACGCTATGAGTTTGCCATGCCAATGCCTCTGGTTGGGTTAAATAAAGAGGATATAGATGTTATTGGCAGCAACGATATCGCCGACGTATTGTTTGAAGTGCCATCGGCAGTTGCCGGCATCAGCTCGTCTACATCCACGACGAGTCTTCAAAATTCTGGTTTGAATACTGCTAATTTACGCGGCCTGGGCGACAACCGAACCTTAGTACTTATTGATGGCCGTCGCACTGTCTCAAACAGTGCTAATGGCAACCGGGTGAGTTTAGGCACAATTCCATCGAGCTTCGTTGACAAAGTAGAAGTGATTACTGGTGGGGCATCTGCCGTTTATGGCTCTGATGCGGTTGCAGGTGTGGTTAACATCATTACGGAAAACAACCAGGAAGGTTTTGAAGTTGATGCCAGAGCAGGGCGCAGTAATAGTTTATCGAATGAAGACTATACCTTTGACATCAGTTGGGGTGGTAGTTTCGCCAATGATAAAGGTTATGTTTTCGCTTCGCTCAATTACGACAAAGAAACTGCCATTCGCGCGCGCAATGTACCTCGTTCACTGATCCAGGCGGACTATCAATATGACGATGGGGTAAATACCTTTGTTAATATGTTAGGTGATCGTATACCGGTTGGCGATATCACCCCGGATCAATACGGTAGCCTAAGCTCAGATCCCGATGGTGGCCGCTTTGACGGTAGTAATTTTTGGTATGACGAAAATGGCTTGCGCGAAGACTTTGAGGGCGATCGCGACGGTTATGATTTTCGTATCGAGGACGATTTAGACGGTGCTCGTGACCGCCTAAATTTAGCCCTTAAAGGCAGTTATCAACTCACCGAAGACATTAAAGCGTTTGCAACCTTAATTCACTCGGATATTGATACGAATAACCAGCGTGAACCAGAAGGGGATGACTATAACGATAACCACCCACTAATCGACCCTGTCACTTTTGCCGCCACAGACTTTGATGCTGGTCGTATTTCGTTAGACAATCCATTTGCGCCACAAGTGATTATTGATGCTGAATCCAGTCGCGGTATTCGCTGGGATCGTCGATTCGTTGAGGTTGGCCGCCAGCTTACCGAAAATGAGCGTCAAACCACTCGTTTTTGGACTGGGCTCAGCGGTACTGTTTTCGACGGGCAGTGGGATTGGGAAACCTCGGTTGGTTACGGCCGCTATAAGCAAGAGCAGGTGCGCTTTAACGAAATTGATATTGTTAACTTGCGCAATGGTTTAAATGCAGAACAGCTGGCTGATGGTACCATTCAGTGTGCAGACGCTGATGCACGTGCTAATGGCTGCGTACCCGTCAATTTATTTGGACGTGGCTCAATAACCCCAGAAGCGGCAGATTACATCCGCGCCAACCTTGCCCAAGAGGCAATTGTCGAGCAGTTTACGGTGCAAGGTTATATGGCGGGAGATCTGTTTGAAGTACCAGCAGGTACTGTTGGTGCAGCATTTGGCTTTGAATACCGCAAAGATCAGATGGAGCTTAATCCGGATGACTTAAATCAGCGTGGTGGTCATTCATCAGGCCATGTGCCAGCGTTTGACGGGGACTACAACGTCACCGAAGTCTTTGCCGAAGTGTCAATCCCGTTGCTGGAAGGCTTAACGGCGGTTGAATTCCTCAGTTCAGATTTATCGGTTCGTGTTGCTGACTACAGTATTAACAATATTGGCACTGTCGTCAGTTTTGGTGCTGGCCTACAATGGCAGCCGATTGAAGAACTTAATATTCGTACGTCATTTCAACGCGCGTTGCGCGCACCAGATTTAACCGAGCTATTTTCACCACCGCGCGGTGACGTGGATTCGTTTACGGATATTTGTGATGGTATTGATGCCAGTACAACAGGCCGTATCGCCGATAATTGCCGTTCTGTTTCAGGAATTGCAGCAACCATCGCCGAGCTTGGCGTGTATGAAGAAGACAGTGGTAGCCACTCTTCGCCGAATGCGGGTAATTTAAACCTCAAAGAAGAAGAAGCGGATACGCGCACTATTGGCTTTGTGTGGCAGCCGTCATACATCGAAGGGTTTAGTTTCGCAGCAGACTATTACAACGTCGAAATCACGGATGTGATTGATGCCTACTCGAACTCTGATATTTTGCGTCAGTGTTATGACAGTGACAGTTTTGGGGCAGATAACCCCTTTTGTCAGGATATCAGCAGAAATGCCGAAGATGGTCAGCTAACGAATATCATTCAGCGTCAATTCAATTTGAATTCGTTAGAAAGCAGCGGTGTCGATTATCAAGTTAATTACGAGTTTGAGCTAGATGGCCTTGGGTTACCTGGGGAGTTGGAAGTACGTTACTTACACACCCACTTGATCAAGCATGTGTTGACCTCTGATGGTTTGGATGGCCAAATTATTGATGATCAAAAAGGCGAGCTAGTAAACGAGAAGTTTGAAGATCGAGGTCGTTTAAGTCTGACTTGGCGTTACGATGACTGGCGTGTTAGCTGGCGTACCATTTACTACGGCTCTAGTTTTGATAGTAACGAACTCAAAGGTGCTTACGAAGAAGCGATTGCTGATCACCAAGAAGCTCTGGCTAGCGACCCAGGTGCTATTGCGCCGGAAAAACCACTATTTCTCGATATTGATGAAGAGTTCTTCCACAACTTTACGCTGTCATATACCCATCAGTTCAACGATGTTAAAGCCCGCTTCTCGGTTGGTCTAAATAATGTCTTTGACAATGAAGGGCCGTTCTTACCAACGGGTGATACTGAGGCTGGTGGTTCACATAATGTTGCCGACGCCTTTGGCTATCGCGGACGTTATGGTTACGCCCGTGTCAACTTAACCTTCTAAAACATTGCTGGCTAGCATGCGCTAGCCAGCTTGCCAATTTAATTTAGGCATCTATTTTTTCTCATTGCCCAATCTTCCTTTTGGTTAACAGTCAGCCTGCTGACGGTTAACCCCGTTAGAAAACTAATTGAGTAGCAAATTATGTGTAAGTTTCATGTGCTAATCATAGTGTTATGGTCAGTCTTTTTTACGGCTTGTGCTGCCAAGGTTAGCACCACTTCAGAGCCGCCCGTACCAGCGCTCATTGCAGCCCCAGAACAGAGTATGCGCGCATCGCTTTCGCCAACCAAAACTTCAGCCAAAGCCATGACGATTGCAGATGTGCTTGAGTTGAGTAAAGTGCGCAGTGCGCGATTAACTCGTGATGGCCAAAGCTTAGTCTATTTAAAAAGCCAACTCGATTGGCGTGGCAATCGCTGGGTGAATCAAGTATGGCGCTATCAAGAAGCGACAGGAAAGAGCCGCCAATTAACGTTTGGCCGAAACTCGGTGAGTAATTTAGTGCTGTCTCCGGACGATCAGCAAATCGCTTTTTTCACGCGCCGCGACAAGGACAAAAGCCGCCAACTTTACGTTATGCACCTTGATGGTGGCGAGGCTTATCCGCTAAGTAAGCTTGAGGTTAGCCCTAATAATCTAACCTGGTCTCCTGATGGTCAACACCTGTATTTCACCGCACAACCGTCACTCTCTAAAGAGCAGCAAAAAGCGCGAAAAAACAAGGCCATTATTAAGGCATTTGAAGATCCAAACGATAAATATGCGCTCTGGCGCATAAGCCTAGCATCGGGCAAGGTCGAACAGCTGACACAAGCTAACCGCTCGATTGTTTACTACCAGTTAGCGAATGACAGCCAAACCGTACTACTGAGTAAAGCGCCAGGAAAACTCTTGGATCAGCGTCATCAAGCTGAGCTTTGGTTATTGAATCTCGCAGATAAAAGTGAACGACGTTTAACGTATAACCATTATTTTGAACGCAATGGCCGCTTATCCGCTGACGGTAAACTCGTTATCTACACGGCCACGGTGAATGATCAGCAGGAGCAATATCACAACAGCAAGTTATTTGTGTTGGATGTTGAGCAGCAAACGACTAGGTTGTTGAGCCAAAACTTTATCGGTGAAATTGAAGATATTGAGTGGGCTGCGACCGCTAACCATGTACTCTTCGTTGCCAATATTGGGGTAAGTAGCCATTTACATCAGGTCAATATGAGCACTAATGAGATCACTCAGCTGACTTTTGGTGATTGGACGATTGATGATTGGTTTTATCAACCGTCACTTGACCGCCACATTATTGAAAAACGAAGTGCGACAGAGCCGGGGGATTTTTGGCAATTAGCAAGCCGTGAACATAGCTTCGCTGATGTTCAACCAAGTGTGAAATTAAAGCGCCTAACTGGCCATTACCAAAATATTGCGCAGCAATTTCTGCTTCCCGAGCAGAAAAAAATCAGTTGGTCTAGCCATGATGGCCAAAGCATAGAAGGGTTGCTGACGTTTCCCCTGAATTACCGTGCGGGCAATGCTTTCCCGTTGGTTGTACAAACGCATGGTGGCCCTCGCAGCTCAGATCAATTTGGATTATGGAGTACTTCAGACTACCTGCCAGTATTAGCCGCTCATGGCTATGGCATCTTAATGGTTAACCATCGTGGTAGCACAGGGTACGGCGATGAATTTCTTCGCGATATGGTTGGTGGGTACTTTAGGAATGCCCATTTAGATGTCTTGTCTGGCGTCGATTTCCTCATTGAAGAGGGGCTAGCAGCCCCCGAAAAGCTCGTTAAAATGGGGTGGAGTGCCGGTGGTCATATGACGAACAAAATGATCACCTTTACTGATAGGTTCAAAGTCGCCTCGTCTGGCGCAGGCGCCGTTGATTGGCTGTCTATGTATGGTGAAACTGATGCTGCCTATATGCGAACTTGGTGGTTTGGTGGTAAACCATGGGAGCAAAATGCGCCAATTGCGACATATCGCCAAAATTCAGTAGTCAATGAGCTGTGGAAGGTTAAAACTCCGACGTTAATTTTTGTTGGGGAAAAAGATGTTAGAGTGCCTTCGACACAGTCAAAATTGCTCTTTCGTGGTCTGCGCGATAACGGTGTCGATACCGAGCTTTATATCGCAAAGGGAGAACCACATGGTTTTCGCAAGCCGAAAAATCGACTGTTCAAGATTAACAAAGAGCTGGAATGGTTTGATCGTTATATATTCAATAAAACCTACTCACATGAGCCAATACCTAAGCGGCATTAAGAGTAGCCACAACAGGATAAGCCGCGTGCTTGATATTGCGATAGCTCAATCACCCACATAGTAATTTACCGTCAGCCAATCTCTGCCTAACCAGCTGTTTATTCAGCTTGGTTAGGTATTTTTACATTTGTTTTCTAACGGGTTTCTGATATTACTAGCTCTACCAACAATAATAGAAATCCAAACAATAGATGGGGAGTAAGCAGGGCAGATGAAGGGCAGCGCGGTATTTTTGGCCTTGATTGATCGCATCACCGAGGGGGTTGGTGCGGTTATTCGCTGGCTCACTTTGTTCATGGTCTTACTGACATTTGCAATCGTGGTATTGCGTTACGGTTTCAATATTGGCTGGATCGCGATGCAAGAGTCGGTGCTTTATCTTCACGGTCTGGTTTTTATGTTAGGTGCAGCATACACGCTTAAAGCCGACGGACATGTAAGAGTAGACATTTTTTATCAAAATTACAGCGCCAAACAAAAAGCCCTCGTCAATCTCGTTGGTACGCTCGTACTGTTACTTCCTGTGGTTATTTTCGTGTTTGTTGCTTCTTATGACTATGTGCTTACGTCGTGGCGTATTGCTGAAAAATCGTCTGAGGCGGGTGGCCTGCCGTTTGTTTATCTGAGTAAAACCTACCTTTGGTTATTTGCGATTACGCTTGGCTTGCAAGGTATCGCCGAGTGCTTACGCAATATCAATATTCTGCTAGCCAGTGATGATGACCGAGGTGAACAGGGTGAGAATCAACGCGAAGAGGAGGCGACATTATGATGACCTTGATGCCGCTTTTGATGTTCTTGCTCGTCTGCGTAATCTTGCTCATCGGTTATCCAGTGGCTTTGACCTTGGCTGGCGTTGCACTTATTTTCGCTGGCATTGGTGTCGCAACCGGAGTGTTTGAACCGCTGTTTCTCAATGCTTTGCCGAGCCGTCTTTACGGCGTTATTAACAATCAAACGCTGCTTGCCGTGCCACTGTTTGTGTTTATGGGGGCGATGCTAGAGCGCGCCAAAATAGCGGAAAATTTATTAACGGCAATGTCGCTGCTCATGGGGCGCTTTCACGGAGGCTTAGCTATCGCCGTCACGTTAGTAGGGATGCTGTTAGCGGCCAGCACCGGGATTGTTGGGGCAACCGTGGTCACTATGGGATTGTTGTCACTGCCAACCATGCTAAAACGCGGTTACGACCCTAAATTTTCAACAGGGATCATTTGCGCCACCGGCACGCTAGGGCAAATTATTCCACCATCAATCGCTCTGGTGTTATTGGGGGATGTTTTATCTAGCGCCTATCAACAAGCGCAGTTAAAAATGGGGATTTTTAATCCTGAAACGGTCTCAGTAGGGGAGTTGTTTGCCGGTGCTGTGGTACCTGGCCTATTACTTGTTGCTTTGTACATAGGGTATTGTTTGGCGGTGGCACTGTTTAAGCCGAAAGCAGCCCCTAAAGTGGCGAGAGAGGATATTGCTGAACTCGATCAACAGCAGTCATTGGCCAGTATCGTGCTTAGTGCATTGTTGCCCCCCTTGTTGCTGATTGTTGCTGTATTGGGGTCTATTTTATTTGGCTATGCAACCCCAACTGAAGCCGCTGGAGTCGGTGCGATGGGCGCTTTGTTGCTGGCGCTTATTCAAGGCCAGTTGAGCAAAGTAAACTTAACCGCGGTGATGGACAGCACCGTAAAAATCACCGCTATGGTGTTTTTAATTTTAATTGGTGCTAGCTTATTTTCGCTCGTATTTCGCGGCTTTGGCGGTGAAGAACTGGTACATGGCTTTTTCCAACAAATGCCGGGTGGCGTGCTTGGCGCAACGCTAATCGTGATGTTGGTGATTTTTTTACTGGGCTTTATTCTCGACTTTATTGAAATTACCTTTGTTGTTATTCCAATCGTCGCGCCAGTGTTATTGATGATGGGGTTAGATCCCATTTGGCTCGGCATTATGATTGCTATTAACCTGCAAACTTCCTTTTTAACGCCGCCTTTTGGCTTTGCCTTATTTTATTTGCGTGGTGTTGCCGATAAAGTAGTCAAAACTGCGGATATTTATCGCGGGGTTATTCCGTTTATCGCCATTCAATTATTGTTACTGATTATTCTGGCGATTTGGCCGACTTTAGTGACTTGGTTGCCTAAACTCGTTTACGGCTAGCGTCATAATTACAAAAGCGTTAAAAACAACTACAACAAAGATTACAACAAGGATAAAAACATGCAACGCATTCTCTCTATTGTCATGTCGAGTCTGTTAGCCGTTACCGTTTTGACGGGCTGTGGCAAACAAGAAAGTCAGACTCCGTCGCCAGCTGTGGCTGCAAAAAAAATGCAAACTTATCAATGGAAGCTAGTGACATCTTGGCCTAAGAACTTTCCTGGCTTGGGTGTGGCACCAGAAAAATTTGCCAAACTCGTTGGTGAGATGAGTGCCGGCCGTTTAACGATTCAAGTATACGGTGCTGGCGAATTAGTGCCGGGTTTTGAAGTCTTTGATACTGTCTCGCAGGGCACAGTGCAAATGGGGCATTCCGGCTCTTATTACTGGAAAGGTAAAATTCCCGCGTCACCGATTTTCGGTGCCATTCCGTTTGGCATGACAGCAACCGAATTAAACGCTTGGTTACACCACGGCGGTGGTTTAGAACTTTGGCAAGAATTGTACAAGCCATTTGGCATTATTCCGATGGCGGGCGGCAACTCGGGTGCCCAGTTTGCCGGCTGGTTTAAAAAAGAAATCAATTCAATGGCAGACTTAGCAGGCTTGAAAATGCGCATTCCAGGTCTTGGCGGTGAAGTGTTAAAACGCGCCGGTGCCATTCCAATAACACTGACAGGGGGCGAGATCTTTTCATCATTGCAAAGCGGTGCCATTGACGCCACTGAATGGGTTGGCCCATACAATGATTTAGCGTTTGGTTTTTACCAAGCGGCGGATTACTACTATTCGTCTATTTGGCATGAGCCGGGTACAGGCTTAGAGTTTTTGATCAATGAAAAAGCCTATGCCAGTTTGCCAAAAGATTTGCAGAAAATTATTGAAGTGGCAGCGCGCGCCGTCAATGAAGATACGCTCGATGAGTACAACGCACGCAATAACGCAGCGCTGCAAACCTTGATCGAAAAACACAATGTTCAACTGCGCACCTTACCTGATTCCGTCTTGGCGGGTTTAAAGGCGCACACTGATGAAGTGATTAACGAACAGGTTGCTGCTGACGAAGACTTTGCCCGAGTGTGGCAATCTTACAGTGCGTTTATGAAATCAATTCGCCACTACCACGACACGACGCTCAAGGCTTATTTAAATAATCGATAGCGCGTTATCGACAACGCATCAGCGATAGAATATTCGTCCCAAATTGCTGCTCGTACCTCTTTGACGTCAAAGACAGGTACACTAAGCAGCAATTTTAAAAATAATGATCAGAACAAGGTTAACAAAGGTTTCTTATGGTTATTCAACCGAAAATCCGAGGCTTTATTTGTACAAATGCCCACCCTACAGGCTGTGCGGCTCACGTTGAAGAGCAAATTGCCTACGTAAAAAGTCAAACACAAGCAACACAAAAGCCAAAAAACGTACTCGTTATTGGTGCATCAACAGGTTACGGCTTAGCGTCACGCATTACCGCGGCATTTGGTAATCAGGCGAAAACACTTGGTGTGTTTTTTGAAAAGCCACCCACAGAAAAGAAAACCGCCAGTGCCGGCTGGTACAATACAGCAGCGTTCCAAAAAGCCGCAGACGAAGCGGGTTTATGGTCGAAAAACATCAATGGCGATGCGTTTTCTCATGAAATTAAAGCCAAAACGATTGAGTCCATTGAGGAAGAGTTAGGGCAAGTTGATTTAGTGATTTACTCGCTGGCATCACCACGCCGCACGGATCCTGATACGGGCGAAGTTTACTCGTCAACGTTAAAGCCCATTGGTGAAACCGTGACCACGAAAAACTTGAATACCTCAAAGCGCGTTATTGATGAAGTGACCGTTGAGCAAGCCAATGACGCTGAAATTCAAGGCACTATCGATGTGATGGGCGGTGCTGATTGGGAGCTGTGGATCAAAGCGCTAGGTGATGCCGGTGTGTTGGCGGATGGCTTTAAAACCACGGCTTACACTTATATTGGCAAAAAACTTACCTGGCCAATTTACGGTCATGCGACTATCGGTAAAGCGAAAGAAGATTTAGATCGCGCCGCTAAAGCGATTAATGTTTCAACGGCTAGCCTCAATGGCCAAGCTTACGTGACCTCGTTAAATGCTGTGGTTACCCAAGCAAGCTCAGCGATTCCAATCATGCCGCTCTATATCTCTGCGATGTTTAAAGTGATGAAGGCTGATGGCACTTACCAAGGTTGTATTGAGCAAATTCAAGACTTATTCCGTGAAAACCTATTTGGTGACGCGCCGCGTTTAGATGAAGCCGGGCGATTAAGCCAGAATTACAAAGAGCTGGAAGATAGCGTACAAGATCGCGTGCAAGCCATTTGGGATCAAGTGCAAACTGAGACGATTGATGAACTAACTGATTACAATGGTTATCATCAAGAGTTTTTGAAACTGTTCGGTTTTGGCGTGGACGGTGTTGATTACGATGCCGACGTTAGCCCACTGGTAGAGATTAACCATTTGAGTTAATTGTCCATATTTCAACTACCTGAAAAAGCCAGCGTTTTTACACGCTGGCTTTTTTGTTGGCGCACATTTAAATATCTTGGTTGATATTTAACCTGAGTTGGCATTGGTTTACGTATATTTGTTACGAAAAGTGACGAGCGCGGATAGCATAATACTCTTTTTTCGTGCTAAAATTCGCCGCTGAAATTTTTAACTTAAGTCTGGTGGCTAATAACTTTTGTTGAAATTATCTACTTATAATCCGTTGATTTTTGCTAGGTAGTTGAGACAAAGACTTTGAAACCACTGAAATACACTGAAATCATTTAACGATAAGCGTGCTTAGCAAGATTATTGTTAGTTGGTTTTTATACTCCCGTCAAAGTAGTGCAAGTGTTTATGATTACAATCAAAAAAGGTCTGGATGTTCCTGTACAGGGTGCTCCCCAGCAAGTAATCCATGATGGTCCGTCCATCAAAACCGTTGCAACATTGGGTGAAGAGTTTGTGGGCATGCGCCCTACTATGCACGTCAAAGTAGGCGACCGTGTTAAAAAAGGTCAGGTACTTTTTGAAGATAAAAAGAACCCTGGCGTTAAATTCACAGCTCAAGCAGCCGGTGTTGTTACCGAGATTAACCGTGGCGAGAAGCGTGTTTTGCAATCCGTTGTTATTACTCTCAATGAAGAGAATAATGGCGACGAGCAAGAAACCTTCAACAGCTACTCCGCTAATGAACTTGCGTCAATTGCGCGTGAAGACGTTGTTGCCAACCTAGTCAACTCAGGTTTATGGACCGCTTTACGTACGCGCCCATACAGTAAAATCCCAGCGGTTGACGCTGTACCAGCAGCAATTTTCGTTAGCGCGATGGATACCAATCCACTAGCGGCAAATCCAGAAGTTATCATTAACGAGCAAGCTGAAGCGTTCAAACAAGGTTTAGTGGTACTTAGCCGCTTAACTGAGGGTGAAGTGTTCGTTTCAAAAGCACCTAGTGCCAATATTCCAACCAATGCTAACGAAGTGGTTACTGAATTTGCCGGTAAACACCCAGCTGGCCTTGTTGGTACTCATATTCACTTCTTAAAACCTGTTGGTGCAGATAAATCTGTTTGGCACTTAAACTACCAAGACGTTATCGCTTTTGGTCAGTTATTCACCACAGGTCAACTGAACAGCAACCGCGTTGTTTCTTTTGCTGGCCCTGCGGCAAAACAGCCTAGCTTAGTGCGCACTGTACTGGGTGCTAACATCAATGAGTTAGCGGCTGGTGAAACCACTGACGGTGAAGTGCGTTTAGTGTCTGGCTCTTTATTACAAGGTCAAACAGCAAAAACTGTTCACGGTTACTTAGGCCGTTACCACAACCAAGTGGTAGCTTTGCTTGAAGGCCGTGAAAAAGAGTTCATTGGTTACATGTACCCGGGCCCGAACAAGTTTTCGGTTACTCGCGCTTACATGTCGCATTTGTTCAAAGGTAAGTTGTTTAACATGACAACCACAACTAATGGCTCAAGCCGTGCCATGGTGCCAATTGGTAACTATGAGCGTGTCATGCCATTAGATATTTTACCGACCTTATTACTACGCGATTTAGCCGCGGGTGATACTGACAGTGCACAGCAGTTAGGTGCGCTAGAGTTAGACGAAGAAGATTTAGCGTTATGTACATTTGTTTGCCCTGGTAAAACAGATTACGGCGTATTACTTCGTGACTGCCTGACGACGATTGAGAAGGAAGGTTAGACATGGGCTTAAAAACGTTTATTGAAGATATCGAGCCGCATTTTGAAAAAGGCGGTAAACACGAGAAGTGGTTTGCTCTATACGAAGCCGTAGCTACAGGTTTATTTACCCCAGGTTACGTAACCAAAGGTAAAACTCACATTCGTGACAGCATCGACTTAAAACGCATTATGATCACTGTGTGGTTAGCGGTTTTCCCTGCGATGTTCTTTGGTATGTACAACATCGGTTACCAAGCCGTTGATGCACTACAAGCAGGTTATGCATTACCTGATTCATGGCAGGTTGGTTTATTCCAAATGCTAGGTGGTGAACTAACAGCAAACGCTGGTTGGTTTACTATGATGCTTTACGGCGCGTGTTTCTTCCTGCCCATTTATGCCACAACCTTTATTGTCGGTGGCTTCTGGGAAGTGCTATTCGCAGCAGTACGCAAGCATGAAGTGAACGAAGGTTTCTTCGTTACCTCAATTTTATTTGCCTTGATTTTGCCTGCTTCAATTCCATTGTGGCAAGTCGCTATCGGTATTACCTTTGGTGTGGTTATCGCAAAAGAAATTTTCGGTGGCACAGGTAAAAACTTCTTAAACCCAGCATTAGCGGGTCGTGCTTTCTTATTCTTCGCTTACCCTGCGGAAATTTCTGGTGACTCGGTATGGGTTGCGGTTGATGGTTTCTCTGGTGCAACGTACTTAGCAGCAGGCGCAGCAGCACAAGTAGGCGCAATTGACTACAGCATGAACCAAGCATGGTTCGACGCATTCTGGGGCTTTATTCCTGGCTCTATGGGTGAAGTGTCTACTGCCGCTATTTTAGTGGGTGGTGCATACATTCTTTACAAAGGTATTGCCTCATGGCGTATCGTACTAAGTGTATTCCTAGGCATGGCGGTAACAGCAACGCTATTTAACATGATTGGTAGTGATACTAATGCTATGTTTGCAATGCCTTGGTACTGGCACTTAGTCGTTGGTGGTTTCGCGTTCGGTATGATGTTTATGGCAACAGACCCAGTAACTATGTCATTTACCAATACGGGTAAATACTGGTTCGGTGCGTTAGTTGGCGTCATGGTTGTACTAGTGCGTGTAGTTAACCCTGCGTTCCCTGAAGGTATGATGCTAGCGATTTTATTTGCTAACTTATTCGCGCCATTATTTGACTACTTTGTAGTGCAAGCCAATGTTAAACGGAGGATCGCACGTGTCAGCTAATAAAGAAACTTTTGGCAAAACGGTCGGCTTCGTTTTAGCGGTATGTATTGTTTGTGCAGCGGTTGTATCAACAGCTGCGGTTGGCTTAAAACAAAAGCAAATCGATAACAAAGCACTTGATCAACAAACTAAGATCTTAGAAGCCGCTGGTATTTTACCGGAGAAAGTGAACAAGAGCTCAGTGAACAGCACGTTCGATCAATTCGTGGAAGCGAAAATGATCGACCTTGACTCAGGTGACTATATTGACGGTAACCCTGAGTTATTTGACGAGCGTCGTAACTCTCGTGATGCGCAAAAATCAGACAAGCCTGAAAATGATATGGCAGGTATCAACCGTCGTTCACACGATGCAGTTGTTTACTTAGTGCGTAACGGTGCTGGTGAAGTTGAAACTGTGGTACTACCAATCGTAGGTTCTGGTTTATGGGACTTAATGTTTGGTTACGTTGGTCTAGAAGCTGACTTAAACACAGTGAAAAACGTAATTTACTCTGATCACAAAGAAACTCCGGGCCTAGGTGCGGAAGTAATGAACCCTAAGTGGATCGCTATGTGGCCAGGTAAGAAAATTTACGGCGAAGGTGATGTTGTTAAAGCGAACCTTGTAAAAGGTGGTGCTAAATCTGGCGACATGCACGGTGTTGATGCGTTATCTGGTGCGACATTAACCAGTAACGGCGTAACACGCACACTGCAATTCTGGTTTGGTGAAGAAGGCTACTTGCCTTACATCAAGAAAAATCGCGGAGGGCTTAACTAATGGCTTCTGAAGCTAAAAAGGTATTAACTACCCCGATCGTAGACAACAACCCAATTGCCTTACAGGTATTAGGTATTTGTTCTGCGTTAGCGGTAACTAGCTCAATGGCAAATGCGTTAGTAATGACCTTAGCGGTTGTTTTCGTAACGGCATTTTCTAACTTATTTATCTCTATTATCCGTAACCACATTCCATCAAGTGTACGTATTATCGTGCAAATGGCGATTATCGCGTCATTGGTAATCGTGGTTGATCAGGTACTAAAAGCATTCTCATACCAATTATCGAAAGAACTTTCGGTATTCGTTGGTTTGATTATTACTAACTGTATCGTGATGGGCCGTGCTGAAGCTTTCGCGATGAAAGAAAAGCCAGGCGTGAGCTTTATGGATGGTATCGGTAACGGTTTAGGTTACGGTTTTATCCTAATTACCGTGGCTTTCTTCCGTGAATTATTGGGTTTCGGTACGTTATTTGGTATTGAAATCCTACCGTTAATTCAAAACGGTGGTTGGTACCAAGCGAACGGTTTATTAGTACTACCATTCTCGTCATTCTTCATTATTGGTTTAATCATCTGGGCAATTCGCCAGTGGAAACCAGAGCAGGTTGAGAAGGACTAAGCACGATGGAACATTATTTATCACTTTTAGTTAAAACAATTTTCATCGAGAACATTGCGTTATCTTTCTTCCTTGGTATGTGTACTTTCTTGGCGGTATCAAAGAAGGTAAGCACAGCGATTGGTCTTGGTGTTGCGGTAGTTGTGGTATTGGGTATCGCAGTACCTGCTAACCAAATCATCTACCAAGCAATTCTAGCCCCAGGTGCGTTAGACAGCGTACTAGGTATTACTGACCCAACACAGTCAGTTGACTTGAGCTTCCTATCGTTCATTACCTTTATCGGTGTAATTGCTGCCCTAGTTCAAATCCTCGAGATGGTCTTAGACAAGTACTTCCCGCCGCTATACAACGCGTTAGGTATTTTCTTACCATTGATTACGGTGAACTGTGCGATTTTTGGTGCCGTATCTTTTATGGTTGCCAAGAACCTAACCTTAGGTGAGTCTGTAGTTTACGGTATCGGTTCAGGTATTGGTTGGGCATTAGCGATTGTTTTACTTGCGGGCTTACGTGAGAAAATGAAGTACTCTGATGTACCAGATGGCCTTAAAGGTTTGGGTATTACGTTTATTACCGCTGGATTGATGGCTTTCGGCTTTCTATCTTTCGGTGGTATTTCGTTGTAATAAGATTAATGCAGAAGGTGAAGCGTTTAGCTAATCCTTCTCAAGATAAGTGCTAAGGAAAAGTCGATGGAAATTATTCTCGGCGTATCGATGTTTACAGCAATTGTTGTTGCACTTGTTTTGGTAATTTTATTTGCCAAATCTAAGTTAGTATCAACAGGCGATGTAACCATCTCAATTAACGGTGACCCAGAAAAAGCGGTAACAGCAGGTGCTGGTGGCAAACTTCTGGGCGTATTAGCTGACCAAGGTATTTTCGTACCGTCAGCGTGTGGTGGCGGTGGTACTTGTGGCCAGTGTCGTGTACACGTTCACTCAGGTGGTGGCGATATTCTACCCACTGAATTAGGTCACATTACTAAGCGTGAAGCGAAAGAAGGCTGTCGTTTATCATGTCAGGTTGCGGTTAAACAAGACATGGACATTGAACTTGAAGAAGAAATCTTCGGTGTTCAGCAGTGGGAATGTACTGTTGTTTCTAACGACAACAAAGCAACCTTCATCAAGGAGCTTAAGCTAGCGATCCCTGATGGTGAGTCTGTACCTTTCCGTGCCGGTGGTTACATTCAAATTGAAGCACCAGCGCATCACGTGAAATACAAAGACTTCGATATTCCAGAAGAATATCGTGGTGACTGGGAGCGTTTCGGCTTCTTCGATATCGAATCGAAAGTTGATACCGACACGCTTCGTGCCTACTCAATGGCGAACTACCCAGAAGAAGAAGGTATTATTATGTTGAACGTGCGTATCGCTACGCCGCCGCCTAATAACCTATCTTTACCTGCGGGTAAAATGTCATCGTTTATTTGGAGCTTAAAAGCTGGCGATAAAGTGACTATCTCAGGTCCATTCGGCGAATTCTTCGCGAAAGACACTGACAACGAGATGGTATTTATCGGTGGTGGTGCGGGTATGGCGCCAATGCGCTCTCACATTTTCGATCAGCTCAAGCGTCTTAACTCTAAGCGCAAGATCTCTTTCTGGTACGGTGCACGTTCATTACGTGAAATGTTCTATGAAGATGACTTTAACGGCTTAGCGGCTGAAAATGAAAACTTTGACTGGCATGTTGCCCTATCAGATCCGCAACCAGAAGATAACTGGGATGGTATGACGGGCTTCATTCACAACGTTCTTTATGAAAACTACTTGCGTGATCATGAAGCACCAGAAGACTGTGAGTACTACATGTGTGGTCCACCAATGATGAACGCAGCGGTTATCGGCATGCTGAAAGATCTTGGTGTAGAAGATGAGAATATCCTACTTGATGACTTCGGTGGTTAAGCGATATTTCAAGGTTCGCTAACGAGTGATCTAGCTAGCAACCTGATAAAGAGCGGCATTAGCCGCTCTTTTTGTATTCTTGTTATGTTAACGGATTAAAGGTTTAGAACATGAAACTCAAGCTTTTTATTACGACATTTTTGGCCTTGTTACTTATCGGCTGTTTTCCTGCGCCTTCTCAAGACGCCAATCAGGAATTCCATCTACAAGGGCGTACGATGGGCACAACCTACAACATTAAAGTTGTGGCCAAGCAAGCACAATACGATCTGGCGCTTCTTCAGAAAGACATAGATGCTGCCTTAGTGGAAGTGAACAATCAGATGTCGACTTACCAGCAAGACTCTGAACTCACACAGTTCAACAATAGCCAAGGGGATCAGCCAACAGCAATCTCAACAGGTTTTAGAACTGTGGTGACCGAAGCGCTGCGCTTGGGTGAAATAACGGATGGCATGCTCAATGTGACAGTCGGCCCATTGGTTAACTTATGGGGCTTTGGCCCTGATTTAAAGCCTGAAAAAGTGCCATCTGCTGATGAACAAGCCGCGGCATTTGCCCGTATTGGTTTAGACAAATTGTTGTTGACTGAGCAAGGCTTAGCCAAAACCCAAGCCGATGTTTACTTAGATTTATCGACCATTGCCAAAGGCTGGGGGGTTGATGTAATTGCTGAATTACTTGAAGGCAAGGGCATTGAAAACTACTTAGTGGAAATCGGTGGTGAAATGCGCCTTAAAGGCTTTAAAGCGAATGGCACCTTATGGCATATCGCGGTTGAAAAGCCTATTACGAGTGAGCGTAGCGTACACCAAGTGATTGTGCCGCAAGACAATGCTGTTGCCACCTCTGGTGACTACCGTAACTATATCGAAGTGGCTGGCAAACGTTACTCGCATATTATTGACCCGCAAACGGGCAAACCGATTGATCATCGTTTAGTGTCTGTGACTGTGATTCATCCATCTTCAATGACGGCAGACGGTTTATCGACGGCAATTATGGTGATGGGGCCAGAAAAAGGCTTAGCGTTTGCTGAGCAGCACGATTTGGCAGTAATGATGATCAGCAAAACCGACAAAGGTTTTGAAGAGATCAACACTAAGAAGTTTATGCCATTCTTAAAATAGCAGATGTCTGGTGTAAGGTTAGTTACTTAAATTGCTATTAGTGTCAGTTGATATTCAATTCATGTTATCCAATGCTAGGGCGATGATAATCACTTAGCTGGAATGATTGAATGAAAAATCAGCTCGCTATTTTGTTTTGCTTGATGGAATGCGTTAAAATTTGCGCCGTAGTTGAAATTATCGTGTGTTAGTCGGGTCTAAATGGCCACACATGATAAATTAATCAGTATTTGCTTGGGCTCGCTTGGATTATGATGACAGTATTTTTTATTACCCTAGGTTTGTTTTTACTTATTGCACTGGGTATGGCCGTTGGTTATATCTTTCAGCAGAAATCCCTAGCGGGCAGTTGTGGTGGCTTAGGCACGCTTGGTATCGACAAAGCCTGTAACTGCGATAACCCTTGTGAAAAGCGCCAAGAAAGAGAGCGCCAAGAAAGAGAGCGCAAAGTCGCTATGGCGAAAAACAGCATTGATATTAAAACGCTGTAAGTAAAAATTACCTCATCTTTGAAAAGGTCGCATTTGCGGCCTTTTTTATGGCTGGCATGTTCGTTTCACCGATCAATTGGATGCCATTAGTCACTATCGGGTGGCGACTGACCACAACTGACTTGCACGCTAAACAGGTATTTGCCATAACTTTACATCGTCGAGATTCCCGTAATCGCTATTAAAATACCACCGACAAGGATATTGGAATGAAAAAAGGCGCTTTATCCACCTTAACTATTGCCTACTTATTCGCGATCAGCGTTAACGCTAACTCGCTCAGCGTATGCGAGACGGCTACTTGCATTGAGTACTTTAAGCAGTATCAAGCGGCAGCCACTCGTGGTCATGCCGGTGCCATGAGCTTGTTAGGTCAGCTTTATCAAGCGGGGTATGGTACTGAAAAAAATACCAAAAAAGCGCTGCATTATTACAAGAAAGCAGCAAAAGGGGGCGATATTGCTGCTCACTATAAAGCGGGTCTTGTTTATCTTAGCGACCCAAATCTTAAAGATTTAGATAAGGGTGTTCGCTATTTAGCAACCGCTGCTAGAAAAAATTATAAGAATGCCAATTTTTTACTGGGTATTGCTTATCTGAGTAAAGATTTTGGTTTGCACGATCTGATAAAAGCAGACAGCTATCTAGCCAAATCTTATCGAGACAATCATCCTGATATGCCAGCTGTGATTGAGCTAATTCAGACATCACAGCCTATCACTGCGGAAAGCCTCCCTGACCTTTCCTCTGCACTCGCTAACCAACCTTTGGCTAAAAATGAAGAAGGTAGCTTGATATGGCCGAAAGGCGAAACTGAAGTGATTACCATTACTTCGCCGCCAATAGAGGAAGTGCTTACCGAGCAACTAGTGCTATATCGACGCCCAGCCAAAGCGTTGGGCTCGCGGTTACCGAATAGTCAGTGTAAAAATCAATTTGGGTGTTACTCTACTAGTGGTGCAGAAGGGCTGCTAGATTTTCCTTTCATCCGCTTCTAGCTCTATAGCAAATTACTCGCTTTGGCTTTTAGATAGAGCTTAACTGTATTAATATACAGCTAAGCTCTTTTTTTATGTTCTCATCAATTTTTTTTCAATATAAAAATAGAGGCCGAGCTCCATCCAGTAGCTAGCCGTTATTGATAACATAGCTGATAACATAGCGGCTAGGTTTGAGTAGTGTTCAGTATTTGTAAGGTAGGCTTTAAGGTAACGATGCAAAGAAAAATTGCCCATATCGATATGGATGCCTTTTATGTGTCGGTCGAGATCAGAGACAACCCTGCATTAGCCAATAGGCCGGTCGCCGTAGGTGGCAAATCGGATCGCCGAGGTGTACTGTCGACCTGTAACTATATTGCGCGCCAATATGGAGTCAGCTCGGCAATGCCGGTGGCGCTGGCGCGAAAAAAGTGTCCTGATTTAATTGTCGTGCCAGGACGAATGCAAGTGTATAAAGAAACCAGCGAGATTATTCGCGGCATATTTGAACGTTATACTGACAAAATTGAGCCACTGTCGCTGGATGAAGCCTACCTAGATTTATCTGACTCTGACTTACATCAAGGCTCTGCCACGTTAATTGCCCAAGAAATTCGCCAAGAAATTGTTAAAGCAACTGGGCTCACCGCATCAGCGGGTATTGCACCACTAAAATTTGTTGCCAAAATTGCTTCTGATCTGAATAAACCCAATGGCCAGTGCACGATAGCCCCAGATGAAATTTGGGACTTCTTAGCAGATTTATCACTGCGCAAAATCCCCGGAGTTGGTAAGGTCACCTCAGAAAAACTCAGTAAACTGGGTTTTAATACTTGCGGTGATATTCGCCGCTCTGATGAAGCTTATCTGATCAGTCGGTTTGGCAAATATGGGCGAGTATTATGGGCGCGCAGCCATGGTATTGATGAGCGAGAAGTACAAGTATCGCGCGTGCGAAAATCTGTGGGGGTTGAGCGCACTTTTGAATATGATATCAACAGCTATGATGAACTTAGCGAAATTATGGCGCAAAAGTTATTGCCCGAGCTTTATCGCCGTTCAGAAAAGTATCTAGCAACGTATGGAATGAACAAGCTTGGCGTGAAAGTAAAGTTTAATGATTTTGTGCAAACCACCAAAGATCAAAAAAGCCATGAAATTAGCTTGCCACTACTCAATGAACTCCTAAAAGAAGCCCTGCTTCGTGGTCAGGGTAAGCCAGTGCGATTATTAGGTATTCATATTGGCTTACAAGCGCCGGAAGAGCAGACAGCACAATTAGGGCTGGCGTTTGATTAAACCATTTTAAACAATTGTTTTTAATCATGTTGTTGGCTGGTTCTTTTTGTCTTGAATTCAACTAATAAGTGCAATCGTTTATGCAGCCACTAATTTCTCTGGCTGACCGGTAAATAATTCATAAGGTGTTTTATAACCTCTTGTCTTTCTTGGGCGGTGATTGAGCTTATCAACTGCCGCCTGAATTTCTTCTTCACTAAGCGCCATAAAGTCTGTGCCTTTGGGAAAGTAACGTCGCAGTAAACCGTTAGTATTCTCATTGATACCTCGCTCCCACGAAGCGTAAGGGTGGGCGAAGTACACATCCGCTTCTAGCGCTTGAGCAATTCGCTCATGTTGAGCAAATTCTTTACCATTATCGAAGGTAATCGTCAGTACCTTTTCTTTGAGTGGCATAACACTATCAATGATAGCGTCTGCTGTAATATCAGCATGTTTGCTCTCAATACGCCTAACAACGGTATAAAGTGTCTTTCGCTCAACCAGTGTGACAAAGGCGTGTTGGCGCCCTTTTCCTATAACAGTATCACCTTCCCAATCACCAAGACGAGATTTTGTGTCAACTACCGCTGGGCGTTCATCAATACCGACACGGTTCACAAGTTGGCCACGCTTACTATAGCGGCCATAGCGTTTTTGGTATTTTTTACCTGCTCTGGTGAGAGATTTATACAGTTGACCACCTTGGGCTTTATCCTGATAAATATAGCGGTAAATACTCTCATGGTGCAGGGAAAGCTTTTCTTCTAATTTAATCCGTCCAGTAATTTGCTCTGGGCTAAAGTCTTGCTCAAGCAACCACTTAATCCAACCTTGGACCTGCTCTGTGATTTTGACTGACTTAGTAGCCGATTGACGTCTTTGTTTAGCCAATTGGTGAGCTTGTTTTGGTCGATAGCCCCTCAATCCTTTATTGCGTCGTATCTCGCGTGAAATGGATGACGGACTGCGCTCTAAAATTTCAGCTATCTCTTTTTGACTATGTTTTGCTTTTAACAAAGCGTAAATCTGGTATCGTTCAGCTTGTGTCAGCTGTTTGTAGTTCATAAGGCTATTTCCTTTGGCGAGAAAGTAGCCGAACTATAACAGCTGGCCACCTAACCTGAGAAATTGCACTTATTATGCGAATCTAAGTCACAATAAAAATAGCGCCAGAAAAAATACCAGTATTACCCGCAATTGGTCAGCATTGGACTGTAACAGGCAAAAGAGATGTTGCTCAAGTGGATACAGGTGATTATGAGATGGAGCAGCATACGTATGACTCACCAGAGTCTATACAATGCAGTCTACCAGAAAATGGCGAACAACTTATTCGCTTCATTGGTAAAGAAAAAGATTTCAAAGGCATTGGTGAAGGTAAAGCTAGAGCATTGTGGGATGAGCTTGGGGAGGATTTTCACAAAGTTTTGCAAGATGATACTCCTAAAACAAGAAAAAGGCTCAGAAAGCTTCTAAGTGACGATTCCATTAGTGCGTTATTTGAAGGTTACAAAAAATACAAGAACCTTTCTCACTGTAATTGGATGTCTAATCATAAGATCCCTGCAAGCATACAACAGCGATTACTCAAACATCATGGTGAAAATTCCGTAAGGGCCATAAAACAAAACCCTTACTTGCTAATAGGTTTTGGTATGAAGTTTGAGGATATTGATTTACTAGTACAAAGCAATCAATTCAAAAACAAGTTAATAAACAACGACCCTAAACGATTGAGTGCAGCACTAGAATTTTCAATTCGCAAAGAAGTTGAAAAAGGGCACACTTACACTAGTCAAGAAAGTTTACGGCCTTCTTTGCTAAAATTACTTAAGGATACTGAGCTGGTTTCTTTAGCTTTTCGGAAAGGGTACGACAAAGCGCAGTATATCTTACATCCAGAAACTGGAACCTATCACCCAACAGCTCAATTGTTAATGGAGAGTGTCGTTGCGAAACGACTTAAATTACTTGCTTCAAAAACAGAGTTACTGGATGACAGAGCCAAAGCAGCATATGATTCAGCTAAAAATGAACTTCCTTACGAAATATTGCAGAAGCAAGAAGTTGCTGTCGTTACCTGTTTAGATAATGCTGTAAGTTGTATAACAGGAGGTGCAGGCACTGGTAAAACAACGGTTTTAAGAACAGCATTAAAGGCTTATCACCAAATAGGGTTTGAAGTTCACGCTGTAGCACTAAGTGGTCGTGCTGCAATGCGCCTTCACGAATCAATAGGTTTTTTTACATCAACAATAGCCAAACTACTCAGGGACGAGCCTATTGAACCGAGTCAGGAAAAACCAAATCATCTCCTTGTAATTGACGAAGCTAGCATGATTGACATACCTACGATGTACCGATTAGTTAATCATATTCACCCATCCGTCAGAATTATTTTTACAGGTGATCCTGACCAACTCCCTCCCATCGGTTGCGGTAAGGTTCTTGCTGATATCGTATCATCACAATCTATTGCCAACACAGAGCTAGATTGAACTGGTTTAATTGAGCCGGACACTTTAATAAAGGACAATGTTCCAATATTGAGGTGTTAAATGACAAAACGAAAAAACAAAACCTATACAACCGAATTTAAACAAGAAGCTGTAGCTTTAGTGACTGAGCAAGGCTATACGGTCTCACAAGCCGCAGCCTCTTTGGGAATTACAACTAAACTCATTTATAACTGGAAAGCTAAACTTGAACAACAACAAGCTGGCAATGCGTTAAGTGAAGGTGAACGAGCAGAGCTAAAACGACTGAGAAAAGAAGTTAAAGAACTCAAAGTGGAGAAAGAGATCTTAAAAAAGGCAAGCGCCTTCTTTGCGAAAGAAATGAAGTAAAGTACGAGTTCGTCAAAGCCAATAGTCAGGCTCATGACGTCCGCAAGATGTGTGCTGTGATGCAAGTCAGTCGCTCTGCTTACTATGCATGGCTCAAACGGCCAGCCAAGTTAATTACGGCAGAAGAGCTTCATTTATATCGGCGAGCTAAAGCGCTGTTTAAACGCAGTCGTGAAAGCTTGGGCTATCGCGAGCTACATAAAAACTTACGCAAAGAAGGCTTTGAAATTGGTAAGCACAGAACTCGAAAGCTCATGGAAGCGTTGAACCTGAAAGTAAAGCAGCGAGTTGCCTACAAGGTAACAACGAAGCGTAAGCATGCTGATGCAGTTGCAGATAATTTGCTTAATCAGAACTTTAATCCGTTGGGGCCAAATCAGATTTGGGCTGGTGATGTGACTTATTTAAAAACAGGCGAAGGTTGGATGTATCTTGCTGTTGTGATGGATTTATATTCTCGACGCATTGTTGGTTGGCATATAGATAAACGTATGACGACTGACTTAGTGATGAAAGCCATGATTAGGGCTTATAACCTGAGAAAACCAGCTAAAGGCTTAGTATTCCACTCTGACCGAGGCTCTCAATACACCAGTAAGCGTTACCGTCAGCTGCTCGAACAATTTGGTATTCGAGCGAGTATGGGTGATGTGGGAGCCTGTTGGGATAACGCAGTAGTGGAGAGGTTCTTTGGCAGTTTGAAACATGATTGGTTACTTAAAGTGGCTCAACCTACGCGTGAGCATATGAAAAATGATGTTGTCGATTATATGAAGTATTACAACTTAGAAAGACTGCATTCAGCTAATAGTGATCTGTCACCAGTAGAGTATGAAAATTCTTTTAGAAAAGTGTCCGGCTGGAGTTGACCAGAACAATTTCTGATTGAAGAATGAGTGGACATCTTTTTAATACAGAAAATGAAAGTTTATTAGATATAATCATTAAAATTAGCTTCTAAACTAAGATACGTTGTAACAATCATAATACCGGCTAAAAAGCCTTCATTGGCTGCACCTACTAAGAGGGCGTTCAGAATTCTGTGTCAGCCTAAATTGCTAAATATCTAGCACGCCATCTAATCGCCCCTCGAAGTGGATGGCTAATTGCGACAATGTCAGGTTCCAACTGTGGATTGGCATTGTCCATTTCTTCGAAGCGTTCAATATGCCCGCATACAATAATTTCATCAAGCTATTTTCGTTCGGGAAAGCGCCTTTCGTTTTGGTCAATTTCCTAAACTGGCGGTGCACTGCCTCGATAGCATTGGTGGTGTAAATAGCTTTGCGCACGTAGTCTGGATACTTGAAGTAAACCGACAAGTTAGCCCATTTTCTGCGCCAAGACTCAATCACGATGGGATATAGCTTGCCCCATTTAGCATCTAATTCGTCTAAGGCTGCTTCTGCGGCATCTTTGGTCGTTGCACGGTAAACAGGCTTTAAGTCCGCCATAAATGCTTTCTGGTGCTTTGAAGCAACATACTTCATCGAGTTACGAATTTGATGAATAACGCACTGTTGAACCTCTGTTTCAGGATAGATAGTACCAATGGCCTCAGGAAAGCCTTTAAGTCCATCAACACAAGCAATTAAAATATCGGATACGCCGCGATTGTGTAAATCGGTGAGCACTGATAGCCAGTAGTTAGCGCCTTCGCTTTCTGAGACGTATAAGCCAAGTAACTCTTTGCGACCTTCGATATTTATGCCGAGTACGGTGTAAACAGCTTTGCTAACATAACGGCCACTTTCCTTGATTTTATAGTGAATAGCATCAAGCCAGATAAACGGGTACAGCGTATCAAGGCTACGTGATTGCCACGCTTTTAGCTCTGGTATGAGCTGGTCTGTAACGCCTGTTATCGTGGCTTCTGAGATTTCAATGCCGTACATTTCCTGAACATGGCTGCGAATATCACGATAGCTCATGCCTAACGCAAACATGGATAGGATTTTATGGTCAATCTCAGCGGTTAGCTTAGTTTGATTTTTCTTAACGAGTTGAGGTTCAAATGAGCCAGTACGGTCTCTTGGGGTTTCAAGCTCAAACTGGCCTACGGAGGATTTAACCGTTTTCTTGCTTGTACCGTTCTTACGGTTAGGTTGTTGCTCTGAGTCTAGGTGTTGCTCTAGCTCGGCTTTGAGTGCAGCTTCTGTTAATTGTTTAATGAGTGGCGTTAAAACACCATCTTCACCCGTTAACCCTTTACCTGATTGAAGTTCTGCTAATGCTTTGTTGAAGTCGAAAGATTGAGTCATGTGTCATTCCTATTTTCTTAATATTACTGAAATGACACAGATTTCTAAACACTACCCCTACTAATGTAGAGAATCTAGTTCTAGAGTCTCCTATTATGAAAATATTTTTCATATCCGTTCTTCCATAAGGATCAGTCTTGTATAAGTTTCTATTCAATTGTGAATTAAAAGTTGTTGAGTTATAGATGCTATCTATAATGATATTTGTTCGAGTGTCTATGTCAGATATAAATAATGCATCTGACGCAACCCTCTTACCATCCTCTAATACCAAAGAGGTTATTTGACCTTCACAACTTTCAATACTTTTGATTTTCTTATTATATATCTTCGGTTCAGGGATATTCCTGTAGATCATCTGTTCAATATTTATGTGTTCCTCTGCATGAATAAATATTTTAATATCTGTTGACCACCTTCGAAGCAATTTAATAAAATGAATATCGGATTCTGTTTGAGCAATTATAGAAATAGGCTTACCTTTAAGTTCATATGCATGGCAATAAGCACAAGAAAATGCACTTGTACCCCATACCTTTTTAAGGCCTTCAATTTTTGTAGAATCGAAATCAAAGTTATTTCCCATTGCAAAAACAACTTTCTCAGCTTCAATTGCCACACCTTCTTCTGTGAATATTAAATAACCATTCATCGTAACTGAAACTTTTATTACTGGATCGCTATAAATATTGATGTTAGAGTATTTTTTCAGATCTGATAGACCTTTAGATAAAATACTCTTTTTAGTTAAACCATCATTAGTAATAAAATTATGAGTTTCAAAGTTATTATTTTGAGAGTTATTCGCTCCAAATATTGCAACATCTAGTAACCCTCTTGCAGTTACAAGCGCACAACTTTGCCCTGCTAGTCCTGCGCCAACAATAGCGACATCAAATTTTCTCTTCATGAAAAACTCTTAATTAACATACCAATCAATTGACCGATTTTTACACCACTAAAAAGAATTAAAACTCCTAATACAAAAAAAATTAAAACTGCTTCAGCATCTGTTCTATTCTTTAAAAATTCAATAAACATAGTTATTTTCCCTGTGCGAAGCTCTATAAACCTTAAACCTTAAACCTTAAACCTTAAACCTTAAACCTTAAACCTTAAACCTTAAACCTTAAACCTTAAACCTTATAAAGCTTCTCTAATAATACTATCTTAAGGCTTTGCCAATAGCTGCGCCAATAGAAATGATCTGAACCAGTAAAACTGGACACTGCATTAAGCGACATTTAATTGTTCAAATCTTTCAGGACTTAAATAGCCCAAGGCACTATGCCTTCTTTTTTTGTTGTAATCAATTTCGATGTACTCAAATATGTGCTGGCGCATGGTTTCTCGGTTCATAATCGGCTCATATTGAACCGCTTCAACTTTCATTGAATGGAAGAAGCTTTCAACACAGGCATTGTCCCAGCAGTTGCCTTTTCGACTCATGCTTTGGATTAAACAGTTCTTTTTAATCAAATCACGATAAGCGTGTGAGCAATATTGGCTACCACGATCGCTATGCACAATGACATTCTTAGGTTTGCCTCTGCGCCATAAAGCCATTTGTAAAGCATCACAGACCAGCGTTGAGGTCATACGGGTACTCATCGACCAGCCAATCACTGAGCGGGAGTATAAGTCAATGATAACGGCTAGATATAACCAGCCTTCGCTCGTCATTAGATAGGTGATATCACCCGCCCATTTCTGATTTGGCTTGTCGCTGGTAAAATTCTGTTCTAGTAAATTCGGTGCAACAGGTAACGAATGTTTACTGTCTGTCGTGACTTTAAACTTACGCCCTGCTTTGGCAACAAGCCCTTGACGCTCCATGCTGTTGGCGATGGTTTTTATGTCATGTCTATGACCTTGTTCTTCAAGCTCAGCTTGGATGCGTCTAGCACCATCTCGCTCTTTACTGTCATCAAAAATGTGCCTGACTTTTTCATCACGAACTTGCTGTGCCTGCTTTCGCTTGCTTGGCTGTTGACAAGCCTTCAACCATGAATAATACCCACTTGGCGAAACGGACAATGCACGAGTCATTCTGACAATGGAGAATGAGCCGTGATTGTCTTTAATAAACTCAAATCTGGCTACTTTTGGTTTTTCGCGAAGTAGGTGGCCGCCTTTTTTAGTATTTCTAGCTCCTCGGCTTGTTCGGCTAATTGGCGTTTTAACTTCGCATTTTCTGTGGCTAAAGAACTTTCTCGTTCAGATGTGGATGCTTTTTTTTGTGCCGAACTTCTCCATGCGTAAAGTTGAGATTCATAAATGCTAAGTTCACGTGCAGCCTGTGCTACTCCAACTTTGGCTGCTAGCTTTAGAGCTTCTTCTTTGAATTCTACTGAATAGGTTTTTCGGATTTTCTTTTGGGATGTCATTATTCACCTCTGTGAGTTATTTTACTCACTTAATGAGGTGTCCAAAACTATTGGATCAGATCATACTTTAAACAAGCAAATGTGCTGCATACGGGGGATTTGTTTTTTGAGGGACGTTTCCCCTACGTCGATTTAAAAGGCGGCGGCTCGGTTGATGGTTACATTGCCAATGTCAATTATATGCTCAAGGTCTTTCCCGATGACGTGGTGATTATTCCGGGGCATGGTGAAATAACTGACAAGGCGGGGCTACAGCAGTTTGCCAATATGATGAGTGATACGAGCAAACAAGTGAAGGCGCAGTTAAAAGCTGGTCGAACAGAAGCAGAAATTCTGGCCGCAGGTGTTGAAGACAAATACAAAACGTTGTCGTGGCGCTTTATTACCGAAGAGCGCTGGTTAAAAAACCTATTGACTGATTATCAATAAAGGCATTTCACAAGAATTTTAGCAACACTTTGGCGAAGCGCGGCAATCGTTGTTAGCGCTTCGCCAGTTTGCTATATCATCCAACTAACTGATTCACCTAACGCTTGGCCATTACTATTGCTTCGCTGATGCTTTACATTCTCGCTTTACGCCTGCTTTCTTTGCTGGATTGGTATAAAAGCACTACACATCTTCATTGGTTTAGGTAGAATACCGACTATTATTTGTCTGGCTTTTATGATTTTTGAATAAAGACGTTTTACACTCCGCCATCGGGCTATTATCACGCCGGGAACACTCGACTAAAGAGCTAACGCAAAAGCTGAGCAAAAAGGCCTATTCATCAGACGATATTAAACAAGTTATCGCGTTTTTATTGGACGAAGGTTACTTGTCGAACATACGTTTTGCGGAAAGTGTGATTCGCAATAAAGTGAGTCGCGGCTACGGCTGGAATGCGATCCGCCAAGAGCTCAAGCTCAAAGGGGTGAATAGTGACATCTACACTGGGGTGCTAGATGAGCTCAAGGTTGACTGGTACACCCAAGCAGAACAAGCCTATCAGAAACGTTTTGGCCATGCGCCAATTGAAGATCAAAAAGACAAAGCCAAGCGATTACGATTTTTACAATACCGTGGCTTCTCGATGGACGAGTGCTTAACGGCATTGAATGCAAATTAACCGAAAGTGTTGGAATAACCATGATTAGAAGTAGTGCTGAGATACGCAAAGCATTTTTAAATTACTTTGCCTCCAAACAACATCAAATTGTCCAAAGTGCTTCATTAGTACCGGGCAATGATGCGACCTTGTTGTTTACAAACGCCGGTATGGTGCCATTTAAAGATGTATTTTTAGGTGCAGAAACTCGCAGCTATACACGTGCTACCTCATCACAGCGTTGTGTGCGTGCTGGTGGTAAGCACAACGATTTAGAGAACGTTGGCTACACGGCACGTCATCACACCTTCTTTGAAATGCTAGGTAACTTCAGCTTTGGTGATTACTTTAAGCAAGATGCCATTAAATTTGCATGGCAATTTTTAACGGAAGTTCTAGCACTACCGACTGAAAAGCTCCTCGTGACGGTATATGAAACCGACCAAGAAGCGTTTGATATCTGGCATAAAGAAGTTGGCGTACCCGCCGAGAAAATTATTCGTATTGGCGACAAGCACGGTGCTAAGCAATACGATTCTGACAACTTCTGGTCAATGGGTGACACTGGCCCATGTGGCCCTTGTTCAGAAATTTTCTACGATCACGGTGAACAAATCTGGGGTGGTCCTCCAGGCTCACTAGAAGAAGATGGCGACCGTTTCATTGAAATCTGGAACTTAGTATTTATGCAGTTCAACCGTCATGCCGATGGCACGATGGAGCCTTTACCTAAGCCGTCTGTCGACACCGGCATGGGCTTAGAGCGTATTTCTGCGATCATGCAGGATGTTCACAGCAACTACGAAATCGACATTTTCCAAGGGTTGATCGGCGCTGCTGCAAGCCTGCTTGCGTGCAACGATTTAGAGAACAAATCACTGCGCGTTATTGCCGACCATATTCGTTCATGTAGCTTTATGATTGCCGATGGTGTGATGCCGTCAAATGAAGGTCGTGGTTACGTACTTCGCCGCATTATTCGCCGTGCGATTCGCCACGGTCACAAACTCGGTGCGAAAGACTTCTTCTTCCACAAATTAGTACCAGCATTGATTGAGCAAATGGGCGAAGCTTACCCTGAGCTTGTTCAGCAGCAAGCCGTTGTTGAAAAAATGTTGCGTATTGAAGAAGAGCAATTTGGCCGCACGCTAGACCGCGGTATGGCGTTACTTGAAGACATTATTGGTGGCTTAGAGGGCGATACCATCAATGGTGATGATGTGTTCAAACTGTATGATACGTATGGCTTCCCGGCAGACTTAACCGCTGATATCGCGCGCGAGCGTCAATTGCGCATCGACCACAACGGTTTTGACGTTGCGATGGGCTTACAGCGTGAGCGCGCCCAGCAAGCCAGCCAATTCGGTACTGACTACAACGAGCAGCTTAAATCTGACAAGCTCACTCAATTTAAAGGTTACACCAATCACGAATACTCAAGTACCGTGGTTGAGCTATTCAAAGAAGGCGAAGCGGTTGTTGAATTAGCGCCGGGTGATAAAGGTGTCGTGATCCTTGATAACACACCATTTTACGCTGAATCAGGTGGTCAAGTAGGGGACACAGGTGTCTTGCACTTGGACGGCGGTACATTTGAAGTGACCGACACAGTCAAAGTGGGTAATGCCTTTGCTCACCACGGTACAGCGCAAATTGCGATTGGCCTAAATCGCCGTGTGAAAGCGGAAATTGATTTAGTACGCCGCGAGAAAATTGTTAAAAACCACACGGCTACGCATATTTTACACGCAGCGCTGCGCAAGGTGCTAGGCGATCATGTCACGCAAAAAGGTTCATTGGTTGACCCAGACAAGCTGCGTTTTGACTTCTCGCATTTTGAAGCGGTAACGGCACAAGAGCTCAGCCAAATTGAGCACATGGTGAACAGCGAAATTCGCCACAACGTTAAACGTGAAACCGAGTTGATGCAAATTGACGAAGCTAAAGCCAAAGGGGCAATGGCATTATTTGGTGAGAAGTACGACGACGAAGTGCGCGTAGTGACGCTAGCTGAATTCTCAACTGAACTTTGTGGTGGTGTACACGTTGACCGCACGGGTGATATTGGCCTGTTAAAAATCACTTCGGAATCTGGCATCGCCGCTGGCGTTCGCCGTATTGAAGCGGTTACCGCCGAAGCCGCATTGGACTTTATTGATAGCCAAGCCGATACACTGGCTACCATCGCATCTATGGTGAAGTCTGATGTCGCTGGCACCACGGGTAAGGTTGAGCAAATGATCTCGCGCGCTAAGCAATTAGAGAAAGAAATCACGCAACTTAAACAGCAACTAGCTGCTGCCGCAAGTGGTGACTTAGTCAGTCAAGCTGTTGAAATCAATGGCGTCAAAGCCTTGATTGCGGATTTAGACGGTGTCGAATCAAAAGCGCTGCGTGGCATGGTTGACGAGCTTAAAGTGAAAATGGGCTCAGGCATTATCATGTTAGCAACCGCGAACGGCGATAAAGTTGGCTTAATTGCTGGCGTGACAAAAGACCTAACAGGTCAAGTTAAAGCGGGTGAGTTGGTTAATATGGTGGCTCAGCAAGTAGGTGGTAAAGGTGGCGGTCGTCCAGATATGGCACAGGCCGGTGGTAGCCAACCTGAAAATATCGCAACAGCACTTGCGTCGGTACAGCCATGGTTGACTGAGAAACTCGGCTAACTTGCCACTCGTTTTTACATGGCGGTTATCGTTCAAAAATATGGGGGAACCTCGGTAGGTTCCCTTTCGCGTATTGAAGCCGTGGCAGAAAATGTGATTGCGACGGTTAGGCAAGGCCATCAAGTGGTGGTGGTGCTCTCTGCTATGGCGGGTGAAACCAATCGCTTGCTGGCGATGGCACAACAGCTTGATGCCCAGCCTGCTAGCCGAGAGCTTGATATGCTTTTGGCTTCTGGCGAGCAAGTGAGCATTTCACTGCTTGCTATTGCGCTGGTGCAGCGTGGTATTTCAGCGATTTCACTGCTTGCCCATCAAGTCGGCATTCAAACCGATAATCGCTTTGGCGCCGCGCGGATACAAGCGATTGACACCAAACGCCTCTCACAAGCCTTATCGCAAGAGCAAGTGATTGTTGTTGCGGGTTTTCAAGGCCAAGATCAAGAGCAAAATATCACAACATTAGGGCGCGGTGGCTCAGACACTAGCGCCGTTGCCTTAGCAGTTGCCTTGCACGCTGCTGAGGCGCAAATATTCACAGATGTTGATGGTGTCTACAGTGCGGATCCTCGTCTTGTCAGTTGTGCGCAGCGCATTAATTATTTGCGTTTTGATGAAATGCTGGTCATGGCGAGTTTAGGTGCCAAAGTGCTGCAAAACCGCGCTGTTGAATATGCCTATCAGCACAATATGCCAATCAGGGTACTGAGCAGCTTTAGCCAAGGGGAGGGAACGTTAGTGTTACCTAAAGAACAAGTATTGGCAGAAAGCCAAGATAGCAATCTGGTAACGAGTATTGTGCATGATCAGCAACAGGCCTTGATCGCTATCTCAGAGGTGAGTGACAGTGCATTACCAGCGCTATTTGACGCCCTTGATAACAGTGCTATTGAAGCGGATATGGTACAGCTGATAGGTGAGTCATCACTCGCTAAGCAGCTCTTGTTTACCGTGAATCGAGACAAGCTTTTATGTGCGAAAAATGCGCTGCAAGAGATTACAATGTGTAACAAATTTGGTACTATCCGCAGCCGCGATTCAGTTGCTAAAATATCAGCAGTTGGAATTGGCCTGAATGCTCATGCCAAAGTGGTTGGCAAAATTGTCGCCCTACTCGCATCTTCAGAAATTGACATAAAGTTAATTTCTACCTCAGAAATTTCATGTTCTGTTGTAATTGATGAAACTTATCTGGTTCGCGCGGTTCAAATACTGCATAGCGGATTTGGTTTGGATTCATCTTCCTAAGTGACTATTTTTACCCATAGTTTTTATGGATAAATGTAAAATATAGACTAACTTAGATAAGGTCAATGACCAAAAAACTAGCTTAAAGAAAATTAGTGGATCTCAATTCATACTTAAAGGAATCGAAGAATGTTAATATTAACTCGCCGCGTAGGTGAAACATTAATGATTGGTGACGACGTGACTGTCACTGTACTAGGTGTTAAAGGTAACCAAGTACGCATCGGTGTTAATGCACCAAAAGAAGTTTCTGTGCATCGTGAAGAAATCTACATGCGCATACAAGCCGAAAAAGGCGATTCAGAGCCATCAGGCAACCAGTTCTAAGCGAACTTGAGAAAAATTGATACAAAAAAGGCCAGCGTTACGCTGGCCTTTTTTATGCGCAGATATTTCCAAATGTGTCAACTTCCTTTACATTGTTGAATTGGTGTTAATCTTTCTATAAAAACAACAAGGAGAACGGGATGTTCTTAGCCCAACCCACCAAGCGCTGGCTAGTTGCTTCTGTGGTCTGTAGCAGTTTAAGTGCTGTTTCTTGGTCTGCGCTGGCGGCCAAACAAGTGACGAGTATCGAAGGTATAACTGAATACCATTTGGACAACGGTCTGCAAGTACTATTATTTCCTGATCAAACCAAAGAAACGGTGACCGTTAATGTGACTTACCACGTTGGCTCGAAACATGAGAATTACGGCGAAACCGGTATGGCGCATCTACTCGAACATTTAGTGTTTAAGGGAACGCCTCGTCATAAAGATATTCCAGCTGAGCTAAGCTCACACGGTGCGCGTCCAAACGGTACCACGTGGACAGATCGCACTAACTACTTTGAAACTTTCACAGCCTCGCCAGAGAACATTAACTGGGCGTTAGACATGGAAGCGGATCGCATGGTCAATTCGTTTATCGCGAAAAAAGACCTCGACAGTGAAATGACGGTAGTGCGCAATGAATTTGAGCGCGGCGAAAATAGCCCATTTCGCGTGACCTTGCAGCGTACCTTGGCCAGTGCATTTGAATGGCACAACTACGGTAAATCAACCATCGGTGCTCGCTCTGACCTTGAAAACGTATCGATCGACCGCTTAAAAGCGTTCTACAAAAAGTACTATCAGCCAGATAATGCAACCTTGATTGTTGCCGGTAAATTTGAAAACGACAGCATGATCAAGCTGATCGATAAGTACTTTGGCGTGATTCCAAAGCCAACACGTGTTATTGAGCCACTTTACACAAAAGACCCTGCGCAAGATGGTGAACGTGAAGTTACCGTACGTCGCGTTGGTGACGTGCAGCTAGTGGGCAGTGTTTACAAGGTGCCAGCTGGCTCACACGAAGATTTTGCCGCGCTTGATGTTGCCGCCGAGATCTTCGGCGCCGCAGCAACTGGTCGCTTGCACAAAGCTCTTGTTGAAAACAAACTGGCGAGCCGTGCGTTTGGCTTTAACTTCCAGTGGGAAGAGCCGGGCGTGGCGCTTTACTTCGCGCAAGTCGATAAGGATCAAGATTTAGCCGTCACGGAAGCTGAGCTGATCAAAACGCTTGAGAAAACCATGGCAACGCCGTTCACCGATGACGAAGTTGAACGTGCAAAACGCACCATTTTAAAGGACATTGAACTAACGTTTAATTCCTCTGAGCGTATTGCGCTGGGGCTAAGTGAGTGGGTTGGTATGGGCGATTGGCGCTTACTGTTCTTAAATCGCGATCGCATCGAGCAGGTGACCACGGCCGATGTACAACGTGTTGTTGATACCTACTTTGTACAAAACAACCGTACCGTTGGCCGCTATATTCCAACTGACAAACCTGAGCGTGTCGAAATTCCACAGGTAGAAAGCGTTGCCGCAATGCTCGAAGGCTACAAGGGGCGTGAAAACATCGCGCAGGGTGAAGCTTTCGACCCGAGTCACGACAACATTGATAGCCGCACTAAAATGTTAACGCTAGACAATGGCATTAAAGTGGCGCTGTTGGCGAAGAAAACTCGCGGTGAGTCGGTTGTGGTTAATGTTGCCACCCAAATGGGTGATTTAGATTCATTACAAAGCAAAGGTCTAGTGGGTGAGTTAACCGGTAGCATGCTGATGCGTGGTACGACAAAATACACTCGTGAACAGTTAAAAGACGAATTCGACAAGCTCAAAACTAATGCTCGCATTGGCGGTGATGTAGAAGGTGCTTCAGCGCGCCTGGAAACGGTGAAAGCCAACCTTGTTCCTGCGTTAAAGCTAATGGCGCAAGTGCTGCAACAGCCTTCGTTTGACGCGAAAGAGTTCGATCAACTTGTTTCAACCACGGAAGTTGATATTGAACAACAGCTACAAGATCCACAAGCGATTGTGTTCAGAGAATTCTCTCGCCGTCAGAGTCCATTTGATGCGTCACACCCGCGTTATATTGCCACGATGGAAGAAGAGCTAGCCAACCTGAAAACAGTAAAACTGGCTGACCTACAAGCCTTCCACAAGCAATTCTACAGCGCGAACAGCATGCAGGTTAGTGTCGTGGGTGACTTTGACGAAAGGGTCGTTGTTAAAACGTTGAACGAGCTATTTGGCAAGTGGTCGTCAGATCAAGCTTACCAGCGCATTACACACCCTTATCACCAGCAGCCGAGTAAAGACCAAACGTTCAACACCCCAGATAAAGAAAATGCGGTATTTGTTGCCTCGACCACTTTACCTGTTGGCGTTAACAGCAAAGATGCACCTGCATTGGAGTTGGCAAACTATATTTTCGGCGGAGGCTTCCTCAACAGTCGACTAGCAACGCGTTTACGCCAAAAAGATGGTCTGAGCTATGGTGCTGGTTCTTTTGTGCGTATGAGCAGCAGTGATGCGCGCGCATCAATGGGGGCTTATGCGATTTGTGCACCACAAAACCTGGCAAAAGTTGAAGTGGGCTTTAAAGAAGAGCTAGCTAGGCTGATTAAAGATGGCTTTACTGCTGAGGAAGTGGAAGCAGCAAAATCGGGTTTATTGCAAGGCAAGCGTGTCAGCCGCTCACAAGATCGCGAGTTAGTGGGCAAACTAAATGGTAACTTGTACTACAACAAAACCATGCAGTTTGACAAAAAGTACGAAAAACAACTGGCGTCTTTAACGCCTGAGCAGCTACACAAAGTGGTGAAGAAATATTTCAAACTGAAAGATTTCTCTATCATTAAAGGTGGTGACATGAGTAAAGTCGAATAAATACGTATTTATTTAACTTTTTTGAAGGCTACCCAATGGGTAGCCTTTTTTTATTGGGCAAATATTACCGACAAGCCAAAGTAGAAAACGAACAAAAGTGACGGAAGAATTGATGAAATAATCACATATTTGCATCAATTATCGACGTGTTGTACTAATTGTGAGCGAACGGAATAAAAAGTTTAAAAAACTGTTTGACTTATTTTTCAGAATCATTAATATTCGCAGCCACTGGTGAGATGGCCGAGTGGCTGAAGGCGCTCCCCTGCTAAGGGAGTATACGGTTTGTAGCCGTATCGAGGGTTCAAATCCCTCTCTCACCGCCATTATTTCTTAATGGCTTCTAGATTAACTAGGATTAAGATTTAAGTTTATTGCGGACGCGTAGCTCAGCTGGATAGAGTACCTGGCTACGAACCAGGCGGTCGCAGGTTCGACTCCTGCCGCGTCCGCCACTTTCTCGAAAGTGGTAATCAACTTAAACAACTGGTTAAGCATAGAAAAGCAGCTAATATTAAGGCTGGTTAAATAAATTAGTATTGTTTTATTTTATTGCGGACGCGTAGCTCAGCTGGATAGAGTACCTGGCTACGAACCAGGCGGTCGCAGGTTCGACTCCTGCCGCGTCCGCCACTTTCTTTAAAGTGGCAGCACAATAAAGACTATCCTTACCTCGGGATATAAAATAATGATTGACCGCGGACGCGTAGCTCAGCTGGATAGAGTACCTGGCTACGAACCAGGCGGTCGCAGGTTCGACTCCTGCCGCGTCCGCCACATCTAAGAAACCAGTCTCTTGACTGGTTTTTTTTCGTCTACACGAAATGGTTAGCTATTTGTGCTTATGGTGTCGATTGCGATTGATCGCGGACGCCTAGCTCAGCTGGATAGCCTGATATAAAAGTGAAGTGCCGACGAACCAGTCGGTCGCAGGTTCGACTTTTGCCAGTGCTACAGCAATCAAGAGCGCCACATCTAAGAAACCAGTCTGTTGACTGGTTTTTTTTCGTCTGCACGAAATTGCTCACTATTTATGGCTGATGGTGTAGATTGCGATTGACTGCGTACGCCTAGCTCAGCTGGATAGTCTGATATTTAAGTAAAGTGGCTATGGATCAGGCGGTCGCAGGTTCGACTCCTGCCAGTGCTACAGCGATCGAAAGCGCCATATTTAAGAAACCAGTCTTTTGGCTGGTTTTTTTTCGTCTACACAAAATTGCTCACTGTTCATGACTGATGGCATAGATTGCGATTGACCGCGGACGCCTAGCTCAGCTGGATAGCCTGATATAAAAATGAAGTGGCGACGAACCAGTCGGTCGCAGGTTCGACTCCTGCCAGTGCTACAGCAATCAAGAGCGCCACATCTAAGAAACCAGTCTTTTGACTAGTTTTTTTTCGTCTGCACGAAATACTCACTATTTATGGCTAATGGTGTAGATTGCGATTGACTGCGGACGCGCAGCTCAGCTGAATAGTTTGATATAAAAGTAAAGTGGCGACGAACAAAGCGGTCGCAGGTTCGACTCCTGCCTGTGCTACAGCAATCAAGAGTGCCACATATCTTGAAAAAAGAATAAACCAGTCTTTTGACTGGTTTTTTTTCGTCTACACAAAATTGCTCACTGTTCATGACTGATGGTGTAGATTGCGATTGACTGCGGACGCGCAGCTCAGCTGGATAGCCTGATATAAAAGTGAAGTGGCGACGAACCAGTCGGTCGCAGGTTCGACTTTTGCCACTACAGTATCAATACAAAACCGCGACCTTGGTTACTCGAGACTACAACAAACCTTTATGCTGAGCCTCTAGCTTGAGCTTGATCATCAATGTCGCTAGTGGACTATTTCACATGGATTATTTCATATCGGCTATCTTGTCATTTATGCGGCTAATTTTTCCTTATTACTTATGTCTTAACCTGCTACCTATTTCCGGAGCTGTCAATTGTTTCTGAGCCAGCTATTCATTTCTCGGTTGGCTTATCATTTCCTCGCTAGTCGCTAGTCGCTAGTCGCTAGTTGCTAGAGGGCGCAGTAAAAATTGAGTTGATCGGTAAGCCACTTATCACGCGCTTGAAATTTGACTTGTTCAAACTAGGCTTAGACTACTCATTTGCTGATCACTTAGCAAAAGCCTTTCAACTTGTTGTGCATAATTGTATAGACAACTCAATGGTTGAAATTGTATACAATATTTGTCTATGTCACTGAAATTAATCAACTAAGATAAAAAATATTGTATACAAAAATATTTTTTGCTGTTTTTTGAGTGAATAAATATCAAAATATTATGAATGAATAGTAAAAATCATGTTTTTTGCTATTGACTTCTGTTTTTTTATCTTGATTCGTGATTTGTTGATTGATTTTTCAATATTGGAGTGATTATTCTAACTAAACAATGAAAATTATAAGAGAGTAACAAATGGAGTCACTCAGCCAATTGTTTATTGAAGCAGGCACATTAATGCTCGCTGGTATGGTGTTTGTTTTTGCCTTTCTCGGTATTTTAGTGGTGATTATTAATACCATCTTAGCGCCACTGGCTAACAAGTTTCCAGATCCGGTTGCGCAAGCCGTTACTCGTTCACCCGTTAAAAAATCCACGGCCCAAGATGGTGTCTCACCATCGGTTGTAGCGGCGATTTCTGCCGCTGTTTCACAATACCGCCAAAAGCATAATAAAGAATAGAAGGAGCATGGTCATGACAAAACCATTAGGCATTACAGAGCTTGTACTTAGGGACGGACACCAATCCCTGCTGGCAACCCGACTGCGCTTGGAAGATATGTTACCGATAGCGCCAGTGCTAGATGAGGTAGGCTTTTGGTCTATTGAGTCATGGGGCGGTGCAACTTTTGATTCTTGTATTCGTTACTTAGGTGAAGATCCTTGGCACCGTATTCGCGAACTTAAAAAGGCGATGCCAAATACCAAGCAGCAAATGCTATTTCGCGGCCAAAATATTCTTGGTTATCGCCATTATGCTGACGATGTCGTAGAGAAGTTTGTTGAACGTGCGCATGTTAATGGCGTTGACGTTTTCCGCATATTTGATGCCATGAACGATGTCCGCAATTTGCAAACCGCCATCAAAGCGGCAGTAAACGTGGGTGCTCATGCGCAGGGGACATTAAGTTTCACTGAAAGCCCTGTACATACCCTAGAGGGCTGGCTCACCATGGCTAAACAGCTAGAGGATATGGGCGCGCACTCACTATGTATTAAAGATATGGCGGGCTTGCTCAAGCCTTACTACGCCGAAGAGTTAATTGCTAAATTAAAAGAAACGGTAGCTTTGCCGATTTCATTACACTGTCATGCAACAACGGGCTTGAGTGTAGCAACCCATATGAAGGCGATTGATGCTGATGTTGATGTGATTGACACCTCAATTTCTTCCATGAGTATGACTTACGGCCATTCGCCAACAGAGACTATCGTTTCTGCGGTCGAAGGCTCGGCACGCGATACTGGTTTAGACATGAATAAGTTGGCAGAAGTGGCGACTTATTTCCGTGATGTTCGAGAAAAATATGCCAAGTTTGAGGGCAGTTTAAAGGGTGTTGATGCGCGTATCTTACTTGCTCAGGTACCTGGTGGCATGTTGACTAACATGGAAAACCAGTTGCGCGAGCAAGGCGCAGCAGACCGTTTAGACGAAGTACTCACTGAAATCCCTAAAGTGCGCAAAGATCTTGGTTATATCCCATTGGTAACGCCTACGTCACAAATTGTAGGGACACAGTCGGTACTGAATGTCCTGACGGGCGAACGCTATAAAACCATCACTAAAGAAACCGCTGGTGTGTTAAAAGGCGAATATGGCGCAACGGCGGCGGAAGTGAACGCCGAATTGCAAGCACGTGTGCTTGATGGGGCTGAGGCGATCACTTGCCGCCCCGCAGATTTACTTGACCCCGAGGTTGATAAGCTAACCGCGGAGCTAGAGCAATTAGCAAAAGAGAAAAACATCGACTTAGCTGACGATGTAATTGATGACGTGCTCACGTACGCACTATTCCCGCAAATTGGCTTGAAATTCTTGGAAAATCGCAACAACCCAGATGCTTTCGAACCTGCGCCAACGAAAGAAGATGTTGCGCCAAAAGCGGCACCTGCGGCATCGTCAGGCTCGACGGCGACAGAGAATTACTCTGTAGCGGTTGACGGTAAAGTTTACGAAGTGGTTGTTGGCCCAAGTGGCAGTGTCACTTCCGTTGCGCCAGCTGCGGCTGCAACTTCAGCGGCAGACGCGGCCATTAAACAAACCGCTTCAGTATCGGCAGAAGAAACCCTGAACGCTCCGCTTGCCGGTAACATCTTTAAAGTGCTGGTCAGTGAAGGCCAAGAAGTCGCTGAAGGTGATGTCGTCATCATCATGGAAGCGATGAAAATGGAAACCGAAGTACGCGCAGTAACAGGCGGCACTGTGGTTGGCTTAAATGTTCGCGAAGGTGATTCTGTTGCGGTCGGCGACGTCTTGCTGAGCTTGTCATAGGGGCTGAACATGGAGCAGTTACAAACACTCTGGATGTCGACTGGCCTTGCTAACTTTGAGGTTGGTCAGGTCATTATGATGTTGGTTGGTTGTGGCCTATTGTATTTGGCCATCGCGAGAAACTTTGAACCCTTATTGCTATTGCCTATGGGCTTTGGCGCCATATTGACGAACATTCCTGTTGCCGGCTTCTCTGAAGTCGGGGGCTTGCTGCACTATGTCTATTACGCGGGGATAGATACAGGCATTTTCCCACTGCTTATTTTTATGGGCGTGGGGGCAATGACTGACTTTGGCGCCTTGATTGCCAACCCTAAAACCTTATTTTTAGGGGCGGCTGCGCAATTTGGTATTTTTGCCACCTTGTTTGGAGCCATTGCATTAAACGCTGTACCGGGTTTTGAATTTAGCTTACAAGACGCTTCGGCCATCGCCATTATTGGTGGTGCTGACGGCCCTACGGCGATCTTCTTAGCGTCGAAACTAGCGCCTGAATTGCTTGGTGCCATCGCGGTTGCAGCCTATTCCTACATGGCGTTAGTACCTATTATTCAGCCGCCAATTATGAAGCTGTTCACAAACGAAGAAGAGCGCAAAATTGAGATGGCGCAACTGCGTCATGTTACCAAAATTGAGAAGATCATTTTCCCACTGGCGGTACTGCTAATGGCGATATTCTTCTTGCCGGCAGCAACACCATTGGTTGGTATGTTCTGTTTAGGTAACTTGATGCGTGAGTCCGGCGTTGTTGATCGTTTAAGCTCAACCGCGCAAAACGAATTGATTAACATCGTGACTATCTTCTTGGGCTTAGGTGTTGGCTCAAAATTAAGTGCAGAAGCGTTCTTAAATGTTGAAACCTTGGGTATTTTAGCCTTAGGTGCGGTGGCATTCTCGATTGGTACGGCATCAGGCGTACTGATGGCCAAATTAATGAATAAGCTATCGAAAGAGCCAATTAATCCACTGATTGGCGCAGCGGGTGTTTCTGCGGTGCCGATGGCAGCACGTGTGGCTAATAAGGTGGGTTTGGAAGCAAACCCACACAACTTCTTGCTAATGCATGCGATGGGGCCAAACGTTGCTGGTGTACTTGGCTCGGCAGTTGCCGCAGGCATTCTCTTAGCATTAGTTGGCTAAGCTTTAGTCACTTAGTCACTTAGTCACATAGTCACATAGCTAAGCTATCAACCAAAAGCCCAAGCAGCAGTGCTTGGGCTTTTTACTGGGTGTTCTTTTCTGCCAAAAGCTAAGAGTTAAAAGCTAAGCGCTATGGATGTAACTTAAACGTTTGCCAACCGCTGTCACTGTGTTCAAAGCACAGCCTATCGTGTAAGCGGCTTGCACGCCCTTGCCAAAACTCAATGTAATGCGGTTTTACGCGCCAACCGCCCCAAAATTCCGGGTGTGGCACCTCTTTACCCGAAAACTCTTGTTCAAATTGCTTTACGCGCTCTTTAAGTTCGTTCGGGTGGCTGAGCTGCTGGCTTTGTTTTGACGCCCAAGCGCCCACTTTGCTGCCACGATCACGGCTGTTGAAGTAATTGGCCGACTCTTCCAAGGTCGTTTTTTCAACGGTGCCCTCAATGCGTACTTGGCGTTGTAAAACATTCCAGTGAAATAACAAGGCGACTTTTTGGTTGTCTTCCAGCTCATGGCTTTTGCGACTGCCGTAGTTGGTATAAAACACAAAGCCTCGTTCGTCGAAAGATTTCATCAGCACCATACGCGAGCTTGGCTGACCATCTTTACTGCAAGTGCTTACCGAGACAGCTTCTGGCAACAATATCCCAGATTTATTGGCATCATCAAACCACGTGTGAAATAGGGCTATTGGGTCACTGGCGTCATCAAATTCGGGTAATGACAAGGCAACCCCTTGGCCAAACGTAAATAAACAGCGAAGTTTTTCTAGGAAAGTCATAGTGATAACAGCAAATAATGGTTAGGTTTATTTTAGCAAGTTAGCGAACTGGATTGCCACAAAGAAAGGGCGAGCCAGTAGCATAAATTACCTACTTGGTTTGAGTTTATACTACTGGCAGATACGTGTTTTAGTTCATTTTCATATAGTCGTAAGTGAGGTTCGTCAGTAACTCAACACCCAACTTCATACCGCTTTCGTCAATTTTAAACTCTGGTGTATGGTGGCCGGGCGCCTCGTTAACCGGAATGTCTCGGCTTTTACCGCCAACGAACAGGTACAACCCGGGCACTTCTTCTTGGAAGAATGAAAAATCTTCCGCACCTGTTACCGCTTTTGTGGCAACGGTATTACTTTCACCAGCCGTTGAGACTAACGTGGGTAGCATTTTTTGCATAAGCTCAGGGTCGTTGTAGGTAATTGGATAGCTATAATCCAGTGGTAAAGTGACCTCGGCGGTGGTATTCATACTTTCAGCAATATGACTCGCCTTACGATGAACCGCTTCGTGGATATGTTTGCGAATTTCTGGGTTTAAGCTGCGAATGGTGCCCACCAGTTCAACTTCGCTTGGAATGATGTTGGAGCGGTTACCACCGTTAATCATACCAACGGTTACGACTGCGGCGCTGTCGATTAGTTTGACTTCACGGCTGACGATCGTTTGTAAGCCCATGATCACTTGTGCCGCAGAAACAATAGGGTCAGCACTCAACCAAGGGTAGGCACCATGTGACTGCTGACCTTTGATGACGATGCGGTAAGGGTCGACCGCTGCCATAATGCCTTCAGCTTTGTATTCTACGGTGCCGACATCTTGACCTGAGCTGATGTGGAGACCAAAAATGACATCGACATCAGGATTTTTAAGCACGCCTTCTTTAACCATCACTTCCGCACCACCCACTTCGCCGCGCGGCGCACCTTCCTCAGCTGGTTGGAAAATGAACTTTACTTTGCCTTTAAGTTGGTCTTTTTGTTCGGTGAGAATTTTCGCAGCACCCATTAGCATGGCCATATGTGTATCGTGTCCACAGGCGTGCATGACACCAACGTCTTTTCCCTCGTGAATGGCGGTCACGGTTGAGGCAAATGGCAAATTAGTTGCTTCGGTTACGGGCAGGCCATCCATGTCTGCGCGCAAGGCAACAACAGGGCCGGGCTTTCCTGTGTCAAGAACGCCTACTACGCCGGTTTTAGCAATACCGGTTTGTACTTCCAGGCCAAGGTCATTAAGGTACTTTTCGATGACTTTAGCGGTTTCAAACTCGCGATTGGAAAGCTCTGGGTGTTGGTGAAAATGGCGGCGCCACTTGATCACTTGTGGTTCGATTTGTGTTGCTCGGTCGGCAACGTCAGCTTTAAAACTGTCGGCGCTAGCGGTAGTTGTGAAGGTTGATGTGCAAGTGATAGCGATACTTGCTGCGAGTAGCAATTTTTTCATGGTGAAGTTATTTTTGTTGTTGAAGATAACCTAACCATACTGTAAAGCCAGCGACTTTGCTAACCACCTGTCGCGGCTATATTGCTGGCGGTCGTTTTATATATCCCAATCATCGGAAGCATCGAGTAGTTGTTTAAGCCGCTTTTCTTCGAGTAACTCATCAATGCGTTTACGCACTTTCGTGTTCTTAATCTTTTGTTTACTGTTGGCTAGATCTTGCTCGTAATCTGGGATGTCTGGCTTGTCCGTACTGTTGTTGCTGTCGTGGTAAGTCATTTTACTCTCACTCATTGGCAGTGATTAACATGCATAAAAATGCCGACAATGCCTTAAAAATCAGCAGTGTCGGCATTAATTTGAACATAGGCAACAAATTTTGCTTTTTCAAATAATATTGTTCGAGTATTTAATTTTCCGTTTCTGTTTAACTAGCTAAAATAGAACATTAAAAATCCGTAACCCCTTGCATATCAGGCAAGCGGTGAGCAATCCCTTTGTGACAGTCAATACACGTTTTTTCACCACTGGCCAATGACGTTGAATGCATTTGTGCCGCCCGTTGGCTTTGCACACTAAAGTCCATGTAGTCGAAGTTGTGACAGTTGCGACACTCAAGTGAATCGTTGGCCTTCAAGCGCGCCCACTCGTGTTCCGAGAGGCGTTTTCGATTGGCGAGAAACTTCTCACGGGTGTTAATTGTGCCAAATATTTTCCCCCACACTTCTTTTGATGCCTGCATTTTACGCGCAATTTTGTCGGTCCAGTTGTGAGGAACGTGACAGTCAGGACAAGTTGCTCTAACGCCTGAGCGATTGGTGAAGTGGATCGTTGTTTTTAACTCTTCATAAACATTGTTTTCCATTTCGTGGCACGAAATACAAAACTTCTCGGTATTGGTGGCCTCTAGGGCAGTATTAAAACCACCCCAGAAAATGATACCGGCAATAAAACCGCCAAGGGTTAGAAAACCTAAGCTGTAATGTACGCTTGGTTTTTTAATCGTTGCCCACGCTCTTAATAGGATCTCTTTCATTTGATATCTCCTATTGGTGCTCAGCGCTGTTGTTTTGCTGTGACGCTTTTTGTGACGTTAAAGTGTGCATATCAATGAATTTATTCTCAATTAACGGCTTAGCGTCAAATTGATTGACATGACATTGATTACAAAAATAGCGGCGCGGTGACAGCTCAGCTAAAAAGTTGCCTTCGCGATCCATAAAGTGAGTCACGCTCACCATTGGCGCTTGAGAATCCTGCGTGCGTTCTCGGCTGTGGCAAGTCATGCACTTGTTACTGTTGAGGTTAACCTCGTAGTTGCGCGTAGTATGCGGAATCACCGGCGGCTGCATTGGGTAGTTTCGCGTTTGCTTAACATCGGTATTGATCACTTTGGCGATAGCTTTGGTGGCTTCTTGTGTCGCAATGGCAGTGTCGTGTCGCAACGTTGCTATGTTGTCGCCGTCATTGGCATTAACCGTTGAAGCCAAGCAAGTAAGCAGTACAGAGAAACCATAAATCATTAGTTTGTTCATAATATTGCTCCTTAGGCTCTTTCAATGCGAACGGCACATTTCTTAAAGTCAGTTTCTTTCGAAATGGGGTCGGTTGCATCAAGGGTTACCTTGTTCACTAAGCGACTGGCATCAAACCACGGCATAAACACTAAGCCGATAGGTGGCTTGTTACGGCCACGAGTTTCAAGACGCGTTTCAACTTCACCCCGACGGGATATAATCTTGACCGCATCACCGCGTCGCAGGCCTCGTTTTTTCGCATCTTCTGGGTGCATATAAACGAGTGCATCCGGCATTGATTGATACAGCTCTGGCACGCGTTGCGTCATCGAACCAGAATGCCAATGTTCGAGCACTCGGCCGGTAGATAGCCACAAATCGTATTCTCTATCTGGAAACTCTGCTGCGGGCTCGTAAGGCAGCGCAAAAATCACCGCTTTGCCATCTGGCTTACCATAAAATTCAAAGCCTTTACCTGCTGTGACGTAGGGATCTGAGCCTTCTCTAAAGCGCCACAGCGTTTCTTTGCCATCAACCACAGGCCAGCGCAAGCCGCGCTCTTGGTGGTATCGATCATACGGTGCTAAGTCGTGGGCCTTACCGCGGCCAAATGAGGCATATTCTTCAAACAAGCCCTTTTGAATGTAGAAGCCAAAGTCACGTGATTCCTGGTTTAGCCTGTCATCAGGCACCTCACTCAGTGGGTATTTGTTCACTTGGCCGTTCGCAAATAAAACATCAAATAAGGTTTTTCCGCGGTAGCTCGGGTTTTTCGCGAGTATTTTGCTTTCCCAAACCTCTTCAACCTTGAAGTATTTCGAGAATTCAACTAGTTGCCACAAGTCAGACTTCGCGCCTTGTGGCGCTTCTATCATTTGATACCAGGCTTGGGTGCGACGCTCGGCGTTACCGTAAACCCCTTCTTTTTCAACCCACATTGCCGTTGGCAGAATTAGATCGGCGGCTTGTGCCGTCACTGTCGGGTATGGGTCTGAAACCACGATAAAGTTTTTCGGGTTGCGATAGCCGGGTAAACCTTCTTCGTTCAGATTGGCAGCCGCCTGCATATTGTTGTTACATTGCACCCAATAAAAATTGAGTTTGCCATCTTTTAGCATGCGATTTTGCAGCACGGCGTGATATCCCGGTTTTGGCGGAATGGTGTCTTTCGGCAGCTTCCATTTTTTCTCTGAAATCGCGCGGTGTTTTGGATTTTTCACCACCATATCCGCCGGTAAGCGATGTGCAAAAGTACCCACTTCTCGTGCCGTACCACAAGCTGATGGTTGCCCCGTTAACGAGAACGGGCTATTGCCAGGGGTAGAGATTTTGCCGGTTAACAAATGAATGTTGTAGATCAGGTTATTGGCCCAAACACCGCGAGTATGCTGGTTAAAGCCCATGGTCCAAAATGAGCAGACTTTGCGATTAGGATCTGCGTATAGCTCAGCTAATTCAATCAGTTTATTTTCGGGGACATGCGATAATTGTGAGGTGTACTCAAGGGTGTAGGTGCTAACAAACTTGGCAAACTCTTTGAAAGTCGTTGGCGTTGAACCACCCGCTTTGCTGTTATTTTTCGCTTTTTTCTCCAGTGGATGCTCGGGGCGCAGGCCGTAACCTATGTCTTGGTTACCCATCGCAAAGCGCGTGTGTTTATTGACAAAGTCGTGGTTCACTTTGTCGTTTTGAATAATGTAATTGGCGATGTAGTTTAAAATGGCCAGATCGGTTTGTGGCACGAAAATCATACCGTTATCGGCCAAATCAAAGCTGCGGTGCTCGTAAGTGGAAAGTACCGCCACTTTGACATGTGGCGCGCTAAGGCGACGGTCGGTGACACGGGTCCAAAGAATAGGGTGCATCTCAGCCATGTTTGAACCCCAAAGCACCATAGCATCAGTCGCTTCTATGTCGTCGTAGCAGCCCATTGGCTCGTCAATGCCAAAGGTACGCATAAATCCACCCACCGCTGAGGCCATGCAGTGGCGCGCATTCGGATCGATATTGTTGGAGCGAAAACCCGCTTTCATCAATTTCGCCGCGGCGTAGCCTTCTTGCACTGTCCATTGCCCTGAGCCGAACATCCCAACCCCGGTGGGGCCAGTGTCTTTAAGGGTTTTCTTGGCTTGCTCGGCCATGACCTCGAACGCTTTATCCCATGAGATAGGGGCAAACTCCCCATTTTTGTCGTACTTGCCATTCTTCATGCGCAGTAGGGGGGTGGTCAGGCGATCTTTGCCGTACATGATCTTCGATAAGAAGTAGCCTTTGACGCAGTTAAGTCCTTTGTTTACGGGCGACTTAATATCACCATGGGTTGCGACGACTTTACCGTCCATGACCCCAACATTAACGCTACACCCCGTGCCACAAAAGCGGCACGGGGCTTTGTCCCATTTGATTTTAGTGATATCACTGGCGGTGATTAAGTTTGATGCTTGTGCGGGAATGGATACACCAGCAACGGCTGCTGCTGCGGCTACAGCATTGGCTTTAATAAATTCTCGGCGATTTAGTGTCATGTTAATTCACCTCGTTTGATATTGGAGCTTGCGGCTCAGCTAAAAATTGGTGATAAACCGGCGAAATGCTGAAAAACTCGTCAGTTAAATGGATTTGCTCAACCACCTTGGCAATGGCTTTTTGGCTTGCTGCTTCAACGGTGAAAACGATTTTTCCCTGTTCATTACTACCGTGTACTTCACAACCGTCGAAGTTGGTTATGTATTGGCAAAGCTGCTCAACTAATGGCGGTGGTGCTTGTCCAACAAAGCTGGCGATGTGGTACTCATCAGCTTGATTAACGCTTGGCTGGCTCATAACCTAGCTCCTCAGTGTTAGTGGTTAAATTGGATGAATGGTTAGTGCTCGTTGTGATCGAGATACTGTGTTGTGGGCAAGTTGAGACACAAGCACCGCAAAAGGTGCAATCGTTCTCATCAAGCTTAGGGATAGGTATCGCACTGCTAACAAAGGCAAATTTAATGGCGCGGCTATCGCAAACATCGCGACAGCTTTGACAATAAATTTGATTTTTGGCTAAGCAGTTCTCGTGAATATCGATAGTGGCTGGCCAAGCTTTAACGCCGCTGCGTAAATGGTTGTCGATAAATAGCGGTTGCTGGCACTGACGTTCACATTCGCCGCAAAACGTGCATTCTGCTTGTGTAAAATCAAGAGAGGGATAGCCGTGCTGGTCGCGCTTGATCACTTGTGTTTCACAGTGCTCAATACATTGATTGCATTGCGTACAGCCGGCTGTGAATACAGCTTCGCTGATCACCCAGGGCAAACGAATAGCTGGTTGCTCAAGTTGCGCTTTGAAGCGTCCTTTGAGCAATTGTCGTCTTGATCTGTTGGCGACTTGTTCCATCACAAGAATAGCTTACATCAATTGCTTAAAGCCATTGCTTAGGTCAGTGCTATGAGGTTGGTGGCCCGGTCAGAATTTGGCTTATCCAAACGATAAACCCATAGCCGCCGACGATCATGACGGCGAGTATTGGCCCAAGAAAAACCGCAATAAAAATAAATAAATTACGCTCGTATTTCTTTTCTAAAGCTCTGTCTTCATGTGTGCTGTCGATATTCATAACCTGTGCCCTGTGGTTGAATATGATGCTATGTTAAGCGTGTGCTAAGACAAGGTAGTTGGTTAATATTAAGCTTTTTTATGACACTGTACTTGTCTTTGCCAACGCTGATTAATGCTGCTAGCGCTAGTGCTAAGATTTAAGTTTAGATTACAATGGCTTTTTTATGGCATTTCTGTGGGCACATGTCTTGGCTTTGAGCGACTAATTAGCTTTGATGATTAGCTAACAACTTGATTTACCTCATTAACTAACTTTTGAAATAAATAAAAATAAATGGCACCTTCCCCAATCGCCCACGCTGCGACAACACCAGGCTTTCAAGCCTATAAACAACACTTGAACGCCAATCGGCACCGAGGCGCAATTTTTTTATCTGGCAGCCTAACTTGGGCGATTGAGTGGTTTCTCGCTCATGAAGTGCATTCCTTTGCTCATCAAATGGGGTTGTTATCAGGGGTGATGTTTAGTGATCAGTTCGCCGAACTCGTAAGCGATTTAGGTAAGGCTAACGTTAGCGAAGGGGGGCAGGGTAGTGAAGAGGCTAAATCCAATAACAGGGAAATCCTGTGTGATAGCGTTGAGCAGGGCGAGCATCTTGCTAGCCGTGATCACTTGTCTCAGCTCAAAAGGGTTAACAGCAAAACCTACCGCCATCATCTTGGTACAGAAAATAACTTAGTGTTTTTTGCCGATCCACAGCTGAATTTAGATGCGCTTGCGGCACTGTCAGGTACCATTTGCGCCGGCGGCATACTTTACGTTTGGCTGGGTGATGGAGCTTCAAAGCAAGCTGCTGGTAATCAAGCCGCGACTAATAATGTCAGTTCAACGTTTATTGCCTCTCATTTTGTCGAGCGTCTGTGCTTGGCTGCGCAGCGTCAACCTTTTATTCAGCTTGTTCAGCAAAACTTTGTTCAGCAAAACAATGAATCGTCTCAGCTTTTCGCTCATGATGGCTATGGCAATCGACAACATAGTGCTGACACTAAAATGAGCAGTGACCAGTTTGGTCACGATACGCTCGGCGAACGTAAGTTCAGCGAAGCAAAGGCGGTAAAGCCGCAAGTTACCACTGGCCAGCAAGCCGTTATTGCGCACATAACAAGGATGTTGTCGAAAGGGCGAAACAAGCCGCTAATACTCACTGCCGATCGCGGTCGTGGTAAATCGACCGCGCTGGCGTGGGCAAGTGCTGAATTACTGCAAAAAGCAATACGGCCATTAACAATAGCCATTACTGCACCGCACAGCATGGCCTTGGGCGTTTTCTTTAGTCAGTTAGGTCGAACACTACCTGATGGGCAGTTAAGCCAGCATTGTTTTTCGTGGCAGCAACATCAGATCATTTTTGTGCCAGTGGATGAACTGCTGCGCGCTAAGCCACAAGCCGATCTGCTGTTAGTGGATGAAGCCGCTGGTGTGCCTGTGTATTTGCTGGAAAAGTTGGTTAAACAATATAGCCGCTTGGTTTTTGCCAGTACTATTCACGGCTATGAAGGCGCAGGTAAAGGGTTTACTGGGAAATTTTTACCTTTGCTAAAAGCGCAAGGGGTAGCAGCACAAATAATGGAGTTAAACGAGCCTATTCGCTGGGCTGCGAATGATCCTCTTGAGCAACTGATGTTTGATGCTTGTTTGCTCAACGCTCATTTACCGACTTTGCCAACAGATTTGAGCAGGCGTTTAACAAGCCACCCTGAGCTCATTGGCTATCAGTGTTTTTCCGGCCAAGAGCTGGCTGCTGATGAGCAAATGCTCGAACAAATTTTCGCTATTTTAGTGACCGCGCATTATCAGACAAAACCAAGTGATTTAAAGCTGCTGCTGGACGACCCTGCAATGGTTATTCTGGCACAAGTAATTGAACAGCATGTGATTGGTGTCGCCTTGTTGATCAGTGAAAGCATCACTGATCAATCGTTGCACCCAGCCATTGTTAAGGGGCAGCGCAGAGTCAAAGGGCAACTTGTCCCACAGGCTTTGGCACAACAAGCACAATTACCACAAGCGCTGGTGTTTGAGTACTTGCGGGTGATGCGAATTGCGGTGCACCCAAGCCTACAAAACCAAGGTTTAGGAAGCCAGCTTTTGCAAGCGACTAGTGACTACGCCAAAAGTAACTACGTAAAAAGTAACCAGACAAAAGACAATCAATTTGATTTTGTGGCTACTAGCTATGCGGCGTCTCCTGCGGTGGTCAACTTCTGGCATCGCAATGGTTTCACGCCGGTTAAGCTCGGCTTTAATCGCGATGCATCAAGCGGTGAGCATTCGTTGATGATGCTAAAAGCAACCAGTTCGGCTGGGCAGTTGTCTGCTTTTATCGAGCTTGCTTCACGGGAGTTCTATAGTGCTTTTGCGAGTTGGCTCGGTGATGAGTTTTCAGCTCTTTCGTACCAGTTAGTGACACAGCTCTTGGCAATGGCGCCAAGTCATACAGCTGAGTCCGTTAGTGTACGTGATTGGGAAAAAATTAATGCCTTTAAAGGTAACGTTAACCTCTATCGGCTTGCTAGGCCAAGCCTGACTATTTGGTTGCAAGCTAAATTGGTGTCACTGGGGGTGCAGCTAAGCGCTAGCTGTGAAGTAAAAGAAAAACAAGAAAGGCACGCTATAGCGTCATCTGTGCAAGCGCAACTAGACGCCCTAAAACCACTTGTTGCCAAATGTTTAATGTTGCATCAAGACGCTCAAGTTTGTCAGCGCTTTGGCTTTACTGGCAAAAAGGCGCTATACCAGCACCTTCAGCAGGTTATCCAGTAGCGTCGGCACTTAATCGCCACTGCCAGTACTTCTGCATGCGTAAGTACTGGCAGTGCTTTTGTCGGCAAGCTTGACACTCTTCGTGGGCAATAATGCGCGTCAGATAATAATTGATATATTTGATGATTTGCGTTTGTGGCGCGGTTTGATAGCTCAGCAATAGCACCTGCAGCCACTGCTCCATGATTGATAAGCGGTTTTGCTGACTAGGTTTTGTCAATGATTGCGCTGTGGTTTGAGATGCTGCCATAAATAGTGCCGTCATTAGTTTTGCTCCGCACAATCGATACTGCTATTGAGTAGTGATAGCCATAGCACTTGTTTGGCGTTGGCATCTAAGCAGCGACAATCATTACCTTTCACTTGGCCTTGATGAATCAATTGCATTAACAACGCACTAGAGACTTCGATTTTTACTTTCGCTGGTATTGGGGTATGTGTTGATGGCATAGTTTTGTTACCCGACGTGTCTTTTTTAATAACTTAGCCGACAAAAATTGATTTGTAAATGATAATTATTATCATTAAATGGTTTTGTTATGATGGTTCGTCATCATCAGTCATTGTGATTAGTTTGTCTTGAGGAAATAATGCAGCCTATTTTAGAGGTGAAAAACTTAGTTAAGCAGTATCGCGACTTGTTTGCGGTCAATGATGTGAGCTTTGCTATTGAAGCTGGGCAGTGTTTTGGCTTACTCGGCCCTAATGGTGCAGGGAAAACCACGACCATTGAAATTATGGAAGGGATAATTAAAGCGAGCCAAGGTCAGGTACTTTATCAAGGTCAGCCGGTAACCTCGGCAATTGCGCAACAAATCGGTATTCAGTTTCAGCACACGGCGCTGCAAGACTTTCTAACGGTAAAAGAAACCTTGGATTTGTTTTCATCTTTTTATCAACAGGCGCTACCCCATGAAACCCTTATTGAATTGTGTGACTTGTCAGAGTTTTTAAATCGTGACAATCGCTTGCTCTCTGGTGGGCAGCGTCAACGCTTGTTGCTCGCACTGGCATTGATTAACGACCCCGAAGTGGTGTTTCTCGACGAGCCAACCACGGGCTTAGACCCGCAAGCACGGCGCAATTTTTGGCAGCTGATTCAAAATATTAAAGCGCAAAATAAAACCATCGTATTGACCACACATTACATGGACGAAGCAGAGCAACTTTGCGATCACGTGGTGGTGATGGATCACGGTAAAATTATTGAACAAGGCTCGCCGACCGAGTTGCTGGCCAAACACTTTGGCCATGTTTTTATTTATTTACCTGTCGCGCAAATTTCGGATGATTTGATTCGCGAGCAAGCGTGGCAAGTTAATAACGGCAAAGTGGAAATTGTCAGTGAAAATGTCGAAGCGACACTGACTCAGCTAATCGCTCAGCAAGTGCCACTTGAGCAACTGCAGGTAAAATCAGCCAACCTTGATGATTTGTTTTTAAAATTAACCGGTCATTCTTTGCGAGAGTAGTCATGAATTTTAATCGATTTTATGCCGTATTTAAGGCGCGTAATTTAGAGTTTTTCCGCGATAAATCGTCGCTGGGTTGGAATTTATTATTCCCCGTTTTACTCTTGGTGGGCTTTGCATTTGTCTTTGGCGATGATGATAAGGCTGTCTACAAGGTTGGTGTGCTCGCCGCAGAGTATTCGAGTACAGAATCACAACATCCAGCTAAGCCCCCATTTATGCATCCATTTATGCAAGTAAAGCATATTGAGTTTATTCATTATCAGGATTTAGAGCAGGCAAAACAAAAGTTGACGCGACACAGTGTCGACTTACTGATTGATCTTGATAATGCTCAATATTGGCGCAATGAACTTTCTACTAACAGTTACTTTACCGAGAAGCTGTTTCTCGCTGAAGAAGCAAGTTTTACCGCGCAGACGGTTGCTGGCGAAGCCATCCGCTACGTTGATTGGGTGCTGCCAGGCATTCTTGGTATGAACATGATGTTCAGTTGCTTGTTCGGTGTCGGTTATGTGATCGTGCGCTACCGTAAAAATCACGTGCTAAAACGCCTGAAAGCGACACCGCTCTCTGCGCTGGAGTTTGTTTCGGCTCAACTGCTATCGCGCTTGTTTATCGTGACCTTTATGTCGACGGTTGTTTTTGTCGGCTGCAACTTTATGTTTGATTTTTATATGTTGGGCAGCTACTTCGACTTACTCGTCGTGGCTATGCTGGGCGCGATGAGCTTAATTACGCTGGGATTATTGGTGGCTTCACGCAGTAAAAGTGAAGAGCTGATCGGCGGGTTACTCAACCTAACTTCGTGGCCAATGATGTTGTTGTCAGGTGTGTGGTTTAGTTTAGAAGGCGCGCCCAAAGAAGTGCAATGGTTTGCTGATATCTTACCGTTAACGCATTTAGTGAGCGCTGCGCGAGAGATCATGACCGAGGGCGCCACACTGATTGACGTTAGCTATCACGTCACTGTGTTAGCGATAATGACGTCAATATTTTTAGCCTTAGGGGCGTATTGCTTTAGTTGGAATACCGATCGTTAACGGTAAAGTCGTTAGCGACAAAGCCGTTAGTGGATAAAGCGCGCTTGAAAGACGTTTAATAGCGCGCCATAATTTTCTGGCGTAACCATTGTGTTGCGCCCGCAATATCGTGAAATTGCTGCTGTAACTCTCGTTTCACTTGCTGCTGAACATAAGGTTGTTGAGCAACGGAAATATGATACAAGGCCGACATCGAAGGTGGACAAAAAACGGCTTTACCAGCAAAGCTTGGCATAGTGAGTAAGGTTTTATTGTAACGATTACATATCTCATATGCGGCAGGTGTTGCTCCGCGAAATCCAGAGATATCAACGATAACGCCAAACGGCTTATGAGCCAGCTTTTCCGCTTGCGTAGCGAAGCAATCTATATATTTTGCCGCGCATTGCTCATTGACTTCTCCTCGCAAAGAAACCAAGAGTATTTCATTTTCAACTGACAGCTGAAATTTTCCGTGCGCGATGTTTAACATGGCCAATGAGGTAGACAACTTACTTACTTCATACTGCTAGGACTGAGCCGACTTTACCCCTTAATAATCACTTGAACAAGTACTATTTAGTCGCGTTTACAAGCTATTAACACAGGCGGTATATGCGTTTGACAAAAATCAGCTAACACTGCTCCAACAGTCGAATCAGTTGGGTTATTTTGATGTTGGATAATTGCCGATAATCAAAATATGGGCAGATAATGGTGCTAGTGGCGTGATCAATGGCGAAAAACTCATTTAACCATTGGCACTTATCTGCAAGCCCTAATTTACTTGCGTATGTTTTACCAATGATGACGTGAATTTTATCGTCAAGCGTTGCCGATGAGGCGCGATACGATTCACTGCCGTTAAACAGTAAACACTGTTGGCTATGGGCGTGTAACAGATTTTGATCCCTGAGCTGCTGCCATGTATCAAATCCCTGAGGCGCGCGTTCAAATTCAAGTTTGGCGAAAACGTTAAATACCTTGCGCCAGTGATTGCCGGTTTGTTGACCGATTTGGTAGATATCTTCCCATTGCATACCGTACATGTCATCTAACTCTTGGTAAAAAGGTAGCGGCGGAATGTTGTCGATATAAAAGTAAATAGGGGCGTTAAGTGAGCCTAAGCCGACATAGTGCATAGTGTAAGCGATTGATTTGAAAGTAGGGGATTATGGCAATGAACGCTTATCTATTGAATTGTTATTTTTGCGAACGTTATCTTTCTCAGTATAAGACCTTGCGCAGTAAAAAACAGTGCGCAATAAAAAACCCGGCTGAACCGGGCTTTTGCATGTTTAGCTGAATTAATAGCGCCTAAAATTCATCTAACATATGTTCCAACGAGTCGTCGTAAGCCCTTAACTCTTTCTCAAGTTGAAACTTCTCTTTCAGTTGTTCAATTTCACGCCATTTACGTTTTTTGTTAGTACTTGCTTTGGACTTTGGTTGTTTTTCGAACGAGTCCAATACTGCTTGAAGTTTATCCATGGAATGCTCCTTTTTTCTACAACTGCATAGTTTAAATATCATACCTGCGCGCATAATAAAACAATTTTTGTTATCTTTTTTTGACAGAAAGATGAACATTTTTAACCTATCAGTTACACAAAGTAACAAACTTGTTTAAGCTCAACGCGTTAGTTAATAGCGTGAAAATAGTGCAAACATAGTGCGGTTAAAGGGTTCCAAAAATGGAGGGGAACTCAGCTAAACGATGCTCAAGAATAGGAAATACAGGGGCGTTCGTAGATGGAGACTAATGCTAATAAGGCGAAATAAAAAAGGCAGCTAAGGTGTAACACATCACCTCAACTGCCTTCATTTGACGTGGAGTCAACGCAGCGAGTGCAATCAAGCTGCGCTGACTAAATGTCGTTATAGATTAAAATAATTCAGCTAACTGACGCTCAAGTTTTTCTTGGTCAACGGCAAAGTTGCGAATACCCTCAGCCAGTTTTTCAGTCGCCATGGCGTCTTGGTTCATTGCCCAGCGGAATGCTTGCTCTGTCAGTGCGGGTTCTTGACCTGTTGCTGGCTGCTCACTTGAAAGCTGCTGTTCAACTTGCGCATCGCTTGCTGCTAGCTCATCCATTAACTGCGGGCTGATCGTTAAGCGATCACAGCCAGCTAGTGCTAGTACTTCACCTGTGTTTCTAAAGCTCGCGCCCATCACAACGGTGTTGTAGCCTTTTGCTTTGTAATAGTTGTAAATTTCAGTGACCGATACTACGCCCGGGTCTTCTAGCGGTGCGTATTCTTGTTTATCGGTATTGGCTTTGAACCAGTCTAAAATACGACCAACAAAAGGGGAAATTAAGTAAACACCAGCTTCGGCACAGGCCTGTGCTTGAGCAAAGCTAAACAATAGCGTTAGGTTACAGTTGATACCTTGCTTTTCGAGCATTTCCGCAGCTTTAATGCCTTCCCATGTCGACGCTAGTTTGATCAAAATACGATCATTGCTAATGCCCGCTTCATTGTATAAGGCGATGAGTTTCTCGGCTTTGGCTACACTGGCGGCAGTGTCGAACGACAAGCGAGCGTCAACTTCTGTTGAAATGCGGCCCGGTACAACTTTTAAAATCTCTAAACCAATCAGTACGGATAATTTGTCTGCGGCATCGATCACTTGCTGAGCGGCATCATCAGATTGTGCTTTCGCCCATGCACATGCTTGCTCAAGTAGCGGTTGGTATGCCGGCAGTGATGCTGCTTTTAACAATAGCGACGGGTTAGTGGTTGCATCTTGTGGTTGGAATTTCGCAATGGCCTCAATATCACCGGTATCGGCAACAACTGTTGTCATTTGCTTTAATTGATCTAATTGATTCATGAACTTTCCTCAACATGAAAAATGAATACGAAATACTGAGTGATCGGCCAGATGATGAAAACTTACAACAATTAACGCAAGGTTAGTGTTTGGGTTGTTGGTTATTTAACCGATAACAAGTGGTTTGTTGGCGTATTTTTATCAAATTTACGGCCTTTTGCCTACCGCTTAGCCAAGAATAAATTGGAATTATTAAGAATTATTGACCGATTGCTCAATAATATGATTTACGGGCTTGCCATTTACTGCGGTTGGGCGATTGCGCCAGTGAAATTGATGAAACGATTAGGTTCACTTTTGTTGAAGGGCTAGATTCAATTTAGTTGAGGACTCATGCTCACTTTAGTTGAAGACTCATGTTCACTTTTGTTGAAGGCTCTTATCGATTATTTAGCCCTGATCCGCCATGTTTACGTCAAATTGCTGTGGTATAGTGTGCTTATTAATTGATTGAAATGGCGATACTTATGTTAATTGTTGTCTCTCCTGCAAAAAATTTAGATTATGAATCACCGTTGGCAACGGAAACATTCACGCAACCAGAGCTGCTTGAGCATAGCCAAGCGCTAATTGATATATGCAAAACCCTGACACCGGCAGATATCAGCTCGTTGATGGGCGTAAGTGATAAAATTGCCGGCCTGAATGCCGCGCGTTTTGGCGAATGGGCGACGCCATTTGATCAAAGTAATGCTCGTCAAGCAGTGTTAGCCTTTAATGGTGATGTATACACAGGCTTAGATGCTGCGAGCTTTGCTGACAAAGATTTTGATTTTGCTCAGCAACATTTGCGCATTTTATCTGGCTTATATGGCCTGTTAAAACCACTGGACTTAATGCAAGCTTATCGCTTGGAAATGGGCACTAAACTCGCCAACGAGCGCGGAGCGAATTTGTATCAGTTTTGGGGTGATATTATTACTGACAAAGTGAACGAAGCGTTGGCCGCGCAAGGGGATCAGGTGTTAGTTAACCTAGCGTCGAACGAGTACTTTAAGTCAGTTAAGAAAAAGGGGCTAAATGCCGAGCGTTTGATCACGCCGCAGTTTAAAGATTGGAAAAACGGTCAGTACAAGATGATCAGTTTCTTCGCGAAAAAAGCGCGTGGTTTGATGGCGCGTTACATTATTCAAAACCAGCTAACAGAGGCTGAGCAACTGAAAGGCTTTGACTTAGCTGGTTATGGTTATAATGAGGAACTGTCTAAGGGAGATGATTTTGTCTTCACGCGTCGTGAACAAGATTAATTTTCATACGGTCAGCTGAACTAAAACAGAGGTAGTGAATCAATAACAGTTGCTTCACTGCCTTTTTGTTATAAATACTTATAATTTTAACCTCGTGAGTGACAGGAGAGTTTATGCTCACATTACTAGCAAAGTTATTTCAGGCGTTACACTCGGAAAACTCTACACGCCAAATCGCCGCTGCGGTTGCCTTAGCCTTTGTCTTTGCGCTTTCACCGCTCTTATCCCTACAAGCCTTTGTGATTCTATTTATTGTGTTGCTTGTTCGGGTTCATCTAGCGTCGTTTTTAGTGGCGATTACGGTATTTGAAGGGGTGAGGGTGATACTAAACTCGGCGATTATTAATACCGGAGAAAGCTTGTTGACTAACACAAGCTGGCACGGGGTGTTTAACACCCTCTATCAATTTGACCTATTCAAGCTGGCGCAGTTACACCATACCTTCAATTTGGGCGCGCTAGTAATCGGCACCTTGCTAGCAATACCTCTGTATTTCATCACTAAGGTATTAATTGATAAATATCGCGTGCATATCAAAGCCTTTTTCGAACGCCTAGCGATTGTTAAAGCGTTGAAAGCCAGTCGTATTTTCACTATTTATCAAGAGTTACCAAAGCTTGGAGGCCGCCCATGAGTAAAGTGATCCGTTGGCAAGGACTACTTGCTTTTGTCGTTATCATCGCCTTGCTATTCGGCGCAGTTATCCTGTTTGCTGGCCCTATTGCCAAAATGGCGATTGAACGTTTTGGTCGCCATTACACGGGGGCGGAAGTGAATGTTGCCGAGGTAGATGTAAATTTTGCGCCATTTGGCGTGAAAATTTGGCAACTACAAGCGACAGATCCTAAAGCGCCACAAAACAACATGTTGGCTTTTGATGCGGCTGATGCGAGTGTCGAGTTATGGCCGTTTCTCTTTGGTAAAACCATTGTTGATAACGTTGAGATTAAAGCGTTGAGTTTTAATACTGCCCGTCAATCAGTTGGTGCGGTTTATCGCGCCCCTGAGGAGTCAGCTGTCGGTAATATGGCTGCGCAATGGCAAGATGATATTCAAGCCAATTTGCCCGATCCTAAGGCAGTACTTGAGCAAAGTAATTTACTGACGGTGCAACGTGCAAAAGCGTTAGAGGAAACTTATCAGCGAGAGCAAGACCTGATTGAGCGCACCAAAGCTAAGTTACCAACGAAAGAAACGTTAAAAGAATACCAAGCGCGCGTGAAAGCTTTAGGCCAGGTGAAAGTAAAATCACTGGCAGATATTGAAAAAATCAAAGCGGATTTTGACCAACTAAAAGCTGATTTTAAGCAAGAGCGCGAGAAAATTAAGCAAGCAAAAGCTGAGGTCATTGCGGCAAAGAATACACTGAGCGAGCAAGTCGTTGCCCTGAAAAATGCACCGAGTGAAGACTGGCAAAATATTTCTCAGCAGTATCAATTACAAACGCTGGAAGCGGAAGACTTCGCTCACTTGTTATTTGGCGAAAAAGCCCGTGAATACTATCAATGGGCAGATATTGTATTTACACATATCAAGCCACTTTTGGCAGGTGAGGGTGAGCAAACCGCACAGGAGCAAACGGCACTGGCAATGGCACAAGGGCGCTTTGTGCACTTTGAGGAAGACGCGCCGTTACCTGATTTCTGGCTCAAACAAGGTCGTATTGAAGTGGTGGCTGGCGATGCCCGCTATCAAGCGCAGCTTAGCGATATTACCATGCAGCATTGGCTCATTGATAAAGCCAGCGATGTAAAAATTGCCGCTGATGGTATTCAAGGGCAAGGAGCATTAAATGCGGCGCTCGACTTTACATTGGACGCGAGCCAGCAACTGACTAGTCAAGGTAACTGGCAGTTGGCTAAGCTACCGCTGGAAAATATTGGCCTGCAGGAAACTGATAACCTAACACTGCAACTGGTCTCTGCCTTGCTGTCGGTTGCGGGTAATATGTCGGTCAACAAGGGTAACCTTGCACTTACTAGCGATTTTAATTTAGCGGGTAGTCAATTTGATGGTAGCGCCGATTCGAAAATTGCCAAGGTGGTACTTGATACCCTAAAAGCGAATCAGGCGTTAGGTGTAACGGTTAATGCTAATGGCGATTGGTTGTCACCTAACTGGGGCGTTAGCTCAGATTTAGATAACCTCTTGGGTAATGCATTGGCGCAGCAAGTAGAAGCCAAACTTGCCGGCTTTAAGAGTGAACTACAAGCTGGTTTGAATGACAAAATGGCCGGGTCATTATCGCTTGGCGAGGGGCAGTTGGGTGAGTTACTTGATTTTGAAGCCTTGCTTAACGACAGCGATAAAGCATTTGAAAATTTGGCGAATAACGATGTGGTCAAACAGCAACGGAAAAAGCTGGAAGATAAAGCCAAAGATAAAATTAAAGACAAACTGGGTAAGCTATTTGGCGGTTAAATTCTATATAGCTGTTTTCAAGCTAAGTTGAGTGTTTATTTTATCGAGTAAAATAAGAAAAGCCCTGTTTGGGCTTTTCTTTTGCCTATCGACTACTCACAAAGCGCTTTAATTTATTAGCGCTTTTATGTAGTCAGGCTTTATTTAGTCGGAAGAGGCAGGTTATGCGCTCTGAGAAAACTCAGCCTATCCCAGTAGCCGCGCTGCAAAACAATTAAACCGTTTTGAATGTGAAAAAAGCCACAGCCCCTTAGCCCAATCGGATCTTTCCATTCCAATATGGCCCATTCACCGTCTTGAAAAATATTCTCGACGATACATACCATCTCGGCATTGGCAAATTCTGCGCTAAACATCTGATAAATTGCTTGCTGACCTATCACAGGCTTATTGGCGACTTGATGATTGACGGCATCACAGTGATAAAAACGACTCAGTAATTCCGCATTACCGGCATTAAACGCATCAACCCACTGTTTTACTATTTCTCTAGGTGAGGTGCTGGCGAGTGTTTTTGCTGTGTCGATGTTGGCATCGGTATTAATATCGGTATTCGTTTTTGGCGTTTTCATCATTTTCCACTCTTTCAATTTTTCACTCTTTTAATTTTTCACTATTTCGACTTTTTCTACGATTGCTATTTGGGCAATTTCGCTATTTGCAAATTGTAAAATTCCGTGGTGAGAGATTGCAAAATGCAGCGATAAGCGTTTGCAATATGCAAACAGCCTAATGTAATTGGCTTCGATTACTAGGTAAAACATTGAAATTTAAAGCTATCTAATTATTGGCGCTTGTTTTGCTGCTAAGCACCTGACAAACATAAAATTCAACCACAAAGTTTCTACCTTGTAGACAACTATAGGCAAGGTTGACGTTATTTGAGCGTTAAGCAAATTTGTGAGATAAGGAGTCGTGTGATGAAAACGAGTTTATCAGGCATGTTAATGATAGTGGCCTTATGCTGCATAGTGCCTCTTAAAGCCAATGCGGCGTTAATCACTTATAAGACGCAAGGCTTTAGCGGAAATTTTTCAAATGCAGATTTGAAAACCCAATGGTCTTCTTTGAGCGGCGTCGTCAATTCACAAACCTTGAGTGACTTTGAGCAAGTGTGGGCCGGTAACCAAACGTTTAGCTATTTATCCGTTGAATTCAGCTTAGTGACAGATAGGGTGTGGACCTTGGAAGCTGGCTTAGATGCAGGCTTAGGTGCTCAGGTGTACCTAGATGGTCACGCGATTTACAAAGACAGCTCTAACCTTTGGTGGGCGTATAATTGGAGCCATGGCGATATTATCAAACTGGACAACCTAAACCTAAACCAAGGGGGGCATCAGCTTGAGGTTTTCTGGCTAGAAAACTGTTGTAACGGCTTTAATAGCGTCAGGTTTACCGATCAGCGCTCAGGTGTCACATCGTCATTATCACTAAATGCACTCCAAACCTTTGAAGTACCTAATCCTAGTTCAATTTTACTGTTGGGGTTAGCCTTGGTGGGGATGTTCAGCGCTAACGTTAGCGCCAAAAATACTAGCTCAAAAGTTAGCGCATAAAACACTGCAACTGCGAAATGATGCTCGAAACGCCGTAACTTAATGTCGAACGATTTAAACAAGACAAGGATGTCGCATGATTTTTTATTTAGTACTGGCTGCTCATTATTTACGGGAGGCTAGTAGGTAAGTTTGAAAGGATGGCCACTACGCGGGTCGTGCGAGTCAATCACGTAAACCAAGCCAAGCACTGCTTGGCTTGCCACATTGATAATGCCAGCTACAAGCATAGTAGCCGTTTACTCAAAACTACGGCTTGTAACTGGACTTAAACGGTCTAGCTTTGAATGCCCCCCAAAGTGAGTTTCGCTGGATCTAGCAATTTCATTAGCTCTTCTTTACTTAGCTCAGTGTGCTCAGCCGCAACGTCAATAATAGGTCGACCTTCTTTGTAAGCGAGCTTGGCAATTTCCGCCGCTTTTAAGTAACCGATGATAGGGTTCAGTGCTGTCACTAAAATAGGGTTACGCGCTAACGCTTCTGCCAGCTTTTTATCGTTCACTTTGAATGTAGTGATTGCTTTGTCTGCTAGCTGAATCGAAATATTGCTTAATAGCTCAATACTGTCGAGTAAATTTTTAGCGACAAGTGGCAGCATGACATTTAACTCAAAGTTACCTGACTGACCTGCGATGGTAATCGTTGTATCATTGCCAATCACTTGCGCCGCGACCATAGCAGCAGCTTCTGGGATCACTGGGTTAACTTTACCTGGCATGATTGATGAGCCGGGTTGCAGTGCTTCCAATTCGATTTCGCCTAAGCCTGCTAAAGGACCAGAGTTCATCCAGCGCAAGTCGTTGGCAATTTTCATCATAGTCACCGCAACTGTTTTTAGCTGACCCGACAAGCTAACGGCAATATCTTGCGAGCCAATATGGGTAAAGAAGTTGTTGGCCGGGGTAAAGTTAAGCTGAGTTTTTTTACTTAATTCAGCATTGAACGTCGTCGCAAATTCGGGGTGAGCGTTGATACCCGTGCCAACCGCAGTACCACCTTGTGCCAATGATTGAATACTGGGCTGCAGTGCCTGCAAATGCGTAATATTTTGCGCTAGTTGATCAGCCCAGGCCAATAGCGACTGCGACATACTCACAGGCATGGCATCCATTAAATGCGTGCGGCCTGTTTTAATGTAGTGACTGACTTCTTCTGCTTTATTGCGAATAGCATCGCGCAGGTACGTTAGCGCGGGTAGCAATTTCTCCGACAGTTCAATTGCCGCACTGATATGAATAGTTGACGGAATAATGTCGTTACTACTTTGCCCGTAATTGATGTGATCATTAGCGCCAACATTGTCGCCATAAATGCGGGTTGCCAGCGTTGCTAACACTTCATTCGCATTCATGTTTGAGCTGGTGCCAGAGCCTGTTTGGAACACGTCAACAGGAAAGTGCTGCATGTAGTCTTCCGCCAGTAGCGCATCTACCGCTTGGCAAATGGCGTCGCTCATCGCTTGAGGAATCTGGGCTAATTCGCCATTAGCTTTGGCTGCGGCATATTTGGCGAGCAATAAAGCCCGTACAAATGCACTTGGCATTTGCTGGCCGCTGATCGGAAAATTGTTTACAGCGCGTTGAGTTTGTGCGGCATAAAGCGCATGTTCAGGCACGTGTAACTCGCCCATACTGTCTTTTTCAATACGATATTTTTCCATGATGGTTCCGTAACTTAGTAGTGATTTAGGCTGCTTTCTATGTAACGAGTAGAAATGGCCAGTTCGTTAAAAAGATCTCTGAGGTGCTGCTCAGAGGCTTCATTATTTGAGAGTTTTTTTAGCGCGCTCAACGGTAAGTAAATATTGTCTAAACAGGTTCGACGCCAGTGTGTGGGAACTAACTCGTCTAATACAGCCTCTAGCAATAGCTTAAACTGTGCTGTGTGTTTTGCGCGGAGTTTATCTAGCGAGAGGTTCTCTGTTTGTTGGCATGAGAGCCATAAATGGATCAAAACAGGATTATCAGGATCTGTCCCTTGGCGGATTTTTTGCTCCAAAATACTGTTGGCGACAGAATCACTTGAGCTAATTAAAGAGGGGCTTTGCATTAGTATCTCAGTGCTAAAATTTTATAGATAATAATGCGAATGGTTATCATTAACAAGGTATGTTTTAATGAATTAATGAAAAGTTAATGGTTATTCAATCAAATAAGTTTCGGCTCAGTAGTGGAAATGTTAGTGAACTAGTGGTTGCACGTGCGCCCGATTAACTACCTACATATTTAGCGGTTAAGTTTCCTGCGGTGAAATTTAGAAAAAAGTTGCACGATAAAAAGAAGTTGGCAGTAGGGCAAGGCGATGATGTCAAATGTCACAATTGGCGCCAATGGCTTAGCTAAATTTTCAGGTTTATTAGAACCATATGTTAGCCAAGAGAAAGGCAAGAAAAATCACTACCTTTCAAAAATTGCAGCCCAGTTATCAGGAAAAGGCTAACTGCTTTAGCATTGTTGTAACAGTTTTTATCATTAAAGCAGCTATTGATTAGTTCATATAAATTTACAAACCGTTACTTGCCATCTGAATCTGGCGAGAATATCGGTAGGCCGCTCCATTTTTACACAGGATATATATGGAATCATCTTTAGCTGTCGCTATTCGTTTACCCAATTGCGCAAGCTGTTTGGCGATGTAGCCAGCACCTGGAATAGTTCCTGCTGGCCTCGGAACTAGATCCATCATTTTAGAACAGCTTTGCGATGATCTCACCATTTCCCACGTTAGCTTGACCACTTTGTCGTTAATTGTAATTCGGCTTGCATAGCTTGCGCCAAAAAAAGATTTTAGTATTGTTTTAACTGAAGCGGGTGATACTTCTTTGTATTCCTTTAATTTACTCGTCATATTGCTATTCCATTTCTAATACAAGTGACATTACATCTGATTTGGTAACGTTTGTTAGACCCAATGACAAATAAACCTCCCTATCATTTGAGTCAAAAAAATAGGTTATTGAGTGAGGCTCAGGAGTATTGTGAGCGTCTAGCTCAATAAACGCAGTGTTACCGTTAATTGACAAGACCCCTTTGCCCCCTGACTCATTGACTCTGGATCTTTGAATTTTTACATACTGATTGATGGGGGGACTATTGGAAAATAAATTCGAAAACAGCTGGTAGGTTGATATTTCCTTACCATTACTACGAATTAAAGCATCAGGGTGGAAATCGGAAGAGTCACCGTAAGATAGTGAGATAATACTGCTATCTTTGACAAGCTTGAGGCCAATTAGCTTGCCCTGTTTAGACCTTACTTCTTGACAGCTGCTATATGGCTGAAAAAAAGAGATAACAGATTGTTCTAATGATGTCATTTTGTCTAGCTGACAATTGACTGGGGCTGTTTGTACTTTTAAGCTCAACAATAATAAAACACTAAAAAATGTTCTTATCATAAATTTGACAATCCATGTTTGTACCCCAACACAAGCTAACTGATATACAAATACCTTAACTTGTGTCGGAAATTTATCCTGTTTGTTGTTTTAACAAATTGAGTGGCTAAATACTAGCCAATTGTTTCATCTCGCTGTAGCTAGAGAGTTGAGGTGATTAAGCCGGAGAAGTGTCAATAAAAAGCGCTAAATTTCTGATGAAAAATAGCGCTTTTTTGTCTCTGTTTTGGAGTTAACAACCAAGTTTGCAGGTGTTGCTTTCTTGGTTGTTTATATGCTGTTTTTATTCAGGCGGTTACTTTTTCTTCGCCGATTTCTTTGCCACTTTTTTCGCGATTTTCTTCGCTTTGGCTTTTTTCTGTGCCGCCGACTTTTTCACTTTCGGCTTTTTCATTGGCACTTTGGCTTCTTTAAATTTCGGTCTAAGCTCGTCAATTACACGGCGTTGCAGGCGCTCTTTGGTGTAGCGTTCAATCTTACCGATGGCTAGCATATCGTGCGCTTCGACCAGTGAAATTGCGGTACCTTTGTTACCCGCACGGCCAGTACGGCCAATACGGTGCAAGTAAATATCGGCTTTGCGTGGCATATCAAAGTTAATCACGTGGGTGATATCGTCAATATCTAAACCACGGGCAGCGACATCGGTTGCCACTAACACGTTAAGCTCACCTTTGCGTAAGCGCTCAACCGCGCTGTTACGCTTGTCTTGTGGCATTTTACCTTCTAACCAAACACACGGAATGTCAGCGCTGTAAAGTTTGCCTGATAAGAACTGCACTGTTTCACGCTTGTTGGCAAACACTACGGCACGCTCTACTTCTTCTTGTTTAAGAATGTGAGTCAGTAGCTCAAGCTTGTGTTGCTTATCATCCGCTAAGTGCAACCACTGGTGGATTTTCGCTTTTTCTTTACGAGACGGGTTCGCTTCTAAGTACACAGGCTCATCAAGGATGTCTTTGGCGAACTTGATCACGCCAGCACCTTCAAGTGTTGCCGAGAACAACATGGTTTGTTTACGCCAGCGCGCTTCACCAATAATGCGGTTGATGGTGTCGGCAAAACCCATATCTAGCATGCGATCTGCTTCATCAAGAATAAGGATCTCAATCTCACGGGCATCGAATTGTTCGTTCTCGATATACTCCATTAAACGACCCGGTGTCGCGATCAGCATATCGGTAGTGGCCGTAAGAATTTCTTTGTGGCTACCGTAGTTAACGCCGCCAGTGATCACACCCGTTTTAATGTTAGTGTGGGCGGTGAGTAGCTCGTTTTGCTCGCTAATTTGCAGTGCTAATTCACGTGTCGGCGATAATACTAAGACACGTGGAAAGCCCGGCTTTGTCCGTGGGTAATCCAGTAAATGCTGAGCAGCAGGTAATAAAAACGCCGCGGTTTTACCTGTCCCTGTTGGCGCTGAGGCTAAAATGTCTTTGCCGTCCATTGCTTCGGGCAGCACTAATTGCTGAATGGAAGTGGGCTTTTTAAAACCGGCTTTGGCAATGCCACCGATCAGGTCTTGGTCTAAATCAAACTGCTCGAACATGAATATTACGTCGCTACTTGGGCACAAAGATGTGCAGATTATAGTGTGAAACTGTTTATTTATCTAAAAGTGGCTGGTGCCAAGACAAAGCATTAATACCATACATTAATACAAGGCATTGTTTGGGCGTATGCACTCTTAGTTCGTGTTTTTAATGTTGCGTGGGCCGCTTGTAAGCAGCTTTACGCTAGAATTCTTTTGTGAATTTGGCGATTTTGGTGAATCAAGCCAGTATATCAGCAATCTCTTCCAATACTTGTTGACACCATTGGCTAATACGGGCGTCAGACTGGTCATATTGGTTGTCTTCATCCAAGGCTAACCCGACAAATTGGCTGCCATCTTGGGTAAGCGCTTTTGAGGCTGCAAATTCATAGCCTTGGTTTGGCCAGTAACCAATGACATGACCACCTTGTTCAACCACACAGGTGTGCAGCATCCCCAAGGCGTCTTGGAACCATTCAGTGTAGCCAATTTGATCGCCCATGCCATACAGGGCAACAATTTTGTCGGCGAAGCTAATGGTCGCTAAGTCTTGCCACTGTGACTCCCAATCTTCTTGCAACTCGCCGTAATCCCACGTAGAAATACCTAACATAACGAGGTCGTAATCGGCGATCAAAGATAATGATGCATCTTTAATATTGTACAGCTCTACTAGCGGTGTACCAGTCTCATCGTTACCCATTTCCGCCTGAATTTTCTCAGCCGCTATTTCGGTGTAACAGGTAGTGGAGCCATAGAATAAGCCGATTTTCATTGGGTTATTACGCCTTGTTTTATCTGAGTATTTACGTGAGTCGTGAGTGAAGCAGCCACTCGCTAATATCGAATTGGCATTAAAACGGGCGCGAGTTTAGCAGAAATGGCGTATTCTTCGCCACTACTATTGCGCGTTTTACCTCGTTTTTGGTCATCAGATTTGTAAGCTTTTGACATGAGTTTGCATTTTTGCTGAGTAGGCTGTAATTTTAGCCATACAATCAGGGTCTTTGTGTTCACTTAAATTTCTGATAACCAATAACCCTATTACCCAATTTTGGATGACGTTAATGAAAAAGCTGTTTTCAGCCGCGGTATATGCCAGCGCGCTTCTATGTTCTTCTTTTACTTTGGCTGCGTTTGCCGCAAGCCCTGAGCAAGTGCCATCAGCAGCGACTAGTGCGCCAGTGGCAAGTTTCGACGCGGAAAAATTAAAGCAGATAATTGGCCAAACACTAGGTTTAGACGTGAGCGCAGCGCGCAAAACGCCTATGCCAGGTTTAGCTGAAATTGTGACCGAGCAAGGCTTGTTTTACACCAGCTACGATGGTGAGTATTTTATTCAAGGCAAGTTGTTTAACTTGGGGCCAAACGTAACCAATTTAACCGAAACTAGCCTAGCGCAAGTGCGTTTAGACGGTATGGCGAAGTTTGAAAAAGACATGATCGTCTTTCCTGCGAAAAATGAGAAGCATGTCGTGACTGTGTTTACTGACATCACTTGTGGCTACTGCCGTAAGCTGCACAATAATATGGAAGCGTACAACGATTTAGGTATTACCGTTCGTTACTTGGCCTACCCACGGGCTGGTATTTTCCAAGCACCAGGTCAATACACTCAAGGCTTTGAAGACTTGCGCTCTATTTGGTGTAACGAAGACCCGGCCAAAGCGATGACGCGTGCCAAAGCAGGCTCAAGTGTTGCTCGCCGCATTTGTGATAAGCCTGTAGAGGATAACTTTAAGTTTGGCCGTCAAGTTGGCGTGAGTGGCACACCTGCAATTATCCTCGCAAATGGTTTTATGCTACCGGGTTACCGTGATGCCGATGACCTAATGAATATTTTAGAAAACCTATAAATTTAGTCGTTTTCTTAAATCCCAAAGGCCGCACTTAGTTGTGGCCTTTTTATTGGCTTTTTTTCGTTGGCAATTAGTGTGCGAATCTAAGTAAAATTACCGCTTAACACCACAGCTTTCTTGCCAACACTTAATAACACGCTGACACCATGCAAAAACACATCATTCGCCGCACGCCAGTTGCCGACCAACATTTACCGATGAACCTTCACCCTGTAGTACGTCAGCTTTATGCCAGCAGAGGCGTAGCCGGGGATCATGAACTTGAACTAACACTCAAGCAAATGGCGCCGGTAACCAGCTTATCCGGCTTAGTAGCAGGTTGTGACATTCTTTATCAAGCTCTGCAAACGGGCAAGTGCATTACCATTGTTGGCGATTTTGATGCAGATGGCGCAACCAGCACGGCGTTAATGATGGAAGCGTTAACCTTGTTAGGCAGTCGTACGCACAATTTCATTGTGCCGAATCGTTTTGAGTATGGTTATGGTTTGTCACCAGAGATCGTCGAAATTGCCCACCAGCAAGGTGCCGAGTTAATCATTACCGTCGATAACGGCATTAGCTGTTTTGCCGGGATTGAACGTGCGCAATCTTTTGGCATGCAAGTGATTGTTACAGACCACCATTTACCGGGTGAGAAGCTGCCACCTGCTGATGCCATTATTAATCCCAATCAGTACGACTGCCAGTTTCCGTCAAAAGCCTTGGCTGGCGTGGGGGTTGCTTTCTATTTTATGCTGGCACTGCGCAAGCTATTACGTGATGAAAACTGGTTTGCCAACCAGCAAATTCCAGAGCCAAATCTTGCACAATTACTCGATTTAGTGGCGTTAGGGACGGTGGCCGATGTCGTCCCGCTGGATGCCAATAACCGTATTTTAGTGGCGCAAGGGTTAAAACGAATTCGTGCGGGTTTCACGCGCCCGGGTATTCAAGCGTTAATTGAAATCGCTAAACGCGATCAAACTAAGCTGGTGGCGGCTGACTTTGGTTTTGCTCTTGGTCCACGTATTAATGCGGCAGGGCGATTGGATGATATGTCGTATGGCATTAACTGCTTGCTGGCTAATGATTTAATGGAAGCGCGGGTGATGGCGTCAGAGTTGGATGAACTCAATAAAGCCCGTCGCGAAATTGAACAAGGGATGCAAGTGGAAGCCGAGCGCGTGCTTGCAAGCCTCAAGTTTTCTCAAGACAACTTGCCTTTTGCCATTGCGCTCTTTCAAAAGGACTGGCACCAAGGGGTCATTGGGATTGTCGCGGGTCGCTTAAAAGAGAAGTTCCATCGTCCCAGTATTGTGTTTGCCGCAGCCGATGCTGACTTTCCTGATAAAGATGGCGTTTTTGATAACGAACAGGAAATTAAAGGCTCGGCACGTTCAATCCCGGGTTTACATATTCGTGATTTACTCGAACATATCGATAGCCAACACCCGAATATTATTATCAAGTTTGGCGGCCATGCCATGGCGGCTGGCTTGTCGATTCAGGCGAAAAACTTCGATCAGTTTAATCAGTTGTTTAGCCAATATGCCGAAGCTTGGTTAGACAAAGATCAACTAACGGGCACACTGCTATCTGATGGCGAATTACCGGCCTCGTTAATGACCATTGAATTTGCCGATTTATTGCAAGAAGCTGGCCCTTGGGGACAACAATTTCCTGAACCACTATTTGACGATGAATTTGAGCTGTTACAGCAACGCATTGTTGGCGAAAAACACTTAAAACTGGTTGTGCAAAAAGACAATATTGCCTTTGATGCCATCGCTTTTAATATTGATGTGAAGGCGTGGCCGAATAGTCAGGCCAAAAAAGCGCATATCGCCTATAAATTATCGGTGAATGAGTTTCGCGGTAAGCAAAATGTCCAGCTGATGGTGGAGCATTTGAAAGCCTTGTAAAAAGCGCTATTTTTAGCCATTTATTTAGTCGTTTAATTAGACAGGCATTTAAGCTACAATGCCGAACTTTTCCAATCGGCATTTTGATAAGAGTTTTCGACCCGAATGTTTGAAGTTAATCCTGTATTAAACACCATTAAAGACATTAAAGAGCGCACCACCATGCTTAGGGGGTACCTTTGACTACGAAGTCAAAGCTGAGCGTTTAGTTGAAGTTACTCGCGAATTAGAATTACCGGAGATTTGGAACGAGCCTGAGCGCGCGCAAGAGCTTGGTAAAGAGCGCTCGGCGTTAGAGGCGGTGGTGAATACCATTGAGCAGCTGGAAGCGGGCTGCGAAGATATTGAAGGCTTAGTTGAGCTGGCGGTTGAAGCGGAAGACGAAGATACCTTTAATGAAGCCGAAGCCGAGGCACAAGAGCTGGTAGAGCAGCTCGAAAAGCTGGAATTTCGCCGGATGTTTGCCGGCGAGCAAGACGAAAACGATTGCTACCTCGACATTCAATCAGGCTCAGGTGGTACCGAAGCGCAAGACTGGGCAGAAATGCTGATGCGTATGTACCTGCGCTGGGGTGAAGCACATGGTTTTAAAACCGAAGTGATTGAAGTGTCAGACGGTGATGTTGCCGGTATTAAAGGTTGCACCATTAAATACTCGGGCGAATACGCTTACGGTTGGCTGCGCACAGAAACGGGCGTGCATCGTCTAGTACGTAAGTCACCGTTCGACTCTAGTGGCCGTCGTCATACCTCGTTTGCTTCAGCGTTTATTTACCCTGAAATTGACGACAATATCGAAATTGATATCAACCCTGCCGATTTACGCGTTGATACGTTCCGCGCGTCAGGTGCCGGTGGTCAGCACGTTAACAAAACTGATTCTGCTATTCGTATTACCCATATTCCAACGGGTGCTGTGGTGGCGTGTCAAAACGATCGCTCGCAACACAAGAACCGTGCAACAGCCATGAAGCTATTAAAAGCTAAGCTGTATGAAATGGAAATTCAAAAGCAAAACGAAGACAAACAAGCGCTCGAAGAAGGTAAATCCGATATCGGCTGGGGCAGCCAAATTCGCTCTTACGTATTAGACGATAGCCGAATTAAAGACTTACGCACTGGCGTGGAAAACCGCAATACCCAAGCGGTATTAGACGGTGATTTAGATAAATTTATTGAAGCTTCGCTGAAATCCGGGCTTTAGTAACACCATTTTGAATATTAACTAAGCTAACCCTCAAAATGTTAGCTGTATTTTAACCAAGTTTGAGACTGAAAATGACAGACCAAGCACATCAAGACGAAAATAAATTAATCGCCGAGCGTCGCGGCAAATTAGCGCAAATTCGCGAAAACTGCCCGGCTAATGGCCATCCAAACCAGTTTGACCGAAAACACTATGCAGCTGATTTACAAGCTGCCCACGGTGAGAAAGACAAAGAAACGCTTGAAGCTGAAACTGACGTTTACAGCATTGCTGGTCGTGTCATGGCTAAGCGTGGTCCATTCTTGGTATTACAAGATATGACGGGTCGCATTCAAGCTTACGCTGACAAAAACGTGCAAAAAGACATTAAAGCCCGTTTGGGCGGTGTACTAGATATCGGGGATATCGTTGGTGTAACAGGTACTTTGCATAAGTCTGGCAAAGGCGATTTATACGTCAATATGGACAAGTACGAGCTACTGACTAAGTCGCTACGTCCATTGCCAGAAAAATTCCACGGCTTACAAGATACTGAAACTAAGTACCGTCAGCGTTACGTGGATTTGATCACCAATGAAGAAACCCGTGAAACTTTCCGTATTCGCTCGAAAATTGTTGAAGGTATTCGTCGCTTCCTAGCGGATCGCGACTTTATGGAAGTGGAAACGCCAATGCTACAAACCATTCCAGGTGGTGCAACGGCAAAGCCCTTTATTACTCACCATAATGCGTTAGATGTACAAATGTACATGCGTATTGCCCCTGAGCTTTACTTAAAGCGCCTAGTGGTTGGTGGCTTTGAGCGCGTTTTCGAAATTAACCGCAACTTCCGTAACGAAGGCTTATCAACACGTCACAACCCAGAATTCACTATGATTGAATTCTACCAAGCGTACGCTGACTACCATGATTTAATGAACCTAACTGAAGACATGCTTCGCACGTTAGCGGAAGATGTAATGGGTAACCCAGTGCTCCGCAATACCGTGAAAAACGCTGACGGTGAAGTCGTGGAAGAAAAATTCTACGACTTTGGTAAGCCATTCGCGCGTTTATCTATGGTTGATGCTATTTTGAAATACGCACCTCAAGGTATGGTAACCAGCGAAGACGAAGCGGCATTACGCGATCCTGAAAACAACTTCGATACCATCAAAGCATTAGCGAAAAAAGCGCATGTTAAAGAAGGTGATGCGGCGAAAGTGTGGGGCCCAGGTAAGTACATTTGTGAAATCTTCGAAGAAGTGGCTGAGCATTTACTTGACCAACCGACGTTTATCACCGAATACCCGTGGGAAGTGTCGCCACTGGCACGCCGTAACGACGAAAATCCATTTATTACTGACCGTTTTGAATTCTTCGTTGGTGGTCGTGAATTAGCCAATGGTTTCTCTGAGCTTAACGATGCCGAAGATCAAGCCGAGCGCTTCCGCAAGCAAGTGGAAGAGAAAGACGCCGGTGATGATGAAGCGATGCACTTTGATGAAGACTACATCAACGCGCTTGAGTACGGCTTACCACCAACAGCCGGTGAAGGTATTGGTATCGACCGTTTAGTGATGTTATTCACTGACTCGCCAACCATTAAAGACGTGATTTTATTCCCGCATATGCGTCCTTTGGCTGAGTAGAAAAGGCCGAATAGAAAAGGCTGAGTAGAAAAGGCGAATAGAAAAAGCCGAGCAGTTTGTTAACTGCACATCGCTATTGAGAGAAAAGCACCTTAGGGTGCTTTTTTTGTGTCTGACTGCAAGAGCTGATAATCGCGTTATACGCAATTTTTTTTACTTTATATGTCAACCAACTAACTTGTGCTACGTTAGAGTAAATAAAGCCGTTAGTTAGCAAAAAGTATGGATAACGTAATCGCACAGGTTAAAGGCACTAAGTGATAGGACATTCTAACGTAAATGAGTAGCCCTCAAGCTGGTGCCGAAAATCGCCGCAAAGAAGGCATTAAGGAACGCAATACACAAAACAGTTCAATTGGCGAAGCTGAGCGATTGGCTGAGCAATTGAATGACGTTGACCAGTTTTTTATTGCCATTGAAAAGCGTGCCTACCAAATGGCGATGTTTGCCGTGCGCAATCACCACGATGCGTTGGATATCGTGCAAGAGAGCATGATCAAGTTGGTGGAGCGTTATTTAGATAAGCCTTCGTATGAGTATAAGCCTTTGTTTTATCGTATTATGCAGAATAAAATTACCGACTGGCATCGCCATCAAAAGCTGCGTAACTTGGTGTTTTTCTGGCAATCGCAAAATGACATGGATGAGCAAGAGAACTGGCTAGCATCGGCATCTGCGGTAATGAATTCCCAAGCGAGTCCCGTCGATGAGCTGCAGGCAAAACAGCTACAAGTAAGGTTAACCAAAGCATTGGCCAGTTTATCTTGGCAGCAACAACAGTGTTATTTATTACGCAATTGGGAGGGCTTCTCGGTTGCGGATACTGCACAGATTATGGGCTGCTCTGAGGGCAGTATTAAAACGCATTTTTCACGTGCCACAGCCAAATTAGCCGAGTTATTGGCTGATTGTGATTTAGCAAAGGAGCCGACAGAAAACGCTTTCAATAGCGTGGCTAAGACAAGTTCAAATAAGCCAGTTCACAGCAACCAGAAGGAGCGTCAACAGGGGAAGCAAGATGACTAAACCCAGCAAGTCTACACATACGCCTCAAATACTTAAAAAGCGAGTTAACCAGTATTTAGATCAGCAAGTGAGTGAACTGCCAGATAGTGTTGCAAGCGAACTTCAAATTGCGCGCCAACGGGCATTGTTAGTGGCTCGGCAGCATAGCCAAGCAAGTTCGAAGGCTAATACGATGGCGACGAATAGCTGGCGAGCGAGGCTTGATGCATTTAAGCTTGCTGACGTGTTAAAACCCAAACTGCTTACCCCAGTTGCACTTGCAGTGTGTTTAGCGATAACAGTAAACTATTTGCAATTATCATTACCACAAACCTCGCCGCACTATACCGCGACGGCTAATGTGCAGCCGCTGCCAAGAGAGATTTTGGCAGTCGAGGTGCTAGAGGAAGATCTGGCGTTATTGCAGGAACTTGAGTTTGCGACTTGGCTATCACAACAAACGGGATTGGAGGAAACACTTTAAGATGGTGTTAGCACTAGGTTTCTCCAGTCCATTAGCTTATTCAGGTTCACTGCTCGCAGCAGAGCAAGCAGGCAATAACAGCCCAGCTGCGAGTGCCAATAACACCACGAGTAACAAGTCAAGCACACAAGTCAGTGGTGATTTTCTGTCTTATTTAGCAGAGCTTGTCGAAGTGGATGGCAAACTCGTTCATCCGACTGAGCTAAACAAAGAAGCATTAAAAAGTGAACTGCTTAAACAGGCTCAGGCTGGCGCTGAAAAGCAACCCAGTACACAAAGCAACAAGCCAAAAGAGCAAAAGCTTAGCGGCAATAAATTAGATAGTAGTGAGGGCGAACAATGAATATTATTCGTTTGCTTGTCGCCAGTTTACTTGCTGTTGAACTTTCTCTTTCGGTGGTAAATCTAGCCGTAGCAAAAGACTGGCAGGCGCTATCGAAAGCTCAGCAAAATGTACTGACCGAATTTGCTAGTGACTGGTCGTCACTGCCTAAAACACAACAAGAAAAATTAGCCTTAGGTGCGCAGCGCTGGTTAACCATGGACGCGCAAGACCGCGAAAAAGCGCTTGGCCACTTCAAGCGTTGGCAAAGCTTAGCGCCAGAGCAGCGCCAAGCACTAAAACAGCGAATGCAGCAGTTTCGTCAATTGCCGAAAGCGCAGCAACAACAAATGCGTGATGCGATGCGCAAATTTCAAAAAATGTCACCAGAAAAGCAACGCCAACTGCGCCAGCAATTTCAAAAGGCACAACGGCAAAAAGTGCTTAGACAGCAACAAAAGCAGCAACAGCGTCAGCAATTACGAAAACAGCAAAAGCGAACGCCACGTGGTTAGTTGAAATGTGCTCGTTTTATGATCTCTAGAAGCCATAGCTAAAAGTAAAATTACCACTGCGGGCATTATCATCTGCCGCAAAACTGGTTGAAATATTGAGCTCAACACCTAATTGTGACGAGAATTGATAACCGATAAATACGTTAACTAAACCGTATTCATCACCGCTCACTTGTTGTGAAAAACTGGCTTGTCTAACGGTCGAGCCGCCTGAAGGTCGAGCGCCAGACAGGTTGCGGGCTAATGTATCGGTTTCACCCGAAATTAAGTGGTGCCAGCTAATGCCTGCGCCATAACTGATGCTTTGCTGGCGCGCTAGGTTTTCGCTTTGATTACCACTTAGTGGTTGCCATCGCGATAAACTTATATGCAAGCTGGCAAATAGTGAATCGCCACTGGAGTCTATTTCGTTGACGCGAGTATTGATGTCACCTCTATCGTCTTCTCTTGTGCGAATCCGAGTGCTTGCTCGTTGCCAGTCGGTATATTTCAGTTTGCCCGCTAACGACCAGTACCATGCATTTTGGCTGTCACTGGTAAAATCGCCATAGCTGATACTGGCGCTGGTATTCGGTGCTTGATACTGTTCCGTAAAAATGGTGCCGACGCGCGCATTTGCGACCATGATATCTTCATCCAAATCGCCATAAGTTATGACGGCATACCAATTTTGCCATTGATAACTAAGACCTAGGCGCCAACTATCGCTGTCCAAATCTACATTGGTTCGTTCGTTGACTGCCGTGTCATCTTGATAGCGGCCATAGCTGATATTAAGTCCCAGTTGCTCGGTAATATCTAGATTGCCATAAAGTGTCGCGCCTTTCGGGGTTAAATCGACATGAGTATCTGATAAGTAAAAGGTATCTTGGTATTGCCCTAGTGATAACGATAAAGAATTCGCATGGGCTGGCGATAGGGCAAAGTAAGCGAGCAGGCCTGTAACTATACTAGTGACTAAAAGCGGTGGAGTGTTTTTCTTAATACTTACCATTTGGCGACAAACAAATTAGCGAGTTTGCTTTATGGTAAGTAAGATAGTTTGCGCTTTCAATCAGTTAACGCCGTTAGTTAGCGCTGTGCAATTGAACTTCTACTGTGCTTTAACGGCACGCAGATAGGTAAAAGCTAGCCCAATAAAGAGAGCTAGCTTGCTCGTAACGCGGTCACCTTGTGTGCTCTAGCACGCGTTAGCATTGTTTCTGCTGCTTGTTGGCGTTAGATCACTTCGCTATCTTCGACAACTTCGCTAATACAGGTTTTTAATGCACGCTTGGTACCAGCACGCTCACTACGAAATGCTTTGCGCTCTTCTTTTGTGACAAAGCCGTCAGCATCTGCGTCCATTGCTGTAAAGCGCTCTGTTGCTTTGGCGTTAGCGGCGGCTGTTGCCTCATCGAGATCGATAAAGGTATCACTGTTGCTGTCTTTGCTGTCAAATCTTTCTTGTGGCGTGCTAAAGTCGTCAACACTTGGCACTACTATGGTGTCACTGCCGAGCTCTGCTTTTAGGTCGGCGACACAGTCGACAATTTCTTGTGCGTATAGGGTAAGATCTCTGCTGCCTGATTTGCTGGCGCTAAATTCTTCAAAGCTAACTAAGCCATCTTCGTCAGTATCCAAACGGGTAAACTTACGCTCTGCTTTCGCGCTGGCAGCAGCAATGGCTTCGCTTAACTCGATACTACCGTCGCCATTATTGTCGATGCTGCCACCGCGATGTTTGGCATGTGTTAGGTTGGCTGTTAGGGCAAGAGATAATGCTAGACTGGCTGTTAAAATTTGCTTGTTATTCATTAGACACTCCGATGTTCAAATAAATGTTGAAATAAATGTTCAAATAAAAGTTGAACTAAAATTGTGATTTGTTGGTGTTCATAGCTGTTAACGTGTCAGTTTGACGTTGGTTGACATGTCTACTAAGTTTTTTTGAATAATGCTTTGTGTCGCCGATAGGAAGCTGAGATATGATCGAAATACTTGTTTAGTTAGCTTTTATTTAATGATATTCAACATGGCTCTTACTGCTTGCCTAACGTGTTGTAATTGCTATAGTGTTTCGAATTCGCAAAGGAGATGCTTATGAACAAGCTGAACTTATTAATATTTTCGATTAACGCCTACTTACTCTTTAGCCCGGCGGCTATTGCCAAACTGCCTCCTGAAACATCACCTCAAATACAATCTAATCATGAGCCGGCCAGCACGAACCCAATTTTATCTACTGAAATAACCCAGATTATTGATGCTAAACCTAAATTTCGAGTGCCGCCCAAGTTTCCAGTTAATGAAGCGAAAAAGGGAGTTGATGGTTGGGTCAGGCTGAGCTTTATTGTCGAGCCTGACGGCACTACCAGTAATGTTGTTATTTTGGAATCAACAGGGCGTAAGGGCTTTGAGCGAGCAGCTTTAAAGGCACTCAAACAATGGCAATATGAGCCAGCAATGGAAAATGGCAAGCCGATCCAACAGTGTAAAAATAGAGTCCAGCTATCGTTTTCGATGAATCGTGACAAAGACGGAGTGTCGAGACGCTTCTACAGCCTTTATAAGGATCTCGAACAAGCAATCGCAGACCAAGAATCAGAGGAGGTTGATAGGCTAGCTGCGCGGCTTAAAGGTTTTGATATCAAAACCTTGCGGGAATCTTTTTACAAGTACCAGATAATGGCGAAGTATGCTGAATTTAAAGGCCATAAAGCTCAACAATTAAAGCATTTGACCAGTGCGTATGATTTTTCCAGTTCGAGAAAATTCTTTGAATACAAGCAAAGACAAAAAGCGAGTCAAGTGGACGCCGTTGGTACGAAAAATTCTGAGTTAGAAGCAACAGAAAAACTGAGTGTTAAAGCACAAAATTATTACCATTTCCTCGATGGCTCACTGTTTCCAGTATTACATGAAAAATTATTACTCGAACTCGACTTTGGCCGTGTTGGTGATGCCCTCAATTCTGTCGATAAGTTGTTGTTACTTTCCTCTGCCAAGCCTAATTGGCCGGCATACCAGCAGCAAAAACAAACGCTTATTGATTTTATTGCCAGCGATGCACCCATAATCACCCAAGGCAATATAGGCAAAAGAGACTTTTGGCAGCACACGCTAATTCGCAATGAATTTCAATTAACGGATGTCTCTGGTGAACTTCACAAATTGGACATACGTTGCCGAAATAAGCGTCATGTGTACACCGTTAATGACCAATCGGTGTGGAAAATTCCACAGAGTTGGCAGGGGTGTAATGTCCTCGTCTATGGTGACAACAATGCGAGCTTTAAATTAGTGGAGTTAAATCCAAGCAATACGGCTAAACAGGTGACGGAATCTGTTAGAGAACAGGTGAAAGAACAAGGCTAATATCCAGTTAGATGCACGCTGTCGCATCCAAATGAAAGAGCGGTTTATCGCGATAACAAAAAAGTTGTAATAAAAATAAACAGCCAGCGACTAGTGAGTAGTAATCATTGATTGAACTGACTTTTATATTTGGGAGCTGGATATGGAAATTGTTGAAAAAACCTTGCTAATCTTCACCATAATGGCGGCTATTGTTGGGCTTGCTTGGTTAGATAAACGTTTTGCTCTTGGGCTATCGGGGGGAATGAATTTAGGCGTTTCAGCCAATGCTAAAGGCTCTGCCAAAGATGCTGAGCTACAGCGCCAAATTGCAGAAAAATCTCAAGAAGTAGAGTTGCTTAAACAACGTGTTGCAACTTTGGAGCGGATTGTGACCGATCCTGCCGAGCAATTAAAACGTGAAATAGATCGACTTTAACTATTTGCTTGGTATTGGCTAACCCTGATGTCATCGGTATTTTTCAAGCTAGTTGGCGCTTAAATTTTTAACTTACACTACTTTTTAACCAGCTATGCTGTGTTAGAGTATATTGGCTAACCGAAAACAAAAAGGAAAAACGAAATGGCATTTGAGGTAAGGTTTGAATTAAAAGATTCAGATTTAGCGCACTTTCGCGAAGTAATGAAAAAAGCGATCGAAGGTGCATCGCATTTAAGTGAACAAGAGATTCTAGCTAAGGCAAAAGAGTTGAGTGCTACCGTGCAAGCAGATGTGCCAGAGTTCGTCGCCGAGCGTCTGCGTAAGCTCGAAGTGTTAGTGACTATGGTTGAAGATGCACAGTGGAATATTGAAGGGGAAGAGCGGGCAAACGTATTAAGTGCATTAGCCTATTTTAGTGACCCACAAGATTTAGTACCTGATCACATTCCGGCATTAGGCTTTTTAGACGACGCCATTATGATTGAGCTAGTGGTTGAAGATTTACAAGACGATGTTGAAGCATTTGAAGAGTTTTGTGCTTACCGAGAGCGTGAGCAAGGCCGTGCTGGTGACAAAGAAATTACCACGGAAGACTGGTTAGATGCGAAACGCAGAGAGCTGCACAGCCGTATGCGTAATCGCCGCAGTTCACGTCGTGGTGGTCGTTCAGGTTTCCGTTCAATTTTTTAAGCTACTGCTTATTTGAACCAAAGATAAAATAAAAGGCCTCGATTTCATAAGAAATCGAGGCCTTTGTTTTTTGTACTGCCGCTATAGCGCAGCGCTTGGAGCGCTATTCACAGCCGCAGCTATCACCACAGCCGCCTGCTTCGCTGTTTTCGCCATGCACATGGCCGTGCTCAAGCTCTTCGGCAGTGGCTTCACGTACTTCTAGAATTTCTACATCGAAGTGCAGATCAATACCTGCTAGTGGGTGGTTACCATCAACGGTGATCTCTTCGTCAGTCACTTCAACAACAATCACCGTTTGTTCACCTTCGTCAGTGGTCGCGCGCAGCTGCATACCCACTTGTAAATCATCAACACCTTCCATCACGGCTTTTGGCACGGTTTGCACGTATTCATCAAAGCGCTCACCGTAGGCGAGGTCGGCGGCGACATCAACTTCGAACGTATCACCTGCTGCTCGGCCATCCAGTGCTTGCTCAAGACCAGGAATTAAATAGCCCGTACCTTGAATAATATTGAGTGGTTCGTGATCGTAAGAGCTGTCGATCAATGTCCCTTCACTGTCTGATACTGCGTAGTGAAGTTTAACAACTGCATTGTTTGAGATTTTCATAAAATTAAAGCGCTCGTTAAGTAAGTAAATAGTGTGAATAAAACTAAGTGTTTGTCACTGGGTGTTATTCATCTGCATTCTGTGTGTTTTCGTATGGTAGTGCGGTTAAAACAAGTTTAACATCGTCATTATCTTTGACCCTAAGCACGTCGCTGTCAGACAGTTCATTGGCAACCACGGCCTGAATATAAAGTTCACCAGTATCAGCCTGATAGCTAGCAAGTACATCACCACCTGTTCGCCAGTTCTCAGCCATTTGCTTTTCAATGGCTAGCGCTGAGGTGAATTGTGATTGGCTATGACCCGTTAACAATGCCATCATTTTCTTGTTTTTACCTAAGTACTGCATACGGGCGACGGTTTCTTGGCCTAAGTAGCAGCCTTTGGTAAAGCTAATGCCAGCTAGTTTATCGAGGTTCAGCATTTGTGGCACGTATTTGGCGACTGTGGTTTCACTGAGTTGCGGGAAACCTTCGCTAATTTCTAATAATTGCCAAGCTTGGCTGTTAAGCGGCTCGGCATCAATACCGTTTAATAGCTGAGCGGTGTCCTCTGCTGTTGCTACCACTAAATAGCGGGCAATGTTTCCAGCTAAGTAAACGATACTCGTGTGTTGATAGGTAACAACGGGGGTTTGTGCATCGGGTAATTGGCCCACTTGTGCTGCCAGTTGTTGGCTCGTTTGTTCACCAACCAAGCAAGTAAATTTAAGGCTTGTTACCTCGCTAATGTTCACTTTGGCGAAGACACCAAATTTTTGTAATTCTGCCAGCGAACTTTTTATTGAGTTTTCTGGTTGTACCAGTAATAACGCCCCTTGATGCGTTATCAGCCTAAATACTGACAGAACTTTACCTTTGGCATCGCAATGGGCGCCGTGCTGCAAGTGGTGCGCTTGCTGCTCGTTGACATCACAAGTAACTTGCCCTTGTAAGTACTTTTGTTGCTCTTCGCCTTCAAGTTTTATCGCTGAAAGCTGCGGTAGTGGTATAACAAAGTTCTGCGGCAAGTTTGAAAGATTGGGTAATGCTGAGCTCATGTGGTGATTAATGCACAAAATTAGGTTTGAAATACAAGTATAGGCAGATTCAAAAAAAACAAGCGAAAGCCGAGACTTTATTTGTCAAATTGGTAGAATGCAGCTAGTTTGAATGTGAAGGAAAAAAAATGTCGTTAGCTAAAAATAAAGCGCGCCTAAAGTGGGCATGTCGCCGTGGTATGTTGGAACTTGACGTATTGTTTATGCCATTTGTGGAAAACGCTTACGACGACTTAACTGACGAGCACAAGCGCGAATTTGAACGTTTATTAGAATGTGACGACCCGGAGCTTTTTGCTTGGTTTATGGGACACGAGGAATGTGAAGACCCGGCACTCAAGGAAATCGTGCAAATTATTCTTAACCGCATCAAAGTGTGATATTTGCTACACACCAATAAAAGTTAATTGGTTACTCGCTGTTGGCTGTGTGTTGCTGGCAGCTTGCTACCTTATTTTTCGTTATGCGCAAACCGCGCTGTGGCTCTGGCAGGCGCTATTCGTTTTGGCGCTATTAAGTGCCATACTGTTTTATCTTACGCGGCAATGGTTTTACGCATCAGGCGCTGAGCACTTAACCGTGATACTGCCTGATCATGAAATCTGTTGGCGTAATAAAATCTATGTGCTTGATAGTGCAAGCCGGCTGAGCTTCTTGGGCTTCTGGCTAGTCTTAAATGATCAGACAGAGCGAGCGCTTGGTAGCGTGAATAGTGGCGTAAAAATGCCGCTAAGTATCAAGAATTTGCGCAAGCCTAAACGGTATAGCGAATTGTTTATCCAGCGCCGTCAGCTAAATTATCAACAGACATGCTATTTGAGTTATTTAATTAAAGCGGCGCAAAAGCACCGCTAAATAGTCTTACTTTTTATCACTGATATGAGCTTGATCAGACTCATCTGGTGATAATACGGTATTACCTGACGAGGGGGATAACTCAGGGTAGTCTAGTGTGTAATGCAAGCCACGGCTTTCTTTGCGCAGTAGCGCGCTTTTGATAATCAATTCCGCGACTTGCACTAAGTTTCTCAGCTCAAGTAAGTTATTACTGACACGGAAGTTTTGATAATACTCATCAATTTCCCGTTGGAGTAACTCAACGCGATGTAAGGCGCGCTCCAAGCGTTTAGTGGTGCGCACAATACCAACGTAATCCCACATAAATAAGCGCAACTCATGCCAGTTGTGCTGAATCACCACTTCTTCGTCTGAATCCGTTACACGACTTTCATCCCATTTGGGGAGCTTTAAGTATTTCTGCGGTGTTTTTAGGTGGTTAGCGATGTCGCTTGCTGCGGCACGAGCAAAAACTAAACATTCTAATAAAGAGTTACTCGCCATGCGGTTGGCACCGTGTAAGCCAGTGTAAGCCACTTCACCAATAGCGTAGAGGTTATCGACATCAGTGCGCCCATGCTTATCAATCATTACGCCACCACAAGTATAATGCGCGGCAGGAACAACAGGAATAGGTTGCTTGGTCATATCAATGCCCAGCGACATCGTTTTTTGATAAATCGTCGGGAAATGCTGCTTAATAAAGTCCGCTGGCTTGTGGCTAATATCAAGATACATGCAATCGGCACCTAGGCGCTTCATTTCATAATCGATAGCACGCGCGACGATGTCGCGGGGGGCTAATTCAGCACGTTCGTCAAATTCAGGCATAAAGCGACTGCCATTAGGGCGGCGTAAAATAGCGCCTTCGCCACGTAGTGCCTCTGTCAGCAAAAATGTGCCAGCATCAGGGTGGTACAAACAGGTTGGATGGAACTGATTAAACTCCATGTTGGCCACGCGACAGCCCGCCCGCCAAGCCATCGCAACCCCGTCACCACTCGCCACATCAGGGTTTGAGGTATATTGATAAACCTTGCTGGCGCCACCAGTGGCTAATATCGTTTTACGCGCGTGAATCGTTTCTACTTTTTCACTGTTGCGGTTCCAGATATACGCACCGACACAGGCTTTTTCGCCGTTTTGGTCATGGTTAACAGTTTGTTCATGGCTAATTAGGTCAATAGCATTGTAGCGCTCAAACACGCGAATGCGGTTATGTTGTTTGATCCGTGACGATAATGTTTCTTGAACTGCTTGGCCAGTGGCATCGGCTGAATGCAAAATGCGGCGATGACTATGGCCACCTTCGCGCGTTAAGTGATATTTAGCATCACCACTGCTATCTTGTTCTTGGTCAAACTCAACACCTTGCTCAATGAGCCATTCTAAACAAGCCTTGGCGTTTTCTGCGGTAAAGCGCACGACATCTTCTTCACAAATGCCTGCGCCCGCAATTAATGTATCTTGTACATGAGAGTCAATACTGTCGTTTTCATCGAAAACCGCAGCAATACCGCCTTGAGCATAAAACGTTGAGCCTTCGTTAATTGGCCCTTTACTCAACACGATTACATCGGCGTTCTTTGCGAGATGCAGCGCGAGTGTTAACCCTGCCGCACCACTGCCGATAATTAACACGTCACAATTGTGCTGTTTGCTCATAATGCTCTCTATTTAATTGCTTTTTACCGCCCAAACGGGTGGTTGAAGGTGTAAAAATCACAATATTACGTTACTCTAAGTGCAACGGATTTTAGCGTGTAACTGGCTGGTCGAATAGTCAAAGCTGTTGGTTATTCGCTCAATTAACAATTTTTTTCGATTTTTTCGAACTTTATCGCAAGAGTACAGTCATAACAGTTGCGTTTGTCATGAGCCAGATGTTGAGTTAAGTAGTTTTGTAGGAGATATGGCTCATATGAGCGAACAGTTAATCGATCAGGAATTGGTCGAGAGAGTACAACGTGGAGACAAAGGGGCTTTTAATTTACTGGTTACCAAGTATCAATCAAAAGTCGCTAGCTTGGTTGGACGTTATGTCAAAAATCAAGCAGATGTGCCAGATATTGTCCAAGAAGCATTTATCAAAGCGTATCGGGCACTACCTAACTTTCGTGGGGAAAGTGCGTTTTATACCTGGTTATACCGAATCGCCGTGAACTGCTCGAAAAACCATATGGTGGCGGGTAGTCGCAAACCACCTAGCTCTGATGTTGAGGTGGAAGAAGCCGAATTTTACGAAGGCGGCGATGCGCTAAGAGAAAACGCTTCACCAGAGCGCATGTTGTTAACCGATGAAATCAGACGCGTCGTGTTTGAAACCATGGAGCAATTGCCGGAAGACTTGCGCTTAGCCATTAATTTTAGAGAAATTGAAGGGCTGAGCTACGAAGAAATTGCCACCATTATGGAGTGCCCCGTGGGGACGGTAAGGTCGCGCATCTTCCGGGCGCGAGACGCAATAGATAAAAAGATTAGCCCTTTGCTCAAGCGCTAAAATAGGAAAAGTAAAGTTAGCGAGCAGCAAGGTTAGCAAAGACGTTAACCGCTAATCAGTAAAAGATATTCAGCAAGAACCATTCAGCGCGATAAGGTGCGCTAAACAAAAGGTGTTTTTATGAGTGATAATAAGTTTGAAACCGTCTCAGGTATCATTGACAGCTACCAGCAAGACGTTGAAAAACTTGATAGTGTGTTGGCTGATAGTGATGCAGCTGAGCGCTGGCAGAACTATCATCTAATTGGTGATGTGTTAAGAGAAGAAACACCAAAAGCCATGTCGCTTGATTTATCAACACAAATTGCGACAGCCATAGCCGATGAGCCAACTGTATTAGCCCCTAAACGCCGTACTTTCGTTGCTGCTGCCAAAGCCAAAGTAGTACAGTTTGGCAAGCCATTTGGACAAGTCGCCATTGCTGCTTCTGCTGCCGGCTTGATGATCTTAGGTGTGCAACAAACGAATGTGGCTGACAATGAAGTGATCACGCCAGCGCAACAAGTCATTCAAACAACCCCTTTTGCTGGTGTCGCAGATCCGGTGAGCTTAAACTACCAAACCACAGATCGCGCTGCGCAAAAGCAGGCATATTTAGAGCAACAACGTCGCTTTCAAGCATTGCTGACAGATCATCAACAGCAAGTTAAGTTAAGTGCTGTAACGAAAAATGAGCAAAAACAAGACGCTGTGCCAGCGCCAGCATCATCAGAGAACAAGGCTCAAGATACTCCTCAATGAAACTAATCAGTTGTATGTTACTGCTGTTAAGCACAAGCTTTTCAGCGGTGGCAATGGAAAGTGAACAAGCTCAGTCTTGGCTAAAGCGCCTTTCCGATTCACTCAATAACCTCAATTTCACCACTTCTTTTGTTGTTGTTAAAAATAACCAAGCAGAGCCTTATCACTGGTTTCACGGTATTGGTAGCGACAAACAGCAATTAGAAATATTATCCTTACTCAATGGCCCAAGACGAGATGTACTGCGCCGTGGTGAAATTGTTAGCTATATAGAACCAGAATTACCGCCGTATTCGGTGTCAGCGAGCCATATCAGTGGCCCTATTCCTGCGATTTTCAGTCAAGACGTGTCACGCTTGGAAGAAAATTACGAGTTTATTTCGGTGGGACGTAGCCGTGTTTTGGGGAAATCAGCTCAGCTTATTCGCATTGTTGCCCGAGATGGTCACCGATTAGGTCACTGGCTGTGGTTAGACATGGATACTGGCCTGCCGCTGAAAATGGCGTTGATTACCCGTAAAGGCCAATTGTTAGAGCAAATTCAATTTACGCACTTGGAAATTACTGAGCAACCGTCGGAAAGTTTAAAACAGCTAGCCAGTGCTGAGTTGCCACAAGTGCTAGCCTTACCGGATAGCAAGCAACAAACGTTTGCTTGGCAAGTGAACTGGTTACCCGCAGGTTTTGAACGAGTCAGTGCTAATCGCCATCGCATCGCTAACACAAAACAGCCAGTTGAATTTATGCTATTTAATGACGGATTAGTGGATATTTCTGTTTACGTGAACCCAAGTCAGGAAAAGCAACGAGCTGTTGAGTTTGTCATGAACGGTGCAACTGTCATCTTAAACCAGATAACGAATGGTATTGAGGTCAGTGTTGTTGGTAAAATACCATCAGCAACGGCTAAAGCAATTGCAGATTCAGTGGCACTGAATGGCTCAAATCAAACAGATGCAGGTGCTCAGTAGCTAAAAAGTCAGTAAAAAGCTCACCAAACAAGAGCTCCAAAAACGTTCAGTAAAGGGTTAAGAGACAACATAGAGTGGACAACGAATAATGGATGAAAAAGCGACCATTGTTGAAGTTAACAACCACAGTGTGGTGGTTGAAAGCCAAGTTAAGTCCACCTGCAGCCAGTGCCAACAGGTGGACAACTGTGGCAGCGGACTTGTTGCTAAAGCTTTACCACAACAAAAACTGCGCGTGGAAATTGTTACGCAAGAACAGTTCACCGTTGGTGAACAAGTGATTATCAGCATCCCTGAGCAAGCTATGCTAGCGGTTGCTTGGCAGGTTTATTTATCGCCTGTTATCGGTTTAATGCTTGGCGCTGGCCTAGGTCAACTATTGTTACTTAACGGCACAATAAGCCATGAATTGCCAACCATTATGATGGGGTTTGCTGGTGGTTATGCGGGCTTTAAATGGGCAAAAGCAAGATTGGATAACAACCCGAAACAACAAGCGCTAGTGCCAACGATTAAACAACGTTTGATTTCTACTTTAGCGACACCAATTTCATAGTTTGTCCTTGCCTGCTGATGCAAATAAAAAGTGAACTGGCTAGTTTGTCGGTTCACTTGCTACGTTTTTTAACATCTTTTTCAGTGCTATTGGGCAACTATCTCAGCCCAGCTCTAGCCCCAGCGCGGTAAATTAGCTAAAATCTCGCCATTCTAGATTTTGCAGCTTTTTTTATACATTCCAGTTTATGAAACATATCCGAAATTTCTCCATTATTGCCCATATTGATCACGGTAAATCGACCTTATCAGATCGTCTAATTCAACATTGTGGCGGTTTGTCTGATCGTGAAATGGAAGCACAAGTTTTGGATTCAATGGATCTTGAACGCGAGCGCGGTATCACCATCAAAGCACAAAGTGTGACGTTAGACTACAAAGCACGCGACGGTGAAACTTACCAGCTGAACTTTATCGACACGCCAGGCCATGTTGACTTCTCATACGAAGTATCACGCTCGTTAGCGTCATGTGAAGGTGCACTGTTAGTTGTTGACGCCGGCCAAGGTGTTGAAGCACAAACGGTCGCCAACTGTTACACCGCAATTGATTTTGATATGGAAGTACTGCCTATCTTAAACAAAATCGATTTACCACAAGCTGACCCTGAGCGCGTGTGTGAAGAAATTGAAGATATTATCGGTATTGATGCGACAGGCGCAGTCTCTTGTTCGGCAAAAACCGGTATCGGTATTGAAGATGTTTTAGAGTGCATTGTTGAAAATATTCCGGCGCCAGAAGGTAACCCAGACGATAACCTGCAAGCGCTAATCATCGACTCTTGGTTTGATAACTACCAAGGTGTTGTGTCACTTGTCCGTGTGATGAACGGTGAAGTGCGCGCTGGCGACAAGATGGTAGTCATGTCGACGGGGCAAACCCATATTATTGATAAAGTGGGTATTTTTACCCCTAAACAAACAGAAACAGGTGTATTAAAAACCGGTGAAGTAGGCTTTATTATCGCGGGTATTAAAGAAATTCACGGTGCGCCAGTAGGTGACACCATCACCATTGCGAAAAAAGAAGCAGACGCACCGCTGCCGGGCTTTAAAAAAGTACAACCGCAAGTATACGCGGGTATTTTCCCGATCAGCTCTGACGATTATGAAAACTTCCGCGATGCGTTAAACAAGCTGAGCTTGAATGACGCTTCGTTATTCTTCGAGCCAGAGAACTCATCAGCATTGGGCTTCGGCTTCCGCGTTGGTTTCCTCGGCATGTTGCACATGGAAATTATTCAAGAGCGTTTAGCGCGTGAATATGACCTAGATCTGATCACCACGGCACCAACGGTAAACTACGAAGTAGAAACTACCCGTGGTGAAGTGTTGCAAATTGACAATCCAACAGACTTACCGCCAATTAATGAAATTGCCGAGATTCGCGAGCCCATCGTACAAGCCAATATTCTTGTGCCGCAAGAGCACTTGGGTAACGTGATTACCTTGTGTATTGAAAAGCGCGGCGTGCAAAAAGACTTGGTATACCATGGCAATCAAGTGGCGGTAACTTACGAGTTGCCAATGGCCGAAGTGGTGATGGACTTCTTCGATAAATTGAAATCGACCAGTCGTGGTTATGCGTCATTGGATTACCATTTTATTCGCTTCCAACCGGCTGACATGGTGCGTGTAGACGTAATGATCAATGGCGACCGTGTTGACGCGTTGGCAATGATCACCCACCGTTCAAACTCAGTGCCTCGTGGTCGTGACTTGGTGGAAAAATTACGTGAGCTTATTCACCGCCAAATGTTTGATATTGCGATTCAGGCAGCGATTGGTAACAACATTATTGCTCGTAGTACCATCAAACAAATGCGTAAAAACGTGACGGCAAAATGTTACGGTGGTGACGTTAGTCGTAAGAAGAAATTATTGCAGAAGCAAAAGGAAGGTAAAAAGCGCATGAAGCAGTTAGGTAATGTTGAAGTACCTCAAGAAGCGTTTTTAGCCGTATTGAAACTCGATAAGTAATCTCGACTGCCGCTCAGGCTTAGTTTGGTTTAACTATTTATTGACTAAGCCGAAAGCGGGAGCCAAAGAGAATAAATCCCTAAGAGGACAAGATAGGACAATTATGGCCGTATATTTCTCTCTGTTTTTAGTATTGGCAACTGTGGTCACAGGTGTGGTTTGGGTTGCTGATAAATTTTATTTAGCGCCACAGCGACGTTTAAAGCTGGCAGATGCTATTGCTGAGCGCGGTGAAGCGCTTAGCGAAGAAGCGAAGGCAAAAATCAGCGAGCCTAATGCGCTGACCGATACCGCAGTACAGGTTTTCCCTGTTATTGCTTTTGTCTTAATTTTACGTTCGTTTTTATATGAGCCGTTTCAAATTCCATCTGGCTCTATGATGCCAACCTTGCTTGATGGCGACTTTATTTTAGTCAACAAGTTTAACTATGGTTTAAAAGACCCGGTTGCTCGCAATAAGTTTTGGGAAAATGGTTTACCTGAGCGCGGCGATATCGTTGTTTTTAAGTATCCAATTGATCCGCGCATCGATTACATTAAACGAGTCATTGGCTTGCCAGGTGATCGTGTGATTTATCGCAACAAATCGCTGTATATCAAGCCCGCTTGTCAGCCAACGGATGATGTTTGCCCTGAGTTTGAACAAGTTGTGCAAGATTTTGAAGCCAAAGGTGAATATATTGATAGCGGCTTTGAGTTAACACGTTATACCTCAAATATGCCAAATAAAACCCATGAGATTTTAGTGAACGACAACACCTTACCGCGAACTGCTCACTACTTTAACCAAGCAGGTACACAACGCGATGAATTCGTTGTGCCAGCTGGCCAATATTTTGTCATGGGCGACAATCGCGATAACAGCTTAGACGGCCGTTTCTGGGGATTTGTGCCGGAAGCTAATATGGTCGGTGAAGCGGTTGCGATTTGGATGAGCTTTGGCTTTGAACGTGGCGAAGACAGCTGGGTGCCTGAGTGGATGCCAAGCTGGTTCCCGTCATCTGTGCGCTTCTCTCGTATAGGTGGTATTGAGTAGTGATCAGGAATACCCCAGAAGCACTAGCCCGATTAAGTAAACGCTTAGGCTATCGCTTCACAGAGCAAAAACTTTTACTACAAGCCTTAACACACCGCAGTGCCAAAGGCTTACACAATGAGCGCTTAGAATTTTTGGGCGACTCTATTCTTGGTTTTATTATTGCTGAGCAGTTGTACCAGCAATTCCCGAAAGAAAGTGAAGGCGAGCTGACTCGCATGCGCTCAAGCTTAGTGCGTGGTGTAACGTTAGCGCAAATGGCGCGAGACTTTAAGTTGGGTGAACACCTAATTTTAGGGCCGGGTGAAAAGAAAAGTGGTGGCCATCGTCGCGACTCGATTTTAGAAGATGCCGTCGAGGCCATTATCGGCGCTATTTACTTAGATGCGGATATTGAAACCTGTAAAGCCTTAGTCTTGAAATGGTTTGCGCCTCGTCTTGGTGAAATTCAACCTGGCATTACCCAGAAAGACCCGAAAACACGCTTACAGGAATACTTGCAGGCGCGCAAAATTGCCTTGCCGCAATACGAAGTGATCGATATCAAAGGGCAATCCCATAACCAAGAATTTACGGTTAAATGCACTACCGATATTAATCAACAGGCGATTATTACCAAAGGCAGCAGCCGCCGTAAGGCAGAGCAAGCTGCCGCTCAGCAAGTGTTGGAGATGATAGAAAATGACAGCTGATACTCAATACTGTGGTTTGGTTGCCATTGTTGGTCGCCCCAATGTCGGTAAATCGACGTTACTCAATGCCTTACTAGGCCAAAAAGTGAGTATTACCTCGCGTAAGCCACAAACCACGCGTCACCGTATTTTAGGTATTTTAACCGAAGAAGATCACCAAGCGGTGCTGGTGGACACCCCAGGTTTGCACTCGGAAGAAAAGCGCGCCATTAACCGCTTAATGAACCGCGCCGCCAGTAGCTCGATTTCAGAAGTTGAACTGATTGTCTTCTTGGTTGAAGGCACCCATTGGACAGGCGACGATGAGCTCGTGCTTAACAAGGTCAAGCAAAGCGGTGTCCCTTGTATTTTGGCGATCAACAAAATTGACAACGTACAAGACAAAGAAGAATTGTTGCCGCATCTCCAGAAATTAGGTGAGATGCATGACTTCAAAGACATTATGCCGATTTCTGCAACCAAAGGGGATAACGTCGAGAAGATCAAACAGCTTTGCTTTGATGCCTTGCCTGAAAGTGGCTTCTGGTTCCCAGAAGATTATATTACCGATCGCTCTAGTCGCTTTATGGCGTCAGAGATTTTACGTGAAAAGTTAATGCGTTTTACCGGTGATGAGCTGCCGTATTCAACGACAGTAGAAATTGAGCAATTTAAGCAAGACGAAAAGGGTATTTTACATATTAATGCCTTAGTGTTAGTCGAGCGTAACAGTCAAAAACGCATGATCATCGGTAATAAAGGTGAAAAGCTGAAAACCATGGGACAAGAAGCACGCCGTGATATGCAGGCGCTATTTGGTCAGCAAGTGTTTTTAGAAACTTGGGTAAAAGTGAAAACCGGCTGGGCGGATGACGAACGAGCCTTGCGTAGTTTAGGCTATGGTGATGATTACTCAGGTTAAGGCGCAAAATAGTGTTAGCTTAATCGTTTTAGCGTTCAGTCAGTGCACAAAATGAATCCCCGCGAGGCGCACTAACCCTTGTTATTACCTCAGCCACAAACGGCCTATATACTGCACAGTCGCCCTTACCAAGAGCATAAGCTCTTGGTAGAGCTGTTAACCGCTGAAGAAGGTAAAGTCGCTGCTGTTGTTTATGCGGGGAAAACAGCCAAGTCAAACAAGAAGGCACTCCTTCAACCTTTTCTTCCCATCACGGTCACGCTAAAAGGCAAAAGCCAACTAAAATCACTGTCAGCTATTGAAGCGAATGGCAAATCTCTACTGCTCAGTGGCGAGCCGCTATATTGCGGCTTTTACGTCAACGAATTATTAGTTCGCTTATTGCCAGAGCTCGTGCCATGCCCTTGGTTGTTTGACTGTTATCAGCAAACGCTAGGTTGTTTAGCCGAGCGTGGTGTTGACCAACAAGCGTTGCGGCAATTCGAATTGACACTACTGGAAGAATTGGGAATAGGGTTAGATTTTTCTGCACTGCAAAACATTCACACTGACAGCGTCAGTTTTAATTTAGAGTCTGGCTTTACTGAGCCACTTTCTGGCTTACCCACGTATTCTAAAACGGCGTTGAGTGGTATGGCGACAGGGCAATTGAGCGACAACGTAAATCTGTATACAGCGAAAAGCCTAATGCGTAATATCATTAATCAATTACTGGGTAATAAACCGCTTAACAGCCGAAGCCTGTTTGATAAGAAATAAATTAAGAAATAAGCAAAAGAGCTTAGAAGTTGTTAAAGACAACTCGTTAAGAAAAGAGACTCATTTATGAAGGACATTTTATTAGGGGTCAATGTTGACCATATCGCCACCTTGCGCCAAGCTCGTGGCACAACCTACCCAGATCCAGTGCACGCCGCTAGCGTAGCCGAGCACGCTGGTGCTGACGGTATAACCATTCACTTACGAGAAGATCGCCGCCATATTCAAGATCGCGATGTGCATGTGATGAAAGAAACCTTGCAAACGCGGATGAACCTGGAAATGGCCGTAACCGAAGAGATGATTGCGATTGCTTGTGAGGTTAAACCAAGCTTCGTTTGTTTAGTGCCGGAAAAGCGTGAAGAACTGACCACTGAGGGCGGCTTAGACGTTGCGGGTCAGTTAGCCAAAGTGACTGACGCCGTTGAGCGCTTAGCTGACGCTGGCATTTTAGTGAGCTTGTTTATTGATGCCGATAGTGCGCAAATTGATGCCGCGAAAGCGACCAAAGCGCCATTTATCGAAATTCACACTGGCCACTACGCAGATGCGACCAATGAAGAGGCGCAGCTTGCTGAGCTAGCAAGACTTCGCCAAGGTATTGAGTACGCTGATAGCATTGGTTTGAAGGTTAATGCTGGTCATGGTCTCAACTATCACAATGTTAAACCTATCGCCGCGATTGAACAGATTATTGAGCTGAATATCGGTCATGCGATTATTGCCAGAGCAGTGATTGACGGTCTAGATAAGGCGACACGTGATATGAAGCGTTTAATGCTTGAGGCACGCCAGTAATGTCTGTGGTTGGTGTCGGCACTGATATTGTCGAAGTAAGCCGTATTGCGCAGATGAAAGACGCGGCTAAACAGCGACTGGCCGAGCGTGTGCTGACCGAAAGCGAACTTGCGATTTATGCAGCACATCACCAGCCACAAGCAGACAGCTTTCTTGCTAAACGTTGGGCGGCTAAAGAAGCGGCGGCAAAATCATTGGGGACAGGGATCGCCGATGGTGTTTCGTTTCAGCACTTTGTGATTGAAAACTTACCCTCAGGCGCGCCAGTATTAACCTTATCTGATCGCGCTCTAGTGCTGGCCACTGAACTTGGTGCTAGTCATTGGCACATTTCTATCTCTGATGAGAAGCATTACGCACTCGCTTTTGTCGTCCTGTCGAGCTAGCAATAACGGGAAATGAAAGTAATTATCTATCTCGGTTACAATTTATTTATCAACAAGCTGTTAATTCTTATAGAAAAGTGCATTTGTTTAGCTATACTCAGAATGGTTAAGCAGTAATAAAGGCCTTTGAAAGTAACCATGCAATCTGAAAAAAAGCCCTTGGTTGAACGCCGTGGTGTCCAGCCCGAACATTCCGTGTGGTGGGAAAAATTAACACTCGCACAGAAGTTCTCTGCCAGTAGCTTGGGGAAGTTCGGCTATGAACTTCAGTTTGTTCGCAAGAGTGAAGGAAAGAGCTTAGCCGTGTTAACCTGTAACAATGGCGTGGCAACCATCAGTGATGATGGTGAAATTGATACCTCGCCAAATATTCAAATCAGATAGCCACCAATACAAAAAGCGCAGATGCCATCGCCGTCAATACAATAGCCGTAAATACATAGGCAAATGTACGAGCGGCAACCCATAACAGCCAAACCTATAACTCCCTGAAAAAGAACCACGTAAGTGTTAATGGATAAACGCGCCAGACAATTAAACTCTAGTGCTTAACTCTGCCACTTCCTCTAGCACGCTCGGGGCTTCGTCAAGCACATTGTCGATGTGCTCAAAGAACTCAAAGAACTCAGGCTCTAGCTGCTCTAGCAGTTGCCCTTGTTTTAATAGGGTTTCAATTTCATGTGTAATTTTACCCAGAGCGGGGACACCTGTGTAGCAACAGGCGCCATTGAGCTTGTGGATTAAAGTGCTAACCTGCTCGATATCTTGGCAAACAATGGCCTCATGAATTAGCGACTTAGTCTCTGGCAAGCTGCTCACTAAACCCGCTAACATATCTTTAGCCAACTCAACTTTATTGCCTGTACGGCTGAGTGCAAGCTGCCAATCAATGGCCTGCGTTTGAATGGACAAGGCCAAATGATTGGCATCAAAAGTTGGCGCTGGCGGTTTTTGTGGGCTTAACAAGGTCAAATCGCAATACTCGTAAATGGTGTGCTTGAGCATGGACTCATCAATTGGCTTGGTCATATAGGAACTGAAGCCCTCAACCATGAGTTTTTCTTTCTCGCCACTGAGGGCATGAGCTGTTACGGCAACGATTGGCGTTTGATCGTTAAAGGTTTGTGATTGAATTGCCTTTAACGCGGTAATGCCATCCATCACTGGCATCTGAATGTCCATAAAGATCAACGCGAACTTTTCTGTTTGGCAAAACGCGACAGCTTCTTGGCCGTTACAGGCAGTATGAACTTCTTGTACTTGCTCTTTTAATAGCGCGTGAATGAGTTTGAGGTTCGCGTCGTTGTCATCAACCGCAAGCACTTTAATTGGCAGCTTTTGCTCGCCTGCCACTGGCAGTTGCGTCGTGCTAGCGTGGTGCTGTGGTAACAGGGATTTAGCCAGCCTTGATGGCGTAATTGGCTTGCTTAAACAGCTTGTTACGCCATTGCCAATAAGTACTTCGTGTAAGCTCGGTGAGTTGCTATTTACAGCCAAGTGAATAGCATGGGTATTCTTTTGCAATAAGGTAATGAGCGCTTTCAATTCTGGCAATGCTGCCGGAGTCACATCATGGCTGATCAACGCGAAATCATAATGCTGGCCTTGTGCTAATTCCGTCGTAAATTCATCTAAGCTGCCAACTGGCATCACTTGCATGTGCCAGCTGCTTAAAATGTCACAGGTGGCAATTCTGCCATGCGTATGCGGCTCAAAGTACAAAATGCTTTTGTTGGCCAAGGCCTCAACAGGCAACGCATGATCGAGAATGACAGGGTTAATTTCACAGCTAAACGTAAACCAGAAGGTTGAACCTCGTCGCTCTTCACTAATAAAGCCAATATCACCCTGCATTTCTTGCGCAAGGCGTTGTGATATGACTAAGCCGAGCCCTGTGCCACCGTACAAGCGGGTAACACTTTTATCTGCTTGCCCAAAGGCTTCGAAAATTGTTTTCTGCTGCTCACTGTTCATCCCGATACCGGTATCGGTCACTGTCACTTTGAACTTAGCTTTATTCTCTTGCTGGTGTTCGATATCAACATCGATACAGACAGCACCTTTGTCGGTGAATTTGATGGCGTTGTTGGCAAGGTTGATCAGAATTTGTTTGATCCGCATCGCATCGCCAATTAGTGAGTCCGGTACTTGTGGGGCAATGCGAAGCGATAGCTCAATATTCTTTTTATGAGCGCTTGGCGCAAGCAAGGTTAGCGATTCTTCGAGCGATTCACGCAGGGCAAAGGGAATGCTTTCAATCACCATTTTACCGGCGTCAAGTTTAGAGAAATCCAAAATATCGTTGATAATCGCCAATAAATTATTCGCTGAGCGCTCAATCGTTTGTAGGTAATCTCGCTGCGTCTCACCCAATGGCGTTTTTAATACTTGTCGGGTAAAGCCAATAACACCGTTAAGCGGGGTTCTAAGTTCGTGACTCATATTAGCAAGGAATTCAGACTTCACCTTGTTGGCGTCTTGCGCCTTACGCTTGGCGATATCTAGCTCTACGTTTTGTATTTCAAACTGCTCTAAGCTTTCCCTAAGATCGACCGTTGCTTGGTCGATACTGCGTTGCATCTCGTCATGATAATCACCAAGGCTCTGCGCCATGGCATTAATGCCGTTTTTGAGAAAGTTAAGTTCACCGACGAGTTGGCCGCTGACGCGGCTTTCTAACTTACCTTCACGGATGCGATCCACCGCTTGCACCATTGAGGTGACCGGTCGGGTTACGTTTTTGATCAAGCGAAATGCAAAAATAGCACTGATCAGTGAGCCAAATACGACAATGCCCAAGGCGATAACGATTTGGCTTTGCTGACGAAACTGTACCTTGTTGCGGTCGATTTGAATGGCAATGTAGCCGAGCGCATTCTCATACACCAAATTCGGCGATTGCTGGCGAATATCGTCGTAAATAGGGGTGCGAAAAATTAAGTAGTTAGGCACCACTTCCACCATGGTTTGCTGGGGGATCAACTGATCTGGCTTTAAGCGCAGTAAGCCAGTATCGCCGTGATAGGCACTCGTGACAAAAATTTGGTTATCAGCGGTGAAAATAGTGATGTTTTTAACAATATCGGAATGGTTTCGATGAGCGATGCCAATCAGGCGGCGCAAGATATCACGGTTTTTTTCGATAATGGGTTCAACGCCGACAATGGCGATAGGCTCGGCGATACTTTTTGCCCGCAGGCTCAGGTATTCGTCCAATTCAACGTAGCGGTTATAAGAGAAATAGCCAGCAATACCAAGGCCAATCAGTGTGGTTGGCACTATGGTGAGTAAAACTACCCAGTCTTTTAGACTTATTTTGTGCATCTTGCGGTGGAAGTTAAGGTAAAATTAGCTATCTGATATCAGTATCATGTCATATCAATAGGTAAATTTGTACCTTAGGTATACAGAAGACTGATTTTACACAAACTATTTTGACACTTAGCATTTAATATTCGGCAAAGTTATTCTCCATGGCAAAGATCTTTCAAGCACCCAAATCTTCAGCACGCAATCAAAAGTTAGCAGGGCAAACGATTAATCTAGTGATTGATCGGTTAGACGTAAACGGCGTTGGCGTTGGCCGCTACCAAAAAAAGCCAGTGTTTATCGCCAATACCCTAGTCGGTGAGCACGTGCAAGCAAAGGTGGTTGAAAGCAGTAGCAAGTTTATCAAGGCGAAAGCGACTAAAATCGCTAAGTTAAACGAGCAACGTGAACAGCCGGTTTGTGAGCATTATTACGTGTGTGGCGGTTGTGATTTACAACACCTTTCTCACCAAGGTCAGGTTGCGTTCAAGCAGCAGAAAGTCACTGAACTTTTTGCGCGCCAAGGGCTGACTGAGTTAGCGTGGCAAAGCGCAATCACTGGGCAAAATTGGCATTATCGGCGAAAGGCGCGTATTGGTGTGCAATACAATAAATTGGGCGAAGCGATACTTGGCTTTCGACAAAAAGAAAGTAATACCTTAGTCGCCATCAAGCATTGTCATGTACTGGCCGCACCGCTTGCCAATATTGTCATAACACTCAGCGATTTGTTGAATGAGCTGGCAGAGCCAAAAAGTATCGGCCATATCGAAGTGATTCAAACCGAGCGCATCACCTTAGTGGTGAGGCAGCTGCGTAAACAAACCGAGCGCGGCCAACAAATTTGGCGTAAGGCTGCTGAACTGCATGGTTGGCAGGTGATTTTCGATAGTGGCGATGAATTGGCGACCTTAGCTGAACAGCCCCAAATGGCTGTGGCGCATAACCCGCTCAGCTATTTTCTGACCACAAACCTTAACCACCAACAAGACACGCTGGAAATTGCGTTTTCTGCCGATGATTTTATTCAAGTTAACGAGGCGGTTAATCAGCGTATGGTGCAACAGGCAATGACATGGCTGGCACTAACCCCTGATGATGTCGTGCTGGACTTATTCTGCGGACTCGGTAACTTTTCCTTGCCGATTGCAAAACACGTTAAACAGGTGGTTGGTGTCGAAGGTGTGCAGGCGATGGTCGACAGCGCCAGTGCTAACGCTGCTCGCAACCAAATCAATAATGCTGCGTTTCATCAGTTAGATCTGAATAGCGATTGGCACAATCAAACATGGCAAAGCACAGGCTTTAATAAAGTACTACTTGATCCGGCAAGGGCGGGGGCATTAGAAGCCTGCCAGCAATTGGCGGCGATGCATGCCGAACTGCTGTTGTACGTGAGTTGCGATCCACAAACCTTGGCGCGTGATGCAAAAGTGATTGTTGAGCACGGTTATCAACTCAAAAAAATTGGTTTAATCGACATGTTCAATCACACAAAGCACGTAGAAACTATGGTATTGTTTGAGCGTATTGCAACAAATTAGAACGCGCTTTATCGGCTTGATGAAATATTCATCTAAACGCAACTGGCGCGGCATTCGTTTTCTGTACAGCTATTCTTTTCTAATTGTTCGCCAAGGGAGTATTTATGGTATCGGTACGCAAGTCTCATCAAATTTCAGCGCTAAGTTTTGAACACTGGCTAGCTGAGCTAGCCCTCACAGCAAGTAAATCACAAGCCATACAGGCTTTGTGGTTACAAGTACAAAGCAAGTTTGCCGATCACGATATTGCCTTGACCAAAGCCAAGGAAATGGTTGAAATTTTAGCTGAGTTAAATCTTGATAAAGACTCGCTTATTGCCGCAATTCTGACGCCGTTAATTGATGAGCACGTTTACACGCTAGAGGATGTCAAAGAGCTTTTTGGTCGCCAAGTTTATCTATTGTGTAAAGGTGTGCAGCAGATGGAGGCGATCAAGACGTTACAGCCAACACAAACCAACAAGGTGGCGGCGAATCAAGTGGATAATATTCGCAAAATGCTGCTCGCGATGGTGGAAGACGTTCGCGCTGTGGTGATCAAGCTTGCCGAGCGACTGTGCTATTTGCGTTTAGTGAAAAACAGCGATGAAGATATTCGCGTGCTGGCGGCCAAAGAAACCTCCAATATTTATGCGCCATTGGCGAATCGCTTGGGTATAGGTCAGCTAAAATGGGAGCTGGAAGATATTGCGTTTCGCTACTTGCACCCGGAAACGTATAAAAAAATTGCCAAATGGCTCGATGAAAAGCGCCTTGCCCGTGAGCAGTACATGGTCGACTTTGTTGATACATTGCAGCAGCAGTTGGAGGCGATGCAAGTCAAAGGACAAGTGTACGGCCGACCTAAACACATCTTTAGTATCTGGAAGAAAATGCAGAATAAATCACTGGATTTTGAACAGTTATTCGATGTGCGGGCGGTGCGCATTATTGCCGAACAACTGCAAGACTGTTACGCGGCCTTGGGGGTAGTACATACCAACTGGAAGCACTTACCCAGCGAGTTTGACGATTATGTCGCGACCCCAAAACCCAATGGCTATCAGTCAATCCATACGGTGGTTTTAGGGCCGGAGGGCAAATCGGTGGAAATTCAAATACGCACCGAGCAAATGCACCAAGACGCAGAACTAGGTGTCGCTGCCCACTGGCGCTACAAAGAAGGCAGTGCCAGCGGCAAAACGTCAGGTTTTGATGAAAAAATTGAATGGCTGCGCAAAATCCTTCAATGGCAAGAAGACGTTTCCGAAAGCGGTGAAATGCTTGATGAGCTACGCAGCCAAGTGTTTGAAGATCGCATCTACGCGTTTACGCCAAATGGCGATGTCATTGACTTGCCCGTTGGTTCAACGCCACTTGATTTCGCCTATTACATTCACTCGAATGTTGGCCACTGTTGTATTGGCGCGAAAGTATTTGGCCGCATCGTACCATTTACGTACCAACTGCAAACCGGTGAGCAGGTAGAAATACTGACCAGCAAGCAGCCAAACCCTAGCCGTGATTGGTTAAATCCCAGTTTAGGTTACATTCATTCGACGCGTGCACGCGCGAAAGTGCAACATTTCTTTAAGCTGCTCGACCGCGACAAGTATATTGAGTTGGGTAAGCAAACGCTGGAAACAGAGTTGGCTAAATCGCAATTGAGTGATGCTGATTTAATGGGGGCTGCCAAGCGCTTTAATGTCGGCACTGTGGAAGATCTTTATGCGGCAATTGGCTCGGGTAATGCCCGTTTGCAGCAGGTTGTGAACTACTTAGTGCAGCAAGCAACGAAAGACTTGCCCGAACCCGAGCTTGACCCACAATCGATCGTCAATCAACAGGCAGCCAATAAAAAGCCCGCCAAAAACGATGGGGTGATCGTCTCCGGTGTAGGCAATTTGATGACGCATATGGCCAAGTGCTGTTTACCTGTTCCAGGGGATGAGATTTTGGGCTTTATTACGCAAGGTCGCGGTATTTCAGTGCACCGCAGTGATTGTGAGCAATTAGCGAATGCTTTAGCGCAACATCCTGAACGCGAAATTGAAGTGCAGTGGGGGCAAGAGCAGCAAAAGAGTTATCAGGCAACCTTACAAGTCACCGCCAGTGATCGCCACGGCTTATTGCGCGATATTTCGACCATTATTGCTAATGAGCGTGTACTTATTACTGGCATGGCAAGCCATTCAGACAAGTTTAAACAAAGCACGCGGATGAGCTTTACGGTAGAAATTGCTAACAGCAGCATGCTTAACCGCATCGTCACTAAGCTTCGTCAGCTTGATGATATTATTGATGTGAAACGCCTTTCGCATTAGACAGTGAACCAAGTAGGAAAGAGATTAATGATGAAAGATGCGCCAGCATCAATGGAGAAACTGCGCTGGATCATGGCGCAGCTTCGTGACCCAGAAACGGGCTGTCCGTGGGATATCAAGCAAGACTTTGCCTCTATCGTGCCACACACCATTGAAGAAGCCTATGAAGTGGCGGAAGCAATCAACCAGCAAGACTTTAGTGAACTAGAGAAAGAGCTTGGTGATTTACTGTTCCAAGTGGTGTTCTACAGCCAGCTTGGGCAAGAGCAACAGCGCTTTGATTTTGACTCGGTTGTCGCCGCGATTTGCGAGAAACTGATGCGTCGCCACCCTCATGTCTTTGGCGATAAGGCGTTGCACAGTGAGGCTGAGATTAAAGCGAATTGGGAGAACGAAAAAGCGAAAGAGCGTCAAGCAAAGTCATCGACTAGCCAGTTGAGTATACTTGCCGATATCCCACAAGCGCTGCCTGCTTTATCTCGTGCCAATAAGATACAAAAACGCTGCGCACACGTTGGTTTTGACTGGGACAATATTCACCAGTGTTTTGACAAGGTCGAAGAAGAAGTGGCTGAAGTAAAGGCAGAATTATCATCTAATTTAGATAATCATGAGCAACAAGCACGCCTTGGCGAAGAATTAGGTGATCTGTTATTTGCCGTCGTCAATGTATGCCGACACGCTAAGCAAGACCCTGAAGCTTTGCTTAGAGCAGCCAATGAAAAGTTTACCAAGCGTTTCAAGCATGTTGAACAGCAAGCGAGTGAATCCGGCAAGGCGATGACAGAGCATAGTCTTGATGCGCTCGAGCAGTTTTGGCAACAGGCGAAGGCGCTTGAAAAGTAACACGGCCAAAAGTACTTTTTCGTCAAATACCGCTATTGGAAAGGTTGAGTAGATGCACATAAGCCGGATTGCCTATACTGCGATAGGCTTGCTGTTTGTTGGCCTTGGCGTGCTAGGTGCGGCGTTACCTGTCTTACCGACAACCCCCTTTTTAATCGTCGCGGCTGGCTGTTTTGCCAAGTCTTCGCCGCGCTTGCACCAAATGTTACTGGCTAACCGAGTTTTCGGGCCGCTGATTCGCGACTGGCAAACTCATCGCAGTATTCCCAAACGGGGTAAGCGTATTGCTTTAGTGTCAATGGTACTTGCCTGTGCTTGGTCTTGCCACGTGCTGCAAAGTTACTTTTGGGGGGCATTAGTGATCGGCTTAATTGCTGGACCATTTATTTTTATTTGGCGTTTGCCAATTACCGAAAACCTCGATATTCACGATTAGCCGTTGAATTTATCTCAAGCGAGCTGTTACAAGACATTGTTACAAGATATAAAAAAACGAGCCTAGCGCTCGTTTTTTATTGGGTGTAGTTTATGCGCTAACGCTAAGTAGTGGCGACTGCACTTAAAGTACTGACGACGGTATCGAAAGCACGGCAGACTTGTCGCTTTTTAGGCGGTAGCCTGCGCGGGTTCAACTTTCACAAGCTTGTCGCCTTTGGCAACCACAATACAGTCACGGCCATTTTCTTTGGCTTGGTATAGTGCGCTATCGGCTAAATTGAAGACATCCGTACTATTGCTGAGCGCTGAGCTAAAGTTTGCAATGCCGAACGAACACGTCATTTTTAATGTCGTACTCTTTTTGCGCAACTCAAATTTCAAGCTGTTGACCACACCTTGAATTTTTTGCGCAATTTGCACCGCGCGATCAGCATCAGTCGCAGGCAATATAATCACAAACTCTTCACCACCGAAGCGGGCAACGTAGTCAGAATTACGAATGTGCTTTTTCAACGTTTGGCCTAAGCATTTCAATACTTGATCGCCAATGCTATGGCCATAAGTGTCGTTGATGCGCTTAAAGTTATCGACGTCGATCACCATTAGCGACAGCGGTTGCTTGGTTTTTTGCCAGTGCCTGCGCTCGTCATTAATGCGCAATACGTAGCCTTTGCGGTTTCCTATGGTGGTTAGCTCATCAATTAAGCTGGTTTCTTCGGCGACGTTGAGTTGCTTCTCTAACTTATCGACAAAATTTGAGGTGCTTTCAATTTTGTTGGTCAAATCTAGAATAGTGGCTTCGTTGGTGCGATGAATTTCTTTTTGTTCATCGGCATAACTATTCATTAGCTTGGCAATTAAACTGACACTGTGTTTAATGTGTTGTTGCATGCCCTCAAGGGAGTCAATTTTTTGGGCTTTTGCTTCCATGTTTTGCAATTCCAAGACCATCGACTTACTGACTTCGTCACAGTTGCCTTGCGTGGATTCAACTAACTTTTTAATCACACTCGTTTGGCTGATGGCAGTGACAAGATTCGCGTGAATGTCGTTGAGCATTTCTTCTGTTGCACAGCGTTCTTGTTGAATCAGTAAGGTGAGGTATGTGGTTGTGCGCTCGAGCAAGTTAATTGCCGTAAAGAAAGTGCCTTTACCTTCTTTCACGTTTAACGCTTCGTTTAAAATACCGCGAATAAAGTCGTCGTTAGGGTAGGTTTTACTGAGTTGTTTCGTCACTACCACCACGTCTTTGAGCAATCGCTTGCTGGCGAGGTGTACGTCAGCCGCCACAACGCCGGTTTCTTGAGTCACGACATCTTCTGCCTTCACGACAACATTTGACGATTCGCGCAGATTACTTAAATCAGCAGCGAAATAATCTAATGCATGACCCGCGCTAACCAGCAACGCATGTGGCGGTTGGCTGGCATTGAGTTCGCTAAGAATATCTTCTACTTTTTCCAGCTGATTAGAAGACAAGTTACGCGTGCCAGATTTTCTAATGGTAGATTTAAACTTAGCGACGTCTCTTTTTTGGTTTTGATAATCAACGTTATCAAAGTTCTTTTTCATCTTAGCGAACTGTTCAACCAACGCGGCAAAGGTAAAGGTTGCTTCGTTTGATTTCAGTGCTTCTTTGATATTGTTTACTTGCACGGCTAACGGACCGGAACTAGGAGCTATTTCGATAAAGTATTTAATCGCTCGCTTGAGTTCCGTGTTGGTGCGCTTGAGCGATTGTAAATCTGGACTACTCATGGCTTAAACGGTTATTTAATCCTAAAACAATGACTTCTTGTTGAGAACTTGGGGTTATTGGCGTAGCGATTGAAAAACATGCTAGTCGTTCCAACAATCGTTCAAAACAGTATGAATAACAAAATGATATCAAATGGCGCGAATGAACTCAGTAAAAAATCACCGAATTGCGGCTAAAGTTCAGCCAAGGCGTGTTTTACCAGTACCGCTAAGTGCTCTGGTAGCTCGGCTTTTAACGCGATCTGCTGCGCTGTTTCTGACATTTTTCGCCATGTTTTTTGCAAAATACTAATGATTTTTTCGTCACTGTGTTTTGCTGCAAAAGGCGCGAAATAATAGCTCAAAAAGACGAGACATGCGACATCTTCTAAAATTTGGCTTTCTGGGTTCGATTTGAGTTTTTCTTTGCGAATAATGCTAGCTGTGCGCTCGGCATCTGCTTGGTTATAACCATTGAGGCGCATTAACTCACTCGCTGTTTCGGCGTGCAGTTGACCAAGTGACTTACGCCATGTTAAATAGCCAGCTTTACCCTCAGGGTATTCACTGCGGGCAATCGCCCAACGTTTAACGTGCTGTGCTCGCACGGCAATTTGCAAATGCTCGCTGCTGTTAGGCCAAAAAGCGTGAAGGCACTGTGACATGCGCTGACCATAAACAAGCTCTTTGGGTTGCTCTTTGCCGTCGACATTTTCAACGTTAGGATCTTGTTGATTGATCGCGTCAATAGCGTCGATAACTTGCTCAAGTGTTGAACTCATGGTGATATTTCCTTCTCATTAGGCACCATCATACTGAGTTTTTAGGCATTGCCAACACCCGCTTGGAAATGAGTAATTTTATTGCCTGCTCGCTTGTCGTTGCTAGGGGCTTTGGGTATAATGCCGCCCCGTCTTGCTATACTTGAATCTTGCATCAAAGATCCGAGTTTGGCCAATTTCCAAACTTCCTTATTTTCTGGGTTAAACATGACTACAAGATATATTTTTGTAACGGGCGGTGTTGTGTCGTCGTTAGGTAAAGGAATTGCTGCAGCGTCTTTGGCTGCGATTCTGGAAGCGCGTGGTTTGAAGGTAACCATGTTGAAGCTTGACCCTTATATTAATGTTGACCCGGGAACGATGAGCCCAATTCAGCACGGTGAAGTATTCGTGACTGAAGATGGCGCCGAAACAGATTTAGATTTAGGTCACTACGAGCGTTTTATTCGCACCAAAATGACCAAGCGCAACAACTTTACGACGGGTCGAATTTACCAAGATATTTTAGCGCGCGAGCGCAAAGGTGAATTCCTTGGTGCCACCATTCAGGTTATTCCTCATATCACTAACGACATTAAACGCCGAGTGATTGAAGGGGCGGAAGGCTACGACGTCGCTATGGTTGAAATTGGCGGTACGGTGGGTGACATTGAGTCGCAACCTTTCCTTGAAGCGATTCGCCAGCTTGGCACTGAGCTTGGCCGTGAACGCGCGATGTTTATGCACTTAACTTTAGTGCCGTACTTAGCGGCTTCTGGTGAGATCAAAACTAAGCCAACGCAGCACTCGGTAAAAGAGCTACGTTCAATTGGTATTTTCCCTGATTTATTGGTTTGTCGTAGTGAAGACGTTATTCCTGCCAATGAGCGTGCCAAGATCGCGTTATTCTGTAATGTCGAAGAGCGTGCTGTTATCTCAATGCGTGATGTCGATAGCATCTACAAAATCCCTGCATTACTTAAATCGCAAGGTGCTGATGAGTTGGTTTGTCAGCGCTTTGGCTTAGATGTGCCGGAAGCGGATTTGTCTGAGTGGGAACAAGTGCTTTATCAAGAAGCAAACCCTGTTGCTGAACTGACGATTGGGATGGTGGGTAAGTACATTGAATTAGCTGATGCCTACAAGTCGGTAAACGAAGCGCTTAAACACGCGGGTTTGAAAAACCAAGTGAAAGTGAAAATCGAATACATTGACTCGCAAGACTTGGAAGTTAAGGGTACTGAGTTACTCGAGCACTTAGATGCGATTTTGGTACCGGGCGGCTTTGGTGAGCGCGGCGTTGAAGGTAAAATTCTTGCAGCACAATATGCACGTGAACACAAAGTACCTTACTTGGGTATTTGTTTAGGTATGCAAGTTGCCCTTATTGAGTTTGCCCGTAATGTTGCCGGTTTAGAAGGCGCCCATTCAACCGAATTCAATGCTGAAACGCCTCATCCTGTGGTTGGTTTGATCAGTGAATGGTTAGATGAAGACGGCCAAGTGGAAACGCGCAGCGAAGCGTCAGACTTAGGCGGTACCATGCGCTTGGGTTCACAACTGTGTCACTTAGTGAAAGGCACCAAGACCTGCGACGTATACGGTAGTGAAACCATTTATGAGAGACACCGCCACCGTTATGAGGTAAACAATAACTACCGCGAGCAATTAAGCGAAGCTGGCTTAGTGTTTTCGGGGCTATCGGCGGACAAGAAGTTGGTTGAGGTGATCGAAAACAAAGATCACCCATGGTTTATTGCGGGTCAGTTCCATCCGGAGTTTAATTCAACACCGCGCGATGGACACCCACTGTTTGAAGGTTTTATTGCGGCCGCATTTAACTTTCATAAGCAAGAAGCTTAATGTCTAAAAAAACCGTAGCCTAGCTACGGTTTTTTGTTTAAAACTTTTGCCAAAATATTATTTCAACAAACAATTATTAGCTAAAACAAGCTCGGATAGAGCTGTAGAGGAATAAAAATGTCAAACATTGCTAAAATCATCGCACGCGAGGTAATGGACTCTCGCGGTAACCCAACTGTTGAGGCCGACGTTTATCTAGAGTCTGGCGTTTGGGGACGCGCTTGTGCACCATCTGGCGCATCAACAGGCTCTCGTGAAGCACTTGAATTACGAGATGGTGATAAGTCACGTTACTTAGGTAAAGGTGTACTTAACGCTGTAGCAGCAGTGAATGACAAGATCGCCCCAGCATTGGTGGGTCAGTCGGCGCTAGAACAAGCGAAAGTGGACCAGATTATGATTGATTTGGACGGTACCGAAAACAAAGAAAACTTCGGCGCAAACGCTATTTTAGCGGTGTCGTTGGCGACGGCAAAAGCAGCCGCAATGGCAAAAGGTATGCAATTGTTTGAACACATTGCGGACTTAAACGGCACACCGGGTCAATACTCGTTACCACTACCGATGATGAACATCCTTAACGGTGGTGAGCACGCTGATAATAACGTGGATATTCAAGAGTTCATGATCCAGCCTGTCGGTGCAGCTAACTTCAAAGAAGCGTTGCGTATGGGCGCTGAAATATTCCACGCGTTGAAAAAAGTATTAGCTGCCAAAGGCATGAATACCGCCGTTGGTGATGAAGGTGGGTTTGCCCCTAACCTAGAGTCTAACGCTGATGCTTTAGCGGTAATTAAAGAAGCGACAGCGGCGGCGGGTTACGAATTAGGTAAAGACATCACCTTAGCGCTAGATTGTGCGGCTTCTGAGTTCTACAACAAAGACGAAGGCATTTACGACTTAACGGGCGAAGGTAAGCAATACACAGCCAACGAATTTTCTGACTTCTTAGCTGCCTTGTGTGCTGAGTACCCAATTGTTTCGATTGAAGATGGCTTAGATGAGTCTGATTGGGATGGCTTTAAATACCAAACAGATTTACTCGGTGATAAAGTGCAAATCGTTGGTGATGATTTATTCGTGACCAACACTAAGATTTTAGCGCGTGGTATTGAGCAAGGTATTGGTAACTCTATCTTGATCAAATTTAACCAAATCGGCTCGTTAACGGAAACTTTAGCGGCGATCAAAATGGCGAAAGACGCAGGCTTTACAGCCGTGATTTCACATCGCTCTGGTGAAACGGAAGATGCGACTATTGCAGACCTTGCAGTTGGTACTGCCGCAGGTCAAATTAAAACAGGTTCACTGTGTCGCTCAGACCGTGTTGCTAAGTACAACCAGTTACTTCGCATTGAAGAATTCTTAGGTGAAAAAGCAGTATTTAACGGTTTATCTGAAGTGAAAGGGCAATAATCAGCTCATCGTTGGATAACGCCCCGATAACCGCTGAATCATAAGTGGTTACTGAGTCGAAAAACGCTGCTTTGAAGTAGCGTTTTTTTTATGGTGAAGTGTACAGGTAAATTTAACTGAATTTACTTAAACGCTTTTATCTAAAGGTTTAATTTATCGCGACTTCGATTTTGTCTTTACCCGCTTCCTTGGCGAAATACAGTGCTCTATCGGCACTGCCAAACCAAGTTTCTTGGGTGTCTTTACTGCCAAGTTGCGCAATGCCGATACTGCATGTGATGGGGCTGGGCATTGAGCGGCTCTCTTTCGCTAACTGCTGGCGAATCCGATTCGCTAAACTTAGACCTTCGTTCAAATTAGTTTCAGGGCAAATAATCACAAACTCTTCCCCACCCCAGCGAGCGGTATAGTCGGTTTCTCGGGCGCAGCTGCGAATGGTATTGGCTAGCGTGACCAGTACTTCGTCACCTACTTGGTGGCCATAGGTATCGTTAAACACCTTAAAGTTGTCGACATTACATAATATCAAGCAACATTCAGACTGGTAGCGTTTTTTGCGATTAATACATTCGACCACTTTTTCCGTCAGATAACCGCGATTGTGTAGTTGGGTCAAGTGATCAGTTACCGCGAGCTGTTCTAACTGTTTATTTTTATTTTCTAAGACCGCATGTAAACACTCAAGCGCGGCGTTCTTATTCGCCAACGCCTGTTTTTGTTGCAGCGAATAATAGTACCTAAGCCCCATCATCATCGAGAGTAGGGCGCCAATGGCACCAATTTGCCAGGCTAAGGTGTAGTTAATTTGCGAAATCACTTTTACTGGCTCTAGCAGGCTAAACGCGTGGCGGTGATCTTCTTCACTGAGTTTTAATATGGCTTGATTGATACGCGGCATAATGTCGCGGTGTTCGTGCCTGACGCCGATGCGCAGTTGATCTTTGAGGTCAGCTAAACCAATGATACGAATATTGGCTAAGTTGTGCTGGTGAATCAGAAAGTTCGCGCCGTAATAGGAGCTGACAAATAAATCTATCTCTTTGTTGTTTACCTTTTTTAGACCTTCGAGTTCGCTGTTTACCGAAACTTGCGCCACGTTTGGATAAAATTTGTTAAGGTAGCTTTCCAATCGATAGCTTTTGACCACGCCAATTCGCTCATTGGTCACTTGTGCCAAGCCGCCAATAAGCTTTTGCTGGTAATGAGCAAAGATCACATTGGGTCCTTGAAAGTAGGGCACGGAGAAGGTTAAGTACTCAGCGCGACTATCTGAAAAATTAAGCAGCGGGGTAATATCACACTCGCCAGCGGCTAAGGCATCCATGGTCTCTTGCCAATTCACTGTGGGTTTTAGCGCTATTTGCAGCCCTGCTAGTTTTGCAATCTTTTCAAAATAAAATGCCGATATCCCCGCGTGTTGACCTTCCTCTAGGTACTCGTAAGGCGCCCAATTGGGGTCAACGCAGTAGTTTAGCGTTTTGGCGTGAGACACAGCTGAGCCAAGCAGTAGCAGGCAGCTAATGATCAGTTTGCGGATAAAATGTGGCAAGTGTGACGTCCTTAACTGTTGATAGTTAATACCAATTGAATTAATTAATTGATCAATTCAGAGCGCTGTCAGCGGTGGGAGAACAAGCCAAATTTTTGTTGATATAGTCGTTCTACATCCCATCAATTTGGCGAAGTTATCGCGACGCTGACACGCTCCCAAAGGGCTGAGGAATCCCCAAAAAGTGACAGGCATAACAATTTGTGATCTTATTGAATCGCCAAACACAATAAGGACAACTGTTATGCCTGTAAAATCACTATGCCACAACTACTTTAAAAATACGCTATCTTCCTTCAATCGCGCACGCATGAAAACCTTAATGCTCAGTGCCGATGCGTTAATTGACTCGAATCGGTTAACTCTCACTGATATAGGTCGACACCTCGAAGGAAAAGCGTTCAGTAAAAACAAAATTAAACGAATCGACAGATTTTTAAACAATGACCACTTACAACGAGAGCTTATTGACATTTACCGTGCGCTTGCCAAGCCCGTTATAAGCCAATTGCCATACCTAGTCATTGCTGTCGACTGGAGTGGGTGCTGTGGCTCAAATTATCATTTGTTACGCGCTAGTTTATTGGTCGATGGTCGCTCAATGACGCTCTACAACATGGTTGTTGAAGAAAAGGATAAGGAAACCCGTACCACTCATCAATTGTTTCTCTCACGATTAAGTCACATATTGGCGGGGCATGCGAAAGTGTATATCACATCTGACGGCGGCTTTTTAACACCTTGGTATGCCGAAGTACTTGCCCACGGATGGGATTTTATTGGTCGACTGCGAGGTACAATGAAGTGCCAATTGAAACAGCAGCCAACGCAATGGCAAACCTTAGCGCAGTTAAGAAAGGACGCCAGTTGTACACCTAAAAATTTAGGGAGCGCAAGGTTAACGCAACACAGCAAAACGGGGTGCCAAGCGAGCCTGCACCTTTATCAAGGTGAGCACAGAGGCCGACGCGGGAAAAGCCGCTTTACTAAGGATGATAAAATGTACCGCAACCTTGCTCATGAACCTTGGCTCATCGCGACATCTGATGCCGAGCTAACAAGTCGCGAAGTAATCAATTTGTACGCTAAACGTATGCAAATAGAGCAAAACTTTAGAGATGACAAAAGTGAGCAGTATGGTTTTTCTTGGCGGTTTAGTCGAACGATGGGCATTAAACGGATGAGCATACTGTGCCTTATCGCTTGTGTAGCAAGCTTGGTACTCTGGCTTATTGGCTTTGAAGCAGAAAGAAGAAAATGGCACTTTAGGTTCCAAGCAAATACCGTGAGAAAGCGGCGCGTGCTTTCATTTCTGTCACTCGCCAAAAATATTGTCAAACAATGCCCTCACCAGTTAACAAAGAGGTTTATCAAAAGGAGTTGGTTAAATTTCATTAACGACTACAACAAGATAATCATTGTATGATAAATGGGGATCCCTCAGCCCAAAGGGCGAGTTTAAAAGGCTCATATGCGGCGTTATTGATTTTGCTTTCCATGCAAAAAAGGGGAACGACCATGCTCTGCAATCAATGCTTTGCCTCTAAGCCTTTTAATTCTCGCTGAATGATTAAGTATTTATTTCAATTGGTATAATACCGCTACGCACACACTGTGTGCTTGTTACAGTCTGCTCACTTTCAAGCTTTCCATTACCGTCTTTATTTAAATTAATGTGAATAACACAACAATGCAAATTTGGTAATAACAACCCAGGTAACTCATCACATCGCTTCCTAGGTAGTGGCCTGGCAACTCACAATGTGCCTGCTAAAAACTGCGCTCTGGTTTCAGCAGGGAACTTTTCTATGGCATAACGCAACATAGTGCGAGGCATCGCTTTGTAATGTTGCTTTAAAAACTGATATTCAACATCGTGATCTTTTTTGCCGACTTCTCTTAGCATCCAACCTACCGCTTTGTGAATCAGATCATGGTGATCAGCCAGTAGCGTTTTACTGAGTGCTAGGGTATCAGTGAAGTCGCCGCATTTGATAAAGTAGTAAGTCGTGATGATGGCAATTCGGCGGTGCCATAAATTACGGGATTGCACTAAGTGATAAAGCAGCTGCCGGTCCTTATCAAATAAGTGACCACCAAGGATAGGGTGGGCTGAGCTATCCACCAGATCCCAGTTGTTTACTTGGTCCAAGTTTTCCATGTAGCAGTCGAAAATTGCTTGCTGCTCAGATGAGTGTTTGCGTTTAAATCGAGTGACCAGCATCAGCAAGGCACATAGCCGAACTTCGTGATACTCATTATGCAAAAGTGTGCTGATCTCAGGTAGTGGCAGTGACTTGTACTGTTTTACCACTGCTCTAACCTGCGGAACGCGAATGCCGAGGAACTTATCACCTTCGCCATATTGGCCTTTGCCCGTTTTAAAAAAGCGCGCAGAATGCTCAGCAATTGCTGGATTACTTAACTCTTGTAAACTGGCCAGTACTTGATCCGTCGTCATAGTTACTTGAATGATTAAGGTGAGTGGGAGTCACTGGCAAAATTAGTATCTTGCCTTGCCTTATCCTGTGCTCACGCGTTAAACGAATGCTAGTGTATAAAACATTAGCGCTGCGAGTTAGCAGCACTGGTTAGCTCTACTCGCCACGGTGGGTTTTTACGGTTATCACCAGCCCAATAGAGTTTAATTTTGTTGTCACTCGGGTCGTGCAGTATGGCTTCTCGCCACAAATAACGTTGATCTGTCGGTAATTGCTCAAACTCAAATCCTTGGGCGACTAAGGTAGTTACTTTGCTGTCTAGATCCGCGCATTCAAAGTAGATAACACTTGCGTTGCGGGGACTTTTTTCGCCTTTTTTGCGTTCTTCAATTTCTTCACTCAGTGACAGTGAGAAAGTGGCATCGCCCTCAGGGCATTCAAATCGAGCATAATGATCAGTATCGACAATTTGGGTAAAGCCCATCGCACGGTAAAATTCAGTAGAGGCCGGCATGTCGTAAGCGGGTATGGTGATTTGATTAAGATTCACAGTTGTTGTTGTCCCATTTGCTTTAGTTCATTTAGTTGCATGAGTTGCCGCAGCTAAATTCGTCACATCGTCTTTTCTTACTGTATGACTTCTCGTCGCGCTTTGACATAGCGCAATTGTAAATAAATTTTTTCTCTAGTGGGGCGATTATTATTGGGTTGATTGGCTAGTGGTATGGGTTACCTTGCCCAGACTCCAAGTAGGCTTGCAAACTGGCTAAATAGTGCTGCCAACCAGACTGGCAGACTTGGTAACAGTACAAAGATGGTACTAGACCATTGTGAGTCACAGTAACTTTGGTGGCGTTCTTTTGCTCTTCTAATTGCCAAATAATGTTAGTGCCTAACCATTCGTCTTTTTGCGCTAGGCTGGTAAGGTCATGAAAGGCCTCAGTAACATGCCAAACTAATGAATGGCATGGGGTGGCTTCGGCGACTGTCATCACCCAATGGGTATTATTTTCGAAATGTACACTGAGTAGATCGCCTATTTTACAAGCACAGGTGGCGTTTTCCGTCCACCATTTGCAGATATCTAAGGTTAATGCGCTGTATATGCTTGCAGGTTTCGCTGCGATACAAAAACTGGAGGTAAAGCTTTGCTCCATCGCCTTTTGCCCTGTGAGTTATTCAACTGTGTGCCCTAAAATTAAGTGTAATCAATTCTGCTTGTTCTGCCAGCCAATGAAAATATTAACAGGGTTGCCGGGTTTGAGAGGCGTACGGCTAGCTGACTCGTTAACTGCAATGTGAGCGCGGGGGTTTTACGTGGGCTATTGGTTTTGTGCGGGGTTAGATAGTAGTGGGGAAATAAATCACTAGCATGGTTATTGCTTGCATCGTACACTTGAGCCACAGGAAATAAAACAACAATTACAAGATATTAGCGTTGTCGGCACTTCTGAACATGAACTAGCTATTGCTACCTGTTGCTAATTTGGGCGGCTAGCTATTCGCATCGACTTGCCGAGCACAGGCTCAATACTTATAACATCATGATTAAACAACTTCTCCTTTTCGTTTGGCTATTACTGCTTGGTTGCCGTTATGCCGCTGCACAAAACCAAGTGGCTGAGGCGCAATCGGTTGATACAAGTATTGAGCTCCAGCAGAAAAGTAATGATCGCCAGCAGGAAGATAGTAAGCAACTAAGTGCTGCCACTGAGGAGTCAAAAGCATACTGGGAGCTAGACCTTGGTTTGGTCGCTACCTATCGCAATACCTTAATTGATAGCATTGATGAATTTGACGGCACCGTAGAGCTTGATGCTGTCATTTCTGGCGGTTTTTACGTTAACAACTTTTTCGCAGAAGTCGCGCCTTTGTCTGGGCGGCCATTTACCTTAGGTCATATTCTTCACAAAAGCGAAACGCGCCAATTGAGCCTCATTGCTGAATCTCTGTTTTTTGAATTATCAGAAGACGATCAAGAACGAGGTAATTTGCTCGATGGCATCGAGAAGCGTGAAATATCAACAGAAATTGGATTCGAATACTTTGGCATCTTTCGCAAATTTGATGTGCGCTTGGCGGTAGTGCACGATGCACTCTCAAGGCATCACGGCACAGTGGCCAGTTTAGATGTATCGCGTCCGTATTTTACCCGCCATTTAATGTTCTTACCGGGGATTAGCGTGTCGGTATACGACGACAACGCGACCGATTATTACTATGGTGTCAGTGCTGAGGAGGTAACTGATTTTCGGCCATTATACCGCCCCGGTGCATCCTGGGTTGGTCGAGCGCGTTTATATGTCGAAAGACCAATGACAGATGATTGGTCAATTATCGCCGCAGCCAGTGTTTCCTTATTCAGCGACAATATTCGTAATAGCCCGCTAGTCAGTGGTCGAGATGCCGTTTACAGCTTGAGTATTGGCGCATTATGGACTTTTTAAACGTCATGCCGAGCAAGCGACTTTTAACACTGGCCGGTGGCGGTCTATTGATGGCGGCTAGTGTGATGGTGTCTCGCCCAGCGCTTTCGCAAACTGTTGCGAGTCAAGCTGCTCACCAAGAGAGCAGTGAATTGAGCAGCACTGGTCAGGTCGGTCAACTGCTTGAACCGGAGCAGCAAAGCCAGCCTGACGCGGGGAAATCACCGATGCTTATCGCTAGCCCAAATATTTGCGAGCTGTCAGAAGGTACTTACCTCTGTGAAATGAAAGCCGCGCTTATTTGGGAAATGCCACAAACGGGGCATTATTGTTTGTACGAGCAAGATGAGTTGCAACCACTAAAATGTTGGCCAAGTCACTGGTCCGGTAGCCATGTAATGACGTTTCAATCGGACAAGCCCGTGACTTATGTATTAAGGGCTTACCAATCGGCCAACTTACTTGGCGATGTTATCGTACAAGCTAATATCAATGTCATCGGTACGTTAGAGCAGCGCATTCGCGCTAAGCGCCGTCGCCGCTTTTTACGTATTTTCTAGCATCTGCTGTAATACAGTTTTTGACAATTCGCACGCCTTTTTACAAGTGTGCGACACTTCTCGACATCTCCATTAAAGAAACATACAGGCCTCGCTTTTATTATTTCTCGCAGTTAGTCATCAACACAACTAAGGGAACTAATGATGAAAAAATTAACCGCAACTCATTTACTATTACCAAGTCTTTTATTGGCAATCTGCACTGGGGCAGCAAGTGCTCAAGCACTTAGCCCAAGTAATTTAGTCGAGCGGCCGCTCGTGCTAAAAGATGGCGAAGTGGCAATCGGTGGTGCTGCGTTTTACGGCGAACAAACCGATGGTGATGATAAGTGGCGTTTGTTACCTGTTTTGGGATACGGCTTGACTGATACTGTCACCATTGGCTTTGGTGGCGTTCGTTATCAGTTTATGGAGCGCCAGCAAGATAAAACCGGATTGGAAATGACCCTAGGTTTGGGCTTATCGGATGTCAGAGAAGTGGCACAAGCAGACGACTCTTACGGCGTCGGTTTAGATCTTAGCGGTAAATACGTGTTATCAACAGATACGGCGTTAACCTTTGGCGCCGCGTATATTCACTGGCAAGAAGACGAACGTGATAACCGCGCTGAAGTCGCTTTATCGCTTGGCTTTGAGCAGCGTGTTTACGGGCAGCTGAGTATGTTTGGACAATACACTTACAGCGATCTGCACGACTTCGTTGAAGATAACAGCCACGCTGGTACGCTTGGATTAAATTACACCCTGTCAAAGCAGTCGGACATTGGCGTATTTGCGACATACTCAGATTTTGATGCTCAAGCAAATGGTTATCAAGCAAAGGATGTTTTTGAAAAAGCCGCTGGTGTGTATTATACCTACCGCTTTTAGTTATATGATAAGCAAGTAAAAGCAGCTAAATTGATTAGCTGCTTGGTCAATGGATTTTCCGAAAGCGCGATGAAGTAGACCTAGCCCTAGCTAAAAAGAAGGAGTGAGGTAATCCCAATGGACATAAATCAAGGACATGTTTTTTTAGTCGAGGATGATGCCAGCTTGGCTGAGCTAGTTAAAGACTATTTCCAACGCCAAGGCTTTACCGTCTCAGTTGAAGGGCAAGGTGACAAAGCCATAGCGCGAATTCTTGCTGCTAAGCCTGATTTAATCATTCTCGATATTATGCTGCCGGGTAAAAACGGTTTAGACATTTGCCGAGAGCTTAGGCCACAGCTCGATACGCCCATCTTAATGCTGACCGCGCGTACTGATGATATTGACCAAATCGTTGGCCTAGAAGTCGGTGCAGATGATTACTTGTGTAAACCCGTAAAACCTCGATTACTGTTGGCAAAGGTTAATGCAACGCTGCGCCGCGAAGCCAAAATTGCTAGCCAAACATCGGCAGAGGAAGCTGTGCCCGCGCCATCACAAGTGACTGCGCCAGGGGTTATCAAGTGCGGCGCACTAACCGTTAACAAAAACAAGCAAGAAGTGTTTTTGGCCGATCAAGCCATCGAGTTAACCACCAATGAGCTCGAACTGTTGTATCAATTTGCGGCCCATGCCGATCAAATTCTTTCCCGTGATGACTTACTCAATACCCTGCGGGGCTTTGGTTACGATGGGTTAGATCGCACGGTCGATATGTTGGTTTCTCGCTTGCGTAAAAAGCTTGGTGATAATTCGACTAAGCCAACCAAGATTAAAACGGTCTGGAAAAAGGGTTATCTGTTTGTCGCAGACGCTTGGCAGTAGTTATTTAGTAGTCATGTCTACTGGTCATGGTCGTGGAATGCTAGTGGAGTATTAGGGCACTAATGAAAAACCTGTTTATTCGGCTATACCTATTTCTGATACTCACGCTTGTCGGGCTGGGGTGGAGCATTGATATACTCTACAACGCTACCTTGAATAAAGCTGTGGTCGCAGAGCGGCAGCTAACTTCCGATATTGAACTGCACAAAGGCACATTTTTTCTGCTCGATACCGAGCTTAAACGCCAACCTGAGCCAATGCGCCAACAACACTTAACTGCGATTACCACATCGTTCGGCTACCCAGCTTCATTGGTTGATAGTGACCAACTGCGCCAATATTTTAACGATGCGCAAACCGATTTGAGCCAAGCGCAATTAGCCTACCTCAGTGCGGGTGGCATTCTGACCTTATATGACGACATTGAAGGTGAAAGCTGGTTTTTTAAAGCGTTAACGCCAGCGCCGATAACGGTATCGGAAACGCGTGATAACCTTGTCAACAGCGCAGCGCAAATTATCGCCCTAGGCCCTATTTTGACTGAAAATGCAGCGCAGAGCGACGCCGCTTATACCTTAATATTCTTTATTGGCTTAGCACTCGTGGTATTTGTTTGGGTGTGGCCACTTTCACGCGGCCTGATGTCGTTAACGAAAGCAGCGACTGTCTTTGGTCGTGGTGATTTTAGCGTGCGGGCAAACGCTAATGTCGCCAAGCCGCTAAAACTTTTAGTACTGCGGTTTAATGCCATGGCCGAGCGAATTCAGCGCTTGATCAAATCACATCAAGAGCTTTCTCATGCCGTGTCACATGAGCTGCGTACGCCGATAGCACGCATTCGTTTTGCCATGGAGATTATCCGTGACGAAGAAGACAAGGCGCTTGTCAATCAATACATAGATACCATGGATGAAAGCATTGAAGAACTAGATGGCCTAGTGGACGAGCTATTGGTTTACGCGCGTTTTGATCGCGAAGAGCCAACACTCGCGCTGAGTTCAACCGATCTCAACACGCTTGCCTATGATATTTGTCATCGCTTTGCATTGACTGAGCCAAACATCAACTTTCTATTAAATGGGAAGTCTTACCAAACTGGGGGGCCACACGAGGCGATGGTTTGCTTCGTTGATAAAGAAGCGATGATTCGGGTGATAGACAATTTGGTGCGCAATGCTGTGCGCTACGCGAGATCAACTATTAATATTGCTGTTTCACGCGATCAGCAACACTTGAGATTAGCGGTACAAGATGATGGCCCGGGTGTTCCCGAAGCTGATAGAGCGTCGCTGTTTGAACCTTTTGTCAGGTTAGATCAGCACAAGGATCATAAATCAGGTGGTATTGGTTTAGGCTTAGCTATTGTCAAACGCTATATTGAGCTACATCAAGGCAGCGTGAGTATCGTCGAGGCACCGCTTGGCGGTGCCAGCTTTGTGTTACAGCTCCCATTAACAAGGCCTAAGTACTCAAAAGAGTAGTCACATTAAAGTAGTGACATTAATAAGCCTAAAACAATTACCCCAAAAAATGAGCAAGAACTAAAAAATTCGCTCTAAAAACGTTCAAGTAAATCCCATTTGTTGCCGTACAGATCTTCAAATACGGCGACATTGCCATAGCTTTCCTCACGCGGCTGCTCAAGAAATTTCACACCATTGGCACACATGTAGTCGTAGTCTCGCCAAAAATCATTGGTATTGAGAAATAACATTACGCGGCCACCAGCTTGGTTACCAACCGCTGAAAGCTGCTGGTCGCCAGTGGCTTTGGCGAGTAGTAAACTGGTGCCTTGCGCGTTTTGTGGCTTAACCACGACCCAGCGTTTACTGTCGCTGAGGTGAGTGTCTTCAACGAGTGTAAAATTGAGTTTCTGAGTATAGAATTCGATGGCCTCGTCGTAGTCATTCACGACAAGGGCAATGGTGGCGATTTCTTGGTGGATTGGTTTGGTGTTTAGTGACATTGTGATTTAAGAGGGTGATCGCTAAAGTGCGTGATTATAGCGAATTCGTGTCTTTCTCTCTAATCAATAGTCTCTAGTAGATAGCGTCGTGTCTAATCAGCAGTTCAATTGGTATTACTCCGATTGAGTGTCGGCTTGCTGCAAGTCGATTTGCCAGTAACCCACATCTAACCATTGGCCAAATTTAAGGCCGACCTTGTCAAAATGGGCGACTTTTTTCATCCCTAACTTTTCGTGTAGCCCGATACTCGCAGGATTTGGTAGGGTAATTCCACCAATGGCTTGATGAATGCCTAACGCCCGCAGTTGTTCAAACAAGGCTTCATAGAGCTGTTGACCATAGCCATGACCCAAATATTGAGGCGAGATATAAACCGAAACCTCACTTGAAAAGCGATAAGCACTGCGCCCTCGCCATTTACTTGCGTAGGCATAACCCATTAGCTGTTGTTGATCATTTTCGATAATTAGCCAAGGCAATTTTACGTGTAGTACTTTTGCTATTCGCTGGCCTAGCTGAGCAGTACTAATTGACGTTTCTTCAAATGTCGCTGTAGAGTTTGCAATATAGTGATTATAAATTTTGGCAATTGCCGCACTGTCGGTTTGTACTACTGTCCTGATACTTGCCATTTACTGTCCTTTTATTTTTCTTTTTTGCCTTTGTGTTTTGTCTGTAATTTACGTTAAGTAATTGATTTGGAAAGCGCAAGCTTGGGTTTTATCTATTTCCCATTTTTGCCTTGAGCCAGTTTGCCATTTTATTGCCATAGTTGATCGCAACATTGCCAGAATTTGGCAACTCGCTCCCCAGATTACTGTGTTGAACTGAGGGGATAACGTTCAACGTGGAGTGAAAGCCTGTGTTTACTGGTAAATCAAGAGATTACATACAACCCAATGCCTCTTTTTTTTATGCGAATGCGCGGCGACAGCGCAGAAAAAAACGCTTAAAGCAGCTGTTTATAGCGACGGTAATCGCTGTTGTTACTTTCTTGGCTATCCTCTATGCCCGTCAGTCGATGGCCGCTGAGTCAAGTTTAAGCTCGAATATAGGATCGAAGACAAGATCGACAGTAAATCCGTACTTGTTGAGCCCGACTTTGGTTTTCAATCATCCAGATCCTCAGTTGCGTTTTGCAACGCCCGTCGATACGAGTATCAAAGTCAAAGTGCAAGGGCTTATTGCCTATGCAGAGTATCGTCAGTTATTTATTAACCCTCACAGTGTTACCTTGGATGGCCAATATCAGTTTCCATTGCCAGAAGAGGGGGCTATTCACTACTTGCATATGCAGGTTGGCGCGCGAGAAATTGAGGGCAAAATTATGGCCAAGCCGCAAGCGCGTAAATTGTTTAATCAAGCAAAGGCTTCGGGAAAAAAGGTGAGCTTGGTCAATCAAAAGCGCCCGAATTTATTTACTAACGAGTTGGCAAATGTGCCTGCGGGCGCAGCGGTGGTTATTACCGTGCGGTTAATGATGCCGGTAACGGTTCACAATCAGCGCTACAGCTTACGGCTACCGAGTGCGATGACAAAGCGATACCAACCGCTAGCAGTTTTGTGCAATGGTGAGCCTGCATGTTCAGCATCATCATCAGCAAATGAAAAGGCACATCAGTTAACGCAGCCCACACAGGAGGCGAGTGGGCAAATTGACAGTAAATTAACTATCGACGTCTTGTTAGATGCTGGGGTAACGCTTAGCCATGTTACCAGTGAAAGTCACCAAATTTCGACCCGGCAATTCGCGCATGGGCAATATCAAGTGAAATTAACCGACGGTAATGTCCCCGCCGATCGCAGTTTTCAGTTGCAGTGGCAAATTGCCAATGCGAGCACACCGCAATTGGCGAGCTATCATGAACAACTCGGGGAGGACTATTACACCTTACTCACGCTGTACCCGCCCAATGCTGAACGAAATGCTCAAGAGCATATTCATGCCGAAAACAGCAAACCGATTCAGCAGCTTGCTCGCGATATGATTTTTATCATTGACACTTCCGGCTCAATGCAAGGGCCTTCCATGGCTCAAGCCAAGAAAAGCTTGGCGCATGCATTACTTGAGCTTAATGCTGACGATAGCTTCAATGTGCTGGCCTTCGACAGCAACGTCAGCCGTTTGTTTAGCCAAACAGAGATGGCCAGTGCAAGTAATATAGCGAAAGCGCAACACTTTGTGCGTCAACTGAGTGCCGATGGCGGAACTGAAATGTATCAGCCGCTAAGTCAAGCATTGGTGATGCGCCGCAGTAGCGCCCAGCAGGTTGATGCGATTAGGCAGATTGTGTTTATCACCGATGGCGCGGTCACTAATGAGTTGCAGTTAATGCAGCTCTTGGCGCAAAGTCAGCAAAATTATCGCTTGTACACGGTGGGTATTGGCGCCGCTCCCAATGGTTATTTTATGAAAAAGGCGGCGCAGTTTGGGCGAGGCCATTATATCTTTATACAACGACAGCAAGATGTGCTAACAAAAATGACGGCGCTATTGGATAGCATCAGTAAACCTCAGTTAACGAATTTGCGCTTGTCCTTTGATAACGCTGTCCAATCTGATATTGAGATGTACCCCAAACGTTTACCAGACCTTCATGCTGAGCAGCCGCTGCAAGTGGCGATCAAGTCTTCATTGCCAATTAACAGTTTTGAAATCAGCGGTAAAATGGCCACGACAAACTGGTATCGCTCTGTGGTTGTTGATCACGATGTACAATCAAATACTGACAACACCTATGGCGCAGCCAAGCTTTGGGCGCGCAGAAAAATAGCGGACTTACTTGACGGCCTGGCTACCGGCGAGTCCCAAGCAAGTGTTAAACAAGCGGTGACAAGCACCTCACTCGCGCATCAGATTTTATCTCCTTATACCAGTTTGATCGCTGTCGAAAAATCACCGCCCGAGCCGCTTTCAACGCCTGAACTCGCTGGTAAAGATGGTCTGATAGACAGACTGGCAAAAAGCAATACGATGGCACAAGAAAGCCTACAACTCATGTTGCCGCAAACATCACTGGGCTGGGCTCAGCAACTCTGGTTGGCAGCAGCGCTTGCCGCAATAGGTGTTGTGTTAACTTATCTATCGTCCGGCGCTGTGATATTAAAGCGCATTGCCGTTGGTCGTCAGCGAGTTAGCCATATTGATAGTGACAGCCAGCTGGCAATTGATGAGCGACTCTCAGACAAGCCGAACATGGGTAAGTCGAGCACAGACAAGCCGAGCACAGATAAGTGAAAAAATATCATTTATCTGTTCAGCAATTGCTCAAGGGCTTGAGCATGAGTGCACTGATTGCTAGCGTCGTGATGGCAATGTGCGCACTTTGGCTGCCTGTGAAAGCTTGGCTAGCACACGAACTAATTACTTATAGCTGGCAACATTACCGGGCGACGGGGCAAGCTTTAAAGCCATGGCCTTGGGCTGATACCTCGGCAGTTGCGCAATTACATTTTACGCGTTTAGAGCAAAAAGTAACGGTACTAAGCCATGCCGACAATACTGCACTGGCATTTTCCGCTGCCGCTGTCGCCCCTTTTAATCGGCTCGAAAGCACATCACTTATCGCCATCGCGGGTCATCAAGACAGCCACTTTGCTTTACTTGCCGATGTCCAGTTGGGGGATGAAATATTGCTGAGCACAGCAAATGGTAATGAACTTAGGTATCGCGTGAGTGCACATGACATTGTGCCGCAGCACAGTGTCTTGAACATTCGGCCAGATCAACTTGGGTTGGTGTTGATTACCTGCTACCCCTTTACTTACGCCGGTAATGGGACGCAATGGCAAGACACTCGTGAAGTATTCGGCCAAGCGCAGAAACGATTGTTGCTTTATGCAAGTTTACTTGAACACTAAAAATTGAGCACTAAATGACTCTAATTGAAAGCTAAACAGCTAAAGTGTAAAACAGTATCGGCCGACAATCGCTTAATTGTAGCAATCGTTAGATCTCGCCTATAGTTAATATTGTGCTAATGAAGCGCGGTTATTGTACAGCCGCTAGCCACCACCTGATTTGATAATAATAAAGCGACGCAATGTTGCGACAATTAAAGGTATTGGTCTTTATGGATAGCAAAGTAGACTCCAGCGCACAGCATCCGCTTGTGCAGCTCGATGTAATGAAATTGGTGCTCGACAATATCGGCGCCTATGTCTTTATTAAAGACATTAACGGTTGCTACACCTATGTTAATCAATTGGTTTGTGACATGTTTCAGCGGCCTGTTGATGAAATTGTTGGCTACGATGACCATCACCTTTTTTCGCTTGAGCAGTCAGACGATATTAGGAAAAACGATGAACAAGTGCTCGAGCACGGAAAAACGATTGCAGCTGAAGAGCGAAACGTTATCGCTGATACGGGTGATGTGCGCTTTTATCTTTCGGTTAAAAAGCCGTTAAAAGATGCCTCGGGAAACATCATTGGTATGTACGGTGTTGCAACGGATATCACTGAGCGCAAGCTCATGGAGTTGGAAGTGCAGCAAAACAACAAGTTGCTTGACAGTATATTGTCTAATATCGATGCATTCGTTTATATGAAAGACACTGACTATCGCTTTCTCTATGCCAACGCAAAGACACTCGAACTCTTCAGCAAAAGCATGGGCGAGCTTATTGGTTGTCGTGTCGAAGATCTATTGCCTGCAGATCAAGCATCAAACTTTAATCACATGGACGCCCAATTGTTTGCTACTGGTGAAAAGCAAGTGGGTGAAGAGCACATTGTCGATGACCAAGGTGATGATAGGTATTACTGGTCAACTAAAATTCCACTTTTTGACGATAACCAAGAGGTGAATCGTTACATCGGCTTTTCTACTGATGTGACAGAGTTGTCGAAATTGCGATACCAGTTAGAGCAACAAGTACAAGAAGAAACGGCTAAACGATTGCAACAAGAGCGCAGGGCAATAACCGATCCATTAACGGGGTTGTATAATCGCTTTAAGCTAAATGAAGCGATAGACAGCGAACTAACCCGTGTTCGCCGATATCAAAAATGTAGCAGTATTATCATGATTGACGTAGATCACTTTAAAGAAATCAACGATGAACTCGGTCATCAAGCGGGCGATAAGGTTTTACAAGCTCTGGCTGAACTTATTGCCACTCATATTCGCGAAGTGGATATCGCTGGGCGTTGGGGCGGGGAAGAATTCTTAGTTATTTGTCCGGAAACAGATATGACGGGAGCAATACAAGTGGCGGAAAAAATCAGAAAAGCAATCGCGTTGGCCCCCATTGCCTGTATTAAAAACCGCACTGTCAGTGCAGGCGTTGCGCAAGCTCGCGGTCACGAGCAGGTCTCGCAGTTTATTGACCGTGCCGATGTGTGCTTATATCAGGCCAAACGCACAGGTCGCAATCGGGTTTGTTTTTAGCTTAATCGGAGCAACGTCATTTAACATTGCCACTTGGCTAGCAACTTATGGTTAAATAGGGTTTAAACCATACCAATCAGTAAAAAATACAAATTCAGGAGTTAGACAATGTCAGATAAACCTTATGAACCCCCTAAGGTTTGGACTTGGGATAGCGAAAGCGGTGGTAAATTTGCCAATATCAACCGTCCTATTTCTGGTGCGACACATGAACAAGCACTGCCTGTTGGCCAGCATCCTCTGCAACTACATTCACTAGCGACACCAAATGGCGTAAAAGTGACGATTATGCTGGAGGAGCTATTGGCTGCAGGTATTACTGGTGCTGAATACGATGCTTACATGATTAACATTATGGAAGGTGAGCAATTTAGCTCTGGTTTTGTCGATATTAACCCAAATTCAAAAATTCCGGCGCTTTACGATAACTCTGGCGATACGCCAGTACCAGTATTTGAGTCGGGTGCTATTTTAGTCTACCTCGCTGAAAAATTTGGTGCATTTATTCCCACTGAGCCGTCAGTTCGTGCCGAGTGTTTTTCTTGGCTAATGTGGCAAATGGGCAGCGCACCGTATTTAGGTGGCGGCTTTGGTCATTTCTATGCGTATGCCCCTGAGAAGTTTGAGTACCCGATCAACCGCTTTACCATGGAAGTGAAACGCCAGCTTGACGTGTTAGATAAGCGCTTGGCTGACAACACCTATATTTGCGGTGAGCAATACACGATTGCAGATATGGCAATTTGGCCTTGGTATGGTGTATTGGTGCAAGGTGGCCTCTATGAAGCTGCTGAGTTTTTAGATGTGAATGCCTACCGCCATGTGGTGCGCTGGGCAAACCAAGTTGCTGAGCGACCAGCAGTGCAGCGTGGCCGAATGGTTAACCGCGCTTGGGGGGAGCCTAACGAGCAGCTTCACGAGCGCCACGATGCCAGTGATTTTGAATTGCGTACGCAAGATATTATTGGTGAGCCAGAGCAAGATAACAGCTAACTTAAAAAATTAGCAGCTAAATCCTAAAAAGCCCCAGTGTCTATAACGCACTGGGGCTTTTGTTTTCCTGACTTGTCACACTAAGTAAGCACTTTAAATAAGCGCTGTGCTTTGCCATGTTGACTCATTACATTAATAAGCCAATGCTGTGGCTACTCGCAATAACGGGCGTTACTTTAATTTACTGGCAAATGTCTTTTTAAACTTAGCCAGCTTAGGCGAGACAACCGCTTGGCAGTATTGATTTTCAGGGTTGGCATTAAAGTAGCCCTGATGATATGCCTCACCGCTGTAAAACGGCATTTGTGCGTTGACTTCTGTGACCACAGGATCAGGCCAAATCGCATCTTCATTAATTTCGTCAATAATCGCCTGCGCCGCTTGTTGCTGCTCATCGTTGTGATAAAAAATGGCTGATCGGTATTGGCGACCGATATCGTTTCCTTGACGATTCAATTGCGTTGGATCGTGCAGCGCAAAGAAAATTTCTAAAATTTCACGATAGCTAATTAACTCAGGGTCAAAGGTGAGTTGTACAACTTCTGCATGATCGGTATGACCTTCACAGACAGTTTTGTAATCGGCTGTTGCTTCCGTGCCGCCCATGTAGCCAGATACTGCTTGCTCAATACCTACTAGTTGATTGAAAGCTGCTTCAATACACCAAAAGCAACCACCGGCTAATGTGGTTTGTTGAAAGTTTGTCGTCACGATTAACGTCCTAAACACCTAAAGATATCGCTAAGATACACTACAGATGTTTAGACGTCTAGATGTTTTTTTGCTTGTGCTGACTGCCTGCGCGATTTATAACAACTCAATTCAACTTAGCTCAGCCGTTAGGTTGTAGGCAATGTGCTGATGGAAGCGCACGATCACCTCGTCTTGCTCAGGAGTTAGCGACAGCTCTTGTGCCATTTGCTTAATGGCTTGCTCAATCTGGTTGAGAAATTTTGCGTGTGCTGAATCGGTTTGGTTGTCTTTAGTGGCGACCAACACCAATTGAATATTGTCGACAAGGTGGCGGGCATCCCATTTACTGATCAAGCCGCAAGGTGATTGCTCAGGGTTGTAACCGAGCATTTGCAGCTCTCCAATACGAGAAACGGTTTCGTGTTCATTGTGTCTCACTATTGGGATCAGGCCGTTGGCGATTAGCGCACCGTTGTTCAGATTAAAGCGTTTGGCTGCTCTTGAGAAAGCATCGGTGACTAACGTATAAAGTGGGTTGTACGGATCGTCAGAACTGTGGTCAATCTCCGCTAAGCTGACCAAGTCAGGCTTGACGGGGATATTAATCGTTGCGTAGGTCATTTGTCGCTGTGACGATGGCAATTCAACATTCTGGCTGGCATAGCGCACTTTGATCGTCCGCAATTTATGAGCCTTAGAGTCGTTGCCCGTTTTTTGTCGCGCAAATAAATCGTAGGTCAAATGCTGATGATCGCGCAGTCGAAAATTGAATGTTCCTATATCCAAGCCTTGACCTAAACTTCGTTTAAATTCTTGCAGTAACTGGCTGACCTTAGCGTGAAAGCTGGCGGCGTTAACGCGCAGCTCAGTGCCTGTCGCTAAAAACAATAAGGTTATTTTTTCCGCGCGGTAGTTGGCATCAAAAAATGATTTCTGTAATTGATGATAACTGGGATTGTAATAAAACAAGATTTGTTGGTTGGTTTGCCATTGATGCATTTCTTGTGAGTAGCGCACGCGTGCTAATTTGTCGTTGGCAATCAACAAGCAGTTATTGATCTCGAATGACTGGCTTAGCTCAAAGAGTTTATTACTCAGTGATTGATACAAAGTCTCGTAAGGGCTGTCTGATTGACTTGGCTGACTGCAAAATGCGTTGACAATGCGGTCAGTCAGGGGAAATTCTGCAAGCAAGTAATGATTGTTTCTAGCATTTGTCGGGATATAGGCTTTGTGCGCTGCACTCCGCTTGCGAATAATTGACATATAAATTCCTTGAACATGTAAATACTGAAGTCGAGGCGAGTATAGAAAGCGCAGATGACACTTTTATTGCATGGTTAACCAGTTGAAAGTGGTCTGATAGGTACTTACTGGCGTCAATACAAGTAGTTGCGTAACTTCGTGAATTTTTTGTGACACGCCAAATGCAAACTAGAATGCTAGCATCCAAGAATGGGAGGGCGTAAACTTGCCGCTAATCAATAATTACTGGAAGCCAATGACACTTGGTAATGGAACTTGGCATTGAGTAAAAAGCAGCAGCGTAAAGGTAGGTACTCGCGATATGTTAGATGACAAGCAGGCGTTAATCAGTGCCATCAATCAAGTGATGCCGTTTGGTAAGTATGCTGGGCGTAAGTTACTGCAACTACCTGAACCGTATTTAGTGTGGTTTAAAGCCAATGGTTTTCCAGAAGGGAAGTTAGGTGAGCAACTGGCATTGGTTTACGAAATTAAGCTCAATGGCTTAGAGGGCATGTTAAAGCCACTGTTAACCAGTGAGTGACTTTAACACGCTTCAACCTCAGCTTTGGATAACTAATGGCTTCTAGCGGCTATTTTTACTGCTACCAGCGTTAAATTTACTTGCAATAGGCTAGCTATTGACGCGCAAATTTGCCTTGATATCAGCAAAAATTTCTCGCTAGAAGATAACGAAAAACATAAGTATTTGAATTAGTTTATTATTCACTATTTATTATCCAAACCTGAGGTTAGTCACCGTCTAAGTCAATTGACTCCGTTTCTGTGCTTTCGTCACTGGCCTCGACCTTAGTGCGACCGAATAAGGTGTGAAATTGCTTAGGGGATAGCACCTTGTTTTGGTATTTAAGCCAAGCCTTCTCGATTTTGCTTTCTGGGCTGGCTTGGCCTTGGCAAACGTCGATAAAACGTTGTTCAGCCTCCGAAACCGGTGCTCTGGAACCATCGGCTAATTCACGCAATGCAATGCCGTGATTTTCTAGTATCTGCACTTCTTGTAGCGTGTAATCGCCACTTCTACTCATGCCTCGTGGATAATTTCGGTCGTCGTAAAATTTGCGGTTAGCTTTAAAGCTATCTTTTGGGACGCTAGTAGCATTCATAAACATACTCAAAAAATAAAAATAAAGGTGACGATCGTTTTTTAGCGCAAGCGTTCGAGATTAGCAATGGCATTTTGATGAATTTTTTCACATCCATTAATACCTGATTGTCGAGTAAACGAAACCGGCTAAAAAATTAAACGCGAGGGAGTCGCGGTGATAAGGCTAATGTTAAGAATTAAGCAATTGTTTTATTAAATGTTTTTAAACTTGTTGAAATCCCATAGCAAACGGCTTGTTCCGATAAGTTAGTAAAAGTGACATTTTTATGAACTTTTTGTTATTGCATTCCTCAAATAATTGTTCTTAAATGAAACGTCGGCTGAACTTCAATGCCGACCGCTTAGTCACTTTAAAGTCAATAAAACCACAACACTTTTAATAAGTTACGGAGACTGATCTATGAGAAGACAAAAACGAGATCGTTTAGATAGAGCGCATGCAAATGGTTACCAAGCAGGTTTGAGTGGTAAACCCCGAGACAATTGTCCTTACCAAAGTATCGATGCCAAATCAGAATGGCTCGGCGGCTGGCGAGCCGCAGTGAATGACCGCAATATGGGGTTATTCAAATAACACTTCCCTTTGTTTACACAACACTTTTAAAATAGCTTTTAAAGAGTAAGTAGTACGCTAATTACAAAACTCCATCATCGGATCTTATCAATAGGATTCAAGAGAACATGGAAAACAAGGATTCCAGAAAAAAGCCGCTTTACGCGGCTTTTTTCGTATTTACTGTGCTCTCTTAAACTTGCATCGCGTGTACAACCACTATTGCTGACATACCGGACAGCTGGCTTGTGGCTGTACTGTAAAGTGTTGCCATTGCTGGCGTTGGCCATCAAAAAGGGCAAGTTCGTTGGTATTGACTGATAAACCCGTAAGGTACTTAATGGCCGTTAAACTTTGCATCCCCGCCACTATTGCCAATACAGGCCCCAAAATGCCCAGTGTCTGGCAATTTTGCGGTTCGTTATTGGCGCTCTCACCAGATGTATTTCGCGGAAAAACACATTGATAGCAGGCGCTGTTTTGTGGTGGATTAATCAGCATGGTTTGGCCGTCAAAACCTGTCGCAGCACCAATTACCAAAGGTATATTGTGTTTGTGGCAACTGGCATTGAGCAGATACCTTGTTGTTAGACTATCGGTACAGTCAATAACAAGATCAACTTCAGGCAGCAGTTCGTCGGCCAATGCTGGCGTGTACATTTCATCGAATGCTTCAACGTCTATCAGCGGATTTTGCGCTGCTAGCTTGTCTGCGGCAATTTCAGCTTTGTTTTTGCTAATATCGGCTGGCGTGTAGAGCACTTGGCGCTGCAGATTTGAGGCTTCAATGTGATCGCCATCGCATAGTAACAACTTACCAACCCCTGCGCTGGCAAGGTAAAGACTGACTGGACAGCCCAAGCCGCCCATACCGACAATTAATACTGTGGCGCGTTGTAATGCCAGCTGCCCTTGCTCGCCAATACTCTCGAGCATAATTTGGCGGCCATAACGTATGTGTTCTTCGGGGGATAGCAAATTAGTCTCCTTGTTGTGCAAGTTGCACCAGCGCACTTGCTTTAAATTGTAGATAAACGCTTTGGTTAACGGTTAAGCCCAGTTGCAATAGTGAATAGCTAGTGATCGCCGAAAAAAAATCTTGCCCTTGGCAGTTGACCGTGAGTAGCGCTTGCTGCTCATTAACTTGAATATCAGTTATCACGCCAGACAGCTTATTGACGATGGAACTGTGATCTGGGGCGAGCGTACAAATACTGATATCGCTCGCCAGAATACTGCAAACAGCAATGCCTTGCTCGAATACCAAGCGATTAGCTAAGGTGTACAGGGTAATGCCCGAGGGGCTAGTCAGTTCGATCAAACCATTTTGCGGTGGTTTCTCTGTGCGCGTTAATGTGAGCACGGTTTGGGGAATAATTACGTGATCTTGGGTCAGCTTAGTGACGACGTCATTGATGCTGCCACTGGCCGTGATCTCGCCTTTTGCCATCACATAAACTTGGTCACATAGAAATTCATGTTCACTAATACTGTGGCTAACAAAGAGCATTGGCATCCCCGTTCTTTGTTGTAATGATTTGATCAGGCCAAGAATACTGAGTTTGTTTTGTCGGTCGAGTGCCGTTACCGGTTCATCTAATATCAATAAGCTCGGCTCAGCCAGTATCGCTTGCGCTAACGCGACTTTTTGTCGCTCACCGCCCGACAGTTGGCTAATGCTTCGCCCAAGCAGCGGTAATAAACCTGCTTGTGAAATAATTTGCTTAGCGTCGAGTGTGGCAGAGGACAAGCGCTTTCGGCCAAAATAAAGGTTTTTTTCAACACTTAAATGTGGCAGCAAGGCATCGTGCTGAAATACCCCCACAATACGGCGCTGTGCACTCGGTAAATTAAGTGCATTGGCACTGTCGAGTAAAGGCTTACCTGCTAACGTTATGCGACCACTTGCAGGCGTTGCTAAACCAGCGATGGCTTTCAATAAGGTTGATTTGCCTGCGCCAGAATGACCAAACAAGCCAATCACACCCGACAGTGGCCATACCTCGTTAATCTCAAGGTTAAACTCGGCTAGTGGCGCATGAATATTGATGACTAGTTCATTTGTCGCTAGATTATTGGGTGCCGATTTAGTTACAGGCAAATCATTCATCGCTAGCTCGCTCATAGCTAGCCCATTTATGGCAAGTGCTATGCTGTTTAAATGCTGTCATTGCGCCGACTTCCTGCTCCTAGTTTGTTGCTGATTTTGCTCGTGGTAGTTGTTGAGCAGATAGACAAGCGCGAGTGTTAGCAGCGAGGCGATAAGTAGCCCTGAGGCGAGCAAATGCGCTTGTTGATAATTAAATGCCTCGACATGATCAAATAAGGCAATCGACAAAACCCTTGTTTCATCGGGAATATTGCCACCTATCATTAACACCACGCCAAATTCCCCGACGGTGTGGGCAAACCCCAGCGTTGCGGCGGTAATAAAGCTGGCCTTAGTGATCGGAAAAATCACGTTAACGAATAAATCGAGTTTAGCAGCGCCTAACATCCGTGCCTTGGCAAGAATATGCGGGTCAATTTGTTCAAACGCTTTTTGCAATGGCTGTACCACAAATGGCAATGAATAAAAAACAGAGCCGATAACGATGGCAGAAAAGCTAAAAGCGAGTTGCTGGCCTGTTATTGTTTGCCAAAGTTTGCCCGGTAGGGCATCTGGGGCAAAGGCGATTAACAAGTAAAAACCGATAACCGTAGGGGGCAACACCAAAGGTAGTGCCACCAAGGCTTCAACGAGTGCTCGCCAGCGCGATTGCCATTGACTTAACCACCAAGCTAGTGGCGTGCCGATTAACAGCAGGATAAGTGTGGTGATACCAGCCAGTTTGATGGTGGTGTAGGTGGCGAGCCAATCGTATTCACTCACGCTAGGGCAACTCCTTTGTTGAATTCCATGTGCTGGCTTTGTTTTGCTGAGCAGGTAAAGTTTGGGCAGGCAAGGTTTTAGCAGTTAAAGTGACTGGCAAGTAGCCTAATGCCTCTAGTTTGCTTTGTTGCGCAGGTGCTCGGAAATAAGCAATGAGTTGTTTTGCTAGGGCCTGTTGCTTACTACGAGTGACAACGCCAGCGTACTGGCTCAGCATATACTGATCATCAAGTGTTATTTTGCTTGCTGTTATATTGTGCGCAATAAGTTGGCTAACGGCAACAAAACCAAAATCTACGGCACCGGAATGGGTTTGTTGAAAGGTTTGGCTAACATTGCTGCCAACAATGACTTTGGTGCGGTAATGTTGCCAAAGCCCCTGTTTTTCCAGCCATGATTTTGCTGCTTTGCCATAAGGTGCCGTATCAGGGTTGGCAAGCGCAATACGTTTGGCTGCAAATGGTTTGGATAATACATCACTTGTTGCTAAATCATTGGCGGTCAAACTCGCGTTGTTGGCACTGTATATGGCTAATTGACCTATCGCGTAGGGGGCTAACGTGGCCGCATCAACAAAGCCTTCATTAACTAACCTGGCTGGCCGCTCTTTATCGGCAGAGAAGAAAACATCAAACGGTGCGCCATGGCGAATTTGTTGATACAAGCCGCCGCTGGCGCCACTTATCCAGTGAATTTTTACCTTGTGTGTTTGTTCAAAAGGCTTCGCGAGTTGTTGTGCGCTAGCGGTAAAGTTACTGGCAACCGCAGCCCTGAGTACCGTTTGAGCAGTGGCGTGAGTGGCAACAAATACCGTTAGTAAAGGTAGTATCACGCCAAGCACGGTTGCTGGCAGTAAACTAGCTGTTGGCTTAGTACTTAATGTGCGCTGTTTGGGACGAGTTGCTTTTAACGAGGCTGACGCGTGAGCTAATGCACTAATTAAAGCCTTGATCACCATAAAGCCTTGTTTTCCGTTACACAGGTCGTTGTCATTACGCAGATAATTGTCACTAAGCAGAGAGTTGCCATTGCGTTGAAACTCGCCAGAGTTGGCGCTAAGACCAAGCAATAGCTTTTTTTTGATCACTTTGACGAGCGTCAATCCAGACGTCACCGTCGTGTCGGGTTTCTTTTTTCCAAAATGGTGCCTCAACTTTCAGGTAATCCATCATAAACTCTGCGGCGTGGAAGGCGTCGGTGCGATGTGCACTTGTTACGCCGACAAAAACAATGTTATCGCCTAGACTAAGCTGGCCAACACGGTGAATAACGGTCACTCTGTTGATTTGCCATTTTGCACGTGCTTGCTCGACAATATTGGCAAGTGAGCGTTCGGTCATGGCAGGGTAATGCTCTAAAAATAAACCCGTGACCTGCTGGCCTTCGTTTTGTTTACGCACGCGGCCAGTAAAGGTTACCACTGCACCATCATCGAGGTTGTCACTTTGGAGTAAGGCAATTTCATCACCCGCATCAAAGTCGGCTTCGTTTACTTGTATTTTGGTGGTCAATGGCGGTGCTTGCATTACTTGCTTAGCTTGCTTACTCAAGGCTAGCCTCCTGTGACTGGTGGGAAAAAGGCAAGTTCATCACCATTGTTCACAAGCGTATCTTGCGTAACCACCTGTTGGTTAACTGCGGCCAAGATATTAGCCGCCGCGAGTGGCTTTTGCCATTGTGGGTGCTCAGCAATTAACTGCTCAACGACTTGGCGGACACTAGTTGCTTGGGTGAGTGGTAGCGTCACTTGTGACTGCCCCAGTTGCTCGCGTAAGCGGGCAAAAAATAGCACAGTTAGCATGATTGCGCGCGCTCCCAATTACCGGTTTTCCCACCTGACTTTGTCAGCACCGCGATGCCTTCTATGGTCATTTCGGGGTCAATGGCTTTGCACATATCAAACAGCGTAAGGCAAGCCACAGAAACAGCTGTTAAGGCTTCCATTTCAACGCCTGTTTGCCCGGCGAGTTTACACAAGCTCGTTACTTTGACACGTGAATGCGCTGGCTCAGGCGTAAAATCAACTTGTACTTTGGTGAGCATGAGCGGATGACACAGTGGAATAAGTTCACCGCACTTTTTGGCGGCTTGAATGCCCGCAATACGCGCTACCGCAAAAACATCACCTTTTTTGTGTTCACCTTGAGTTATCATCGTCAAGGTTTGTGGCGACATACGGATATAACCTTGCGCGGTTGCTTGGCGCTGCGTAACGGCTTTATCAGTAACATCAACCATGTTGGCTTCACCTTGTGCGTTAAGGTGAGTAAGAACGCCTGTCATTGATTAACCTCGGCTATGGCAGTTTACGTCGATATTTTTAAGGTGTGGTGCAAAATTACACGGCTTGTGGCAGGCGTCTAATTGCTCTGCCAGTAGTTTGTCCCAAGCAGTTTTGCAGGCGTTGGTTGAACCGGGTACGCAAAAAATAGCAGTGCCATTTGCCATCCCTGCCAGTGCTCGTGATTGCACGGTTGATGTGCCTATTTCGCCGAGTGAGATATGACGAAAAGTTTCACCAAACCCTTCAATATGCTTATCAAACAGCGGCATTAACGCTTCCGGTGTATTGTCACGTGAGGTAAAACCTGTACCGCCCGTGGAAATCACCACTTGCACATCGTCGCTGGCAATCCACTTCGACACAATAGCACGTAACTGGTAAACATCATCTTTGACGATGGCTTTTTCGGCTAGTGTGTGACCTGCCGAGGTTAAGCGCTCAACTAGCGCAGTGCCAGAAGTGTCGGTTTCTTGAGTGCGGGTATCGGAAACGGTTAATACGGCGATATTGAGTGGAACAAACTCAGGTAAACTTGCTTTTGCCATTAAAAACTCCTGCGTGGCGATAACAGCTGAGACTGCGCGTGTTGCCAGTCTTCAGGGGTATTGGTATTCGTTAATAGGTTTGGGGCAGTGCACTCAATGCTTTGGTGTGGCAGTTGAGATAACAAGGTTTTAATCGATGCCCCTTGGGTTTTCTCGATTGGACTTGTTGTCTTGCCATTGTCAGTTACAGGCGCTTGTGATGCGCTTGCGGCAAGTGCACGAAAGTGTTGTTTAAAAAACAATTCAGTGTAGCCATTGTTGGGCAAATAGAGTGGCAACATGTGGTGGCGATACATGGTCGCTTGATGATTCAGCTCGCCAGCTTGCTTTAATGTGCGCAAGGCATCTGACGTCATCAAGGGTAGATCAACAGGCAGAATCAGGGCCGCCTGACACGGGATTTGCTCAAGTACACTATAAATACCACCTAGCGGGCCAAGCTTTGGGGTTAAGTCAGTAACAACTTTGGGTTCACCCATTCCGACTTGGCTTGTGCCTGCTTGACTGCTTGTATCTGCTTGAATGATAGAGTGCTGGCGAATAAAGAGCTGGCCAATTTCATTCGTTAATTGAGCCGCTTGGCTGGCGTTAGCACTAACGATTAGCTGATCAACACCAGCATCGAGCAGCAGCTGTGCACTAAACGCTAACATCGACTGTGCTTGGAAAGATTGTGACCTAGTGCCATGTTCATTGCTAATTGCTGGGCGCACCAGCTGCGCTTTATTCGTCCCCATGCGTGAAGACAGGCCACCAGCGAGCAATATGCCAATACACTTTGTCTGGCCGTCACGCAAATTAGTGGCTGAATTACCATTTACCTGTGCCGCTGACTTGGGTTGTTTCGTTAGCTCCGTAAACAGCATTATCATTAACCGCCTAACATAGCGAGGTGCTTGGTTGCGCCTGTCAGCCTATCTTGTAAAAAGTGGCTCACTTTTTTGTCTGCCATTAACGCGGTGATTTCACTAGCAATTGCTGTTGCTGTTTCATTGGCGAGTAAATGGCGAAGTTCATGGCCTTGCTCGGCAAATAAACACAAATGCAACTTGCCTAATGAGCTGATGCGCAGGCGATTGCAGCTGGCGCAAAAATCTTTGCTATAGGGCATGATTAACCCGATTTTACCGGCATATTCTGGATGGTAAAACTCTTGTGCAGGCCCTGCGGTTTTGTCTTTCAATGCTGGCATCCAGCCTTGATTGAGCAGTGCTTGTTTAATGGTGTCACCGCTAACGTGCTGTTGATCGAAAAAAGTCGCATTGTCGCCTGTCTGCATTAATTCAATAAAGCGCAGCGAAACAGGTTTGTCTTTTACCCATGCCAAAAATTGCGCTAAGTGATCGCCGTTAAAACCGCGCATCAAGACTGTGTTCACTTTTACGGTCAGGTGAGGAGCTGCAAGTGCTTGATCGATACCGGTTAAAATAGTTGCCAATTTGTTGTGACCCGTGATCAACTGAAACTGCTTGGGATCAAGGCTGTCGATACTAATGTTGATAGCATCTAGCCCCGCATCAAGCCAAGCGGGTAAGTGCTCAGGGAGCTTAAACCCATTGGTGGTGATGGCAACTTGCTTGATCCCCGGTGTTTGCTTACAGCGGCGAATAATATCGGGTAAATCTTTACGCAGAGAAGGCTCACCACCTGTGATACGGATTTTTTCTGTCCCCAGCTGAGCAAAAGTCGCTGCGAGCTTCTCAATTTCAGCTAGCGTTAAGAAGTCGCGATCGTGCTCGCAAGTGTACCCATCGGGCAGACAGTATTGGCAACGAAAGTTGCACACGTCAGTGATTGATAGTCGCAGATAATAAAACCGACGACCAAATGAGTCTTGTAACATCTCACCTTTCCAAATGCGGGAGGCTAGCGCGTTTCCTGACTAACCCTGGTGGTTTTACTTTTCTTGACAGCGAAGTGCAAAACGCGCTTATCAAAAGTAAACCACGGCTTGTTGGCCATATCCTCTTAAACTCTGCTTACTCAGTAAATAACTCAGTAAAAGCTCAACAACTTACTTAGTAAAGAATCGGGACTTAGTGCGAACAAGCTCGGCGAATTAAATTGTCCCCTAAGCATAACAATTAACTGCTGGATTTCAAACTCGAAGGAAAAGGCAGTATATTGAATGAGTGCAAATTTATATAAGGTTTTGTCATGACTGATTGTTTTAGTCAACCTGGGTTATTGCCATTTGAGCGTGCAAAAGCCCTTATCATTGAGAATCTTCCGTCAATTTCTCAACAAGAAGAAGTCTCGATTGCTTTAGCGGTTGGGCGAATTGTCGCCCAGCAAGTGCATAGCCCTGTCAATGTGCCGCCTCATGACAACTCAGCAATGGATGGTTATGCCTTTGCTCAGGCAAGTGTTGAGCAACATCATACCTTGACACTGGCTGGTACCGCGTTTGCGGGCGCGCCTTATCAAGGAAAAGTTGAGCTCGGTCAAGCTGTAAGAATCATGACAGGAGGCAAAGTGCCTGCTGGCTGTGATACGGTTGAAATGCAAGAAAATGTTGAGCTTTCTCGTGATGAAAAGTCGGGCGTTGAGCAAAGCGGCTCTGTCCAACCTCCACAAGAACAATCTCTGCAAAAACAAGCGAGCCATATCACACTCAAACAATCGACGAGGCAAGGGCAACATATCCGTCGATGTGGTGAAGATATCGCGGTCAACCAAGTGTTGTTTGCGCAAGGTCATCAACTTACCAGCGCTGATATTGGCACCTTGGCATCAATTGGCGTCGCCAAAATCGCCGTTTTTAAGCCATTGACTATTGCTTTGATCGCCACGGGTGATGAACTAAAGCAACCGGGCGAGCCACTAGGTGATGGCGATATCTTTGAAAGTAACCGCTACTTTCTGAATGCCATGCTAGGCAAGTTACCAGTTAAATTGATTGATTTTGGTGTCATCCCTGACGATAAAGAAAAGCTGCGAGCCGCCTTTAACGAAGCGGATCTAACGGCTGATATCATTATTTCCAGCGGCGGTGTGTCGGTTGGAGAGGCTGACTACACGAAAGAGATTTTACAAGAGCTTGGGCAAATTGGTTTTTGGAAGATTGCCATGAAACCAGGAAAGCCGTTTGCCTTTGGCAAGCTTGCCAACAGTACTTTCTTTGGGCTGCCGGGTAACCCCGTTTCGGCATTGGTGACTTGTTATCAGCTCGTTGTCCCTGCACTTTACAAAATGATGCAAGCCGACCTACCAAGTCGCGTTCAACTGCCAGCGAAAGTGGCAACTACTTTGAAAAAATCACCTGGTCGAATGGATTTTCAACGCGGTATTTGGCGACTCAACGACAACGGGGAGGTAGAAGTTGAAAGCACGGGCGCGCAGGGCTCAGGTATCTTAACGAGTATTGCCAAAGCCAATTGTTTTATTTTGCTCGCACAAGATCAAGGAAGGGTAGAACAAGGGGAAACAGTAACCATTGAGCTATTTGATCACTTAATATCTTAGTTAACATACTAGGTGAAGTGCTCATTAATGTTGACTAGTTGCAACTAAGCTGAATTGAGTTAGCCAGAGTCGGTAAAGTTCTGCTCAGTAACTCAGTAAAGTGAAACGGTGTGTTCAATTGATATCGAATTGTGTTGAACACACCGCTTGCTGAACAGAGGCATGATTTGAGTCACTTATTCAACGAAATTAACGTAGATTTTATCAGTCGCCGCGACATCAATTATTTCCACACCACCAATGCTATTTTGCAAACGTGAAGCGGTTTTAAAAGCACCGCGACTCTCTGCAAAGGTGATAATATCATCGCCGTTACACATCACTTTTAAAGCCACGTCATGTGCTTTTAAATTGTAGTCGTCCATTGCGACCTTCATGCGGATCGGTTTATTGCTTGCCGCAGATTTACACACTTTGACTAATGCTCGCTCTACTTGTTTGTCCATCGCGCTACTTGCGCCACTGGCCAACATTAACGATAGGCCCGTTGCTAACGCCACTACGCTTGTTTTGACTTTAGTGCTCATTTGATACCTCCTAGGTGTCATCATTAAAAGCTTTCAGTATGTGTTGTCATGATTAATGCACAACTTGGTTTGTACTATTGGGTTCGTACAACTCAATAGTGGCGCTTTTTGCTGGAAAAGTTGTTAATGGTTAACGACGGGGTGTAAATAACTTTACCGCAAAAACCAGTGTATCTATCGCTAAGCTTTTGAAATTAAATGAGTATTGTTAAATGTGAATCGTGATTTTTGACAAAGTTAGTTACATTCACTCGCCAAGCTAGGCGCTGCCTAAATGACAAGTACCACGGAATTGACAAATAGTTGGTGAAAATGATGAATTGTGTTACTGTTGATCTATACAGTTTATTGTCTTTTGTTTTGCTGTGAAAGTGTTCACAGTGTTAAGTAAATGAGGGAAACGCATGGCAGTTGAAAGTCGATTTGTGGTAATTAGAGATGGCGTGGAGGTGCAGACGTTTATGGATAAGAAAGCCGCTGATGAATACGACAAAATGTTGGATATGGCTGATAACCTTTCTGCCATGTTATCAGACGCACCAATTGAACTCTCTGAACAGCTAATTGAAGATTTGAGTATTTTCTTGGCGCAACGTCGAGAAGAAGTGTTAATTGCACTACAAGCTAAAAAAGCGAAGCCTGCGGGAAAAACTTTGCCTAGTACCGATGAGGCAGCGCCTGTAAAAGCATCAGGCAAAGCTAAAACCACGAGTAAAGCGAAAGCTGGCAGCTCAGCCGCTAGCGAAGATGAGACACTGCCTCAAGCAAGCTAGTCGTGCGTAATTTACATAACACCGAAAAAGAGGTGTTAGCTTATACTTTTATCCCCAGCGCCAAACGAAAAACCATTGGCTTACAAGTAAAACAAGGGGAGATTATTGTTCGAGCGCCGATGTTTGTCGACAAAGCATTTGTTGATCACTTTGTTGCGAGTAAAGCCAATTGGCTACAGCAAAAGGTCGCAGAACAACAGGCATCTAAAGGTCAAGCTCCCAGATTCCAGATAGTAGCTGGCGGACAGTTACTGTTTTTAGGTGAAGCGCGACACATTGAGGTTCACGCGGGCTTTACGACCGCTGTCGAATTAGCAGAGCACTCGCTGGCCTTTAAGTTAACGCAACGCCAGCTAGCATTGTCATCACCACAACTTAATCAACTACTTACCAAGTTATTTGATGATTGGTTGCTCACCCAAGCCAAGCACTACCTGCCACAGCAACTCGCGCATTGGTCAGCAGAGACTAACCTAAGCCCCTGTGATATACAGATCAAAAAATACAAAGCACGCTGGGGAAGCTGCACTAGTCGAGGTGTATTAAGTTTAAACAGTCGATTAATGATGTGTCCGCCAGAGATCATTGATTATGTGATTATTCACGAGCTTTGCCACTTGGTTCATTTGAATCATTCCCGACAATTTTGGCACTTAGTGTCTTCATATTGCCCGTATATGACGCAGGCCAAACAGTGGCTCAAGCAGCATCAGCGAGAGTTTCATTTTTAGCTGCCATTCTGTGGGAGTAAACTATGTTGCTCATTGCGCCATGTGCTTACGAGCTAATGATAAGTGTGTCATTTACTCAGGTAGAAGTGCCGCTAAAACTCCTGCGAATAATCCCTCTGAATTTGCTCTTCACAAAGCAGACTGAGTTTGAATGGCTTAATTGGCATACCGCATTGTTTGATATTGCGAAGCAATTCGTATTTTTTTTGTACATTTTGGTACATAGTTGCAATTTTTTTATCAAACGCCCGGTTATATAGCAATGAGGCGATGTTAATTTAACGTTAAATATTTCGAACTATTTGCCAAATTTTGGATCAAAGAATGCATAAGCAGTAAATAGAGGTAAGGATGCAGTAAATCGAGGTTGTGAATATGAGGGCTCGTTATGAAGCTAACAACAAATGTTGTCAAAATGATACTGATATATTGTCTATCAGCCATTGTCTCAATGTTGCTCATTAAGCTACTGCTGCCGTTTTAAAGGCATTTATGCCAAGCGCTATTTTTTGCACCATCAACGTTGGTGCAATGTCTATGCTTTTCACTGTATTTAGCACCCATTTCAGCTTATCTTTAAAAAAACTGTCTAAAAATCTTACAAATAGTAAGTATTGTCCATTAACAATTCTCAAAAATTGCGTTAGATTAACGCAGCAAAAATAATAATAACAAAAGGAAGTAACTATTTATGAGTTCGTCGGTACTTATTTGTGATGACTCAAACCTCGCGCGAAAACAAGTCTTGAGAAGCTTACCTAAAACTTGGGATGTCGATGTCCAGTTGGCTAAAAACGGCCTTGAAGCCCTAGATGTGTTGCGAGCTTCTGCCGTTGACGTGATGTTCTTGGACCTTACCATGCCAGAGTTAGATGGCGTCGGTGTGCTTGAGGCAATCAACGCAGAAAATATCGATTTAAACGTGTTCGTTATCTCTGCTGATATTCAACCCGAAATGCAAAGTAAGGTGCTCGAGTTGGGAGCAAAAGCATTTTTGCGCAAACCCGTCAGTGCTGACACTTTGTTAGTGACATTGCAAGACAACGGTTTTATCTAATGGCCTACGAATTAGACGAAGACCAACAAGATTGTTTGCAGGAACTGATCAATGTTGCCATGGGACAAGCGAGTGATCAGCTAGCAAGGTATCTTGATACCTTTGTGTATCTGACCGTGCCAGATATTGAGCTAGTCAATGGTCAAAAGCTCAGTGATGATTTGGTGGCCAATGAGCACTCGATGACGGTAGTCAGCCAAGGCTTTTTTGGCTACGAAGGAATTCGTGGTGAAGCGCTATTAGTTTATCAGCACCAAGACTCAGATCGCATCGGCGATTTACTGGGCTATGAACCTGATGAATTATCAGTGGAAGAGCAATTAATTGATATCAGCTCGATATTAACTACCACCTTTTTAAATGTGTTTGCTGGCCAAATCGAAAATCAATTGTCTTACAGCGCGCCCAAATTACTGGCAGATAGTCAAGGCACCTTAGCGGCGCATCTGACGCAGTTGTCGTTCGATTGGGATACTGCACTTACCGTGAATATCAATTATCAAGTCACAGATTACTCCTTTAATTGTGAGATGATTTTGCTGATTCCGGAAGCGGCAATCGACGATATTAAAGCCGTCATTGACCGTATACTGGCTGACTTCTAATTATGACAAGCGCATTAGATAGTCCTATTATCGACCAATTAAACTCAGGTGTATTATTGGTCGATCTCGATTTTCAGTTACTGCATTGGAATCGTTTTTTCGCTGTACACGTCAATAAGCCATTAGCTGACATGATTGGGCAATCTATTTTTAATGTCTTTCCCGAATTACCCAAGCGTTGGTTTGAGCGCAAACTCAATAGTGTGATTCAGCTAGGAACGCCCAGTTATTGTGGTTGGGAACAACGGCATCATTTATTCGAACTGCCACATACACGTCCGATCACGACTGACAGGGAATTTATGGCACAAAACTGCACGTTTTTGCCTTATGTTGAGGCTGGAGAACTCAGAGGTGTGTCGATTCTTATCGAGGATGTGACAGACGTTTGCCATTACCAATCAATGCTCAAGGCGACAATGCAAGAACTGGAGCAGGCGACTCGCATTGACGGTTTAACGCGCATATACAATCGCAAACATTGGGAAGAGTCTCTTGCTTTTGAATTTACACGAGCTAAGCGCTATCAAAGCGATATTAGTTTATTGATGTTTGACCTTGACCACTTCAAGCGCATCAACGATAGCTACGGGCATCAATGCGGCGACTTAGTCTTAATCGAGGCTGCCAAACGGGTCAAAACATTGCTTCGTGATGCGGATATTTTTGGTCGCTACGGCGGTGAAGAATTTGCGGTGATCCTGACGGAAACGAATCAGTTTGGCGCAGTTGAAGTCGCTGAGCGGGTGAGGAAAGCGTTAACGGCTCGCCCTGTGGTTTACAATGGCAAGGAAGTCAATTTTTCCGCGAGTATTGGGATCGCTTCTTTCAACAGTGAACAGAGCAATTATGAAGCGTTAATCGCTGATGCCGACCGCGCTTTGTATCGCGCGAAATCATCTGGACGCGATAAAATTTGCGTGACACCAACCTTGTCAGAATGCTCTTAACTCGCGTTGAGTGTTAGCGATATTAACGACAAAAATCAGCGTTTTGCTTAATTATGCACAAAAGCTATTAGTTTATTCGTAATTAGATGGTTTTATTCACCTTGTTAGAGTTGACATTCTAAAATGACAGTGGCATGTTTAAGCCATGAAAAATATTCAAAACCACATCATTACCATTATTACCACTACCACCCTCGAGGGTTGGTGGTCATTGGCTGACGTGTAAATATAAAAAGATTTTTACAAAGCCCGTGACCTAACAAGGTCACGGGCTTTTTTGTTTTTAGAGGAAGAAAAAATGCGGGTATTAAAGTTTGGTGGGTCATCCTTGGCATCGGCAGAGCGTTTCAAAGCGGTTGCAGATATCATTCTTGCCAAAGAAAAAGAATCAAGCGTTGCCGTTGTCGTCTCAGCGCCACAAGGCGTTACCAACCACCTTGTGGCGATGGCTGAAAACATTGGCGATGAAGCGAAAATGCAACAGGATCTCGTTCATTTTAAGCAAGCCATCGAAACCATTATTGCTGACCTTGGTGCGAGCATTTCTTCTTTTGACAAACATCATGCAGAGCAAGCGTTAACTGATTGGGAACATCAGCTATCACGCTTAATGCAAGGTGCCCACTTACTTGAATTTTGCCCAGACCATGTCCGTGCCCGCATCATTTCAACAGGCGAACGATTGAGTGTTGCGATTCTTTCCTCTGTACTTGCCGCTCAAGGCAAAACAGCTACTGCATTGGCTCCCGAAGAGTTTTTAGTAACCAATGACGTGTCACTTAACGCCGTTGCCGACCTCGTGCTTTGTAAAGAGAAATTCAGCACCGCTTACCCGTCACTGTCTGGCATTAGCGTCATGCCGGGCTTTATCGGTGTTAACAGTAAAGGTGAAGTCACAACCTTGGGTCGTAACGGCTCTGACTACTCTGCTGCGGTACTCGCGGTTTGCGCGCAGGCTGAATGTTGCGAGATTTGGACTGATGTCGATGGCGTTTACAATGCTGACCCACGCATTATTAAAGATGCCAAGTTGCTCGATTATTTATCGTATCAAGAAGCCATGGAGTTATCTTACTTCGGCGCCAAAGTCCTGCACCCAAAAACCATTGGCCCAATTGCGCAGTTCCACATTCCTTGTTTAATTAAAAATACAGGTAACCCTGCGGCACCTGGCACGCGCATCGCTAACGAAACCGACGACAAGCAACAAGTTAAGGCGATTTCAAACCTTGACAACTTGACCATGGTAAATGTTTCAGGCCCAGGTATGAAGGGAATGGTTGGCATGGCAAGCCGTGTGTTTGCTGCTATCAGTCGAGAACAAATTTCGATGGTCATGATCAGTCAGTCTTCAAGTGAGTATTGTATTAGTTTTTGTATTCACACCGCTGATACTTTCCGCGCTGAGCAAAGCTTAAAGCAAGAGTTTGAATTAGAACTATTAAATGGCTTGTTAGAGCCCATTGAACTGCAAAGTAACTTGTCGATAGTTTCGCTGGTGGGTGACGGTATGCATCACCAACGCGGCGTTGCTGCTAAGTTATTCTCTTCACTCGCACAGGCGCGTGTTAATGTTGTCGCTATTGCTCAAGACTCTTCTGAGCGCAGTATTTCTGTGGTCATTGAACAGCGCAAATGTACCGACGCATTAAAAGTATGCCATCAGAACTTCTTCTCACACAGATTAACCATTGATGCGTTTGTCGTTGGTTGTGGTGTGGTTGGTAGTGAGTTACTAGGCCAAATCGCCAAGCAGCAAGCAAGCTTAAAAGCACAGCAAATTGAGCTAAAAGTTTATGGCTTAGCGAATTCAAAAGGCATGGTATTTAATGAAGAGGGCATTGAGTTAGCAAACTGGCAAGGTGCACTTGCAGGCACGCCAGAGCCACTTACGGTTGATAATTTAAAAGCTTTTGCGCGTGACAATCACCTGATCAACCCGGTGTTAGTTGATGTCACCTCTAATGAAGCTTTAGCACTGGAATACGCCGACTACTTGGCTGAAGGCTTCCACGTTGTGACACCAAACAAAAAAGCCAATACGGATTCTTGGCAATACTACAAAAAGCTGCGCGAGGCTGCACAAAGCACTAATCGCCGCTTTTTATATGAAACGACCGTGGGCGCGGGTTTACCGGTTATTGACACACTACAAAATTTACTTAAAGCAGGCGATGAGTTGGTGCGCTTTGAGGGGATTTTGTCGGGTTCTTTATCCTACATCTTTGGTAAGTTAGAAGAGGGAATGTCACTTTCTCAAGCGACAGCGATTGCCAAAGAAAACGGCTTTACAGAGCCAGACCCACGCGATGATTTAAGCGGTATGGATGTTGCTCGTAAATTACTGATCATGGCGCGTGAAGCTGGCATGCCACTAGAGCTAAAAGACATCGAAGTAGACTCTGTATTGCCCAACAATTTCGACGCTAGCGGCGATGTTAGCGAGTTTATGAGTAACCTTTCGACACTTGACGGTGAAGTCGCTGAGCAAGTTGCCAAGGCGAAGGCAGAAGGTAAGGTGTTACGTTACATTGGCACAATCAACGAGGGTAAGTGCAAAGTCGCGATCCAAGCTGTGGCTGCTGACCATCCACTTTACGTGATTAAAGACGGGGAAAATGCACTGGCAATTCACTCCCGTTACTATCAGCCATTACCATTTGTGTTACGTGGCTATGGTGCTGGTGCTGCGGTAACCGCAGCGGGTGTATTCGGTGATTTATTACGCACCTTAGCCTGGGAGCAACAACACTAATGGCCGTTTCCGTTTTTGCACCGGCATCAATCGGTAACGTGACCGTTGGTTTTGATGTGCTTGGTCTTGCCGTACAACCCATTGACGGCAGTTTACTTGGCGACGTGGTTACGGTTGAAGCAAGTGCTAGTGACAGCTTGGCGGTAATTGGCGAATTTGCCAATAAGTTGCCAAGCGAGCCCACTGACAACATTGTTTGGCATTGTTTGCAGCTGTTTAATCAATCCCTTAATCAATTATATAACAAATCAATGGCAGCCCAAGAAAACCCAGTACAAACGGTTCAGCTAACGCTTGATAAAAAAATGCCTGTCGGTAGTGGGTTAGGTTCGAGTGCTTGCTCTGTTGTTGCGGCACTTGAGGCGTTAAATGCCTTTTACGATAAGCCCTTTTCGCCTGCACAAATGTTGGCGATGATGGGCGAGATGGAAGCGCAAATTAGCGGCAGCCTGCACTATGATAATGTCGCGCCATGTTATTACGGTGGTTTGCAATTAATGATTGCCGATCCGCAAATCATCACCCGTACTTTGCCGAGTTTTGATGACTGCTACTTTGTTATGGCTTACCCTGGCATTGAAGTGTCCACTAAAGCTGCCCGAGAAGTGCTACCGAACGAATACTCAAAGGCTGATGCAATCGCATTCGGTCAAACCCTAGCAGGCTTTGTCGATGCGTGTTATCGACAAGACAAACAACAAGCCTTTGGTCATTTTAAAGACGTGCTAGCCGAGCCTTATCGCGAAGCCTTGTTACCCGGCTTTAGCGATGCGAAAGTGCATTTGCAACAAGCCGGCTGCCTGGCGGTAGGCATTTCTGGCTCAGGCCCAACATTATTTGCCGTGACCGACGACAAAGCGCTTGCCGAGCAAGCGGCAGAGTGGTTAACCGCAAACTATTTATCAACAGAATTAGGTTTTGTGCATGTCTGCAAAGCCGATACTCAGGGCGCTCGCTGCCTGTAAATGGAAGGAAGTTAAGGTGAAATTTTACAATCTAAAAGAAAATCAGGAGCAAGTGAGTTTTGCTCAAGCAGTTAAACAAGGTTTAGGTAAAAATCAGGGCTTATTCTTTCCTGAGCACGTACCAGCGTTAGACAATATAGATGAACTACTGGCAATGCCATTGGTCGAGCGCAGTGTGCATGTCTTAGCGCCTTTTGTTGAGGGTGACCTAGACAAAGATGAGCTGGCCGAAATCGTTACCAAGGCGTTTAACTTCCCCGCGCAAATTCAGTCAGTTGGTGAGCAGCGTTCAGTATTAGAGCTGTTTCACGGTCCAACACTTGCCTTTAAAGACTTTGGCGCACGCTTTATGGCGCAATGCCTACAAAAATTCACCAATGGTCAGAAAATTACGATACTAACGGCAACATCCGGTGATACTGGTGCGGCGGTAGCACATGCCTTCCACGGCTTAGACAATATTCGCGTAGTGATCTTGTACCCGAAAGGTAAGATCAGCTTATTGCAAGAAAAAATGTTCACCACCCTTGGTGGCAATATTGAAACCATTGCCGTTGATGGCAGTTTTGACGATTGTCAGGCATTGGTTAAGCAATCGTTTGATGACAAAGCGTTGGCACAAGCGATTGGGCTTAATTCGGCGAACTCGATCAACATTAGTCGTTTGTTAGCGCAAGTATGTTACTACTTTGAAGCAGTTGCGCAGTTAAAACGCCAAAACAGCCCGTTAGATGAGATCGTTTTCTCAGTACCGAGCGGTAACTTTGGTAACTTAACTGCCGGTTTGTTTGCTAAAGCGATGGGGTTGCCAGTTAAACGCTTTGTTGCCGCGACGAATGCCAATGACACAGTGCCGCGTTATTTAGCAAGCGGTGAGTGGTCTCCCAAGCCTACGGTTGCGACGATTTCTAATGCGATGGATGTCAGTAATCCAAACAACTGGCCGCGCGTTGAACACATGCTGAAATCAGGTATTGTTGATGAGTGTGTTAGCTCAATTTCGGTCGATGAGGAGCAAACACAGTCGACAATGCTTCAGCTAAATAAACTTGGCTACATTAGTGAGCCGCATGCCGCTGTGGCATACAAAGCGTTAGCACATTGTGCTGACAACGAGTTCGGTGTGTTCTTGGGAACGGCACATCCAGCGAAGTTTAAAGAGGTTGTCGAAAGTACACTAGGTCAGCCAATCGCTTTACCTAAAGAGCTTGCAGATTGCGCTGGTGAAACAATACTGTCAGTTGATATGGGCGCTGATTTTGACGCTTTACGAGCTTACTTATTAAAGTAAGCTCAGTAGGCACAAACTAATCATTACTCATCAAAGTAAATGATCATTTCTGCCGCTTCACAGTGGCAGTCAAACCCACAAATAATGCAATCGTAGCCGTTGAGCGCTTCTTCTCGCCATTTATCCGGGTGCGATTGCACTAATTCACCACCGCACTTGGTAAAGTACTTCACGGCACTGTTACCTGGGCTTTGCTTCCATAAATGGCTGACGCCAGCAATGGCCCCTTGAGCTTGAGCCGCGTTAATTGACAGCTTGAGTAACTCGCTACCAATACCGTAACCGCGATAATGTTCGTCGACCGTATTGCACTTGAAATAGCAGACTTGCTCCTTGTTAGCTCGCCATTTTTGGGGGCTACACCATTTGTCGATATGCCACTGAGCTGCGGCATAGGTAAGGCGAAAGCCCACGAGCTTGTCGTTGTCGTAGGCGACGAAACCCGCATTTATGTCGTTTTTAAAGCCTTTTTGATACCATTCTTGAATGTTATGTTCATCCATATAGCCATCACCATGTACATGGTTAGCAAGTGTGATCACTTTGTCAAAGTCTGTTGGGGCTAAAGCCCGATAGTTAATGGTCGTCATTACTGCTTGTCACGCCAATTAAAATGATGGCATAGTTTGCCACTGTTTTGATTTAACTGCATTAATATTATTTTTTGTCACATCATTGGTAATAGCCCTATGTACGATCCGCTGCACGATGCCATTCCCGGTATCAACCTCCACTATCCCAACAGTTATTGGGCCGATGTTTCTGGTCAGCCGCCAGCCACAGATGGTCAGCTTAGTGATGATCTGGACGTTGACGTGGCAATCATTGGAGCTGGTTACACTGGGCTTTCTTGTGCCTATCACCTTGCTAAAGTTCATGGCATTAATGCTGTTGTCTTAGAGGCGAATCAAACCGCTTGGGGCTGTAGCGGGCGCAATGCCGGTTTTGTGTTAAAAAGCTCTGGTCGAAAATCTTTTACTCAAATGGCGAGTGACTGGGGCGAAGACGTCATGCGCGGCATTTATCAGGAAATGGCGGCAGGTGTCGACACGGTAAATAGCCTAATAGCCGAAGGGATTGATTGTGATCGCCAAGCACCGGGCTATATCAAAGTGGCACACAAACCCAGCAAACTCAACGAACTCATTGCATTGGCTGACATTCAGCGTCAACAGTTTGGCTATCAGGTTGAAGTGCTCTCAAAGCAGCAAGTGCGAGCGCAATATATGGATGACCAACAAGCGTATGGCGCTATCCGCTATCAAGATGGCTTTGGCTTGAACCCACTCAAGTTGGCGTGGGGGTATCAACGCCTAGCACGCGAGGCTGGTGCTAAAATTTATACTGGCACGCCTGTTGTTGAATGTCAGCAGCAGAGGGGCGAGCGTAATACTCAGTTACTCATTACACCACAGGCAGCCGTGCGAGCGAAAAAAGTCGTACTGGCCAGTAATGGCTATACGCCGAAAGGTTTTCACCCGCTAGTCAATAACCGCTTCTTGCCTGTGCTGTCACAAATTATTGTTACCGAGCCACTGACTGAGGCACAAATTCACGCTTGTAATTGGCAAACCAATAACGTGGTAATGGATACCCGAGCGCTTAAATACTATTACCGCAAGCTGCCTGATAATCGCATTCTCTTTGGTGGACGTGGTGCGATAACGGGCAAAGGCGCAGAACATGATTATTATCCCAAACGCTTGTTGTCGGTTTTAAAGCAGAGCTTCCCTGCGCTTGAACAGCTCAAATATGACTACGCATGGGCAGGTTGGATTTGCATGTCGCTTGACGATATTCCCCATATTTATCACGACGAAAAACAACAAGTGTTCTATGCGATGGGGTATTGCGGTGCAGGGCTATCGTTTTCCGCGCAAGCGGGAAAACGCTTAGCAGAAAAAGTCGCAGAGCAGCCATTACCAAGCTCACTGCAAAACCTCCCTATTTTTAATCGCCATTTACCGAAATTTCCCTTTGCACCACTCAGGCGGGCAGGGCAATGGAGTTACTTCCAATACGGGAAAGTTAAAGACAAGTATTTTTAGGTTTTCACTAAGTAAATAAAGAAAAACCACGCAGCTGCGTGGTTTTTTTATCAACGTCGAACAAGCAGTTTAATCAAGATTAATGGTTAGTGGCTGCATACTGGTTGTTGCACCAGACGGTGCTGTGATGGTGACTTCCAATACACCTGTTTGAGGATCGCCGCCAACAGGATTACTGATCAAAAATTCTAATGTAACAGGTGTTAATCTGTCGTCAAAAGTAAATGTCGTTTGGCCAACTAGCTCTCCTGCAGTTGATGTTACCGTCACTTGGGTATCACGGGGCATAGCTTGCATAGCGGTATCAGCAATAAACAATTCAAAGGGCTGAGATAAACCATCGCTAATTCGAGGAACATTTTGTCGAATGTTTACAATGTTTGATCTGAAGATTTCGTCATCGTCATTTCCATCGCGTAGCGTAAATGATGCCCCCGAACTGGCCATGATCATCACGATTGATTTACGCACATGAATGGCTCTGTTATCCTCTGCCGCACAACGGGCGCCTTGGCATTGCGGGCCATTAAAGAGGCCATCTTGGCTGGTGAAACTGTTGTCATTGTTAAAATCTAAAAACACTTCGCCGGCGTCATAGCGATTGTCTTCATCATCATCACGCCATGCTTCACTCATATCGACAAAGCCGGAGGCTTGTGCGACTTGGCGACCAAAGCCTGACGCAACGGCTGCGTTAACAATTGCAGTGCCGTCATTTTCGTCAAAGGTGTTGTTACCGTTTGTATCAAAGAAGGTTTCATGACCAAGTGCCGTCGCTAAAATCGTAATGCGATGGTCGGGAACTCGCGGCTCTGAACTCGTCCAAGTGACCGAACACGCACCGTTAGTTGTTGTACAGCTCGGCTGAATTGTACCACCCTCGGTAGTGAAGTTAACGGTTGTGCCATCGGGTACAGGGTTGTTGAAATTATCCGCTAAGCGGGCGGTAATTCGCGCTTCAACGCCGCTGATGTTGTTAGCTTCCGGGTTGCGAATATCGGTCGATAACGTTAACGAGCGCTGCTCTGGTAAACCTGTGTTCACTGATAATAAGTCAGACTGGGTTTGAACTTCGATCGTTTCGCTGTCAATTTCCATGGTCGACTTGGCAGAAACACGCACGGCTGTTGGCACAGTACCCGCAGTGACTTTAACGGTGACTATGCCTTGGCTATTAGTCAGGCCAGATGCTGGGCTAAGCGTCATACCGCCAACCTCAGTGTCTAGGCTAAATGCGACTGTTTGTTGTGCCAATGGGTTACCCAGTGCACTTTTTACCGAAAACGTCAGAGTTGAGGTTTCTTGTTGGCCTTGACCACCCGTACCTTTTAACACAATTGAAGTAGGTGTTGCCGAAATAAACTCAATTGAGCCTAGTTGCTCGCCTGCAATACTTAACGTACCAGAAGCAATGCTAGTGATACCGTTGACTGTGATGGAAGCGACAATAGCATCATCGGTGCCGGCACTCCCGGCACAACTCAAGTCTTCAAATGTCGCATTAGCGGTACCTTTGATGGTAAATACTGATGCGTCAACTGTTGCGTCGCTGCTTTGTACACAGTTCGACGAAAAGCTGACCGGCGTAGGGGTATTAATACGATTCCCTTGGCTGTCGACTAAATCAACCGTTAATCCCAGTGTACCACCGGCACTAATATTAGGGCTGCCGAGTAAAATCTCGCCTTCGTTGAAGGTACCATTGCTGTCAATATGACCAATACGGATCCCTTCATCGATAATCACGGAATCAGCGGCAATAATTTCATAGTTAAATTGGCTTGGCGTAACATCGCTGCTCTCTCCCAACGAGGCCACCACCACACCTGCGCCAATTTGGTCGCCACTACTTAGGGTAACCCTAGCTTCGCCTTGGCTATCGGTTAACGCCGTCGCGGTGTTTAAGCTACCAATATCGGCAGTAAACGAAACGATTTCGCCAACAATAGGTTGGTTAGTGTCACTGGTTAGTCGGGCGACTATTTGGGCTTGCTGATCTGCTCTAAATTGGCTTGTCACTCGGCCATCAACAAGTAGTTGGCTGGCAAGGCTTGGGCCTTGTACCGCGGCCGTTTGTAAAAATTCGAAATCGCCTGTGGCGCTAATTTCATTAATGGTCGCTGTTGCTGTGCCTGCGCCTGCGGCAAGTTCAACATTAGTGACTGTAACCATTGCCTGACCGTTGTTGTCGGTTAAACGAGAATTAACGGTCAGCGTGCCTAGCGTCGTTTCAAACGCTACGCTGCGGCCTGAAATAACTTGGCCATTGCTGTCTAGCACAGTTGCTAGTAGCTGCACTTCATCATTTGCCCGAAAGCTTTGTTGATTTTGGCCTGAAGCATTTTGAATGGCGAGGGTGATTGAATTAACGGTTTGGTTTTCACTAGCTGTTGGGTTTTCTCCCGAGCTGCCATTACAACCAACGAGTAGGCTAAGGCTCGCAAAAAGCAGTGCCGTGAAATACTTTTTCATTCGTGTTCCCTGTTGAAAAGAAGGAGGTAAAAAAATTTTTTCAAGAATAAAATTCTACTGATAAAAAGTCTATGAATTTTCTGCCTTAATTATACGGAAACAACCGTATTGATCGGCACGTTGTTGGCAAAAGCCGTCATATTGGCAGCCACGATATCAATAATGCGTTGCTGTGCCTCTTGGCTCGCCCACGCAATGTGACCGGTAATGGTTAAATTGGCGAGTTTGCTCGAAAGCAAAGGGTGGTTGCTTGGTGGCGGTTCTTGATCGAGTACATCAATAATGGCATGGGCGAGCTGGCCTGATGTCAGGGCATCTAGCAATGCGTTGTCATCAATCAACCCGCCACGGGCCGTATTAATTAATATCGCATTTGGCTTCATTAAGCTAAATCGCTCACGGTTGAACAAGTGCTCTGTCGAGGCTGATAATGGGCAATGTAAAGTGAGCACATCGGCTTGCGCCAAGACCTGTTCAAAAGGCAATCTACCACCGCGAATGTGTGATTGATTGGGGCGCTCAGCAATCAGCACTCGCATGTTGAATGCGTTGGCGATGTGCTCAACCGCTTGGGCGATATGGCCATAACCAATCAAGCCGATGGTTTTCCCTGCCAGCTCATAAATTGGCTGGCTGTGTAGGCAAAAACTTCGGCTTTGGCTCCAGTGGCTCTGGCTCCAGTGGTTTTGACGAGTATTGGCGTTGTGGTGAGGAATATTGTGAAAAAGCTGTAACAGTTGCGCGAAGATGTATTGCGCGACTGCTGGGCCTGCATAATCTTTCGCATGACAAACGGTGATACCGTGCTGTTTAGCTGCGACTAGGTCAATATTGTTGGTGCCTGTCGCTGCCACGCAAATGAGTTTTAACTTAGTTAGCTGAGCGAGCGATTTAGCGTTTAATATGACTTTGTTGGTGATAATCACATCGGCGTGTTGAGCACGTGCTATTAATTGCGATGGATCTGTAAAATCAAATACGCTTAATGAGCTAGCGGCCTGCTCGATTAAGTCTAGGTTAAGTGTGCTTGGGTTAAGTCCTGTGCCTGATGCTCCCCGCAAGTTACCATCGGAAGTAGCGCCCAAAGTACCGCCAAAAGTGCCAAAATCAAGAAATACTGTGTTCATGCTCACCCAAAAATAACCTTAGCAATACCGCTCAAGTTCGATAGTTCACATTATTTTTACGATGGTTGCAATGGCGTTTTCGCTTCGCTACTCGTATAGTATTGCCGTCAACGTTAAGGTGAAGCCAACTTCACCAACAACAATAAAAAAGAGATTCCAAGAATGAAACTAAATAAAATATTCGCAGCCATGGTGATGTCTGGCGCGCTTTTAGGATGTAATTCAACTGAAAATACAGAAGCCGTGACGCAATCACCGGAAGCATCGGCAATAACCGCTGTGAAAAACAGCGCAGAAGTGAAAGCGGCAACAGAGCTATTGATGGCCGAGTGGACTGGGCCTTTCCAAGGCGTGCCAGCATTCGACAAAGTCTCGCTAAGTGGTTTAAAGCCTGCACTAGCGCAAGCCATGGCAATGAATTTGGCGGAAATAGAGACCATTGCCAACAACCCGGCACCGGCAACGTTTGAGAATACGATTGTTGAAATGGAGCGAGCAGGTAAAGTGCTTGACCGCATTTTCACTTACTACGGCATTTGGAGTGCTAACCGCTCGTCAGCTGAATTTAGAGAAATTCAGAGCGAAATGGCGCCAAAGTTGTCAGCATTTTTCTCAAAAATCAACCAAAATGACAAGTTATTCCAACGCATTTCAACGGTTTATAACAGTGAAGAAGTGAAAAGCTTAACCAAGCAACAACAGCGTTTAGTGTGGTTGGTTTACAACGGTTTTGCTCGCAATGGCGCAACCTTAACGGGCGAAAGTAAGGCTCGCTATGCAGAAATCAACCAGCGCTTGGCACAGTTGCACACTAAGTTTGCCAATAATGTCTTAGCGGATGAAGAAAACTACGTTTTATACCTTGATAAAAGCCAGCTTGGCGGTTTAACCGACTCCATTATTGCTGCGGCAGCGAAAGCAGCGACAGAGCGCGGTCAAGAAGGCCAGTACGCCTTTACTAACACCCGCTCGTCTATGGACCCGTTTTTAACGTATTCAACTGAGCGTAAGCTGCGTAAGCAAGTTTGGGAAACCTATTACAACCGCGGTGACAATGGCGACGAATTTGATAACAACGAAATTATCAAAGAGATTTTAACGCTCCGTCACGAGCGCGTTGGTTTACTTGGCTACGATAACTATGCCTCATGGCGTTTAGAAGATCGCATGGCGAAAAAGCCAGAAAACGCGATCGCCTTAATGGAAAAAGTGTGGCCTGCCGCGATCGCCCGTGTTGACGAAGAAGTGGCTGATATGATGAAGATCGCTAAACATGACGGCGTGAAAACATTTGAGCCTTGGGATTATCGTTATTACGCCGAAAAAGTGCGCATGGACAAATACTCGCTTGATTCAAGCGAAGTGAAAAAATACCTGCAAGTTGAAAAACTACAAGAGGCGATGTTCTATGTCGCGGGTCGTTTATTCAACTACAGCTTTAGCGAAATCACCGACGGCTCAGTGCCTGTTTTCCATGAAGATGTTCGCGTTTGGGATGTAAAAGATAAAACATCAGGCGAGCATATTGGTTTATTCTACTTAGACCCATATGCCCGTAAAGGTAAGCGCAGTGGCGCATGGGCAACCACGTATCGCAGCCACACCACAATTGACGGCAAAACCAATGTGTTATCGTCCAACAACTCGAACTTTATTAAAGGCAACGAAGGTGAACCCGTGCTAATCTCTTGGGATGATGCCGAAACGTTCTTCCACGAGTTTGGCCACGCGTTACACTTCTTATCGTCTAACGTTGATTACCCAACGCTAAACGGTGGTGTGCGTGACTACACTGAGTTCCAGTCACAGCTGTTAGAGCGTTGGTTAACCACAGACGAAGTGATCAATAACTACCTGGTTCACTACAAAACTGGCGAGCCAATGCCGAAAGCACTCGTGGCTAAAATTAAGCAAGCGGCAACGTTTAATGAAGGCTTCAAAACCACTGAGTATTTAGCGTCTGCCATTATTGATATGAAGCTTCACACAACAGACCCAGCTGGTATTGACCCTGATAAGTTTGAGCGTGAAGAGCTTGGTAAACTCAATATGCCATCGCAGATCGTCATGCGCCATCGCACCCCGCACTTTGGTCATGTGTTCAGTGGTGAAGGTTACTCTGCCGCTTACTATGGTTACATGTGGGCAGAAGTACTTACCTCTGACGCTTCAGAAGCATTTGAAGAAGCACCAGGTGGTTACTACGACCCAGCGGTTGCAGCAAAGTTAGTTGAACACTTGTTTAGCGTGCGTAACGCGGTTGACCCAGCAGAAGCTTATCGCGCTTTCCGTGGCCGTGATGCTGTGGTTGATGCGTTAATGCGCGATCGCGGTTTCCCTGTTACTAACTAGTGCAAAGCCAATCACTTGGTATCAAGTGCTAAATTAACAATTACAAAGTTTAAAGCCTGCGTTTGCGGGCTTTATTGTTTTTACCTATATTACGTTGCTTATTTCGGCTGATTTCGACAAAAAAGGAATGTCATTGTGAAAGTATCACCCTCTAAGCGTTTATCGTATCGTCTGCTGACTCAAGCTGATGGCAAGCTGATGTACGAATTAGATCAAGACCCCGAAGTCATGAAATTCATTAGTAACGGTAAAACCAATACCATGGACGACATTGAGCAAATTTTTATTCCGCGACTAAAAAAGTACATGAACCCATCGCAAGGCTGGGGGATATGGGGTGTTTTTGAGCACGCTAGCCATGACCACCTAGCCGATAATAAATTGGCTGACGAATCATTTGTGGGTTGGATCCTTATTCGGCCGATGGATTTTTTTGGCGAGCAACCCAAATGGAATGAATTAGAGATTGGTTGGCGATTCAAACGTGCTAGCTGGGGCAAAGGGTATGCAAGCGAAGCGGCAAAGCAAGTAATGACTGCAGTAAAGGCATTGGGCATCGCCAAAAGCATTTCAGCCATTGCGCTACCAGATAATACAGCGTCTATCGGGGTGATGAAAAAACTGGGGCTAGTCTATGCTTCAACTTATCTTCACAAAGACCCGCTAGGTGATGTTGATGTGGTTTACTACCGACTAGATTGGTAGTCGGTAGTGTTTTCAGTTGTATTGAGGTTGAACCTACTCGGTTATTCGTAATTTCGCTCGCGCTTGGTTTTTATTACGGCAATGTATGCGTGCCAGCTCGCATAGCTGAGCAGCGGCATTATGATGATAAAGCCGAAACCTTGGGTGAGAAAACCTAGCAATACAAAGCCCAGAATAACAATTGCCCAAGCAAACATCGCAAATACGTTATTGTTGACGGCTTTGGCTGAGCTGACCACAGCGGTCATAATATCAACTCTGCGCTCTACCATAATTTGTGGCGTGAACGCGCTAATGGTAAAGACGACCGCCGCCATGGCGGCGCCAACTAAAGTACCAAACCCTAAAAAGAAGGCGAGCTCTTCAAAGGTTGGGTTAATGGTGTTGGGGTAAAGTGCATGAATCAGCGCGGCAAGACGTGTCCATGCAATCATGCAAATCATTAATAGGATGGCAAAGCCCCATTCACCGACGGGATTTCTGAACATCGACTTCAAGCTGTGCTTCATGGTCGGCTGGTGGCCTTTCTCAAGCTCCCATGCAACGTCATACAAGCCGGTCGCAAATGCTGGCCCAATTAAGGCGAAGGCAATTGTCGCAGGTAATATAATTAAATGATTTTCAGTGTTGGCAACTAGGTAAAAAATAGCAACGGGTACAATGCTAAATATGACCCCGTAAATCAGGCTGATCAGCGGCGCTTTGGCAAAGTCTTTTAATGCCAAGCTAAGCCAATGAAAGCAGGCTAAGGTCGCGATTTTATTACTTTCAATTGTGCGGGCAAACGTCTTTTGGCGGTGGTCACGAGCGCTAGCTCGATTAGTCGCAGGACGCTGTGTCGATGTTTGACTGGTCGGCATATAATATCCCTCGTTTGTTGTCGTTATCGTGGATACTGCTTAAACCAAAGGCGCGATTGGTTTATAAAGAAATTACGCAGTTATATTAACCATGGTTCATTTTTAGCGATTGAGCCAGTTTCTCGCTAAATTCGTAATCGTCACAATAGCAAACAATTTGGGGCGGGGTTGCCATGCATAACGAGTTAGACGTTAAATACTGTTTGTCTGTGTTTAACAAGGTGCTAAGCGAAGGAGAAATTAGCGAAGGAGAAATTAGCGATGGCAAGCGCCATTGGCACGGGCTTGCTGCGTGGGCCGACTTCGATGGCTACACTTGCTATCTTGAGTTTAATCAGGTGGTGGTGACTTTACTCTTTCACGGCAAATATGCCGTCGACATGCCCAATGATGATGCTTGGCAGCAGTTTTTAAAGAAAATTAATAGTTTACGTGGAAGCTTGTAAGCAAGTGCGTAAGGTTTCCACGCTTTTATGTTTTTCAGCTAGGTTTTTCAGTTAGCTTTTCTTTTCTCGCTTTATATGGAGCGAGCTTCGCATTTACCAAGGAATGGTTTTGTGCTGCCAGTCGAGGTAGCTCGCTTGTCCATCAAAAGCAACCTGGTGTTTGGCGGTCAATAGTTGCAATGCAACAAACGCCGGGGTAAACAATTTATCAGGGCGAACGTTACGCTGAAACGGTTTCGACAAGGGGGTATCGGTCGTGCCGGGATGGAACAAAATAAATTTTAATTGTTTCGCGCGGCGGCTACACTCAATCGCTAACGTCTTTACGGCCATGTTAAGGGCTGCTTTTGACATTCGGTAACTGTACCAGCCACCAAGTGCATTGTCGCTAATGCTACCGATCCGGGCACTGAGGATCGTGATGTAACAAGGCTGCTGGTAATTTTCCAGCGCAGGGATAAGTGCTTGCAGCCAAAGGAGTGGTGTTAAAGTATTGGCATCAAATACTTGCTGAAGGCTTATCTGCGCTATCGCTTCCACTTTCTTTTCTGGCATAAAATCAGCGCCGTGCAGTACACCATTGCAAATAAAGATTTGCTCAAACACTTCATTTTCAGTCAATGTCGCTGATACGCGGTGAATTGCTGCTTCGTGATACTCAGTTTGATGCCACTCAAAGTTGTCAGTAGCCAAGTAAGGGAGCAATACTTGTGGTAGTGATTGCCTTGACAGGGCAATCACGCGATGGTCACTTGCCAATAGCTGTTCAATGGTTGCCTGTGCAATTGCACTACTGGCGCCTATCACCAATGTTGCCTTCTTGTGTATGCTTGTTTTATTCACCACTTTCCCCTCTCTACTAGCTATCCCTACCAACTATCTGTGCTTGCTGTCACTCTCAGTAAGGTGGGCATCGCTTTTAGTCTCTCTTGTGCACGAGTTACACTGTTCGCTTTGCTGCGTCAATTTGGCGTACAACCTTGAGATAGGATGACGGTACTTAGCGAAAATACGGTAGCCGAGCTTTGCCAAAGGGTTTATTAGGGGCCAAGTTAGCGGTCTAACCCAACGCTCTTTACCGACGAGACGCCAAGCGTGATAGATGACGTCAACCCCTGTGATAACTTCGGCGCCGAGTTTTGCGTGGATTATTTGCAGGGCGTGAAAACGATTAATGTCGGGAAAACGGTTGCCAAAGTCGCTTTGATGCAGATCTTCAAATTGAATATTACCTTGCGTGTCGCGCTTTGCCAAAGCATTGATTTCGCGAAGACAAAGCGGGCAATTGCCATCGTAAAAAAGAATGAGTGTTGCCATGCTTAACGACCAATAAGCCCAAACATCGCAACGTGGCACGAAACGACAACTGCAGTAAGCACCACCCTTAGCATCTTGTAGCCAGCGGGTTTACCAGTAAATAACTGCCACTTAAACTCCAGTACGAGCAATAAACAAAAGCCTATCGCCAAGCCTCCTATTGCAATAGGAGTGGGGAGTAGCAAGCAAGCGAACGCAAGCAAGGTTATCACATTAGAAAATATACTGGCTGATTTATTGGTGACTTGATTCCCCGTAGCGAGTTCCTGTGTTTTGCCTTGAGCTGTCGCGCCAGTAGTTATGGCCTCGCCGTTAAGCCAAAGCGTGCCTGCCAAAAAACTCAAAATACAGGCACTGTAAGCGATAAAAAGTTGAACGGGTGAAATAGCCGGCAAAGTGATCCCTACACTGGTAAGAATTAGCGTGAAAACAAAAGGAATGAGGCCGAGGTAGCCGAGCGATGGCCAATTAAAAAAGTCTGTCATGGTTATTGTCATGCTTGTGTTTATCCATCATGACCAACTTACGAAGCAAGTGGCGATCACGATTACAAGTGCTTGATGTTGTCGCAAAAGCTTAGCCCTGTTACCCGTACTCAGCATTGTTACCCGGACTCAAGGTCTTTACTATAACTAACGTTCCGTGGGCATAATCAACTCATCAACAGCGTCACTAATTAAGTCGACTTGTTGCTGCATTTTAAGTTGTGCCGCCGCCAGTCCTTGATTGTAAAAGTGTGGGGCAAATTGTTCGATAACAAAGTCACATAAAAACTCAGCGTCGAAACCGCCGATGTCAATGCTCAGCTCATCGAGTAGGTAAGTGCTTAGCTGTTCAGTAAGGTGCTCTTTTTGTGCTTTAGAAAGAGTTTGCATAGTTATTTTCATATTGGGTAATGAGTTAATGAGAACTTATATATTAACTGTGAAATTATCGCTTTATACTAAGTTCACAAGTAATGTAAAAAATTTAATGCAATTTTCACAATCTTCATCACCTTGTTCCATGCTCAAATACTTAAAGAAACTTTGGCACACCGACTGCCAATTTTGCCGTAAGTCTCGCTATTTCTTGTTATGGCTTATACTCATGTTAATCGCTGATTATTTCGTTTTTAAATTAATATTTTAGGAGGTAGCCATGGCATTGAAGTGGGTTGACTCGCTTGATATCGCTTTAGCACTGCTCGACGAGCACCCAGAAGTGGATCCTAAACAGCTTCATTTTCCGCAGTTGATGCAGTGGGTGATTGCGCTAGACGAGTTTGATGATGATCCCAACCGTTGTAGTGAGCGCATTCTTGAAGCCATTCAGCAGGCGTGGATTGATGAAGTTGATTAGGGCGTGTTGATCTTTCAGGGTTGTTTTTGCAGCAGCCTGTTTGGGTTTTATACAAGGCGGCACTTGTGCAGTGTAGTCATTCTCCATAAATAAGTGCCAACACAGTAGAAAATTCAAACAGGCGCTGCCCTGCGGGTTCATCTAAACGCTTCCTGCTCATTGTTGCTCGCTTTTTACATAGAACGACTATGCGACAAAGCGAGCGTCGCGATCAGAAAGCGTTTAGATTGAACAAAATTCAATCTCGAAAGATCAACACGCCCTAGTGCAAAAGCTTAGTTTGATACTTAATTTGATACTTAGCTTGGTACTTAGTTTGATACATGGCGAGAAAATTGAACTTGACCCAATGGTCGGCTTTTTTGTTCGCTGTTCATCCTTTATACTCTCGCCCAATTTCGCCCCAACAAAATAGCTAACATTAAGGCAACTATGACAACAGGTAAGAAAAGCCCACTATACATTCCATACGCTGGGCCAGCGCTTTTAGAAACCCCGTTATTAAACAAAGGCAGTGCGTTTAGCAAAGAAGAACGCGCAATGTTTAATTTAACTGGCTTAATTCCACCAAGTTACGAAACCATTGAAGAGCAAGCGGAGCGCTGTTATCAGCAGTTCAGTAGCTTTCACACCAACTTAAATAAACATATTTATCTGCGTAACATTCAAGATAAAAACGAAACCTTGTACCACCGTGTAGTGCAAGATCACTTAGAAGAAATGATGCCGATCATTTATACCCCAACGGTGGGGGATGCTTGTGAGCGCTTCTCTGATATCTACCGCAGTAACCGTGGCTTGTTTATTGCCTATGAAGAACGTGACCAGCTCGACGATATTTTGCGCAATGCCACTAAAAATAAAGTCAAAGTGATTGTCGTCACCGATGGTGAACGTATTTTGGGCTTAGGTGACCAAGGTATCGGTGGTATGGGGATCCCAATTGGTAAGCTTGCCTTATACACCGCTTGTGGCGGTATTAGCCCTGCGTACTGCTTACCTATTACGTTAGATGTTGGCACAAACAACGAAAAACTGCTGAACGATCCTATGTACATGGGCTCAAGGCATCCGCGTATTAGCCAAGACGAATACAACGAATTTGTTGATATGTTTATTCAAGCGGTTAAACGCCGCTGGCCAAAAGTGATGTTGCAATTTGAAGACTTCGCGCAACCTAATGCCATGCCATTGCTTGAAAAATACAAAAATGAAATTTGCTGCTTCAATGATGACATTCAAGGTACGGCATCCGTAACGGTAGGCACTTTACTGGCGGCATGTCGCACCAAAGGTGTGAAATTATCTGATCAAAAAGTCGTATTTGTCGGGGCAGGTTCAGCAGGTTGCGGTATTGCCGAGCAAATTATTAGCCAAATGATCAGCGAAGGTGCCGCACCGGCGCAGGCGCGAAGCCAAGTGTTTATGATCGACCGTTTCGGTTTATTAACCGAAGGCATGGGAGAGCTCAGAGACTTCCAACAAAAGCTTGTGCAATCTAAGGCGATGATCAGTAACTGGCAGATCGACGGCGAATTCGCGAGCTTACTGGAAGTAATGCACGGCGCAAAACCTGATATTCTCATTGGTGTTTCCGGTCAGGCAGGCTTGTTTACAGAAGAAGTGATCAAGGCAATGCATAGCCACAATGCGCAGCCAATAATCTTTCCACTGAGCAACCCTTCTCGTCAGGTTGAAGCAACGCCGGAGCAGGTTATTACGTGGACTCAAGGTCAAGCTATTGTTGCCACAGGCAGCCCATTTAAGCCAGTTGAGTATCAAGGCGAGTTGTTCCCGATTGCACAATGTAACAACAGCTATATTTTTCCTGGGCTAGGTCTGGGCGTGGTATCCGCGAATATCAGCCGTATTACCGACGAAATGTTGATGGTCGCTAGCGAAACACTTGCGCAAGCATCGCCATTGGCAAATACTGGTGAAGGTGAGCTACTGCCAGCCATTACTGAAATTGCTAACTTGAGTAAACGCATTGCATTTGCCATTGCCAAAGTCGCCTTTGAGCAGGGCTTAGCACTGGCGATATCTGATGAGCAATTAACGGCGAAAATTGAGCGCAACTTTTGGCAACCTGATTATCGCCAGTATCGCCGCATAAGCATTTAGTGTTTCATCCGCGCATAGCGCTATGTGTTTGATGCTATAGTAAAGCGGAAACGCTTGAGTGAAAAATAAAATCGGTAAACTTGATAAAAGTTTGCCGATTTTTTTATTGGGACGCTCCAGCGACAGGGTATTATCCGGTCACAACAATATCATTAGGCATTTGCTTGTACTTGGTCTATAATCGCGCCCAAAATTTATACCTAAAGATAATTTAAGAGGCTTAATCATGGCTATCGAACGTACTTTTTCTATCGTTAAACCAGATGCTGTTGCTAAAAACGTAATCGGTCAAATCTACAACCGTTTCGAAACTGCTGGTTTAAAAATCATTGCTTCAAAAATGGTTCACTTATCACAAGAGCAAGCTGAAGGTTTCTACGCTGAGCACAAAGAGCGTCCTTTCTTCGGTGCTTTAGTTGAGTTCATGACTTCTGGTCCTGTAATGGTTCAAGTATTAGAAGGTGAAGGCGCTGTTCTTAAAAACCGTGAAATCATGGGTGCGACTAACCCAGCTGAAGCACTAGCGGGTACTTTACGTGCTGATTACGCGAACTCTATCGACGAGAACGCAGTTCACGGCTCTGACGCACTAGAATCAGCTGCTCGTGAAATTGCTTACTTCTTCACTGACGAAGAAATCTGCCCACGCACTCGCTAATTCTATTTTAAGCGTTGTGTAGCGCTCCCGTTCGTTGTCGTGATTACTCGGCAGAAAGGGCTCACGTAATATTCATACGCTGTGCGTTTCTTCCTAGAACGAAAACGCTACACTTAGCTTAAAAAGAGAATTACAAAAAGGATTTTACTGATTTATCGGTAAAATCCTTTTGCGTTAATAGTCAGCTAAAACAGTCTATTCGCTGTTTTAGTAATGGCTGGTAATGGTAAAGGTTTTCCCGCATGTCTAGGCAAAAGTGCCTAGCTAACACATTACTGACAAGAAAATCCTTACCATTACCATCGTATAGTGTCACTTCTGCCCATCACACGTTGTGAGTTATGGTGAAAAAGTGTACAATCTTGCGCCTTTAATTTTTGTCTGCTAGAGAATCTGATTTATGTCTGAAGTGGTACAAGTGGCTGAACACACAGTCTCAAAAGTCAATCTACTAAATTTTGATCATCAAGGTCTACGTGAGTACTTTGAATCGATCGGTGAAAAGCCGTTTCGCGCCGATCAAATGATGAAGTGGATGTATCACTTTGGTTATGATGATTTCGAGAAAATGACGAACCTCAACAAAAAATTACGCGAAAAGTTAGCGCGTAATTGTGAGATTGTTGCCCCTGAAATCTCACAAAAGCAAGTGTCAAACGATGGCACGATTAAATACGCCTTAAAGCTTGAAAGTGGCCAAGAAGTTGAAACGGTTTGGATTCCGGAAAATAACCGTGCGACTTTATGTGTTTCATCACAAGTCGGTTGTGCTTTGGAATGTAGTTTTTGCTCAACGGCGCAGCAAGGCTTTAACCGCAACTTATCAATGGCAGAGATCATTGGTCAGGTATGGCGCGTTGCCAACGACATTGGCGCCACCCGTATTGCTGGCACCCGCCCAATTACCAACATCGTGATGATGGGCATGGGCGAACCGCTGTTGAACATGAAAAACTTGATCCCTGCGCTGGATACTATGCTTAACGACTTGGGTTATGGCTTGTCAAAACGCCGTGTCACGGTAAGTACTTCAGGCGTTGTACCAGCACTTGATATGCTGAAAGAGAAAATTGACTGTGCGCTTGCCATTTCAGTGCATGCGCCAACTAATCAGCTACGTGACGAGCTGGTGCCAATCAACAAAAAGTACCCACTTGAAGATTTTTTAGCGGCGTCTCGCCGCTATATCGATGGCTCAAAAGCACAAAAGGCGGTAACCGTTGAATACGTGATGATTGATCACGTGAATGACAGCACCGAGCAAGCTCACGAACTTGCCCACGCATTGAAAGATACGCCGAGCAAAATCAACTTGATCCCATTTAACCCTTACCCGGGCTCACCGTATAAGCGTTCAAGTAATTCGCGTATCGATCGCTTTGACAAAGTATTGCAGTCTTATGGCTTTACCGTGATCACTCGTCGTACGCGTGGCGATGATATTGATGCCGCATGTGGTCAATTGGCTGGCGACGTGCTTGATCGCACTAAGCGCACCGCGGCAATCGCTGCCAAACGCGGTGAGCCAGCAAACGATATTGACGTAAAAGTGGTTTAGCCAAGCGGCTTTTATAAGTCGTTGATATAAGCTTTTTCACTGAGTTTATTTGTGAAGGCTGCATAGGTTCAGCGGTATCGAGCAAGCGGTTAAATATGGCTGATTTTATTGTCGCTTGGTACTGGTCAGTTGGTATAGGTATAGCTCGGTTGGTATAGCTTAGTTGGTCTTAGCTGGTATAGTATGATGAGTTTTTACCTTGGCAACCGCTTAGCCAACGTGGTTCAATAACAATAACAACGAAGCAATCTAAGCATACTGAGCAGACACAGCAAATTATGGATAAAGCGTTTAAACTTCTTGCCCTGACCACAGCCCTTGTCTCCCTTGCTGGCTGTGTTACGCAAAAATATGAAAATTCCCAAACGCCTGTCGTTCAAAATGAATCGAGCAATACGGAAATTGCCATGACCCGCATCTCGCTTGGGCTCGGTTACCTGAAAATGGGTAATACTACGCAAGCTAAGTTAAACCTTGAAAAAGCAAAGCGTTTTTCGCCAAACTTAGTACAGGTTTACACGGCGTTTGCCCACTATTACGAGACCGTTGGCGAAGACGAGCTAACCATTTCATCATATGAAAAAGCACTTTCGCTCAAGCCTGATGATGCTGACACGCTGAATAACTACGGTGTGTTTTTATGTCGTAAAGACCGCCTTGTAGAAGCGGAACAGCAGTTTTTAAAAGCGATTGCCGTACCCACCTATTTGCTGGTCTCTAAGAGTTATGAAAACTTAGCTTTATGCCAGCTCAAGGCGTTGGACTTTGAGAAAGCCCAAGTTTATCTGAACAAAGCGGTTGACCACAGTCCGGCCAATGCCTCAATTTTGTATCAGATGATGCGCCTGCAATACGCGAAAGGGCAATACCACCAAGCGTTGGCATATGCAAAACGCTACGAGAAAGCCACGCGTCGATTTACCCCTGAATCGCTCTCGTTAAGTTACAAAATATACACCTCTCTGGGGAATCAACGCATCGCGAAAAACTATGGCACTATGCTGGTGAAAATGTTCCCTGAATCTTGGCACGCGCAACAATACTTGCTCAATGAGTTAGAGCGTATTGATGCGGACGAATTGGCAGAGCAATACACTTTATTGTCAGTTAATCAGATATCAGCGAATCAGCTATCAGCCAATCAGACAACAGTTGAGCGTAAAGCAGACAATCAATTACCAGCAGCGACTTTGGCGAAAAAAGTTAGGGTGCTCAAACCGAATAATAAGCCGCCCATTGCAATTAAACGCAGTAAGGCTTCAACCCGCCCAAGCCAGACGGCACAAGCGCTCAGCCAAACGATATTGAGTTCACCTGCGCGCAGCTTCGCTGATCGTCAAAGTGTGGAGAGTACTGCGGATAAGCCAGCTAAGCCGAAAAAAACGATTGTGCTGACTGCGCCTAAATCACCAGAAAACTCAACATCGAAGCCTGTAGTTAAGCTCAGTCCTGCCAGACCAAGCCCAATCGCAACCGATGCAAACGAGCCTGAAACGAGCACGTCAGCGGTAACCGAGAAATTAGCTGTTGATGAAGCATCTGCTCAAGATTTGGAACTATCGGCAACGGCTGCGGTCATTAATGATAGCAATCAAATAGTTGAGCAAGGAGTTGCTAGTTTAGCTAGTGAAGATAGCTCAATAAGTGAAAATAATTTAACAAGCGAGGAGACTCTCGCTGAAATGACAGCAGAAAGTAGCGGGATTTCAGAGCCGCAGGCGCCTGTTTATTTAACGTTGGCGGACTTACCACAGCACAAAGTCGCCAAAGGTGAGAATTTGTTTACGATTTCTAAGCACTACAACATCTATTTACGCACGTTACGCCAGTGGAATAAGTTGGATGAAACCGCCTTGTTGAAGGTCGGCGATACCGTCTATTTGGCCGATCCGGCGAGCGTGCAAGCCGAGCAAGAGCAATAAATTTAAATGAGTAAAACATCAACTGAATTATCAGAAGATATTGAAGTAATTGGTCCTGGGAAAATGCTGGCTGAAGCCAGAATGGCTATGGGCCTGAGTCAGCAACAAGTTGCTGAACAGCTGAACTTTCGCCCTGCGTTAGTTGAGAAAATTGAACAAGAAATTTTTGACAGTAAACTACCAGACACTTTCAATCGCGGCTACCTGAAAAACTACGCAAAATTGGTCGGGGTTGACGAGCATGACGTACTCGCCAGTTACGAAATGTTGGGTGTTGCGGCCAAGCAGCGCACAGAGCTGCAAAGTTTTTCTAAGATTACCGAAAAGGAAGCTCAGCACAGTCGTTTAATGTGGCTAAGCTACTTTATTTTGGCGGCATTGATAGCGTCAACCGTGATCTATTATCTGCAAGATGCGAGTAACGACAGTTCAACATCAAGTATCGCGCCTGTTAGCGATAGCCAAACAAACACTTCATCACAGTCGTCAGACGTTGCCAAAACTCAGAGCGGTAATGCTGGTGTAACCGATGTTGCCGGAGTAAGTGACTCAAGTCAGGAGCTTATCTCGCCGGCGCAAGCGGCGACTATTGCAAGCCAAGCAAGTCAAACAAGCCAAGCGCAACCTGAGCTAAATGCCACTTCAACGCTTGCCGCTCCAGTACAAGAAACGCTACCAGCAAACATTGAACCAAATGAGCGCGTGCAAGTAACCGCCACTGATGCAGAGGTGGCGCAAATACCGGCAACAGCGGTTTTCTCGTTTGCCGGCGATTGCTGGGTTAATATTTACGATGGCACTGGCGAGCGCATCGCATGGGGCATAAAAAAAGCTGGTTATGTGATGCAACTTAAAGGTACCGCGCCTTTTAAAGTCACCGTTGGTAAACCTGAGTTAGTGGCAATTGATTTTAATGGTGAGTCTATCGACATGAGCAAGTATAATGTCGGTAATATTGCAAAATTTTCCTTACCAGAGTCTTCTTAGCCTGAGTTTTCTTAGTTTATGTCTATGTTTAATGAATCTCCGATAGTCAGACGCAAATCGCGTCAAATCATGGTGGGTAATGTCCCCGTAGGTGGTGATGCACCCATTAGCGTGCAATCAATGACTAACACCTTAACCACGGATGTTGCGGCGACGGTTGCACAAATTAAATCGCTTGAAGCGGTTGGCGCAGATATCGTGCGTGTTAGTGTGCCGACAATGGACGCCGCCGAGGCGTTTAGAGAAATCAAAAAACAAGTGTCAGTACCTTTGGTGACCGACATTCACTTTGACTATCGCATCGCGCTGAAAGTCGCGGAATACGGCGCCGACTGCTTGCGTATTAACCCAGGTAATATCGGTAAAGAAGATCGCATTAAAGCGGTGGTTGAATCAGCGCGCGACAAAGGTATTCCAATCCGAATCGGGGTTAATGGCGGGTCGCTAGAAAAAGACTTGCAAGAAAAGTACGGTGAGCCGACACCAGAAGCCTTACTTGAATCTGCGATGCGCCATGTTGATATTCTTGATCGCATGAACTTCCACGATTTTAAAGTGAGTGTCAAAGCATCCGATGTCTTTTTAGCGGTTGGCGCTTATCGCTTGCTCGCTGCGCAAATTGATAATCCGCTGCACTTGGGGATCACTGAAGCGGGCGGTTTCCGCTCTGGCTCAGTGAAGTCTGCAATTGGCTTGGGCATGTTACTGAGCGAAGGCATTGGTGATACCTTGCGCGTTTCACTTGCGGCTGACCCAGTGCAAGAAATCAAAGTCGGTTTTGATATTTTAAAGTCGCTCAAAATTCGCAGCCGTGGTATTAACTTTATCGCCTGTCCAAGCTGCTCTCGCCAAGAATTTGATGTAATTGGCACCGTTAATGCGCTCGAAGAACGCTTAGAAGACATTGTTACACCAATGGATGTATCGATAATCGGTTGTATTGTTAATGGTCCCGGTGAAGCCACTGTGTCTGACTTAGGTTTGACAGGCAGTAGCCGTAAAAGCGGCTTCTATCTCGATGGCGCTCGCCAAAAAGAACGCATCGACAATAACGATATTGTTGACCAGCTTGAGCATAAAATTCGAGCCAAAGCTAGGTTGATGGATGAAAGTAGCCAAATTGATGTGAAGCAATTAGACGACGAATAATTTGGTATGGTGCGTCTGCTAGCGTGCTGTTTACGTTTAAACCGCTAGCGCCTATAATGCGCCGTTGATTTTTACTATTGTTTTTAAGTTAAAAGAAGAGAGCTGAGTAAGTGAGTAAAGCGATTCAAGCAATTCGTGGTATGAATGACTGTTTGCCGTCAGAAACTAAAGTGTGGCAAATGGTGGAAGACACCCTACGTAGGGTAGCAGGCAATTATGGTTTTGCCGAAATTCGTATGCCGATCGTTGAGTCTACCGCTTTGTTCAAGCGCTCTGTCGGTGAAGTGACCGATATTGTCGAAAAAGAAATGTACACGTTCGACGATCGCAATGGTGACAGCTTAACACTTCGTCCAGAAGGCACGGCAAGCTGTGTACGCGCCGGTAACCAACACGGTTTATTGTACAACCAAGAACAGCGCCTGTGGTACATGGGACCAATGTTTCGTCATGAACGTCCGCAAAAAGGGCGTTATCGTCAATTCCATCAATTTGGTATCGAAGCCTTTGGTATCGCAACGCCGGATATTGACGCTGAAATTATTATGCTGTCTGCGCGCCTTTGGAAAGAGCTAGGCATTGCTGAACACGTAACATTAGAGCTTAATTCGTTAGGTTCAAACGAAGAACGCGCAGCTTACTGTGATGCGCTGGTTGAGTACTTAACTAAGCACGAAGATAAGCTAGATGAAGACAGCAAGCGCCGTTTGCACTCTAATCCGCTACGTGTGTTGGACAGTAAAAATCCAGAGGTACAAGCGGCTTTAGCTGACGCGCCGAAAATAAGTGATTACTTCGGTGAAGAAACTCAAACACACTTTGCTCAGCTAACTACTTATTTAGATAACGCTGGCATTAAATATGAATTGAATGAACGTTTGGTTCGCGGCTTAGACTATTACAATCGCACGGTCTTTGAGTGGGTTACGTCTAGCCTTGGCGCGCAAGGTACTGTCTGTGCTGGTGGTCGATATGATGGCTTAGTCGAGCAACTTGGTGGTAAAGGTACACCGGGCGTTGGTTTTGCCCTTGGTATCGAACGCTTAGTACTGATGCTAACCAGCCTTGAAAAGTTAAATAATATTCGCCCACAAGTGGAAGCTTATGTCATTGCGTTAGGCGACGGCGCTGATTTAAAGGCAATGCAACTTGCTGAACAATGGCGTGATGAAGTGCCAAACATTCGCATCCAAAACCACTGTGGTGGCGGTAACATGAAAAAACAAATGAAGCGCGCTGACAAATCAGGTGCACATATCGCGCTGATTTTAGGTGAAGATGAAATTGCCAACGGGCAGGTAACGGTCAAATACCTGCGCGGTCAACACGAACAACAACAAATTGACTTAGCGCAAGTCGCAGGTCTGTTAGCAAGTATTATGTAAGGAAGTATTGTGGAATCATTTGAAACAGAAGAACAACAAGTCGAAGCGATTAAAAAGTTTTGGCAAGAATATGGTAACTACATTATTGGTGGTTTAGTTGTTGGTTTGTCGGGTTTTGTTGGTTTTAACTTCTACAAAGACGGCAAGTTAGAAAGTGAAATGGCAGTGGCATCGCAGTACCAAGCGGTTATTGAAAGCCAAACCGCTGATCACGAAGCGTTTAAAACCAATGCCGAGCAGTTTATTCAAAACAATGGTGAATCTAGCTATGCGTCGTTAACTGCGCTTAGCCTAGCCAAAGATGCTGCTGAACACCAAGATTGGGAAAAAGCCGCAACACATTTACAGCAAGCGGTTGAAAAGGCGAATAACGCAGGTATCAAAGCGATTGCGAATGTGCGTCTGGCGCGTGTGCAGATCCAACTGGGTCAGTTTGATCAAGCGTTAGCGACTGTCGGCGGTGAGCAACCTCAAGCATTTAAAGCGGCGGTGGAAGAAATTAAAGGTGATGCCTACCTCAAGCAAGGTAAAGTGGAGTTAGCGCGCAATGCTTATCAAGCGGCTATTGACGCTGATGGTTTGGCGACCAACCCGAGCTTGCAGTTAAAAATTGACGACTTAGCACAGGCAACTAACCTAACTCAATTGCCTAACTAAATAGCGAGCTGCTTTGTGAAAAAAATGATAACAAAAATAGTGAATATTCGATTGTTGTCAGCGCTCGCGCTGGCAACGACACTTGCCGCTTGTTCATCAACAGATGACGAAGATGAAGCGATTAAAATTGCTGAGTTAACAGATATTAACGAGCAATTTGAAGTTGATGTAGCTTGGGAAAAAGGCATTGGTGATGGCGTTGATGACTACTTCTCACGCATTAAACCTGCCTATGGTTACAACAAAGTGTTCAGTATTAGCCGCGAAGGCGATGCCTATGCCATTAATGCGCAAAACGGTGACCAAGTTTGGCATGTTGATTTAAGCGATGTAGACAAAGAGCGCGGTTTCTTTGATAGCCGTGAGCCAGCATTACTTGCTGGTGGCCCAATTACTGGTGTTAACAAGGTTTTTATCGGTAGCGAAAACGGCGAAGTATTCGCGCTTGATGCTGAAACAGGCGAATTAGCTTGGCAAGGTAAAGTCAAAGGTGAGGTTATCGCTCGCCCAGCACTTGATTCGGGTATTTTAGTGGTGAATACCGCATCTGGTGTTCTTAAAGCGTTTAATGCGTCAACCGGTGAAGAGCTGTGGCAAGTGGATTTAGACGTACCACCGTTAACATTGCGTGGTATCAGTGCGCCGACAGCTGCGGCTGGCGGTGTACTAGTTGGTACTTCAGCAGGTGAGCTTTCAGTATTTATGCTCGAAAAAGGGCAGCAAGGCTGGACAGTACCTGTTGGTGAAGCGACAGGTTCAACTGAATTAGAGCGCGTTATTGACGTCGACAGCCAACCGCTGGTGTTTGGTGATAAAGTTTACGCTATTTCGTCACGCGGTAATTTAGTTGCGATTGACCTTCGCAATGGCCGCATTTTGTGGAAACGCCAATACTCGTCTTACCGCCAGTTAGCCATTAGTGGTAATACCTTGTTTTTAACTGACTTGAAAGGCCACGTTTATGCGGTTGACCGCGTCAATGGTTTAGAGCGCTGGAGTAACCTTGCTCTTACCAATCGCAATGTGACTGGCCCTGTCGTGGTTGGCAATTACCTAGCGGTAGGGGATTTTGAAGGCTACCTACACTTCTTGAGCCAAGAAACAGGTGAGTTTGTCGCACGCCATAAAGTTGATGGTAGTGGCATTTATGCAACGCCAACAGTTGCTGAAGGTACTATTTATGTACAAGCACGTGACGGTTCGTTACAAGCAGTTAAGCTTCCATAATTGCTTAGGCTATAGCTCAAGTTAACTTGTGAGCTATAGTTATTAAAAGTGTTTAACGGCTCCATGCTCGCGCATTGGAGCCTTTGTTTATACCCAAACTACCTCAAGGTGCATGATTCAGCGCTGTCACAGGGACTTAATATCAAGGCGCAGCTAGCAGGAATGGTACTCCCTTTCAATTAGCTGCAACGATGAGAGTAAGTTCCTGTGAAGCGCCCAAGGGGTTGGTTTAAAAGCGATTTATGCTGTGTTATTGATTTTACTTTCCATGCAAAGAAGGGAATAACCATTCTTTGCAATCAATGCCTTGCCTAAATCGCTTTTAATTCCAACTGAACAAGCATTTTGAGATAGCTTGGGTATGTATTGGCATTGCCAATTTATAGAAAGAATTAAAGGCAGTTGTTAGCAAAACTGCCCGTTAAGAGTTTGAGGTAAACATGCTACCAGTCGTTGCTTTAGTGGGTCGCCCGAATGTGGGGAAATCGACCTTATTTAACCGCCTAACCCGCACCCGCGATGCGTTGGTTGCTGACTACCCAGGCTTAACACGAGACCGTCAGTACGGCCAAGCATCTGTTGAAGAACATCCGTTTATTGTTATTGATACCGGTGGTATTCACGGTAATGAAGAGGGGATTGATGCGTTAATGGCTGAGCAATCGCTCATGGCGGTTGAAGAAGCTGACGCGGTATTGTTCTTGGTGGATGCGCGTGCAGGGTTAACATCTGCGGATGAAGCCATTGCCGACTATCTGCGTAAGCAAGACAAGAAAGTATTCTTAGTCGCTAATAAAATTGACGGTATTGATGCCGACTCTGCGGTCGCAGAATTTTTCAGTTTAGGTTTAGGTGAAACTGTGCACCAAATTGCCGCAGCGCATGGTCGCGGTGTTACACAACTTTTAACGCTTGCACTCTCACCGCACATTGAAGAACTTGGCCAAGAAAAACTCGACGCTGACGTGGATGAATTTGAAGATGAGCTAGTGTTTGCAGAAGGCGAAGAAGTTGAAATTGAAGCGCCAGAGCAAGACGATAAAATCAAATTGGCGATTATCGGTAAACCTAATGTGGGTAAGTCAACACTTACTAACCGAATTTTAGGTGAAGAGCGCGTGGTGGTTTATGACATGCCAGGTACTACGCGTGACAGCGTTTACATTCCGATGGAAAGAAACGAGCGTGAATACACCTTAATTGACACCGCAGGTATTCGCCGTCGTAAAAATGTTAACGATGTTGTCGAAAAGTACTCAGTGATCAAAACGCTACGTGCGATTGAAGATGCTAATGTGTGTTTGTTAATTATTGATGCGCGTGAGGGGATTACCGATCAAGACCTAAGCTTGTTAGGCTTTATTCTTGAAGCGGGTCGCTCGCTCGTACTGGCAGTGAATAAATGGGATGGTATTGATCAAGAAGTTAAAGACAATATTCATAAAGAGTTAGACCGCCGCCTAGGCTTTATTGATTTTGCCCGTGTGCACTTTATCTCAGCGTTGCACGGCACAGGTGTTGGGCACTTATTTGAATCGGTTGAAGAAGCCTTTGTCTCTGCGACCAAGCGTATCTCAACGTCTATGGTCACCAAGATTTTGGATATGGCCGTATTCGACCATCAGCCACCAATGCACAATGGTCGTCGAATCAAGCTTAAATACGCGCATGCTGGTGGCTATAACCCGCCAATCGTTGTGATTCACGGTAACCAGACTAAGCACTTGCCACCTTCTTACAAGCGCTATTTGATGAACTACTACCGTAAGTCGTTAAAAATAATGGGAACGCCAATCAAAATTGAGTTTAGAGAGACCTCTAATCCATTTGCTGGTAAGAAAAAGCTTACCTATACCGAGCAGAAAAAGCTGGCGCGTGCAACACAAGGCTATAAAAAAGACTAGCACTTGCTATAGAGATAAATTAAGTCATTAGATTGATGAATGAGAAAACCGCTTGTTAGTACGCTAACAAGCGTTTTTTTGCTTTTCGCTTTCCTTAGTTGGCGATGCTAGCTAGTTTGGCGAAGTTGGCATGCTCAGCAGGTACAGCTGCGCAATTGCAATTACTCTGACTTTTGGCTAGGGTATCGGCTAGCAGTAAGAAAAGAATAATTAGGGTTTGAAACTACCTATGCCAGAGCCGATTAAAGTTGATGTTGCCAATCGTTTAAACCGAAATCTTGGGCTGTTTAACGCTGGCTCTCAGGTCACCATTGATATTGTCACACCCGCTGGCAAACGCGGTAAGTTTAGAACCACTTTTATTGGTTTTTTATCCAAGCAATACGTGCTTATTCAATACCCGGACAGCAATAAGCTCGGTGGTTTTGGTCAATATATTACGCAAGGGGCCAATATTACCGTGCGCGGTGTGGTCGAAGGCCACGAAGGCTCAATCGTTGCGTTTGTTTCGCCTGTACTGCAAACCATTCAAATTCCTTCGCGCTTGATGGTGTTAGATTTTCCGAAAACCGTCAGTTTGCAAAATCTGCGCTCAACGGTTCGTATTGACACCGACATCAAGGCTAAAGTCAAAGTCAATGACGATTACTGGCAAGCCAGTATTCAAGATATTTCCGCTAAAGGGTGTCAGCTGTCGGTGAATAATGGCGACTCTTTGGTGCTGAGCAAAGAACAGGATATTTTGATTGTCATTGAAGACTTTCAAGGCAAGAGTAATGTTAAGCTAGATGCCGTGATATGCAACGTTAAAACACAAGTTGATAGCATTGCTGTTGGGGTTCAGTTTAAAGCAAAAGCGAGTAAGCCAATTATCGACTTACTCAATGCTGCACTAACTTCTGAGGCCTAGCTTTGGAAAGTAGTTTTCAGGCTTAGTTTTAGTGTATCAATTTGATATGTAATATCGCAGCGAACGACTTACTTTGGCGATTTTTGCTGTGTTTTCTTCTGCACGGTCGCATCTAATCGCCCATCATTGACTTGAACCGATATCACATCACCTAATTCCACGGCTGCTACCGACTTAACTATTTTCCCATCGTTGTCGCGCGCAATGCTGTAACCGCGAGCAATAGTCGCCAGTGGGCTGACTAAGTGCAGCTGCTCTGCCAGCGCCGCAAAGCGTTGTTGCTGTTTTTCAAGTGCTTGATGAAAACTGTGCTTCATGCGTTGCTCAAGTTGCGCAACTTGTTGCTGATATTGGTCAATCGCTCGTGCGGGCGATTGATGATGTAATCGCTGGGCAAGTAATGTGGGTTGCTGACCTTTGTTAGCGAGTAACTGACGCATTGCTTTGGTTAGACGTTGCTCTAGTTCGTCAGCTTGTTGGCTGACCACTTGCAACTGGCGTTGCGGATCGCATTGTTGAATGCGTTGTGCAAGATACGTACTGCGCTGCCCTGCGATATCAAGCTTTTGCGCAATAGCGCGTTGGCAACGTTGCGTAAGCTGTGCAATGTTAGCTAATTGCTCTTGCTGATCACCAGAGATAAGTTCAGCGGCAGCAGAAGGGGTTGGCGCTCTAACATCAGCGGCAAAATCGGCGAGGGTGGTGTCAATTTCATGGCCAACAGCACTGATCACAGGTAAGCGACTTTCGCTGATTGCCCGCACGACGCGTTCGTCATTAAAACACCACAAATCTTCTAATGACCCACCGCCACGGCCAACAATTAATACATCCACTTCTTGGCGTTGATTCGCAATGTCTATGCTGGCAACGATATCGCTAGCAGCAAGTTCTCCTTGTACAAGCGCTGGATAGATCACTAGCTCTGTCGTCGGGCTGCGCCTTGCCATCACGCTGATAATATCTTTGATCGCCGCGCCTGTTGGCGAGGTCACGACACCGACTTTGTTGTAATGCGTTAAAATGGGCTGTTTGTTGCTGGCGGCAAACAAGCCTTCACCATAAAGTTTGGCTTTGAGCGCTTCGTATTGTTGGCGCAGTAAACCTTCACCAGCATCCTCCATTTGTTCGATAATGAGCTGGAAGTCGCCACGGGGTTCATACAAAGAAACCTTAGCTTTTACCAATACTTGCTGACCATTTTTAGGCGTCAGGCGAACGTAGCGGTTATTGCCCTTAAACATCGCACATTTAACCTGAGAACGGCTATCTTTTAAGGATAAATACCAATGACCTGAGCCTGCTGCGATAAAGTTAGAGATTTCACCACTTAACCACACCACATTTATTTCGCTTTCCAGCATAAAGCGGACTTTTCGGGTCAGTTCACTGACTTGTAAAATATGTTGTTTATTGGTCATTTAAGTGGGATTTATCGGAAGTTAAGCATGTATTTAGCCATTATATCGCGCATTTGAAGGCATGCGATGAATTATTTTAAATTTACGAAAATTAAAGTTTACCTCAAGCGTCAAAACGGTTAAAATTCTGCCGCAATATTTCTTCCACCCTTTTAACCTTGTGAGATATTGCAATGCTACGTATAGCCCAAGAAGCGTTAACCTTTGATGACGTTCTATTAGTACCAGCCCATTCTACGGTACTGCCTCATACTGCCGACCTAACCACTAAACTGACTCGCAAAATTTCATTAAATGTGCCTATGGTATCTGCCTCTATGGATACTGTGACAGAAGCGCGTTTAGCTATCACCCTTGCGCAAGAAGGCGGTATTGGTTTTATTCACAAAAATATGACCATTGAAGAACAGGCACGCAATGTTTCTAAAGTAAAGAAATACGAAAGCGGTATTGTTTCTGACCCTGTCACCGTTACCCCTGATATCTCAATTGCCGATGTAACTAAGCTTTCTGACGAATTGGGATTCTCTGGTTTCCCTGTTGTTGACGCTGAAAACAACCTTGTTGGTATTGTAACGGGCCGTGATTTGCGCTTTGAAACAGACCTCAACAAAACAGTGGCTGAGTTAATGACTAAGAAGGAAGACTTAGTTACCGTTAACGAAACGGCTGAGCGAGAAGAAATCTTACATTTAATGCACGAGCACCGCATTGAGAAAATTTTAATGGTTGATGATGCCTTTAAACTAAAAGGCTTGATCACCGTTAAAGATTACAAAAAAGCAGAGCGCAAGCCAAATGCTTGTAAAGATGAATTTGGTCGTTTGCGTGTCGGTGCTGCCGTTGGTGTCGGCGCAGGTACAGACGAGCGCATTGATGCACTCGTTGCTGCTGGCGTTGATGTATTGCTTATTGATACCTCACACGGTCACTCGCAAGGTGTTATTGATCGCGTAGCTGAAACGCGCGCGAAATATCCTGATTTACAAATTGTTGCCGGTAATGTTGCAACGGCTGAAGGTGCCAAGGCACTTGCTGATGCGGGCGTAGATGCCGTTAAAGTAGGTATTGGCCCTGGCTCAATTTGTACTACGCGTATTGTCACCGGTGTTGGTGTGCCACAGTTAACGGCGATATCTAACGCCGTTGATGCGCTAAAAGGTACTGGCATTCCAGTTATTGCCGATGGTGGTATTCGTTTCTCTGGTGATATTGCTAAAGCCTTAGTCGCTGGCGCGCACTGTGTCATGGTTGGTTCGATGCTCGCGGGTACAGAAGAATCTCCGGGTGAAGTTGAACTATACCAAGGCCGTTACTACAAGTCTTACCGCGGTATGGGTTCACTTGGTGCAATGGCACAAAAAGAAGGCTCATCAGATCGCTACTTCCAAAAAACAGACGGTGAAGCTGACAAGCTTGTGCCAGAAGGTATTGAAGGTCGTGTTGCCTACAAAGGCCCAGTCGCGGCGATTGTTCATCAGCAAATGGGTGGCCTGCGTTCATCAATGGGCTTAACTGGCTCAGCAACCATTGAAGAGATGCGCACTAAGCCACAGTTTATGAAGATCACCGCAGCGGGTATGGGCGAGTCACATGTTCATGATGTGGCCATCACTAAAGAAGCACCTAATTACCGTATGGGCTAGTCGAATAACGATTTCATTGCTACTCGACTCGATAGCTTCATCAGAAGTGCTCACTTGGTGAACCAAGCTCTGCGCTTCTTCTTTGCTCTCAAGTCGATTAGCTTCGAAATCAGCTATTCTTGAACTACTTAGAAGATTTTTTACAGGCTGACAGCCATCATCAATGGAAGTCGGCCTGTTATTTTTAAAATTTATATAAGGTTTTGATATGACCAAAGATATCCACTCATCGCGCGTTCTCATTCTAGATTTCGGCTCTCAATATACTCAGCTAATTGCTCGTCGAGTGCGTGAAATTGGCGTTTATTGTGAGTTATGGGCGTGGGATGTAACCCAAGAGCAAATCAAAGAGTTCAACCCAACTGGTATTATCCTAGCGGGCGGCCCAGAGTCAGTCACCGAAGCGGGCTCGCCACGCGCACCTGAATACGTTTTTAATGCTGGCGTACCTGTATTGGGTATTTGCTACGGCATGCAAACTATGGCTGAACAGCTTGGTGGTGGCGTACAAAGCTCTGAACACAAAGAATTTGGCTATGCGGCGGTTGAAGTGATTAGCCAATCTGAGTTGTTCAAAAATATTGAAGACTCTATTGGTGATAACGGCAATGCCTTGTTAGACGTATGGATGAGTCACGGCGATAAAGTTTCTGCTATTCCAGAAGGCTTTGTCACCGTAGCACAGACGCCTAGCTGCGCTTATGCTGCAATGGCGAACGAAGAAAAGCAATTTTATGGTGTTCAGTTCCACCCAGAAGTAACGCACACTAAACAAGGCATGCGTATTCTTGAGCACTTTGTGGTTGATATCTGTCAGTGTGAAAAGCTATGGACGCCAAGCTCAATTATTGATGACGCTATCGCGAAGATTAAAGCGCAAGTGGGTGATGATGAAGTCATCCTTGGTTTATCTGGCGGTGTCGATTCATCTGTGGTTGCTATGCTAGTGCACCGCGCAATTGGCGATAAGCTAACGTGTGTGTTTGTTGATAACGGTTTACTGCGTTTAAACGAAGGCCAGCAAGTGATGGATATGTTTGGCGATCACTTCGGTCTTAATATTGTGCATGTTAACGCTGAGCAGCGTTTCTTAGATCGTTTAAAAGGTGAGGCCGACCCAGAAGCTAAACGCAAAATTATCGGTAACGTTTTTGTGGAAGTGTTCGATGAAGAAGCCGATAAGCGCCAAAATGCCAAATGGTTAGCACAAGGCACAATTTACCCTGATGTCATCGAGTCAGCTGCGTCAAAGACAGGTAAAGCACATGTGATTAAATCACACCACAATGTCGGCGGTTTGCCAGAAGACATGGAAATGGGCCTAGTAGAGCCACTACGTGAATTGTTTAAAGATGAAGTACGTAAGATCGGCCTAGAGTTAGGTTTACCATACGACATGCTTTACCGTCATCCATTCCCTGGACCAGGCTTAGGTGTTCGTATCTTAGGTGAAGTGCAAAAAGAATACGCAGACTTATTGCGCCGTGCTGATGCCATCTTTATTGAAGAATTACACAAGCATGATCTTTACAATAAAGTGAGCCAAGCATTCACGGTATTCTTACCTGTGCGCTCTGTTGGCGTAATGGGCGATGGTCGCAAATATGATTGGGTGGTGAGCTTACGCGCAGTGGAAACCATCGACTTTATGACCGCACATTGGGCGCATTTACCATATGATTTCTTAGGTTTAGTATCAAACCGTATTATCAATGAAATCGATGGTATTTCTCGTGTGGTTTACGATATCTCAGGTAAGCCGCCAGCGACGATTGAGTGGGAATAATCATCGCTTGTTAAGCGACAAACTAAAAAACGCCGTGTTGATTTTCAATACGGCGTTTTTGTTTATTGGTAGATGCTTTTTATTTACGGTCATGCGACAACGACACTTCTTAGCCATAGCTTGCTAATCGCTAGGTTGCTTGACCTTGACTGATTGACTGCAAATAAAGTAACCCGCAATTAGTAGCATGGTAATGAAGAAGCTATGTTCATTGCCTTGCGTGAGCAATGCGATGGCAATCATCAAGCTGGCAAAGACAATGGCAATCGCCATTTGCGTTTTATCCTTTGTACAAAGTTTGTTTTTCAATAGTTGAATATTCATCTGTTTTTCCTTGATGTTAACAATGATTGAAGGATCCAATCACCTCTGTGATTTATTTCGCTTTTTATGGTTGGGACCGTTTCTTTAGAACTCATCGCCTTTAGAGCTCATGGTCTTTTTGACCCTTGCAGCGAACGCGATAACCAACTGACGCATAGGCCACAATTACCGCATAACATGCTGTTGCACTCGCACTAAGGTGCTCTGCTGAGGTGGCCACCAGTATGCTTTTCAGCGTGAAGTAACAACTCATGGCAATGCTTAAATAAAATAGCGATTGCGCAGTAAACTGGACGCTATTCAAATGCTGTAACTGAGCTTGATGCGGGTCTTTTTTAGGGCTGTAAATGGTCTTTAGCACCAAAGCAAACAACAAGGCATTGGTGACGATTAGGGTTAAGCTGCGTTGCATTGCTTGCTCGTTGAAACCAAGCCACAAGGGTACTTGCTGTGCGTGTATATTCAAATCAAATGCAACAGCTAAGAAAATCCCAAGTAGCGCACTTAATTGGAGTGGTACAGGCACAAATGTCGATAAAGTGCGTTTAGTCATTGAGCCTGAGCGCTTGGGTTGGTGGGTATGCTGGCGCACTAGTTGATAATGGCGTTTTTCCGCCAGCTCCATCAAACCAAATGGCAGTAGCTGCGCCATAAATAAAAGTGCAGCAAACATATTGGGTGGCTGAATACCTAGTGCCCATTCGCGATATAAAATAGTCGATAACCCAAGCACACCCAGTGCGAGCACTAATTGGTTGCTAAGCTTAAAGCGCTGTAACGCTTTTGCTAAAGCCTGTTCACCTAAGCTAGTGTTACTCAAATGCTTATTACTGGCCTGGTTATTTTCCGAGTAAGTGTTGGCTTGGTCACTCGCTTGCAGTGAGGCAAGCCCGCGATACGCCATGCGGGCGTAATGATGTGACACTAACCAAAGTTGCACGGCAACCACCACATAAAACAATATGCTTATTAACATCCTTCGCCTCCTTAACGTTTGTTATTCATCAAATTGCCAAATGCAACGCGAATTTCTGAGTCAGTAACTCCCTGCGCCTTTAGTTCATCAATGCAATGTGTGAGCTTGTCGGTTGCCCACTGCTTTAAATCGCGGTGACAGTATTGTTTGGCATCGGTATGAATAAAGCTGCCGCGATAGCCCTTGCTTTGCACTATTTTATCTCGCTCTAACAACTTGTAGGCTTTTGCCACTGTTTTACTGTTGATCTCCAGTTCGTTAGCAAGCTGCCTAATCGAAGGCAAGGGCGCGCCGGGCGCGAGCATATCAGTGGCGACTGCCGACTTTATTTGCGCTATCAACTGGGTGAAAACTGGCGTTGGATCGTCGAGATCAATTTCTATTTCCATTTATTCTTTTCTGTTAAGTAAATTTGCTAAGCAATCTAATGTGCCATCTGTATTAATGGTACAAGTGGTTTCTTGGTTTTTCAATAGAATTGTCTAAAAAATATTCACTACGCTTCTGTCGGTAAGGAAAACAAGGTTGGTTTTATCTTTTCACGGTTATTTAGTATGCTTGATAAATATTCAACTATAGGCCGTTTTATCACCTAGATGACACAGTCGTTATTGTGGCAAGATCTTCAACAGAGCAGTCAATTTGCTGAACTTTGCAATGCGCTTTACGAGCGGGAAGTGGCTTTGCTAGCGCGTGTTAATGTAGAGCGAGTAGCGGTGCTGCAAAGCCGTTTACAAAGCTTATCTTATTATGTGCAAAAAGCTGCGCATGCAATGGTTAATGCGGATACCCCAATGACCCTAGACAGTCAAAACGCCTCTTGGTCGAGTAAGCAAACCCGTACTTTACCAACGGCTGGCCAAGAACCTGAGGCTATTGCCAAGTGGTACTTAGCGCAAGACATTACACTTGGCTTAGTGGTGCCCGTCGAAGTGGGTGAACGGCTTGTACTCGATTGTGTTGATCGCTTTGATAAAGAAAAAAGCCGTGTCAGAACGAATGTGCATGGCTGGTTTGAACTCACTCAAACCTCGCCGCATCAACATCACTCGCAACAAGCGACTCGAGTCCATCAGTCTCATGCTAAGTTGCTAAAACCCACCAAGAAAGCCATGATGGCCAGTTGCGCAGGTCATGTATGGCAAAACAACAAGCCATGCAGACCCGTAACACCTACGTTAAGAGAACTGTTACTTTCGTGTGCAATTAATTGGAAAAACCTGAAAAAACCTCTGCCTGTTGATACGCATTAGCCAGTAATCTGCACTAACAGCGAAACTGGCACTCGCATCTTGATCTTGCTTGGGTATAATATCGGCTAACCCTCGCTAACTCATCTAATCAGGCGTTAAGCTTTCATGCGCACTATTACCGCACTACTGCTGATATTCGTTGTTTTTTTGCAATACCGTTTGTGGTTTGGCAAAAACAGCATCGCCGATTACGTTGCGTTAAAAGAAGAAGTAGTGCGCCAACAAGCCGATAACGACAAATTACGGCAGCGAAATAAACTGCTCTACGTTGACACCGACGATCTTAAATCGGGCGTTGAAGCGGTAGAAGAGCGCGCTCGAAATGAGCTGGGCATGATAAAAAATGGCGAAACATTCTTTCGCATTATTCCTGCCAATAAATCCCAGCAGCGAAGAAATTAGTTTTGGAATTTGTTAATGAGTAAATCTATGGCTGCGGTGACGGCTATTGTCCCTGCTGCTGGTGTTGGTAAGCGCATGCAAAGCCAGCACCCCAAACAATACATGAAGCTTGCGGGTAAAACCGTTATTGAACACACCTTGGCTAAGTTATTGGCTAGTGAGCATATTGAGCAAGTCGTCGTCGCGCTTGGCGCAGAAGACGGCTACTTTCACGCATTACCCATTGCTAAGCACCCAAAAGTAAAGATAGTAACGGGTGGCAAAGAGCGTGTCGATTCAGTGCTGGCCGCGCTTAAAGCGAGTGAGCAACAAGCTTCAACGAGTGAGGCTTGGTCACTTGTGCATGACGCAGCGAGACCCTGCGTTTCAACGCAAGACATTGATCGTTTGATCCTTACATGCCAAGCACAAAATACAGGCGGCCTGCTGGCTGCGCCAGTGAAAGACACCATGAAGCGCGGCTCTGGGCAAGCCTGTAGCGGCGAACCTCACAGTGGCAAAAACTACGTCAAAACGACCGTTGCCCGTGAACAGCTTTGGCACGCGCTGACACCACAAATGTATCGCACGCATGAGCTTATTCAAGCAATCGAACTAGGGCTTGCCAATGACGTGCATATCACCGATGAGTCTTCGGCTATTGAAGCGGCTGGCTTGCCGAGTATGTTAGTCAGTGCCAGCCCGAATAATCTCAAAATAACGCAACCTGAAGACATCGTATTAGCAGAATTTTTACTGCACAACGAATTGGGTGCGTTAAGTAAATCAACGAATAAACAGGAAGCGTGATGAGAATAGGTCATGGTTTTGATGTCCATAAATTTGGTGGCGAAGGGCCAATTGTATTGGCTGGTGTGAAAATCCCTTTTGAGCAGGGATTTGTTGCGCACTCAGATGGTGATGTAGCAATTCATGCGTTGTGTGATGCGATTCTCGGTGCCTTGTGCCTAGCCGATATTGGCAATCACTTTCCCGATACCGATGCTGGATTTGAAAATATCGACTCGCGTATTTTGCTGCGCCACGTGGTCAGCTTGATGAAGGACAAAGGTTATCAATTGGGCAATGCCGATATCACAATCGTTGCGCAAGCACCTAAAATGGCCCCGCATTTGTTATTGATGCGCGAAATATTAAGCGATGACTTACAAGCCAATATTGATCAAGTGAATGTTAAAGCAACAACGACAGAAAAACTGGGGTATGTTGGCCGCAAAGAAGGAATTTCAACACATGCGGTTGTGTTACTTGAACCAATACCAGTTGCCAATGCCAGTTGAGAATAAGTGAGTTAACTAACCAGTGAAGCAAACATTTAAGCCCTACAGTGAACTCGCCTATTTACACGGCAAGCCGAATGCGCAGGGACAATTACGCACCCATAACAGTGATTTTAAGGTCTTTGAAATATTGCCTTTTGCCCCTAGTGGCGAAGGCGAACACCTGTTATTGCACGTAGAAAAAACCGGTGAAAATACCACCTTTGTCGCTCGCCAACTCGCCAAGCACTTTGGTGTTAAAGACATGCAGGTAACCTACGCTGGATTAAAAGATCGGCATGCGGTTACCGAGCAATGGTTTGGTATTCATCTACCCGGTAAGCAAGTGGACGACATTGCCAGTGTCGATATCGCAGGCGTAAAAATTCTTGCTCATCAACGCCATAACAAAAAGCTAAAAACAGGCGCATTAATTGGTAACCGTTTTGAATTAATCTTGCGTGAAGTGACTGATGCACAATTGGTCATTGAACGTTTTGAGCAAGTGGCGAAAACGGGTGTGCCTAATTATTTTGGTGAGCAACGTTTTGGCTTTAATGGCAATAACTTACATAAAGCACTCACGTTATTCGCTGGGCAAAAGGTCAAAGACAAGAAAAAGCGCAGTATGTATTTGTCGGCGGCGCGCAGTTATTTATTTAATCAAATGCTAAGTCAGCGTATTTTAGATAATCATTTTCTCTCGCCGATTGAGGGTGATGTGTTTATGCTTGCTGGCAGCCAGTCGGTATTTAAAGCAACGAGTCAGAGCGCAGATGAAAGTGCCGATATTCAAGCGCGCTTAGACACGCATGATATTGATATTACCGCCAGTATGTGGGGTAAAGGCGAATTGCTTAGCGAGCAGCAAACGAATATTTTGGAAACTAATGTTGCAACCCACTATCAAACATTAGCTGACGGACTTGTTGCCATGGGGTTAAAGCAAGAGCGCCGAAGAGCAAGGCTAACTATGTTAAACCCCAAGGCCGAGTTACTTGATAATAAGACGGTTAAGCTTTCGTTTATGTTACCTGCTGGTAGTTATGCAACGGCAATATTACGCGAGCTACTGGACTATCAAGACATGGCCGAGCAAGCCAATAACTTGGCAGACAAAAGCAAGTAGCAAACAATAACAATCACTAAAGGAAGTAAGATGAGAATATTACTGAGCAACGACGATGGTGTGCATGCGCCAGGCATTAAAGTGCTATATGACGAGTTATGCAAATTTGCCGATGTGACCTTAGTTGCTCCTGATCGCAATTGTAGCGGTGCCAGTAATTCGCTTACCTTGCTCAATCCTTTACGCGCGCAAACGTTAGATAATGGTTTTATTTCAGTCAATGGCACGCCGACCGATTCAGTGCATTTGGCGATTAGCCAATTGATGGAGCCGTTGCCGGATCTGGTCGTCGCTGGTATCAACAATGGGGCTAACTTGGGCGACGATACTTTGTATTCCGGTACCGTTGCTGCGGCAACAGAAGGTCGTCACATGGGCTTGCCCGCCGTTGCCGTATCGCTGGTAGGGAAAGATGAAAACCATTACCAAACGGCGGCAGTCATTGCCGCTAATATTATTCAGCGCCTAAAAGCGCACCCCTTGCCAGCGGATCAAATTTTAAACGTGAATGTACCTGATATCCCACTGTCTGAGATTGAAGGGATCAAGGTCACACGTTTAGGCCATCGCCATAAAGCGGAAACCATGAAGAGTATTGCGGATCCTTGGGGACGGACAATTTATTGGTATGGTTCTCTCGGCAAAGAGCTTGACGCAGGCGAAGGGACAGATTTTAATGCGGTTGCAAAGAATTATGCGTCGGTAACTCCGTTAACCGTTGATATGACAGCGTATAAAAGTATGCAGCAGATGACCGAGTGGATGAGTGAAGTAACAATATGAATGTCAATGTAGGAAGCAGTGTTGGCGGAAAATCGAGTCGTAGTGGTGAAATTCTAGCGCAAAAATTAGCTAATGAAGGGATTAAAGATCAGCGTGTTTTACGCGCAATCGCGCAATCGCCTCGCCATATTTTTGTACCGGAAATACTGGCGCACAAAGCTTATGACAATACGGCATTGCCAATTGGACAAGGGCAAACAATTTCACAGCCTTACATTGTCGCCAGAATGTCTGAGCTTATCTTAGCCGATGGTATTCCTGATAATGTGTTAGAAATTGGTACAGGCTCTGGCTATCAAACCTCTATCCTTGCGCAATTGGTCAGTAAAGTTTTTTCAGTTGAACGTATTAAAGCGCTGCAGTGGCAAGCGAAGCGTCGCTTGCGAGCAATGGACCTTCACAATGTTTCCATGAAGCACGGCGACGGTTGGCAAGGTTGGCGTAGCAAAGGCCCGTTTCAAGCCATTATCGTAACAGCTGCGCCGAGCAGTGTGCCACAAGCGCTGTTAGAGCAGTTAGCGGATGGTGGCCGCTTAGTGATCCCTGTAGGCGAGCAATCACAAGTATTAAAACTTATCACCCGTGATGGTGACCATTTCAACGAACAGCAAATTGAGATGGTGCGCTTTGTACCGCTTGTGCCAGGAGATCTGCTGTGAAGATTTTTTCTGCGTTATACGAGTGGACACTTAAATGGGCTGAGCACAAGCTGGCACCGCGAGTGTTGGCGATGCTGACCTTCGCGGAGTCAGTATTTTTTCCCATCCCGCCAGATGTATTATTGGCGCCTATGGTACTTGCCAAGCCCAAGAAAGCTTGGTTCTACGCGACATTAACCACAACAGCATCTGTGATCGGTGGGGTGGTGGGCTACTTGCTCGGCTATTTTATGTTTGATGCTTGGATTCAGCCGATTATTACTGAGGTTGGCTACCAAGACAAAATGGATCACGCCATGGCATGGTTCGAGCAATGGGGGATTTGGGTCGTTTTCCTCGCTGGCTTTACACCGATCCCTTATAAAGTGTTTACGCTCAGTGCTGGCGTGTTACAAATGCTATTTATTCCGTTTTTGATCGCTTCCTTTATTGGCCGAGGTATGAGGTTCTTTTTAGTGGCTGGCTTGATTCAATGGGGCGGGGAAAAAATGGAACAAAAGCTGCGTCAGTGGGTCGATGTGATTGGCTGGAGCCTAGTTGCAATCATAGCTTTCGCCTATGTAGTATACATAGCATAACTATTCATTAGTGATGCATTACTGATATTCATGAAATTAGACTGACGATCGACTCAACAGGATGTTTTTGCGTTATTTACTCCTACTGATAATTAGTATTTTTGTGCTTGCTGGGTGTAGTACTCGGCAAGCCCCTGCGCCAGTGGTTGAGTCGCGTTCTACTGTCTCTTTGCAAAAACAAACGCCCGCCAGTATCAAAAGCGCCAGTTATACGGTCAGAAAAGGGGAAACCCTTTATTCTATCGCTTGGCGTGCGAATAGTGATATAAGAACCATAGCAAAACTCAATAAGTTGTTGCCTCCCTATCGAATATTCCCCGGCCAGAAGCTCAAAATTAGTGAAAATTCAAGCAAAGCCAGTAGGAATAAGAGCTCAGCTAAAAATTCGACTAAAAGCTCTGGTACTACCACCAATAAAGGGCATAAAAAAGCTGTTGCAACGACCAAAAAGCAGGAGTATGGTAAAGCTGCAAGTGGGCAAAAAATAAGCAAAAAGCCCGTTGCACCAACCACTAACTTTTCGCAAAAAATCAAGCGATGGTTATGGCCAGCCAAGGGAAAACTTATCGCAACATTCTCGACGGCACCACAGGGAAATAAAGGAATAGATATCGCGGGTAAACGCGGTGACCGAATCAAAGCAGCCGCTGATGGTAAGGTCGTATACGCGGGTAGTGCATTAAGAGGCTATGGTAAGCTCATCATTGTAAAACACAACGACGATTACTTGAGTGCTTATGCGCACAACGACGAGCTGTTGGTAAAAGAGCAGCAAAGCGTTAAAGCTGGCGATGTGATAGCTAAGATGGGTGACACTGACGCGCAAAGAGTCATGCTTCATTTTGAAGTTCGCTTTCGTGGCAAATCCGTGAATCCTTTGAAGTACTTACCTAAACGATAGTGTGAAATAAGAATAATAATGGAGATAAATTGAATATTTAACAAATCACTTTGCTAGTTGATGGGAGAAGTAATATGGGCTTAGAAAAAGAAATCGACACTGTAAATGTTGAAGAAAGCACAGTTGATACGGAACCTTCAGTTAAATCTCAGGAAGAGGTCTCTGCGAGCCTAGATGCGACGCAGTTATATTTGAGTGAAATTGGATTTTCCCCCCTGCTTTCAGCCGAAGAAGAAGTCTATTTTTCGCGTTTAGCGTTAAAAGGTGACGAAAAAGCTCGAAAGCGCATGATAGAAAGCAACCTTAGGTTAGTGGTTAAAATCGCTAGGCGATACAACAATCGCGGCCTGCCATTGTTAGATTTAATCGAAGAAGGAAATCTCGGTTTAATTCGCGCCGTTGAGAAATTTGACCCTGAGCGCGGTTTCAGATTTTCAACTTATGCCACATGGTGGATTCGCCAAACCATTGAACGCGCCATCATGAATCAAACGCGCACCATACGTTTACCAATACATGTGGTGAAAGAACTCAATATCTACTTACGTGCCGCCCGTGAATTAGTGCAAAAGCTGGATCATGAGCCAACGGCTGAAGATATTGCTAAAGAGCTCGACAAGCCTGTTGCTGATGTCAGCAAAATGCTGCGCTTAAACGAACGCATTACCTCAGTCGATACGCCATTTGGCGGCGACTCTGATAAAGCACTGTTAGATGTTATCCCCGACGAGAAAGGCGCAGGACCAGAGCGCGATTTACAAAGCAATGACCTTAACAACAATATTGTTGAATGGCTTGGTGAACTAAATAGCAAGCAACGTGAAGTACTGGCTAGACGCTTTGGTTTAATGGGCTATGAAGCGGCTACTTTGGAAGATGTGGGGACTGAGATTGGTTTAACGCGCGAGCGTGTTCGCCAAATTCAAGTGGAAGCATTAAAGCGCCTGCGCGATATTCTAAGCCAGCAAAACTTATCCATTGAAGCAATATTTCAAGACTAAGCATTGTTAACGCTAGAGTTTCTGAGAAATAACTCGATTACCCATTAGCTCAGCTCATCAGTCAGCTTCTAAGAGCTCCTAAGCATAAAAAAACCAGCTTATTAACGCTGGTTTTTTCGCTATTGGTTTACTGTGTTCTCTTTACGGTACTGACTATGCAGTGTTTACCTTGCAGTATACGGCGCGCCGCAAAATTTTTTTAGACTGAACTTAATAGCTCGCTTCGCCAAGCCACAAATAGCCAAAGAGCAGGGCAAGTACTAACCACAATAACAGCGGAATAATACTTGAACGAAACACTAGAGGTGTTGCGTGCTGTACATGGGTAAAGCCCGTAATGATAGTCTTAATGACATTATCGCCGCGCCAGCTATGGATAAGTGCTGCGACAATATGTATTGCGATTAGTACCAGTAAAACATCAAAATTTTCGTTATGTAAGCTATCTAGCGACTCAGCAAGTGAATCGCTGACGGTATAAAGCAGTGGTCCTTCCGCCAGCACGTCATCAGTTGCAAACAAGCCAGTGATAAGTTGTACACCTAAGCTCAGTAGCAGGGCGATAATCATATACGCCGCTAACGGATTGTGCCCAGGAAATGCTTGATGCGGTCTCTTTAACCAGCCTAAGGCTGTTTTAGGTGATGCTACAAAGTAGCTAAATCTGGCACTTTGGCTACCCAGTACGCCCCAAAATAATCGGCTGATCCAAAGTGCAAGCATAGTGTAGCCACACAGAAAGTGCAGTTCGAAATCCCCTTGCTCACCTGAATACCAAAGTAAAGCCAGCAATAGTAGCTGGCTCATATGATAAATACGGGTGAAGTTATCCCAAACTTTGAATTTGGTTATCACTGTCATTGAACAATTTAACTCACTAGCTTGGGCTAATCGTCACAATCCATTTTAAATGCTTTGTGACCTTTTTTACTGGCCTTGCCAATTTTACCTAAGGCAGCTTTAATCGCTGGTAAATCTTGTGCTGAAGCTAGCTCAGTTACCGCCGACTTTAAATACTCCATGCCTTTTTGGTATTTTTTGAAATCAGCTTGCTGCTCTGCTGACAGACTTTTTTGATCGCTAATCGCTAAAGGCACTAGATCAGTTGACTGGTTTACGGCGGTTAGCAAATTGTTTGCAATGTTTGATACTTCACCAATATTGCCTGACTTTACTGCTTTTTTCACAGCCTTCATGCTGTCTTTCATATCGCCCATTAATTCAGCCAGCTCGGTTTTACCGCACATCGGATGACTCGCAAAACTCGGCGTGGAAAATGCAAGTGCCGATAGCATAACAGGTACAATCAATTTTTTCATATTTAGCCCTTTGATATGATGAGAAAGTGATTAGAAAATTACTATTATACCAATTGAAATAAGTACTTAATCATTCAGCGAGAATTAAAAGGCTTAGTGGCACAGGTTATATGCTCCATGCATAACCTAAGTACCTACATCCATGTAGGCAAGGCATTGATTGCAGAGAATGGTTATTCTCCTTTTTGCATGCAAAGCAAAATTAATAACGCAGCATATAAGCCTTTTAAACTCGCCCTTTGGGAGCGTGTCAGCGTCGCGATAACGGCGCCAAATTGATGAGATGTAGAATAACTATATCAACAAAAATTTGGCTTGTTCTCCCACCGCTGACAGCGCTCTGAATTGCTCAATTAATTAATTCAATTGGTATAAGTCCGTAAGATACTAAAAAGCGACGAGCTTGTAAGTAAATAAATAATGCGATGTAAATCGCGAGTCTGTATTTATCGTGTTGTCATGAAACTGTACTAATCGTGAAATATTAGACTTTAATACTGTTTCACTGAGCTTGCACTCATCGGTAAATCATCTCTGGTGTAACTGTCTGCAACGGCCTAAATACCTCAAGTTGCTGGATTTCTGTCATCTGTCTGTAACTTTTCGTCAATAAAAAGTACATATTTCCAAAACATTTCTGTCATTTTTCACTCGTAGCATTAGCCGCAATTCTAATTAAAACATGCAAATGTAAACACTAATTTCTGCGGAGCAGGTAACAAAATGCAATTAACAAACCTATTTAAAATAAGTGCAGTTTCAGCTGCCTTGGTACTAGCCGGTTGTGGCGGTGATATTGAACTTTCTTCAAATGTTGATAACTCAGTAGGTGACACTAACATCACCAACCCAGCACCAACTAACCCTGACACTGGTGTTGATTTACCGGGTATCCCTTCTTCTTCATTATCAGCTGAAGTAAGTGCAGCAGTAGGTTTTGACGTTCAAGTACAAGTGATTGATGGTCAAGTGTCTGAAAATACGACACTAGCTAAATCAGACGGCAGCAAGCCAGTATTTTACGCCATTAGTGGTGCGTTAGAAGTTGAAGCAGGCGCAACCTTAACGATTGAAGAAGGTACAGTATTATTTGGCCAATCAGGTAATGATTACGTTGTCGTTCATCGTGATGCACAAATCATGGCGGAAGGTACGCGCCAAGAGCCGATTATCTTCACTTCTTTACAAGATGTTAAAGGTGAAGAAGCTACTGCTGGCCAATGGGGCGGTATTGTTATTCTAGGTAATGCGCCATCTAACAAGTGTCCTTCAGACGGTTCTGACTGTGCTCTGCAAGTTGAAGGTGTTGCTGAGGGTGCAGTATTTGGTGGTACTGACTGGGAAGATAATTCAGGTGTACTTAAGTACGTTGTTGTTAAGTTCGCTGGTTTTGAAATTGCACCTGATAACGAGCTAAATGGTGTGACATTCGGTGGTGTTGGTTCAGGTACTACCGTTGATTTCTTACAAGTTCACGCGAATGCAGATGACGGTGTTGAGTTCTTCGGTGGTGCGGTAGATGTTAAACACTTAGTGTTAACCGGTAACCGCGACGACAGCATCGACTGGGATAACGGTTTCCGTGGTCGCATGCAGCACATTTTCGTACAGCACGCAGCGAATGCAGGCGAAGCTAACCGCGCAATCGAAGCAGATAACGACGGTTCAACGCCAGACAAAGAGCCAATGTCTAACCCAACTATTGCTAACATGACAATTATGGGTAACAACTTCGACACGGCTGATAAAGATTCTGAAGGTATCTACTTACGCGAAGGTACTTCAGCAAAAATTTACAACGCAGTAGTAACAGGCCCGTCTGAGATGGGTGAGTGTTTAGAATTTGAAGCAGGTCAAACTGTGACTAATGCCGAGTCTGGTGCCATTGTCATGCAAAACAGCACCATGGCATGTACTAACGGCGAAAACTTCAAAAACGCAGGTGATTTTGATCTAGCTGCTTGGTTTACTGCGGAGCCTTCAAACGCTGTAAGTTCATCAATTTTAGTTGATGAAAACGGTGTACCTAGTGCGCAGTCTCCGCTATTGGGTGCAGGTCAAGATCCAGCGGCAATTGATACTTGGTTTGATTCAACCGATTACCAAGGTGCTTTCGACGGTACTAACGACTGGCGTCAAGGTTGGGCATTCGGCTTCGGTGGTGGTGTTATTACTGCACCAGCTGAGCAAGAAGGTTGTCCTACAGGTACTACGGCGATTGCACCGGTTGCAGGTAACACAACCTGTGAAATTTCAGGCACTATCACTTCTGACTTAACGCTAACGTCTGGCAACTTATACGCATTAGACGGCCCGGTATTCGTGGGCAACGACAAAGCTGATTCAGCAACTTTAACAATTGAAGCTGGTACAACCGTTTTTGGCCGCTCTGGTGGTGACTACATTGTGGTTAGCCGTGATTCAAAAATTGAAGCACTAGGCTCAGCAGCAAATCCAATTACCTTTACTTCTAGCCAAGACGTTAATGGCGAAGCGACTGGCTCTGGCCAATGGGGCGGTATGGTTATCTTGGGTAACGCGCCTTCAAACAAGTGTCCATCTGACGGCTCTGACTGTGCACTGCAAGTAGAAGGTGTCGAAGAAGGTGCTGTATTCGGTGGTGCTGATACTACTGAGAACTGGGAAGATAACTCAGGTACCTTACGCTACGTTGTAGTTAAGCACGCTGGTTTTGAAATCGCACCAGATAACGAGTTAAACGGTATTACCTTCGGCGGTGTAGGTTCAGGTACAACCGTTGAGTACATCCAAGTACACGAAAATGCAGATGACGGTGTTGAATTCTTCGGTGGTGCAGTTAACGCGAAATACGTGGTACTAACATCAAACAAAGATGACTCAGTTGACTGGGACAACGGTTACCGCGGTAACATGCAGTACGTTCTTGTTAAGCACGATGAAAACGGCGGCGAAGCTAACCGTGCAATCGAAGCTGACAACGATGGTTCAAACCCAAGCAAGCAACCTCAGTCAAATCCAACGATTGCTAACATGACCATTATTGGTAACAGCTTTGATACTGCTGACAAAGACTCTGAAGGTATTTACTTACGTGAAGGTACTCGCGCTCAACTTCACAACTTTGTTGTCACTAACGCAGCAGGTGAGTGTTTAGAGCTAGAAGCAGGTACAACGGTTGACCAAGCAATCGCTGGCGACACAGTAATTACTAACTCAGTATTTGCTTGTAGCGAAAACTTCAAGAGCCAAGACAGCTCATCAGGTGCATTTGACCTAATGGATTGGGTATTAAATGTTAACGCTGATAACAGCACAGAAGCTGGCGTAGCAGACGTTGTTAACGGTATCTACACTATCGACACAACCACACCATACAGCTTCGGTTCACACCCGTTCTTCGACAACGCTAACCACATCGGCGCGGTATCAGAAGACAACGATTGGACTGCAGGATGGACTGTTGGTCTAGAGTAATCTGAGCCCCATCAATGAATAACGATTTGATGAGATAAGTGATTGCCGCCAGCGCTCAGTTGGCGGCATTTTATCTTAGCCTGAACTCTCTACTCTCAGTATCCATTTAGCAACTGACCAACAAGCATTAGCAGGTCAGCCATTCTAAAGAGGTTTGAAATGAACACGAATATTAAGCGCTTTGGATTATCAAGTTTAGCTGTGGCGGTATTGTCTGGCTTAGCTGGTGTTCAAGCGACGGCACAGGAAGCTGACGAAGCAGCGGCAATAGAGGAAGTCGTTGTCAAAGTCAGTCGTTTAAAAGGTACCGCCAGTGCGGTAATAGAAGAACGTAAAAACCAAGCGTTCGTCGCCGACATCTTAGGTGCCGAGCAAATTTCACGAACAGGTGACAGCGACGCTGCCGCAGCTCTTCGACGTGTTACTGGCTTAACGCTAGTCGATGGCAAATTCATCTATGTTCGCGGTTTAGGTGAACGCTACTCAAGCACCACCTTAAACGGTGCTTCTGTACCATCGCCGGATCCAACACGTACTGTTATTCCGCTGGATTTATTCCCGTCATCAATTATCGAATCATTATCGGTGCAAAAATCTTACTCACCATCAATGCAAGCGCATTTCGGTGGTGGTAACGTTGATATCCGCTTAAAGTCGATTCCTTCGCAATTGGTTTTCAATATTGCTGGCAACATTGGTGGCAATACAGATAACAGTTCAAATGGTTTAACCTACGAGGGCGGTGGCGACGATTGGTACGGTATTGACGATGGTACTCGTGAAGCACCAGCAGCACTGCGCCAATTATGGAGTAACTTTGATGCGCTAGGCGAGTTATCACAAGCTGATAATCGCGCGATTGCTGCTGATTTGTATAAAGACTATGACCCGCAATCAGAAGATCCAGATCCTGATGTCGGCTTAGATTTGACCTTAGGTAACCGTTTCGATGCGGGTGATTTCCGCTACGGTTTCTTAACAGCGCTATCTTACGACAATGAGTGGCAAGTATCGGAGGAATATGAAGGTCAAGATTTCGTACTTCGCCCTGACGGCTCATTCGATTTAGTGCGTGGTTTTGACGATGTGGTGTCAACTGAGCACTCGGTTAAATGGTCAGGCATGTTCAACTTAGGTATTGAATACTTGCGTGATCACAAGTTAGATTTTAGCTCAATCATCTTGCATGACACTAAAGACCAAATCAAAGACAAGCTAGGTAACACCAACAATGTATTGTTGACTGACGGATTACGTGTTCGCGATTCAGAAGTCACTTACGAAGAGCGTGAGCTGATTGTTAACCAATTGCGCGGTACCCATACTTTCCCTGAGCTGAACTTCTTGGGCATTGACTGGATGTATTCAGACTCACGCTCAAATCGTTATGCACCGGGTAATATTTCAACTCGCTATATTTTAGCGGACGAAAATGAAGACGGTGTCTTCGATTTAGAAAACGAAAGTTCATTGCGTAATGCGACAACTGCCTCTCGTTATACTTTCCAAAACCTAGATGATGATGCTGAAAACGTATTCGTTAATGTGTCGCTACCGCTAACGTTCGACACAACTGAGGTTGAACTAAAGGCGGGTGCAAATTACATCGAGAAAACGCGTCAAGCATTTGCCCGTCGTATTGATGTCAATACACTAGCGTTTAACGGCCTTGATTTATCCGGTTTTGAGATGAACGAGATCTTAACTGACGATGTTGTTTTAAATCAGCCGTTAAATGGTACGGAGCAAATTATTCGTGACACCTCGGTGGCGGGTGATGATTACTTATCAGCGCAGAAGATTGATGCTTACTACTTTGAAGCAGATGTATTCTTTGACAACACATGGCGTTTAAGCGGCGGTGTGCGTTGGGAAGACTTCCGCCAAGTGGTTGCGCCACTTGACCCTGCAACGGGTCAGTTTGATTTACCAGCTGAGCCTACGGTAGAAGATTTAGCAGCTTTAGCATTCCAAGAAGATGATGTGTTTGGCGCACTAGCGTTAACCTATATTCTTGATGAAACCATGCAATTCCGCGCATCTTACGGTGAAACAACTATTCGCCCTGATATTCGTGAAGTCGCACCAGCAACCTATATTGACCCGCTAACAGAGTTCCCTATCGGTGGTACACCTTCGGTACGCAGCACAAAGGTGAAAAACTACGATTTACGCTGGGAATGGTACTTAGACACAGGTGAAAACCTATCGGTAGGTTTATTCTACAAAGATATGACTGACCCGATTGAGTCTGTGCAATCACCAGCGCAAGATGGTCCTCCGCTTATTCGTATCGCCAATGCGGAAGAGGGGGAAGTATATGGTGTTGAGGTTGAGTTCATGAAAGACTTTGCCTTCATTCACAATTTGTGGGGCGACTTTATGGGCGGTATTGGTAACGATATTTTCTTGTCAGGTAACGTAACGCTATCTGATTCAGAGATTCAAATCGATACACAAAAAGTGGTTGAGCAAACCGGTGTTTCGACATCAATTACCAACCCAACACGCCGTATGACGGGTCATTCTGAATACGTGGTTAACCTTAATCTTGGTTACGATCATCCAAATGGTAACCACACAGTTAACTTAGCGTACAACGTGTTTGGTGAGCGTATTATCATCCCTGGTATTGATGATAAAGATGACTCATATGAGCAACCATTCCACTCGTTAGACTTGGTTTACACTTTCTATCCAACCTTCTCAACACAGTTGAAATTTAAAGTGCAAAACCTGCTTGATGAAGAAAAAGAAATTGAATTTGATAACACCTTATTGCGCAGCGAAACTCGTGGTATTGGTTTTGATGTTCAATTTAAGTGGGAATTCGATTAGCCTTCTCAACCCAATCCATTTTCTAAAGGCGACCATAGGTCGCCTTTTTTATGTGTTGTAAATAATGCAAATTGTCTGCTCATATCAATACCGCAAGAAATATCAAAAATTAAGTCCGAAGAATCTTTACAGTAACGCTATTAGCTAAGGCTAGTTAGATTTTATTTAACGCGTAAGGAGTTACTATGAAGATTACCAAATCAGTTACCATCAACAAGTCGGCTGAACAAGTGTGGCACTTGGTTGCCCATCAGTTTGATAAAGCACACTTATGGATGGGACCAATTCCTCATTCAGCCGCTATTGGGGCGGGCGACAGTGAGCTAGGCGCACCAATGCAAGGGCGAATGTGTGATCTGAGTAAGAACCCAAATGGTGCCAAAGTGAAAGAGGTGATTACCCAGTTTAGTGAGCAAAACAAAACCATTTCATTTGACGTGTTACCGGTAAACAACCCTGCAATTGTGCCGCTTAAACAAAACCATGTGCAAATGTCAGTGCGTGCAGTTAACAGCACTAGTTGCCAAGTAATTTGGACAGCATCGCCACAACTTAAAATATTGGCTTACCCGTTTTATCCGCTGCTAAGACTGATCTTTCCTGTCGCTTTTGGCAAACTACTGGCGGGTCTAAAAGATTACGCCGAAAATGAGTTAGCCGACAATGACGCGCTTTTGGTTTAACACGAACAACAGGACAAGGTTATGCAGCGATTTTTTAACAGTATCGACTATATCGAGCAGCACTTAGATGAGAAAATCAGTGTTCATCAGATCGCTGCTGCTGCGCACTATTCCACCTATCATTACAGCAGGGTATTTAAAGCATTGGTTGGAGACACACCGAAAGAGTATTTGCGCAAGCGCCGATTAACAATGGCGGCGCGCCGATTACTCACCGAAGAAGTTGGCATATTGGAGTTAGCGTTAGATTGTCAGTTTGACTCACAAGAAGCATTTACACGCGCCTTTAAAGCACAATTTAACATCACGCCAGCCCAGTATCGCAAAATCAATGAGCCGTTTCGTCTTTTGTACAAGCAGCCGTTTAGTGAAAGCGAATTAGATTATCTGCAAAACAACCTCACTATGGCGCCGGAAATTATTGACCAGCCGGCGATGAAAATTGTCGGCATTGCTAGCCAGTATGATGATGGCGCCTTGAGTTTACCTAAACTTTGGTCGGCATTTGCCCCTTATCGCAACAGCATTCCTAACCGGGTCGGTACTGATTTTTTTGGCATTTACGAAGCCTATGAAGAAACTGAAGATAACACGACGTTTGTCTATATTTGCGCGGCGCAAGTGGCTAATTTTGGCGAAGTGCCAGAGGGCATGATCACCCGTGAATTGAGCGCGCAGCGATACGCAAGATTCACTCATATCGGGCCACTGGCTAAGCTTGAGGATACCCTGAGGTATATTTGGGGAAGCTGGTTACCAAAAAGTGACTATGAGTATGCAGAAAAACCAGACTTTGAATTATTGCCCGCGAGCTTTAATGATGCAGATCCTAACAATAAAATTTATTTAAATATTCCCATTGTGCCCAAAGCCTAATGGTGAAACCTAAAAGCTATCCCTAGTGGCTGACCTGAAATAATCGTTTTCGTCACTAGGTTTACGCCTCTTAACTTAAGCCTCTGACCTTCATCTCAGTATCTCGTCTTCTCGTATTAAGCCAACCTAATCGCTCAGTTGCACTTAAATTTTGTGGTCGTTTTATCAAGGCAAATTTAAAGACCGCAAGAAATATCAAAAAACACAATCGACGATTGATTAATCTTATTGCCATTAAAGCACCTCGCTTTTTAGTTTTTATATTTAGATAAAGCTTTGGAGATTCAACATGATTAAAAGTGTACTTATAACTGGTGCAAATGCCGGCTTAGGTAAAGAAGCAGCGAAACAACTCGCTGCCAAGCCAGACATTGAAAAAATTTATCTAGGCTGTCGAAATAAAGAAAAAGCAAAGGCCGCGCAAACCGAGTTAGCGGCGTCAACTGGCAGGAATATTTTCGAAATCTTACTTATCGATGTCAGCGATCTTAACTCTGTTCGTCAGGCAGTTAAGCGACTACCAGAAAGTATTGATGCCTTGGTTATGAATGCCGGAGGCACTGGTGGTCGTCAATACGATCAACTAACCAGCGACGGTGTGACTAATATTTTCGCGGTGAATTTACTTGGCCATGCGCTGCTAACTGAGCAGCTTATTGAAGCAGGAAAGCTTAAATATGCAGCCTTATATGCAGGCTCTGAGGCCGCTCGTGGGGTTGAAGAAATGGGCATGAAACGGCCAAATTTGGCAACTTCATCGGTTGATGAATTTGCCGCGATTGCCAATGGTAGTTTATTTGAGGGCAGCCAGTTTAAAGGTAACAAAGATGCTACAGATCACTATGGTTCAATCAAGTATATGGCAGCTATGTGGATGTCAGCAATGGCACGTCAGCACCCAAACCTTAGATTTATTACCATGAGTCCAGGGGCAACTGTTGGGACTGACGGTTTTAATACCTTACCTTTCGTTAAGCAGCTAGTGATGAAAACCATGATGCGATTTATGCTGTTATTGGGCAAGGTGCACGGTATCGAAACTGGCGCTAAGCGCTATGTCGATGGCTTATTCAATAGCGAGTTCCGAAGCGGTGGGTTTTATGCAAGTTTACGCGGGTTAACAGGAGTTATTGGTGAGCAAGGCAGGCTATTTTCGGATATTGACAACCGAGACTTTCAAGACAATGCCTATCAAGCTGTACAGCAGTTAATTAGCTCCCCTAATTTAACTTTACCGAGTAAATAACTCGCTTTTTGAGGCTAGACTTTCGATTTACTAAACTTTTCATATGTAACCTTTTCATATGTAACAAAAGTGACGCGAATAAACGCTTGAAGTGCGTTACCCAGGCATTAGTTTGAGTATATAGGGCTCATGAAATCTTTTATTTTGTTTCGCGTTGAGGGAATGGTGTATGTCATTTCACTTCTTAGTTATAACAACTAATTCAATTCTTTTTTACACTCTTTAGTTTACTTTTGGTTGAGTGATAATTAAACTACACCGAATAGTTTACTTAAAGGGTTGTTCTGTGAGCGCCGCTAAAGAGTCAAAGTTAGTGAAATCAAAATTAGTTTGGATTGGAGGTCTAGTGATGGCATTGTCTATTTTCTCTTGGTTTAACCAAGCTGAAACACCAAAGCAAAAATTTCACAATACCGAAACGCAATATGAAACGCATTTCGGTGTGTTCTGGGAAATCATCAAGTCGTATGTCACCACCAAGCGTGCTGCACCTGTACCACCATCAACTTTACCGATTAAACCGCTAACATTTGAAGAAATTCGTGCCGTGCGCGATAACAGTGCGGTTAAGTTAGGACACTCTTCAGTGCTAATGAAAGTAAACGAGCAGGTTATTTTGCTCGATCCTGTCTTCAGTGAACGTGTTTCGCCAGTGCAGTGGGCTGGGCCAAAGCGCTTTCACCAGCCACCAATCAAACTGGCTGATATTGAGCAGGTTGATGTCGTGGTCATTAGCCATGATCATTATGATCATTTAGATAAAGGCGCGATAAAGCAGCTTAAAGAAAAAGTAGGTCAGTTTGTTGTGCCACTGCGAGTGGGAGACTACTTGCGTGAATGGGGCGTAGCAGCAGAGAAAATTACCGAGCTTGAATGGTGGCAGAAAACGCAGGTTAATGGCGTTGAATATATTGCGACGCCAACACAGCACTTTTCAGGTCGTGGTTTAATGGACCGTGATTTGACGCTTTGGGCAAGTTGGGTGATCAGAACGTCTGATATTAATGTCTACTTTAGCGGTGATAGTGGTTACTTTAGTGGCTTTGCTGAGATTGGTGAGAAATACGGGCCATTTGACTTAACCTTTGTTGAAACTGGTGCTTATAACAAGCTTTGGTCGGAGATTCATATGCTGCCAGAAGAGAGTTTGCAGGCGCATATTGATCTTAAAGGTAAGGTGATGATGCCGATTCACAATGCCACCTTTGACTTGGCGCTACATGACTGGGACGAACCACTTGAGCGCGTCACCCAGTTGTCAGAGTCGAATCAGGTAACGATTGCAACGCCGATTTTTGGTGAGTTTTTTGATTTAGCTAATCCACAAGCAAACAACCGCTGGTGGCGAGAGTTGTAGCGGAGTATTAACTCAGTCGCATAATTTATTATGTTTGGTGTTATTTGCATACGCCTAGTCAATGTTAGAATAGCCTGTCTAACCAAAGACTAGCAGCGAGCTAGTGAATAAACGGCGAGAGTGTTGAAAGTGTCGAAAGTATTAATGCGGGCAAAGCAAGTTCATGGCAAAGTTTGAAAATACCGAATTTGAGTACATTGTTGACTCAAAAACCATCGCAACCTTTTTAAAAAAGCACTTTGGTGGTAAGCGAAGTGCGGCTATGCCATCGGTTGCTTTGCCTGTCACTAAGTTCTCTTTTGATGAGGTGCTCGCTGCACCAGATAATACTGGCGTTAAGCTTGGCCATTCATCGCTGTTACTGAAAGTTAACGGGCAAGTTATCTTGGTTGACCCCGTGTTTAGTGAACGGGCGTCACCTGTGCAGTGGGCAGGGCCTAAGCGTTTCCATGAGTCGCCAATTGAATTAGCTGACATTCCGTACGTTGATATCGTACTGATCAGCCATAATCATTACGACCATCTCGATAAAGACTCAATTGCTCAGCTGAAAAATAAAACCAAGCAATTTATTACTACGCTCAAGGTTGGTGACCAGCTGATCAAATGGGGCGTTGATGCCAGTAAAATCGTTGAACTGGATTGGTGGCAGTCGTTCACTTACCAAGGTATCGAATTTATCGCCGCGCCAACCCAGCACTTTTCAGGTCGCAGTTTATTTGATCGCGATCAGTCGCTGTGGGCAAGCTTTGTGATTCGCGCGCCAGAAACTAACGTCTTTTTTAGTGGCGATAGCGGTTATTTCTCAGGTTTTAAGGAAATTGGCGAAAAGTATGGTCCGTTTGATTTAACTTTTGTTGAAACGGGCGCTTACAACGAAGCGTGGCAAGGGGTGCATATGATCCCGGAAGAGAGCTTGCAAACTCATTTGGATTTACAAGGCAAAGTTATGATGCCCATTCATAATGCCACCTTTGATTTAGCGCTACACGACTGGGATGAACCATTAGAGCGCATCGCTAAACTGGCAGAAGAAAATAGTGTTGAGCTTTCAACTCCTGTTTTTGGTGAATTTTTTGCGCTAATTTATTTTAAAGCTAATGCCACAGATAGCGACACAGACAGCGCCACAGATAATGTCATATCAAGTGAGCGCTGGTGGCGCTCGCTAAAATAGCTAACGCAGATAAAAATAGTGAAGCCAGCTTTGAGCGAATTAATACCAAGCTGCTTCACTGCTTAATTAAATACTAGCCAAAGTGCCCGTTAACCAGTTATGCGCGACACTTTAACGAATTACCTTTTTCTTCCAACGCTTTTGCCTGTTCTTTTATATCTACATCACTTAGGAATTTAAAGAAGCCGTCTTGCTGATCGGTTTGCAGGTAGACATCTACCAAAAGCTCCCGTTTATACCAATTGAATTAATTAATTGATCAATTCAGAGCGCTGTCAGCGGTGGGAGAACAAGCCAAATTTTTGTTGATATAGTTGTTCTACATCTCATCAATTTGGCGTAGTTATCGCGACGCTGCCACGCTCCCAAAGGGCGAGTTTAAAAGGCTCATATGCTGCGTTATTAATTTTGACAAGGGAGCGACCATTCTCTGCAATTAATGCCTTGCCTACATGGATGTAGGTACTTAGGTTATGCATGGAGCATATAACCTGTGCCTCTAAGCCTTTTAATTCTCGCTGAATGATTAAGTAGTTATTTCAATTGGTATTAGGCATGGGATCAGGTAAACAAAAGTCCGTGAGCCCTAAACCAAAAGAGCCAGTGCCCTTGCCATCGTTAGCTTTGTGATTAGCTATGGTTTGTTGGAACTGGCGGAACAGTTTTGCGTCTTCGGGCGTTAATGAAAGTGACGTAACAATTTCTGTCGGTTTGAGTTTACCAAACAGGGCATACGCCGCTTCGTTTTGATGGTCTATTACCACTTCAAATACTTTATCAATATTGATCGATTGATCTTCGCTCTGATATTGAAAAGTGATGGTAGCGGCGCCCTTTTTCACTTCAACAGTCTGGTCAGTTTTTAGCGCAACGCGAATTTGCGCAGGATCTATGGTCATAGGATCCATTTGACTCATTTTATACATGCCAACAAACGACATAGATGAACAAGCGATCAGGCTGGTTAGCAGGCAGCAAACCAATAAGCCTTTGAATAATGATTTCTTAACTTCCATTGGTTGTTATTTTCTCCCTCTCAATTTGTTATGCGAGCAGCAAGTAGCAGCATCGAGTAAAGCTGTTTGACTCAGTACCACTTAATCTACCGCCATTTCACTAAGTTATCCGACCTAAAGAAAAATTAATAGTTCCTAAAACTCATTGAATAAGCGGGATTTATGCTAGCCAATGCCTGTTGAAGACTTTTATTACGGTATTTTGAAAATGGTAAGAAAAACGTCACCTTACTGTAATTTAATAAAGGTGAAACATTGCCGAAACACAAACGTCACATTGCAAACTTAAAATTCGTACCATCTATTTTTATAGCTTTATTCGTTAGTCGTGTGCTTCACCACACAAGTAACGCATTTTATTAAATACTCTAAGGTTTATTCTTATGAAATTGTCAAAACTGGCGCAAGCTGGGTTGTTTGTGGGTATGGCAAGCATGGCATCATCTGCTATTGCTGCTCAGTCTGAGCAGCTAGATCGAGCGGTGCAAGCAGGCCAGGAAATCAACCAATCTGCCGGCAAATCACAACAAAAAATCGATAAAATTGCCGATCAAATTCAAAGCAAGCTTCAGCAGTTTAAAGCGGTTAACAAAGAAATTGATGGTTTGAACGTTTATAACGGTCAAATGCAAAAGCAAATTGATAACCAGCTAACGGAATTAGCAGACTTAGCAAGTTCAATGGAGCAAGTAAGCATTATTGAGCGTCAAGTATCACCGCTTATGGCGCGTATGATTGATACGCTAGAAGCCTTTATTTCATTAGATGTACCTTTCCTGGCAGAAGAGCGCAGTACCCGCGTTGCTAACTTAAAAGCAATGATGGAGCGCGCTGATATCTCTGCTTCTGAAAAATTCCGCCGTGTGATGGAAGCCTATCAAGTAGAAGTAGATTACGGCCGCACGATTGAAGCGTACAGCGATTTACTTGAGCTAGATGGCAGAGAAATGGATGTTGATTTCTTACGCATTGGCCGCGTTGCATACATTTATCAAACGCGCGACGGTTCACGCATGGGCGCTTGGAACACAGACACCAAAAGCTGGGACGACCTAGACGCTGGCTACCGCACAGACATTAACAAGGCATTACGCATTGCCCGCAAACAATTAGCACCGGATCTCGTCGTTGTGCCGGTTAACGTAAGTAAGCCTTCAGCCGCAAAAGCTCATACCTTGAATTAATGGGAGTTACTCTGAAAATGAAATCTTTAAACCGTGTTAAACAGCACGTTTCAACTTTCTTGGCAGCAGTAACCCTAACTTCTGCTGCTTTTGCTGCTAACGCTCAAGAAGCTACTAGCCTAGACCAATTACTTGAGCAATTAGCGCAAGGTAAAGTTGCACAAACTCAGCAAAATAAACAGCGTGAAGCTGACTTTATGGCCCGTAAATCTGAGCAAGACCAGTTACTAGCAAATGCGACTAACGAGCGTGACAACCAAATCAAGCTAAGTACTGAGCTAGAAGCTAGCTTCCAAAACAACGAAATTGAATTAGCCAATCGCCAAGACGCGTTAAACAAGCGTTTAGGTGAGTTAAAAGAGCTATTCGGTGTACTCCAGCAAGTGGCTGGCGATACCAAAAGCAAATTCCAAAACTCAGTTATTTCTGCACAAATCCCTGGCCGTGAAGCGTTCTTAGATGAGTTTGCTCAGTCTATGGGTTCTTCGTCAAAGCTTGCATCAATTGAAGAAATTGAAAAGATCTGGTTCGAATTACAACGTGAAATGACGGAAAGTGCAAAAGTAGTGCGTTTCGATCGCGAAGTAGTGTTAGCTGACGGTTCAAAACAAACAGCAACCGTGACGCGTATTGGTAACTTCAACTTAGTGGCGAACAACAAGTACCTAGAATTTATCAGTGAGACAGGCAGTGTTGCTGAGCTCATTCGTCAGCCTTCTGGTCGTTACTTAGGTACTGCGGCTGATATGACTGCAGCTAACCCTTCACAAGGCACGCAACAAGTAGCATTTGCGTTAGACCCAACAGGTGGTTCAATTTTAAGCCTGTTAGTACAGGCGCCTGATACGCAAGAGCGTGTTGACCAAGGTGGCCCTGTCGGTTACGTGATTTTGGCGATTGGTGCGATTGGTTTACTTATTGCGCTAGAGCGCTTCATCGCATTATTCCTAGTGGGCAACAAAGTTAACCGTCAGCTTAAAACGGCAACGCCTTCTAACGATAACCCGCTAGGCCGTGTGCTAATGGCAAAAGAAGAGTACAAAGACGTTGATGTAGAAACCTTAGAGTTAAAACTTTCTGAACGTATTTTAAAAGAAGTGCCCCAGCTTACCTCACGCTTAACCATGATCAAGATCATCTCAGTGGTCGCACCGCTTATCGGTCTACTAGGTACAGTAACCGGTATGATCAATACCTTCCAAGCAATTACCTTGTTTGGTACAGGTGACCCGAAATTAATGGCTGGCGGTATCTCACAAGCGCTTGTTACCACAGTACTTGGCTTAGTTGTAGCGATTCCTATGGTATTTATTTCAACCATCTTAACCACACGTAGCCGTGGCATTATCAATATTCTTCAGCAGCAAAGCGCTGGCATTGTTGCAGAGCGTGCAGAGAAAGGAGCGTAAACATGATTATATTCATCGAAATGATGAATAGTATCAGCGCGTTTCTTGATACCGGTGGTCAGGTATTGACCGTGATCGCCGGCGTTATCTGCCTTATGTGGTTACTGATTTTCGAACGTTTGTTTTTTTTCTTAAAAACGTACAACGGCATTAAAAAATCAGTCATTGCCAACTGGCAAGCAAGAGCCGATAAAAGCTCCTGGCATGCTGAGCAAATCCGAATTGCGCAAGTATCGCGCTTAACGGAAATGCTTAATCAGAATGTAGCCTTGATTCAGAGCCTAGTCGTGCTATGTCCACTGCTAGGTCTACTGGGAACCGTAACGGGTATGATTCAAGTATTCGACGTAATGGCAATTTCTGGTAGCGGCAATGCGCGCTCAATGGCGTCAGGGGTATCTCGCGCCACTATTCCAACCATGGCTGGTATGGTCGGTTCATTATCGGGTGTTTTTGTGGTGACTTGGTTACAACGCAAAACCAAACGCAGAACCGAGCAATTAGAAGATTCACTTGTGCTTCAGCATTAAGCTGGAGCCAAAATAAGGGTTAGAACTATGCGTTCTCAATTAGCAAAAGTTTTACAAGAACAGGAAGAACAAGAAGAAATTAATATGACGCCGATGCTGGACGTGGTATTTATCCTACTTATTTTCTTCATCGTTACCGCATCATTCGTTAAAGAAGCGGGTATTGAAGTTAACCGTCCAGAAGCTGCGACAGCAGTCAAAAAAGAGCGCGCTAACATTCTTGTTGCGATTAGTGACAAGGGCGAAATTTGGATCAACAAACGTCGTGTTGATGTGCGTGCCGTACAAGCGAACATTGAACGCTTAAAAGCAGAAAACCCACAAGGGACAGTGGTCATTCAAGCTGATAAAAAAGCAACCACGGATGTGCTGATCAAAGTTATGGACTCTGCTCGCGCCGCTGGTGTGTTTGATGTATCAATTGCTGCTCAAGAGGCATAATCGATGAGCACTAGTGTAACGTCAAATAGCAGCGCTACAAACTCATTAGCACCAAGCGCTTTACCACGTTACGGCATCGCGTTAGCGCTTGCTGTTAGCGTGACCTTTGTCTTGCTTTGGGGTATGCAAACCTTGATCACTGGTGGTAAAGACGCGTTAACTGAACCACCACGTGGTAACGTGCTCGACTTTATTCGTTTAAAGAAAGAAGAAACGGTACAAAAGAAAGAGCGTAAACCTCAAAAGCCACCTAAGCCGCAAACTCCACCGCCACCAATGCAGCAACCGCAAATGCAGCAGGCAAACCCGAACGCAGATGCAATCAGCACAGCGTTTACCGCTGATGTGAGCGCTGATACTGGCCTAGCAGGTGGTTTGAGCTTAGACAGCGGTGATGGCGATTACTTACCGATTGTAAAAGTGGCGCCAATTTATCCTCGTCGTGCGCAGTCTCGTGGTATTGAAGGTTACGTGATTGTTGAATTTACCGTAACCACGAATGGCTCAGTACGCGACCCGAAAGTCGTCGAAGCTCAGCCAGCAGATATCTTCAACCGCGCGGCAGTCGACGCAGCACTCAAGTTTAAGTACAAACCTCGAGTCGTCGACGGTACTGCAGTAGAAGTGGCTGGCGTACAAAACAAAATTACATTCCAAATTGACGGATAGGAGCAGCTCATGAACAAATCAAAGCTAATCATGTCCTTAGTAGCCGCTGGTGTACTTTACGGTGCACCAGTGGTAAGCGACAACTTGTTGGGCGGAGTTGCTAAGGCGGCTAATACCGCTGAACAAAAGGCAGCGCCAGCCAAGCGCGTTTCTAAGAAAGTGCCAGCGATGCGAAATCGCGTATACACCCAACTCGCCCGCGCTCAGCAATTGGCTGATGGTGGCGACAAAGCGGCTGGTTTTGGTGTATTGGACGATGTAAAAGCGCGCATTAACCAGCTTAACAGCTATGAAAAAGCCATGATGTGGAATTTCTATGGCTTTATGCATTACGGTAATGACGATATCGCCAATGCAATCACTAGTTTCGAGAATGTTATCGCTCAAGAAGCCATCCCAGAGTCGCTTTACCTATCAACCGTTTACTCGCTTGCTCAATTAGCAATGCAGCAACAAGACTATGGTAAGGCGCTTGGCTTCTTACAGCAGTGGCAAATGAATAATGCAAAAGAACTACAATCAGCCCAGCATATTTTGTTCGCTCAGGTCTATTATCAAGACAAAAAATATGCGGACGCACTTAATCACATCAATGCCGCCATTGAGTTGGTTAAAGCGAAAGACGAAACACCGAAGGAAAACTGGTTAATTCTGCAACGTGCAGCTTACTACGAGCTGAAACAGCCTGAAAAGGTGACTCAAGTGATGGAAGAGCTAGTGCGTTTATACCAAAAGCCACAGTACTGGATCCAATTAGCGGGCATGTACGGTGAAATTGGCAAAGAGAAGAAACAACTTGGTGCGATGGAAACCGCATGGCAGGCAGGCTATATCAGTAAATCTAGCGATATTATCATGCTCGCCCAATTGTATTTGTTTAATCAGCTACCGTACAAAGCGGCAAAACTGTTGGATGACTCGATTGCTAAAGGTATTGTCATTGCCGATGAAAAACGCATTCAGCTAATGGCACAAGCCTATGTGATGGCCAAGGAAGACGACAAAGCAATTCCGGCCTTGATCAAAGGCGCTGAAATTGCTGAAAACGGCAAGTTTGATGAGCAACTAGCGCAAGCCTACTTAAACACGGAAAAATGGCAACAGTCGATTGATTCCGCAAAAACGGCACTTAAACGCGGTGATTTAGACAATGAAGGTAATATGCACTTAGCACTAGGCATGGCAAGCTTTAACTTGGGCAATTATGATGATGCGATCGCCTCATTTGCTAATGCTCAAAACTTTAAAGATGTTGCCAAAACTGCCAAGCAGTGGACTAAGTACGTTGAAAAAGAGCGTGATTATCAACAGCGCTTGGCAATGAACTAGTTTAATTTTGCCCAATATGCTTAATGAGTATGGTCATACTAAGTTAAATTAAGGTAAGGCGCTAACGACTCAAAGATAAAACAAAAGCCGCACTAGCGGCTTTTTAGTTTCTGTCATTCCAACTAAGAAGAGCGCAGTTTATTTTAGGCAAAAGACCTAATCGATCGTTGCTGATAGTTTCAATGTAGTTACTAGTGAATCTCTTAATTCCTTGCACTACTGGCGTATAAAAACATTCATTTCGCGATTTTCCAATGGCTGAGAAGTGGAATAAATCGAATAATTTATACTCTCGCTCCGGTGTTTTTAGTAGGTAGTAGCTAGCTTTGCTACCGTACTCAAGAGGCGTAATTTGACCAAGAACTTGCAATCTTTGCTCTAAATTCATCGTTATAATGATATCTGGTTGAATAATATCAATTTGCTTTGAGAAAAAGTTAATCTCTGAATTTTTGAAAGCGTCAATAAATCCATCAACTAATTGCCAATCAACAGCCCAATCGTCAGACTCATTGCTTAATTTTGACAAGTTCATAAAGGCATAGCTAACACCTTGCTCGCTAGCGAAAGTTTTTGCAATTTCCGTAGCTTGGGGGATCTCTTGCCATGAGCAGCAATTCTGGTTGAGTCCATATGCTATTGAGAGTTTAAGCGAGTGTAGCTGGTGTTGATTTAGAGATTGCGTTCCTATCCTCTTGTCGACTTTGTATGCGTGATGCATCAAATCTATATAATTTTCTCCAGTTAACCCTAAAGACTCCCGGCCTATATACAATATTTTGCATTTTTGGTGGGAAAAGTTGGGGTATATGCCATCGAGTACAATATCCTTTGACGTTCTTCCATAAGGAAATACTTTATCTTTTGCACACTCTAGCAACTCAATGAATAACTCGTTAAGTCTGGATTGAATAGCATAGTCTTCATTTGTGTAATTTAGCTTGGACAGCATTATTCCATTAACCCTTTGGCTTACTGCCATTTCCATTATCTTTTTGAGGGGAGTAGGGCAGCAACGTAAATCGAATTGGCGTACTACTAGTGTGTTTACTCTAACATACTTATTCCAGTCTCATACGGAATTAACGCCTATAGCTTTCTGAGGTAATGAATAGAGCAGGGAGCCTTGATGGGTAGTAAGAGGCAGTCAAGTGTGCCATATGTCAGTTAAGAACTCTTGTTATCACAATACCGTTATTCTGTAATATTCTTCCAAAAAACATCATAAAGTAATCGTTATGTCTCGCTTTGTACGAAAAATACTCTTTTGTTTGCGGTTTTAGCTCTTTTATAAGAATGGGTGAAATTTATTTACCTGTCTTAATTGTCATATTTTAAAGGTTTTTATTGCTGCTTGGTGTTTTGTGTTGTTTTATTACATATAACCAAGCGTTTTTGATATTTATTTACCTAAAATGAAATAAAATTACATAATTAATTTACATTAGAGTAAAGAGTCTATAAACTAATCAGCAATTGAGTTAAACAACTCGTCTTTATTGAAACGTTGTATATGAGGTGTGCCATGAAATCATTATTAGTTGCTGTATTAACATTAGCTGTTTCTTTTGCGGCGTCTGCAAAAGTTAGTCAGGTTGAGTTTAGAGCCTTAGATCAAACGGCAGAAACGCAACTTTGCATGGCCGCTGCGCAAGGTGGTATCGCCCAAGCAAAAGCGGTAGCACGCTCGCTTGGCATGAAGTACAGCGAAGTAAAACGCAAAACATACTGTAACGAAACATCGTTAAGCCGCTTTGCTGCAAAGTATGACGAGCAGGCTGTATTGTCAGTAAAAGATGTGGTTTTCAAATTTGTTGCAGCAGATGAAGCGCTCGCCTCACAAATCTGCCGTGATGCAGTCGTTAATGGCTTAGAAGCTGCAGAAGCGCAGTATAAGAATATCGATGCGATTTACTGCAATGGTGAAATTATCAGTCGCTTTGTTCGCAAGCACAAAAGCTAAACTAAATTCGAACTAAAGCTAGACAAGGGCTATAGTTAATACAATTGCTATTTAAAGCTCTCCCCCTAAAGCATATAAATTGAGCTTTTTGTGCCTCGCATGTTATGCGGGGCTTTTTTTTGGCTTTTGAGAAATGAAGCTAGCTAGCCCCCTAAACTATCTGATTCGTTCAACCAACTCAGCTTGCTTCTAGTCATCTAGCATCCTGTCGGCGTATATAAGGGCTCTCATACTCCCCACTAGCAATTAGTGTTAATAATTGCCATTAAGCAGTGTGAACTTTTCTCTATTTGGGTCTGGCTGGGAATAGGAGTAATGCAGCATGCACTCGTGTCACTAGTGAGCTATCAATTAGCTATCAATTGGCGCTTTTGGTATTGATGGCTCAGGCAAACTCTATAGCCTGTTTGAGCATTACTGAAATGACTTTATATATGCATCTAGTTAATTGGCTTTTTATGCCTCTCTATTGCGTAATACCTTCAAAGAAAAGGGAGAGGGGAAAGGGGAGATTACCGCGCGTTGTGAAACCTGTCTGTTGTGATGATTATAAGGTGCAAATGCTGTTGGCTAGTTCATAGCCTTCTATCAGCTTTCTTTTAGCTCTCTCTTAACCTAGCTGTAATGCAATTTAGTTAGGTATTGACTTAACTGGTTTGTTATCACCACATTTATTCCCCCACCGTTGAGAAAATTTATACGCTGCTTGCAGGGTTATTGCACCAAAGGTGTTTACCTTCTAATCATCAATTCTGGTCTACCAGTGGCGCTAATTTGAGCGAAAAAATCCTGTGAAAAAATATGATATTTTTATGAAAAAAACATTGCAAAAGCCAAGGCCAATATTTTTACGGGGTCGCATTTGTTATCCACAGAAAATGTGGAAAGTTGAATAACTGCTTAGCCTGTGGATAAGTTTGTGGCTAACATTCTGTGGTCTAGGTGTTTGCTCGAATGGGTAATAATATCTGTAAAAATGATCAGTAGGGTGTCGATCAAAGAATCAATTCGGTGGAAATTTAGATCCTTTGGGTTTTTACAGGCGTAGTAGGTTAATTGAGCAATAGTAGCAAAATTTGTACTATTGCTCGTATCCCTTTATTCTTCTGGGGTTTCGCCTGAAAAGTGTTCAGGGATGATGCGCACGGTTTTGATCATGTTGTCGCTTACGTCAACGATCTCTACAGGGTAGCCGGCGATCCTTACGCTTAATTTCGCTTGTGGAATATCTTCCAAATACTCAATGATTAAGCCGTTAAGCGTTTTCGGCCCGTCTGTGGGTAAATGCCAAGACATTTCCTTATTGATGTCGCGAATTGAGGCACTGCCATCAATTAAATAGGAGCCATCAGGCTGATGATGAACTTCTTCAGAAGGTGCTGGTGCTGCTGTTGTCGTAAAGTCGCCAACAATCTCTTCTAGGATGTCCTCAAGCGTCACTAAGCCTTGAATGTCACCATACTCGTCAACAACTAAGCCCAAACGTTCTTTCGCGTGCTGAAATTTAAGGAGTTGAACATTGAGCGGGGTGCCCTCAGGAATAAAATACAATTCCCGTACAGCGCGCAGCAATGTCGCTTTGGTAAATTGGTTTTTCGATAATAAGCGCAGTGCATCACGCATATGCACGTAGCCAACAACATCGTCAATGTTGTCTCGATACAAGAGCACACGGGTGTGATTTGATTGCGTTAACTGCTTTTGAATTTTCTTCCAGTCTTCGTTGATGTCGATACCCACAAGCTCATTGCGCGGTATCATAATATCTTCAACGGTGACCTTTTCTAAATCTAAAATGCCCACTAGCATATTTTGATCACGCTCAGGTAATAGCGCGCTCGATTCATTCACCACAGTTCTTAGTTCTTCAGTACTTAAACTGTGCTGCTCACGTTGCTCAGAGCTAATTCTTAATAAGCTTAAAAAGCCATTAGTAATCGCATTTACGAGCACGACGAGCGGGTAAAGTATCTTTAGCAGTATTGTAAGAATAATCGAACTCGGGAAGGCTACTTTTTCTGGGTATAGCGCTGCGAGGGTTTTGGGTGTCACTTCAGCGAAAATGAGCACGACAAGTGTGAGCGCAAATGTTGCGTAAACGACACCGACATCGCCAAATAAACGAATACCTAAGATGGTTGCTATGGCAGAGGCGGCAATGTTCACTAGGTTATTGCCAATAAGGATCAAGCCAATTAGGCGATCGGGCCTATCTAGCAGAGCGCTAACGCGTTTTGCACCGCGATGTTTTTGTTTTTCTAAATGTCTGAGTCGATATCGGTTAATCGACATCATGCCAGTTTCTGAGCCTGAGAAATAGGCTGAAATAAATAGCAGTATGCCCAACAAAATAAAAAGCATACTCGTTGAAATGTTGTCCAAAAAGGGGGTCCTATGTTGCCAAACACCTTGATTTTAAGCGCGACGCCAAAATCAGTTTACCGTTATACCTTAAACTCTTGTTCAAGACACTAGCGGATAATAAATTCTTTCACAAATCGGCTACCGAAGTATGACAGAGTCAGTAGTACTGTTGCGACTATGGTTAAGGTTAACACCCGATGGCCACGCCATCCTTTTTGATAATGCCCCCATAAAATGACTGCGTAAATCACGAGTGCACTGATTGAGAGCACGGTTTTGTGAGCATTGTCACCACTGAACAGCCCGTCTAGAAAAACAAAACCGGTTAAGTTTGTCGCCGCCAGTGCAATGGTGCCCACCGCTAAAACCCCAAAGAGTTGCCTTTCCACCAGCATAAGTGGCGGTAGGTGATTAACCGCAGCTAGGTTTTTCGACTTGAGTTTCATATTGATGTAGGCCACCTGAAAGCTATACAAGCAAGCAATAACCAACACGCAATAGGCAATTAAAGACAAGGTGATATGGCTGATCACGGCCATTTCTGAGATGGTTAAAGGTTTGTGGGCGGCATCGGGCAGAAAATAGCTCGACAATAGCCATATACCTGCAAAGCCATAGGCCGCAGGCTGTAACAAGTTCAAGCGGTACTTAATTGCGGTCGCTGTAATTGAGAGAGTGATGATCACACTGACCAAGGTAACCACATTCGGCAGACTAAAATTGATGCTACTGCCAGACATGAGTAAATCTGTCGTTAGCAGCGTGTGTGGCACTATGGCAAGGCAAGCACAAAGCATTACCCAAATAGGGTTAGGGCCTTTGCTGTCAAATAACTTAGTGAGAATAGAAGCGGTTGCGAGTAAATAACAAAAGGCCGCAAATAAAGTGCTAATGTCGATAAAATCCACTATTTGTCCTAGCGTGTTGATATTTAGTGTTGATCAACTGTTTATTATAAAATCAGCGCCAGTTTATCAGATTGATAACCTAACGCCATGTTTGACTTTAATTAATTCAGTATTTTGCGGCGAATAGGTTTAATCGCTGCGGTGAATATTAGCAGTGCACTACCTGCGCTTAGCCATAGCGGCAATAATTCATGACTGTGCTGCATTTGCTGATTAATATCGATATTCAGTATTTTCACGAGTTCATCGAGCAATAAACCAAAAGCAATGGCAGACACGGAAATGCCAGCTAGATAGCGCGATAAAACCGAAGCGCCCATTTCATTTTTAATTACACCTAAGGTTGAAATATTGGTGGCAGGGCCTGCCATCATAAATACCAGAGCCGTTCCAGGCGAAATGCCGGCAAAAATAAAGCCCGCCGCGATAGGCGTTGAAGCCGTTGCGCAGATATACATGGGAATTGAAATTAAAATCATCAGCAGCATGGCAGGAATGCCGCTGCCATAAGTGGTCAGTAATTCCGTCGGCACAAACGTTTTGACTAAGGTGGCGAAGAGTAAACCGACCAACAGCCACTTAATGATATCGTCAATTAATTGGGTAAGGGCATACCTCACCCCTTGTAGCGTTTTCTGACCAGCACTTTTTTCTGTGGCCTTGTCGTGTGTTGATGCACAGCAGCTGGTGGCAGTTTCAGTGGTATGCACTTCCTCTACTTGCGTTTTGCTATGGCAGCAACTGCCTTTAGCTTGTGCAGACTTACTTTGAGGTTCTGTCAGTGGCTTTGCTGTTTTTACCAAAAAACCAGTTGCAATGGCTGAAACAACGGCGGAAACAGGCCTGAATAACGCGAAAAATGGCCCAAGCATGGCATAAGATACCGTAATTGAATCAACCCCGGTTTCAGGAGTTGCGACGAGAAACGATGAGGTTGCCGGCGATGATGCGCCGCTGCGTTTTAGCTCAGTCGCAACGGGAATAACGCCACATGAACACAAGGGCAAAGGGGCACCGACTAACGCGGCCTTAACAATCGCGCTATTGCCTTGGCCTAAGTGTTTAGCCAGTAATTGGCTTGGTAGCCAAGCTTTCATTAACCCAGCAATTAACAAACCCAACAGCAGCCAAGGGCTGGCATCTAGCGTTAAAGCAATAAAATTTGATACGAGTAAGCTTGCAGTTTCCACATCTGCCCCAATATTCATGCTATCGCTTGCAAGCGTATCACAAACACTTTCCCGTTAGCTATTTTCCGCAAAACCCGTAGGGAATTATTTTAATTGCCTGTTGAACGCGTATAATAGCGGCAGATTTTTTCACCTAATTCACTTGTTGAGACTTCCATGTTTGAGAATCTTTCCGATCGTTTAACCAAAACGCTTAAAAACATCAGTGGTCGTGGTCGCCTGACCGAAGATAATATCAAAGACACCCTGCGCGAAGTGCGTATGGCATTATTAGAAGCGGATGTCGCTTTACCAGTTATCCGCGATTTTATTAAAAAAGTGAAAGAGCGTGCGGTCGGTCAGGAAGTTTCGAAAAGCCTAACACCGGGCCAAGTATTCGTTAAAATTGTTCGCACTGAGCTGGAAACAGCCATGGGTGAAGTGAACGAAGCGCTCGATTTAAAAGCGGCGCCACCAGCTGTGGTCTTGATGGCCGGCTTACAAGGTGCAGGTAAAACAACCTCGGTGGCTAAGCTTTCAAAATTCTTAAAAGAGCGTGAAAAGAAAAAGGTACTGGTTGTTAGTGCGGACGTTTACCGCCCGGCGGCAATTAAGCAGCTTGAAACCTTAGCAAGTGAAGTCGGTGTCGAATTCTTCCCAAGTGATATCAAGCAAAAGCCTGTCGATATTGCCAATGCGGCGATTGATCATGCCAAACGCCAATTTTTTGATGTATTGATTGTTGATACAGCCGGTCGCTTACATGTTGATGAAGACATGATGGGTGAGATTCAAGCACTACACGCCGCGATTAAGCCTGTTGAAACCTTATTCACCGTTGATGCTATGACAGGTCAAGATGCGGCGAATACGGCAAAGGCGTTCAACGATGCGCTGCCATTAACCGGTGTGGTATTAACCAAAACCGATGGTGATGCCCGTGGTGGTGCGGCGTTGTCAATTCGTCATATCACTGGCAAGCCAATCAAGTTTATTGGTGTTGGTGAGAAAACTGATGCGTTAGAGCCTTTCCACCCAGATCGTATTGCCTCACGTATTCTTGGTATGGGTGATGTCTTATCGCTTATCGAAGAAGTCGAGCAAAAAGTCGATAAGAAGAAAGCTGAGAAGCTTGCGAAGAAGGTAAAAGCAGGCAAAGGCTTTGACTTAGAAGACTTCCGTGAGCAGCTGGTACAAATGAAAAACATGGGCGGTATGATGGGCTTGATGGACAAGCTGCCGGGCATGGGCAATTTATCTGAGCAAGTGAAAGGTCAGATGGATGATAAAATTACCGTGCAAATGGAAGCCATTATTAACTCCATGACACCAGCAGAGCGCGCTCGCCCTGATATCATCAAAGGCTCTCGTAAACGTCGCATTGCTGCCGGCTCTGGTACGCAAATTCAAGACGTGAATAAGCTATTAAAACAATTTACCCTGATGCAGAAAATGATGAAGAAAATGTCGGGTAAAGGCGGCATGCAGAAAATGATGCGCGGTATGAAAGGTATGATGCCGCCAGGTATGGGCGGTGGTATGTTCGGCCGTTAATACTGATTTTTTGGCTGTTTAGTTTTTTAGAATTGAGCTGTCAACTTCCCGCACTGAGTTGACAGCATTTTCATTTTCTTTTTGCTCAAAAAAGTTTTCTAATAGCACGTCACCTGGTTGCGCCTTACCATAGAGAAAACCCTGAGCGTAGTCACAATGCAAGCGTTTAACGATGCTCTCTTGGCTGATTTGCTCTATCCCTTCTGCAACCACTTTTAAGTTTAAACTATTGGCCATGGCGATGATTGCCTGACATAGCTTTTGAGCCCCCTCGTTTTTATCAATATCGCGGATAAATGAGTAGTCAATCTTAACGCCGTATATGGGCAGTTTACGCAGATAACCGAGTGATGAATAGCCTGTGCCAAAGTCATCTATCCAAATGTGAATACCGGCCTGGCTCAATCGCGTAAGTATTCTAATCGCCTCTTCTTCATTTTCGATAACAACGGTTTCGGTGACTTCAATTTCAAGCAAGTGGTAAGGGAGCTGATATTTATCCAGCATACTTAAAATCACATCGTCCAGCTCCGCCTGTTTAAACTGGATGGCTGAAATATTGATGGCGATGGCAACCTGATTAGCTTGCGTTGATTGCCAGTCTTTTAGCTGTCGACAAGCGGTTTCAATGATCCACTCGCCCATCGGCAGAATTAGCCCGGTGTTTTCGGCAACAGGAATAAACTCAGCTGGGCTGACACGACCTCGCTCTGGGTGATGCCAGCGGATCAATGCTTCAACTGAGCATAAGCCACCTCGCTGCAAGTCAATTTTAGGCTGGTAATGTAATAGGAACTGCTCTTCTTCTAGCGCTGACGCAATATCATTTTCAATCGCTAATTCATTTCTTATCGCTTGATTGATGTCTGAAGAATAAAACTGACATTGATTCTTGCCATTAAACTTGGCGTGGTACATAGCGATATCAGCATTTTTCATCAAACTTGATGCTGTTGTGCCATCTTGAGGGTAGGTAGCAACCCCAATACTCGCGCCAACAAAGGCTTTTTGGCCATTAATAACATAAGGTTGACAAATGTTTTTGATGATCCTTTGGGTGATAGGAGAAATCAGCTCAGGATCGTCGATATCAAGCAAAATCACCGTAAACTCGTCGCCCCCGATACGCGCGATAATGGCATGGCTTTGTGGTAGCTCTGATAATTCACTTTCCTCTGCGGTAAAAATATCGTCACTACAACGCACAGATTGTTTGAGTCGTTCAGCAACTTCAACCAGTAGAGCATCGCCAACGTCGTGGCCTAAGTTATCGTTTACGTGTTTAAAATTGTCGATATCTATAAACAGTACCGCAAACTTAGCCTGTTCTTGATGGATCGCCGCTTCCAGCTTTTCTTTGAATAAGCGCCGATTGGGGAGTTTGGTCAGCGCGTCTTGATAGGCTAGTTGGTAAATCTGCTCAGATGAGGTTTTCAGATTATCCTTCATCTGATTAAATGAAACCGCTAACTCGGTTATTTCGTCTTGGTTATCGGATATCTCAATGTTGAAATCATAATTGCCATCACCTATGTAGGTGGCGTATTGCGAAAGCTGGGTAATTGGCATGACTAAGCGGCGCGTAATTTTCCAGGCGGCGAGAGAGCCAAATACGGTGAGTATGATGGCAACACTGGCAATACTGTAGATATTAGCACGTAGCCGAGAGCTGTCTATTTCGGCCATTGATTGATTTAACTGGCTAATATCAGTGCGTATACCATCAAGTGAAAACACGATGACCACACCGCCGATTTTTTCTTCACCGATAAAGACATTGCGTGCGAATTGCAGTTGATTGGTTCGCTCGATAACCAAAACGCTATGGGGTGCTTTCGCTAAACCTGTGGAGATACTCGTAGGGATCAGCTCGCCATAACTGTCAATGAGCGCCGAGCCATCGTGCAACAGTTTATCTTGTTCATCGTAGACATAGGCATAAATAATGTCATGTTGTTTGGTGATGGCAGTGATTAATTGGTTAATATCTTCCAGATCGTAAGAGTACAGTGCATTGGTAAGCGTTTCTGCCATATAAATAGCGGTATCTTTGCCTTTTTTGTTGAGCTGCTCCATTAGCGCATCACCTAAGGTCGACTCACTGACCTGATGCAGCTGTTGAGAGGCAAGCTCAGACTGCCATGTGAGATAAGCCCCCATGGCAGTGATAATGGTTAAAATGAAAAATATAATGGTTCGGGCAACGCGAACCTGTAACTTTTTTTTCATTAGTCCAGCTTAGTTTTCAATAAATTAACAACATTACGTGCGTACGCTATGGTGTCAGTAATACTGTCGTCAAATTCTTCAAATTTTGTTGTCCGTTGATAGCCGGCCAGTATGGTAGCGGCGCTAGGGTCGTTGTGCATATTCAATAATAGCGCTTTAAGCTTGTCTTTCAGGGCGTCGCTCATGCCCGGCCTGACTAACTCAATCGCTCGTGGTAGCCGCTGGCTTTTAGCGATAATTTTAAAATCATCGCGATAGCTTTTCGGTAAATGATCGCTTTTGTGCCAGTCGTGGTCGTTAAGTGCTCCTATTTGCACTAAGTTTTTATGAACCCAAGTGGAGGTATTAATTTCTTCATTGGAAAATACATAGCCAACTGAGTCCGGATAGGGTTGCTCTCTAATTGACTCAAGTTTTTCCAGCTTGAGACCTTGCGTTAATAACATGGCGGCAGGCACAAAAAACGCACTGGTAGAGCCGGGGTCTTCAAAGGCAATCACTTTGCCTTTGAAGTCGTCAAAGGTATTAATATTGCTGTCTTTGCGCGCGAAAATAATCGCTTCGTAGTCACGTTGGCCTTTTTTCCATTTCTTTACCAGAAATTCTGCTCCGGCTTTATCTTGAAAGACAACGCTGGAAAAGATGGTTTCCGTGACTAGATCGACTTTTTTCTTCCTGAGATAGCGGATCATCTGTTTGTTGTTTTTGGCCATTAACACTTGGCCTTCGGTGTAACCGAATTCAGACAAGTGTTTGGCCAGATAATCCGCCATAGGTTTTAAATAAGCGTAGTGCTTTTTCGGGTTGTCGCTGACTTTGCTGATGACAAATGGCTTGGCCGCAGCCTCAGAAGCGAAAAACAACAATGGCGAAACCACCAAAATGGCAATCATTGCTAAGCGTAACATTAGAACCCCTCCCTGTTATTAAGCTTGTTTAAAAGTCCATTTGCAGTCTTAACTGAAAATAATTTGGGCCATCAGAGGGCTGTACATCACCGTTGTCATCGGCAGTCTCGTCATTATTTACCATAGCGTAATTCAACATGGTACGGATGCGATCATTGATATACCAATTGACCCCTAGGGTAGTAATGCTGCTATCACCGCCGGTGACATCTTGATCGTTCAAATCCAATGCGCTATGGCGAATTGCCAGCTCCCAGGCACCGCCTGGTGCATAAGGTTTAATGCGGCCAAAGGCTCCTTTCTTAAACTTGTAGTTTCGCGATTCGCCCGTTAGCATCCAGCTGCTGGTGATATACCAACCAGAAAACGCAAGATTTGAACCAAAGTCACCGTCAACTTCCGTTAAGATATATTCAGATTGCACTGAGAATGGCCCCTCAACCCAAGCCGCCTCGATACCATAACGGTTAATGTTATTGGCTTGTTTAATCTTGCCAGTGTTTAAGTACTTGATATCTGTGTTCTTGGTTTCTGGGCGAATATCAAATTTGACGCTATTGTCGTCACTTGTCTGACGGTATGACATTGCGGCACCAAAGTGCAACGCTTGGGTATCACTGTGCCAAGGGGCATAGGTAGCGCGCGTTGTAGCGCCCCAGCCTTCATCACCTTCATCATCTGGATCTTCATCCCAGGTCTCGGCAGTTAAACTGGCGGCAAATGTCCACTGATTACCGTAAGTGTTAGCGTGAATACCTAAGCTGCGACCCGGCGCAAACTCAGTTGCCAACGGGCGCTCTAAAAAGGTGATATATTTACTGCTAGTTTGCTCGGCAAGGCTAAAAGGCTCTTTAGCATGGCCAAGTTTCCAAAGCCACCCCGTTTGCCCTTGATAGCTCAAGTAGGCGTCTTTGATATCGACATCGCCATCGGCAAAATCGAGGGTTAATTTATAACCCCAGTCGTAATCGACCTTACCTTCAACACCTAAATAAGCACGGCGGATACTGGAATCGTTGCCCAGCTCAACGTTATCTTCATCGAATGCCGTCAGGTCATACATTAAGCGACCGCTAATTTCGAACGCGTATCGGCCGTCAAAGGTTGACACTTCCAAGCCGCCTTGCGTTGCTATCGCTAATGCATTTTCATCACTGTCATCAATAAGCTCTGCAGCGTCTTCTGCTTGATGTTCAGCTTGCTGCTTTAGCGCCTGATATTGCGATTCAGAGATGGTGTTGTTGTCTTTTAAAGTTTTGATTAGCTGTAAAAAGCTAGTAGACTCTTCGGCTAACTGGTTAGCGAAAACGCTTGGCGAAGTTAACAATATTGAGCTGACAATTGTTGTCATCGATAAGATGAGAGGGCCGGGTGCTATTTTCCCCGGTATTTTTGATAATAGAAACATTCCAATTTCTTCCATTATTTCTGTAAGAAAGCTTACTACGAGTAAGTAAGGTTTTTATCCACTAAAACTCACTAAAACTGAACTTCTAGCTTTTCTTTTTTGTTTTATATCTAATTGATAATTGCGCTGTTTAAGGGCGAGCAATCTAAGCATCATCAGATAAAAAACCAAAATCATGTTACATTAATGTAAAATAATTGTATACGGGTTTTTGGCTTGAGTTGCACGCTAGCACTGTGTTTATGCCACGGTTTATCGCGACTGTACTTAATGTGAACAGCTGTTACTCACCGCTCAAGTGCGTTTGAAAATCGACATGAGCATTGGTTAAGCGATAAGTGTTTAGCTGCCAGCATTTTGTAAGCCATTGAGCGCTACTATATTAAATTGGCTTTCAGGCAACCTAAGGCGTCAAATCCCCAGTTCATTATCTCCTTGCATTTTTAGTCAAAAAGCGTAGAATACGCGAGCTTTTCTGTCTGCCTGAAAAATTGGTTGTACAGAAAGTGTCTGGAAAATTCGTTTAACATTAAATATATAGAGGACGGTATGGTTACCATTCGTTTAGCTCGTGGTGGCGCGAAGAAGCGTCCATTCTATCAGGTTGTTGTTGCAGATAGCCGTAACTCTCGCGATGGTCGTTTCATCGAGAAAGTAGGTTTCTTCAACCCAACAGCACAAGGTCAAGCTGAAAAATTACGCTTAGACCTAGATCGTATCAACCACTGGGTTGGTCAAGGTGCTGGTCTATCTGATCGTGTGGCTAAGTTAGTTAAAGACGCTCAAGCAGCTGCTTAATTAAGTTAGTAAGTTTTAGGATGTATTGGTGAGTAATATGAGTGAAAAAATCCTCCTGGGTAAAGTAGGCGCAGTTTACGGTATCAAGGGCTGGGTAAAAGTTCACAGCTTTACTGAAGATCCTCAAGCTATTTTTGACTATTCACCTTGGTCATTAAAATTAGGTGGTAAAGAACAATCAGCGGAAATTGTTGATTGGCGCAAACATAATAACGGCTTAATTGCCAAGTTAGCAGATGTGGAAGATCGCGACCAAGCGCAAAGCTTAGTACATTCGGAAATATTTGTTGATGAGTCACTATTACCAGAGTTGCCGGAAGGCGAGTTTTACTGGCGTGATTTAATTGGTATGAGTGTCGTGACCGACAAAGGTTATAACCTAGGCGAAGTCACCGATATTATGGAAACTGGCGCTAACGACGTACTGGTTGTTAAAGCGAACCGCAACGACGGCTTCGGTAAAAAAGAGCGGTTAATTCCGTATATTTTTGACCAAGTCATTGTCTCGGTAAGCAATGAAACGAAACAAATTTGTGTTGACTGGGACCCAGGTTTTTAAACTGTGACAAGCAGCAAAATGTGGATTGGGGTGATTAGCCTTTTTCCAGAGATGTTTGATGCCATAACACAGTATGGGGTGACAGGCCGAGCGATTCGTAAAGGCTTAATTGAATTTCATTCGTGGAATCCAAGAGACTTTACCCATGATAAACATCGCACTGTGGACGACCGACCTTATGGCGGCGGACCGGGCATGTTAATGATGGTACAACCGCTACGCGATGCGATTCACGCTGCTAGGGCAAAAGCTCAAGCAGATGGCCGCAACGCTAAGGTGATTTATTTATCACCGCAAGGCCGGAAACTAGACCAAGTTGGCGTGAGTGAATTAGCACAAGACGACTGCCTGATTTTTGTGGCAGGGCGTTACGAAGGAATTGACGAGCGGATCATCGAGTCAGATATTGACGAAGAATGGTCAGTCGGTGATTACATTTTAAGTGGCGGTGAACTGCCGGCAATGAATGTAATTGACGCAGTCGCAAGGTTTGTTCCCGGCGTGCTAGGGCATGAGCTATCAGCCGAGCAAGACTCGTTTTCTGATGGTTTATTAGATTGCCCACACTATACAAGACCAGAAGTATTAGACGCTGGCTCTGAACATGAGAAAGCAGTACCTAAGGTGTTGTTAAGTGGTAATCACGAACATATTCGACAATGGCGACAGTTTCAGTCACTGGAAAGAACTTGGCACAGGCGACCAGAACTTTTAACTGACCTAGCTCTGACGGCAGAGCAGGCTGAAATGCTCAAGCAAATCAAGTGTGAAGCCACTGACCGTGAATCCTAGGAAGAGGTAATTATGAGTAACATTATTAAAGCTCTTGAACAAGAGCAAATGAAAACTGACGTACCTGCGTTCGCGCAAGGTGACACAGTTGTTGTACAAGTAAAAGTTAAAGAAGGTGATAAAGAGCGTCTTCAAGCGTTTGAAGGTGTTGTTATCGCGATTAAAAACCGTGGTTTACATTCAGCTTTCACTGTTCGCAAAATTTCGAACGGTGTAGGCGTTGAGCGTGTATTCCAGACACATAGCCCATTAGTTGACTCTATTGCAGTTAAACGCCGCGGTGATGTTCGTCAATCTAAACTTTACTACCTACGCGAGCGCTCTGGTCGTTCAGCGCGTATCAAAGAGAAGTTGGCGAAGAAGTAACTTTTACCTTAAAAGTATTACTTTTATACCCCAGAAAAAACCCGAGCACTGCTCGGGTTTTTTATTGCCATTTGAAAAGGTAATTAAGGTAGTTTTGTACTTCTTATCAATTAGCATACCCTTAACTTTTGCAATGTCAGTATAGTTTACATCCCTTCTAAAACACCTGCGCTAACCTTCTACGCTAATATCTAACGTATTGAAAAACTGTTATTTATAATTTTGGCTAAGTTATTGCTGATAAACGTTACAGTACTGGTGTTGTGTGACTTACTAGTACTAAAAGCTGTATAGGATGTCGTACTTATTTGACAACAAGAATTACACGTAAATGATGAAGGAAAAGAGTTATGTTAAAAAAAATAGCAGTAATCTTTATACTTTTTATCGCAATGGTTAGCAGTTCGCAAGCGGCTCTTATCCGCACTGCATTGGGGATTGCGATAGATGAATCGGGTAGTATTGGTAGCACCAACTTTGCCACACAAACAGCAGCTTATGCTGCGGTACTAGGTGATCCCAGTATTGTGCCAGCAGATGGCAGTGTGGTGATCAATGTTTTTACCTTTTCTAGTGGCACTGAGCTTGTGCAAACCGCTATTAGGTTAAATGACGAAGCTGACAGGACTACGCTTATAAATTCCATCAATGCCATGACCTTTAGTGGTGGCGGAACGAATATTGATGCTGGTGTTAGTGCTGTGCAAACCGACATGGATGCTTATCTAGCAACAATTGATATGGGCGAGTTTGATACTAATTTTAGAAAATTGATTGATGTTTCTACTGATGGAGAGGGCTTTGCCGGATCTGGTAACGCGGCGACAAATCAAGCTCTTGCTGATGGTTATACAGAAGTGAATTGTCTTGGCATAGGTTCTAGCGCTGATTGTTCATGGAACGAAGCGGGCTTAGACTTCGCGGCCAGTACTTTTGCTGAGCTTGAAGCTGCACTTCGTATTAAAATTGCAACTGAGATTAATAATCCTGCAACGATTCCAACACCAAATTCTATTTTACTTTTAGGTTTAAGCTTATTCTGCTTGCGTTTGTTAGGTGGTCGTAAGGTTTAGTTATAGCATAGCCAATCTATAAACTATCGTTTGAAGTGGTCTTTTTTAGTGACCACTTTTTTTAGCAACATCTTATACCTAGCTTCTCTGCTCACCATTTGTTTTTCTATTTTAGCTATCACCGTTTTAAATTTCTTAATGTGCTTACAAACCATCTGTCAGTTAAAATTAGACGAAGATCTTCCAAAATACCTTCCACCAAAAAGAAGCAGGGTGGTTATTGATAGGCTCGCTACTAAAAATTAAAGGCATAAATGCTCAGTCAGTTCGTATTATTTTTTGTTTGAAATACATCCATTGTGGCCTCTTGTGTTAATTACCTGGCCTAATGTGTCATGTCTCGTGGTTTGACTTTCTATTATGGTAATTAAGCAACTATTATAAAAAGTAAACAACAGGAGTGCATTATGGGCATTACAGTTACCCCTACGGGAGAAGCTTGTGGCGCATACATAGGGGGCGTCGATTTAACTCAGCCTTTGAGTGATGAGCAGATTGAAGAAATTCGCCAAGCTTGGGGCGAACACCACGTGATTATTTTCCGTGATCAAAAATTATCAGATGATGACTTAGAGCGTGTATCAGCATCATTTGGTGATCTGGCGATAGACCCCTTTGTTAAGTCTTTGCCAGGTCGTGAACATATGATCGCGATTCAGCGCGAAGCTGACGAAACCGCGGCAATTTTTGCTGAAATCTGGCATGCCGATTGGACGTTTAAATCTACCCCTCCATTTGCGACTTGCTTATACAGTATCGAAATTCCACCAGTTGGCGGCGATACCTTGTTTGCTAACCAAGTGCTCGCACTGGAGGAGATGCCGCAAGAGCTGCGCAGTCGTTTAGAAGGCCAATTAGCAATCCACTCCGCGAAAATGGGCTATTCGAAAAAAGGCTCATACGGCGATAAGTACAAGAGCAAGAGTATGGAAGTGGTTGCCTCTGATGAAGCGTTAGAGCAAGAAACACATCCATTTATCCTAAAACACCCTGTCAGTGGCAAAGAATCAATATACGGCTCAGCAATCGCCTATATTATTGGTGTGTCAGATATGCCGCAAAAAGAAGCAATGAATTTGATAATGGAGTTGCAACGCTGGCAAGTGCAAGAGCAATTCGTTTATGCTCACAAGTGGGAAAAAGACATGCTGGTCATGTGGGACAATCGCAGTGTTTTACATAAAGCGACAGGTGGTTACGAAGGTTACCGCCGTGAATTGCATCGCACCACAATTTCAGAGAAAGACGGTCGTCCATTCTCGTTATCATAAGATTAAATAGAAAAAAGAATTAAGGTTACAACAATGACTACACAAGAATTAATTGACGCTATAATCCCAGCGGTTGACAAATTTGGCGGTTTCCCTTCATCAGTTAAATTTAAAATTGGTGATGCGAGCGTGATTCATGTTCACAACAAAGAAGTGGTTGCAGAAGACAAAGATGCATCATGCACAATCACCATGTCGTTAGATACTATGAAAGAGATCATGGCTGGTGAAATAGATGCCATGAGTGCAGTAATGGAAGGCGATGTTGAAGTTGAAGGTGATACCTCAGTCGCTGTTAGCGTCCAAGGTTTATTCTAATTTGATTGTGGTGTCATAGGCACCACATTTGTTATTAGACTAAATGAGCTCTGCGTAAGGTTTGAGCGTGGCTCGTCCAAGTTTATTGGGCTAATGTCTAACGCTCAAATCTACTAGTACCTTGATGAAGGCGATATTTATCTTCAATCAAAATTACACAGCCATTATTACTTAATATTTGCGCCTGACATTTACCGTAAATATTCATTAGATTTTAGGTATTCCCCTCGTTACGCTAAATGCTTGTATGCATTGTCAGTCTTATCATATTTAAATTTGGCTTTAAGGCGGTTGAAAGAGCCTAAGTTGACATAGAGGTAATCAGAACAGTTATGTCGTGGAAGGACAACAGACGAGCAAACCTAACCATTCAAGCTATCGCCAATATACTAGACACCAATGGCATAGACCTCACAGAGTGCTTTGGTGACACCGCAATAGATATCAAACAAATACTAAATGCAGATGTTGATATTCCTAATCAAACTGAAATTGAAGTTATCGAGAGAGCCGTCGAAGTATTGCCAAAACAGGCGGGGTATGGGGTAAAAGCTGCACAGGCGCTGGATGTCACCAACTTTGGTGTTTTGGGGTTAGCGATATTAACAAGCCCAACGGTGCGCTCGGCGTTAGAGGCAATGGCGAGCTTTTCTGAAGTGTCTATTCTACTTTCACGGGTGAGTTTTCGAGAAAGCCTTGGCCGTGTTGCCTTTATATTAGATATGGAGCACCTGCCTGTTGCGATTCATCGATTTACCTTTGAACGCTATTTTTATATGACGCTGCGCTTTTTACGCGAAATGAGTCCGGATTACGACGCGTCAGACTTCGAATTACAGTTGCCATTTTCAGACCCTCATTATGAACAAGAATTGGCTGAAATCTCTGGTTTAAAAGTCAGAAGTAATCAACCGTTTTATGCCTTAATCGCGTCTAAAGAACTACTTGATTTACCTGTTACCAATACCGATCCCATTGCCCACAATCATTTTCTCAGTGAGTGTCAACGCATTCTTAATGAAACCAACAAATTTGCTGGCTTCGCACAAAAAGTTCGCAATTACATTCTACAAGAAAAGAATTTTTCGCCTAAGTTAACTGACGTAGCGAATTCCTTGTTTATCAGTGATCGCACATTAAAAAGGCGATTGCAGGAAGAAAATCATAACTTCAAGGCAGTGGTGATGGATACTAAGATGACGCTAGCCAGAGAGCTATTACTCGCTGCCTCGTTACCCGTCAAAGTGGTTGCAACCAGACTCGATTATTCTGAATCTGCAAGCTTTTTAAGAGCCTTTAAAAAGTGGTGGGGCGTATCGCCTGCGCAAATGCGCGCCGCACAATCTCAGCCGTTAGCCAAAGATAGCGAAGTCCAACACTAACCAGCAGTGCATGCCTTCAAAACACTATTTATTGGTAACCATAGCAAGCGATAACAACAACTATCGACAAACACTAAAATAAAAGAGAAACACTATGCCCTGTCATATTGCCAGATACAAAAATACCACTTCAGGAAAACTCGGTTGGGCCGTTTGGGATAATGGCTTTTACGATATTAAGATAGACAGCCCCGATACACCGTCATTTCTGCGACACGGTCGAGAGCTGGCCTTTAAAATGCAGCGTAATTTAGCGGACTATCAAGATATGCTGCTTAATGCTGAGGAAATTGAGGTGCTGTCGCCGATCACTAAGCCATGTCGAATTTTATGCCAAGGCTCTAATTATCCAGCTGCCCGTATTGAAACCGGGATGGATCCGCACGCGAAAGAATACAACACACTATTTCACAAGTCAGATGCCAGCATTACCGGGCCTGAATCAGATATTGTTAAGCCGGGTCATGTCAAATTGCTTGACTATGAGGTTGAATTAGCTGTTGTCATTGGCGCTGATATTAACCAGTCGGTGACAGTAACACGCGACAATATTCATGAATATATCGCTGGTGTGGTGATGGTGCATGACGTTACCGCGCGAGATATTCAAATTCCACAAGTTCAATTTTATAAAGGCAAAAGCTATCGCACTTTTTGCCCAACAGGGCCATATTTATGTTTGCTCAGTGCTCAAGAAACTCAGTACCTTGAGCAGCTGAATTTGAAGCTCAGTGTGAATGGCGAACTCAAACAGCAAGATCACAGCAGTAACATGATCTACAAGCCTCATGAAACATTAAGCGAGCTTTCACAAATAGAAGACTTAGCACCGGGGGATATGATTTTTACTGGCTCACCAGGTGGCTGTGCGCTCTCTGTGCCACCCAAGGCCGTAGTGAAACTGCTCGGCTTGTTACCGGAAGCGGTTAAATGGAAAGCGTTTGTTGGCAAGCAAGCAAAAAATCCAGAATACCTCAAAGCGGGAGATTATATTGAAGCGAGTATTGTCAGTGATGACGGTAAAATTGATTTAGGTATTCAGCGCAATACGATTGTTGACCAATAAACTATATTGAGCGGGGAAGGGTGTGACTTCCCCCAAATTTTCATTCTTCTTGGCTTGACACATCAAATGCTCCAGAGCCTATCCACTACAACTGACTGTGTACTTAGGCATGTATTCAATTGGATTAGTATTGCATGCCCGCCAATGTTTGCGTCGCTTGCTTAACTCGTTAGAATGATAAGCAAATCATAATTTTATAAACCTATAACACAGTGAACCCCATGAGTTTAACAACATTAGAAACTAACGGTAGCGTTGCGATTCTTACCATGACTAATGATGAGAATCGTCACAATCCGGCATTTGTTGCTGAGCTCAAGGCACAGTTGGGTGCGGTGCTAGGCAATGAAAATCACAAGGCGTTGATTATCACGTCAAGCGATGAGAAAAGCTGGAGCTTAGGCATTGATACTGACTGGCTAATGCCAGCAATGCAGCAACAGCAATACGCGCAAATCCAAGCGTTTATGTACGACATGGATGAAGTGTTTAAAACCTTACTGCTGTTTCCAATCCCTGTGATTGCTGCGATTAACGGTCATGCCTTTGGTAATGGCGCAATTTTATCGTGCGCTTGTGACTTCCGTTTTATGCGCTCAGATCGTGGGTTTTTCTGCTTCCCTGAGGTCGATCTGTCAATTCCATTTTTGCCCGGCATGATTGCCTTTGTGAAAAAGGCCATGCCGTACTACCGTTTTAATGAAATGAAACTAACAGGTCGCCGCGTTGGCGCATCAGAGTTGGCTAACGACCATGTGATTGAGCAAGCCTGTGATGACGATGAAGATCTACAGGCCAAAGCGTTAGCGTTCGCACAAGGTTTTGACAAAAAACGCGCAATATTTGGTGAGCACAAAAAGCGTTTACATAAAGAGATAATTGCGATTATTGACGAAGAAAATAAACCCTTGATTGATAACCTTCAGTTGATGGTTTAACACCAGTTTTTCAAAAGGATAATAAAATGAGTATCGAATTTAACTATCAAGGTAAAAATGTATTTGTTGTTGGTGGTACCAGTGGTATCAACCTAGGAGTTGCACTAGCTTTTGCGCGTTGGGGAGCAAAAATCGCGGTCGCCTCACGTAAGCAGGAAAAAGTAGATGCGGCAGTTGAGCAATTAAAAGCGCTAGGCGCAGAAGCGTTTGGCGTGACGTTTGATGTGCGCAACGCAGATGACGTGAGTGCCGGCTTTAGTCAGGTTGTTGATTTCTTCGGCGGCGACATCGATGTGCTGGTTTCTGGTGCGGCGGGTAATTTCCCTGCTCGTGTTAACGATATGTCAGTTAATGCGGTGCGCTCTGTGGTTGAAATTGATTTAATGGGCACCTTTCATGTGATGAAAGCAAGTCATCAATATTTACGTAAGCCCGGGGCAAGCGTGATAAATATTTCCGCACCACAAGCTTTCCTCCCTATGATGCACCAAACCCATGTTTGCTCGGCAAAAGCCGGTGTTGATATGGTGACTCGTAGTTTAGCGATGGAGTGGGGACAAGATGGCATCCGTATTAACTCTATTGTACCGGGGCCAATCGCTGGCACAGAAGGGATGGAGCGCTTAACACCAACACCAGAACTCAAAGCCATGTGTGATAAATCTGTACCACTAGGCCGCCAAGGGACACCTGATGATATCGCTAATGCGGCGGGTATGTTAGGCAGTGATCAGGCAGGCTATATTTCAGGTGCTATTTTACCTGTTGATGGTGGCTGGAGTCAGTCTGGCGCTACTTGGTTGATGGCTAACCTTTCAGATATGCTCGATCAGAACGCGAGCTAAGCGTTTTATTTAGCTAAAGGTGACATAAAATAGTGGAAACTAGTGAATGTTGTGGCTAGTTTCCATTTTTTATTTCATTTCCCTCATTTTTATAACCATCTCTTTGTTACTTTGAGCGGCTTCGCAGCGGGAAGCGTGACAAGAGAATCAAAAATAAAGCCAAGATCTGCGGTTAATCTTGATACCTAACTGAGTAAATTAACCTTGCTATTTGAAAGCAATTGCCAGTGAATCTATTGGCTGAGCTCGACGTGACAAGTCTCGGTAATGTTGCTCGCGAATTTCGATAAATGCACCATTCGCTACGCCTTGCTCTATCACGCGCCTGAGCAGCTCCAAATGCGGCATTAATTGTGAACGTCGACTAATCGAAAAATAGTATTTTCGTTTATCACTCGGTTGGTAAATGGCTGGTGTTACCTTATCGCTCAGCGCTGACAATTTTAAGTTGACTAAGGTGCTCTCGTAATTGTGAATAAATGTGTCAACACGATGATTGATCAGTAATTTTATCTTCTGCTCTAAAGAGTCTACTACGACTTTGGCGAGTGAGTCGTCATTATCAAATTCATCGAAATACGCGACTTGAGCGGTGATGGCAATACGTTTAGCAGCAAGATCTTGGTAATTTGTCAGGGCTGACTTTTCTGGGGCGCGAACAAAAAACGTGGAGGCTAACACTTGGTAGGGCGGATCGATGTAAATAAGGTTTTCTTGTTGTTCAGCGGCATCTTGCAAGCCGACTAAAATATCCAGCTCACCTTTTTGCAAAGCGCGTAGCCTGCGTGAAAATGACAGAGGTTTAATGTCGATATCCATCATTAGATTTTCAGCAATGTAATTGAGATATTTTGCATGTAAGCCATCAATAAAGTCTGGTGATACGGCACTGCGAAGCACAAGCTTTTCGTCGGCGCTAGCGCTACCACAAAAAAGCACTAATGCCGCTACTAGCAAAATTTTATTAACCACTTAGCGCCCCTAAAACACAGGTTTAGTTGGATACCTTGTGATACGCATTCTTGTCATGAAAAGATGTGAAGAGGTGGGTGACGAACGAATAAACGTATTAAGGTTATTAATATTCCCTATATAGCAAGTTAGTCGAAACTTTCTCACTGTCAAATTCTATTGAATTTACCCCCTCTGACTTTTAGAGGGGTAAATGAGTGCCTAACTTGTTAAACGCGCGTAGGAGAGCCTTAAATTTGCAGTATGCCAACAACATTCACATTGGCGTTGCGATAAAAAGTGAATTAGAAAAGCACTAGGTGCAGTTATGCAGTGAGTTTTTTTACTGACAAGGAACTACGCCGGCCTTGTAAGTGCGATCGGCTCTCGCGCCTGAGTACCAGATATAGCAATTATCGGATTTAAGGCTGTTTTGACCAGGTTGAGCGGCAATATTCACATTGTCTCGAAAAGAAAAGGTTGCCACCACATTGGTACCTGTCACCCCCTGCGCTACCCAATCGTTGCTGTGGTAGCCCGCAAAGACAAACTCTTGATCTTGGCCTATGGACTCAATAAGCGAAGGAATCGTTGTCGCTGAGGCCGAAGGCGTGCCGTAAATAAAGTAGCAATCTTGTCCACAAATATTATTGAATGGGTTATTCGCTGGCTCATTTCCAAAGTAGCCGCCACCTGTCACTGGGTCAGTTCGAGCAGGGTTACGATCAGCGAGGCCAACGACTGCCAACTTTGCAAACACGACATTCGCTTGCGACTCGATTTGCCCCTTGACCGCCATTAACGTGCTGTTGCGAGCATCAGTCTGTAGGTCAATGAACCTTGGTAGGGCAACTGCGGCTAAAATTCCGAGTATCAGAATAACGGTAACAAGCTCTATTAATGTGAATCCACGAAAACGACGATACTGGTGTAACTCCATGATTTTTCCTTTCTACTGCTCAGGTGTTGTCTAGGGTCTTTCCTTCGATGGCGAGCGTATCAGATCGCTTGTTTGTTCATCAACAACATGCCTGTAACAAGATGTAGTCATGGTAAAATGCGCGTGCTGTGCTATCTGCCAGTCTTATTTGCTTGAGCTAACAGTCGCTATTGGTTGGGACGCACGTGTTTGGCAAGAATGGCATTAATATGCACTACCACGCCAGGCTGCTTTCGCCAGCGCCACAATAAATCTCTGGATTGTTTGCCTGTGGCGGTGATATCAACAATAGGCTCTGGGTAATCTTGACCCAGCTGAACATCATACATTTGTTGCTCCATAGGAGTTAATTCCCATGGCTTATGGATAAGCGGCGCTGGCACTTGAGATAGCTCAGGTAGCCATTGCTTAATAAAAATACCCTCAGGATCTTGCTCTTGAGATTGTTTGATCGGGTTATAGACGCGGATGGTGTTAATGCCTGTCACACCCGCTTGCATTTGAAATTGCGTGTAATGAATGCCTGGCTCGTAGTCGAGAAAATAACGGGCAAGGTGCTTCACGCCTAAACGCCAATCGAGGAGCAGATGGTGACAAAGAAAACTCACCAGCATGGCGCGCATGCGAAAGTTGATATAACCCGTTTGCGCTAGACAGCGCATGCAAGCATCAACGAGTGGATAGCCGGTTTTACCGTCTTGCCAGGCCGTTAATGCTTGCTTGGCCTGGGCGCCGCTTTGGTAAGGAAAATCATTATAACCAGGGTTTAAATGCTGAAACTCAAGCTCAGGCTCAGCTTCGAATTTTTGAATAAAATGGCAATGCCAATGGAGTCGTGACGAGAGTGCTGACAAGGCTCTGCGCCAGCCTGGCCGTTGCCAGTGGCTTAACAAGGTTTGGTAGGCATAGCGCAGACTTATATTGCCCCACGCTAGGTAAGGCGAAAGCCGAGAGCAAGCTTCGCGACTAGCACTGGGGCTGGAGATTGAATAATGGTAACGCTGGCCGCGTTGAATAAAGAAGGATGCTATTGTTGCCAGTGCTTGCTGTTCTCCGCCATGTTGAAAGTTATCATCAAGTTGTTGCCAACTGTCTGGCACTTCAAAGATATCAAGCTGACTGAGTTGTGCTTGAGGCATCATTAACCAATTGACGCTAGCTAAGTCGACACTGACCTGCGGCGCTCGCATATATTGCTGCCAACGTTTATCCCAATCAAGCCGATGACGTAAGCCGCGAACAACGGCACCTGCTTGACATTCTTGCCACACAAGGTGGTTTGTCTGGCACCAGTGTTTGACTTGTTTGTCGCGGGTAAAGGTGTGATCTAGCCCCGTCTCTTGGTGGCTAAACAGGTATCGAAGATTAAAGAGCTGCGTGAGTTGAGTTAGGCACTCAATAGCATCGCCTTTAAGCACAAGTAAGTTAGCGTGAACGTTTAGCTGCGTGAGTGACTGATCAATACTTTGCCAAGATTGGAAAATAAAGCGCCAATGGCGCAATGACATATGCTCGTCGGCAAGCATAATGTCTTCAACAATATAGACAAGCAGCACTGGCAGCTTAGTTTGTGCGGCAAGCGCCAGCGGCAGGTGATCGCTTAGTCGAAGATCTCGTTTCAACCACACCACGGCAATGTCCTGCTTTGCCGTTAAAGTCGAATGATGAAGGTGATGGTTTTGTTGAGAGCCGCTAATCATTGTGACTTACCTTGAATAAATAAAGCACAGTTAAGCGGTGATTTAGGTGGTCAAAAGTGTATACCGGCAAAAGGGCGTAATCTCATGTATAACTGATTGAAAAATCTGTGTTGTACGGGTATTACGAGGACAAGCAAACTTTAGTTTGCTTGTCCTAGCTGTGCTGGCGTTTGATGTGCTTGTTTAAAGGATTTAGGCAGCGGGTTAGTCGAGAGCGTTATGCTTTCTTCGCCATTTTTTGTAATAAGGCAAGCAGAACAGGTACAAGCCTGTTAGCCACAGTAATAGCAAAACAATGGCAACTGGCAGCATAAGCCATAAATTGGCTTGCTTTTGAAAGAAGGTGCCATCGTGCAAACTTTCAATAAATTCTGAATTCCGGTAAGCCACTTGCAGCACTTTGCCTGTTTCGCTGTCGAGTTGCACTTCCCATGAGCTTTTGGTGCGCACTTTGATCACCCCTTTGCTAGGGCGTACATCTAAGCGGTCGATATCTTGCCAGCTATTCACGTTGGCAACGTCAACTGTCTTGGTATTGGCTAATATAGTGGCAAAATCAATCGTCGGTACTTTAGCGATTCCATGCTGAGTCGGCGGCTGGAGAATCGCAAACTCTTTTCTGACGAGTAGTAAAATCCCCGTCACGATAACGAGCAGCAAAGGCAAGGCAATAACTAGGCTCGCCCATTTGTGAATGGTACGGTTTAATGTTGCAAATTTCATCTAGTACTTTTGTTTAGGTAATCAGCTTAACTTGAGTGATTGTTGATGGCGTGACCCGGTATTTATCTCTGCAACTTGCGAGACCACAGGACACCGCACAGGGCTTGAACTAAAGTTAAATAATCCCCCATTCTAACGAATAACATCGAGGCTTCGCCAGTGAAACCGTCTAGCCTAAACCGACATTCATCGCTTAAATACTGGCTTGAACTCACTTGCTTATTTGTTTTACTACCACTATTGCTCTGGCAATTTAATCATTTCATTAGCGCCTTGGTATTGCCGATTTTAAGCCTTGTTGGCGCTATTTGCCTTTGGTTACTCATTAAAGATCGGCGTTTCAAGCGCTTTCGCTTAACCAATAGGTTGGGGTTTAATCGTCGCTTTGGCGCAACTATGGTATTTTTCTTTGGTTTAATGCTGAGCAGCACATTAGCTGTTGCGATATTGGCACCCGAATCACTATTTCAATTACCACTAAACTGGCCTGATACTTGGTTGCTATTGCTTTTACTCTATCCGCTGTTTTCAGCATTGCCGCAAGAAGTTATCTTTCGCACGTTTTTATTTCATCGCTATAAAACCATATTGCCGCGTAAGCAACACCGTATATGGCTTAGTTCAACAAGTTTTGGTTTTGCGCATATCATCTACGGGAATTGGGTAGCCGTATTGCTTTCCACTGTGGCCGGTTATTGTTTTAGTCAAACCTACGCGGTGTCGCGTTCAACATTATTGGTCGCACTAGAACATAGTTTATGGGGCGTATGGTTATTTACCCTTGGCCTAGGGCACTATTTCGAATTACAAGCTTGATAACGAGTGCGAGCTATATCCTGGAAAAATTGATTTATGCAGTGTTGAATGATGGCAAGTTATAGGTTGCGGTTATTATTTTAATATGTGAAAATTTAAATATATGAAATTTTGTATGTATCTTGGTTTGGTAAAGACTGGGCAAAGAACAGCAAAGAACTAACGAGAGAATTGGATAGAGAGATTCGTCATGGCAATTAAAGTAGGTATTAACGGTTTTGGCCGTATGGGGCGATTAGTCATGCGTGCTGCATGGCAGTGGCCAGAACTTAGTTTTGTACAAATTAACGATCCCGCCGGTGATGCCGCCACGCTAGCGCACCTCATGAATTACGACTCAGTGCATGGCACTTGGCAATACGAGGCAAGTGCGAAGGGCAATATCATGAAGATTGGCGAGCAACAGATTACTGTCACCGCCAATACTCATATTGCCGATACTGATTGGTCGGGGTGCGATATTGTGATTGAAGCTTCGGGTAAAATGAAAACCCAAGAGAAGCTACAAGCCTACTTAGACCAAGGAGTTAAGCGTGTTGTTGTGACCGCGCCAGTTAAAGAAGAGGGCGTGTTAAATATTGTCATGGGCGTAAATGACAATCTTTACCATGTTGATGAACACCCAATTGTTACCGCAGCCTCTTGTACCACTAACTGCCTCGCTCCTGTGGTGAAAGTGCTACAAGAAAATATTGGTATCAAGCACGGTAGTATGACCACCATTCACGATATTACGAACACGCAAACCATTTTAGATGCGCCACACAAAGACTTGCGCCGCGCTCGTGCATGCGGGCAAAGTTTGATCCCGACAACGACAGGTTCAGCAACTGCGATCACCCATATTTTCCCTGAGTTAACAGGGCGTTTAAACGGCCATGCTGTGCGCGTGCCGCTGGCGAATGCTTCAATTACCGACTGTGCTTTTGAAATGGAGCGCCCGGTGACGGTTGAAGAAATTAATGAGTTAATGTCAAAGGCTGCCGAGCACGAGCTAAAAGGCATATTAGGTTATGAAGAAAAGCCGTTAGTGTCGGTGGATTACAAAACCGATCCGCGTTCGAGCATCGTTGATGCCTTATCAACCATGGTCGTTAACGATACTCACTTGAAAATGTACCTGTGGTACGACAATGAGTGGGGTTATGCCAATCGTACAGCAGAGCTGGCAAAAATGGTGGGTTTAAGTGTTAGCTAAGCTCGCTGCCCTGCCTAATGAGGTGAAACAGTATTTGCTGATCACGGGTAACTATTGGGCGTTTACATTAACTGACGGTGCATTGCGTATGCTGGTGGTACTGTATTTCCATCAGCTTGGGTACTCACCACTCGCAATTGCCATGCTCTTTTTGTTTTATGAGTTTTTTGGCGTTGTGACCAATCTTATTGGCGGCTGGTTGGGCGCTAGGATAGGGCTAAACCGGACGATGCAAGCAGGGTTAGTGATGCAAGTGCTGGCATTGGCGATGTTGGCTTTGCCTGATCACTACCTTACCGCCGCTTGGGTCATGGCGGCACAAGCCTTATCTGGGATTGCTAAAGATCTCAATAAAATGAGTGCCAAAAGCAGTATCAAAACACTTGTGCCTAAAGGCCAGCAAGGTGCGCTGTTTAAGTGGGTGGCAATCCTTACGGGTTCTAAAAACACCCTTAAAGGCGTCGGTTTTTTTATGGGCGGAGCCTTACTTTCTGTACTTGGTTTTCAATCGGCAATGATAGCAATGGCAAGTGTGTTATTCGTGGTAGTGATTGCTAGCCAGCTATTACTGAAAAAAGACTTAGGCAAAGCGAAGTACAAGCCTAAATTCAACGATATTTTTTCCAAATCTGCCGCGCTAAACTATTTGTCTGCTGCCCGTTTGTGCTTGTTCGCTGCGCGTGATGTTTGGTTTGTTGTCGCGATCCCGGTATTTTTCGTGAGTCAGCTGAATTGGCAGCACCACGAAGTAGGGCTGTTTATGGCACTTTGGGTCATTGGTTATGGCATAGTACAAGCGATAACCCCCAAATGGGTTAAATTGAGCGATAAGCCTGTTCACGCCATTGCGAGTAAATGGGGCGCAATACTTACGTTAACAACATTGTGCCTAATCTTTGCCCTTCACAGCGCATTACCTATCTCGACAGTACTCGTTGTTGGTTTACTGATCTTTGGGGCGGTCTTTGCAGTAAACTCTGCTGTGCATAGTTATGCCGTTGTCGCTATCGCCAAGGAAGACGGTGTTTCGATGGATGTGGGTTTTTATTATATGGCCAATGCCATGGGGCGATTAATTGGTACCGTATTCTCTGGCGTGGTATATCAGCAATATGGCTTGTTTGCCTGTCTGTTGGCCTCAAGTGTACTGGCAGCGCTGGCTGCTATTTTGGTTGCTAAGGTTAAGGTCACTAACGAAGTGGCATCGGCTCATTAGCTTTTGCCATAGTGTGAAAAAGTGCGGTGAAAAGAAAAACAAAGCCACGATAAACCAAATCACTACAAACTAAATAAAATTTACAATGCTCAGGTAGCTTTCCTATGACTAAAAACCAGAACACACAATTGACGGCAGACAGCGAGCGCAATAACAGTCGCACAATTTGCCATGCCTCCATCGGGACAAATGATTTGGTTAAAGCCAAAGCATTTTATCAACCTGTGCTGGCAACATTAGGCATTGATTTGGTGAGCGAGTACGAACACGCACTTGCATTTGGCAAAGGTTACCCTGAGTTTTGGGTGCAAATCCCGTTTGATAAACAGCCAATGAGTAGCGGCAATGGTGTGCACTTTGGCTTTGTCGCGAAGTCTCGTCAGCAGGTGGAGCAATTTTACCAACAAGCCATCGCACTTGGTGCTATTTGCAACGGTGAGCCTGGCTCTCGCCCTGAATATGGTGAGCCTTATTACGGCTGTTTTGTCATAGACCCCGAAGGCAACAAAATTGAAGCCAGCTTTTGGGATTTCAACTACACGGTTACACCCTAATGGATGGTTGTGTAACTTGCTGTTTTGGCGTGTTATGTTGTTATTTTTAAACGCTGGGTAATGATACTTTTTACACTTTGATTGCTCGGGAATTGTCGTTATACTGAAAAAAAAGCGTTAACAATATTTTTACAAAATAAGGCGCCCAAACTCAGTGTTCACCATCAAGTGTTTCTGTCTCCTTTTTTTCGAGCGTGTGCTCAGCGGTTGGCTCGAGGGCACTCAAAGAGTCTGCGATCTGATACTGTTGTTAGTGTCAACTTCGCTTTCTTCAAGAGACTTGGCGGCGAAAGATAGGGAAATACCAGGTCGAGCAAATGACTGTTTAAGGCGTGCTAGCCGCTCGAATCTAAGGTTTACTAATCAAAACAAAAAAATCAGCATGTGGTGCTATGTGTGTTTTTCCTGTATGTCCATGCTCTCTTTTACTGGTTATGGAATGACACCTTGGCACCCCAACGACAATGACGCACCTAGAACGGCTCCTTCCTTAATCACACAGCTAGCGCCAATTAAACGATTGGCAGACAGTGACCCCGCCACAGCCATTGATCAGTTAAAAACACTGAAAGCGTCCTTAGCCCAATCCCCACTGATTGAACAGCTTGAATACTATCATTTACTCGCAGAAGTTTATTCACTGCAAGGCAAGTATCGACTTGCCAGAGCAACAGCCGAACAAGCGCTTATATTGGCGTCGAGCCTTATTTCTCCCCGAATTATTATTGCTCAACTGGCCTATGACTTGGGCTTTGCGTTAGAAATCTTAGGCAAACCTGAGCAGGCGATGGAGCAGTACTTGTCTGGGCTTGAAGTCGCCGAGTCATTGCTAGATCAAAAAGAAATTGCCACAGGGTTAATTAACATCGGGGCGATTTACTACCAAACGGGCAAATTGTCAGAAGCGATTGTGGCGATCAATGACGCGGCCACTATTGCAGAGCGGTTATCTGATTTAGAGCTCAAAGGCTTGGTATACAGTGAGCTCGGCATTCTCTATGACAATTTGAAAAAAGGCGAGCAATCTCGCGAGTATTATCGATCTTCCTATCAATACTATATGGCCGCTAAAAAGCCACTACTAGCCATTAACAATTTGCACAACATTGCCAGTAGCTATGCCTTAGATGACAAAAAACAGCAGGCGATCGCCACTTATCAGCGCTTGTTAACTGAGCTAGCGCCACTAAACAACACCGAAATGCTGTTTAGTGGTCATATGGGTCTAGCCAATATATACGCTGATGAAGCGACCAAACAATACGATTTAGCACTTGAACACTTGGCAATTACTGAATTGTTGCTGGCAGATGTAGAGCACCATTACTTGCCCTTCCAGTTTCTCATCAACAAGGCGATGATTCTTAAAGAAATGGCGCAATACGAGCAAGCGCTGTCGACCATATCTCAAGCCCTTACCATGTTTCACAGCAACAATATCAATGCCGCGCCGATGGATGAGGCGGTGCTTTTGGTCTTGCGCTCAGAAACTTATCGATTAATGGGGGCGCATAAAAAGGCATACGACACCTATCAGCGCGTTTACGACCTGAACATGGCAACTATTGAAAATAGTACTGCCCAAGCAGAAGCAGAGCTGCGCTTGCAATACGAAAGTCAGCGCGTTGATATTGAAAAAAGTTTGCTCGAAAGTCGTCATAGATTGGAGTCGCTAGCACTTGCTGATGTCAAGGGAAGCGCGCAATACAAACAACTTTACATATACGCAGCCACATTGTTGGCACTTATTTTTGCGGTGTTGCTCAACACCTTAATGAAAGGGCAAAAGCAGCTATTAAAAGCATCTCGCACTGATATTTTAACCAAAGTTCTCAATCGCAGCCGTTTTATTGAATTGGCAATTAGGGAATTAAAACAAGCGAAAAAGCGACAACAAAGCGTCGCCTTATTACTGGTTGATTGTGATTTTTTCAAAGCGGTTAACGATCAATACGGCCACCGTGCAGGTGACGAAGCCTTAGTGTTACTTGGGCAAGTCGGGCAGAGGGTCTTTGCCAAGCCGAACGTATTTGGACGCTATGGGGGAGAGAAGTTTGTCGTTATTCTGCCCAATACCGATTTGACGCAGGCCAAGCACCAAGCAGCAGAATTTCGTCAAGCGGTGGCTGATGCCAACCAGCAGCTTAGTGTTGATGCAGAACTTACCGTGAGTATTGGCGTTGCGACGACCGCATCGATCAACTCTTATCAATTACCCAAGCTATTTGAGCACGTTGACAGCTTGTTACATCGCACTAGGCACAGTGGTAGGGAGCGCATATGTTACTAGTGACGCAAGCGTTAAACGTGCAAGTTATGCCGACTAAAAGAGTGCAACTGGCGAGAGCTTTAGCAAGGTTAGCAAGTAAGCTTAATCATGCTTGTCGTCCTTGGTTGCCAAAAATGGCAAGCTGTGCGCCGGTATTCGTATTTTTGCTTTTGTCTGTGCTCTTGTCTGTGCTCTTGTCTGCATTTTACGCTCCGCACAGCCAAGCCATGCCAATTCCCCAAGAGCAAGTGTCAGAGATGCCAGTGTCAGAGCAATTACTTACCTTAGTGAGGGCGGTTGAAGCAAAACAGGTCAAAGACGATGCCGCGCTAGTCCAGTCTATCAAACCTATTGCCACCATTAATGATGCTGAACGTTTGCTTTTGCACTACGTACGAGGGGTTGTTGCCCTGCAAAATAAGCGCTTTGAAAATAGCGTTAAAGCGCTCGAACAAGCGAATGCGCTGTCGACCAGCCTACCGGAAAGTATGCAGAATTCTGCACCTTTCTATCATTATCACCAAGCGTTATCGGATGCTTATGTCGGATTAGACAATTACCAGCAAGGCTACCATCATCGTCGCACGTATTTGATAAAGTTTGCTGAAGAGTTTGAGCGCAATGAACAGCAACAGTTGGCGCAGTTAGAAGAAAAATATCAAATAAACCAGCGTGAGCAAGTGAATTTGCTATTGGCTGAGCAAAGCAAACTCAAGCAGGCGGAAGTTGCTGGCATTGAACTGAAAAAGCAAGAGCAAGAGCGCTATGCCATTATCTTGTTGTGCATTTGTATTGTGTTCGTGTTGATGATTATTCGTCAACTTCAAATACGGAGAAAGCTCAAATGGCTGGCAAAAACGGATGCGCTGACGGGGTTAAGTAATCGCGCTCACTTATATAAAGTTGCTCGTAAAATGATCAAGCGAGCGAAGCGTCACCGACAGCCATTAAGCGCACTCGTTATCGATGTTGATCAACTAAAACAGATTAACAGTGAGTGTGGATACGACTGTGGCAATGCTGTTTTGCAAGAAGTGTCAAGGCTTGGTCAGGAGGTGATGCGCTCTCGTGATATTTTTGCCCATTTTGAAGCTGAGGAGTTTATTGCTGTTTTGCCGGAAGCTGACGCTGTTGCCGCCCAAGCGATTGCCAATAATTTTGCTGCTAAGATTGCCGCTCAGCCATTGCAGATCGCAGAGCGTACCATCGCGATATCAGTGTCAATTGGTATTGCCAGTCTAACGGAGCAAATTGACAGTGTGGATAGCTTAATCAAGTCAGCTGACGATGCGATGTACCTTGCCAAACAAGCGGGAAGCGGTCAGGTGATGAGTTTTAATGCACCCTCGTCGATTGTTGCGACCAATAGCTAAAGCTTAAATACCCAAATACTAGGATAAAAGCGTTTAACAGTTTTTTCTCAGCTAAGAATCCGCTAAGCTAACCAACATCATCATTTGGCTCGTAGCACCTGCAAATTGACAACAACAATAATTAAAATCAAGGTAAAATGATGACCCGCGCCAACACCTCATTGTAGGTCGAAGTTTACCCTGTAGAATCGTCAGTAGTTAGGAAAAATAAATTCATGTCTGACACACTCGAATATAGCCTTGAAGGTATCGAACAAGTCCCTTTGCGCAAGTTTACTGAGGAAGCGTACCTCAATTATTCCATGTATGTGATCATGGATCGCGCATTGCCACATATCGGTGATGGCTTAAAGCCAGTACAACGCCGCATTGTTTATGCAATGTCTGAGCTTGGTCTTTCCGCGGTTGCGAAATACAAAAAGTCGGCTCGTACAGTTGGTGACGTGTTAGGTAAGTTCCATCCGCACGGCGATTCGGCGTGTTATGAGGCTATGGTGTTAATGGCGCAGCCATTTTCGTATCGCTACCCACTTGTTGACGGTCAAGGAAACTGGGGGGCGCCTGACGATCCTAAATCGTTTGCCGCGATGCGTTATACCGAAGCGCGTTTATCAAAGTTCAGTGAAGTGCTACTGTCGGAGTTAGGTCAAGGCACAGTAGATTGGGTGCCGAACTTTGATGGCACTATGAAAGAGCCGAAAACACTACCCGCGCGTTTGCCCCATATCCTGCTGAACGGCATCACGGGAATCGCGGTCGGTATGGCCACCGATATTCCGCCACACAATGTGCGTGAAATTGCTAATGCCTGTGTACACCTAATTGAGCAGCCGAAAAGTGAACTAGCCGATGTACTAGAGCACGTACAAGGTCCTGACTACCCCACAGATGCCGAAATCATTACGCCGAAAGCGGATATCGAAAAGCTTTACCAAACTGGTCGTGGCAGCATAAAAATGCGCGCCGTGTATGACATTGAACACGGTGAAATTGTCATTACCTCGTTGCCGCACCAAGCATCAGGCGCGAAAGTACTTGAGCAAATTGCCAGCCAAATGCAGGCGAAGAAGCTGCCGATGGTGGTGGATTTACGTGATGAGTCTGATCATGAAAACCCCATTCGCTTAGTGGTTGTGCCGCGCTCGAATCGCGTTGATACCGAGCAGCTAATGCAGCACTTATTTGCGACCACGGATTTAGAGAAAAACTATCGCGTTAACCTCAACATGATTGGCCTTGATGGCAAGCCTGCGGTGAAAAACTTGCGCGATATTTTGGCGGAGTGGCTGGAGTTTCGCCGTGAAACCACGCGTAAACGCTTGCAATATCGCTTAGATAAAGTGTTAGCGCGCTTGCATATTCTCGATGGTTTACTGGTTGCCTATCTCAATATTGACGAAGTCATTGAGATTATTCGCAACTACGACGAACCCAAACAAGAATTGATGTCGCGCTTTAATTTGTCAGAAATTCAAGCCAATGCCATTTTAGAAATCAAGCTACGCCAATTGGCTAAGCTGGAAGAAATTAAGATCCGCGCCGAGCAAAATGAGCTCAACCAAGAACGAGACAAGTTAGAAAAAATTCTTGGCTCAAAAGCGCGTATGAATACCTTATTGAAAAAAGAGATTTTAGCCGCCGCAGAGCTTTACGGTGACGATCGCCGCTCGCAAATTGTTGAGCGTGGCGAAGCTAAAGCGCTCTCTGAGAAAGACCTAGTGCCAAGTGAGCCAGTTACCGTAGTGGTTTCTGAAAAAGGATGGGCGCGCTGCGCCAAAGGGCACGACATTGACCCAGCACAAATGAGTTATAAAGCCGGCGACACGTATTTATGCTCGGCTAAGGGGCGTAGTAATCGCCCTGTGGTATTTATTGATACCAGTGGTCGAGCTTATGCAACGGATGCCCACGGTTTGCCAACCGCACGTAGCCAAGGTGAGCCATTAACTGGGCGCTTTAACATTGCCGCAGGTGAGTCTTTTACACAAGCTGTAATGGCTGATGATGAAAGTAAATACTTACTAAGCTCGGATGCTGGTTACGGTTTCGTTGGTGCCTTTAGTGATATGGTCAGCCGCAACAAAAACGGTAAAGCGCTATTGAGCCTACCGGCGAATGCCAAAGTGCTGGCGCCGATGCCAATTGGTCATTTAGATGAAAACCTGTGTCTAACCATTACCAGCGAAGGGCGCATGTTAGTGTTCCCGGTAAAAGATTTGCCCGTGCTGAGTAAAGGTAAAGGGAATAAAATCATTAATATCGCCTCGGCGCGCGCCAAAGCTCGAGAAGAGTTTGTCACGCTAATGGCGGTTATTTTGCCTACTGATTCGGTCACGCTGCATGCGGGTCGCCGAAAGCTGACGCTAAAAGCGGTGGATATTGAGCATTATCGCGGTGAACGCGGTCGTCGCGGTAATAAACTACCGCGCGGCCTACAGCGTGTTGACCGTATCGAAGTGGAAACGGCTGTCAGTGATGTGGTTGAAGAGGATATTCCAAACGATGAAAGCTAAGTTGTTAACTTAGCAGCCTTATATCAATGGCACTGGATAAAGCTGAATACGTATGCAGTTAATTGCCGAGTAATGGAAAAGGCAGTTAGGATAAGTCATAAAGCACACTTGCCTGCGCAGTGTGCTTTTTTTACAACTTCAAAAAATGACGGTGACCACTGCGCACAACATAATACTAAAACGCAGTTTGGGGGAGATAAATGAATAACACTAAACCAAACCTGAGCTTTTGGCAGATTTGGAATGTCAGTTTTGGCTTTCTTGGCGTGCAAATTGGTTTTGCACTGCAAAACGGTAACGTTAGCCGTATTTTGTCGGACTTAGGGGCAGACCTTTCATCACTTTCACTATTTTGGCTGGCAGCGCCCATTATGGGCTTAATTGTCCAGCCAATTGTTGGTGCGGCTTCTGATAAAACATGGAATGGCCTGGGTCGCAGGCTACCTTTCATTTTAGGTGGTGCAATTGTTGCAGCAATGGCGATGGCACTGCTGCCCAATGCGTCTATGGTGGTTGCCTTTATTCCGCCGATGATCTTTGGCTTATTTATCTTTGCCATCAAAGATGCTGCTTTTAATGTAACGTTTCAACCGTTTCGCTCACTGGTGTCCGACATGGTGCCGGATAACCAGCGAAATTTGGGCTATTCCATTCAAACGCTACTGATTAACATTGGTGCGGTTGTTGGCTCGATACTACCGTTTTTCCTTACCAACGTGATTGGGCTAGATAATATTTCTGCGCAAGGTGAGGTGGCGCCATCAGTGATTTGGTCTTTCTATATCGGGGCAACGGTATTGCTTGGCTCCGTGCTATGGACAGTATTGCGCACCAAAGAGTACCCACCAGAGCAGTATTACGCGTTTAAAGACATGGACGCAGCCGCTGTTGCAAAAGAGCAACAAACGCAGCGCAGCTTAGGTGAGCGTTTGGCAGGTTTTTGGGCGCTATTTAAAGATATGCCTGTGATCATGAAGCAACTGGCCTTAGTGCAGTTTTTCTCTTGGTTTGCGCTTTTTATCATGTGGACATATACGCCTGCCGCTATTACTCAACACACTTGGGGCGTGGCGATAGAATGGTTTGACCCTGCCCACATTCAAGCGGCTGGTGGCTTGCCAACGGACATTGCTAAAGCAAAAGGCTCTGCGGGGGATTGGGTCGGTATTTTATACGCTGCACAGGCGTTATTTTCGGTCTTATTTGCCATTGTCATGACTAAGCTGGCAAATACTTTTGGTCGTAAGCTGACCTATTCGCTAAGCCTTATTACTGGCGGCTTAGGTTATTTGAGCTTTGTACTGTTCCAAGACCCAACCCTCACCCATGTGGATTTATTTATCACGGAAGTGGAAATCCCTCAAGGTGCGTTGGGGTTAGTTTGGTCAATGGCTGGGGTTGGTATTGCTTGGGCGGCAATTCTCGCCATGCCATATGCCATTCTTGCTGGTGCATTACCCGCCGATAAAACGGGGGTTTATATGGGGATTTTCAACTTTACCATCGCGGCACCGCAAATTGTTTCAGGTATCGCATCAGGTTGGATTCTAAGTCATATATTCGATAACCAAGCGATTAACATTATTATGCTCGCTGGTGTGGCCATGTTCTTAGCCGCGTTTTCAGTGATTTTTGTTAAAGATACCGAAACACAAGACTAGTACATTCAATTTATTGAAAATCAAATGAAAAAGGAGCTTTATGCTCCTTTTTCATTGCTGGTGTTACTGGCTACTCTAGTACTACTAGTGGCTAAAGCTTAGTTATTAAACGTCAACTCAGATAACTGCACTTGGTGCTGGCTAAATACTTTGCCGTCTATTTGTTTTAAGCCGAATTGAATCGTCGGATCTGCTTGTTCCCAATCTATTTCTATAAAGCCATAGTTAACATCATGAGTGTACTGACCTTGACGGTGTTTGTTCGGGCTAACGTCTTTCCATTTCTCGCTCAGCCCAGAGCTGGTCACTTCCCAAAGCGGGTACATACCTTGCGTGCTCACTTTGGATATTTCCCCCCAGTGCGTATCACCACTGATCATCATGACACCAGCAATATTTTCCTGTTTGATAAGGTTGAGTAATCGGTTGCGGTCGCTCGGGAAGTTCGCCCACGACTCCCAGCCGGTAAATTCAGGTAATAGTTGCAAACTAGAGGCAATAATTTTAATGGTCGCAGGCTTTTTAAGTTCCGCTTCCAACCATTGCCATTGGCGCTCACCTAGCATTGAAGCACCTGCAACAGGGCTAACTTGGTATGGCCCCATATTATTTGGCATGCGTTTAGTCACATAATTGAATTTGCTTACTTGGTGCAATTCATCTCGATTCCACCGTAAATCTGGCAGTATGATATGAACCGTTTTGTCACCTTCGCCATACAGGTACGAAGTGTAGATCCCATCGCGCTGATAACGCGCTGAGTCTTTTGGCTCTTGCCAAAAGTCGAGCATGATTTTACGTGACGCTTCTTTTTGTGGGTAGGCTTTACCCGCATCGTTCTCGCCGTAGTCATGGTCGTCCCAAATGGCAATTAACGGTGTTGAGGCTTGCAGCTTTTTAAAGCCCGGGTGGTTGCCAAGCGTGTCGTATTTTGCCTGCAATTCGCTCATGTCTTCGGTATCACCATAAATATTGTCGCCAAGAAAAACGAACAGTTCAGGTTGGTCGGCAACAATCGCGTCAAAAATAGGCATTGGCTTGTATTGCTTGCCACACGAGCCAAAGTAAATTTTGGATAGGGGCTTTGCTTGGCTGGCATGAGCAACTTGTTGCGCAATTGCGTGATGTGAAAGGAATACGCCCAGTAGCGCTGCGGTTAGCGTTCTGGTAATGATGTGGCTGATATTATTCATTTTGTTTTCTCAGTATGAGTGCTGCCATTGGTGCTGCTGCACTTAGGTTAAACACAAAAAATCCGGCACAAAGACGTGCCGGATTTTGTGCATACTCACAAGCTTATCTGATTTAGAAAGCCGCTTTTATGTTTAGCGCCGCTGTGCGCGGAGCGCCAATCCATGCCGCTTGACCCGCAACGCCACCTAAGTAGCTTTCATCAGTAATATTGTTGATGGTTAGGCGTACTTCTAACGATTCAATACCTTCGACTGGGCGCTCAAGTGTTACACCAGCATAGACGTCTGACACTATGTAGTCGTCGATACGCTGTGTATTGGCTGCATCTAACCAGCGCTTACCAACCCACTTAGTTGACACACCAGCAAATTTTTCATCGCGTAACCAATCGAATGAAACCACCGCTAAGTCTTCAGCAGAGCCAAATACTGTGTTACCGGTAGGGAAAGCAGAAGTGCCCTCTGTATACTCAGATTCGTTTGATGTATATGACGTGTAAGCTGTCCATTCGTTTGAAATGTACCAAGTTAATGATGCTTCAAAGCCCGTTGAGTCAATACCACCTACGTTAACGTATGAGCCGTTGTTGCCAACGAGGAAGTCAATACCGTCTGGTGAATCAGGTGCGATGAATACCAAGCGGTTGTCGAAGCTGATGTCGTAGTAAGTTAAGCTCGCTTCAATAGCATCTGAGCTGTAACGAATGCCTAAGTCAATGTTGTCAGCAGTTTCTGGCTCAATATTGTCTAATTGTGACGCATCGCGCTCAAGTACTGAGTCTTTAATCGCAGCGAAGTTTTCGGCGAAGCCAGCAAACACTTCCATACCGTCAATGCCTGTGTCCAACACAACACCAGCCGAGAAAAGTACGTCAGAATCTGAATCAACTTTTACCTTGTCTGCGCCGCGGTTGAAGTTATCGTCAGCTTCTAATTCAACTAAGAACTTTTTCGCACCAACGCGCACTTTACCCCAACCCATATCCAATTCGTCTTCAAGGTAGAACATCATAGTGTCAACAGTGAAGCTACGGTCGTACTGTACCCAGTATGGGTTATGGTCAAATTGGAAGCTGGTGCGTGAATCAATAATTTTGTGCCAATCACGTGATTCGTCGCGCTCGTAATCTTCATACCAAACACCACCGCGTAAGGTGTTGCTCATGTTGTCAAAATCAGTATAGAGGGCGAAGTCACCGTTAAAGCCAAAGCGCTCTTTGTTGTAATGCGTGTGACGATATGAGCCGACAGGAATTGCGCTGCGATCGTAACATGCTGGGTCTGCTTCTGGGCCAGAGCCGCCGTATGGCGCAAGAATTGAACTCACACATCCCGCAGCAGGCGCTAAGCTGTTGCCTGCGGCATCAACAAAGTAAATACGACCTAGTGGCGCGCCACCGAATACTGTGTTACCAGAAACAAGTTCTGAGTGGCCTTCGGCGCCGTCATTTTTTATGTCAACCAAGTAAGGTGGTACCCAGTCACCGCGACCTGAGTTGTCGTGGTAGTAAACATTACCCGATAACTCGTAAGCGTCAGTGGTGTATGCGGCTTTTAAGTAGCCAAAGATGTTTTCACGCAGTGTTGACCAGCCGCGGCGGTATGTTTGGTCAACATAGGGAATACCCGTCCAGTCTTGGGTTAAGCCGTCAGACTCAGGGTTTTGTTCAAAACCTGCAAGGCTAACACGTTGGTAGTTATCTTCATGTGTATCGTCATACGAAACGTAAGCCGTTAAATCTACGCCATTAACAACGCTGATGACCTTAGCTGCGTAGTGGTCGCGCTCATTTTCTGCCGCTTGTTGAATCCAGTCACTGCTCTGTGTGCTAGATAAGCTGAACCAAGCGTAAGTGTCTTTAAAAATTTCACCGGTATCGTAACGGGCGAAGTACTTTTGGCCATCAAAGTCTGCCAACGTTAAGCTAACTGTTGCCTTCTCTTCTGTTTCAGGATCTGATATCGTAAAGTTAAGTGTACCACCCAGTGCTTCATGTGAGCGCGACGCGACATCTGCAGTCCCTTGAGACACTTGCACAACACCTAAGTTTTCAGTGTCAATGTAACGGTTCGCTTTCGCACCACCGCCGTAGTTAGAGTTACCATTAGCAATGCCGTCGATGGTAATACCGATCTGCTGTTCGTCTAGGCTTAATTGGAAGCCGCGAATAGACACGGTAGTTGACCAATCGTCAGAGCCGAATGTGTCACCTTCGTTGATTAATACACCCGGTAGGTTATCAATAACGGCTAGTGCACTTGTCATGGCTGATTGTTGTTTGAACATTTCTTCCGGTGTTTCATTGTTCGCGTATGAAACACTTTGACCAACGACCGTAATTTCTTCAATTAGCTGTTCTTCGTTAGTTTCATCTGCCATTGCCAAAGGTGCAGCAAGTGCGAAAGCAATCGCTGTAGCGAGTAGTGACTTGTTATTTGTAAGCGTAGACATGAGAGCCCCATTAGTTTTTTATTTTTATGCACGTGTCGCTTTGTGACTTAGCGTTAGCCGTGTTAAAAGCGCTGTGCGTTAGTTCAAAATTAACGGGGCAGCAGTCTACGAGTGGTTTATGACAATTCGGTTTAGCTTTGTTGAACGTTAAGTTAACGACTTATTAAGGCTCGATGACAAAGGCAAATGGGCAGGGTGACCATGGTGAGGAGACTCGCTGCATTTAGGTTTTGCTTTTAGTGTCAATCGGTTGCACTGTTATCGAGCTGTTGTACCAGTGCCATCGGGCTAAAAAGGCAAATAACCTTAGTTTGGACTGATGCAAATAATGCAGTGTTAGCTACCACAAGATTTTCGCACAATTAAACTGGTTGGCATCAAGGTGGTTTTTACTGGTTCACCGTGAATTAACTTGATCAAGCTATCGACCAGTAATTCGCCTGCTAGCTTAGTGTTTTGCTTAGCGGTGGTGAGAGATGGAAAGGTAAAGCTCGCCATGGGGATATCGTCAAAGCCAATCACTGCAACTTGCTCAGGCACTTGATAGCCATTGTCTTGTAAAGCGCGCATTGCACCTATGGCAATCAGGTCACTGGCACCAAACACAGCATCGAAAGGTTCGCCGCTGGCGATTAATTTCAGTGCAGCTTGATAACCAGAATCTTCTGTTGATATGGCATCTAGTTGTCTGGCGGCGTTTATCCCTAGTTTGTTATCGGTTAAAGCTTTGCAGTGGCCTTTGTAACGATCAAAAAATTCAGGGGCATGGCTTGAGGCTTCCCCAAAAAAGGCAAAGTCTTTTCTGCCGTTCATGATGACGTGCTCCGTGAGCTGATAACCGCCGTGAAAATTATCACACCCGATGGAGACAATCGGCAGCGACTCAACTTGAGCTCCCCAGCGAACAAAGCGCGTGTCTTGTTCAATCAGTTGCTCAAGCTTTTCTTCGTAATCGACAAAGTCACCATAGCCTAACAAAATGATACCATCGGCTTTGTTGGAATCTTCAAATTCCGCATGCCAGTCGTCATTCATTTGTTGAAAAGACACCAGCAGATCATAGCCCTTGTCTGAACAGGCTTTGGTGATACTGCCCAGCATAGATAAGAAAAACGGATTAATTAATGAATCGTCATTGGTGGGATCTTCAAATAGCAGCAGGGCTAACGTACTGCTTTGTTGCGAGCGCAAATTGCTGGCGTTTTTATCCACTTTGTAATTGAGTTCACGAGCAATCGCTTGCACTTTTAAACGGGTTTCTTCGTTTACCAGTGGGCTATTTCTCAGTGCGCGCGATACGGTTGACTGCGAGACTCCCGCGCGATAAGCAATGTCAAAAGAAGTGGGTTTTGATTTCAAAGTAAGAACCAACGAACGATCAATAGTAAAATAGTAACGTTTACCGAATGTTAAGTATAGATTTTCTCTTTTTTCACAAAGTGCATTAGACGTTAGCTGTACTTTGAACTTTACTTTAGCGCACAGCAATTCATCACAAATTTGATGCCGTAAATCCCCTAATTACACATCTGCGCAGTAATTTGTTTACGATATCGGTATAATCTGAGTTCATGCCTAAAAATGTTTGAAAATGGTTGGCGTTAAGTTGTCTAAGTCTGTTTGGTTACGTTATTCACTGATTGGTTCATTACTTTTGATTATGCTTGCAACTGGCTTTGCCGCGATGCAGCACCTAATGAGTTTAGATACTCGCTCAATGAACCAAACGTTGCCTGCAATCAAGGTTAATTCAAGTTACTTTATCGATAAAAATAATACGCTAACCGCTGGCGAGGTGGTTAATGGCGAGGCGGCCTTTATCCATGCTCAACCTAACGATATTCCCTTTGCGCTGGGAGAAAGTGCTTATTGGGTGAAATTCTCGTTGAATAATCAGCGCAATCAAGACGCTTCACTAGTGCTGCATATTGATAACGCTATGTTGTCGCAAGTTAATGTGTTTCAAATAAACGATCAGGCTGGCCAGTCGTTAAAGGCACTGAATCAAAGTACCTTGATAGCGACAGCGTTTCCACATTTGAAAATTGAATTGCCAGCAAGAGCAAGTCGCCAGTTATTAATCAAACTGAAAGCCGGAGGCCCACCTGATATTCCTCTTATTTGGTATCAAGCCGCGCAATTTGAGACTAAGCAGTCACTGACTCGGCTATTATTCGGCGCAGCTATTGGCGTGCTCACGGTCATTGCGCTGTATAACTTAGTTATTTTTACGGCGATTCGCGACAAAGTTTACTTGATTTATATTGGCTATTTAATTGCTGCTTTTTTTGTTTTGGCAACGGTTAATGGCTACGGCTACCTGCTTTTTAGTGCCCAAATTCAAAATGTTTTAAATTACTACTCACTTTTCTTTCACTACTGCCTATTGGGCTTCTTGGTATTGTTTACCTTGTACTTTTTAAAGTTTGATAAAGACAAAAGTAAGCTGTTAACCATTGGGCACTACAGTGTATGGGCTTTGTTAGTACTGAGTTTTGCAGGCTTTGCTTTACCGCATGGCCTGCGAGCTAATATTTTTTTTAGTTTAGTGCCTATTTTCTATGCTTATTCAATTACTTTGGTCGTAATAAAGTTACGTAAAGAATTTGGTTGGGCGAGGTTTTACGTGATTTCTTGGGTGCCTTTGCTCATTGGTGCTGCTATTCAGCCGCTAGTTTTACTCAATGTTATTGAATATTCATTTGTGCTGCGCAATGCATTTTTAATTGCCGTGATGTGTGAAGTCACCTTAATGTCGTTTGCGCTTGCTGAGCGTATGCGTCGTCACGAAGCAGAGCGCATGATTGAAATTAGCTACCATCCTAGTTCAGGCATTCCGCGCAAAAGTACGCTTGAGCGGGCGTTATCGCGTTTAATGACCTCACCTCAAGCAAAACTCAGCGTGCTAGTGATAAAGCCTGAGCACATTGAGCGCGTGGCGTTGTACGTCAATGATGCGATGAATACTGAGCTGTTTAAGCGCTTGTACCAAAAGTTAACGCCGTTATTTGCATACAATGATGCGATTGAACCCATAGGTATGAAAGGGGAGAAAATTGCCTTAGTGTCAGGCAACTCGCTCGCCATTGTCGTCAACCAACACACCAATCAGCAATCGTTAACAACGCTTGTTTCTTCTATCAATACATTAGTTGAAGAGGCATATCGCATAGCAGATTTGCAAATTCCCTTGCAGGCGAATGTCGGTGTTGCCAATTATCCTGAGCATGGTCATTTGCCTTTTGTACTCGTTAACAAAGCACTGCTGGCGCTGCCTGATGCGGAAAATAACACCAGTAAGTGGGCGATTTTCGCTGAGCACCAATCAGATACCAGTGGTTATCGCTTAAAACTTGCCGCAGATATTCACGCGGCGATTGAACAGGGGCAATTTGAGTTGTATCACCAACCGCAAGTTGATTTAAAAACCATGCGAGTGTGTGGTAGTGAGTGTTTGATCCGATGGTATCGCGATGGTGACGAAGAAACCGAGGCTGGCTTTGTGCCGCCAACGTTATTTATTCCTGTCGCTGAAGACATGGGCTTAATTAACAAGTTGACTCGTTGGGTTATCAAGCAAGCGATAGCACAACACAGTATTTTGTTGGCTCAAGGTTATAAGCATCACATGATTTCCATCAATATTAGCGGCAAAGACATTTCTGCCGAGGGATTTTATGAGTATGTTGCCGAAGCAATTGAAGCGGCTGAAATTGCTGCTAACAAAGTTGTGTTTGAATTAACGGAATCGGCCACGATTACTAACAACGCACAAGCGTTAGCTGCGATTGAACAGCTCACTGAGCTAGGTGTCACCATTAGTATTGACGATTTTGGAACTGGCTATGCGTCAATGGCGTATGTCAGTGAACTGCCATTTAAAGAACTCAAGGTTGATCGCCAGTTTGTGCAAAATGTCGGCGATGATAAAAAACGTAAAACCATCGCTGAAACGACTGTTAGAATGGCAAAAGGTTTGGGGCTAGAAGTGGTTGCCGAGGGCATTAATAGCCAGCAAGACGAAGACCTGTTAAGAAAGTTCGGCTGCGATATTGGGCAAGGCTACTTTTATGCGAAGCCGATGGCATTTGATGATTACTTACACTGGTTAACCGAAGAGGTGAATGGGCGTTCACCGGCGCCACTTGAAGGTGAGTTTATCTCTAAACATTCGGTCTAATTACCGACCGTTGTATTTAGTGAATGACTCCGCTGTGTAGCCATTTAGCTTTATTTCACAGTTTTTAAAAACTGACCTGGAGTAAGGGCAAAGTGGCTTTTAAATGCGCGGGTAAAATGAGCCTGATCAGTAAACCCAAGTCGCTGGGCAACATCGGCAATATTAGCCTGAGCATGACTCAGTAAGTCTTTCGACTTCGTTAGTCTTAGGTTCATCAGGTATTGATATGGCGTTAATCCAGTACACTTCTTAAACTCTCGAAGAAAGTAAAACTTACTGCATTTTAGCAGCTCTGCTAGGTCATCAACGCTAATATGCTCTCCCATGTGTGCGTTAATGTAATCAGTCACTTTGTCGACATGGGATTGGTCGAATTTTGACTGTTGCTGCTGAGTGTTTTGTAAATCGAGATAGTTAGAATAGTGCTGAATATAGTGTGTGCTTAGTAAAGCAAGTAGTTGTTTTAGGTACACTTTGCCATTGCGCCCTTGCGCTGACACTTCCAGCAAAAACAGCTCCATTATGCCTTTAATTGTGTCATCAAGTACATTGTAATTGTTTAAAAAACTGAGTTTTTCTTGGTCTAAATTCAGTGGACAATGAGCAAAAAATACCGAGGCCTCAACCGCCAAAATAACAAAATAGCAAGGCTCAGCGATAGTGTGAGTAAATGGGGTGTTAGGCGGGTTTATCCAAATATTACCGGGCGCTGTTTTTAGTGTTATCACACTGCTTTTCTCGCCAGCCTGCCAGTGCAAGTCCTCATCGAGTGCTAACGCAAAGTAGAAATAGGGGGTATAGACATTTTGTGGATAAAAATGAGGAGAAGTGCCTTTTTCTAAGATAACGCCAGACCACTCAAGCTGGTGGCTTGATAACTCAATGTCTAATACATTGCCGCAGTCAGACGTTTGTTCGGTGTCGGCTTGAATAAACTGTAATTGCGATTTCATTTTGCTTGTTCTGCACCTTCTCAGGTTATACGTACCTAGTTAACTATGTCTGGCTAATGTTTCCTAGCCAAAACTTCCTAGTCAAAGCTTCCTAACCAAAAGCTCCCTTGCCAAAAACTATAACCAGCCAAACAGCAGTCGACAACACTTTGCCGTATTCACGGATGTGACTATTTACTTAGTGCTGAGCCTGGCAATAAATTACAAAAAATTAAGCACGAATCTTCAATATAGCGCTAATCCACGTCATTACACTTGTTCCCAACATCGCAAGAGGAAAGCTCATGGTTAAGCCATTATTCATTGGTCTGCTGGCCGCACTATCAATACAAGCAAGCGCTACAGTCATTAAATCATCAAGTGTAAGTGAGGAAAACGTTATGCAAAACATTCAACTGAAAACTAAGGTTGGCGAACTAGCGGCAAACTTATGCCTGCCACAAAACGCAAACCAAGGCAGTGAAAAGTTACCGGTTGTTATCGTCACTGGTGCTTGGACGACAGTTAAAGAACAAATGCCTGCGGTGTATGCAAGGGCATTAGCTGAGCAAGGTTATGCAGCATTAACCTTCGATTTTCGTGGCTGGGGCGAATCTACTGACAAGACTCAATACCTCGAAGACCCGCAACGTAAAATTGCAGATATTCAAGCCGTGATTGATGCTGTTCAGGAAGTGGGAGACGAATTTACATTCGTTGATACAAAGCGCATTGCTGGCTTGGGTATTTGTGCATCTGCGGGTTACATGCTGGATGCGGTGTTAGCCAACGAAGGCATAAAAACCGTGGCTGTCGTTGCCCCTTGGCTTCATGACAAAACCCTCGCCACTGCCATATACGGTGGTGAAGAAAACGTTAACGCTTTGCTGGCTGCCGCTCAAAACGCTGAGCAAAGTGAACTATTGGTTACTATTGAAGCCGCGAGCCTAACGAATCAAAGTGCCTTGATGTATCAAGCCCCTTATTACACCGAAACTGATCGCGGGTTAATTCCTGCATACGACAATTTATTCAATGTGGCTTCGTGGCAAGGGTGGTTGAACTACGATGCGCTGCAAAATGCTGAGGCTCAGGACAAGCCAGTGTTGATGGTGGCGTCTGACGCTATGGCACTGCCGGCTGGTACAAAGCAATACCTAGATAAAGCTGGCGCTAATGTGCAAGCAATTTGGTTAGACGGTATTTCCCAATTCGACTTTTACGATCAGCCGAGTGCCGTTACACAAGCCTTGCAGGCAATTGACACTCATTTTAGTAAACACCTATAAGCTGGGCACTGCTACTTTACTTAGCACCAGTAAAGTAGCTCATATAACTTAGCTTAATCGTAATTTAAGTGGCGGACTAGTAAGGCACCTAGCTACTGGCTTTGCCACTTAATCGCCACTTCATTAGCAAAAGTAAAAGGTGATGCAATGCAAAAAATACTCTGTTTATTGATACTGTGGAGCGTGATCATGACAACCAATTCAACCCATGCGGCTAATGCGCCATTAAGTCAAGACGAAGCGCAAGTAAGAAGTGCGATTTACAGCTTTTCTGCGCTTGCTGACCAAAGTGCTTTTGAGTACCTAGGTACATTATTTGCCAATCAGGTGAGCCTTGATTACACCGAATTGTTTGGTGGTGAGGTGCACACAATCAGTAATCAAGCGCTAATGCAACAGTGGGCTGGCTTTTTACCGGGGTTTGATACTACATTCCATGAACTAAGCAATATGCGTGTTGTGATGGAACAAGGTGAAACTGATTGGCATAGCGCTCAAGTGACCGTAGATTTCACCGCCAGCCACTGGCTTGGTGATTCAGGCTTTTGGGCGATATCAGGCGTGTATCAGTTTACGCTGAGCAAAGTAGACGGACACTGGGCGATTAGCCATGTGAAGTTGTTTGCCAAAAATGAATCGGGCAGCAGGGAAGTCCTCGCCAAAGTCGATACCTTGGCTGCAAAAAAGTTAGCTGCGAAACGCCAACTACTCGTTAACATTGATTAATCATGTTGGAATTGACCAACTCTACTGCTGGGAGGTTTGGAGTAGAGCTTGGCGCTAGATTTTAAGCCCAGTTAGAAGCTAGACAATAAAAAAATGCCAGCTCCTTTCAGAAAGCTGGCATTTTTAAGTCTTCTTCTTGGCTTTTATTCGCAAAAAACGGATATAAATTTCAATGCCAAGCTGAAAGCGTTACGATCTTTTTACATCCGCGTTGTGATAGATGTTTTGTACATCATCACAATCTTCTAGCATCGCAATAAACTTGTCGAAATTGGCGATATCTTCTTCGCCTTCAATATCCGTGTACGTTTGCGGTACCCAAGTGATTTCTTCAACTTCTAAATCAAATTCAGGCATGCTGTTAGCAAATTCTGTTTTGATTTTGAAAAACTCAGTGTGTGGTGCATAAACGGTAATAATGCCGTCTTCTAACTCAACGTCAGTCACGTCAATATCAGCCATCATTAGGTTTTCTAGCACAGTCTCGTCATCTTCACCTTTGAAAGCGAAAACGGCTTGATGGTCAAACATATGAGAAACAGTACCCGTTGAACCAATTTTTGAGTTGGTTTTGGTAAAGCACTGGCGTACATCTTTGATCGTACGGTTACCGTTATCTGTTAAACAATCGATAATGACCATGCAGTTACCTGGGCCAAAGCCTTCATAGCGCGCCTCGGCGTAATCTTCACCGCCAGCACCACTGGCTTTGTCGATGGCTTTGTCGATAACGTGTGTTGGCACTTGATCTTTCTTCGCTTTGTCAATCAAGCTACGCAGTGCAAGGTTGCCATCAGGGTCGACACCGCCACTTTTCGCAATTGCGTAAATTGCTTTACCGTATTTTGAATAAACTTTAGTTTTTTGGCCGGCGGTTTTGGCCATAGACTCTTTTCGGTTTTGAAACGCTCTACCCATCTTATCTATGCTTCTTGTTTACAATGATTCAATGGCTAGATTTTAACAGTGAGTGAAGCCTTTTTGCTAGGGGCAGATACGATTGAATGTTTGATTTACGCTAGCAATTGGTATCAAAAGAGCAATGTGGCTATCAAAAACAGATAACCACAGTTTATTGAGTTGTTAACATAACAGCCTCTTAATGGGACGCTGTAATATTTATTCGACATTTAACTTTCGCATCGCTTATTGAGGCTATCGCTGTCGAAAATACACAGCCTTATCTGAACAAATAGAACCTTGTTTTGGTGACTTTTTGGCGATGGCAAGCTTGTTGCTAACCGCGGATACAGTTTGCATCTTACTCTCCTACACTCGCTGTTTGATACCTAGCTCCCTTGTTGTCGCCATAGCTGATGCGCTTTAGTGTTAACAAGTTATTTTTAACAATGGTGTTGTTGTCAACCAATAAGGCGCTGGTAAAGTCTTCAAGTGCGCCGACATTATCGTCTGCTAAATAACGCACTATCCCTCGGTTACTGTAGGCCATTGATTTTAAAAATAGCTTCTGAGCGCTTGGCCCTGTCACCTTGTCAATTTGTTCGACGGCAAAACTGCAAGCCTTATCGGCTAGCGATAAATCGTTTAGCTTAATATTGGCGACACACATGCCCATTGCTTGGTTATAGCTGGAAATCGGGTCTTGCTTTGCCGACGCTAATTTATCAAGGCCAAGCTGGTAATCACCGGCAATAATTTCATCAGAGCCAGGGGCATTTTTGACAATGGCTAGTTTAAGGCCGTTTAATTTCGCGTCGGTGGTGACATTTTTAGCGGCGACAGCAACAGCGCTGGCCGTTGTGCCGAGGAGTAATACAAGTGCTGAAATCTTACTCAGTTGTTTATTCATGATGCTCTCCTTCTTCAATTTATGCTTACTCAAGTAAATGCCTACTAGAGTTAGTGCTTAACTGAAATGTGCTCAGTCAAAGTGTCACTCACAGAGGGGGATATCTGTAGTGACACCTTAACTGTAGAGAGGAGTGCGGCGAACTGACAAACGATAAAAACACACGTATTAGGTGAATAAATTTCGCCTATTATCGCGATGTCAAAAAACTCATAGCGAGTCTAGTTGCTGACTACTGGGCTGAACAGCTGAGTATATTTGCGTTTATTTAGTTAGCATTGAGTTAATCTGCAAAGTTGTCCTTCACCCAATTGGCAAAAGTCGTGAGTTCAGCGGCACTTTCGATATCCTCATGTTGGATCAGGAAGTATTTATCGTTAGTGACCAGTTCTTGGTCGAATAATTTCACCAGTAATTGCTCACTAAACCATGCCTTGCTAATTGGCATGGGCACTAACGCTATCCCCATACCTTGCTGTGCTGCGCGGGCGACACCAAACATGCTGTCAAATTGAATAATTTGCTTGGGGTCGAAATTCGGTACATCGTTTTTGTCGGCCCATTGGTGCCAAGACCACGGACGCGCTTGATGGAGGATCAAAGGTACCGAACTCAATGCCTCTTCCCCGTGCGCCGCCCATTTACGGTAGAGCTTTTTGTTGCACGCTGGCACATAGCGAATAGGGAATAGTTCATGCACGACGCTGCCATTTGGCTTGCCATTGGCTAAAACTATCGATAGATCTGCGCTTGCGGGCGTTTGGCTAGCAGACTTTACTGTTTCCAATTGTAAGTTAATATCAGGATTCAGCTCAGCCCACTCACTGAGCTTTGGGACGAAAAGCTCACTGGCAAAAAATTCCGGTAAACTAATGGTGATGGTTTTATTTTGCTGGTTATTCGTAAAGTCAGCGATGGTTTGCTCTAAGTTGGTGATAATAGGGTAGACAGATTTATAAAATTGTTTACCTGCACTGGTTAGCTCAATTGAGCGAGTTTGGCGTTTGAAAAGTTGGGTACCCAGCTGATCTTCTAGTTGTTTAATTTGGTGACTGACCGCCGAGGGCGTCAAAAACAACTGGGATGCAGCATGCTTAAAACTTAAACATTTAGCAGCAATGCAAAAAGATCTGAGTCCACGAATTGGGGTTTGAATGCTCATGATGAAAAATAACGCTACGAAGAGTCCTTGCTTGAAAATCAAGTTAATTTAAGCAAACGCTAGACCATGGCTATTTGTATAATTAAAACAGGAGGTTAGTGAGTTCTTGCTGTTTTTTGGCGCTTCCCAGTGCGCCATTGTGAAGCGGGCGCTCTAAAGTGGTGCAAAATAAAGTGAGGTCGAAAAAAAGGGCGCTTAACAAGCGCCCTGACAAATAAAGTAAGTGTCTAATGATTTAGAAATCGGGGGAGATTTCGAAAACAAGATTAGAATAAATGCACTACAGGATAATGACAATTGAGAAGAAATCACTTAACGCATTAAATTATTTCACGTATGACTTTTGAACATCATTTCATTGAATATCTATGCTTTTGACCATGCTGTGTTTACCTTTGTCTCTTGCTGAAGTCTTTGTCTCTTGCTGAGGCCTTTGTTTCTTACTGAGACAATGACACAGCTCAATTATGTGGGCGCATAGTAAGCCCGGGCGAAGTATTGATTTCTCCCTGTGGATCAACCGTAGCAACACTATTGCCACACAAAAGCACCGCTATCAAACCATGCTCTGAGTCACGCGTGAAGGCAAAATGATAGCCGTATTGTATTAAGCTATTCACAGAAAACTTTTGCGACATCGTCATATTACTCAATCGCTCGCTTTCGCTCGCGCGAGATTGTCGCCTATCGTCTCCGCTTAGTTTTTTTAACCTTGACTCCATTCGGTCGCTCCAAAATTGCAGTCGTACTTTCAGTATAGTATTTGACCTAGGTTAGGTCGATAACCTCAATTGCAGGCTAGTTTGGCGAGTGCATTGCTAGTGCGCGAGTAGCTGGCAAAGTTCATTAAAAGGCAACGGCCGACAGAGCAAAGAGCCTTGAATAAAGTCGTACTGTTGAGCAAGTAAAAGCTGCTGCTGTCAGGCGCTTCGATAGATAAATTTAACCTGTGCAAAATCAATCACTAGTACGTGAGTCTGTGGGACTAACCAAGTTTGGAATTGAGCATGGGCATTGCACCGCCTAAACTTATTGGCAAGTGCAACAAAATCACAATGTCACTAGTTGTAAAAGAGTTACCCAGTTTCTAAAGCAGCAGTACTGGACGGAGTCGTTTCGTTGTTTGAAGTTGTTGGGGAGCGTCTGCCAAGCGTAAGCGAGTAGCGCATAAGCAAGCTTAGCTTAATATAGGCAGCCCATTCAGAGTTTTTCCTATCCATTGTCAAACCAGCCATGGCGCTGGGTAACCGTGTTTTTCTGTCGGTATTTCTGTCAGCCGTATTGTTAGTAGCTTTAATGCTGAGAAACTAAAAGGACGAGTTATGGATATGTTAAGTGTGAATGGTCAATTATCGCCAATAAGCAGCAATAGTAATGAACTCGCAAACAGTTACCAAGGGCACTTTGTCAAAATTGCCTTTAGCCGAGAAATCTCCGGGCAAGCAGTGTTTAGCAAAGACAGGGCCGAGGTTAACGCCAACGGCGAATTCAGGTTTTTTGTTCCACCTGCGAGCTTAGTCGTTGATCAAGCGGTGACTATCGAAGTGTACGCACCAAGTGGCGAATTACTGGCCAAACTTTATGTCAGTCATGGTAGCCTCAATGCCGCCGATATCAAGCTCACTGCCGCCGATAACAGCCAAGCATTTGAAATTAAAGTTGACCCTAAACTGATTAGTGTTGGTGATATTAGCCCAGTTGCCGAGCAAGTGATAAAAGTGAAAGGGCGGGTGGTTGATGTCTCTGGGAATGGCAAAAATGTCGGATTACAGGTGCTTATTTTTACCACGCAAGGCAGCGAAAGCGCATTTAGCATCGGCAGCTTTCAAGCGGTAGCATCGGCGAAAACAGATAAAAGCGGTTATTTTTACTGCTCGTTAGCCAACCAAGTGGTGAGCAGTGCCTACGGCGTTATTGCTGGTATGGAAAGCGAGCCCATTGCCATTCCACTTGAAGACAGTCGCGTGCCAAGCAGTGTGATTTTGGTGGCTGATCTTGCTACTTTTGACGAAGACAAAGGCTGCGGTTGTGATACTGAGGTGGAAAGCCAGCCGGATAACGCGGATTTAGTCAATTCTAGCGCTTTTTCTCAAGATGTCGGCGGCAAGTGCATCGACTTTACCGTGCCTAACCGCACCTTGGAAGAGTTTAGTTTTTACCAAACAGTACGCACGACAGAGCCGGAAATTCGCGGCTTAACCATAACAGCCAGTGAAACTGATAAAGTACGAGATCAGCTAGCGTTACATTCAGAGCACGCCTTTGATTTAGTGGCTAAGCTCAACGCTTCATTTAGCTCGATGTCATTGCTCGCATTTTCGGTGCAGGAAGACCAGGAAGACAATGGTACGGCGAAACCGGCCGAGCCGATTGAAGATGGCAATGCCATTAAAAGTCGTGCCGAAGGCGATAGCAAGGGGCATGGCATTTCAGCAAAAATGGCGCAGCGCGTTAGCAAAATCCCGATAAACACACGCCGCAACTACGTGTTGAACTTAGATATCGGGCAGCGCACGCCACTCGTACTGAACAGCCTAGATATTACCGCGCCAGATATGCGTTTTGATTACCAAGATATCATTCAGCTGATCATTGCCCAAAACAAGCGTAAGCAAAAACTAAAAGAGCTGGAAATGAAGCTGGCAGCTGCCTATTGCGGTAAAAATGGTGTGCAAGAAGAGCAATCGTTTTGTCAAAAGCTAGCCGTGCATACTAGCATCGAAGGCGAAAAGCTCAATGCCTTATTAGCCCAAGTGACTAAAGACGTTCAGCGCGTTCGCCTTGACGCCGATACCGCAAGGCACCTGCGCAAAGTGATGATCGATATTGAAGCGCTTGCCAATGGCACCACAGTCGACAGTAAGCAAATCAAGCAGATTGGCGCGCAGCTCGACAAAGTAGTTACCTTAGTGGAAAAGCAAGTGCCAGATGGTGATGGTAAAGAAATTTTGCTGGCCAACCTACGCAGAATGGCGCTTGAACTGGCGAATAACCTTAACAACCAAAGCTTACCTTTTGAACCCTGCCCACTCAAACCCGTGCGTGAAACGATGGGGATTATCTGCTTGATGCAAAAGTATCAAGACATACGTAATCTCCTCGCCAATACTCGCATTTTGTCGCTACCAGAAATTGTAGAGATCAAAGCATATTACCAAGTCTTTATCGACAGCATAAACGGCTTTGTCCGCCTACTTGATGAGTATTACCACTTCTATAACTCTGGCGTTAGCTTTGGTATGGAGCTGATCGACAAATACTTTTATGACAACTACGACGAAATAAAGTCAACCTTGACGCATTTAGTGCGCGAGATCCAATCGAGCCACCGCTATGTGCTGGCGCTAGAGCGCGCCTATATTCGCAATCATCCGGGGCGCCAGGAATTAAGTGTAGAAACCAGTATTGATTGGGATGAAACCCCCACTATTTATGAAAATACCACCATAGCCCACGGCCATATTCTGCATTTTAAACAGCAGTGGAAAGCCGACGGTTATTCGCTTGGCGATCTACTTTACAGCTTGCCACTGGCGCCTTGTCAGGAAAAGCGCATTTCGATTTTGGACTGGGACAGAAGCGAGCAGGCGAGCCGTGAAGAATCAACACTCGCCACGGAAAGCTTAACCGCCAATATTGAGCGTGACCGCGATATCACCGAAATTATGAGCGCGAACCTTAACGAAAATATGCAGGCATCATCCTCTAACCGCACTAAGTCTAGCTCTGGTGGCATTGGCGGCGGTATCGGCGGATTTTTCAAAGGGATTGTTTTTGGTGTCGCTGGTGGGGTTGCTCACTCAGGGGCAAATTCCAGCTCAAGTGCCTCACAGTCATCGTCGCGCAACTTAGCCTCCAGCGCGCTCAATCGCTTGCAAGATAGCACCTCACAATCGGCATCCAGCCTCAGAAGTCAGCGTAATACGGTCGTCCAAACTGTCGGGCAACAAGAAGATGTGCGCGCGCAAACCGAAGTAGTGAAAAACAATAATCACTGCCACGCCATGACGGTTGAATATTTTGAAGTGCTCAAGCATTACGCAGTTGAGCAAAACTTGGTGGATGTACAGGAGTGTTTGTTTGTACCTATGCCGATGAGCCATTTTGATCATCAAAAAGTCCTGCGCTGGCGGCATACCTTGCAGCGCTTTATGTATGGTCGCAAGTTGCTAAAAGGTTTTGATGCGATTGACCGTATTGAAACTAACTATGTTAATGTTGACTTACCTGCGGGCAGTCATGCCGACGAAGTGATTCAGGCGTTTTCCGGCTACATGACACTATCTTTTGAACTGGCACGGCCTTTTACACCGGCCATCGACACTGCGCTGAAAATGGAAGAATACGATCTAACCATAGATTTTCCTTGGTTTAACAAGAAAATGATCATTAGCCTAGAGCGCCCAGTACCACTGACAGATCAAGAGAAAGACGCTATTTTTGAAGAGCAATACGCCCCGGATATCGTCCGTCAGTTTGTTGATACTTTATCGCTTTATGCGGTGAGTGACTTAGGTACCTTACAGTTGCTAAATATTGACTTAACCTTGCTGTCCACCTATCGCAAAGGCGTACCGCTGCGCATTGGTTTTGCTAGTGCTGGCACAGGTACAGTAACGCGACGACAAATTCAGCACCTTGTCGTGGCGGCCAGTACGTCGGTTAAATCAACATCGAAAATTATTCTGCGCTCAATGCATTTGGGGTATCAAACCAAATATCTGCGCGATTACATTACTCGCAATCACCGTATCAATAACGATATTCTCTACAATCAAGGGCCGCTGGGGCCGTTTGTTCCCCCGTACATCGCGGAATTGCTCAATATGGGACCAACTTCTGATGCCGCGCAAATTTATACCCCGTTAAGCAATCGCGAATTGTCGAATCCGCGCAAGGAAGATCAAGACGCCGCGAGCGCCTTAATTCAGTATTTAAATGAACATATGGAGCTAGCGCACAAGGTCATTTGGAGCAATATTGACGCGAGCCGTTTATTTGGTTTGCTCGACGGTTACCTTGCCCCCAATAGCAGTGGTCGCAGTGTTGCCAGTGTTGTGGAAAACAAAGTGATGGGGATTGTGGGTAATAACTTAGTGCTGAAAGTGATCCCCGGCGAGCGGCTTGATCCGGTTTTTCGCGGTGTCCAAGACTTGCTGGCTTATTATCAGCCAACTACGCCGCTTGACCCGTATCGCATTAGCGTACCAACCAAAGGCGTTTACGCTGAATCAGTGATGGGGCAATGCAATAGCTGTGAAACTATCGATGAAAGCCGCCACTGGCGCTTCGACGAAGTGCCTTGCTGCGGCGATGCGCCAGAGATTGGCGCGCTCGACACGGGCAGTCGCCGCGCTGAGCCGGGTAATTTGCAAGCGAAAGACCTGCCGGAAAATCTGATTAATATTCAAACCGCCGCTGAGGCACCTGCGCCAACAAGTTTATCTGAAGCCTATAAATTACTGGGACAAGGGGATGTCTTTAGTGATATTACCGGGCTTGAAGGTACGCAGAAAAATGCGCTGGGCGCGCTTAATACCACAGCAAAACAGGCAACCGATATGGCCTCAATTTCTAAAGACTTTGCTAGTTTGTCTGTTATGGCTAATCAAAAACGCGATGGTGCTAAGCAAATAGATCAGATCAAAAAACTGCACAAAGAGGGCTATTTAAACGATGCCGATGCCACAGAGCAAATTAAAGAAGTGCTGAAATCCTTTAATGCGGCGGCGAAAAACGTTACGCAAAGTAAAGAAGAAGGTAAAGAATCAGCAGCTGATAAAATTGCCAATAAGGTCGTGGAATCTGGCTTAAACGCTGATGCTAAAGATGTTGTTTACAGTAAAACCAAAGCGGATGGCGAAACCGAATCCATTAAAGTGACTAAAGGTGAAAAAGAGCAAAGCAGTGACAATGACTCCGGCGACACGGGAAATAATGGCGACAGTAGCGGAGACACCGACAACTAGCAATGAGCGAGAGGAACAGGTGGTTTGCTAAACTGCGAGCAAGCATTACCCGTTATCTCAGCCCTTAAATTGACGATAAATGGCAATACTTGTTGACCTAGTCGAGTTAAACAGCTTGGCGAGAAAAATTGCGCTTCGCTGTTTAATTCTTGCTGTTGCTGTCGTGGTTGTTGATGTATTGATTGGTTGAGTTGTTATATTAACTTGCCGCTTGAGCTGTTGTTTCAATCGTCGCCAAGACAGCCACAAAGGGTACTGCCAAGGCTGGCAGTGTTACGTGCCAATTAAACCGAAATTACCACTTTACCAATGGCTTGACCACTAGCTAAGCGATCGTGTGCCTTGCCAACTTCTTCAAGAAAAAATTCTGTTTCATCGACGATAGGCTTTAGCTTACCTGCATCAGCAATTTCAGCTAATTTTGCCAAAATTTCACCGTGCTGCTCACGCTTGTGATTGTGTAGCATTGGAATTAGCATAAATACCACGTGCAGCGATAAACCTTTGAAGTGAGCTGCTGTCAGATCTAATTCAACGAGTGATACTGTTGTTGCTACATTGGCATTAAGCGCGGCTGCTTCAAATGAGTTCAATAAGTTTGGCCCACCTACCGAATCAAAAATCGCGTCAAAGCCAGCGCCATCTGTGTACTTGCTTATATAATCGGTGACACTTTCCGTTTTGAAGTTGATTGCGGTTGCTCCAAGTTTTTCAATCACTGCAGATTGCGTATCGTCACCACCGGTTGCATACACATCACTGCCAAAGTAATTGGCCAGCTGTACCGCGATATTGCCAACACCGCCAGCACCACCGTGGATGAGTACTTTTTGACCTTCGCCAAAACCCGCACGCGTTAACCCTTCATAAGCGGTAATCCCTACTAGTGGAATGGCAGCGGCTTCGCGCATGGAAAGTGATTTTGGCTTGTGAGCGATAAGTTTCGCATCGGCTAACATGTACTCGGCCAATGCGCCCGGTAAATCAGCTAAACCGCCAGCACAGCCATATACTTCGTCGCCAATGGCAAAGCCAGTTACCCCTTCGCCAACAGATTCGACTACACCTGCAAAGTCCATCCCCAATACCCCAGGTAGTGCTGGTGATAAAGGTGCTAAGTCTTCACCCATTTGCCGAATCATGGTGTCAACGGTATTAACGCTGGTTGCTTTAACCTTTATCACAACATGGTCAGCGGTAGCTTGAGGTTTTGCGAGTTCCGTTGCAGTAAATACATCGCTATCGCCAAACTCGTTAATTACCATGGCCTTCATTTGGGTTGTCTTTGGGGTTGTCTTTGATGCTGTCATTTTGTCTTACCTCTGTTGAGCTTTTAAATGAGCCTGTGCATAGGCTTGGTTAAATTACGGAGGAAAGTATATTTGCATAATTAAATCTTGATAATAGACTCTAATATGTAATCTATTTTAAGATTTATTTAATAATTGGTTGTTAATAACGAGCAACAAATCATGAGCAATAAATAATGAATAACGATCACCTCAGACTTTTTGTCCGTGTTGCCGCGACACAGAATATTAGTAAAGCAGGCAGCGAACTGAACTTATCGCCGCCCGTGGCGAGTATGCATATCAACAAGCTCGAAGAGTCACTGGGTGTGAAACTTATTCATCGTACAACGCGCAAGGTGTCGTTGACTGAGGAGGGGCGTGAGTTTCTTCCTCATGCTGAAGAAGTGCTTAACGCGGTTGATAGCGCCAAGGCATCGGTTGGTGCAGGCAGCTTTACCCCACAAGGGACAATTCGCGTTACCGCCCCTTCATCATTTGGCCGAATGCACATAGTGCCTGCGTTAAAAGAGTTTGTGAAAGCACACCCTGAACTCAAAGTTGACCTCAGGCAAAGTGATAGCATTGTTGATATGGTTGAAGGCGGCTTTGATATTGCCATTCGCAACGCCGCGTTAAACGACTCGACTTTAGTTGCTCGAAAACTGGCTGCTGACAGGCGTATTATTTGCGCCTCACCTGACTATATTGCCAAGTATGGTGAACCAAGCTCGCCCGCCGATCTAGCTAATCATGAGTGTATTAACTTAATTGGCATCGATCATTGGGACTTTCAAACTCCCAATGGTATTGAAAAAATCAAAGTCAAAGGGGCAATTCGCATTGATAATGGCGAGTCAATTCGCGATGCTTGTATTGATGGTGCAGGATTGACTATTACCTCGATTTGGTGCGCCTACAAAGCACTGGCAAAAGGTCAGCTTGTGCAAGTGTTAAAAGACTATCCACTAACAACAGATACGGCAATTTGGGCCGTTTACCCAAGCTCGCGTTTACTCGCGCCGAAAGTACGTGCCTTTATCGATTACTTTATTGAGTACTACGGTGAGGTGCCCTACTGGGAGAAATAGCTGAAAAGTCCAATGGCTTGCTAAGGAGCTTATCTCTCTTTACTGAGCTTAGCTCCTTTTTTCGAGTTATATCGAATTTGCTGTTTGATGTTTCATTCCTGCTCGCCAAACTAAAGTAAAAAACAGCACAAAGTACAGCGGCATTTCAAAAAATGTGTCGTAGTTCAGCCAAAAATCTTCACTCATATAGTTGGCGACTAGGTAATTTACTCCCGCCATAATAAGACCTATAACGGCAAGACCAATCACAAAAAATTGGTGCTCAACTGGGGAGTTAAGGTAGCGCTCAAAGCGCGCGCCAAAGTAGCTCCCTTTTCTGAATAAGCCATCAGTTAACAGTACTGACGCACTTATTATCCCCATAAAGGTACCCTTGAGTTGCACCAGATACTCACTTTGAAATAGCAGCGAAAAAATACCTGAAATCATCAGCATAACCGTGCCAAACACAGCAAAACCACCGAGCAGGTCTACTTTAACAAACCGTTGAATTACGACTAGTGCCAGCCCTAATGTTACGCCAGTCAGCGCAGCGAGCGTTAGGTCTCCTGTGATTTTGGCAACGACAAAAAACGCTAAACCAAGACCGATATCGGCAAATATTGAGTGTTTGTTTTGTTGCCATTTTTGGCGTTGTGTTTCCATTTTTGCGTGTGCGTGCGGTGAAGCATAAGGGTTATTGAGTTTGGCAACTTTCTTTTCCCCGTAGTAGATGTCTTTGCCGGGATGACTGGCGTAGATCAGTCCGTTACCGTTTTTGTTATCAGCGCTAACTTCAATACCGACATTCCAAAGGCTGAAATAACCCACAGATACTGTAATAGCCTTTTCTAAACGGCTGTGGGTTGAGCCACTGCTTGCGCTGACATCTTGATTAGTCGGTAGCTTAACTTTGTGTGTGATCACAGGTAAGCCTTCAACAAAAGTGCCAGTGACTTGGTCAATTAAGGTGTTATTGCAAAACACTTGTGAAGTGTAGGTACTCAGTGTGAAGCTAAATTTGACTTCATAATTGTCGTTTTCGTATTGAAAAGGGCGCTTGTATGTCCATAAACGCATTGGGTGAACTCCTTGATACGATTTCTGGTAATGCTACTGCTTTAGATTTTTTGCTGACGACAAGGTTGCGTTTTAAGTGACGCTTCTGTCGTCAGATGGTGTGTTTAGCCTAAGTTTCCGCTTAGGCACAGGTATTCAACCATAACACTCGCGACAACATGAGAACAGCGCGATGCAGTAGCTGGTTTATCTATTCATGTTTATCCGTTTTGGCGCAAAAATATTATTAACAGAAAGTTTACATTCAGTAACGGTATTTTGATGAACAACTTATTATCCTTGCCAGCATTGTTAATTTCTCGCTGTTTTAATCAACGCACAGTAGTACTCAGCAATAAAACCTAATTTAGTAGTCTAGTAGGAGTAAGGTAAATACATGAAAAATAGTAAACGTTTAGCGCTTCCTTCAACATTACTTGCAATGAGTGTTATCAGCTCAGTAATGAGCCCACTGAGCATTGCTGACACTTTTACTGGCCAAACAGCCAGTATCGGTGTATCAAACTGGGGAATTTTTGACTCTAGCACAACCGAAGCTTTTTTTGTTCAGTATGACTACCATACGCTTGCAACGTTATATGACGTCAAACCAACATTGATGTTTATGTCGGATGTTGATGGCAACCAGTATTATGCGCTTGGTGCTAATCGTTATTGGCAAGTGACCCCCAATATTACCGCTGGCTTTGGCTTTTCTGCTGGGTATTTAAAACATACTGAGGAGTTAGGTGACAATATTGAATTCTACAGCCGTTTTATTGCTCGTTATCACTTTAATGCCGAGCAAGCAGTTAAATTTGAATTTGGTCATATTTCTAATGCGGGCTTTGGTGATATCAATCCTGGCTCCGAAAATGTGGCGTTAAGTTATGAGTGGAGCTTTTAGGCCTAATACTTTTGCCATCCTTATTTCCATCTAAGGTAGATAAGCAATTATCTGCCTTTTTATTCACCAGTCACTTCTTGTGACGGTTCAAGTCAGTTAGTCCCTAGACCCGCTAATATTAAAGCAAGTTATTACCCCAATTTCACCAGCATCTATAGCGCTGATTTCATAATAAATGTAATTTAATCAATTGTTTGTTGTAAGAGGACTCCTGTATACCAAACCATAAAACATATTAATTTTCCTCAGTGGATACCATATGGATAGGCACCAAAAGGTAACTAAGGCATGTTTCGGTGCGTTCTTGTTTGTTAAGTGTATTTTGTTTATGTTGGTATACATAAGTAACTATTAAGCTGAAATATTCAAGAGGAAAAACTTATGTACAAAATAATGACAACACTAATATTACTGCTATTAAGTCTTTTGGCTATCGCGCAAGCCCAAGATGAGTTAGCGATAGATTTACAAGCATTACAAAAGCCTAACTGGACGGCCAAAGAGCTAGAGAACGCCAAAGTTATTACGGATTTTGTGCAAAACCTAATGAACAACCACAACTTCGATTATGTGTTACAGCGCTATAACGATAGTGCTTACACGCAGCACAACCGTAACTTGCCGGATAAAGTCACCGGTCTGGTAAGTTTTTTACAAGAATTTGTTGAAGACTACCCTGACTATAACTATGACGTAAAACACATTTATGTAGACGGTGATTATGTGATATTTCACTCGCATGCGACGCTGAAAAAAGAACATCGCGGTAATGATCAAAAGGGCATGAATATTATTGATACATGGCGATTAGAGAATGGCAGAATTGTCGAGCACTGGGACTCAATTCAAGCGTTGGATGGCTTTATGCGATTTTACTCGCTAATCAGTGGCGGCAATATTCGCAATGAAAACGGTGTATTCTAGCTCCCCAGTTTAGTTACCTAGTTTACTGGCATAAAACACATTGTTTAACGTTTACCAAATAATACTGTGGTCGATACCTCAGTATTATTTGGCGCGTACTCAGAGCAATATTGGCTGCATAATGCAGTCTGTTTTTACTTATGTTAATAATTACTTCGGCTATCGCTTGCTTCGCTTTCGATTAGTTTTTCGTTCAGCTATGGCACTTAGCAGCCAAGCCTGTAAAAAAATCATGAGTGCAAGCTGGCAAATCCAAACCACATAGCTAATGCCTTTTGGCTCGACCAGACCTATCGAAACTGTTATTGACAGCCAGCCTGTGACTTTAAATAATTTTTCTTTGTTGTCACTTAAACGCCCACCAAAGCAAGCTTTGTAATGCTTTTGCATCGCTAAAGATAAGCAAACCATCGCGAAGAGCAGGGCGATAACACTTAAAATACTGGTCATGCTTTATCTCCTTACCTTTTTTAGTGATTGGTGTGATGGAAATGAAGGGTTGGCTAACTTGCCAAAAGTTAGCGAGTTTTTCAGTGCCGTAAAAAAGTAGCCGCAGGTCAGTAGCAGCCAAAAGTTAACCGTGGCTTTGGCTAAGTCAAAGGCTGAGGCGTTTTCCTCACTCAATGAAAACACATTGATTAGATTCGAAGAACCCAACTCAATCGCCAGTAAGGTTGAGAAGGTAATGAAATTCAGCATCAGTAACCATTTTTTACCTTGTTTGATGCTATGCAGCCAAGACAATAAAACCGCAACTAGCCAAGTGATAAAAAAAGCGTTGGTATCAATACTTGCCAAACTGTCTAGCGAGTTAAAAGTCCCCTTGAAGCTAGCAGCAAGTATTAATTTAGTGCATAAAAAATACATACCAACAGCAAGCGATAAACCATAAAACATACCATTATTCGTTTTTTCCACGAATAGATAACTCGCCTTTGCTTGATTAGCTTGCTTGGCTTGGCGCTTTTGCAGCCAAATCACCATACCGGTGGCAATGAGCACAGTCGCCATCATTCCTAAAATAAATAGTGTCGCTCTAAGTGCTGGCGACGCAAAGTGTGCTTCGTGCAAGCCGTAAAAAATGCGCCTGACCATACGCGGTGTTCGCTCTGCTTCAATCTCTGGCAGTAACTCACCACTGCGCGTTAAAGCGATAGTTTCGGCTTTGTTCGATAACAGCTCATGCTTGGCTTTTGTAAAAATAAGCTGGGCGTTGTTATCCATTGGGTTATTGATGGTTAAACCAGCTAGCATGTGCTGCGTTTGCCAGTGCTGACCCAGTAATTCATTAAGTTGTGATTGATAAGCCTGAATTTCAATTGGCTTATCGGCAATTTGTTTGGCTGGCTTTAGCGGCTTGTGGCTAGTAGAAACCTGCTTGTCGAGCGCGCGATAGCTATCGAAGTAATGGCCAATGGCAAACGGTTGATACATGCTGATATAAATCAGCATCACGCTAGCGCAAATGACAAAGCAAAATGGGATGGTTACGACGCCCAAAACAGCGTGTAAGTCGATAGTGAATTTTTTCGGCTCACTGCGGCGAATGGTGAAGAAGTCTTTAAAAAAACGGCGGTGCGTATAAATCCCCGTAAACAGTGCAATCAGCATAGCCATTGCCGCAGCACCTGTTAGGTAGCGACCGCCCCATTGCCTGAGTGATAGTGTGTAGTGAAAGGTGCGAAAGAAATTACCGCCCTGTATTTCTAGGCGCTCGGTAAACTTCAGGGTAATAGGGTCGATATAGCGAGAAACGCGCTTGCTTCTTTCGCCATTAGGTTCGCGATACGAAACGCGATAGCTACTGCCTCGCTCGTCGGGCAGGCTGATCTGCCAACGTGTAGTGTTGGGTGCCTCATGGTGAAGTTTGCTCAAGGCATTGTCGAGTAACACTTGCTGGGAATGTGGCGAGTGTTTGCCATTGCTCAGCCAGTGCGTAATTTCGTGATTGTAGTAACTGAGTGTACCGGTTAGGAAAATAGCAAACAGCAGCCAGCCACCGAGCAGGCCAACATAAGTGTGTAGCCAAATCATTGATTTGCGAAAGGTCGTTTTCATCTTATTTACCTGCTTTGGCGTGAGTTAGCTGCACTATTTTCTTGGTTGGTGTATGCACCGATTCGGCTTTTTTGCCAGTGTTCGATGAGCCAGTGGTCGATGAATTAGCTGACTCGCTAACAAAAGCAAAATGAATCGCTAAACATAGTGCACCGCTAACCAGTAAACCCAGATACAAACGCCTGATGGAACTTACGGAAAAAGCGCAAATAAACACGGCGAAAAACACCACATATGACCACATGGTCGCAGCATACACGGCATCGGCGAGCAAGCTGTTGAGTAATTTGATGAACAAGGGCACCATCGCCAAGCTGCTGGCAACAGCCATTGCGTATGCGCCAAGTGTGGCGGCGATTAGGCGAAGTGTAAGAGTGAGAGTATTTGACATAGTAAAACTGAAAAGAGCCAGTGGCAGGCACTGGCTCTTTTGCTTGTAGAAACGAATACAAGAAACGTTTGCTAAAAACGAGTGTTAGAAGTTGTAGTCGAAGGTGACTTTCGCGTTGCGACCTTCACCTGGCAGACCGCCTAAGAACATGGCTTTCGAGTAGTAAGTTTTGTCGAAAATGTTATTTAGGTTAACTTTTACTTGCCAGTTTTTGTGTTCGTAACCGAATGCGGCATCCCAAACACTATAGCTACTTAGCGCCGATACTGGTAAACCAAAGCCAGTTGAATTAACACTGCGCTCATCTTCATACGTTAAGCCAAGGCTGGCGTTTAACTCGCCCGGTAAACCGAATAATTGATCACGGTAATTCGCCCATACGCTGGCAAGCTTTTCAGGAATACCTTTCACTGGGCCAGATACTGGCGTGCTCGTACCACGGTTGCTGTTGCGAATTAACTCAGCATCTTGATATGTTGCGTTAGCATTCATTGAGAAGGTTTCGCTAATCGCCAAGTTTAAGTCGAACTCAACACCACGTGTTTTGTCTTCGTCGTTGTAGAAGTACTGTGGCACGTCAATGTTAAATTCTGCATCGTTCGGATTGTCGTTAAACAACGGGTTGTTGTAACGCAAATTAGTACGACGTGTATCGAACCAAACAACAGAGCCGATTAACTCTTCGTTAAGCGCAGTAAAGCGAACACCTAAGTCAATTGACTCAGATTCAGAGTCTGGGCGGTTATCGGTTTCAGAGCTCGAAATGCTGCCTAAAATGCTGTACGCCGTACGACCTTTTGACGCGTTAGCAAACACTGCGATATCAGGCGTGATACGATAGTTCAAACCCAAGTTATAGGTGAAGCCTTTGTCGTCTGTATCCGCTTCTTCGGTTGCCAGTGGTGAGCGATCCGTACCTTTGTGTTGGTATGTTTGCTCAAGTTTTGTGTAAGCACCGCCAAAGCGACCCGTTAGGCTGCCAGTAAAGTAAATAACTTCCTGGATGCTAATGCCTGCGGCTTTTACGTTTTTGTCGTAGTTTGAACGCAACGTTGGCGCGTAGTCATCGAATGAACCTGTTGGCCAATTAGGGTTTCTGATATCTAGAATGTAAGGCACAGCGTTTTCAGCTGATGCGCCATCGGCATCGTAAATTGACCATGATTTCACGCTCATGTCGCGATCTTCATAGTTGGCACTGACTAAGTGCTCACCGTCCATGCCTTGCCATTGCCATTTAATTTGTAAATCAGCAAAGTACTGTAATGATTGCTCGTCTGAATATTGGCGACGGTATTCTTGGCGACGCGCAGCATATGGGTATAACACGTCATCAATCACTAGCGGCGCGCGAGGATTAGCATTGATTTCACCTCTGCGGTTCCAGTAAACATAGTTAAACGCACCCGTTTGACGAACAAACTGCGACTCGTAATCACGGTATTGCAACTGTTGCGTTAAGCTTGTCTCGTCGTTGATTTGCCACTCTGACTTTAACTTAATGCGCAGCTCTTCACCTTTGTTTGGTGACGATAATGGCGAAATTAACGCACCGTTGCCTAAATCGAATGGCTGGAAGCCGTCAGTTGCCACAATTGAATCTGCCAATTGTTGGCGCTGGGCGTCAGTTAACTGAATACCAAGCACACCATCGCCATCTGCATCGCTGTCGTTGACTAATGCAGTCCAATCGTTTGGACTACCCTTGATGCTGTCGTGGTTTAAAATTCTGACCGGGTGACCAATTGAATCAATCTGTACGCTGTCATCAATGTACGCGGCTGATAACGTTAGTGCGTGATTGTCGATGTTGTCTAATAAGAAAGTTGAATACAGTTCAGTACGCTCGTCACTTAAACCTCGGTAGCCATCACTTTTTTCGTAGTTACCGACTAAACGATAAGCTAAGTGCTCAGTGACTGGCCCTGTTGCATCAAACATCACTTGTTGGCTGTCCCAGCTAGCAGCACTGGCGCGAAGGTGGTATGCCGCTTCACGCTGTGGTTTTTTCTCAACTAAGTTGATAATACCGCCAGCTGCGCCAATACCGTAAAGGCCAGTTGCAGGGCCTTTTAATACTTCGATGCTTTCTACGTTTGTCATTGAGCGAGTAGGGTTGTAGCTATTGCCTAAACCGCCGCCTGCGTACATGCCGTCGTAAGTGTAGCTAACGCCTAAACCGCGAATCACTAAGTTATCACCGATACCATAGTTGTTGCCGGCTTGGTTTAAGCCGCTGATATTATTTAGTATTTCTTGTAGGTCGGTTGCACCTTGTTGATCGATAAGCTCCTTGCTTACCACCACAATTGCCGCTGGAATTTCGATTAAGTCCATATCTGACTTTGTCGCGGTACCTGAGTTGAGGATAAGCTCATTGTGCTGACCATATACGCTAATGCGTTCGATATTGTTGTCGGCTGGCGCTTCGGCATTGGCGTTTGTGCCAAGTGCCATCGTCGCGATAACTAATGGCGATAACTTAAAACGGTTCATGTGTATTCCCATGTCTTCAATAGAGAGTTCAATTGAATTTCTAATAAAGAGTTCAATCGTGTTTTTAATATTTGTAATGTTTTTCACATCTACTAATGTGTCGCGAGCACTGACATAAGGCGGCTTGAGCAAACAGTTGAGGGAGACTTTGCGCTAGTAGATTCCTCTTACTTACCAGTAATAAGTTGGTTTTAATTTAATAAAACACTATTGCTTGTAAAAATGTAGATGCAAATGATTTGTATCTACCTGCATAAGTCATGTGTAATCATTTAACCATATGGTTAATTAATCAAAAATTAGAAGTTGAATAGCTTCTGTTGAGCTTATTCACTTGGCTAAAGGCCTTAGTGATATGAGGTAGGAAAAAATCGCGGGCATTATAGAAGTAAGCTAAGGGTTTAAATAGTCAATGATTCCTTATATCATTGTTAAGTTAAACTTAATTGTAATTAAAAATGATATGAATTCTCAATTGCTAAGTCGTTTGAAGTTAATGGGGGTCTTCTGCCATGTGGTTGAAGCTGGCTCTATGCGTGAAGCGGCCGCTAAACTGGGTATAAGCCCGCCCGCGGTTAGTCAATTTATCAACCAACTGGAAAGCGAATTAGATGTTACTTTGCTTTATCGATCTACTCGCCGTATCAACGTGTCAGAAGCTGGTGAGAAGTTCTATCTACAAAGCAAGAAAATGCTTGCCGCAGCCGAGCAGGCCGAAGAAGTGATTCACCAGAGTCGAAGCGCAATAAGCGGTGAGCTTCGTATCGCTCTGCCAGTCGGCTTGGCAGCCAAACCCGCAGCACGAGCGCTCGCCCCATTATTTAAAGAGCACAAAGAGTTAAAGTTAACCTTGTTTGCCAGTGATGAAAGCATTGATCTGATCGACGAGCGTATCGATATCGTGATTGATTGTGGCGAAGCGATCGACTCTAGCTATATTTATCACTTACTTGGCAAAGCGACCAAAGTTATCTGCGCTAGCCCTAAATACCTGCAACAGCATGGCAACCCTGTTACCCCCAGAGAGCTGGGCGATCATACTTGGCTTGGCCTTGGTGATGTTGAAGCAAAAGGTGTGCTCAATCACGTTAGCTTACATCATGCAAAGTCAGCGAGCGCCAACTTTAAACCGTCACTGCGTTACGAGTTTAATGATCTCAATGCACTGATCAGCCATGTGCAGGAAGGATTAGGGGTTGCCCAGCTGCCGACCTTAGAAATTCAGCATTTACTTGATAATGGCGAGCTGGTTCCCTTATTACCCGATTGGCAAACTGACAAATACAATGTTTACGCGCTTACTCGCGATAAGAAGTACGCTTATAAAGTGCAAGCGGCACTGGCAGCGCTAAAACTTTATTTTGGTGATATGGAAAATTAGTACTTTTCAATACACCAGAGCGTAAATTCGCCAAGCGCCAAATGCCAGACGGCGAGAGTAGGGCGTATACCAACTTTACTCATAACCTATATTCACAGCTAACACCTGACTCTTTGGCAAAATCACTGTCGTGACTGATCAAGACAAAGCCACCATTGTAATCGCAGAGGGCTTTCGCGAGCATTTTTTTTGACGCTAGATCGAGGTGATTATCAGGCTCATCAAGCAGTAAAAATGGTTGATGGGCTTGATGGCTAATCACGAGCACCGCAAGCTTCATTTTTTCACCGCCACTCAGTTCTCTACCGATGCGATATACAGTATCACGACGAAATCCTATACCTGCGAGCAAGGTTCTAGCATCGGTTTCCGTCATCCCCTCGCACAGCGTCATTATGTTCGTTAGCATCGAAAGCTCATCTTGGATAACGCCAAAGTGTTGGTCTAAGTAGTAAACCGGGGTATTCACCATCAGCTCCCCTTGGGTTAAGGGCACTTCTCCTAATATAACCTTTAATAATGTCGACTTGCCTGAGCCATTGCAGCCTTTAAGGTGAAACTTATTATTGGCAAACACCTGTAACGCAATAGATTGTTGATTACCAAATGGTAATACGCCATCAAGTATTGAAATGGCTTTGTGCGAACTACTTTGCTGCGTTGCAATATGCAGTTTTTGAGGGCTGTTTTGCTCGTGCTTTTGGCTTAGCTCCTGTGTTTGCGATTGTAATTGCCGCTGTCGTGCTTGCGCGCTTTTATTACGGCTGGCGGTACTTGCACTGGCCTTGCCTTTCTTGAAGTCGAGCAGTATTTTGGACTGGCTGCCGCCTCTTCGCAGGCGGTTTCCTTGTGCCGCTCGCTGCTCTGCTTTTTCTCGGTTTAATTGCGCTTGTGTTGCGAGCTTTTTCTGGGCTTTGTTTAGCTGTGCTAACTGCCGCTCTATGGCGAGCAGCTCAGTTTGCTTTTGCTCAGCATAAAAATCATAGTTACCGCCATAAACATTTAATCCCGTGCGTGAAAGTTCCCAAATTTCATTCATTTCACGCAGTAATGTGCGGTCGTGGCTAATTAATAAAACAGTGCCTGCAAAATTATCAATCGCGTTTATTAGCCATTGCTTGGCACTTTCATCAAGATGATTCGAGGGTTCATCCAGTATTAGCAATTGCATGTCACTTTTGAGCAATTGCCACAGCTGTATGCGCGCCAGTTGACCGCCACTGAGCTTTGCACATGGGAAATTGGGGTCTTGTGGTAGGCCTAACTTTAGTAATTGTTGAGCGAGCAGGGCGGGTAAATGCCATTGCTCGCCAACTATTTCAAACCATTTGCCATCACAATCACCTGATTCAATGTTATTAATAGCCGTTAATACTTGGCTAACCCCCAGGTATTCTGCAATCGAAAGCTCACTGTCGAGCAATTCGCTTGCTTGTTGGCTATAAACAGCATATGAATTTGGCGGAGTTACTGTGCCTGATGAAGGGAGTCGCTCGCCACTAATGATTGAGGCCAATAGCGATTTACCAATGCCGTTTCTGCCGACTAAGCCAACACGCCGCTGGGTTAACGAGCAAGATAGATTTTCAAAAAGGGTTTCACCGTTATCAAATCGATACGAGATATTGTAAGCCTGTAATTCTGGCATCATCTGCCTCCTAAGTAATTAGGATAGCGGGCTTAGCGAACAGTTTTATTGCATCTCCTTATTGCGCATTTACATAGCAAAGTGCGTGATAAAGATAATTGATGCAGTAGCTCACAGCGACAAGCCATCTGAAAACACACAGCAAAAACTAGGCGTAAACTATGCTGTTTTAGCTTTGCTGGTTTTTGTATTTAGGCGAACTGAGCCTAAAAGGTAACGAGTGCCGTGAATATGGGAAAGTAAGCTACGCCGACTAATCCTGTAAATCCAAAAATAAAATGAAATATGGATAACAGACTTAGTTGTTCATGACGGCGTAACCTCAATAGAAAAGTTGGCACTATGTTAACGCTTTGGTTGTTTTTTCGTCAAGTATCTTTGATGTTATAGTTCCAGTGGTAGGGGCAGGGAGGCAAGCAGAGTAAATTTTAAGGGACAGACAAAAAAGCCCAGCAAAAGCTGGGCTTATCTGATAAATGGTGCCGACTGCCGGAGTCGAACTGGCGACCTACTGATTACAAGTCAGTTGCTCTACCAACTGAGCTAAGTCGGCACACAGAACTGTGTGCGATAAACAGGTGTTTATCTTGGCACCGAATAACCGACATTTACGTTAGTAAATATTCACTATTCAAAAGGATGGTGCCCAGAGGCGGAATCGAACCACCGACACGGGGATTTTCAATCCCCTGCTCTACCGACTGAGCTATCTGGGCTTCGGTTGGGTTTGAAAAGCTATTCAAAGAATAGGGATTTTCAATACTATTCCAAATGGCTCTACCGAATTGAGCTATCTGGGCAATTATCTAACTTAGTTAGACTTAGCAAATGCAAAGCATGAGCTAGAAAGAATGGTGCCGACTGCCGGAGTCGAACTGGCGACCTACTGATTACAAGTCAGTTGCTCTACCAACTGAGCTAAGTCGGCACACAAAACTGTGTGCGATAAACAAGTGTTTATCTTGGCACCGAAATATCGAAATTTATGTTTATAAATATTCACTATTTCAAAATATGGTGCCCAGAGGCGGAATCGAACCACCGACACGGGGATTTTCAATCCCCTGCTCTACCGACTGAGCTATCTGGGCTTCGGTAATAAAATCTCTTTCTCATAGAAGGGGATTTTCAATGCTATTCCAAATGGCTCTACCGATTTGAGCTATCTGGGCAAATTCTTTAAGCTACTTAAAGAGCTATTAGAACTTTGTCTTTTTGGCCGTGCCTTGAAGACGGGCGCTATTAAACTTCTTTTGCGAAATAAGGTCAACTACTTTTTTTAAATAATTATTTGTTTGTTGTTTTTTTACACGTTGTCGCTATTTAGTGTACAAATGTCGGTATTAAGCGCTGTAAATAGTCCAAACTCCGATAGCAATAAAGCCAACACCAGCAACGTAAGCTAGTACTTTTTCACTGATATAAGCGGATAAAAATGTGCCAGCAAGCACGCCAACGGCTGAAGCAACAATTAACGCAGCGGATGCGGCGGCAAATACCATCCATTTACTGATTTCTTTATCGGCTGCAAATAACATAGTGGCGAGCTGGGTTTTATCACCCAGCTCTGCGATAAAAACGGAAGCGAATATTGTGAAAAATACGCGCCAGTCAATACTTAAAAAACTATCCATTACTTCGTTAACACTTTTGCCCGTTAACTAGGACTTATTTTCGGGTACGTAACCTTCAATTTCAGGCTCTTTGCCTTCGAATAGGTAACCCACCATGGCTTGCTCTAGAAAAGCGCGATCATCTGGGTTCATCATGTTCATCTTTTTCTCGTTGATTAACATGGTTTGCTTTTTCTGCCAGTTACCCCATGCTTCTTTACTGATGTTGTCAAAAATACGCTTGCCAACTTCACCAGGGTAAAGCTGAAAGTCTAATCCTTCTGCTTCTTTTTGTAGGTTTTGGCAAAATACCGTTCTGCTCATGATTATTCTCGTCTTTAAAAATTGGTGCTAATTATACGTATAAACTTGCTCGCTAGAAAATGATTCGACAAATCATTGGCTATGCTGGCTATATAAATTACTCCGTCAGTAACCAACCGTTAGCCGTGGCAATGTCTATTTGCTCTAGAACATAAGCCCATAGTTTGGGCGCTGATGATTCCAAATGCTTATTGCGATTAATAACTTGCTGCTTATAAACCGTGTTCTGCGCCCAGCTACCTCCGTAGTTCTTCATATTCTGAATCAGTGGCAAAATGCGATCCATTGCTTTGGCAAAACTTGCATCCGGTGTTTCGGCTTGTTCGAATTCGTGCCAGAGCGCAGTAAAGTGTTCTTTTTGAGGGGCAGGTAGTAGGCCGAAAATACGATTGGCTGCGGCAATCTCTTTGTCTGATTGCTCGGCAAGGATCGCTTTTTCGTCAAAAGCAAAGGTATCGCCGGCATCAATTTCTACGATATCGTGCAGCAGCAACATCAATGTTACGCGTGAGATGTCTACGTTACCTTCCGCATATGGCGCTAGTACGTGTGCCGTTAAGGCGATGTGCCAGCTGTGCTCGGCACTGTTTTCAAAGCGATTGTTGTCTGTTTTGATCAGGGCGCGGCGATAAACGGCTTTTAATTTATCTAGCTCTAAAATGAAGTCGAGTTGTTGTGACAGTTCTTTCATTACTACTCCGCTAAAGAAAGGTATAAGCCAAGCTGATATGAGTGCTTATACCAATTGAAATAACTACTTAATCATTCAGCGAGAATTAAAAGGCTTAGAGGCACAGGTTATATGCTCCATGCATAACCTAAGTACCTACATCCATGTAGGCAAGGCATTGATTGCAGAGAATGGTCGCTCCCTTGTCAAAATCAATAACGCAGCATATGAGCCTTTTAAACTCGCCCTTTGGGCTGAGGAATCCCCAAAAAGTGACAGGCATAACAATTTGTGATCTTATTGAATCGCCAAACACAATAAGGACAACTGTTATGCCTGTAAAATCACTATGCCACAACTACTTTAAAAATACGCTATCTTCCTTCAATCGCGCACGCATGAAAACCTTAATGCTCAGTGCCGATGCGTTAATTGACTCGAATCGGTTAACTCTCACTGATATAGGTCGACACCTCGAAGGAAAAGCGTTCAGTAAAAACAAAATTAAACGAATCGACAGATTTTTAAACAATGACCACTTACAACGAGAGCTTATTGACATTTACCGTGCGCTTGCCAAGCCCGTTATAAGCCAATTGCCATACCTAGTCATTGCTGTCGACTGGAGTGGGTGCTGTGGCTCAAATTATCATTTGTTACGCGCTAGTTTATTGGTCGATGGTCGCTCAATGACGCTCTACAACATGGTTGTTGAAGAAAAGGATAAGGAAACCCGTACCACTCATCAATTGTTTCTCTCACGATTAAGTCACATATTGGCGGGGCATGCGAAAGTGTATATCACATCTGACGGCGGCTTTTTAACACCTTGGTATGCCGAAGTACTTGCCCACGGATGGGATTTTATTGGTCGACTGCGAGGTACAATGAAGTGCCAATTGAAACAGCAGCCAACGCAATGGCAAACCTTAGCGCAGTTAAGAAAGGACGCCAGTTGTACACCTAAAAATTTAGGGAGCGCAAGGTTAACGCAACACAGCAAAACGGGGTGCCAAGCGAGCCTGCACCTTTATCAAGGTGAGCACAGAGGCCGACGCGGGAAAAGCCGCTTTACTAAGGATGATAAAATGTACCGCAACCTTGCTCATGAACCTTGGCTCATCGCGACATCTGATGCCGAGCTAACAAGTCGCGAAGTAATCAATTTGTACGCTAAACGTATGCAAATAGAGCAAAACTTTAGAGATGACAAAAGTGAGCAGTATGGTTTTTCTTGGCGGTTTAGTCGAACGATGGGCATTAAACGGATGAGCATACTGTGCCTTATCGCTTGTGTAGCAAGCTTGGTACTCTGGCTTATTGGCTTTGAAGCAGAAAGAAGAAAATGGCACTTTAGGTTCCAAGCAAATACCGTGAGAAAGCGGCGCGTGCTTTCATTTCTGTCACTCGCCAAAAATATTGTCAAACAATGCCCTCACCAGTTAACAAAGAGGTTTATCAAAAGGAGTTGGTTAAATTTCATTCTTGAATTCAACTAATAAGTGCAATCGTTTATGCAGCCACTAATTTCTCTGGCTGACCGGTAAATAATTCATAAGGTGTTTTATAACCTCTTGTCTTTCTTGGGCGGTGATTGAGCTTATCAACTGCCGCCTGAATTTCTTCTTCACTAAGCGCCATAAAGTCTGTGCCTTTGGGAAAGTAACGTCGCAGTAAACCGTTAGTATTCTCATTGATACCTCGCTCCCACGAAGCGTAAGGGTGGGCGAAGTACACATCCGCTTCTAGCGCTTGAGCAATTCGCTCATGTTGAGCAAATTCTTTACCATTATCGAAGGTAATCGTCAGTACCTTTTCTTTGAGTGGCATAACACTATCAATGATAGCGTCTGCTGTAATATCAGCATGTTTGCTCTCAATACGCCTAACAACGGTATAAAGTGTCTTTCGCTCAACCAGTGTGACAAAGGCGTGTTGGCGCCCTTTTCCTATAACAGTATCACCTTCCCAATCACCAAGACGAGATTTTGTGTCAACTACCGCTGGGCGTTCATCAATACCGACACGGTTCACAAGTTGGCCACGCTTACTATAGCGGCCATAGCGTTTTTGGTATTTTTTACCTGCTCTGGTGAGAGATTTATACAGTTGACCACCTTGGGCTTTATCCTGATAAATATAGCGGTAAATACTCTCATGGTGCAGGGAAAGCTTTTCTTCTAATTTAATCCGTCCAGTAATTTGCTCTGGGCTAAAGTCTTGCTCAAGCAACCACTTAATCCAACCTTGGACCTGCTCTGTGATTTTGACTGACTTAGTAGCCGATTGACGTCTTTGTTTAGCCAATTGGTGAGCTTGTTTTGGTCGATAGCCCCTCAATCCTTTATTGCGTCGTATCTCGCGTGAAATGGATGACGGACTGCGCTCTAAAATTTCAGCTATCTCTTTTTGACTATGTTTTGCTTTTAACAAAGCGTAAATCTGGTATCGTTCAGCTTGTGTCAGCTGTTTGTAGTTCATAAGGCTATTTCCTTTGGCGAGAAAGTAGCCGAACTATAACAGCTGGCCACCTAACCTGAGAAATTGCACTTATTATGCGAATCTAAGATTAACGACTACAACAAGATAATCATTGTATGATAAATGGGGATCCCTCAGCCCTTTGGGAGCGTGTCAGCGTCGCGATAATTGCACCAAATTCATTGGATGTAGAATAACTATATCGGCATAAATTTGGCTTATTCCCCACCGCTGACAACGCTCTGAATTGATCAATTAATTAATTCAATTGGTATTGAACGTGTTTTGCTTGGCCAGTAGTCTAATTGGCTGTGATTGTAGCACTGTATTGGCCATGTTACTCACACAAGTCAGCAGTTAGAAAAATACTGACGTGCTGGTTATTTGCCAACTGATGTTTGCTTTAAAAAGCCGTATTTAATTCTCAATTGGTTGAGCTCAGGGGTGAGGGCGTCGAACGCCTTTTGATATTGGCTCACAATTTCCTTTGGTACTTGCTTGTTAAATGCAAAGTAGTCACCAATCTCTGCGAGTAAACTAACGACCTTATATTGATGGGCTTTCTCCGGTGCCTGTTTTAATACAGCGTTAAATCCTGACTCTGAAATTGCCAGTAAATCTACCCTTTGATTAGCTAGAAGTGATTCGGCGTGTTTCATATCAGCAGCTTCAAATAAGTGTTTGGCGCCTTTTTTATGGAGCAGCACTTTGGTGATGTCATCGCGAATTACCGCAATAGAGTGTTGATAAGCCAGTTCTTCACCTGCGCTAATATCACTTAGGCTGGTATCAGCAAGTGTATTGTTGGCGACTAAAATGTAGCGAGCCGTAAAAATTGGCCCAACCCATTGGAAGAGATGTTCACGCGCTTGGTAGCGTGATGTGGCAAATAATACCGCATTGGCTTCATTTTGGAGTGAGCGATAACCTCTTGCCCACGGAATAACTTGAATGGGTTGCGCTTGCTGCCCTAACTCTTGCCAAATCAGGTGCAAAGCTTCAATTGAAATGCCTGAAAGTTTACCGTGCTGGTAAAAACTGGAAGGAGGGTAAACCTCAGTATAAAAATTGAGACTAAGGTCGGGGCGCGTCCTATCGACATTAATTTCAGGGGGCTTTTGTTTTAAATCCCTTTGTTTTAGGTGCTTTTGCTCTAGCGGCTGGGCTGGTAATTTTGGGGGAGCTAATACCTCAAGCGCTAATTGATGTAATTGAGCGTTAGCGCCAGCTGATACAAAGTAGCTGGTAGCCAATAGGCTCAAGCCAATACTGCACTTAACAAAACTGCACCCAACAAAAGCAATCCAACGAAACATCAAGGGCAAGATGGGATTCAAAAATAAGGTATAGGCTATTATTAACCGAACTTACCAATGATTGCCATTCAATTCTTTAATTTCACTCAATATTTTCACTGTTGATGCCGCAAAGCCAAGGGCGGATTCTTGCGATATACTCAGCCATTTATGCCCCTTGTACTCGTTAACCGTGTTTGCATCATTGTGCTTACACTCCACTAACACTGGCGTTATATCTAAATGAAAATGGCTAAAGGTGTGTCGAAACTCGGTCAGTTTGGTAGTTTTTATGCTTGTTAACCCCAGTTTATTCATCGCCTCTGGGATTTGCGTTTGACACTGTGTTTCAACAAAACACCATAGACCTCCCCAGATGCCTGACGGCGGCCTTTTTTCGAGTAACACTTGGTCATCCATTTTCGGAATAATCATCACACATTGTCTGACTGGTGTTTCTTTCTTGGGCTTTTTCTGAGGAAAGTTCGCCTGCTCACCTGTAGCATTGGCCAGGCAAACTTCCTCAACTGGGCAGCTATCACATTTTGGTTTGCTGCGCGTGCAAATAGTGGCACCCATATCCATCATGGCTTGATTGAAAAACGCTACCCCCTCAGCCGGGGTAAGCTTTTCAGCAATCGGCCAAAGGGCTTTTTCATACTTAGCTTGGGCGTTGTGGCCTTCCACTAAATAGCAGCGCGCCAAAACACGTTTTACATTGCCGTCTAAAATAGGGTGGTGCTGACCAAGCGATAGGCTAAGTATGGCACCTGCTGTTGAGCGGCCAATGCCGGGCAGGGCGATGACTTGTTCAATTTCTTTGGGAAACTCACCACCGTGCTCAGCGACAATTTGTTTTGCTGCTTTGTGAAGGTTGCGCGCGCGCGCGTAGTAGCCAAGCCCTGTCCAATGATGTAGCACATTGTCTTCATCAGCTTGTGCCAACGCTCTGACATTGGGAAAGCTTGCCATAAAACGCTCATAGTAAGGGATTACGGTTGCTACTTGGGTTTGCTGTAGCATAATTTCAGAAATCCAAACGCGATAGGGCGTTTTATTTTGCTGCCACGGTAAGTGCTTTCTCCCTTTTTTGCGATACCAAATAAGTATGTCGTTGCCAAAGGCTTTGGCTGACTGGGCGGATATTGTGATTTGATCTGTCATAGCGGCGACAGTGTAGCGAAAACTAGCACTGGAAAAAAGTGAGTTGCAAGATTAACCAAAGCTTACTCTTGGTCGCTGATATTGGATCAACAAAAAGATCATCACAAAAACCTTGTTTGTTACGACGAGTTCGCTCTATGCTCTTGCCTGTGTAATTAAGTAACTGGAAATGTGAAATGAAAGCTCAAGCAAAAAACCGTAGCCGTCGATTGAGAAAGAAACTGCGAGTTGATGAATTCCAAGAGTTAGGGTTTGATATCGCGTGGCAATTGCCTGCTGATTCAAGCGAAGATAAGGTTGATAGTTTTGTTGACGATTTTATCGTGCAAGTTATTGAGCCACGCGGCCTTGGCTTTGGGGGAGAAGGCGACACCTTGTGGCACGGTTTAATTTGTACAATGAAAATCGGTAAATGCACGGAAGAAGACCGCCAAGCAGTTGAGCGCTGGTTAACCGACAATGGCGCGACCGCGGTTTCTGTGTCTGAACTTTATGATGTTTGGTGGGCATAAGCTCATCACGCAAAATTGCTGTCACAGAGTTCAGTGCTGAGAACTTAATGCTTTCAAGGAAGACAAGGATAAACAGTAATGATTCAAGCGCTCCAGTCTATTCATCAATTGTCTGAGCAACTCAAGTTAAAACCGCTAGTAATAGAAGACGCCCAAGCGCTCTTTGCTGAAATTAGTGAGAGCCGAGCGCAATTGGCGAAATACCTTTATTGGGTTGATGGTGTTACCGATGTGGTATCAACTGAGTGTTACATTGACGAACGCATTAATAGCGGCTTACCTAGTGCAACTTGGTTTACCATTATCAATGGCGAGCGGGTTTGCGGTGTGTTCGGCATTAAATATATCGACGGCGATAAACACTTGGCTGAAGTTGGTTATTGGCTAGGTACGAATGCCCAAGGTAGAGGGGTGATTAGCCAAATTATCACTTATATAAAGGCTTTTTTAAAACAGCATCAAGTGCGCGACTTGGTGATTGCGTGTTTAGCGCAAAATAACGTGAGTATTCGCGTTGCTGAAAAAGCTGGCGGTAAGCTGGTGAGCGTAGAGCCCAAAGCTATGGTTATCGACGGCCAAGCCCAAGCGCTGCTTACTTACCAAATTTCTTTATCCGCTTAATCCTATTCGATATTTATTTCGTAAGCTTGAGCGTTAATAGATTATCGCTTTTGAATGCTCACTCTTTCTTGAGTTTGAACTGCTAACATAAGATAATACGCCGCCATTTTAACCGCTAAGACAATTTTCGATGACAGAAAGAACCCACAAAACCATTGAGCAAGCAAAGCAGGAAGGTAAGTACATTCGCACGGTACGCAGCTTTGTGAAACGCGAAGGACGCTTAACCAAAGGTCAGTCGCACGCGTTGGAAAACCATTGGCAAGACATGGGCTTAAACCATCAAAATGAGTTACTCGACTACTCAGCTGTATTTGGCAATGAAAACCCTGTTGTGCTGGAAATCGGTTTTGGTATGGGGAAATCTTTGGTCGAAATGGCGAAGAACGCACCTGAGTTAAATTACATCGGTGTTGAAGTTCACCGCCCAGGTGTGGGGGCCTCTATTGCACTTGCGGTTGAACAGGACGTTACCAATTTAAAAGTGTATGAGCATGACGCCATCGAAGTGTTAGCGGATTGTATTCCAGATAACAGCTTGACCACAGTGCAACTGTTTTTCCCAGATCCATGGCACAAGAAAAAGCACCACAAGCGCCGTATTGTAAAGCCTGAGTTTGTTGAAACCATTCGTCAGAAGCTAAAAGTGGGTGGTGTTTTCCACATGGCAACCGATTGGGAAAACTACGCAGAATGTATGTTAGAAGATATGCAAAGTGCGCCTGGCTTTGAAAACTTATCTGCAACTAACGATTATGTGCCACGCCCAGACAGTCGCCCATTAACCAAGTTTGAAAACCGAGGTCAGCGTTTAGGTCACGGCGTATGGGATTTACAATTTAAGAAACTTTAAACACTTTACGTTATACAGCATGTTTAAAATAACAAGCAGCGCCGTGAATTCGGCGCTGCTTTTTTTATGTTTGCTTTAGCTTAAAGGTGATAGCTAAAAAGTTATAAGCTAGCCTCACTCGACGACAGCGCGTCGTCATTGCTAATTTGCTCTTTAAATTCAGCGAGTTTGTCTTGCTCAATAAAAAACAAATGTTGCCGGTAACGCTTATTACCAGATTGCGCTAACCAAGCCTCGTCAACTAACTGCCAATGAATAGCGGCTTGTAAAATACGACTTGGATATTGCCCCCAGTAATATTGGCAAGCTTGAATATGTGCTTCGTTATTTGGTGTAAGCTCACTGCGCTCACTCACTAGCTTTTGCTCAAGGTGAGCCAGTACCTTAGGCTTTAACACGGTTACTATCTCGCGCTTAAAGCGATTAAAACGCTTAGCGCGATAAAGTTGCCATGCCATCCAAACAAGCAGCGAGGCCGCGGCGAACGCTAAAATTTCCACAGTAAGTTGTTACTCAATATATTGCAAAGCTTCTAGCGCGCATACTAGCAGCATACGCGCCAAAACATAAGGAAAGTCGCTACTTCAATTTGCTCTCAGCTATCGGTGTTAGCTAAGCTCATGTTGATGTTGCTTGCGGTAGCGTTTGGTCAGTTTCGCTTTGTTGAGCTGATCTTTGATCAGACAGCACAGCGCAGAAGGCGATGTATTTGGAGCCTTCCCTTTACCCAAGCGTTTTAGCTGTTGTTTAACGACAGACATAGTGGCAAGGCCACTCAAGGTTTTGTCTTTCCAATTAACCACTGGCAGTGGAGCAACATAGTCAGGCTGTGTCTGCCATTTATTTGGCAAGTCGGGGCGCATCGCCAGTGCTGTTCCCATGCCAACTAATTGAATGTTTTCTGCTAATGCTTGCTCGGCAACGGCTAAGCGTTTAACGCCGCCGGTCACCATGATTGGCATAGTGGCACTTTTCGCTATTTGGCTAGCGAATGTCAGGAAGTAGGCTTCGCGCGCTAACGTTCGTTCGTCAGCACTTCGCCCCTGCATCGCTGGTGCTTCATAACTACCACCTGAAACTTCAATAAAGTCCAAATTATATGGTGCGAGCATTTTGACTACTTGCTCGGCATCGTCAATATCAAAACCGCCGCGCTGGAAGTCGGCAGAGTTGAGCTTGATGGAAATAATGAACCCTTGCTCGACATTGGCTTTAATTTGTTTGACGATCTCAATCAAGATACGCGTGCGATTTTCAATACTACCGCCCCAACGATCATCGCGTTTATTGGTTAAAGGGGAAAGAAATTGGCTAAGCAAATAGCCGTGTGCCGCGTGAATCTCTACGCCGTCAAAACCTGCTTGTTGCGCGCGCTGGGCGGTAATGGTGAAGCGATTGATAACATCTTGAATATCATCTTGGCTCATCGGAGTTGGCTTGGGAAACATATGGCTGTGTTTGCCCATATCTAATGGGATGTCAGACGGCGAAAAGACTTTTCCGCCCATATTTTTAAACACTTGGCGGCCAGGGTGGTTGATCTGCATGATAACTTTTGTGTCGCCGTGTTTGGCCGCCTGCGCCCATGTGCGAAACGCGGATAAATCTGTGTCAGCCTCCAAAGCAACACCGCCGGGGCCTGTCATCGCTAAGTGATCAACCATGACATTTCCGGTAATTAGCATACCAACTCCACCCGCTGCCCACTGGCTGTAGAGACGGATCAATTCGGTACTTGGCAATTGCTGTGAGGTTGCCATGTTTTCTTCCATTGCAGCTTTGACCAAACGGTTTTTTACGGAAATGCCGCTACTGAGTGTTAATGATGAATAAATTGGGGAGTTCATATAGTTATCTACGTTATTATTATTTTTACCGATGAGTAAAATATTGTGCCGATATGTGCCGAGAAGTAAATAGTACCGTGTTTGAACTAAATGCCTAGCAGTTTTATGTTTCTCTTTTCTTGCTTCATTTTGCCTTCTTATGCTTGTTGTATGTCTCGATTTTTTGTTGCCGCTGAGCCGCTAGGGTTTAAAATCAGCTTGTTCGTGCATCAACAGTTTGGCTTTTAATGCCAGCCCGCCCGCATAGCCCGTTAGCCTTTTATTGGCGCCAATAACTCGATGGCAAGGAATGATAAGGGCAATGGGATTCGCGCCATTAGCACTGCCTACAGCGCGTACTGCCTTTTCGTTGTTGATATGTTTAGCGAGCCAGCCATAACTGACGGTTTTACCATAAGGAATTTCGGTTAGTGCTTGCCAAACACTTTGCTGGAAAGGTGTACCTTGCGGGGAAAGCGCTAAATTAAATTGTGTTCTTGTACCTGCAAAATACTCAGATAATTGCTGTTTTATCTCAATAAACGGCTGCTCGCCAGCTGTTGAACCTTGTGTAAACTCAATCGGCGCAGCTCCTTGTTGGAAGGCAAGGGCGGTAATACCCTTATCGTTGGCAGTAATTGCAATTTCACCCAGTGGTGATTGATAAGTTGTGTGATACATCTTGTTTCATCCTGTTTTTAAGTTGTGGCTGTTATTTTTTCTTGTAGCGATAGCCACAAATATAATGTGGCGTAAGCTCGCCAAGGCTGCCATTTATCGGCGCGTGCAAGTATTTGTTTTACACTTGGCTTTTTATCTTCAACGCTAAGCGCCTTGATCACGCCTAAATCGCTGGCTGGAAACGCATTGGGATCACTCAAGCCGCGCATCGCAAGGTAGTTTACCGTCCATGGACCAATGCCTTTTATCGCCACGAGCTTGTCAGTGAGTTCGCTTAGCGATTGATAATGAGTAAAAAGTGTTTGATTCGCTTGGTAGAAAGCTACCCAGCGTTTTAACGTATCAATACGCGATTGCGTTAAGCCAAGTTGTTGGAAGTCCGCTGCTTTTAAGTCGTTAACGGTTGGGAAGCACTTATTTAGTTCAGGATGCTGTTGGTTCAGCACTTGCCCATACTTATCTGCAATACGGCCTGCATAGGTAGTTGCTGCCTTGACGGATATTTGCTGCCCCAAAATGGCCCGAATAGAAAACTCAAAAATGTCCCAGCAACCGGGTAAGCGTATGCCCGGGTTTTGCTCAATTTGTTTAGCAAGCAGTTTGTCGGTCGCTAAATGCTGATGAATAACCGACATATCTGCATCTAAATCAAACAGCTTGCGCACTCTCGAGATAACTTGATCAAGCACTGATAGCTCAGACAAGGCAACGGTTAGCTTTAGGGCGTTCCTGTCTTTGATGTGAGTGACTTCAATCCAGCCAGTAACTGTACCTAAAGTGATAGTGCGTCGATAACTATTGCCATCGATTAGCTCAATACCCGGCAGCTGACGAAGCTTGAAAAAAGTTAGCATTGCTTGCCAGTCAAACGGTGGACGATAGTTGAGTAATACCGATACTTCATTACTGTGAAATACTTTGCTCAATCGACTGCGCACTTGTTTTGGTGTTTCGTGGTAAGTTGTTTTTATTGCCTCGTTAAAGCGACGAATACTGGCAAATCCAGCAGCAAAACAGACCTCTGCAATGGGTAAGTTGGTGCCTGTCAGCAACTGCCTCGCTTTGAGTAATTTCTGATGCTGTGCATACTTATTCGGTGGTAAACCAAAATGTTGTAAAAACAAGCGCCTTGCTTGACGCTCTGATATCGCAAACCGAGTCGCTAGCTCAGCCACTGACAAGCCTTCATCTATTGCATCGGCGAGTTTTTGAATAGGCGGAGCAAGCTTTTGCTGCGGCGCTAACTCTGGAAAACAGCGTTTACAAGGGGCGTACCCGGCATGTTGTGCCTGCGCTGCCGTTTGAAAATAGCGCACGTTTTCTTCTTTGGGTGCTCTGGCAGGGCAAATAGGCCGACAAAATATGCCCGTTGTCAGCACTGCTGTGTAAAATTTGCCATCAAATCTGGCGTCTCGACTTAGCCTTGCCTGCTGGCATATTGCTGGGGTTAGCCAATTTGCCTGAATAACTTGAGACTTTTCAAGTTCTTGTTTATCAATATTTTGCTTTTCAATTGGCTTGTCTTTTGAACACGTCATGGTCAATCAGTTATCGATTGGTAATGCCGATTAGTGTAACAAAAAACACTCAGCCAACTGGCGATAATCGGCCATCAATTCAAGATTAATTATCGGAAAAACTGCTTTCTGGTTAACCAGTTAACCCTAAACATGGATGTATAAATGCCGTTAAGGTAAGCGTTTTTTTGTTGCTAAATTGTTAATTAGTTGAGCAAAACTCGCGATTGTATTGACAAGCAGGTGAAACTCGCTATAAAGGTGTTTAGCCTGTGTGGTTTAACAATTTTTATCATCAGTTTTTAATTGCTTTACAGGTTCTTTTTCGAGCGTATGGAATGCCAATGAATGACATGTTTTACTATGACAATAGACTAAGCCGACGCGTACTTGGCTACATTCTACTGTGCAGTGTGCTTTTGTCGCTGGTCTCTACAGGCATTCAGCTCTATTCAGATTACAAAGACTCCCTTTTGCGCCTAGAGCAGCGCTTCAACAATATTGAAACCAGTTATATCCCTTCAATGGCAACCAGTTTATGGGACTTTAATAAGTCATTGATGGAGCAGCAAATCAAAGGTATCGCCGATCTGCCTGACATAGTGTATGTCAAGGTAATAACAGATTTAGGTAGCACTTACGATGTTGGTGACGAGAGCAACACGGTACAGCAACTATTTCGCCAGTATCAAATCAACTACGGCGACAATGAAATAGGTGTGCTGGAAGTTTATGCCAACTACGCTGACATCTATCAACGCTTATGGCAAAAAGCGGGCGTTATTATCGCCACAGAAACAATGAAAATATTTGTTGTCATCTTTGTCATCATGCTTGTTGGCCATTTGCTTGTTGCTCGCCACATCTACCGCATTACCGATTATGCTCAACAACTTGCCACGGATAACTTAGACGTTAGTCTGCACTTAGACGGTCGTCGTAAAAACAAAGATGAGTTAGATATCTTAGTTGATGCGATAAATAAGATGCGAATTCGTATCAAGGATGACATTGTTAAATTGGAAGAAGCCGAAAATGCACTGCTCAGCCTTAACGGTGAACTGGAAGTAAAAGTATTTGACCGCACTGCCAAGTTGCAGGAAAGCAATGCGCAATTACAGCAGTCGCTTGACGATCTAACACTGGCGAAAGATCAGCTGGTTCAATCGGAAAAAATGGCGTCACTGGGGCAGTTAGTTGCGGGTGTTGCTCACGAAGTAAATACGCCACTTGGTATTTGTGTAACGTCAATTACGGCGCTTAAAGAGAAAGTAGATGCGCTGAAAAAAGCGGTAGAAGACCAAGAGCTTACCAAGTCGCAATTGTCTGACACATTGGATTTGCTCTGTGAGTATCAGCAAATAATTGAACGCAGTTTAGACAAGTCTGTAGAGCTAATCCGCGGCTTTAAGTCGGTGGCGGTTGAGCAGCATACCGATCCCGAGCTGAGAATTAACCTAGCTCAGCATGTTAATGATGTGGTGAACACAGTAAAAACTATGTTCAAACGCAAGAAGTACAACATTAATATCGAGCTAGACGAGCAGTTTGAGTTTGTTACTTTCCCAAGTGCTTGGAACCAAATTCTGACCAACTTTTTAATGAACTCTCATATTCATGGCTTTGAAGGGCGTGATGATGGCAACATCTCAATTAAGTTCACTGAAAATAACGGTTACCTTACGCTGCTTTATCAAGATAACGGCCACGGTATTAGTGCCGAGGTGAAAAAAACTATTTTTGACCCCTTTGTTACCACCAAACGTGGACAAGGTGGCTCTGGACTAGGGTTGAATATTGTATTTAATTTAGTGCACTCAAAACTGGGGGGAACGATTACCTGCCCTGACGTTGAGACTGGTTGTTGCTTTAAAGTGAAAGTACCGGTTGAGTACGTTGAAAGCGCTGTTATTCGGGAGTCAATTGCGTAGCCAAAGTTTGCTGTGACGCGATAATGTGATTGGCACTGTTGACGTATATGGCGCATTCGTCTCGTTAAAAACAATTGTGCGCATAGTTATACCAATTGAATTAATTAATTGATCAATTCAGAGTGCTGTCAGCGGTGGGAGAACAAGCCAAATTTTTGTTGATATAGTTGTTCTACATCTCATCAATTTGGCGCCGTTATCGCGATGCTGCCACGCTCCCAAAGGGCGAGTTTAAAAGGCTCATATGCTGCGTTATTAATTTTGCTTTTCATGCAAAAAAGGGGAGCGACCATTCTCTGCAATTAATGCCTTGCCTACATGGATGTAGGTACTTAGGTTATGCATGGAGCATATAACCTGTGCCTCTAAGCCTTTTAATTCTCGCTGAATGATTAAGTAGTTATTTCAGTTGGTATTATCCTAGATTTTTGGTTAATCCTTCCAATATTGACTCTCTTACTTTCTTCACAACGATATAAAAGTTCTACGGAACTTTTGTATTCAAAATACCATCTTTATACTAATGGAACATAATTAAGGAAAATTAACATGGCTATCGTATACAAAACTCGAACACAACTGGTCGTTGAAACCATTCGAGAGAAAATCCTCAGTGGTGAAATTACTGCCGGACAGCCGCTTCGACAAGCCGCTTTGGCGGAAGAGTTAAATGTTAGCCGCATTCCTGTGCGGGAAGCACTACTGCAGTTAGAAGCTGAGGGGTTAACCTCATTTGAACCACACAAAGGCGCTACGGCAACTGAGCTAAATGTTGATCAAGTCGACGAATTATTTGAGTTAAGGGCAATGCTAGAAGCTGATTTACTCGCTGCATCAATACCTAACTTAACTGACGAAGACCTAGAGCAAGCACAGCTGCTACTGGCGAAATTAGATAATGCCCTTGGTAAAGAAAACGCTGCCAATACCTGGAGCCAGCTCAATTCTGATTATCACAACTGCTTGTATTCAGCAGCCCAGCGCCCGCAAACTCAAGACTTAGTTGATACGCTAAACAAGAATGCCGATCGCTATATTCGCATGCACCTGTTGTGGGCTGGCGGTATTTCTAAGGCGGAATCTGAGCACAATGATTTACTGCGTTTGTGTCAATTGCGTAAGGTTGACGAGGCTGTTGATTTATTGAAACAGCACATTTTAGGATCGCGCGATGAAATTAAAGCGTTTTTAATCGCTCGGGAAAAAGGAAATAAATAAAAAGTTTTAATATCATGTTGTTAGCTGTGTTTGTTGGTAATTACTAACGTTCGCGGCAATTGACATTTTTCATACAAATCTATACTATTCTCGCCCTTAAAAAGACCAGCATCCAAGACTAGACGGCCTAAAAGCAACGGTTGTTTGCTCAGCACTATCTGGTGTGTTTGCTGGTTGTTAACTACCTTTGTTGATCAAACAAGGGAGTTCGCAAGCCTTTTCACTTTTCACTAACTAATTTACACGAGAATACGATGTTTGAAATTCATGCGAGTAAGGTTTCAAGCCTGAAAAATGATGTTCTATCAGGTTTGACCGTGGCATTGGCATTGGTACCTGAGGCAGTTGCATTTGCCTTTGTTGCTGGTGTGGAGCCACTTGTCGGCCTTTATGCCGCCTTTATGGTGGGACTTATCACTTCAGTTTTTGGTGGTCGTCCAGGTATGATTTCTGGTGCTACTGGCGCGATGGCTGTTGTCATGGTTAGCCTAGTTGCACTGCACGGCGTTCAGTACTTATTTGCCACTGTCGTCTTGACTGGTATTTTACAAATTCTCGCCGGGATATTTAAACTCGGTAAGTTTATTCGCTTAGTGCCTCATCCGGTTATGCTTGGTTTTGTTAACGGCCTTGCGATTGTGATTTTCCTTGCCCAACTTGGCCAGTTCAAAGTCGCAAATGAAGAAGGTATTTTCGTGTGGATGCAGGGGAATCAGCTGGCAACCATGGCCGGTTTGATTGTTTTAACCATGGCAATTATCCACTTCTTACCTAAGCTCACCAAAGCCGTACCATCTTCTTTGGTGGCGATTATCGTGGTGACCTTATTGGCGCAAAGCCTGGATTTAGATGCTCGCACTGTTGTTGATTACGTGCGCGATATGACCAACGACCCAGCAGCAACCATTGCAGGTGGTTTACCGCAATTTGCCATTCCAGAAGTGCCATTCACGTTTGAAACATTGCGCATTATTTTCCCATTTGCATTAGTGCTAGCGGCGATTGGCTTAATTGAATCGCTACTGACATTAACCTTGATTGATGAACTTACTGGTACACGTGGTCGCGGTAACAAAGAGTGTATTGCACAAGGTGCGTCAAACACAGTAAATGGTTTCTTCGGGGCGATGGGCGGCTGTGCCATGATTGGCCAATCAATGATCAACGTAAACTCTGGTGGTCGTGGCCGTGCATCGGGTATCACTGCGGCGCTAGGTTTACTCGGTATCATCTTGTTCGCTTCAAGCTTGATTGAGCAAATTCCACTGGCGGCGCTCGTAGGTGTTATGTTTATCGTTGTCATTGGTACCTTTGAGTGGTCTAGCTTCCGTATTATGCGCAAGGTACCCAAAGCCGATGCCTTTGTTATCGTGCTGGTTTCAGGTGTTACGGTGGCGACTGACTTAGCCGTTGCGGTTATTGTTGGTGTGATTGTTTCGGCGCTTGTATTTGCCTGGGAACACGCGAAACACGTTAACGTGATTCGCTCTAAGAACAATAAAGGTTCAACCGTTTACGAAGTGAATGGCCCATTGTTCTTTGGTTCAGTTTCAAGCTTCCTTGATCAATTCGATATGGAAAATGACTCGGACGATGTCATTGTTGAATTTAAAAACTCTCGTGTTGCCGACCACTCAGCGATTGAAGCTATTGATACGCTGGCCGAGCGTTATATTGCACGCGGCAAAACAATGCACTTGGTTCACTTGAGTGCTGAGTGTAAGCAGCTATTGGAAAAAGCTGGCGATCTGGTTGAAGTCAATGTGATTGAAGACCCTGATTATCACATTGCTAGCGATAAGCTCGCCTAAACTTTGCTAGCTTTCCTGAGCTTCTACTAGCTTAGCGAATAGCATTGATGTTTCGCTTGCTATACTTGCCTAAATACGAGATGTTAGGCGGGTATAGCAGCTTGATTGCTGCGCAAGGTAATACTCAAAACTATGCTCAAACCAATGCTCAAACCAATAGCAAACCAATGCTCAGGCCACTGCTCAAAGCAAAGTAATGATACCGTATGCAATTAGAGTTTTTTGACGTCCCAAGCCCTTGTGTTGGCGTATGCCAGTCAGACGATAAAGGGCACTGCAAAGGTTGTTTTCGCACTCGTGAAGAGCGCCAGCAGTGGATCAGCTTATCCTCTGATGATAAGCAAAAAGTCATCAAACGCTGTGTTCAGCGTAAAAAACGCAAAGACAAAGCTAAACAACCCATCCAGCCTTCACCTGACACCATATCAACAGAGCAAACTGAGACCATTGTTCAACCTTCCTTGTTAGATCCTCAACCAAAACATGCTGCACCTAAGCAATCCACATCAAGCCAAGCCTTATCAAGTAATGAAGATATGGATTTTGGCGACTTTGAGTTATAGCCTTATCATTTAAGGTTAAGGTTAAGGTTAACGTTAAATGTACAGCTAAGTATTTGATGCCTGTGTTTTATTACGCTCCAATTGGATATTTATCATTGTCTGTGACAACGAATACTAATTTCTTCATATACTCTACTCATCGCATTGGCTGAATAGGCGCTTGAGCAACTAGCGCAGTGACTATTACTTGAAAATTAATATTCATAGCTCAGCAAATAGTTCAGCAATAAAAAGCCTTATCGATTTGATAAGGCTTAATAGGGATTTGGCCGCTAGCTTAGGCTATTGGCGTTTACCTTCAATATGTAAGTCAAACGTGATATCACCAAAATCCATTTTGTAGCCAAAGTCTTTCATTGCGATTTTGGTCGAGCCTTCAAAGCCAACGCGATAGCCACCCCAAGGATCTTTACCTTCACCAATTTTTACTGCGTCGATAACAATTTCTTTGTCCATACCTTGCAAGGTTAATGTGCCAGTAACTTTGAGTTTGTCATTGCCCAGATCTTCAACTTTACTGCTGACAAATTTAGCGCTGCCAAATTTGTTAACATCAAGAAAGTCATCGTTACGGATATGCTTGTCGCGCTCAGCATGGTTAGAGTCAACGCTAGTTGTGTCGATGTTGATCATAATTTTGCTGTCAGCCACTTTATTTGCGTCGTAGCTAAAATTGCCAGAGAACTTGTTGAAGCGACCTATGACATAACTGTAACCCAAGTGGCTTACCTTAAAGTTAATAGACGCATGTGCGCCTTGGGTATCAACAATGTAGTCAGCAGCCATTGCTGGTAGAGTCGTTGCAGCACTTAATAGTGCCGCTAGAGCGAGTTTTTTCATGGGGGTTTCCTGTTATTAATTGTGTTTTATTAGCACATTATAAGTGCGATTTATTCCAAGCAATGTTTCTACTACTGCCCTTGCAATCTCGAGCACAGCTAGAGCATACGACGCAGCGTATCATCTTTGTCAACAAAGTGATGTTTTAACGCCGCTAGCGCATGTAGTAGCGCAAGTAAAATAAGGGTATAAGCCAAATACTCATGTACTACGCCAGCGATGTCTGCCTGGTTTGAAAACAGTTCGCCAAGTGCTGCAACCTCAAACCAATTAAACACTGCAATAGCCCGGCCATCGGCGGTTGAGATCAGGTAACCACTTAGCATAATCACTAACATTAGCGCATATAGTAAGTAGTGAGCGAATTTGGCGGCTTTTTGTTCGACAGGGGACTGTGTCGCTAATGGCGATGGTGAAGGTGTTAGCGCTTTCCACACCAAACGAGTTAGCGTGGCAATAAGTAACAAAATACCGATACTTTTGTGCCAATGCGGGGCAGTTTGATACCACTGGCTGTAGTAATTCAAATCGACCATCCACCAACCTACGCCAAATAAGCCAATAACGACAATGGCGCTCAGCCAATGAAAGGCTTTAGCAATAATACCGTACTGCGCTTTACTGTTTTTTAATTGTGGCATCTAACTCTCATTATTATTGGGCTTATGGCTACACCTTGCTGGTGAAAACCATTTACGGTAATTTAGCTGAGCAACTAGGCTCGTTCAAATGAGTCGACGGTTCTCGTCCTACATTAAAACAATATTATCTTATCTGATTTTTTTCATAGGTTTCACGAACTCAAGTGTAAATTAATTGTAAAGTGTTACTTGCGAACGGTAAGTTAGCCATGGCGCTATATTTATGCAGCTTGTTTAATGTATCAATATCGCTCGTGTTATAACTTAGATTAGTGCCTAGCTGTTATCCCTTGCCATCTAACGATAAAATATCAATATTATTTCTCTTTACGTGTTTTTCAACTAAGAGCCTTTCTATGGATAATCTTATTCGTCAATGTTCATACATCGCTGGTCAATGGATGTCTGGTGAGCAGTTATTTTCTGTCAATACCCCGGCCAACAATCAACAAATTATCCAAGTATATGATGCTGGTGTTCAAGGGGCTATTGATGCTGTTGAAGCCGCACACGCTGCACTTTCATCGTGGTCAAAGAAAACAGCTCAGCAACGCGCAACGCTGTTAAAAGCCTGGCTTGAACTTATTCTCACCCATCAAAAAGACTTGGCGAGATTATTAACGCTCGAACAGGGCAAGCCATTGTCGGAAGCGGAGGGGGAAATTCAATACGCCGCTTCGTTTTTAGAATGGTTTGCCGAAGAAGGCAAGCGAGTCTACGGTGACGTTATCCCTCAAACGATCGACAATCAAAGGCTTATGGTGATTAAACAGCCCGTTGGCGTGGTCAGTGCTATCACCCCTTGGAATTTTCCAAGCGCTATGATCATGCGCAAAGCCGCTGCGGCACTTGCTGCGGGTTGTTCATTTGTTGTTAGACCCGATCCGCAAACCCCATTATCTGCGCTGGCGCTAGCTGCTTTAGCTGAACAAGCGGGCATACCCGAAGGCATATTTAATGTAGTTGTTTCTGAGCAAGCACAAGCGGTGGGTGAGGTGTTAACCACGCACCCTAAAATTGCCAAGTTTACCTTCACCGGCTCCACTCGCGTTGGCAAAATTTTAATGAGCCAGTGTAGCCAAAGTGTGAAAAAGGTGTCGATGGAGCTTGGTGGCAATGCGCCATTTATTGTTTTTGAAGATGCGGATATTGAATTAGCGGTAAAAGGCGCCATTCAGTCAAAATATCGCAATGCCGGTCAGACGTGTGTTTGTACTAACCGTATTTATGTGCACAACAGTGTCATGGCTAAGTTTACTGAGCTTTATGTTAACGCCGTGAACAATCTAAAACTAGGTGATGGCTTGCGAGAAAATACAAACATCGGCCCTGTGATTTCGCCACAAGCCGCTAACCGCATGCAAGACATAGTTGATACCAGTGTGGGCTTGGGCGCAAAGGTTGCCGCGGGTGGTAAAGTATCTGCATTGGGTGAGTGTTACTTCGAACCTACGGTATTAACTGATGTTACCACTGAGATGCCGGTTGCTAGTGAGGAAATCTTTGGTCCGATTTCACCAATTATTGGATTTGATGACGAAGACGAGGTTATTGCAAGTGCGAACAGTGTTGAGGTTGGACTTGCCGCTTATTTTTACACCGAGAGTATTAGCCGTGTATGGCGTGTCGCCGAGCAATTAGCGTTTGGTATGGTTGGCATTAATGAAACCGCTATTTCTAATGCCGTTGCGCCATTTGGTGGCATTAAGCAATCGGGCTTTGGTCGAGAAGGATCTAAATACGGGCTAGATGATTATCTGTCAATCAAGTACATGTGTTTAGGGAATATTTAACAGTCTGTGCTTGTTTACTAGCAGTTGTTGCGAATTGGCCAACTTGTTCAAATGAGCGGTTGGTCTAGCTCGGAGCGTTAAGCTTGAGTATTGACAATATGGCAGGGGGATAAAGCTGTAACGCCTAGCTTTTTTAGCAATGCTCAGTAAATTTTGCTTCGATAGATACGCTAGCGAAGCAAAACAAATAGGGCATTATTAGCGATATGGGAAAAGGGTTATAACGCTAGTTCAATGACCATTTCACGCAACTCTTCTTTGGAAATCGCGTTGTCATGATTTTTATCAAATCGTTTGAAGATGCTTTCGCACATGCGAATGCCTTTGTCTTGTAATAAACAGTCAATTAATTCAACGAATTCGGTGCGATTAATCACGCCATCGCGGTCTTCATCAAACACTTCAAATAATTCGTCTACCCACTGGTTAAGTTCCATAACACTCCCTTAACGCCAGTCAAAAACAGAGTTAAGACTTTATCGTGTCTTCATCCATAATGGAATGAATTATTTTAATTTTTCTCAATGGTCGTAGCAGTTAGTTAAGTGCCAAAAATCTAAAAAAGCTACCCATTAGCAATTAAAGTCTGCAGCTTATTCGCTAATACTCGTTGTTGTTTACGGTTGCTATCGGTTAACGCTGTCAGCGCATAAAATTGGTTGTGGGCTATCACACCGACCACGCCGTTGTGGTTTGCATAGCCATTGCCGCTATTCGCCCTAATTTGCACAATATCGTCAAATGCGAGCAATGTTCGGCGCTTGCCTTTAATTGAGAATTGGCTAATCAACAATTGTTGGTTAGTCAGGTCAAAAATCGACAACTTAAAGTCTAAAACCAATAACAACAAACTGGGAACAACGAAGCCAATTGATAACGCATTAAAAGATAGTGGCTGGAACTGGCTGATATAGAGCGTACCGAAAATAAATAGCAAACAAGTAACGGCTACCTTGTAGGGGTAGCTAGAGACAATCAGCAAATCTTTTTTTTCAATCACTTTCATTTCAGGCTCTGTGCTATCGCAACGATTAAACGCTTATGACATTAAGATTAGTTGACTGTTTTTTTGAGGTAAAAATACAAAATAAAAAAAGTTTGTAATAAATTTCAAAATAGTGAGACTGAGTTGCACAGTCACTTAATTATTCTAATGAGTTAGGCGATTTTTACTAAGCCGGGCTAGCAAGGCTAACCCGAAATTAATTTAATAAAGGGATTGATAACAATAATGTGGAAAGCAAAACGAAAAGCCGTGTGCTCAGCCTTATTGGCATCTGGTCTGTTGACCAGCTCGATGTTGTCTTTAGCCGCAGATAGCGAGCAACTTACCACCCAGTCGAGCAAATTATCGCTGGAAAACTGCCATATAGATGGTATCAAAGAACAAATTCAATGCGGCACGCTAACCGTACCAGAGAACTATCAAGCACCGTCTGGCCAGCAAATAGATCTGCACTTTACCGTGCTGTCAGCAATCGATAATTCTAACAACAAAATTCCTTTGATGTTTTTAGCGGGTGGACCGGGACAAGCGGCGACGGAGCTTTCTGCAATGTTGCGTAATCGCTTTTATGAAGTGCGTAAAACCCACGACATTATTTTGGTGGATCAACGAGGTACTGGCCAATCGTCACAGCTCAAATGTCACGATGAAGCATTCACCGCAAAAAGTGTTTACGAGTCACTGACTTTTGATTTTGAAGTAAGTGAAGTGCAAGATTGCATTGCTGAATTTAATCAAGACCTTAGCCAGTATAATTCCGAAAATGCGATTCGAGATTTTGATGCCGTTCGAGCGGCGTTAGGTCACGATAAAATCAATATTTATGGCGGCTCTTACGGCACTCGTGCGGCATTAATTTATATGCGTATGTTCCCGCAAAGCCTGAACAGTGTCGTGCTTGACAGTGTTGCACCGCTTGACATGCGCATCGGTTTGTTTGGACAAAGTGGTGCCCGTTCTTACGAATTATTATTGAGCAATTGCCAAGCGGAAGAAAGCTGTCAGCAAGCGTTCCCCAACCTTGATGAAGACTATCAAAAAGTCTTTAACCAATTAGTAGTAAAACCTGTTGAGCTTACAATTGCACATCCGCGTTTAGGTACACCAACCAAATTAGTCATTGATGTTGAAAAATTTGTGACCACGATTCAACTGCAACTGTATAGCTTAGAAGGGCGCAGTATTATGCCTTTAGTCATTAACCAAGCGGCACAAGGAAATTTTATGCCGTTTGTTGGTGTGCTGGCAGCAGGTGACGAAAAGCAGCCGCGAGGCTCGGTTTATTCTAATTTGCTAATGAATATTGCCTGTAATGAAGACTTCCCCTTAATTGCGGAACAAGACTGGCAAGCAGACGCCAACAATGGCTTTGCCCGCAATATTAGCCATCGCGGCGTACGTTTAGTTTGTCCGTTATGGCCAAAATATCGCCCTGATGCTAGCTTCTACGAGCCAATTCGCAGCGATATCCCTACGTTGATCCTCTCTGGCAAGTTAGATCCGGTCACGCCGCCAGAAAATGGTGAACGTGCCGACCAAATGCTGGCAAACAGCCGCCATATTGTCGCCGAGCACCTTTCACACATTGTGGCAGTTAACGACTGTGGGGTTGGTTTAGTCGCCAAGTTTATTGACGAACTTGATTTAGAAGGCCTGGACGCAAGCTGTTTAGCTGAGTTACCAGCAGAAACATTTATGACCAGTCTTAACGGCAATATGTAAGGAACGAGCATGATCAAAGTTGAAAATTTACACAAAACCTTTGGTAAAACCGTTAAGGCATTAGATGGTTTGTCTTTTACCGCCAATGACGGCGAAATTACCGGTATTCTGGGGCCAAACGGCGCCGGTAAAACCACTTGTTTACGCACCCTTTATGGTCTGCTAAAAGCCGATGATGGTGTTGCCACCATTGATGGTATTAGTGCGCTGCAAAAACCTATTTTAGCGCGTGCACAACTGGGTATTTTCCCTGATAAGTTTGGTTTATACGAACGCTTAACGGCATATGAGCAAATTGATTATTTTGCCAGTATTCACGGTTTATCGGGCGCAAAAAAGAAAATGGCAATTGAGCAAATTCTTAAAGATCTTGAAATGGAAGAGTTGGCGCATCGAAAAACACAGGGCTTCTCACAAGGTCAACGCATGAAAGTGACCTTGGCGCAAGCGCTAGTACATCAGCCTAAAAACTTTGTGCTAGACGAACCAACACGTGGTTTAGACGTGATGAGTACGCGAATTTTACGGGATTATTTACGTCGTTTTAAAGAGCAAGGACATTGCATTTTGTTTTCATCGCATGTGATGCAAGAAGTGGCAGCCTTGTGTGATCGCGTGGTGATTGTGGCTAATGGCCGACTGGCCGCCGAAGGTACACCAGAAGAGCTTTGCCAGTTAGCCGGTGAAAGCCAGCTAGAAGAGGCGTTTGTTAAATTAATTGGTTCAGACGAAGGAGTGGCAGCCTAATGAGTGCAGCATTTGGCCAATTGAGGGCCCTGATAGTAAAAGAGTTTAAAGAAGCGTTTCGCGACAAGCGCGCCATGATGGTCGCGTTTAGTATGTCGCTACTGGCACCAGTGATGATTATGGTGTTGTCGAAAACTATGATCAAAGAGCTGGTTGAAACGCCACCCGTTTATGCCGAGATTGTTGGTGCGGAGTACGCCCCTAAACTCGTTAAAGAGTTTACTGATGAAAATATCTTGCCGTTGTCTGAGTCCAAAGAGGACGACTTGCGCATCTGGCAAGAGCGCGGTATTAAAATCACCATTCCTGAAACCTACGGCCAAGACATGGTTGAAGGTAACATTATTGATGTGGTACTCAACGCTGATTACAGTGATAAACCGAGTTTAGCGCCAATTCGCCGGATTAAAGATGTCATCACAGATCACGCTAGGACCATTGGTTACAAGCGTTTAGTGATGCGTGGTGTTGATGTGCGTATATTGCAGCCGCTGAATTTGGTTGAGCAAGATCGCGCTCAGCCAAGTAGTAACGCCATGATGATCAGCACTATGCTAGGCTTGTACCTCTTGATGGGGGCCTTTATGTCGGGCCTATCAATTGCAATCGACTCTAGTGCCGGCGAGCGTGAGCGTAACGTATTAGAAATGTTGCTTTGCCAGCCAGTGAGTACCACCAAAATCGTGCTCGCTAAGCTGTCTTGCGCTGCGTCTATTTCAATTTTATCGATTGTCCTGATGTTAGTAGTTACCTCGATAACTGTTGGCTTTGTCGATCTCTCAAAAATAGGCGCAACCTTTAGCATTGACGCTGGTATGTTTATCGCCTTGCTGGCCTTGCTTATTCCTGTTTGTATTTTGGCGGCGGCGCTACAGCTATTCTTTTCGTTCCAAGCAAAAAGTTTTAAAGAGGCACAATCAACCGTTACTATGCTGATTATGCTACCTGCCTTTATTCCTTTTATCTTGATGTTTATTGACGACCGACCTTTATGGCTAGATTGGCTGCCAGTTGCTGGTCAATCCATCATTATTGAAGACATGTTTAAAGGGCTGGCAATTAACTGGACGGCATTTGCCTTCACTAGCGTAACAACAATTGCACTCGCTGCAGTATTGGTGATGACGCTTGCACAAAAGCTCAAGTCAGAAAAAGTGGTTATGGCGTTAAGTTAGTCCTTAGGGATTAACTTAACTTGTTTCGCTTAGTTTGTTTCGCTTAGTTTGTTTCGCATAGCTCAGAGATTTTTCTTATGATACCGTTAGTTGCTAACACTATGTTTGATGAGCCCCGAGCTTCGGCTGAGGGGACGTCGAGCGGCAGTGACGGCGCTCGCCAGCAAACGAATAGTCATCATAAGGAAAGTCTTTTGAGCCATCAGCACACCTTCATGCAATGGATGAATGCGCATGAAAAAATGCTAAAACACATGATTATCGGCTTTGAGGCTAAACCCGCGATTCAAGAAGAGTTGTTTCAAGAAATCGCCTTAAATATTTGGCAAGCATTACCGAAATTTAAAGGGCAGGCGGCAGTAAAGACCTTCGTCGCCAAAATCGCCCACAATATTCTTGCCACCCATGTTGCCAAAGCAGTTCGCACGGTCAAAGCCGATAGCGAACTCGATGATCAGCCACTTGCCGATAACGGCTCTACACCTTATCAATCGCTCGATAAAGCACAACGCCAGCAGCGCCTGAGACAAGCCATTCGACAATTGAACTTTGAACAGCAACAGATAGTGACTCTGGCGCTAGAAGGTATGAGCTATCAAGAAATGGCGGAAATATTATCGATAAGTGTCAACCTCGTTGGTGTGCGCCTGCAGCGCGCTAAGTCAGCCCTAATGAAATTATTGGAGGGCTAATGAGCGACGAACAACTAGAACAAGCCCAAATGAGCAGTGAGCAAGTTGCTGAGAACGACCTACTTGATCAGCAATGGTCAACGTTAGTTGAAGACTGGCAGTCTCAACCATACGAAAAGGTTGATATGACGAAGCTGGTTAAACAGCTCAAAAAGCGGACGCTAGCGGCTAAAGCTATCTTGGGGTTTGATGTGCTTGCCACTGTTAGCCTGTTTTCCATTCTCGCCCATTTATTTACCGAGCAAGAAAGCGATTGGCCTAGCATTATTTACATTGCATTTGCTGCGTTTGGCTCGCTTATCTATACGATTATAGAGTTTAAAATTCGCATTAAAACTTGGCGTATGGACGCCAGTGATCCTGAACAGGTTTTTGAGAAAAATATCAGTGGTGTCAAAGGAGCAATACAATACGCGAAGCTATGGATTGTGAGTTGTTATCTGCTTGCCCCCGTCATGAATTGGTACCTTTGGGAAGTATCAAAAACCCAAGATGACAACATGCTACCAATGTTTTTGTTTGCTAACGGCTTGCTTACGGTGATGGTTGTTGGCGCCTACCTTTATAAACGCAAAAGAGTCAAAGAACTTGAGAATATAAATAAAATATTAAATGAATAATTGTTGTTTGTTTTTAATTTTGTTTTTTCTTGCTTAGGCTGAATTTAATTCTTTTTTATTGTTTATTAATTCACTATAGTTAACTGAGTTATGCAGCTTAGGACATTAGTGCGCAACTACCTCCATATATCGTATATAACCAAGTTGTTGTTATCGTATATATTGGAATAAATAAGCGGTTAAATTTCGCTGCTTTATCGTGTACAAATTGTCCTAGTTCGGGCAGAATAATCTGCCTCAAAATCATTATCAAAGTTATCACTGTAGAGGATAAAACATGCTGACTCGGGATATGAATATTGCTGATTTCGATGCGGAATTATGGCAGTCAATGCAAGACGAAGTGGCGCGCCAAGAAGCACACATCGAACTTATTGCATCAGAGAACTACACCAGCCCACGCGTACTAGAAGCTCAAGGTTCGCAATTAACCAACAAATACGCCGAAGGTTACCCGGGTAAGCGTTACTACGGCGGTTGTGAGTATGTCGACAAAGCAGAAGAATTAGCCATTGAGCGTGCCAAGCAATTGTTTGGTGCAGACTACGCCAATGTGCAACCACACGCGGGCTCGCAAGCCAACGCAGCGGTATTCCAAGCCCTTGTTACACCGGGTGCAAAAGTGTTAGGTATGAGCTTGGCACACGGTGGTCACTTAACGCACGGTTCACACGTTAACTTCTCTGGTAAGTTATACGAAGCTATCCAATACGGTTTACATCCTGAAACCGGCGATATTGATTACGAAGAAGTGGAGCGTTTGGCGTTAGAGCACAAGCCGGAAATGATTATCGGCGGTTTCTCGGCGTTCTCTGGTGTTGTTGATTGGGCGCGTATGCGTGAAATTGCAGACAAAGTCGGCGCTTACTTTATGGTGGATATGGCACACGTTGCGGGTCTTGTTGCCGCAGGTTTATATCCAAACCCTGTCCCACATGCACATGTGGTAACGACCACTACTCACAAAACATTAGCTGGCCCACGCGGCGGTTTAATCGTCTCTGGTTGTGGTGATGAAGATGTTTATAAAAAGCTTAACTCAGCCGTATTCCCTGGTGGTCAAGGTGGCCCATTAATGCACGTAATCGCTGCTAAAGCGGTGGCATTTAAAGAAGCATTACAACCAGAGTTTAAAGCGTACCAACAAGGTGTTTTAGACAACGCAAAAGCAATGGTATCAGTGCTACAAGAGCGCGGTTACAAAGTGGTCTCTAATGGTACGGAAAACCACTTATTACTGTTAGATCTAATCGATAAAGACATCACAGGTAAAGATGCCGATGCCGCACTTGGCCGTGCACACATTACGGTTAATAAAAACTCTGTACCGAATGATCCTCGTTCACCGTTTGTGACATCTGGTCTGCGCTTGGGTACACCAGCAATTACTCGCCGTGGTTTTGGCGTGGAAGAAACTAAGCAGTTAACTGGTTGGATTTGCGATATTCTTGACGATATCGACAACGACGAAGTCAATGCTAAAGTACGTGAGCAAGTACAGGAAATTTGTGCTCGTTTCCCGGTATACGCATAATCATCTAGCTAACATTTCAACTAGAAAAGGTCACTTAGGTGACCTTTTTTATGCGTGGATTTTACGACCTTGATTTATGGTGTAAGAATAAGTTTACATTAGGTGAAAATAAAACTTTACAATTGAAATTGTGGTGGCTATGATGACGTCAACTTAGCTTAGGGCAGCTTTATCGCCAAATACAAACTAAGCAAAAAGCGGCAATAAAGAGTAGAAAATCACTCAAAAGCCTGTAAATGCAAGGTTAATTGAAATAAGGCAATAAATCCCCCGTTCAATTAGCACGAGAGCGCTTTAAGTTGGCAACGCTAACACTGATAGCACACTGCCTGAATCAATTACTTTTATGGCAAAAAGATGAGTATTAACAAGATGCTTACCAGTTATCGATATTACTGCTTTACCTCATTCATCAGGTAAGCACAACTTACGCAAAGCCTTTAATTTAGGCGCTTAACGCGTTGCTTACTGACCCCTTTACTCTATATTTATTTAAAATAACGATTTCACCGGACACGATTATGGGCACACAACCACATGTAAAAACCTTGAACGACATTCACGTTAATGCCGAAGAGGTATTGATCACACCAGAGCAACTTCGCGAAGCCTTGCCTTTAAGTGAAGAAGGTCGCGAATTTGTTAAGGCGTCACGCCGCACCATTTCAAATATTATTCACAAGAAAGATCACCGTCTATTAGTGATCAGCGGGCCTTGTTCAATTCACGATATTGAAGCCGCAAAGGAATACGCGCGCCATTTAAAAGCGATGCACGACAAATACCAAGACAGCTTGTTTGTTGTGATGCGTGTTTACTTTGAAAAGCCAAGAACAACCGTTGGTTGGAAAGGTTTGATCAACGACCCTCATATGGACGGTTCATTTGACGTTGAAACGGGTTTGCGCAAAGCACGTGAATTACTGTTGTTCTTAACTGAACTTGGTTTGCCACTGGCAACTGAAGCGTTAGACCCAATCAGCCCTCAGTACCTAGCAGAGCTATTTAGCTGGTCAGCGATTGGCGCTCGGACCACAGAATCACAAACACACCGTGAAATGGCGAGTGGCTTATCTATGCCTATCGGTTTTAAAAACGGTACAAATGGTAGCTTAGATGTGGCAATTAATGCGATGCATTCAGCCGCTTCTTCACATCGCTTTATGGGCATTAACAAGCAAGGTCAAGTGGCGCTGATTAAAACATCGGGTAACCCTGACGGTCATGTCATTTTGCGCGGTGGTAAGCAGCCAAACTACGACTCAGTAAACGTTGCTTTGTGTGAGCAAGACCTAGTGAGCCAAAAATTGGAACCTGCAATCGTTATTGACTGCAGCCATGGTAATTCAAATAAAGATTACAGCCGCCAGCCGCTGGTTGCTGACAACGTGGTAAACCAAATTTGCGAAGGTAATAAGTCAATTATTGGTATTATGTTGGAGAGCCATATTAACGCTGGTAACCAAAGCGCCAACTTACCGAAAGATGAATTGAAGTACGGTGTATCGGTCACTGATGCATGTATTGATTTTGCAACCACTGCAGCGCTGTTTGAACAAGCTGACGCTAAACTCGCTTCAGTGCTAAAGGCGCGCATTGCGTAAAGCGTTAGCCAATATTCGCAGTAAATCGCTGCATTAGGCGAAGTGCTACTAAGGGTTTAATTAACGTTAAGCTAATATGACTTCGCCGTACATTTACAAGGCTGATGCACAACTAAGCGCAGCAGCGAAAAACTAAAGTCTAAAACTAAAAACTCAGACGAGTTAACACTGATAAGCCTATGAAAGATATCACCGAAGCGCTTGCCCAATGTCGCGCCGAAATTGATCAGTTAGACAGTGAGCTAGTGCAATTATTGGCTAAGCGCCGACAAGTCACCAGCCGTGTAGGGGCGTTAAAAAGTGAAGTGGGGATGCCAATTTATGCCCCAGATCGCGAAGCCAGCTTAATTGAGCAACGTCGCTTGCAAGCAGCTGAGCAAGGTGTTAACCCTGATCTTGTGCAAGATATCTTGCGCCGTATCATGCAAGATTCATATTCAAGCCAAGATGAAAGCGGCTATCGCTGTGTTAATCCTGATTGTGGTGACGTAGTTGTTATCGGTGGTCGCGGCCAACTGGGCAGTATTTTTGTTGATTTGTTTAACCGCTCTGGATACGCAGTAAGAGTGATCGAAAAAGATGACTGGGAGCTTAGCGAAAAGGTCTTAGCCAATGCCAGTTTAGTGATTGTTGCTGTGCCGATCCGCTTTACTGCCATGATTATTCAACAGCTTAAAAACTTGCCAGCATCCTGTGTTTTAGCGGATGTGACCAGTGTCAAAGAGTCTCCGCTTTACGAAATGCTTAAAGTGCACAACGGGCCAGTAGTTGGTTTGCATCCGATGTTTGGCCCTGATGTTGGTAGCTTGATCAAGCAGACAATAATTTCTTGTGAAGGCCGCAGCGCAGCGCAATATCAGTGGTTATTGGATCAATTCACTGTTTGGGGCGCTAACATTTACCCCGTCTCAGCAAATGAACACGACCGTGCAATGGCAATGGTACAGGTTATGCGCCATTTCTCAACGATCGCTTACGGCTATCATTTGATGACAGAAGGAGTCGACCTGCAGCAGCTAGTGGATATGAGTTCGCCGATCTATCGATTAGAGCTGATCATGGTGGGCCGCTTGTTTGCGCAAAACCCTGAACTGTATTCCGATATTATTTTCTCAAATAGCGACAATATCGCCATGATGAAACGTTTTGCGTATCGCTTTCTCGAGCTATTGGAAGATGTTGAAATGGGGGACAAAGAAGCGTTTGTTACTATGTTTGCTCAGGTTGCCGACTGGTTTGGTGATTATGCCGACATCTTCTTAGCGGAAAGTAAAGGCATGTTGGTTAAGGCAAACGAGATTAAATAGCAGACACAGCTTTTTGCGCATCACAAGTTATTTTAACGTAAATACAATAAAAAACAGGTCCATTATTCGGACCTGTTTTTTATTTCTCTCTAGAGGGAGAGGGGGTTAGGCTAACGTGTTAATTTGATGCTCGTTAGCTCAGATAGAGTTTTTTAATTAAAACACATTAAATTCTTTAACAATGGTTACTGGTTCATAACGGAACGTTCCTGTGATCTCTGCGCTAACAACACTATTGGCTGGTAAACTAGCGCTAACTTGGCCAGTATCAAGGTTGATATGAGTAGGTTGGTTGGTTGACCAAGTAATGTTAATCCCCTCAATGCCGTAGCTGGTCAAATCCTTAGGCAGTGTTAAATTTCCTGTTCGCCAGTAATCAGCGCCAATGCGCTCAGCCATGACTAACCCTGTCGTCAGTAGCTTTTGCGCGACACGTAGTGGAGAGCCCATTTCACCACCAAAGGTGACATAATTAAGCTGATTCGCACTAGGCTGTAAGCTCGATGTATTTTGACCATTGGTATACACCACTTTATTGTCAAGTACCGCGACTTTTTGAATTTGTGGGCCTAAGCCAGTTAATTGCTGGCTAATGGTGAACTCATTGTTTTCAAAGTTAACAACAGAGATCTGCTGTTGATCTGCCACGGCAATAAATTGGTTATCGTTAACAGATAAGCTGTCAATATTGTGGCCAATGGAAACGGTATCCGTTAGTGTTAGTTCATCATTATTTACTTGATAAATAAAGAGTTTTTCCGTTCCTAATTGGGCAGATGCTAGTCTATCATTACCTATAAATTCAACAGCCTGCAATTGTACATCTGCTTGTTTAGCTGTGGCTTTAGTGGTCATGCTATCTAAATCCACTAGGGTTAACATGCCAGTCGCTACATCCGTAAAGCCTGCTAATTTACCATCATTGCTGATGGTTAACTGGTTAACTCGCGCAAAGTTTTCCAGTGCATAGGCAAAGTCTTGGGTTGGTTGTAGGGTATCACCATTAACACGATAAAGGGTTTGTCCAGTCTGTTCACGATTGGCTAATACCAAAGTTGATGAATCAGGTGTCACGGCCATCGCAATTAAACCATTGTTGTAGCAGGCAGCATCACTTTGATCGATTGGCGGCACCGGAAGTTGCGGTTCAATCGGGCCACCAGTCGCGCCAGAATAGGCATCAATGGCTGGTCGTTTCTTTGCTTGTGGCGCAGCTGTCGCGCTACTGGCGCCAGAGTTAACGCCTGAATTAACCGATGATAAAAATGCACCATATTCCCCTTGCGCTTGACAAAGCTCTGTGGCGCTGGCTAATTCTTGTGACGTCAACAAGTAGAAATTATTATCATTTCTGTGCTGCTTTATTTGTCTGATGTTAATGATATTCGGCGCGCTATTGCCGCCATTGATGTGATCACAATCATCATCGTCATCATCACCACCATCATAAGCGTTAAAGCCAGATGTGTTGGCGCGCGCGCTGCTTTGATAGCGATAATCACAATAATCGTCGTCATCGTCATCACCGCCATCAAAAGCATTAAAACCATTAGTGATATTAGCGCGACTTGCGACCAAGTTACTCAGTGGTTGAGTTGTTTGCTGATTTTGCGTAATTGCCGCGTATTCGCCATTATTAGCGTTTAAACTGATTAAGTTATTGTCCGCAGTGGCCAGAATAATGCGGCCAGTGATTGGGTGTAAATCAAATTGCGCGATACTGTTTTGCTGATTTTGTTGATTTGTCGCCAGTACAAATACATCTTTAATGGAGACTGAGTGATATAACTTGTGCAGCTGCTCTGAGCTTGTCTCAACCGCGAAGCTGTTGGCAAACACCATTTGCTCGGTCGCGCCAGCAATGGCTACGTAAGCATTGTGTTGTTTCGCTCTTTGGCGCTCAGCACTTTTTAATGAGTTAATAATCTCATCTGCTGCCTCTTGCGGCCCGTCGAGGGTATCAAGCTGGCTAAAGTCAATGCCGAGTTTCCGCGTCAAGTATTGCTTTGCTCGGTCTATGCTGCCATTCACTTCTGGGTTAAACATCACTTCATTGTTGATCAGTGTGGTAAATGGGGTCACTAGCGAACTGCCAGTAGGGGCGGTTAAGGTAAATTCAGGGTAATTAGCCACTAAAGGACTGGCGGACTGAATACTGGCAATATTATCGTTCGTAACCTCTTGTTCACCTATATCACAATGGCCATTTAGGTTGCTATCTAAACACTTTGGCTGAGCTAATGAGTATTGCGGTTGCTTTAACTCTGCAATTTCTGCATCGTTGCTATCTGAACCGCATCCGATAACTAGTGAGCTAGTTATACTGCCAGCAATCATTAACTTCCAAACCTTAAAACTATTCGTCGACATTTCTCTCTCTTTAACAAAATTTTTCTTGAGCATTAACAAAAATGTAAAAACGACAGCAATGGCAAGCACCATGACAGTCGTTTTTAACAACTTTTTAAATAAATAATAATGAGATCGTAAAAAGTGATAGATATGATAATCATTATCATTTACTATCGCAAACCAAAATTTGGACAGCTACTTGATATTTCCTGATTTATTAGGTGCTTGGTTAGTAATGAATGTCCATCTCGTGTTCAGTTTTTCTTGTATTTTTACTCTGGATTTAATGCAGTAGGAGTCATTAATGAAATTCTCTAAGGGGCTACTCGCCTCAATTATTTCGGTTAGTTTGTATTCATGTGGCGGGGATAACGGTTCAGATCCCGTGCAACCACCCACCCCTGAGCCTAATAAGCAAATATCAGGGCTTGCTATTGATGGTTACTTAGCGGCAGCGCAAGTGTGTTTGGATCTTAACCAAAACTATCAGTGTGATGATAACGAGTATCGTACGGTCACTGACGAACAAGGCAATTACACCCTTGACCTACCTGGCTCACTAGACACCAGTGCGTCAATTTTAGTCAAAGCGATTCCCGGCGTGACCATTGACTTAGATACCCCAGATGAATTTGTCAGTGACTCATTTTATCTCTTAGGTGATGTTGATAAACCTGAAGTTGTTTCACCTGTGACTACTATGGTGAAAATGCGCCAAAAGTCGGGCAAAACGCTTGAACAAGCTGAGCAAGAGGTGATGGAGTTACTGGACGTTACGAGCAAAGACGATCTCTATGTCGACTTTGTCGAGGCGGCCAATAACGATGCCTTACCAGCGCAAGAAAAAGAGAAATTTGAACGTATTCAGGTGGTTAACCAAGTGTTAACTCAGGTCATGGCAACTGGTTTAAAAGAGTCGATAGAGAACGGTGGCGACGATAGCAATGAGGAGGAAGTTACCGACTTATTCCTGACAAAAGTGGCCGACTCAGTGTTACCTATGGTCGTTGAGCAGGTCGATAAAACCATGGCGGCAACACCAGCACAAGAGCCAGTATCCACTGAGGATATTGTTGACAATATTCAACAAGCCGCGCCAGATATTGCGGTTAGCAATGAAGAAATTGCCAATGAGCAAGTGGCTCCGATCGTACCAGCAGCGCCAAGTCAAGCCGTTGTCGACAACCTAAACAATACCTTTGATTGGCAAGTCGTGCCGGGTTATCAATCGCTCAGTGACTACGAATACTCATTAAACGGCGGTATTAATTGGTTAGACATTGATGAAAAGCCACTGCAACTGGCCGATGAAGATTATGCCGTCGGTAGTGTGCAAGTGCGTGTTAAAGCAAGTGAAGATGGTAACCGCAGTGCTGGTAGTGCCTTAAGTAATGCACAAGCCTTTAGCCCAACGCCATCAGCGCCAGATGCGCCAACAGGAGGTGCGATAAATGACCGTATCAACACCTTTAGCTGGCAGTATGTTGACGGTTTTACGCGACCTCAAGATTACCAACTCTCTGTTGATGGCGGTAGTACTTGGTCACAAGCAACGGCTAACCCCGCACAGCTAGGCGATCTTGCTTATGCCGCTGGCGATATCCAAGTGAGAGTGAGTGCTAACCCGTCAACGGGTCGCCCGGCCAGTGCGGTATTGGCGAATGGCCAAGCCTACACGGTTACGCCTGCTGCGCCAGCCGCTCCTGCTAATCCAGTTGTCAATGACTTAGTCAATATTTTTGACTGGCGTGCCGTCACAGGTTTTGACACGGTTAGCAGCTATGAATACTCGCTTGACGGCGGCAGTAACTGGAATGATGTACTGGCCAAGCCGCTGGCAATTCCTGATTTAAACTACAATATTGGTACGGTTGCGGTACGCGTCAAAGCTGACGACACCACTGGCCGACCAGCAGGCGCAACATTAACCAACCCAGCGCCATATACCAGAGCACCACTAGCTGCAGCGGCGCCGAGCCGCGGCGTAGTCAACGACGATGATAATACCTTTGGCTGGGCGCCAGTGTCTGGCTTTAGCCGTGCCTCAGACTATGAAATTCAACTCAATGGCGGCAACTGGCAAACGGCGAACAGCAATCCCTATGTCGTTGGCAATATCGATATCGCCGCCGGTGCCCTAAAAGTGCGCGTTAAAGCGGATAGCAGCCTTGGTCGCCCAGCCGGTGGCATACTTGCTAACCAAACGGCGTTTACCAAAAAACTCGGTGCGCCAGCTGCACCAAGCAATGGTGTCGTCAATGATACCAACAATACGTTCGGCTGGAGCAATGTCACCGGCTTTACCCGCGCCAGTGATTATGAAGTGCAGATCAACGGCGGCAGCTGGCAAACGGCGAGCGCGAATCCATACAGTGTCGGCGATATTAATGCCGCGAGCGGGGCAGTGCGAGTGCGCGTAAAAGCAGACAGCAGTAACAATCGTCCGGCCGGTAATGCCTTGGCCAGTACTAGTGCCTTTACCCAAACCCCTGCGCCAGCACCAACGCCTGCGCCATCAACGCCAGCACCGACACCAGCGCCAACGCCTGCAGCACCGGCTGCGCCAACTAATGGGGTGGTTAACGATGCGGATAACACCTTTAGCTTCACCTTAGTATCCGGTTATAGCGCCGCAGGTAATTATCAATACTCAGTGGATGGCGGTAGCAACTGGCAGCCAGTCACAGCAGTGCCTATTGTGCTGCAAGATCTCAACTATGCCAGTGGCAAAATTCAAGTGCGTGTTAGCGCTGACTCATCAACCCGTCGTCCGGCTGGGCAGGTGTTAGCTAGCACCAAGGAGTATACGGTAACGCCAGCTAAGCCGGCAGCGCCGACCAGTGGTGTGGTCAGCGACGCGGCCAATACCTTTGATTGGACCTTTACAAGCGGCTTTACCAACAGCAGCGACTATGAATACTCAGTCGATGCTGGGGCTAACTTTAGTGCGGTAACGGCTAAGCCATTGGCGCTTGAAAATAAAGTTTACGCCAAAGATCAAGTGCAAGTGCGCGTCAAACAAGATACCACCAATGGCCGACCCGCAAGTGATGTGCTAAAAAATACCACTGCCTATACCAAAGTGGCTGTGCCAGTAGCGCCAACCAATGGCGTGGTTAATGACACTGCCAATACCTTTGGCTGGACCAATGTCCAAGGCTTTACCAGTGCCAGCGACTACGAGCTGCAAATTAGCGGCGGCAGTTGGCAAACGGCATCGGCTAACCCGCATTCGGTGAGTAATATCAATATTGAGAGCGGCGCAGTGAAAGTCAGGGTCAAAGCTGACAGCAGCAGTGGTCGTCCGGCTGGGGCGATATTAAGTAGCACGCAAGCCTTTAATAAGTTTGACAATGCCGTATCAGCGCCAAATCGCACCGGGATTGATGATAGCTGGGGTAAAGACTATGTTGAATTTGCCTACGTCTCAGGTTATGACCAAGCCAGCCTTTATGAATACAGTAAAGACGGAGGTAGCAACTGGCAGGCGGTGAGCAATCGCCGTATTGAGATTGGCAATATTGATCTCAGCGCGAACAAAATTCACATTCGTGTCAAAGCGCGTACCAATAAGAATAACGCTGGTGCGTCACTGGTGATAGATCAAGCCTTTACCAATACCCCAGCACAGGCGCAGCCAAGTGCGCCAAGCATCACAGGTCAAGACGATGCCGCCAATACGCTGACGTTTAGCAAAGTATCCAGCATTAATAATATTGCCGATTACGAAGTGAAAATTGAGACGGCGGATTGGGCGCAGGCGAGCAGTACTACCATTACCTTAACGGACAAAGCCTATGCCATTGGTGCTATTCAGGTGCGCGTCAAAGAAGACACCGCCAAGCGAAGACCGGCCGGTGTGATTGCCAAAAACACTAAAGCATATACGGTGAAACCACCACAACCTGCTGCGCCAACGGTAAATGTTCAGGATGACGACAAAAACCAGTTTGGTTGGCAAATTGTCAGCGGCTTTAGCGCGGCTAGTGATTACGAGGTAAAAATCAATAGCAACGCTTGGCAAACGGCAACGGCCAACCCGACCATAGTGGGTAATGTCGCGATTGCAGTAGGTGATGTGAAAGTTAGGGTCAAAGCGAATGCGAGCAACGGTCGTCTGGCCGGCCAAGAGGCAGCCAATACCAAGCAATACACAGCGGTAAGCTCAGCCTTATTGGACGTATTAACCGCGCAGCAAAGCAAGATCACCCAAGTCACGCAAGGTATTACCGCTTACAATAATGCTGTAACCGCCTTAGCGAGTTTGGAAGGTGCGGCGCTACGAGCCAAAGCCAAGCTACTTGCCGAGCAAGCAGCGTTACTTGATGGCCTGCTAACGCTTGCCGAGCAAACTAAAGCTGCACTGGCTAAAGCCATTGTCGATAATAGCTCCGATAGCTCGGCCAATAAAACCACGGTACAAAATGCGGTTAACAGCTTAACCAGCCAAATTAGCGCGCTTGAAGGGTTAATTAACGGCGCACCAGCACAGCTAAAAACCGCGTTTACTAATGCCAGTACTGGTGCTAACGGCGTGTTAATCAGCCAAGCGGATGCCACTATCACTAATAGCCGATTTGCCAAACTAGACTGGGCCGGTCACTTTATTGACAGTGCGACGGCGGCTAACCAAGGCTGGCGTTGTTTGCTTGATACCAAAGCGAAAACCCGTACCGTTTGGGCGCTATTACAAGACGGCGCGGCTGATGGTAAAGACGATGTCACCTTAGCCGTTGCCAATGGCACCAGTAGCGGTGATATCAAAGCTTACTATAACGGCCAAGAAATCTGTGGCAACACGGCTTGGCAGCTACCGAGCGAGCCACAATTGGCGACCTTAAAACCCGTAACGATTAGTGACTTTGCTAAACTTGATAGCCAAGGTAATGCCTTAGCCGATAGCGCCAGTGACTTCCATTACTGGTACGATAAAGCCAATAACCGTCTTTGGACGGCACATCGTGGTCGTGATGGTAGTGCCAAGATCGATTGGGCGACCGCTAAGACCTTACCAGGGTTACCGAGTAGCCTCTCAAACCTTGGTAATATTACTTGGCAATTGCCCGATGAAAGTACTTGGCAGGGGTTATTTAATGATGCTAAAGCTGCTTCGTTTTTAACGAGCTTAGGTGACGCGAATGCCCGTAATGACTTGCGTAATATTTATTGGGTCAATAAAGAAACGTTTGGTCGTGGTTATTACGCCATTAATATTAAAAATTCAGGTTGGCGAATTGAACAGAGCGGCCATGGCTATACTGTCTTCTTAATTGCCTATGCCCAGTTAACTAATCAACAAGTGCTGACTGGTGAAGCCAATATCGAAAGTGCGGCGAACTTTCCCAAGCACCAAGGACAACAAGCCGCCTTTGATGATGCCGCAAACCGCTACCAATATTGGTCATCAAGTCAAGACAGCAGCAATGACCCTTATGCGGTCAGCTTTAAAACGTCAGGGCAGGCTTACGCCAAGACCGCCATTGCTGACAGTACTCATACCGCGCAAACCCGTATGGTAACTGTCACGGCACCCGCCGCGCCGACTAATCCGGTGGAAGATGATGGCGCCAATACCTTTGACTGGACCTATGTTGCTAACTTTACTCAAGCCACTGATTATGAGTACAGCACTAATGATGGAGGAAGCTGGCAAGACGCTAGTGCTAAGCCGATTGATGTCGGTAATAACGCCATTGATGCTGGCGATGTCAAAGTGCGGGTTAAAGCAACGGATCTCGTGCCAGCGGGGGGGGCGTTAGCCTCGGCTAAAGCCTATACCGTATTGGTCTGTAGCGCGCCGAATATTAAATATCAAGGCGGGTGTTATGACTCTCGTGATTATGACAGTCGCCCAAGTGAAAGTGATTGTACGCTGCTGAGTAAAGATGATCCTCTACTAGCCAACCATAGTTCAATACGGGCTTTCGTCAGCGCTATGGGGGTTGACCCGACCCTTGGACATTACTTTTACTTAAAAGAACCCAATTTCTTGCTGAATGAGAAATATGGACGCTGGCAAGCCGAAGACAGAGGACGTCCAATCTCGTTTGCCCGGGCTGTGTGTAAGCTATAGATAAAACCAATTAACTAAGGTTGCCAAGTACCCTTGGCAACCTTAATTAAACGTCATTTTACAAGTATTTATTCTTTTTTGTGTTAATGGTAAGTGTTATCATTCGCATTGTTATTTTTAAGGTTGTAGTTATATGAATTTTCTTAAACAATTCCTCTCTCAAGAAGATGGCATTTCTGCCATTGAATACGCCGTGTTAGCGGCCATCATTATTGGTTTACTGGTCACAGTATTTACTGGTAACGACGGTATTTCATCCGTTATTGAGCAAACTTTCAATGCCATGAAAACGGCTTTAGAAGGGCTTAATAATGATAGCAGCAGTGGTAACTAGTTCGGCTGCTAAGCGCTACGCTAGTATTCGGTAACTGCTCCGCAAGTGAGTACCCTGTGATTGTTAGCTTTTTCGTATTTGAAATAAATGATAAGCGTTAGCGCTTTTATTTTTAATGCTGTTGGTTTTAAAGATGTTGTTACTAACTCTATGCTGCAAACCTCAGCGCTTTTAACACTATGTTGTTAACTTCAGGGTTGTTAGCCACAGGTTCTTTAGCCATAGGGTTTTTAGCCATAGCACTTAGCGTTTTGTTAGTCAGTGCCGGTTATTTTGACTTGCGTTATCGGCGCATACCTAATGGCTTATCGTTAAGTGTGTTGCTGGTTAGCTTAACAAAATTAGCCTTAGTCAGTTCATTTGCCAGTGCCACTATCACGCTGTTATTAACCGCGTTATTACTGATGATTGGGGTAGCTGTATTTGCACTCGGCTGGCTTGGCGCTGGTGATGTCAAGCTGATTGTGGCGTTAAGCCTTGGGTTTAGCCCTGAGCAGCTGGTTGACTTTGTTGTGGCGTTTAACTTGTTAGGCGGTGTGTTAGCGGTCTCGGTGCTGGTTTATAACGGCTATGCCCGCAGGCAACAACTGCGTGTTATCAACACCTTGCCTTATGGCGTTGCGATTGCCAGTGCTGGCCTTTTATTAATGGCCTGCGGTTAACGGCTTTTTATAAACTGCTTTGGCAAACATAGCGGGTTAACGGTTAAGACCGAGTCGCCGCGCTTATCAGGTCAATGTGGGTTTTCTGTTTACCGAGAACAAATTATTACATGTCTTCAGTTGGTCTGGCGTTGGCCTTAGCCCTTGCTACTGCCTAAAGCGCTGCGCCCACTGTTGCCATAACTATTAGTGATATATCAATCATGTTAAATCGTCGAATTATTTATTTTACTTTACTGCTTACTGCGTTAGGTATTGTTGGCATTTATTGGCAATTAAGCTTAGTCAGCCAAAGCCAACCCGCTAAGCCTGTCGTACAAGCGCAGCCGCAAGTGTCAGTGTTAACGGTTAGTGAGCACATCCCCGCCGGGCAAGCTATTCAATCAAATCAGCTGAGCTGGCAACCGATATCTGCTGAGCAGGCCGCTACTTTGGTCGGCGTTTTTAGCCAAAGTACCTTTAACTCGGCAGCTATCGACAATGCGTTAGCTGCTTACCCGCTTGCCAAAGGTGAATTTTTGCGCAGTGACGCTATCGTCTTGCCCAGTGACAGTGAATATTTAGCCCTGACCTTAGCGCCGAATAAGCGCGGTATTGCCTTAAAAGTGGATGCGCAGTCAGCCATTGCTGGCCTAGTCAACCCCGGTGATCACGTTGATGTGTTGTTTTATCACAAGCTGGGTCGCAGTAAAAAAGACTTTAGTTATCAAGTGTCAGCGTCGGCACGTAAGCTAGTGTCGAACGTGAAACTGTTAGCGGTTGACCGCACCGTTAGCACGCTTGCCGTTGTTGATGAAGACGATAAGAGCCACGCAAGCAATTCAAGCCAAGCAAGTCATCAAAATAGGTTTAATGAACACAGCACGGTCACGGTTGAAGTGAGCAGTGAACAAGCGGGCCAGCTGTTAATTGCCCAGCAACTTGGCCAACTTAGCTTAGCGCTCGTCAGTAAGCACTTAAGCCAGCAGCTAAGCCAGAGCCCAAGCGAGCAACAAACAATGGCAGCGCTTGATACGCCTGTTGCCTTTGAACAAATGATCCCTGAGTTAGGTGAGCGCACCGAGATTGTTAACTTACTCAAAGGCGATCACTCAGAAACTTTAGTCAAAAACGAATCTTTAATGTTATCAACAAAACTAGAACAAACCGGTGGTGACGATAATGTCTTCTAATGCAATGAAGTTAATTGCTAACGCTTTAGCTTTGCCTATAGGTCTAGCCAGTGCGCTATTGTCAACCGCCTCAATGGCACTCGACTTACACGTCAGTGAAGGCCAGTTAATTGAATTACCGAGCAAAGCAAAAACTGTGTTTATCGCCGATGATAAGGTCGCCAGTTATCAGGTGCCCAGTGCTGATAAATTGTTTGTTTTCGCACTAAGTCCCGGCAAAACCAGCCTTTATGCACTTGGCAATGACGGCCAAGTGATTTATCAAGATGACATCGTTGTCGGTTATGATACCGCCAGTTTAAACCAGCAAATTACTCAGCTTTACCCGCAAGCCAGTGTCGAGGTGGTGGGGAATAACCAACAGTTAATTGTTCGTGGTCAAGTACCTTCGGCGATGATGGCACAAGATATCATTGAACTGACGAACAGTTATTTAGTTAGTAATGGCAACGAAGGCGCAGGTATTCAAACCAGTAACGGCGATCAGCAAGCATCGAGCTTAGTGATTAATCAATTAACGGTAACCTCGCCTAATCAAGTGAATATTCGCGTGCGCTTAGCGGAAGTATCACGCCAAGTAACGACCCGTTTGGGGCTACGCCCCGGCAGTGAATTTTGGGGACTTACGCCAGCGCAGGGGGCGGTGTGGTCCAATGGCGCCGACGATGTGGCCAGCTTGAATGTTAACGATTTTATTCAAGATATTACCGGCATCAAGCTCAATACTAACTCTGTGATGTTAGATGCGTTAGCCACAGAAGGCGCCGCTAAGCTATTGGCAGAGCCAAACTTAACGGCAGTATCAGGGGAAACCGCGTCATTTTTAGCCGGTGGTGAGTACCCAGTACCGATCAGTCAAACCCGCAACGGCGATGTGATCATTGAATTTAAAAAATTTGGTGTTGCCTTAGAGGTCACGCCAACCGTGTTAAGCGATCAACGCATTAGTTTGCGTTTGGCACCAACAGTAAGCAGCTTAGACGCTAATAACGGCTTTACTTTCAATAATATTACCATTCCCGGCATTAGCACACGTGAAGCGGAAACGACCGTTGAATTGGCCAGTGGTGAGAGCTTTATGCTGGCGGGGTTATTAATGAATGATGAAAGTAATTCGGTGCGTAAATTTCCATTTCTAGGGGATTTACCTGTGATTGGTAGCTTATTTAGATCAACGGCATTTGAGCAACAAGAAACCGAGTTAGTGATTATTGCTGAGGCGTTTATTGTTGAGCCAAGCCAAGAAAATCACTTCAACCTACCGACCGATAATTACCAGCCGTACAGTGATTTAGAGCGACTATTAAACTTGTCATGGTCAAGCGCTTCACCAACGCAGCAGCATAAAGTGTTGATTGAACAAGATAAACCTAAGCTATTTGGCGATAGCGGCTTTTACTACTAGGAGACGGTGATGAAACACGTGTTATTTTCTTTTGATACAAAAGCTGTTTTGGCCTGTGCAGCATTAGCCATGACGTCGGGTTGTAGTTATTTACCAGATACGGTGTCGCCAGCGCTTGATAGCTACCGAGCTTATGCACAAAGCTCGGCTCAAACCTCAGCCCAACCAGGCGCGAGCGAACAACAACTAGAGCTGGTTAATAGCGAGTTGCAGTTAACTCTCAATGATCGTCAATTAAAGGATCGCCAATTAACGGAACAACAGCGCTATCAAATCAATCGTTTTATCCAGCAACAAGGTGGTCGTTACAAGCAACGGATCGCTGTTTCAGCCAATGTAGCGAGCCTACAACCTATTGCCGATGAGCTTGATAAACTGCTGTCGATGCAAGGCATTACTGCTGACAATCGCCGCTTTTTGGCCAATGAGCAACTGCCGAGTCAGCAGGTAAAGATGGTGAGTGAGTATTTTCAAGTGGCGAGCCAGCCCTGCCAAACACAGCAAAAGGTGCGCATTGGTTGCGCAACACAGCACAATTTGGCGCTTAGTTTACCCGATCCCGTGCAGCTTATTCGCGGTCGCCAGCTTGCTGGCGCCGATGGTGTGAAGGCGATTAACGCAATACAAAAGTACCGCACGGGTGAGACAGCTGCGGCAGATACTAACACGACTGATTTTTTTGAGAGGTAAATAACATGAGCGTCACCCATCAAACATTTACCCATGTGGCTCAAGAGTCGGCAAGCACCGCAGAGCAAAGCGTCGCCAGTAAAGAGCAAGCAATGGCTAGTAATATTGAATTGCTTGCCTTTATTGATGATCAAACGAGCTTGCTGGCAATTGAAAAACTGTTAGCTTCTTATGCGTTACTGGCAAGTGACAAAAGCAAAGTATTAGCCGGTAATTTAAATTCAGCGGTTCAGTATTTAAGCCAGCAAGCATCACCGCAAGTGCTGTTAGTGGATATTAGTGCTGAACGCGATCCATTAACGCGCATGTCTGAGCTTGCCAATGTCTGTCAGCCAGATACACGAGTGATTTTATTGGGCACAGATAATAGCATTGACTTATACCGAGCTTTTAAAAACTTAGGAATTGATGATTACCTGACCAAGCCGATTAATCATCAGCAATTAGCGGATGTGATTGGCCAAGCATTTGGCCAAGCAAGTAGCAAAGAGCGCAGTGCACAACAATTAGTGTTCACTGGCTGTGGTGGCGGGGTTGGCGTATCCACCCTAGTGGCCAATATCAGTCGTGGTTTAGCGGCTAAAGGTGCGCAAACGCTGGCCGCTGATCTTAACAGTTACGGTGGTGATTTAGACTTGCTGTTAGGTGCCAATGCAGGCTTTGGTTTAATGAACTTGCTAAGCGGTCAACAGCAAGTGGACAAACTCTTTATTGAACGCAGTTGTAGCCAAGTCGCAGAACGGTTATTTCTGCTCAAATCACTCAGCCAACAGCAAACCTTCGATGCCAGCAGCTATCAGCGCCTAGCAAAGCAACTTGGCCAACACTATAACTATTTAGTATGGGATCTGGCCAGCCAGTTATTTGCCGTGCCGGGCATGCTTGATGTTTGGCTTGCGGCCGACACCAAAGTGTTAGTGTGCCAACCAAGTTTAGCGGGGTTAAGGCAAGCGAAAGCGATCTTAAACCTCACGAGTGATCGCCAATACGGGCAACGTTTGATCTTAGTGCTCAATTATATTCACCCACACAAAGAGATCATGTTGTCGGTTGAAGAAATGACGCGTCAATTAGGCCAACCCTTTGATCATATCTTGCCATACGCGCCAAAAGCGGTTACTCAAGCGGCCGACTTAGGGAGTTCATTGTTAACCGCCAATAACCCGTTTAGTCGTGCCTTAGCAGAGCTGTTAGCCGATATTTGGGGGCAAGGGCAAGTTGCCAAACCTTCACTACTGGCGAGATTGAGGAAGCGTTTCTAATGTTTGGTCAAAAAAAACAGCTCGTTAATGCGCAGCAACAGCCACAAGACAGTGTAATTGCTGGCAGTGAACAACCGCAAAACATTGTCGATGAAGCCAGTTACGATATTGTTCGCAATCATATTTTTACCACTATTGAAGCAGGCGTTGCCACTAAACTAAGCGCTGAGCAGTTGGCTGAGCGCATTTTAGAAGCGGTCACCAGCATTGCTAATCAGCAACGCTTACCGTTGAATTATCAAGCACAGCAACAAGTAGCAGAACTCATTCTGGCGGATATGTTGGGACTTGGGCCACTGCAGGGCTTGCTTGAAGATGAATCGGTTAATGATGTGTTGATCAATGGTTATCAACAAATATATGTCGAGCGTGAAGGTAAGCTGAGTTTAAGCAGCCTGAAATTTCGTGATGAAAACCATTTATTGCATGTTGCGCGTCGCATTGCGTCGAGTATTGGGCGCCGTGTTGACGAAACGAATCCTATGGTTGACGCGCGCTTGGCAGATGGTAGCCGAGTGAACATTATCATTCCGCCACTGAGCTTATCTGGTACTTGTATTTCGATCCGTAAATTCAGTAAGCAAAGTTTAGGGTTAAGCGATTTAGCGGACAGCGGCAGCTTATCTGCTGAGATGGCCACGTTTTTAGAAGTGGCTAGCCATTGTCGTCTGAATATTTTGGTCTCAGGCGGGACAGGGGCAGGTAAAACTACGCTGCTTAACGCCTTATCGCAACAAATTGATAATAACGAGCGGGTGATCACCATTGAAGATGCGGCTGAATTACGCTTACAGCAAAGTCATGTGGTGACCTTAGAATCGCGCCCGAAAAGTATCGAAGCAACGGCAGAAGTGAGTTTGCGTCAACTGCTGAAAAATGCGCTGCGGATGCGACCTGATCGCATTATTGTCGGTGAGGTTCGTGGCAACGAAGCCTTTGATATGATGCAAGCGATGAATACTGGCCATGATGGTTCAATGTCGACGCTGCATGCTAACTCCGCCGTTGATGCCTTAGTGCGCTTGGAAAACATGTTATTGATGGCGCAGTCGAATTTGCCTGCCGTTGCCTTAAAACGCCAAATTAACGCCGCAATTGATTTGATTGTCCATGTCGAGCGTATGCGAGACGGTGTTCGCCGTATTGTTAGTATTGATGAAATTGTTGGTATTGAAGGGGATCAAATTCAGTTACACCCGTTATTTAGCTACCAAGCTCAGGGCGAGCTGCATAACGGTAAACTCAATGGCCGCTATATTAGTCATCAACACTTGCCCCGTTGCCTAGATAAGATCCGCTATTTCGGGCTTGAGCACGTGGTGATGAAGCTCTTGGAGGCGGCTTAAATTATGTTATTAAGCACGTCGAGTTTATTGTTTTGCTTACTCTTGCTCATCGTGGTTTTGGTGAGCTTGCTCGCTTATCTGCTCTATCAACACAAGTTAGTTAACCGTCAACAACAGCGCTTATCACACTATTTAAGCGCTGGACAAAGTGCCTTGGCCACCAGTGATGCACAAGCATTATTTAAGACCTCACTGCAGGAAACGGGGATAAAAGCTTGGTTATACCGGTTATGGGTTCGCCTTGGTGATGTATTTCATCCTAAGTTGATACTGACCTTTATGGTGTTAATGCTGATCACCGTTTTTACCGTGCTTAAATTAGGGCAAGCATGGCCTTGGCTAGCGCAATTAAGCTTACTGATCAGTGTCAATGTATTGCTGTTTAACGGCTTATATCAATGGCAATTAAAGCGCTTAAATAGTGATTTTGAGCAAGACTTTCCACATGCGGTTGCGACCGTGAGCCGTGCGGTTAGTGCTGGCTTGTCGGTTAACGCGGCTCTGCTGCAAGCGAAAGAGCAAAGTCAACACCGAGTACAGCAAGTGTTTGCTGAAATTACTGATTTGTTAGCCATTGGGGCAACATTAGATCAGGCATTAAGCCAAGCTGGCATTAAGGTACAACAGCCCAGCTTTAAATTTTTTAGCGTGTGTTTGCTGCTTAACCAGCAATCAGGTGGCCAGTTAGCGCAAGTGCTACATCAGTTGATGGCCAATATTCACGAACGTAAAAGCCATCATAAACGTGTGCTAGCGATGACTGCTGAGCCGAGAGTGTCGGCAAAGGTGATAGCTTGTTTACCTGTGCTTTTTTTATTGTTTTTTTACTACCAAATGCCATCGGCGTTTGATTACTTACGTTACCACCAAACGGGCCAATGGATTGCTGGCTACGCGTTAGCAAGCATAGTATTTGGTCTGTGGCTAATTAATCGTATGACTAAGGTTGATTAAGCATGGCACTATTTTCACATCCGGTTTGGCAAAGCCAATTATGGTGGCTGAGTTTATGCTTATTTCTTGCTGGCTTGGCAGGCTCTTGGCTATTTTTACTGCGCCATCGCAGTAAGCTTAAGCTCAATCAACGTTTTAGTGAGTACCTCGAGCAAGAAAGCAGTAGCTTTGAGCAAGGCGCGCTGTTTAATAACCAGCAAAATGACAACCAAGAAATTGCCAAGTTAAGCGCCTTACTCAGTGAGGCTGGCTTTTATCAAAAGCAGGCGGTACGCTATTTAATTGCAAGTAAGCTGGGTTTAGCAGCCCTTGTTGCCACTATTACTTGGCTAGCAATGAGTAGTAACGATCCGAATAATTCAAGTTGGTTTGTGATTGCGAGCCTAGCTTTTGTCGCCAATTTATTACCTGATCACTACCTTAAACAAGTGGCGTTAAATCGCCAGAAAGAAATTTTAAAGGCGTTACCTGATAGCTTGGATTTAATTTCGATTTGTCTTGAATCAGGGGCTACTTTTGAACGTAGCCTTGCGATGGTAAGTGAGCATCTTGACGATGTTTATCCTGTATTAACACAAGAATGGCAACAAACTTTAGAGCAATTAAAGGTTAACCCAGATCGCGAAGTGGCGTTTGACGATCTTGCCAAACGTTGTCCCTCTGCTGAGATGACCTCATTAATTGCTGCCGTTAAACAGGCTGAAAAGTTTGGTAGCCCGCTCGCACAAACATTCAAAAATTTCGCCACAGAAATGCGCCAATTGAACAAACTCACGTTAGAAGAAAAAGTCGGTAAGCTATCCGCCAAAATTACCTTACCTATGTTGCTGTTAGTATTTTTGCCCTTGTTGATCATTATTTTAGCGCCAATTGGTTTCCAGTTGTTGGTGGCATTAAAGGAGCTTAATTAATGTTACTAAGCGCAAAAAGAGCCAAGAGCGGCTTAATGATAACGACATTCGTGCTGTTAACTGGCTGCAAAATAACACCGCTCGAACCATCTCGTGATAAGCACCAACAGGCAACCAATAGCGTGCCGATGAACGCATTATCGGATCAACGGTTAGCGGAAATTGCACGACAAAGTGGTGATTTGAAAACGAGTGCGAGATTGTTCAGTAAGTTACTGGCCAGTGAGCCAACTAATGCTGAATATGCGTTAGCCTTGGCGCAAACTTATCGACAAGCTAAACAGGCGCAATTGGCGATCAATGTGTTAACGCCATTTGTTAACGTTGAGCTCTCGCCTAGGCTATTACCTGAGTTATCTCCTGCACCAGAGCAAGCTGACATATCGAGTGATGATAAAGCACAAGCAGAGCGCAAAAGCGAGTTAAGTCATCACGAGTCGCAATTACTGTGGCAAACTTTAGGACTCGCTTATTTAGATCTGCAAGCATACCCAGCGGCGCAACAGGCGTTACAGCAAGCGGTTAATTTAGCCGAAAGCGTTGCAACTCAATCACCTGCACAAAAACAGCAGTTAGCGCAAAGTTACAATGGCCTTGGCGTTGCTGCCAGTTGGTTACAAGGGTATGACGTTGCCGAGCAGCAGTTTCGACAGGCGTTACAGTTAACGCCAAATCAACCGGGTTATATCAGTAACTTGGCGTTAAACCATATGTTACAGCAGCAATACCAGCAGGGGGCTAATTTACTTTATCCGCTTTATCGGCAAGGACAAAGTAGCGCTAAAATGCGTCAACACTTGGCTTTGGCATTAGTTAAGCTCGATAAAGTGGGACAAGCGCAGCAGGTTTTAGCCGTTGATTTAACGCCAGATGAAATCGCACAGAACATCAAATACTTTGAGCAAGTGAAAGCAGGTGCTAGCACTAATACTAACGCGCTAGTACCAAGGCTAGTAACGCCTGTTGAGGAACTCAACGAGTGACGGCTTGGAAGTTTCAACAACGAGGTAAGCAAGGCTTCACGATATGCCAGCAGCAAAGGCAGCAACAAGGCAGTGTAGCTATTGAAGTTGCCATCGTTTTGCCGCTGTTGCTGTTTGTGGTGATCAGCTGCTTTGATTTTGTTCGAGGACTGCTGATCAGAGTGAGCCTAGATCATGCGTTGGCAGAGGCGAGTCGTGAGGTCAAGTTAACGGCGGCTAGTGCGAGTAATTTTCAGCAGTTACTTGTCAGTGCAATGACGAATAAGCAAGTTATTTCCTTCACCAAGAGCAAGTTAACGGTGACTCAGCTAGGGGCTTATAGTTCGCCGACCGCACTGGCCAATAACCAGCCTAGCGGTGCGATAAGTGCGCCTTTAGTCAGCTATCAACTGGACTATCAATTTCAAGCAATCTCGCCTTGGTTACGACAAGTCAGCTTTCGCTCGCAAGTGGTGGTAAAACATGAAAACTAGCGTTAATCCTTGCCGTCAGCGCGGTGCTGCTGCGCTTGAATTTGCCATTGTGTTACCTGTTGTTATTGCGGTTATCTTAGTGTTTTTCGATTTAAGTCGTTACTTAATACTGCAAGGACAGTTAAACCGCACAAGTTATAGTTTGGTTAATATGATTGCTCATCGCCAAGCGTTTTATGTGGATCAAGCTGGCCAAAAACAAGCGCTTGCGCAAAGCCAGCTAGACGAGCTGTTAACGATTGCTAAGCGCTTAGTGGGCGATCCGCAACTCGGCGTCAGTGTGCATGAAGTGGCACGAGTTGGCTCAGCCAACAATGGTTATCAAGGGTTTTCCTCAGGCAGTGGCTGCCAACAAAAAACACCGGATGAGCTACGCGCATTGTACCAGACGCTTGATGATCCCAACGAAGATCAAGAACAAGTGTTATATCTGATCGAACTATGCCAACCGTTAACCGGTTTCAGCTTTTTTGCCCGTTTTTCAGGCTCACAAGCGTTTACTCGCTTATATGCCAGCAGTGTGATGGTGGAACGTTAGCATGTCGTTATTTCCTAATGAAACAAACCAGTTTAAGCAAGCTAAGCAAGCCAAGCGGTTAAATAGCCAAGTTCGTTTAGCACCACAACAAGGTGTTGTGGCGATCGCAACAGCGATTGTCTTACCAGTATTGGTGTTGTTTATCGGACTGGCGCTAACATATAGCTACGCGTTAATTCAGCAAAGCCAGCTAGGTAACGCGGCCGAATCTGCGGCGATATTTTTGGCACAGCGGCAGGCGACTGATAATCAACGAGATTTACCTAGCGCGCAAGCGGTGATTCGCCAATTTAATGGTTTGCGACCAACCAATTTATCACAACTTAATTTAACTCGTGCTGATGGCGATTATCGCTTATTAACCAGCCAAACAATGCCAAGTTTTGGCAATCAAGCATTAGCTAAAAACCTCCAGGTGAGCAATCAAGGAGCAGCGACAGGCCAAAAGAGCGGTCGCTTTGATATTGCCTTAATTGTTGACTTGTCGGGCTCTCAAGCTGGAAGTACTGGTTATACTAAATATCAGATAAATCAAGTGGTTTCAGAGATCCAGAAAAACTTTTCTAGTGGTAATGTGCGCTTGGGCTTATTGCCATTTAGCGCTTATGTTGCGGTCGAAAATGTCGACTGGTTGCCAGCATCACAAAATCGCATTCGCTGTGTCAGTGCAATGAGTTATTACCGTGATGCTAATGGCCAGTTACAGCCTCATTTACCCGATATTCCTGACGATATATTTCGTGATTATCAAACACTACTACATATCGAAAATATTGATAAGGCTAATGCTTATTTAGGGGAATGCCCAGATATAGCTGCTGTGCCGTTAACCACGGATCTGAATAAAATTAGAGACCGAATTAATCAACACCAAAGAGCAGATAGCCACTATACCGCTATTCACCACAGCGTTGTTTTTGGCGCGCGTATGTTAGCAGATAATTGGTTAGCCGCGTGGCAAGCGGGTACTGAGGTGCGCGAAGGTAGCCGTAAAGCGATGGTTTTTATCGGCGATGCATCAGATTCTTCTGGCATTCCAGGTACCAATGAAAGCCCTTCTGGCGACTTTTCCAGGTTAATGCTTTTTGATTTTTGCGAGACGATCAAACGACAAGGCATTGCCATGTATAGCTTACGCATCGGTGATTATGAACATGGCGCAAATTTGGACAGATGTATTAACGATAATAGTCATATACGGGATTTAGCTGATTTCCCAACACTAATGACGGAAATACTCGCAGATGCAGGGGTTACTAATGGTCAGCAGCGCGTGAAGTTAGTGCGCTAGCGCAATGTTTAGTGAGGCCTTAGTAAGCCTTTAGCTAAAGTAAATCATTAGCTATCAGCGAGCTCTTGTGCCTGAGCAGTATGCCCAGAAAGTGAACCTAGAAAATGCCCTCATGAACCCAGATAGAACTTACTTTTAAGAAACATTAGAGAGAAAAATGAACGTAATTACTCCATTAATTAATCAATTTATTCATCAGTACGGGCAACGCTTAACTGCTTGTTTTTTACTCTGCTGTATGGCGGTTTTTCCCGTACAGGCACTTGAACGTGGCGATAAAGTCCCTGAACACATTGCTGAGCAAATGGCGCTTGATCCAAATAAAATTACTGTGGTTGATTTTTTTGCCTCATGGTGTGTTTCATGCCGTATTGAGTTACCTGAAATTAACGAATTATCGCAACACTTAAACGATCCACAAGTGGCCTTTGTCGGCGTTGAAGTGGATGAAGAATTGGTCTTAGCAGAGCAGTTTTTAGCACAAATGCAGCTTAAATTTCCTGTGGTGATGGATCAAAACCAACAGGTGATATCAGCCTTTGAACCACTTGGCATGCCTGCACTTTATTATGTTTATAACAATCAAATACTTGGCGTACGTTTTGGGGCGATTCCTGATATTGGTCAAGTGGTGATCAATGATTTAGCGACGTTACGAGGCCAATAATGTTGATAGCGATAAATACTTTTTCCAACAAAGTGCGAGTGAGCCAATTCAAGCAACACGGAATGAAACCGCTGGCGACTAGTTTGGTATTGGCGAGTTTATGGTCAATCAGCGGCTATTCAATGGCGCAGCCCATTATTATTCACCAACAAGATGAAACCGCTGTGCAGTCGACAGGCAAAGTCGTTAAGGTCATTACTCTCGGTAAAAGTGCTGTCGGTAAAAGCGCTGTAACGACAGGGAGTAGTGTGCAACTGCCTAGAGTTACGAACGTTGTTCGCGATGTGATTAACCAAGTTCATCAGCAAACTGATTTGCAAGCAACTCGACAACCAAGTCGCCAAACAGCTATTAGTGCGACTCATACTGACCAGAAAACTGCTAATGCGCAAGGCAGTACGGTAAACAGTACGAGAAATTCAATCGCTGCTGCGCCGCTTAACCCGTTTAGGCCTCTTGCTCCGTTAGTGACAGATACTCCAGCTCAACCTAAAACACCACAGCCGTTCGCTGATAATGAGCCACGAGATGTTAGCCCTCTAGGAGAGCTCTTGGCTGGTGCCTTTAGCTGGTTAGATACCCTTTTTGATATTGAAGCCGTCAAACCATGGCAAAAGGCACGTTTAGCTGAGCCTGTGATGAGCCCAACAGGTATAAGCCCAGAACATACAAAATTTACCAAGAAAGTTTTTCTCTCCAAAGAGGGAAGTTCAGGTGGTGATGGTGTTGCTGGTGGTGGCTGCGGTTGTAAGTAGTTGTTGAAATTTTAGGATAATAAGAGGTTATAAATGAATAATGCTAAAAAGCATTTAGGTGTGATAGGTTGTAGTGCGCTAGCATCAGCCGCAGTGCAAGCAGAGCAGAGTATTTCTTTGCACCATATGGATTATAGCGAAAAAGATGAGCGTGTTGATGTTGCTGATACTGTGCTTGCCATTAAAGTCGACTTTGGCGTTGATTACAGCTTAGATTTATCGCTTGGCTATGATTCGGTTTCTGGGGCATCGCCAGCTTGGCAAATTAATGATGCAAGCGGGGTCACTAACGAAGAGTTAATTTTACGTCAAGAAACCTTAACCGCAGGGCAAGCACTCACAGATCAAACCTTATTGGGTTATGCCTTTCAGCCAGATCGTTATCGTGTGACTCGGGTTGAACTAGAAGATACACGCAAGTCTACCAATGCTGCTTTGACGGTGCGTGATGAGTACCGCAATGAATGGACGTGGGGACTCTCTTATTCGGATGAAGATGATTACCAAAGCCTTGGTGGCTCTTTTTCTTATCTCGTCTATTTAGATAAATTTAAGAATCGTTCAATGAACTTCGGCATTTCATATTTAGATGATGAAAGCTTAGTGTTTGGTACTGGCTATCGCACACGTACCGAAGAGAAGCTTAACTTAGCAAGTATTGAAATTGGTTTTACCCAAGTGATTTCCCCAACGGCAACGCTTGATATCAAAGTGTTTGCGAACCGAGATGATGGTTATCTAAGTAATCATTACCAAACCGTATTGCGTTACGTGGATATCAACACGAATGACAATTTCGAAGCGAATGAAGTGTTTGTCGCTGCTGATAGTCGACCAGATACACGTAACGCTTACGGCACCAAAATTAGTGGCGCGTATCAATACCAACCTTGGTTAACCAGTCAGTTTAGTTACCGTTATTATAATGATACTTGGGGAATTGATTCTCACACGGTTGAAGCGTCAATTGCTTATGAAGTATTTGATGGCTTCTTTATTAACCCCAAAGTGACCTGGTATCAGCAAACGCCTGCCGATTTTTATCGTAACCCTAATCAAGAATTGCCAGCCTTTGCGCCAACGGGTTTTGCTAGCAATGATGTGCGTTTGGGGGACTATAATGCACAAACTTATTCATTGGCAGTGAGCTACCAAGTTTCTCAGCACTGGCAGTTTGATATCTCGGCAACCGACTATGAACAAACCAATCAGTTTGGCGCCAAGTGGTATGTTGCAGGAATGACCTATTCGTTTTAGCTGTAAGACAAATGTTAGTTAAAAATGTATTCATATAGGTTTCACTCCATGACTGTGCCTTGCCAACTCACCTTAGTTGGCAAGTGTCAACAGCAACTTGAACGTGTTGCGAAGTTGGTAGAGGCTAACACCCAACGTTTGGCGAAAAAGTATAACTTTTATCAAGCAGACTCTTGGCTCAATCAAACGATTAATCAGCGCAAAATGTCGAGTGTGAATCTTGATAAAGAAACGGCGCAGGTATTGTCACAAGTTCACCAACTGTCACAAGCGACGAATAGTTTGTTCGATATTACCGTTGGCACAGTTAAGGCTTTAGCGCAACAAGCGCCTGAACTGTCTTATCAAGCTTTATTTAGCCGTTGCCAGCCAGCGATGGGCATTGAGGTTTGGTCACTCGATGGGCCTTTATTAACCTTTTGCTGTGCAGATACCCAGCTTGATTTAGGTGGTGTGATTAAAGAATATGCCGTCGATCAAGCCGCTTTGATTTGCCGTCAACAAGGTGTTGAGGGCGGGTTGATCAACTTTGGCGGGGATATTATTAGTTGGGGGCTAAAAAGTGATGGTAATCAATTTCGCATCGCCCTAGCTAACCCTGTTGAGCAAGGGCAAATTGTTTGTACACTGCCTTTGTATAATCAGGCGTTTACCACCTCAGGCCATAGTGAACGGGCGTTTTTCTGTGGCCAACAAAGCCGCTCGCATATCTTGGCTAGAGACGGCGTCAGTCGCCAAGTGTTAAGTGCCTCTGTATTGAGCCATAGTGTCTTGTTAAGTGGCATTTATAGTACCGCTTTAGCGATTGAGCCAATGCTAGTAATACCTAGAACCATTGCCAGTTTGTTTGTTGATCAAGAACTACAAGTGCGCCAGGGGGCTGACTTTATTTGTTGACGATTAAATAACCTCGGCTCTGGATAACCAATGTGCTTCGAGCGGCTATTTTTACTGCTACCAGCGTTGAATTTACTTGCAAGACGACCCCAAGGATGGGGGAGATAGAGCGACGTTGGAACCTAAGCCGAGACTCGCTATTGACGCGCAAATTTGCCTTAATATCAGCAAAAATTTCTCGCTAGAAGATAACGATGAAGATAAGTATTTGAATTGATTTGTTATTCACTATTTATTATCCAAACCTGAGGTTAAGTAGCTAATTACGTTAAGGCGAGCCACGTTTTGCTTATCGCTTATTTGAGTTGTTTGAAGGTGTTGAATAGGGCGACAAGGAAGCGTTTGTTACTATGTTTGCTCAGGTTGCCGACTGGTTTGGTGATTATGCCGACATCTTCTTAGCGGAAAGTAAAGGCATGTTAGTTAAGGCAAACGAAATAAAATAACGCTACAATGGCAGCATAAGCCAGTAACAATAATAAAGAAATAATAAAGAGTTTTTATGCTGCCGATTCAATATGATAACAATCTACTTTCCAAAAAATTTACCAAACCTACAAAACTGAGTAAATCCACAAAACCCAATAAATCCGTTAACCCCATTTGGTCGACATTAGCTGTAGCATTGACGGCGACATTAACGCTTGGTGTGCTGGGCGGGTGTAATAGCACAAATACCGAGTCATCTAATATTCAAGTAGGCTCTGGGCACGGCAGCGAATCTTCGGGTAACCCAAGCCCATATGCCGTTGGGGATTTAACCCAAAGTGAGTTATTCGACAAACACCCATATTTTGCCAAGGGCTATGACGCCTTCCAGCTAAGCCAAGCGCAAGTAGCGCAAGTTAAAAGTTTGTCGAGCGATATTAGCCTTGATGTCTATTTTGGCGCTTGGTGCCACGACAGCCAGCGAGAAGTCCCTCGGCTACTGAAAGCAATGAGCGCTAATGCAAATGTCGCTGTTGCTTTGATTGCTCTTGATATTCGAAAGCAAGAGCCGCAGGGCAGAGCTGCGAGCCATGGCGTAAAATACACACCAACCATTATTGTTAAGCGCAACGGCAAAGAGCTAGGTCGCATAATTGAGCGACCCAAAGCAGACCTTATCTCTGATATCGTGGCTTTAGTGAAATAGACATTGGCGGTAGGTAATCCAAGACTCAATAAGCAAAAAGCCAATCGCAAGATTGGCCTTTTTGAACAAGTTGTTTGTTGACGTCGTTTAGATCTAGAACGCAAACGCTATACCAATAGAAATAGAGCTGTCAATGTACAAGGTGTCATCAAACTCTGCCGCGCAAATTGCCCCTTCACAGAAGAAGTCATCATCGTCATCTGTCAATGTTGCATATGTTCTAAGCTCAGTAACCAAGGCAAATGTTGGTGAAAACTCATAGCGAGTACCAATCGCTATGGTTGCTGACGGGTAAAGGCCACTTTCATAATCGCTATCCATGTACGTCCCCCCGAGCCCTAATGAAAAGGTCGTGACATAGTTTTGCTGGCGAAATAGGGCAACGCCGCTAAAATGGGCGTAAAGCAAGGTAAAGTCTTCGGTGCTATTGTCAAGCTGGTTGGCAAAATCGTGTTTGACGTAGTTGATAAGCACTTGTCCTTGGCCATTGGGCGAATCATGCCACGAAAACGCAATACCTAGGTGGGCGTCGTCTGACATTGCAATGTCACTGCCGTCACTTGCGCCGATATCTGAGCCAAACATATAGCCAAGGTAAGGGGTAATTTCATTGCCATTGATTGTGCCAATGCGCTGGGCGTGAGCATTAATGCTGATGGCGACCACAATGAAGCAGAGCATTCGCGAGAATAAGCCTGTTGTTAACTTACGTGTGTTCATACTCTTGTGCATCCAACTCGTCCTTTTAGTTCTTATCATCGTCAGCGGTTAGGTCAGTTAGCATTGCATTGCAACGGCTTGATTACAAGCCTTGGTCACATCAATTAATGACTTAGCACTTGCTGTTTGGCTTCTTTGGCAATTGCCTGTAACGCATAAGCGACAGTGATACTCATTTGTTGTTCATCGGCCAATTGTTGGTGATTCAACGCTAATTGCTGTCCGATAACTTCTTGGCTGGGCTCGCCATCAGTCGTTAAGGTGATGAAGAGCTTGTCTAATGTAAGCTGATTGATGTTAAGTTTAAATTCTTGACGCCCCATTAACCCCACTTGCTGAGCGACTGCTGTCGTAATTAGTTGCTCTAGTTGCGTTGATAACTGAGTTAGCCAAGCGTCAGCATGCGCTTGCGGCAGGGTCATTGACACGCTGTCGATGGTCATATGTGTCACTTGTACCACGGCTTTTTTCAGACTGCGCTTTTCGTATTGCCAACCAATATGACTAATAGCGAATGTGAGCGCTTCGTCCTCAATAGCGGTACTTTTTACTTGATGGTTTTGGGCATTGCTCTGGTTATTAGTGTCGAGGGGAAGTCGCAGGTTAAGACTTGTTAGCGCGCCGGAGTCTTCACTGGCATTAACCGCTAAATCGCCTAGCGAGAAGTGACTGCCAACTGGCAATTGCATCGTTATTTTTGCTTGGTATTCAGCAAGGTATTGCGCCATTGAATTGCTGGCAGCGTACCACATCAGGGTGCCTAAAATGGCAAATGCAGCTAAGGCTAAAGCGGCTGGTTTATTCACGTTCTTAACTTAAATCAAATAACAAGTAGTTGAATTATAAACCTAAGCCCGATTTATAAGCGAGTTGAAATTAGCGCGTAACTTGTCTGGTCTAGCATGGCAGGTATTGACTCGCAAAGCGTTTGTATTGGCTTGTTGCTACCCATTCATCGCGGGCGATTAACGGTTTTACGCTTAACGTCCTATATTTTCAGATGAATAACATCGTTGCCGAACTTGAACTCCGGTATATTTTCACGATTAAGTTTTCATGTTTATGTTGTTATGTCTAGCTCTATAAAAAGTCGTTTACCTTTTATTTTTATCCTTGGCTTGCTTGTTGCGCTCATTGTTTACATTAATTGGCCACAAGAGCAAGGTCAGCAAAAGCCTCGTCAGCGTGTGGTGCCTGTTAAAACCGCAGTTGCTCAAACGGCTGAGTTTAAAGATGTCATTGAAGCCCTAGGCAATGCTCGTGCAAACGAGCAAGTGCTGATCACTTCAAATTATTCTGATTTGGTGGACGAGGTTTCATTTCAAGACGGCGCGATTGTGCGCAAAGGTGATATTTTGGTGCGCTTAAACAATCAAGAGGAAGCGGCCAAAGTGCGCGAGCTAGAAGCGAACCTTGCAGAGTCTGTTGCTCAGCTTAATCGCTTTCAAGACTTGTTAACAAAACGCGCGACCTCTAAATCGCAAGTTGACCAGCAAGAAGCGCAAACCAAAGCGATTGCGGCACAACTGTTAAGTGCGCGCACCAAGCTCAACGAGTTAACCATTACCGCGCCATTTGATGGGGTACTTGGTTTTCGCGAAATTAGTGTAGGCGCTTATGTGCAGTCAGGCGATGTCATCACCTCTTTAGATGATCTGAGTACTGTGAAAGTTGATTTTTCGGTACCAGAGCGTTTCTACACCACGATCGCCACAGGGCAGATGATTGAAGCAACCAATACTGCTTATGATGATAAGGTCTTTGCTGGTAAGATTATCTCGGTTGACCCACGTATTGACAATGCCACGCGCATGGTGAAAGTACGTGCTGAAATTCCAAATGCCGACTACGCCCTGCGTGCGGGGATGTTACTGACGATTAATGTTGAGCGCAGTGTCGAGCAAGTGCTGCAAGTGCCAGAAAGTGCCATTATTCCGATTGAGGACGATCATTTTGTCTTTGTCATTGCTGATGGCAAAGCGGTGCGCAAACAAGTTGGCGTCGGCCGCCGCAAACCTGGCCTAGTCGAGATCACCCGTGGCTTAAACGAAAATGAATCAGTTGTTGTCGAGGGTGCGCTAAAACTGAGAGATGGCACTAATGTGAAGGTGATTGAGCCGAAAACACAGGAGCCATCGTAGATGATTTTATCTGATTTATCGGTTAAGCGTCCGGTCTTTGCAACTGTTGTCAATTTACTGATTGTTACCTTCGGTGTTGTTGCGTTTTTCTTATTGCCGCTGCGTGAATACCCAGATATTGACCCGCCCGTAGTCAGTATCAATACCTCTTATCCCGGCGCTTCTGCGGCCATTATTGAAACGAAAATAACCCAGCTACTCGAAGATCGTATCAGTGGTGTTGAAGGGGTGAAAAATATCACTTCAACCAGTCGGGTAGGGCGCTCTAGCATTAGCATTGAGTTTGAACTTGATCGCGATATTGATGCCGCGACCAATGATGTGCGCGACCGTATTTCTCGCGCCCTAAGGCAACTGCCAGAGCAAGCTGATCCGCCAGAAGTGTTTAAATCAGACAGCGATGCGAACGTCATTGTTTGGTTTGTCATGCAAAGTGACACTATGAGTACCTTGCAGCTTACTGACTATGCAGAGCGTTATATTGTTGACCGTTTTGCCGTTGTTGATGGGGTTGCCCAAGTACGCGTTGGCGGTGGCCGCACATATGCAATGAAAGTTTTTCTCGACCGCGTGGCGATGGCGGCACGGGGCGTTACCGTTGACGATATTGAAACCACCTTGCGCGCGCAAAACGTAGAGCTACCAGCGGGCGAAATTGAGTCGGTTGACCGTGATTTTTCTATTCGGGTCGAGCGCAGCTATCGTTCAGAAAATGATTTTGCGCGTATGGTCGTTGCCAAAGGTAGCGATGGCGAATTAGTGCGATTAGCTGACGTGGCTCGTGTTGAAGTTGCAGCGGAAGACGATGAAAACATGTTCCGCGGCAATGGTAAGAACATGGTCGGCTTAGGGATTATTAAACAGTCGAAAGCCAACACGCTTGATGTGGTCAACGCTGCACGTGCAGAGATGGCGAAAATTCGCGAGTCTTTGCCTATTGGCACCACCATTAGAAACAGTTACGACTCGTCGGTTTTCATTCAAGGCTCGATTGACGAAGTCTACAACACCTTGTTTATCGCTATGCTCATGGTGATTTTGGTGATCTTCTTATTCCTCGGTAATATTCGTGCCACGATTATTCCAGCGCTGACTGTACCAGTTGCCTTAATTGGCTCGATGATGGCACTTTCGGCTTTGGGTTTCTCAATCAACTTGCTCACCCTACTTGCCTTAGTGTTGGCCATTGGCTTAGTGGTCGATGACGCAATTGTTGTTTTAGAGAATATTTATCGCCGTATTGAACAAGGGCAAACGCCACTAATGGCAGCCTATGAAGGTGGCCGTGAAGTTGCGTTTGCGGTGGTGGCAACCACGCTCGTATTGGTTGCGGTATTTGTTCCTTTGATATTTATTTCCGGCAATATGGGACGCTTATTTACGGAGTTCGCGTTAGCCATTGCTGCTGCGGTTGTCTTCTCTAGTATCACCGCCTTATCGCTAACCCCTATGCTGTGTTCAAAAATGCTAAAACACCGCCAGCGCAGTTCCTCGTTTGGTCAGCTATTAGATAAGGGATTTGGCAAGCTAGAAGCAAGTTATGCCAATGCGCTTAAAAGCTCTATTAAACAGCCTTTGCTACTTATCGCGATTGTCGCTGCTTCGCTCTACGCTGTATATAGCCTGTTTTTACAGCTACCCAATGAGTATACGCCGAAAGAAGATCGCGGTGATTTATTCATTATTATGAATAGCGCTGAAGGCGCTAGCTACGAAAGCAATGTCAAGAATATGCAGCAAATCGAAAGCAAGTTGCTGGCATATAAAGAACGCGGCGAGCTTGATCGCGTGTTAGTACGTGTTCCTGGCTTTGGCGGCTCTAGCGGGATTGCGATTGTTGGTTTGCCTAAGTGGGATGAGCGAGCGTTTTCGACAGTAGAGTTTGCTGGCCGCATGAACGGTGAATTGTCAGATGTAACCGATGTACGTGCCTTTGCCATTATGCGACAAGGCTTACGTGGCTCGGGCAATAGCCAGCCAGTGGAATTTGTGATCCAGGGCAATACCTATGAAGAGCTGGCAAAGTGGCGTGATATTGTGGTCGCTCGTGCGCAAGAAAACCCGAATCTGCAAAGTGTGCAAAGTGATTATAAAGAAACCTTCCCTCAGTTATTGGTTGAAATAGATCACAATCGTGCCTACGACTTAGGCGTACCTATTGGTGATATTGGAAAAACCTTGGAAACCATGCTGGGCCAGCGCCGAGTCACGACCTTTGTTGATCGTGGTGAAGAGTATGATGTTATTTTGGAAGGGGACGAAGCTGATTTTGCTAGCCCAACAGACATCAATAATGTCTATGTGCGCTCGCGCGAAACCAACGAGCTTATTCCATTGTCTAATTTAATTACCATCAAAGAAAATGCCACTTCGTCACGCTTGAATCGCTATAACCGATTGCGCAGTGTGACGATTACGGCAAACTTGGCTGATGGCTACTTATTAGGTGATGCGCTGGACTTTTTAAATCAAGTGGTGCGCGACGAATTGCCTGATGAAGCCCAAGTAGACTACAAAGGGCAGTCGCTACTGTTAAAAGAGTCTGGCACGTCAATTTTGTTTATTTTCGCATTGGCATTGTTGATCACTTACTTTGTCTTATCAGCCCAGTTTGAAAGCTTCGTACACCCATTTGTGATCCTGTTAACTGTGCCACTTGCGCTGGTTGGTGCCTTAGCTGGTTTGGAATATATGGGGATGAGCCTGAATATTTACAGCCAAATTGGGATTGTGATGTTAATTGGTTTGGCCGCGAAAAACGGCATTTTGATTGTTGAGTTTGCCAACCAGTTACGCGACAAGGGGGAGGCATTTGAGCAAGCGCTTATTCATGCCTCACAGCAACGGTTACGTCCTATTGTGATGACCACATTTACCACAGTGACAAGTGCAATTCCGCTCGTACTGGCGGAAGGCCCAGGCCATGAAAGTCGCATGGTTATTGGCGTGGTGATCTTTGCTGGGGTATCGCTGGCGAGTTTATTTACCTTATTCGTTGTGCCAAGTGCTTATTATTGGTTGTGCCGTAACACAGGCTCGCCAGAGGCTATTGCACAAGAGCTAGATCAGTTAAAACAGCAAGAGCAAAGTTAAGCGGTAATAACCTGCGTTAACAGTTCAATCGACTAGAAACGAAAAGGCACGCTAATTAGCGTGCCTTTGTTTTTATACGCAAGAAGCGTTATTGAGTATTAAATAGCAGCGGCTGGAACACTGGTGGGCGAAATATGCTCAATTGGATAACAGCCCAGTACTTTAATAAATTTAGTGAGCTCGTTTAACTCTGTGATGGCTTCTTGCATTGCCGCAGACTTTAAGTTGGCTTCAACATCGATATAGAACATTTCTTCCCATGGACGCCCTTGAATTGGGCGAGATTCCAGTTTACACATGTTAATGCCTTTTTCTTTAAGCACTAATAAACACTCTACCAGTGCACCGGGCTTTTGACCTGTGGCAAGAATAAAGGTTGTTTTTGCTGGAATCTGCTCGGCGACGTCCACAGGTTTACGCGCAACTAGAATAAAGCGACTGTGATTTTCTTTTTGATTGGCGATCGATTTTTCCAGCGCGTGTAACTGGTACAAATGACCACCTTCCTCACTGCCAATGACCGCCACTGTTTCATCTTGTAGTTCGTAAACCTTTGCCATGGCATCGGCGGTGCTATCACAATATTCAATACGCATTTCGTGCTGTTTATCAAGGAAGTTACTGCATTGCGTAAACGGCTGACCATGAGCGTAGATGGTTTTAATATTTTCAAGTCGGGTGTTAACCGCAGTAAGCAGACAATGCTCGATTGGCTGAGTGATTTCACCCACAACGGCTAAATTCGTGTGTTGCAGCAGGTCATACACTTCATTGATACTGCCTGAGCTCGTGTTTTCAATCGGCAGCATGCCGTAATCAACATGTCCTGCTTCGACTTGCTGCATAATATCGGCAAAGCTTTGACAACCCGATTCGATAATTTTTTCCGCTCGACGCGAAAAGTAACGGTGGCTGGCTAAATAACTGTAAGAGCCTTTGTTACCTAAGAACGCAACACTGACCATAGGCACTTGTAAGTTCGGGTTCGTCAGCGTTTGTAGGTATGCTTGTTGATTGAGTACCGAGTCTTCAATAATGGTTTGAAAGACACTGGTGACGTAGTGGGCATCTAAGCCTAGTGCTTTACCTTGCTTGATCAAACGGATAAGTAATTCTTGCTCGCGCTGTTGATCTCGTACTGGGCGCACTTGGTGAGCTTTGCTTTTGGCTACATTGAGGGTCAGGGCACGACGTTTGGCAAAGAGCTCGAGCAGCTGCTGATCGGTTTCTGTGATTTGTGCTCTAATTTCGTTTAGGTCTAATGATTGCGCCACGTTGACTCCTTTACCTTTACTTACTGATTGTGGTTTGACTGATTACTGTTTAACGTTAAATAAATTGACTTGAAAACAGGTAAAAAAAAACCTCCGTAGTGGAGGTTTTTCGGGTTATTTTTGCCACAAAAAACGCTCCTCAACGAGAGAGGATAAAAAACAGGCTAAAAAACGAAAAGCCAAGAGATGAGTTTTTTATAACGTTTGTTGTGTTCATCGCTTTAATGTATCGGCACTGGTTGTAGAGTTCAAGCACTATTTTTGATGAGAACCTTTATGCCCTTGATGACCGTTGCTACATCATTATCGCGGTTAATTGGCTTGTTTTGCTCTTGTTTCAGTCAGCATTTAAATGTTTATATACTTGGCTGTTCAGAAAAGCGCTCTGGAAAACGTTCCGAAAAACAAGCAGAAAACGTCTAGCTAAGCATTTTAGTTAACACTTTGCTTAACACTCTTTACCTCACAGTTAATATGGTACTAAGCTCAGCTGATATTGGCTTTGCCCAGGTAAAAATGGGCTAGGTCGGCCTTCAACCCAATCGCTGTGACCCTTGCCAAAATAAGGACTCCACGGGTGACCCGCTTGGCTGGTTGGCATGTGAAATATACCGTTTTCCTCATGCCCCGGTGATACAATCATACGCTCAGAAGCGCCAAAGCTGCCGCCATCAACACGAGGCATAAAGCCATCGCCAGCCAGCGGCTCGGCAGGCATGTTTAGCATTTTACCAAATACTGGGATCGCGCTTGCCAGTGGATGTTTGATCTCTGCTGCATTCAATTGCCCCCATGTGGCATCAGCGAGCGCCTGTTCTTGAGTCATTTCAGCAAGTGTTTGGTTTAACGACTCTTTAAATAGTGCCTGCCAGCTGATATTTGGCGCTAAGAAACCCGCGGGTTGTTTCGTTACCAGTTGCCATAGCGGCTCTTCAAGCGAATTGCGTATTGTCTTGGCTGAAAAGTTAGGGTCTTGCTTTGATAAATGGTCTATTAACGTTGAGAAAACCCGGGTTTTTACAGCTGTTTTGAATGTTTTGACAATGCGGTAGCCAACTGAATCAACACTGGCCTGCAAAGGCTTTTGTGCGATGAAAGACTTGGCTTCTTGCCACAACGGATTGTTAGTTACTTCGCGCTCGGTTATTACTTGGTCGAGCAGGAGTGTTTGCCAGCGAATGAGGTAGATGGCTTGAGTATCAAGCGCAATATTTAACAATGTTTGCTCGTCGAATTCTTGCTGCTCAAACAGGCGTTTTTGGATTTGCTGGGCGCGAGCGCCAAGTGCATAACCGCCATTACCAATATGCTGATACATATCGCCGCCAACGACACGAGAGTTGGCGGTCCACAAACGTTGCTCTGCAGGAGAAATCACTTTCGGGTAGTCACTCGCTGCTAAATAGCCGCTCCAGTGGTAGACGCCGGTTGACCAATCTTTAGGTAATGAGCCCATCGCACCTTGTTTAACTGGAATTTGCCCCATAATCGTCCAACCAATGTCGCCATGACGATCGGCGACCATTAAATTCTGGGCGGGTATACCTGCTGTGGCTGCTATGGCGATAGCCTGCGATACGTTAGTTGCCGATTCAAGCTTGATATGGGCTAAATTGACGGCATTGTTATCGTGGGCAACCCAGCGGTAAGCCAACAAGTTACCGTCTGCATCTTCACCTATTATCGGCCCCCAAATGGTTTCTTGGGTTTGTATTTCAATCGATTTTTTGTCTTTGATAGCAATCATATGGCGGTGTTCGCTAAAGGCTTGATAACCATCAGGGGTTAAATACTGGCTTTTGTCCTGATTTGTTTTTAGCGTAATCACATCGCTCCAGTCGCCATAACTATTGGTAAAGCCCCAAGCAATGTGGTCATTACTACCAACAACGATATTGGGGGTACCGGGTAGTGTTGCGCCTGTCACCTTAATCGCTTTGCCTTTATCGGTGCGGTATTCGAGCGAAGCGCGATACCAAGTATTTGGCACGCGAATTCCCAAGTGCATATCGTTAGCGACAATGGCACTGCCTGTTTGGGTTAGCGCTCCCGAAACCGCCCAGTTGTTTGAGCCCACAAAGTGTTGCTCGCTGGTATTGTGTTGCTTAAACCCTGTGTCAACCGAGGCCAATGATGGAAAACTAGCGGGCATGGGGGCTTGTGGGAATTGAGTGCCATCAATTGCGGCATCCCATTGCGTACCCTTTGGGGTTAGAAAATGAAAAAGCGCAGCTGGTAACGCCTTACTCATCACCGATAAACTCAATTCGCGTGCGCCATCTGGGTACTGCAAGTCTAAGTACATGCTAAAGACACTAAGCACTGTGTCCTCTTCTTGCCAAAGCACAGGTGACTGGCGCAACAGTAGATATTCAAATGGGCTGGCACCAAGGCGCTCAAGACCTTGGTTTACCCCGCGAGTGTAGGCTTTAATCAGTTCGAATTCTGTTTTTGGAAGCGTGTTAATAATGGTTCGAGCTCGCTCGCGAAAGCGGTGAACGCGAATTTTTTTATCATAATCTAGAGCAATTTCCCCAAACAGGCTGGAAAGTTCACCAGCCGAGTTGCGGCGCAGTAAGTCCATCTGAAAGAAACGCTCTTGCGCATGGACAAAACCCAATGCCATTGCTGCGTCGATGCGGCTCTTTGCTTTGATAGTCGCTATGCCATAATCATCGCGCTCCACTTCAACCTTATTAGTTAATCCATACAGCGCAGTCTTTCCTTCAAGTTGAGGCAAGGCATTGTATATTTTGCTGTAAATCCACGCGGAAGCCGTAGCGAGAATAAACACCAATAATATGGCCGTGCCCAACAAATAAGGTTTGAGTTTGTTCATTAGTAATTATTGTTATTTTGGAAGATCAACTTGAATTTAGATTACTGTGACTGGTCGCGATATGCACGGAAAAATCATTAAAAGCATCAATTTTTCTTACAAAAAATTGACATAAGTTGGTGTTTTTGCTTAGTTTAAAAAATAATCAAAGTTTCAGTGGGACTAATGGCAAGGCAAATGTCATAATGTGACCCACTGTCACGTAAATGTAGTGCGCAATTGCTAGGTTGCATATTGTTTCTATGTAACTTGAGTATTCACGGATGGGTTGTTTGTAGAAAGGAGCTCTTTAGCTAGTAGCTAAACGCTAACACTTTTAACGCAAAGAAAATAACAATAACGGGAGTTTGCATGTCAGACAATGTTAACCGCTACATTCAATTAGGTGACTGGTGTTTCGAACTAAAGATGGTAAGAGCACTCAAGGTCGAAGAGTACGGTAAGCCGTATGGTGCTATTGCCAACTGTAATATCAATGGCGATTCTATGTATATTGATGGCTTGGTTACCAAAGATGGCGAAGAGTTTACCAAAGACGATTTTATGACTTTCTATCGCTTTACTGAAATGCTTGGACTAGATAATTTTTCTTATCATAGATACCAAGAAGGCAACTCAGTAACTCGTGAAGTAAAAGTCAAGAAACCGAAAAAGCGCAAAGCAGCGCAACAAGATCCTAACTATATCAAGCTTGTTCAGTGACAATTTTTCGGTGACAATTTTTCAGTGGTAAAGAGTACAGTTATCTCTAGGCACTAGTAGAAATACTGTGAAAAAGAATATAGTTACTCGGATTAGATAAAGGCGACATAAACTTTACTCACTCCTTACTACATAAGTGCGTTATTACCCAAGTAGTGGCAATTACATGCTGTTATGACTAGGGTGACGAGCAGAGGTAAGGGGATGTAAATGTTTTGGCGCTGCTATCAACGTTAAGTTGGCTCAGCTGGCGTAAACTGTATTACCAGCTATTGCTGCTTGTGCTCTAGCATTCGTTACCTGTCGTTTGGATGAGGTGATGTTTTAATTCCCTGCATAGCTAGTTGTTATAAACGCCCTTTACACTCATTCATCGTGGATAACGTTTTTAGCTCATGCGAAGCTCCCGACAACCCTCATTATCGCAATCAATTGTTTATCAGGATCGAAAGTTAGGTATACTGATCGGTCTAAATAATTTTTTGCATCACTAGTAAGCGGATTTTGTGGACAAGCAAACTGATCAAACTCGCTCATCGAGCACGGCAACAGCTATGCCTAATAATAGGTGGCGCAGCGATTTTGCCATGTTTACTCACGGTCAAAAGAACGCAAAACTGTGTGCTGGCTATCAGCAACAGCTACCTCAGGCCGAACAACCACTGCACTACCTAGATAGTGCAGCAACTTGTTTGATACCCCAAACAGTCGTTGAGTCGACTTTACACTTCCAACAATTCCAGCACGCCAATAGCCATCGCGGGTTTTATTCACTGAGTGCGAATTTAACAGCTGGGGTTGAACAGGTCAGAGACAAGGTTGCTAATTTTATCGGTGCCGGGAGTCGCGATAATATCGTGTTTACGAGTAATACGACGCAAGCAATACACTTGGCAGCGCAAGGGTATTTGCGACATGTAATGAAAGCGGGCGACAATGTTGTGATTTCGGTTGCTGAGCATCACGCAAACTTTTTGCCTTGGCAACAATTAGCAGCAGCGTTAGGGGCGCAGTTACGCGTTGTTCCACTATGTGAAAACGCTCGGGTAGACCTAACTGAGCTTGCAAAACAGTTAGACAATAATACTAAGCTAGTTGCGCTTAATCACATGTCAAATGTGTTAGGCACAGTTAACGACATTGCTCAGATTGCAGCTTTGACTAAAACCTTTGGTGCCAAGCTTTTAGTTGATGGAGCCCAGTACGTTGCTCACCACACATTGAATGTTGACGCGCTAGGTTGCGATTTCTACGCGTTTTCCGGTCATAAACTTTATGCGGGATACGGCGCGGGGGTCTTGTATGTCGCTGACGATGCGTTAAAAGCGATGGTGCCCGTTGTGCTCGGCGGTGGCATTGTTCAAAAAGTGACAGAAAATAGCGCAACTTGGCTAGATGGCGCGCGCAAGCTGGAAGCGGGCAGTCTCAACAGTCAAGCACTGTTGGCATTATCAGCAGCGATAAACTATCTCGAACAAGCACGGTGTGATGGCAGCGAAGCCTACCTTGAAGCGCTGAGCAATGAATTATATCGCCAGCTTAATCAAATAGATGCAGTGCAATTACTAACGCCTAACGCCACTCCAATCGTGGCATTTAATGTCTGTGGAATCCATAGTCACGATTTAGCAACAGTACTGTCTGAGTGTCATGTTGCTGTCAGAGCAGGACACCACTGCGCACAGCCTTTACTGCGAAACCTTGGCGTGAATTCCTGCGTAAGAGTATCATTAGGACTTTACAATGATCAGCGCGATATTGATGCGCTGATTAAAGCGATAAAAAAAGCGATTACCCTGTTTGGTATAGATAATTAATAAAGTATTTAAACATGAAAAAGTGCATGAGAATGAGCAGCGAATGAGTTCAGCGTTATATCAACAAGCCATGTTAGCGCATCATCAAAACCCTTACGGGTTTGAGACTGATATTAAGCCAACGCATCAGCAAGAAGGTTATAACCCTGCTTGTGGCGATGAAATTACCGTCGCCTTTGAAATATCCAATAACATGCTCGATAACCTCAATTTTTCAGGCGATAGCTGCGCTATTTGCCGTGCCTCCGCCTCTATCATGTGTCAAACACTGGCTAATTGCTCGCTAACAGAAGCCAAGCGATTACTTGATGAAAAGCATAGCGATTTGGCGGAGCAAAAACCGTTAGTCGGTTTGCTTGAACCGCTTAACTCCGTTTATGCGTTTCCCATTCGTTTACAGTGCGCTTTGTTACCATGGCAAACTGCGCAAGTTTGCTTGGCTTCCTGCGACTAACCTTATTACCCCCAATAGCACCTAAAACCTAAACTAAATGCTTGACGATAACCGCTAAGCCCTGAATATAAAGATTATGCAAGAAAACTGGCAAGACCTGATCAATAACTTTCACCCTGATAACCGCTGTGTTTTGGCGGTTATTGTCAAAACACAAGGGGCAACTTATCGCAAAGCGGGCACTATGATGCTGATTGATGAGCAGGGTCAGTGCACTGGGCTGCTCAGTGGTGGCTGCTTGGAAGCGGATATCGTTTTACATTCAAAATCCGTTTTTAACGATCTAGCACCAAAGTTGATTCAGTATGACTTAATGGCTGACGCCGATTTACTCTGGGGGTTAGGGCTAGGCTGCGAAGGCGCCATTGATATCGCCTTGTTGCCGCTTACCGCTGAAAATAACTACCTAGGCTTCGTTGAGCTACTCGGCGATGTAAAAGCGCACAAAGCCGGCCGTTATTTATTGGCGATACCACCCTACGACCAGCCAAGTGATTTCCCTATTGGCCGCTACCTTGCTGATCACCAAGCATCGCCGGAGCGTTTAAATGAGCGCTGGCTATCCATCCCCGTCACACCTCCAGTATCCATAGCAATTGTTGGAGCGGGACCAGACGCTGTACCAGTTGCACAGATGGCACTGCAAATGGGCTGGCATGTCACGGTTTTTGACCATCGTGATAATGCTCTATCTCGAATGAACTTTTCTGCAGATATCAGGCAAGTGAAATTAAGAGCGGAAAAAGCCAGCGAAACAGATTTCCAAGGCATTGACGCTGCCGTGGTGATGACCCATAACTTAGCATTTGATCAAAACTATCTCGCTTGCTTGTTGCAAACGGCTGTTCCATATATTGGCTTATTAGGCCCTGTCGGACGTCGAGATAAATTGTTGTCGGCACTTGATATGAAAGCTGCTGATGTTGCGGGTCGTGTTTTTGGCCCCGTTGGGTTGCCAATTGGCGGTCGCAGTCCGCAAGCGATTGCTTTGTCGATTGTTAGTGAGATCCAGCAACAAAACGCAGCTAGCTTAGCCAAAAGAAATCTACTGAATGCCTGTGAATTACCGAGTACTTTTCGAAAACAATGACCTCAAAGCACGACAACAATGAGCTAGCTATAGTCATTTTAGCCGCCGGAAGTTCTTCGCGTTTAGGCCAACCTAAGCAACTTATCGAACTAGGGGGCGATATTTTATTGATACGCCAACTAAAGCTGGCGCTTTCAATGGCTCAACACGTTACTGTGGTTATCGGCTGTGAAGCGCATCGATACCGGGAAATGCTTGGCGCTTGGCCTGTAAATGTGGTGGAAAATACGCACTGGCACTTGGGAATGGGAACATCCATTGCCTGTGGTGTCAGCGCGGTTGAAGGTGCAGACAATGCAATGATCTTATTGGTTGATCAGTGGCAGCTAAGCAAACAGGATCTTGTTAAATTATGGGCTGCCCACCGAGTGGGTGAGCAGGCTGTAACAGTGAGTTGCTGGCCAGAAGCAGAGCAAGAATTGTCGCAAGACATTTCGCAGCCCAAGCAACCTATGCAAACCAAGACTGAATTTGGCCCACCCGTGGTTTTCTCATCATCCGTTTTTAGTGAGTTGAAACTATTGCAAGCTAAGCAAGGTGCAAAATTTGTTGTGGCTAAGCTGCATGCGCACACCCCATCAGCCGTTAAAAAAATAGCAATGCCTAACGCGAAAGCAGACGTAGACACGCCGGAACAACTGAAAAAATTGCAGACTCAACGCAAAGCGTAAACACTTTTGCTTATTTTGGCGTATAGTTATGACAGTCAAAGTAGGCTTGTCGTTAGTCTAAAAAATTAAATAATAGAAATAAAAACAATTACATAAAAACAAAGTCATATTGATTGACTGAGTAGTAATACCAATCCGCATAATAATATGTTCAGCTCAGAGCTATTTATGCGGATTGGTATCAAGGTATCTAGGAGGCACACATGATCACCTTAAACGTAAACGGTCGCGCACACCAATATAGCGATGATGAAAATATGCCGCTATTGTGGGCGCTACGCGATATCCTCAACTATACAGGCACTAAATACGGCTGTGGTAAAGGCTTGTGCGGTGCTTGTACCGTTCACTTAAACGGCCAACCCGTGCGCTCTTGCGCCACACCTGTTGCAGCGGTTAACGGGCAAAAAATTACCACAATTGAAGGGCTTTCTAATGATGGCGAGCATCCTGTTCAACAGGCTTGGCAAACGCTTAATGTGCCGCAGTGTGGTTACTGCCAATCAGGGCAAATGATGTCAGCCGCCGCTTTGTTAGCGAATAACCCAACGCCGAATGACGAGCAAATAGAACAAGCGATGAGCGGTAATATTTGTCGCTGTGGCACGTATGAACGTATCAAAAAGGCGATTCACTTAGCAGCGGACTTATCTACTACTACAGCTAATGCGGCTGATCTAGCCGTTGATGTTGGCGCTACTGGCAAAAAAGGAGCGTAACCATGGCTGAGAATAAGGTAAAGAATCAAGCAACTAACCGAGCAAGCAACAATCATGTTGAAAATGTCAGTCGTCGCTCATTTCTAAAAAGTTTAGGCTTAGGCTCTGGCGCCTTGGTGTTAGCGGTAAACTTTCCTCAAGTCAGTGGCTTGCCTAAGGCATTCGCCGCACCTGCTGCCACTAAATTTGAGCCAAGTGTCTATGTGCATATTAACGCTGATGACACCGTTGGTATTATTGTTCATCGTTCAGAAATGGGGCAGGGCATTCGCACCAGTATCCCTATGGTAGTGGCTGATGAACTTGAAGCTGACTGGCAAAAAATTGAAGTTATTCAAGGCTTAGGTGACAAAAAGTACGGTAGCCAAAACACCGATGGTTCGCGCTCAATTCGCAACTTCTACCAGCCACTGCGAGAAGCTGGTGCCACCGCGCGTACTATGCTTGAGCAAGCAGCGGCAAATCAATGGCAAGTGCCTGTGGCAGAGTGTTATGCCAAAGCCAATAAAATAGTTCACAAACCGACGGGCAAAACCGCTAGTTTTGGTTCTTTAGTGGCGGTTGCAGCCACGTTGCCAGTGCCAGATCCAATCTCGTTGAAGCTTAAAAGCAAAGCCGAGTTTAACTTTATTGGCAAATCCGACATCCCATTGGTTGACGGTTATGATATCGCGACGGGCAATACTACCTATGGTTATGACGTACAGCTGCCAGATATGGAATATGTGGTCATCGCACGTCCACCCGTATTGGCTTCTAAACTCGTCAAGTTCGACGCAAGTAAGGCGAAAAAAGTACCGGGTGTGATTGATGTCATTGCGCTTGAGAACTTGGAGGAGCCGCCACTGTTCAAGCCTCTGGGCGGTGTGGCTGTGGTTGCTAAAAACACTTGGGCCGCCATGCAAGGTCGCGAAGCGTTAGTCATAGAGTGGGAGAATAGTGAGCACGCCAATTATGAGTCTGAGGCTTATAAAAAAGCACTCGCTGCCAGTTGTGATGCGCCTAGTGCGATATTGCGAAAAGCCGGTGATGTCGAGGCCGCACTAGCAAGTGCAGATAAAGTGTTCGCTGCTGATTATTACGTACCTGAGCTAATTCATGTGCCGATGGAGCCTCCTGCGGCGACAGCACACTATCACGAAGGCGTATTCGATATTTGGGCGTGTACACAAACGCCGCAGTCAGCACAAGGTACAGTGGCCCAGTTGCTCAACGTGCCACCAGAGAAGGTAAATATTAACGTGACCTTGCTCGGTGGTGGTTTTGGTCGTAAGTCAAAACCTGACTTTATTGTTGAAGCTGCGATGATGTCAAAACTGCGAGGCAAGCCAGTGAAAGTATGCTGGACCCGTGAAGATGAAATTCAAAACGGTTATTACCACGCAGTAAGCTATCAGAAACTTAAAGCCGGTGTTGATGCTAATCATCAAGTCACAGCTTGGCAGCACAATGTCGCATTGCCAACGATCAGTTCAACCTTTGCAAAAGGTGCTGATGTTATTGCCTTTGAAGCGGACTTGGGCTTAATTGACATGCCTTACGATATTGCTAATGTGCAATGTGGAGCAGGCAAAGCTACCGCCCATACCCGTATTGGTTGGCTGCGCTCGGTCACTAATATTAACCAAGCATTCGCGGTATGCTCATTTGCGGATGAGCTTGCTCACGAGGCTCAAAAAGACCCGAAAGATTACTTACTTAGCTTGCTAGGCGATGATCGCCATATCGATCTCGCTGCGCAAAATGCCGAGTACGGCAACTACGGCTCAGATATCAAGCAATACCCGATTGATACTGCGCGCTACAAAAATGTCGTCAATCGCGTTGCCAAAATGGCCCACTGGGATAAACCACGTAAACCAGGCAAAGCTTTGGGCATTGCTGTACATCGCAGTTTTGCTACGTATGTTGCGTGTGTGGCAGAAGTGAGCGAGCAAAACGGTAAAATCAAAGTTGACAATATGTGGTTTAGCGTCGATTGCGGAACAGCGGTTAACCCTGAGCGTATTCGTTCACAAATGGAAGGCGCCGCCGTGTTTGGTATTTCACTTGCTTTTTATGGCGAACTTACTGCCAAAGATGGTGTGATTAAGCAAACTAACTTCCACGATTACCCGGTTGCACGTATGGCAGATACGCCAGTGACTGAAATTGACATTGTTGAGAACGATGCGCCTCCGGGCGGTGTTGGTGAGCCAGGTGTACCTCCGGTAGCGCCTGCGATAGCCAATGCTATTTTTGCACTGACGGGCAAGCGCCATCGAGAACTACCACTGGCGAAACAAGGCATTGTGTAAGCTCACGTGACTTGAGCGCCTGACTCAATCACCTGATCAACGTTCAAATAATTAAGCCAGCAACTACGCTGGCTTTTTTGTCTGCAAATTGATTATAACCAAATTTTACACGGCACTTGTCGCACAGAAGATTCGAATTTTGTACACTTAGCCCCAGCATTTTGAAATGAATCATTTATTCGGATTGACAAGGTAAAGATAGGTTATGGCCTCATTGCAAGATCAGCTACTTAAAGCTGGTTTAACAACCAAGCAAAAAGCGCGACAAGCGAACAGTGACAAGCGCAAAAAGAACAAGCAAAAACGCAGTGGTGCGCAAGTTGAAGCGACGATGCAAGAGCAAGTGAAACAGGACATTGCCAAGCAAAAAGAGCAAAAGTTAGCGAAAGACGCAGCCTTAAACGCTGAAAAACAACAGCAGCTAGCGGCTAAAGAGCTACACCAGCGCATATTGCAAATATTAACGCATCATCAAGTCAAAGGTATCGAAGGCGAGGTTGAATACAACTATACCTTTGGTACGACAGTGAAAAAGCTCTTGGTTAATGCGTTAACGCAAAAGGCGCTGGTCAATGGCCGTTTATCCATTTGTGGCTTAGACGACATCACTTATGTCGTGACGAAAGAAACCGCAGATAAACTTGCTACCCTCGATGATGCTGTTGTCTTGCTGAGTAACGACAAAGTGGAAGCTGCCGTCGATGAAGACGATCCCTATGCCGCTTATCAAATTCCAGATGATTTAATGTGGTAAACGAAATCTAAATTAAGGTAAATATATGAAACTATTACGCTGGTTGATTGGCCGAGTGGTGATTTTAGTGAATTTTCTCACTCAACCTAAGTCACCGAAATTAAGCGCTGAGCGTCAACAAGAAATTGCCGAGCTAACGAAAAATTTAAGCTTATATCATCTACCTACTTGTCCGTTCTGTGTCAAAGTACGTCGCGCCATGAAGCGTGAAGGTATTGAGCTACCGCTGATGAACATCAAAGATAATAACTACGCCGTGCGCGAAGAGTTGGTTAACGGCGGTGGTAAGCCAACCGTACCGTGTTTGAAAATCACGCATGCCGACAATAAGGTTGAATGGATGTACGAATCGAACGACATCATCGCGTACCTTGAAAATCTAGTGAAACAAGGTAGTGCGTCAACGGCAACCGCGGCATAGATAGCCCTGTTGTCGGCAAAACCATGATTGGTTTGAAGCAACGCTTGAGTTACCTCAGCGTTGCCATACGAATTAATTTAAGCAAATGAAAATTAATTCGATAATGTGCGGTCTACAATTGCCATAAGCACCTAAATTTTAGGTCGAGTCAAGTTAACAGTGCTGGCTAATGTCAGCATTGTTGTATCTGGAGGTTGTATGCTGATCAAATCTAAAAAGTCTTATCAATTAACCGAAAATGATGTGACCAACGAGCAGGTTTACGTTAATCGTCGCCAACTCTTAAAGTCGATGGGCTATATTGGCGCAGGTACGTTATTAAGCCAGTCGGTTGCGCGTTCAGCAAGCGCTGCGCCATTGGATTTTTGGGGCTCTTCAGATGATAAAGCCTTTAGCCAACAAGCGCTCAATTTTAAAAAAGCACAGCCAACAGAAGAGCTACTCACACCAGAAGCTAAAGTGACCAGTCACAACAACTTCTATGAGTTTGGTCTCGATAAAAGTGATCCTGCACGAAATTCACAAGGGCTAAGAGTAAACCCTTGGCAGCTAACGGTGAGTGGTGAAGTGAGCAAACCTATCACGTTAGACTATGATGATTTATTCAAAAAATTCCCACTAGAAGAGCGTATTTACCGTTTGCGCTGCGTTGAAGCTTGGTCGATGGTTGTGCCGTGGATTGGCTTCTCGCTGGCGGATTTGATTAAACAGGCCGAGCCAACCGCCAAGGCTAAATATGTTGCCTTTGAAACCTTGTATGATCCCGAGCAAATGCCCGGGCAACGCAGCCGCCGTATTGGTGGTGGTATTGATTACCCTTATGTGGAAGGTCTGCGGTTAGACGAAGCGATGAATTCACTGACCATGCTGAGTGTTGGTTTGTATGGTAAAACCCTACCGCCACAAAATGGGGCGCCAATTCGCCTTGTTGTGCCATGGAAATACGGCTTCAAGAGTATTAAATCAATTGTGTCCATTAGGTTAGTTGAAAAAATGCCGCCAACGACTTGGAATATTCTGGCACCGAATGAATATGGTTTTTACGCCAATGTTAACCCAGAAGTATCACACCCTCGTTGGAGCCAAGCGAGTGAGCGCCGAATCACCACGGGCGGCTTGTTTGCACGCAATCGCATTGCGACCTTACCGTTTAATGGTTACGGCGAAGAAGTTGCCCACCTGTATAAAAACATGGATTTAGCGCGTTATTACTAATGCGCTTTTTACATTTTTAGTCGATTCAAAACTTCAACGTTTCAACACGTTAAGCACCAGAGTGTTTTAGATGATTGCAGTAGTTAAAACCCTTGTTCATTTAGCCGCAGCGTTGCCACTTGTATGGCTTTATTATGGCGCGATAACTGATGCGATAGGCGCTGATCCCGTTGAGCGGGTGATTCACTTTACCGGTATTGGTGCCCTTAATATTTTGTTAATTTCGCTCGCGATCACTCCTTTAGCAAAGCGCTTTAAACAGCCTGTGCTGCTTAAATTTAGACGCTTACTAGGTTTGTGGGCATTTACCTATGCCGCGTTGCATTTATTGAACTTCTTATTTTTTGAATTACAGTTTGACTGGCGTTTGTTCATCGATGAAGTGATAGACCGTCCATATATTACTGTGGGTATGTTTGCTTTCGCTATTTTGTTGCCACTTGCAGTTACATCACTGGGTAAAATCAAGCGTAAAATGGGCAAAAGCTGGCAGCAGCTCCACAACTGGGTTTACATTGCTGCAGTTGCGATTTGGGTGCACTTTTACTGGTCAATCAAATCAGATATCTACGAACCTGGGCTTTATGCTATCGCGTTAGTTTGGTTGCTATCGCTGCGTAAAGATCGCATTCGTCGCTGGTTGTTTAAGCGTAGCTAAGCTCATTTTAGCTAAGCATAGTTGCGAGCTATTAAAGCAACACTTCAAACTGCTGGTTTCCCCTGTTTTCTGGTTAAGCGCTGCGATTGTCGAAGAAAAGCGCAACTGGTCGCAAATATTACTAAAACTCGTCGCACATCCCTTGTTGTTAACATTTTTTCAATATACTGTTGTGCGTTGATCCATTATCAAAATAATAGGCTCTTTGCGACTTAGTAAAAAGCGCGCAAAAAAGAGCAAAACTCAGGAATAACCATGAAAAAATTGATGCCCTCATTGGTGATGGCAGCGGTTTCTATTGCGCTTAGTGGCTGTATGCAGTCTGAGCAACAAGACGCCAAGGTCACCTTCGATAAGAACCCATACCCAAGCACTTACCAAGTGTTACCACAGCAAACTACCTTGATTAAAAATGCAACCGTCCTTATTGGTAATGGCGAGCGTTTAGACAATGCCGATGTGTTATTGGTGGATGGTACAGTTAGCCAAGTTGGGCAAAACCTAGCTGCCGATGGTGCTGCTGTGGTCGATGCGCAAGGAAAATGGGTAACACCAGGGGTAATTGATGTGCACTCTCACTACGGTGTTTATCCAAGCCCTTCGGTTGAGTCACATGCCGACGGCAACGAAATGACTGCGCCCAATACGTCAGAAGTGTGGGCTGAGCACAGTGTTTGGCCGCAAGACCCAGGGTTTCACGCAGCCCGCGCTGGTGGTGTTACGACACTGCAAATTTTACCTGGCTCCGCTAACCTCTTCGGCGGCCGAGGTGTTACCTTGAAAAACGTGCCGAGCCATACGATGCAAGGCATGAAGTTCCCAGAAGCGCCCTATGGTTTGAAAATGGCGTGTGGTGAAAACCCTAAGCGTGTTTATGGTGGCCGTAAAGAAGCACCGGGTACGCGCATGGGGAACATGGCGGGCTACCGTATGGCTTGGGCTGAGGCAACAGAGTACAAGCGCGCTTGGGAAAAATATGAAGCAGACTATGCCGCCGGTAAAAACCCACAAGCCCCAGTTCGCGATATTGAGCTAGATACGTTAAAAGGCGTGCTTGATGGCGATATCTTAATTCACAATCACTGCTACAAAGCCGAAGAAATGGCGATGATGGTAGATTTAGGTAAAGAATTTAACTACCACTCAGGTACTTTCCATCATGCTGTTGAAGCATACAAGATTGCCGATATTCTGGGAGAAAACGGTAACTGTGCAGCCATGTGGCCAGATTGGTGGGGCTTTAAGATGGAAGCCTATGATATGGTTGAGGAAAACGTTGCTATGGTTGATGCGGCGATGAACTCTTGTGCCGTTGTTCACTCAGATTCAGGCACGACTATTCAGCGCTTGAACCAGGAAGCAGCGAAAGTGTTGTACCGCGCAAACGAAAACGGCTTCGCGTTAACGGAAGCGGATGCCATTCGCTGGATCACGAGCAATGCCGCTAAATCGCTGGGTATCGACGATAAAACCGGTAGCCTTGAACAAGGTAAAAACGCTGATGTCGTGATTTGGAATACCAACCCATTTAGTGTCTACGCATTGGCTGAGCAAGTATTTGTTGACGGTGCTAAAGTTTACGATCGCTTCGATGACAAGTATCAAGCGCAAAGTGATTTTATGCTGGGTCAGGAATAAGGGAGGCAAGATTATGAAATTACGAAATACATCATTTAAAACATCATTCATTGCCTTAGCGTTAGCAGCGGCATCATCGGTGAATGCAGCAAGTATCGCGATTACCAATGCAAAAGTTCACACTGTAACCGACGCAGGTGTATTGGAAAACGCGACGCTGGTTATCGACAACGGCGTTATTGCGGCTATTAACCCTGCAACATTGGATGCCGACCACATTATTGATGCTCAAGGTAAGGTGGTAACGCCTGGTTTGATTAGCTCAATGAACCAAATTGGCTTGGTTGAAGTGAGTGCTGTCGCGCGCAGCCGCGATGCAGATGCGAAAAAAGCGGATATTACTTTTGATCCAAGCCTTGCCTTTAATCCAAAATCTAGCTTAATTGCGTTTACGCGCAAAGCAGGCATTACCAGCAATGTTAGCGCGCCAAATGGCGGTGATGACATGTTTAAAGGTCAAACCTTTGCCGCTAAGTTAAATGGTGAGTTTGATAGTGTTTACAGCCCGAAAAATGGCGTGTTAGTCGAGCTTGGCAGTGAGTCAAAGGGCTCACGAGCGACTAACTTACAAGCACTTACCAATAAGTTAGAAGATGCTCAAAAAGCGCTAGATAAAGCGGAAAAAATGGCCAAGAAAAACGCTAAAGACAAAGATAAAAAAGCGCCTAAGCGCAGCGAGCAAGCCATTAATGCCGTGCTTAATGGTGACAAACCATTACTAGTGCACGTTGATCGTGCCACCGATATTTTGGCGGTACTTGAGCTTAAACAGCGCTTTAATTTGGATCTAGTGTTACTTGGTGCAGCAGATGCGCCATTAGTGGTTGAGCAACTTGCTAGCGCTAAAGTGCCAGTTGTTATGGGCGCACTGCGGAACCTGCCGGGGAGTTTTGATTCATTACACGTAGGTTTAGCAAATGCAGGCTTGCTACACAAAGCTGGCGTTAACGTTGTGTTGACCGTTAGTGGTGATTCGCACAACGCGCACCAACTGCGTTTTGACGCGGGTAATGCGGTTGCTAATGGTATGGACTACGACGCGGCGCTGGCTGCGGTAACCGCTAATGTCGCTGATGCGTTTAACTTAGATACAGGTCGAATTGCCGTTGGTAAACCTGCCGATATTGTCCTGTGGAGTGCAGACCCATTTGAGCTAAGCACAAGTGCAGAGCAAATTTGGATTGACGGTGAGCAGCAAGTGCTTGAAAGCCGCCAAGACAAACTGCGTGATCGTTACATGGCAACCAGTGAAATGCCAAGAGCATACACTAAGTAACGCTGAGTAACACGATAGTTAAATGAAACGTAAAACCCTCATTAATTTAATCATGAGGGTTTTGTTTCTTGTCGATTTCTTTTTATCGCCATTTTTTATAACATTTGACACACAAGTGTCCAAGCTGTGAACTAGTCGTTATGTTTAAGCCTCATTGTGATTATCAAATCTCTGTTACCGACAACATCATGCACTGCACGATGAGAGGCGTGTGGAATGTTGAAGGTGTTTGGCAGTACTTTGATGATATTCAGCGACATGCCGAGCCAATATTGGATTCTCCATGGATTCGTATTGTCGATACGACAGAGTTTGAAGGCGGTGGTTTAGCACTGATGGATGCACTCAAGGATATTCAAGAATGGAGCCTCGCGCATAAATGCAAGCACTTGATCATTGTCGCGCCTCGACCCTTGAACAAAGCAATTCTAGACCAGCATCAGGCGACATATGCCAATATGAAGTACTTATACACGATGGAAGAGGCGCTAACTCAAGCTCAAGCCCTACTTAGTGTCGATTAAGTGTGTTAGGCCGGCTCAGTCAGTACCGCTAAGTAATCGCCTTTTTCATTATTCCTGAAAAGCCGAATTCACCTTCTAGCTCGCGAAAATCGACATTAACAAGCTCCCATCCCTGCAAGCCAAGCTCGTTGAGGTATGCTTCAAGATCTTCTCGTTTTTTGCCTTTAAACATCCCCGCGCTTTTGACATCACTCGAATCTATGATTTTGTACTCGTACAGTTGCATCGCTTATTTCCTTTTTTATGACCTTGTTCTGTATTGGGTTAGTTTAACTAATCGTTTAATTAGCACTAACAGCGCTACCTTCACTGACCACAACGGGTAAGTCCATACAAGCATAGTCAATACCAAATTGGCTCATCACACAAGTGAGCTGACCACGGTGGTGTGTTTGGTGATTAAAAAGGTGCTGAATAACGTCACCAGCAAGTTTACTGATCTCATCGCCTTCTGTCGTTGTATAGCGAATATGGGTTGTACAGTCTTGCTCAGTCAGCTGTTGGCAGAAGGTGATGATGAGTTGATCTAGCTGTTGTCTTGCATCTATGAGTTCATCGAGTGACTCAAAATAACGGTCTGTCGGCGACTGAGGAGTCGGGAGCCCTGCAAGTATTTCCGGAGAAAAGTTGGCAATGCGGTTGTCAGCCAAGCGACCGAGGAGAATCAAATCGCCAAAAAGCAAGTGGTTCCAATAGTCGATAATCGTCTCGAAAAATGAGCCTGTCGGTTGATTGAGGAGTGCGCCCGGTTGCTGGCGGCAAATCGTTAATAGCTGGCGGTTAATGCGTTGATTATAGTGCGCCATCATTTGAAAATTTTTCGGTAGACTCATGGTTATGACAAATATCCTTGTTAAATTAATGTTCGAGTTCGCTTGAAAAAGCTCGAATTGAGGTCATTACCCTTGATGTTGCATTGCCAGAATTTGTCGTGTTTCTAGTTCCTTGTTTGCACTATTGTGCGGCAGTTTAGCGTTTTTGTGAATTGAACCCATACCAAGTATAAGCATTTTCAAAACACAGTTGATTTACGACTTCACTCGGCACGTTATTCGACACTTTATTAGGCACTTCATTAGACAGATGGCTTTGCTTGAGTATGTCACAATAACCTTGCCATAGCGCTTGGTATGAATTTGAGAATAATGAAAGCGGAAAGTTACTTGCCAGCATCACACGATGGCGGCCAAAGCAAGCAATGGCGTAATCAATGACTTGCTGTTGCCAATGTGCACAGTAGTCACGCGCTGTCATTTCCCAGCCAGAGCATTTAATGGCGATATTGTCATAGCGAGCAAGGCGCTGAACACCTGCTTGCCAGCTGGTATCTTGAGTAATATCTAGGCTGGGCCAACCTGCGTGATTAATCATAATGCGCAGATTGGGCACGCGATCTAAGATAGCAGAGAGTAGGCTCTGGGCTGCCGAGTCCGCCAATGACAGTTGTAGCTCAAAATGCAGGCCTAGGTTAGCTAACATGTTGAACTTTTCGATTATGTTAGCCTGCTCAAGAATAGCTTCTGCGCTTTCATCAAGAATGTGTCTAACCCCAACCACAGAGCTAAATGTATTGAGTTTAGCTAGTGTTTCACAATAAGACGGTAACTCAGCGCTCAAATCGATCGTTGCTACTGACTTAAATGGCAAGGATACCGTCTTTTCAAGCCAGGCGATCTCGCGCCAAGGCTGATTATTATCAAACCCTGCTTCGATGTGGACAAAGCCCGCGAGTGAAAACGGCTGCTCTAGTGTGAGTGCCGAGCAGTCAAAATTGCGGGTAATTATTTGTTTATCTGGCCAATATGGCGGGTTTTCAGGTTTTAGCCAAGAGTAATCACCGCAATCTAGGTCAAATAAGTGCAGGTGAGGGTCGATAATACGCATAATGTTTAATGAATGACTTGGCTTATTGCGCGGTGTAGCCACCGTCAATGACTTGCAAGCTGCCAGTAATAAATTTGGCTTTATCCGATGCTAAAAATAGCGTTAACTCGGCAACTTCTTGAGGCTGTCCCAAGCGGCCAAGTGGTTGCAGGGCTGCCTCTTCTTGATGGACTTGGTTGATATCGGCGCCAGATTGTTCGACATAGCGATTAATCGCGTTGTGATAGAGCGGCGTTTCTATCGTGCCAGGGCAAACGGCATTAGCACGGATATTGTATTGGGCATAATCAAGCGCGGTTGTGCGCGCCATTGACGCGAGTGCAGATTTTGACAAGTTATAGGCAAATGAGTTGCGCTTGCCAACAACCGCTTGATCACTGGCAATATAAATAATTGAGCCACTTTGTTGCTCACGCATAAAGGGTAAACATGCCTGTGTGGCAGCATAGGCGCCTTTGACATTGATATTGAAAACACGCGTTAAGTCAGCTTCGCTGGTATCTTCGATATTGGCTGAGAAATGAATGCCAGCGTTGGAAACCAGTGCATCAATGCCGTGTTGGCGTCCCAACTTATCGACCGCATCCTTTACTGCCGCGATATCAGTGACATCGCACTCAATAAAGTGACCATATTCACTTGCTTGAATATCAAGGTTAAAGACTTGGTAACCTTCCTTGACAAAGGTTTTCGCAATGCTCAAGCCAATGCCTGAGCTACCGCCAGTAATAATACAAGTTTTCTTCACGTTAATATCTCGTTTGTGTCTATTTTGTTTGTGTCTATATATGGCCAAGTCAAGAAATTGTCTTATGCTAGTGTCATTAAATTCAGCATTGTCGGCTCGCTAGCCTAGCTAGTCTCTATCAGCTTGATTTATGGCTAACTAAGCAGGGGTATTCTACTTGTAATTGGTTTTTTATTCACCAAGGGGATTAGACTAAAGCGCTTTTACCTAGAGTGAGAAGAGTTACCGGCTTATTGTCAGCTGTTGCCCAAACTACTGCTGAGTTAAGTAGCTGAGGAGCATCGCGCTGAGCTGTTGGCAATGTTCTTCCATTGCCAATGGCGAAGCGATTGCGGGTGTTAGATCGCCATATAGTATTTTTTCGATTAGGCCGTTGATCATCATAAACGTTGCCATATCACAAGCCATTTGCGGTGAACGATGCGTTATCTCTTGTGCATGTTGCATTAACATCGCTGCAATTTCGCGATATTCCTGCGAACGTTCATTGAGTTGGCTGGTGGGCAATATTTCTGGGTATAAGCGTGCATTCAGGTGTAAGGTTCTCAGTACACCGGCATTGTTGGATAAAAAATGGCAACAATTTTCGACAATATAGGTAATTTGCTGTGCTAGTGTCGCCTGTTTCTCTGTTGTTAGTGCCAGTACCCAGTCCCGTTGTTGAGTACCGAAGTCTTGATATAAATAGGGCAACAACGCCTCTTTGTTTTTAAAGCGACGATAAAATGTCCCTACAGAGACCCCTGCATTTTCAGTGATTTGTGCAATACTAATATGCTCAAAAAAGTCTTGTTTTAGACAACTATTGAGCGCGTCGAGTAGCTTCTTTTGAGTTTGCTGACTTCGTACTTGTTTGGCTTCAATAATTGAATCTGCTTGCATACTTTCTCTCTCGGGGAATTTAGCCTGTCTTAGGCATTAGATTACTGCTATTTCTTTCGGCTACTTGATCTTAAAAATTAAGGCTTAGCAGAGTACTGTACTCTTACTTGTGCTAGCAGTCTAAGGCAACTATTTGGCTAAGTCGAGCGACTAAAGAGGATGTTTGTACATATTTAGTGCAAATACTTCAAACCATTGTTCGATATTGTACGTAATCTATGAAATTACTGTCCTTCCCACTAAGACAAGAGCATAATAGCGCCGTTTAATGCATGGGGATAAAGACAATGAAAGTATGTGGTGTTGAGCTTAAAGGTAATGATGCAATTGTATGCGTAATGTCGTTGGCAGATGGACTGTACGACTTACCGCAGTTGCGGGTTGCAAAGGTTTCTATTGATGACGCAGGCGATGCTGAGCAAGTACAAAAATTTCAATTTGCGTTTAAGAAGTTGATGGAAGACTACCAAGTTGAACAAGTGGTGATTAAAGGGCGCGCGCTAAAAGGCAAGTTCGCAGGCGGGCCTGTTGGCTTTAAACTTGAAGCCGCGATTCAACTAATTGACACGCTCAAGGTTGATATAGTTTCAGGTAGTTTTGTGAAAAACACGTTGGCAAAAAGCCAAGTGGGTATTGATTTTCGCGATACAGGATTGAAAAAGTTCCAACAAACGGCTTTTGAAACTGTGTTTGCGTTTTTTGAAGGGAAATAACATTCAGTGCATTAGCACAAAAGCGAGTTTCGCAGCAGCAACGAAGTAAACGACGAGCAACTATATAAACCGCTCCAATAGCCATTTATAAACCGCGGTTATATTGGAAATAGAAGTTGAGTTTGTGCTTTTAAATTGGCTACGAACCTTGTTAAAATGTTAGGGTTTAACAAGTCCGACCAGTTAGTGTTGGGATTCAAATTGAGGAAACGACAATGCCAGAATATAAAGCTCCACTGCGTGATATGCAGTTCGTGATGCAAGAGTTGTTAGATTGTGAAACTCATTACCAAAACTTGGGTTATGAAGACGCAACACCAGATATGGTTAGCGCAATCATGGCTGAAGCTGGTAAATTTACAGAAGAAGTCATTGCACCTATTAACCAATCAGGCGACGAGCAAGGTTGTAAGTGGGAAGACGGTGTTGTTACAACACCTGATGGCTTTAAAGAAGCTTATCAACAATACGTAGAAGGTGGCTGGCCGACACTATCTCAACCAGTTGAGCACGGTGGTCAAGGTTTACCTCATTCCATTAACACGGCAATTGGTGAGTTCCTTTCTGCTGCAAACCACAGTTTCGCAATGTACCCGGGGTTAAGTCACGGTGCGTTAGCAACTTTAGAAGCGCACGGTTCTGATGAGCAAAAAGCGATGTTCATGCCTAAGCTAGTTGACGGGACTTGGACTGGTACCATGTGTTTAACTGAACCACACTGTGGTACCGACTTAGGTATGTTACGCACTAAAGCTGAGTTAAATGACGATGGTTCATACTCACTTACGGGCACCAAGATTTTTATCTCTGCCGGTGAGCACGATTTATCAGACAACATTGTACATATCGTAATTGCACGTGTGCCAGGTTCTCCAGAAGGTACCAAAGGTATCTCATTATTTGTTGTACCTAAGTTCAATGTCACTGCTGACGGTGAAGTAGCTGATCGCAACGGCGTAAACTGTGGCTCAATTGAGCACAAGATGGGTATTCACGCGAATGCAACTTGTGTTATTAACTTCGATGGCGCCAAAGGTTACTTAATTGGCGAAGTCAACCGTGGTTTGAACTGTATGTTCACCTTTATGAACGCTGCGCGTTTAGGTGTTGCTAATGAAGGTGTTGCGGCAGCTGATGCTGCATTCCAAGGCTCATTAGCTTACGCACAAGATCGCTTACAAATGCGCTCACTAACTGGTGCTAAGAACCCGAATGGCCCAGCTGACCCGATTATCGTTCACCCAGACGTTCGTCGTATGCTGTTAACGCAAAAATCAATTGCAGAAGGTGGCCGAGCGTTAAATGGTTACTTAGCTCAGCTCGTTGATATTGTTGAAGCTGAAAAAGATCCTGCAAAGCGTGCCGAAGCAGAAAGCAAGCTAGCATTATTAACACCAATCGCCAAAGCATTCTTAACTGAGTTAGGTTTAGAGTGTACCAGCCACGGTGTACAAGTATTTGGTGGTCATGGCTTCATCAAGGAATGGGGCATGGAGCAGTTGATGCGTGATACTAAGATCAGCTGTTTATACGAAGGCACCACTGGTATTCAAGCACTAGATTTACTTGCGCGTAAGATCTTAGGCTCAAAAGGCGAAATGATTAAGCCATTCGCTGCTGAAGTGACTCAGTTCTGTACAGAGAATGTAACAGATGAGCAAATGAGTGAGTTTGTTAAGCCAATGATTACCATTGCACCTAACTGGCAGAAAATGACCCAAGAAATTGGTATGAAAGCGATGCAAAACCCAGATGAAATTGGCGCAGCATCAGTTGATTACTTAATGTACTCAGGTTACCTAACACTTGCCTACTTCTGGGCGAAAATGGCTAAGGTTGCGTTCACTCAGTTAGCTGAAGGTACAGAAGACAAAGCGTTTTACGAAGCGAAAATCAAAACTGCTCGCTTCTACTTCGCACGTATCCTGCCTCGTGCACAAGGCCATGCAGCATGTATCGAAAACGGTGCGGCGAGCATGATGGCACACGACGAAGAAGAATTTTTATTCTAATGCGTTGTAAGCGTTAAATACGATCTAAAAGGCCAGCATCTCGCTGGCCTTTCTTATACTCTTATCATTTTTACCTTACATATGTTGGGTGCTTAAATTATACCAATTGAATTAATTAATTGATCAATTCAGAGCGCTGTCAGCGGTGGGAGAACAAGCCAAATTTTTGTTGATATAGTTATTCTACATCTCATCAATTTGGCGCAGTTATCGCGACGCTGACACGCTCCCAAAGGGCTGAGGAATCCCCAAAAAGTGACAGGCATAACAATTTGTGATCTTATTGAATCGCCAAACACAATAAGGACAACTGTTATGCCTGTAAAATCACTATGCCACAACTACTTTAAAAATACGCTATCTTCCTTCAATCGCGCACGCATGAAAACCTTAATGCTCAGTGCCGATGCGTTAATTGACTCGAATCGGTTAACTCTCACTGATATAGGTCGACACCTCGAAGGAAAAGCGTTCAGTAAAAACAAAATTAAACGAATCGACAGATTTTTAAACAATGACCACTTACAACGAGAGCTTATTGACATTTACCGTGCGCTTGCCAAGCCCGTTATAAGCCAATTGCCATACCTAGTCATTGCTGTCGACTGGAGTGGGTGCTGTGGCTCAAATTATCATTTGTTACGCGCTAGTTTATTGGTCGATGGTCGCTCAATGACGCTCTACAACATGGTTGTTGAAGAAAAGGATAAGGAAACCCGTACCACTCATCAATTGTTTCTCTCACGATTAAGTCACATATTGGCGGGGCATGCGAAAGTGTATATCACATCTGACGGCGGCTTTTTAACACCTTGGTATGCCGAAGTACTTGCCCACGGATGGGATTTTATTGGTCGACTGCGAGGTACAATGAAGTGCCAATTGAAACAGCAGCCAACGCAATGGCAAACCTTAGCGCAGTTAAGAAAGGACGCCAGTTGTACACCTAAAAATTTAGGGAGCGCAAGGTTAACGCAACACAGCAAAACGGGGTGCCAAGCGAGCCTGCACCTTTATCAAGGTGAGCACAGAGGCCGACGCGGGAAAAGCCGCTTTACTAAGGATGATAAAATGTACCGCAACCTTGCTCATGAACCTTGGCTCATCGCGACATCTGATGCCGAGCTAACAAGTCGCGAAGTAATCAATTTGTACGCTAAACGTATGCAAATAGAGCAAAACTTTAGAGATGACAAAAGTGAGCAGTATGGTTTTTCTTGGCGGTTTAGTCGAACGATGGGCATTAAACGGATGAGCATACTGTGCCTTATCGCTTGTGTAGCAAGCTTGGTACTCTGGCTTATTGGCTTTGAAGCAGAAAGAAGAAAATGGCACTTTAGGTTCCAAGCAAATACCGTGAGAAAGCGGCGCGTGCTTTCATTTCTGTCACTCGCCAAAAATATTGTCAAACAATGCCCTCACCAGTTAACAAAGAGGTTTATCAAAAGGAGTTGGTTAAATTTCATTAACGACTACAACAAGATAATCATTGTATGATAAATGGGGATCCCTCAGCCCAAAGGGCGAGTTTAAAAGGCTCATATGCTGCGTTATTGATTTTGACAAGGGAACGACCATTCTCTGCAATCAATGCCTTGCCTCTAAGCCTTTTAATTCTCGCTGAATGATTAAGTAGTTATTTCAATTGGTATTATTCGTGTTAGTGCCCAAAGCTAGCTTGACCATCTTTCACCAGTTTAAACCCTAAATTGGCTGATTGAGCCAGCCAGCTGTTGATTGCTTGCCGCTAAGGCTTGGCTGTTCGTAACTGTTTGCTTACCACTTTGTGTTAAATCGGTAACAACCAATCGAATATTACTCATATTTTGACTGACTTCTTCCGTTGCGACACTTTGCTGCTCAGCAGCTGTCGCAATTTGGCTATTCAAGTCATTAATTTCAACAATAGCGCTGGTCATGGTCGATAAACTTGACGAGACTTTAGCGGTATTGTCAGAGGCTAATTGACAGCTCGCTTGAGTGGCTTGCATTGCGCTAACGGCATTGCTGGCGTCTGTTTGCACTTTAGTAAGGATCTGACCGATCTCTTCGGTACTGGCTTGCGTGCGCGAGGCGAGGGCGCGCACTTCATCGGCTACGACAGCAAAGCCTCGGCCTTGCTCACCAGCACGAGCGGCCTCGATTGCGGCATTAAGAGCTAATAGGTTAGTTTGAGCGGCAATATCACCAATAACACCCAAAACGTTGACTATTTCTTGGGTGTTGTCATTCATGGTGTTGATATTCACAGCTGCTTGTTCGATTTCCATCATCAACTGCTCAACGCTCGCCGTTGTCGAGTTTACTAAGTGTTTGGCTTCTGTCGCCTCCTGCTCGGCGTAATTCGTATTGTGAGCCGATTGCGAGGCATTCTCGGCGACACTATTGGCGGTGGCGCTCATTTCAGTAATCGCTGTAACGACTTGCTCTGTTTCATTTGCGTGCAGGTTTAGCGCTTGGTGATTGCGCTCAGATTGTTCAGACAGTTCATCTATGTTTTGGGTGATATGGTTAGAGGATGCACTAAGCTCGCGTAGCATATTTTGCAAGTAGACAATAAAGTCATTAATCGATGAGGCGATAGCACCAATTTCGTCTTTATTGGTTATCGCTATGCGCGAGGTTAAATCGGCCTCACCACTTGATAAACTTTTGATGCGGTCATTTAACAAGGCTAACTTAGTAATGGTTTTGTTAATAAACCAAATCAATGAAGCAAAGGTTAGCAAGGTTACGAACACCATCATGATAATGCTCTGCTGGGTTTTCTCGGCAAAAACGGTTTTTGTTGCTTGCGTTAACTGGGTTTGTGCCGACTTGATCTCGGTTTCATAAGTACCAGTGGCAATCACCCAGCCCCAGTCTGGAAATATTTTACGGGCATAAGAAATTTTATTTTCAGGCTGGTTTGTTGCCGGGTTGGTGAACGGCATGTCGATAAAGGTTTCTTGTTTATTTTTTATCTGTTCGGCGATTTTTTGGGTATTGGCGATGCTCGTGCCGATCAGTGCTTTATTGGGGTGAGTTAAGAACACCCCTTGGCTATCCTGAACCCAAAAATAGCCGCTTTCGCCATACCGTGCTTGCAGTATCATCGCCAAAGCACTTGCTTGCTTGTCAGCCTGTAGGTTGGAAATATATTCATCAGTGCTGATCACTATATTCAATGGTTTAACCAGCATAGCAACGGCAAGCTTATCTTCTACTTGCTTACTCTTAGGATTAAGGTCAGCATATCGGGTGAAGCCAATGTCATGGGTTAATGCGGAATTGACAATATCACGACCGAAATACATACCGTTATTGTCTGTTAAATCTTTGGCGCTTTCACCAATTAATAAAGGGTCAAGCGCGTGAGTTTGGTAAACAATGGAGTCCACGTCGAAACTATAAGCATAACGATTATCACCCCAGCGATAATGGTTAAGAAATGCGTAAACCCGATCTTTGGCTAATGTTTTAGACTCACTGGCCTGATAAATCGAGAGAAGTGTTTGGTGGAGTAGCTTGATTTCGTCGCCAAGCTCTTGTTTGAGCTGATCAAGTTGTGCCTGTTGATAGAAAATATGGGCAGATTGGGTGGCAGTATCCGCTTGCGCCTGCAGGCCTCTTTGCAAACTGTGTCTGACCGACTGACCCACATTTTCATATTCTTTTTGCAAGACAGTGTTTTTCGTCGAGATGACTTCAACGATAAAAATAACTCCCATGGTAAGCATAGCGGCACCAGCTAGTAGCATTAATTTTGCTTTGATACTGAGATTCATAGTAATTTCCTATTCCTTGTATTTTCGAGAGATGATGGCTAGGTGATATGCTGCTAGTGCTAAACGGTAATTTACGTTGATAGCAGACTTACTTAGCGCTAGAAGGCTAACGAAGCGCTTTTCGATAGCCGATTACTCAATCGTTATTGAGTTTGAAAACGTGTCTAAGCCTAAGTTGTGCTTGGTTATATAGATATCTGTACTGAGGCAATGGTAGATCATAATTAACTCCTATCTAATTATGTAATTGCTAAGGCTGGTGGAAACAACTTTAGCTAGATCTAAAATTAACAATCCGTTAACACGAATATAACCTAAATAAACCAATGATCTTCATAATAAATCCATCAATTTCGGATGAAATCATCGCTAGTTTGATATAGAACAGGTTTTTGGCTTCTTGTTGCGGCTATTTTTCATACTGAACGATTGACTTTCTTTTCCTTTCCCTTTTTTACGGTAAGAAATGCCCCTATCGCCCCTTGCTATTTTTCATTCTCTTTTTCTTGGGGTTAAGAAAACAGCACCAAGGAGCTATCCATTAATAGAGCAACTCATTAATAGAGCAACGAAAGATTTAGTAGATCTCTTTGCCGCTAACCAGTATGGTTAATTTGCGGTTGGCATCTAAGGAGTGATAATGCGTTGTTTAATTGTACTGATACTGATTATATGGAGTTATGGCTGTAGTCATCAGGCTTATCAGACCAATCAAGCCAGCCAGGCAAACACAGGGCAAGCGTTGCCGATAGCCTATCACCTGTTTAACTACCAAACGGTTGACATCACTTCCGAACAAGAGCTGTTTAGTCTTAGCACTGAGCAACAGCAGCAATTTCTGGCTTATTACAACAAAGCGCTAGCGCAAGGTGAAGATAAGCACCAAATCATTAGTGATTACCTTCTTAATAAGGTCGCTAACTTTACCTATTACGGAGAAACCTACACCGCATCGCAAGCGATGAATAGTTTGCAGGGTAACTGCATGAGCTTAGCTATTCTTACCACAGCATTGGCGCGTTTAGTGGATGTCGATTTAGCGTTTCGTGAAGTACTGACCTTACCGGTATTTGAAAAGCAGAATAATTTGGTGTTTTCATCAATCCATGTGCAAACCAAGTTATTTGCCGCACCTAGCCAAGGAGGACTGAGTGCTATTTTTTCAAATGCTGGTGTCGTTATTGATTACTTTCCTGCATCAAGCAACATTAAGAGTCGTTACCTTACATATCATCAGTTTGTTGCTATGTACTACAAAAATATTGCTTCTGATGCACTAGTGGTAGGTGATCTTGAACGCGCCTTTGCTAACGCTATTACGGCTTATCAATATGACGACACTAGTGTCGAAGTCATGAATCTTCTTGCCGTTATTCATCGCCGTCAAGGAGATGAGCGCACAGCAGAGCAAATTTATGATTTTGCCATGAAACTCGCACCAAACAATCTTTCTTTACTGAGTAATTATGCAACTTTGCTGGCTATGCAGCATCGCGGTGAAGAAGCCAATGGGCTACAAGCAAAAATGGCGAAACTTGAAGATCCCAACCCATATAGCTGGCTGAATCAGGCGTATTTAGCGCAGCAGCAAGGTAACTATCGCCAAGCCATCGAATTTTTTAATCGCACGATTGAACTGGCGCCATATGTCAATGAGGCTTACATTGGCTTGTATCAGGTTTACATGGCGAAAGGTCAGGAAACAAGAGCAAAAAACGTCATTGCGAAAGCACTGGATTGGACCTACAAGCCGTCGGAACGACGTCAGTTGAAATATAAACTGTACGGCCGAAATACGTTGCCAGATAAAGTAGATATCAGCCAATAAAATTATTGGCTGATAAGATTAATAGCTATTATTCGGCAATCACTTGTGTCGCTTTTAATAGACGAGGGTCGTTGATGTCTGAATTAACGTACTTAAAAATGGCTTCGCCATTGGGTTTGATAAAGAAAGTCGTTGGCGTGCCGGCAACACCGTACTGCTGTGCAACTTTTTCACCATTTACGGCGGTTTTAAATGTGTAACCGCGTTCTTCCAATACATCTTGTGGCGTCGCGTCACTGTCTTCATTAAAGCTAATGCCGACCAATATCACGTTAGGATGTTTTTCGACTAATTCGACCAATTTGGGCTGCAGTCGCTTGCAGTAAGGACACCAGGTTGCCCAAAAGTGCAAAATGACGGGCTTGCCTTCAAACATTTGCCAATTGATTGGCTCACCATTTTGCATGGTTAATTGCCAGTCAGGCACAATATTTGACGGTGTATTTGACGACGTTTTTTGCTCTGCAAACGCGTTATTAAGCGTTAGCAAAAAAAGGCTGGCTGCAAACCAGAGAGAGTGGAGTTTCATAGCTATCCTGAAATTGACGTAATGTAGTAATAATGTCACTAGACCATGCAAGTGACATTATTCATTCAATCCCAGTCAATAAATTTATTGGTATTGTGCGAGTATAGTGTCAGCAACCTTTGCGGCGATCATTATGGTGGGCGCATTGGTATTACCGCTGATTAGCGTCGGCATAATGGAAGCGTCAATCACGCGCAGCGATGCTAAACCGTGCACTTTCAGCGAACTATCTACTACCGCCATCTCATCCTGACCCATTTTACAGGTACCGACTGGGTGATAAATGGTATTGGCTCTTTCTCTGAGAAAACTCAGGATATCTTCATCTGAAGTAGCGCTTGCTCCCGGATAAATCTCGCTGCCAAGTAGCCCTGCAAGTGGATGTTGGGCGAAAATTTCACGAACTTTTCGTACCCCAGCGACCATAATCGCCTGATCATCAGGATCAGCAAGCATGTTAATTTCAATTTTGGGGTGTAAGTGCGGGGCATTGCCAAATAAGGTCACTTGTCCTCGGCTGTTTGGCCTTAACAAGCAAACATGCATGGCTACGCCATAGCGGCACAACATTTTCAAATTTCGTCCATGATCGTCCATGGCAAAGGGCATAAAGTGCAATTGAATATCTGGCCGTTCGAGTGTTTCATCGGTTTTGATAAATCCCCCTGCTTCGGCTGCCGCACTGGTCAGTACCCCCTCTCGCTTGGTGAAATATTGCAGGGCACTGGGGGCAAGCTTTGCCATTGCTGTTGGGCGAAAGGCAATGCCATCGGTGTCTTGATACTCATTGAGTACAATAGCGTCGACATGCTCTTGTAAGTTTTGGCCAACTCCTGCCAATTCATGCACTAACGGAATATTGTGTTTTGCTAACTCTGCTTTGGGGCCAACACCAGAGAGCATCAGTAACTGAGGCGAGTTATATGCGCCAGCACTAAGAATCACTTCTTTATGGGCGACAATTTCTTGCCACTTTTGCTGATGTTTTACGCGGATGCCAACCGCAATTTTCTCTTCAAACAGCACTTTTTCAACCATAGCATCGGTTAACACCGTTAGGTTAGGGCGAGCAAGATTTGGCGTTAAAAATGCTTTGGCAGAGCTACAGCGTTGGCCATCTTTTTGGGTCACTTGGTAGTAACCAACACCTTCTTGCGACTGACCATTAAAATCGTTGTTAACGGGGTAGCCAGCATTAGCAGCAGAGCTAATAAATTTATCAAATACGTGTAATTTACACCTTGATTCTGCAACATTAAGCGGGCCATCTACACCATGATACTCATCTGCGCCACGCTCTTGGTGCTGAGTCGCTTTGAAATAAGGCAGCACGTCATCATAGCCCCAACCTTCATTACCCATATCTCGCCATGCATCATAGTCTTCTTTTTGACCGCGAACATAGAGCATAGCGTTAATTGAACTACTACCGCCGAGTGTTTTGCCTCTTGGGTTAAATATCTGTCGTTGGTTCTGCGTTGCTTCCGGTGCGGAATCATATAGCCAGTTGTATTTGCTGCTGCGCATCAGGCCAATTGTTCCGAGCGGCACATGAATTAACGGCGAGTTGTCTTTTGGGCCAGCCTCTACTAAACATACTTGAAATTGCCCGCATGCAGATAACTTATCGGCCAGCACACAGCCAGCAGAGCCTCCCCCAACGATGACGAAATCGTAACTTTCCATTGTTCACCTGTTGTATTTTCGTTGTAATTTAAGGTTCTTTTGTTTTTTCTTCTTATTGTGCTTTTTATATACAGAATTTATGGGGATATTGCGAGCACTATTCTGCGTTCGTTTGATTGAAAGCGAAAATCACTAGTAGAGCGCTTGAGGGAAAAGTAAAAAGAGAAATAAAAAGCCGAAGCTAGGCTTCGGCTTGATAGGACTTACTGTTGTCAGCTGTTAACCATTACCTGGTAAGGTTAGAAAGTTAACCAAGGTGTTAGCTAACATGTTATGGCTAATTTAAACCCAGTACCTGTTTACCTTGCTCAAACACGATATCTACTGGAATATTTGCCGCTTCAAGCTTCGCTAGGCTGGCTGCCAAATCTTCTTTAATCAGGCCTTTTTCTTTGACTAACTGATCAACGCCTGCGTAGTCGCCATTACCTTGTAACGTGAGTATCAGCTCCGACAAAGAATCTACGGCTTTTGTCATCTTGGCCATATCAACACTGTACTGTCCTTGTGCATTGCGGCTAAATGCGCCTTGCTCTTGGAAGTAGTTGAAGCGCACCATGTTTGCTTTACCGTGAGCGGAACTCGCGCCAAAACGCACTGAGCGGAAAATACCCGCCATAAAGGTAACATAGTAGTCTTCTAGCGTACCTTGAGTAATTGCACCTTTAGCCAGTAACTGCTTAACCATATAAAGACCTAGTACGTCTGCCTTGCCTTCCTCCAGTGCAGATGCGTGCTCTTTTAATGCTTGGCGAACCGTACCTTGGTCATTAATGGTGTTTTTAATCCCTAAACCATGTGCTACTTCGTGGAACATGGTATTGGCGAAGAAACCATTAAAGGTAAGGTGTTTGCGCTGCGCTGGCACGATTAGCTCGTCAGCGATAGGGAGCATAATGGCGTCAAACTTAGCGCGCATTGCGTTTTTAAGTTGTAGGCGGCGTGTACCTTTGGCTAACTGTACTTCTTCATCGTTAGGCAGGTTAATCGCGATGGTTTTACTACCTGCGTTTGAGTGGCCCGCATAGTAAATCACATCATAGGCATTTAAATCGGCATCTGAGCCCGGTGTTTCTTGCTTGTATTTTTTCGCCACGGGCAATTCGCGTTGTAGCTCAGGCAAGAAAGCGGCGTATTTGGCTAGGCGCTCGCTCCAAGAAAGGTCTTTCACAAGGACATAAGACTCAAACGCAGCGCGGTAACCAAAGAGCTGATCTTCATAGGTTTCAATTGGCCCAATGACGACGTCAATTGGATTGGTTTTCATGTCCATCCAAGCGAAGTCTGATGCTTGATAGTCATCGCTGCGCAGTGCATTGGCGCGCATCGTAAGATAGTTGGCAAACTCTTTGTTGTCGGCAAAGCCAGCTGCTTTTTCAAGAATAGCTGCTGCACGGTTGATCTCATCGCTGTAAATTTCTGAGTAAGCTGTTGACGTTAACTTGCCATTAGCATCGCGCTCAACAATAGAGTACAGGCCATTTTTGTCCGAAAATTCTGCTTGTTCAAACTCTGCCTTAGTCATATCGGCAGGATAGAATTGTGCGCCATGAGACTTGGTTTCAAAGCCTGTTAAGAACACTTTATCGCCAGCTAATCTATCCCAAGGGCCGTAGTTAATGTCGGCAAAAGCACGAACCTTTGGATCGCTCAATGAAGCGAGAAAAGCGGTTTTGTCTTGACCAAAGGCTTGTTTCCAAAACAGATCGTCCATAATTTTAGAAGCATCAATCAGTAGTGACAGCATGTGTTTTTGATTGTCAGACAAGTGGTTTAAATCAGCATTTAGCGTAACCGTTTTATAGATGTCTAATCGGTTCTCGTAATTGTCAACTAACGCTGGCGTTTGTTCAGTGTTGGCGGTGTTGTCACCACAGGCGGTAAGTGCTGAGGTGGCCATTAGGACAACCGCTGCGAGTTTGCTGAGTTTAGCTTTGTTTCGTGTTTTTGAATGTGGATTCATTTGGGAAATTCTCATGATCATTAACGGCAAAAAGAGTAGGAAAAAATAGTGTCGGGTGCAACTATTCTGAATGAAGCGTTACTTGTTATACCGCTGTCGCTAACTCTTATACCAATTGAAATAACTACTTAATCATTCAGCGAGAATTAAAAGGCTTAGAGGCAAGGCATTGATTGCAGAGAATGGTTATTCCCTTGTCAAAATCAATAACGCCGCATATGAGCCTTTTAAACTCGCCCTTTGGGAGCGTGTCAGCGTCGCGATAACTGCGCCAAATTGATGAGATGTAGAACAACTATATCAACAAAAATTTGGCTTGTTCTCCCACCGCTGACAGCGCTCTGAATTGATCAATTAATTAATTCAATTGGTATTAATGTGTGCAGAGTTAGAAAAGTACAGTTATAAAAAAACCGGCTGAGTTGCCGGTTTTTTAAATCGCTTTATCTTTATAAGATAAGAAAGCGTCTACAAAAACAAATTAAAGTGCTTTGATAGCAGCGCTTAAACGGCTCTTGCTACGAGCAGCTTTGTTTTTGTGGATAAGACCTTTAGTTGCGTAACGATCTAAGATCGGTTGCGCAGCTGCGAATTCTTTTGTTGCCAATTCTTTGTCACCGGCTTCAATTGCAGCGATTACTTTTTTAACTAAAGTACGCATCATTGAACGACGGCTTGCATTGTGTTGACGGCGCTTTTCAGATTGTACCGCGCGTTTCTTAGCTTGCTTTGAGTTAGCCAAGGTGAACTCCTAAATGTGATAAAATATAGCCTAAATTTAAGGCGGCAAAATATGCCTTTTTTCTGAGGAATTGTCAATTAATTTAGCGATAAATATTATCAGGTTTATTAATTACCGTTAAATTAAATACTCACTTCAATTAAGACACCATTTATTTATCGGTTTGATCATAGTGGTTTACGTGGAATAGTTTCGTTAATTGCGCTGCTTTTAGCGCTGTTGCGCTTAGCTGGGCTGAAATAGCTTAATTAGCACGCTAGCAATAAACAAAAGATTCTCTGCTTGTTTAACACTTTGCGTTACCGTCATAATATTTCTTTTTTGTCACTTCTTTTTTCGAGCAAACAGTTTGAGTAAAAAACTAATTAAGTCAGGCATTATTGTCAGTGCGATGACCATGATCTCCCGAGTGCTAGGGTTAGTGCGCGATGTGGTTATTGCTAACTTTATGGGGACAGGTGCAGGCGCTGACGTATTCTTCTTTGCCAATAAGATTCCAAATTTTCTAAGGCGTTTGTTTGCCGAGGGTGCGTTTGCTCAAGCTTTTGTGCCTGTGCTCAGTGAATATCAAGCAATTGATGAGAAAAATGGCACTGACGAGACCCGTAAACTTATCGCTCAGGTGTCAGGTACACTCGGCGTTGTTGTTTCCCTAGTGACGTTATTCGGCATGATAGCGTCGCCAGTGATTGTTGCTTTGTTCGGGTTTGGGTGGTTCTTAGATTGGTGGCAAGGTGGCGAGCAAGGCGCAAAGTTTGAATTGGCTGCGGCATTACTAAAAATCACTTTCCCTTATTTGTGGTTTATCACCCTAACGGCGTTAGCTGGGGCGGTGCTCAATACGCTAGGGAAATTTGCTGCTGCTGCATTTACACCAGTTTTGCTTAACGTTTGTATTATCGCCAGTGCAATTTTCTTGGGGTCTTATTTTGAGCTGCCAGCTTACGCCCTAGCTTGGGGGGTATTCTTAGGTGGCTTAGTTCAGTTTTTATTTCAATTACCGTTTTTATATCGCGCCGGGGTACTGGTTAAACCCAAATGGGCGTGGCATGCGCCAGGCGTTGCTAAAATTCGCAAACTGATAGTGCCGGCTTTGTTTGGCGTGTCTGTCACACAAATTAACCTATTGTTAGACACCTTGATTGCCAGTTTCTTAGTGACTGGCTCTATTAGTTGGCTTTATTACGCCGATCGCTTACTAGAATTTCCGCTTGGGCTCTTCGGCATTGGCATTGCCACGGTTATTTTGCCGAGCCTTTCTGGTCTTCACGCCAGAGAGAATAAAGCAGAATTCGCAGCCACGATAGATTGGGGACTGCGTGTGGTTTGCTTGATGGGGATGCCCGCATTGGCAGGGCTTATGGTGCTTGCTCAGCCAATTATTATGCTGCTGTTTATGCGCGGTGAATTTAGCCAAAATGATGTCTTGCAAGTGTCTTATGCCCTTTATGCGTACTTGTCAGGCTTAGTGAGCTTTATGTTTATTAAAGTGCTTGCACCGGGCTTTTATTCGCGTCAGGACACTAAGACTCCCGTTAAAATAGGCATTATTGCTATGGTGGCCAACATGGCTTTCAATTTGATGCTGGCGCCATTTTTTGGTTATGTTGGCTTGGCAATGGCGACCACCTTGTCCGCTACACTGAATGCATTTTTACTGTACCGGGGATTGAAAAAGAGTGGTGTGTTTAACATTCCAGTGGCAACTAAGTGGTTTTTCAGCAAGTTAATACTGGCTTCTGCGCTCATGGCTGGCGTTATTGTTTACTTGCAGCCGAGCCAAAACCACTGGTTTGCCATGACTTTTTTACAGCAATTGGGGCAGGTGAGTGGCTTAATTGCCGCAGGAGTTATTGTCTACTTCGCTTTACTGTGGGCAATGCGCGTCAAACTCAGTGATTTTAAGGTTGAGAAAAATAGCCCGATTTCTGCACGTTAAATGCTGATTCTTTACTAAGACTAATATATAATTCGTCGGTTTTTTAGGTTAGATAGGCTAAGTTGCTGATAACTCTTTAGCAAAAAGATTGAATCGCTCAATGCAGTTAATTCGCGGAATTCACAACATTAAAGCAGCTGATCACGGCTGTGTATTAACCATAGGTAATTTCGATGGTGTTCATTTAGGGCACCAACGCGTTATCAAAGCTTTAATTAAGCAGGCCAAGGCGTTAAATTGCGTGCCTGCTGTGATGGTGTTTGAACCGCAGCCGCAAGAGTTATTTAGCCCAGTTACGGCACCCGCACGACTCACTCGATTAAGAGACAAATACGCTTTGCTCGCAGAGCTTGGCGTTGAACGATTAATTTGCGTCAATTTCAATCGCGCGTTTGCCAGTCAAACAGCTGAATACTTTATCGAGCAGTTACTTGTTGACAAGCTTGGTATCAAGCATTTGATTATTGGCGATGATTTTCGCTTTGGTAAAAATCGCACGGGTGATTTTGCCATGTTAACGAAAGCCGGTGAAAAATTTGGCTTTGGCGTTTCCGATACCGCCAGCTTTAAGTTAGACGACTGCCGCATCAGTAGCACAGAAATTCGCCAAGCACTTGAGCAAGACAGATTGGCTGATGCGCAAGTGATGCTAGGGCGTGCTTACTCAATTCATGGTCGAGTGTTTCACGGTGATAAACGCGGCCGAGAATTAGGTTTTCCAACGGCGAATATCAAGCTCAAGCGCCGCGTGTCACCAGTATCAGGCGTATATGCGGTGCAAGTAAATACGGCAACAGACAAACATTTTGGTGTCGCCAATATTGGCTCAAGACCAACAGTCGCGGGTATTAGGCAGCAACTTGAAGTGCATATTTTTGATTTTAACCAAGATGTGTATGGCCAGATTCTTGAAGTCGTGTTGCTGGAAAAACTGCGCGCTGAGCGCAAGTTTAACTCTTTGCCGGAGCTAACCGAACAGATAGACAAAGACAGCCAGCAGGCACGTCGCTATGTAACTGAGTACATAGCTAAACGAGTAAAAAGCTAACCGAGTACAAGGCTAAGTTAGCGTCTCAAACAGAGACTTAGTGCTTATTACCCAACAAATCACTGAGCTAGGGTAACAATTAAGGCTAAGCACATTGAACAACATAGTTAGATTGACCAGATTTGAATTAACGGATATCGACATAAATGAGTGATTACAAACATACCTTAAATTTGCCAGATACCAGTTTCCCAATGCGTGGAAACATGGCAAATCGTGAACCACAAATGCTGAAAGACTGGGCTGACAAAGGCCTTTACAGCAAAATTAGAGCGGCGAAAAAAGGTAAGAAGTCATTTATTTTGCACGACGGCCCTCCCTACGCCAATGGTGACATTCACTTGGGTCACTCGGTAAACAAAATTCTTAAAGATATTATTGTTAAGGCAAAAACCTTATCTGACTTCGACTCGCCATACGTACCTGGCTGGGATTGCCACGGTTTACCGATTGAATTAGTCGTAGAAAAGAAATTTGGCAAACCAGGTCACAAACTTTCAGCTGCGGAATTTCGCAAGAAATGTCGTGAATACGCGGCAAAACAAGTTGATGGTCAGCGCGAGAGCTTTAAGCGCTTAGGTGTGTTCGGTGATTGGGAAAATCCGTACCTAACAATGGATTTTGAAACCGAAGCCAACATTATTCGCGCGCTCGGCAAAATCACGGAAAATGGTCACTTACAACAGGGCTTTAAACCCGTTTATTGGAGCGTTGTTGGCGGCTCAGCGCTTGCCGAAGCGGAAGTTGAGTACGCTGACAAAGTGTCTTTCTCTATCGATGTTAAATATCCAGTTGCTGATGAATCTGCGCTAGCAGAGCTTGTGTCAGATCTATCAGGTAGCGGCAAAATTTCTGTTGTCATTTGGACAACAACGCCGTGGACATTACCATCTAGCCAAGCCGTGAGCGTTAATGCTGAGTTAGATTACGTTATTGTGCAAGCAGGCGAAGAACGTTTGTTAGTCGCTGAAGCATTACATGAAAGCGTGATGGAACGCGCAGGCGTTGAAAATTTCGCCATTGTTGGTCGCGTAAGTGGCGCTGCACTAGAACACTTGCAAGTGAACCATCCGTTCTACGAGCGCAAATTGCCTGTTATTTTAGGTGATCATGTTACGACTGATGCGGGTACTGGCTGTGTGCATACCTCACCAGATCACGGTGTCGAAGATTTCAATGTTGGCAAACAATATAACATCGAAACGTTAAATTACTTAGACGATAACGGTATTTACCGCAGTAATGTCGAGTTATTTGCGGGTGAGCACGTCTACAAAGTGGATGAGAAAGTAATTGATGTGGTTGCTGAGCATGGCAACTTGCTTGTTAAAGACAAGTTTACTCACAGTTATCCACATTGTTGGCGAACGAAAACACCACTAATTTTCCGTGCGACGCCTCAGTGGTTTGTGAGCATGACTAAGAACAGTCTGCGTGAAGAAGTTCAAGGTGCGGTGGAAGGCGTGCAGTGGATCCCTGACTGGGGCCGTGCACGCATTGATTCAATGTTAGAGTCGAGCCCTGACTGGTGTATCTCTCGCCAACGTACTTGGGGTGTGCCAATTGCCTTGTTTGTTCACAAAGAAACACAAGCCTTACACCCAGACACGCCGCGTTTGATTGAGGAAGTGGCCAAGCTTGTTGAAAAGCAGGGTATGGATGCATGGTTCGACCTAGAAGTTAGTGACTTATTAGGCGATGACGCTGATGCTTATAGCAAAGTAACAGACACCTTAGACGTTTGGTTCGATTCTGGTGTGACTCACTACTCTGTTATGGCACAACGCGAAGAGTTAGGTTACCCAGCAGACTTATATTTAGAAGGCTCTGATCAGCACCGTGGTTGGTTCCAGTCGTCATTAAAAACTGCGATGGCCATTAATGGCACTGCGCCATACAAAACCGTGTTAACCCATGGTTTTACCGTAGATGCTGACGGCAAGAAAATGTCTAAGTCATTAGGCAATGTGATCACGCCATCAGAGATCACCAATAAGCTAGGCGCAGATATTCTTCGCTTGTGGGTGGCTTCGGTTAACTACACGCAAGAAATTACCGTATCGGACGAAATATTTAAGCGCCAAGCGGATGCTTATCGTCGTATTCGTAACACGTCACGCTTCTTGTTAGCCAACATTAATGGTTTCGAACCCGCTCAGCATTCAGTTGCCGTTGAAGATATGGTGGCGTTGGATCGTTGGGTGGTAGCTAAAGCCGCAGCACTGCAAGCAGAAATCGTCAATGCGTATGATGAATACGAGTTCCACCAAGTGGTACATAAGTTAATGAATTTCTGTACAACCGAACTCGGCGGTTTCTACTTAGACATCATTAAAGATCGTCAATACACGGCAAAATCTGACAGCCATGCACGTCGTTCATGTCAAACCGCAATGTACCTAATTGCTGAAGCGATGACGCGTTGGATGGCACCTATTTTGTCATTCACTGCACAAGAAATTTGGCAAGCATTGCCTGCTCCAGCTGCTGGTGAGCGTGATGAGTTTGTATTCACTGATGTATGGTTCGAAGATATTGCTGGCATCACTAATGATGGCGAGCTTAGTGACGATTACTGGAACGACATTTTATTAGTACGTGCAGAAGTTAACAAAGCATTGGAAGCCGCTCGTAAAGATAAGAAAGTGGGTAAAGCACTTGAAGCGCAAGTGACTTTATATGCACAAGCTGAACTTGCCGACAAGCTTGCGAAGTTAGGTGACGAGCTGCGCTTTGTACTAATCACCTCTGGCGCGACAATTTCAACTGACGCCGCGCCTGGCGAAGCGGTTGCCACTGAGCTGGAAGGCTTATCAGTAGCCGTTGCGCAATCAGCAGGTACTAAGTGTGATCGCTGTTGGCACTTTACTGACGATGTTGGCGCGGTTGAAGCACACCCTGAGCTATGTGGACGTTGTGTCACTAACGTTGATGGCGATGGTGAGCAGCGACAGTTCGCGTAACACTTCCATAATAAACCGCTGAATTTCAGCGGTTTATTTTCTTCTATCGATAGATTTATTCGTTCAAGGAATATTGTAGTGAGTTTTTCTTCATCATCACCTTTTTCGTCGACAGGGCTCAAATGGCTGTGGCTTACTGTACTCTTTCTCATTATTGATCAAGTGACCAAACACTGGGTTGCTGGCACTTTTAATTTGTACGAAAGCATTGCGGTGATGCCGTATTTTAATTTGACCTACGTGCATAACGAAGGGGCGGCATTTAGCTTCTTAGCCGATCAAGGTGGTTGGCAGCGATGGTTCTTCACAGCAATAGCCGCTTTGGCAAGTGGGTTATTCATCTATTGGTTATCCAAAACGCCTGCGTCAAATCGTATTTTAGGCGTTGGCTTTGCATTAATGCTCAGCGGTGCGCTTGGTAACTTAATTGACCGTGTATTGTTTGGCTATGTCATCGATTTTCTTGATTTTTACGTAGGAAAATCTCACTGGCCTGCATTTAACATTGCCGACTCAGTGATATTCGTTGGCGCAGCTTTGATGATTTATGACTCCTTTTTTGGTCAAACCAGCAAAGAAGAAAGCAGCAAGTAGAACATCACAGCAAGCAATCAGAAATAGTTAATACAAAAGAAGTAGCAAATGACACAAATTACCGCAGACTCTAGCCTAGTGGCTCATATCACGATGAAGTTATCAGATGGCTCTGCCGCAGATAGTACTAAAGTGAATAATAAACCTGCGATTATTAACATGGGTGATCAAAGTATTTCTCCTGCCTTTGAAGCGCAATTACTGGGGATGCAAGCAGGTGAAAGTAAAGAATTCACGCTTGCCGCCAAAGACGCGTTTGGCGAAAAGAACCCTGACAATGTACATTATGTAGATATCAATAAATTTGATGCCGATACTCCAGCCAAAGTTGGCAGTATCATTACTTTTACAACGCCAGGCGGTGAAGTGCCTGGTATGGTCACCGAAGTATCTGGCGCATCTGTCACGGTTGATTTTAATCACCCTTTGGCTGGGCAAGACGTTACTTTCGTCATTGACGTGGTCGAAATTAAATAGGTATTTTGATGGAAATTATCTTAGCAAACCCGCGTGGCTTTTGTGCCGGTGTAGATCGCGCTATCAGCATTGTCGACCGCGCGCTCGATTTATTTGATGCACCGATTTACGTGCGTCACGAAGTCGTTCACAACAAATTTGTTGTCAATGGCTTAAAAGATCGCGGCGCAGTTTTTGTCGATGAACTTCACGAAGTACCTGACGATGCCACCGTTATCTTTAGTGCCCATGGCGTGTCGAAAGCGGTTCGCAAAGAAGCGAAAGATCGCGGTTTGAAAGTATTCGACGCGACTTGTCCGCTGGTCACTAAAGTACATATGGAAGTTTCTCGCGCTAGCCGCAAGGGAGTTGAGTGTGTACTCATTGGGCATGCTGGTCACCCTGAAGTTGAAGGGACTATGGGGCAGTATGACAGTGCAGAAGGCGGTATTTATCTCGTGGAATCACCGGAAGATGTTTCCGCTTTGGAAGTAAAGAACCCCGATGCTTTGCACTACTGTAGCCAAACCACTTTATCGGTTGATGATACCAGCGATGTCATTGATGCGTTGAAGGCTAAATATCCCGCTATTGAAGGGCCGCGCAAAGATGACATCTGCTATGCCACACAAAATCGCCAAGACGCCGTCAGGTCAATTGCGGAGCAGGTTGATTTACTGCTAGTGGTTGGTGCCAAAAACAGCTCGAATTCAAATCGCTTACGAGAATTGGCAGAAAAGATCGGTACCACTTCTTACCTCATCGATACCGCCAAAGACATTGATGAAAACTGGCTAAAAGGTACACGTAAAGTAGGGGTAACGGCCGGTGCTTCTGCGCCAGAAGTGCTAGTGAAACAAGTTATCGAGCAATTAAAATCCTATGGCGGTCATGAGGTTATCGAACATCCTGGCCGTGAAGAAAACATAGTGTTTGCCGTTCCCGTTGAATTGCGTTAATCTTCGGGTTGGATAAAAGTTAATCAGCATTGTACGAGGTTAAGCTATAATAAAAACTTAATCTAACAAGTTACACAATTCGATCGCAGTTTCGGATTTGCGATAACTTTAAACGCAACCGTGGGTAGTAACTGTGCAGTGACATGCGAACGTCACCTCTACCCATTATATGGAAATAGGTATGGGTTAATGATGTTCACTAAGGTGATATTTAACACATATGTTGGCTTTTCTCTGGTATTTATTGCTGCAATAAATCGCCAGTATCTTCTTTTGCGAAGAAATCTCTTCGCTCCCCTTTCTAACTCGTTAGTCGATTTCTTGAGTGTTCTCCAAGCAAGGGGACTAGATGATTACTAAATCAAAAGGTATGACCTTAATCGAGGTGCTAGTTGCATTGTTTATTCTTGTCACTGGCGTTTTGGGGGCGATTGCCTTACAAACAAACGCCAAGCAAGGCAGCTTTGATGCGATGCAACGTTCATTAGCCTCTGCGCTGGCACAAGATATTATCGAACGAATGCGCAACAATAATGCCGACGGATTAATTCTCGAAGGTTATGAGGGGGTTTACGGTGCAGCTTCGTTAACTAAGCCCAGTCCGTCTTGTCAAACTCAAGCGACATCATGCACACCTGCCGAATTACGTACGTACGACCTTTACGAATGGACAGAGATGATCAGAGGCGCTGAAGCCGTCGAAAGTAACAAAAATGTTGGTGGCCTGATAAATGCGGTCGGGTGCATAGTGCACAATAATCAGCAAGTCACAGTGACAATTGTGTGGGACGGTAAAACGAAGACATCAGATGCAGGTGGCAGCTGCGGTGGTTCAACAGTCAATAGCAGCCGACGTCAGATTCAATTAACAACTTATTTATTTTAAATAGTTAGCATATATGCATAAGCACAAAGGATTTAATATTGTCGAGGTGATGATCACCCTAGTCATTGGCTTGGTTATTTTTTCAGGGGTGTTATCGGTATTTGTTGGTATGAGAACCACGTCCGATGAAACCTCTCGCTATGGGATATTACAGGAAACTGGTCGCTTTGCGATTAGCCTGTTGAGCGATGATTTAATGAGGCAAGGTTATTTTGGTCAGTTAATGACATCGCCTAGCACCAGTAATTTGAGGACAATCCCTATGCCTCCAACACTAGAATGCACTGGCGAAGGGCTAAATAACGGTACTTTTCCTACGGCGAATGGTCATTTTAGAACACTGTGGAGCACAACAACCAGTGATGCGAATAATTTAGGCTGTATTAACGATGCTACGCGCAATACTCAAGAGTCAGACATATTACAAATCAAACGCACATTAACGAACAGTGTTACTAATGCGCAGCGTAATGCACAAAGTTTTTATCTGGTGAGTAACTACACCGAAGCCCACATTGTTACGGGGCAAACGGCGATTCCTGCGCCAGCAATTAGCGATGCGCAAATTCATGAATACCAACATCACATTTATTACGTTGCCGACCAAAAACAAGGCTCGGTCACTATTCCCACCTTAAAAGCCATCTCGCTTTCTCCTGCCAAAATGGTTAATCAGCCCTTGCTTGATGGTGTTGAAAAGATACGTTTTATGTTTGGTGTTGATACTGACCTAGATGGCGCGGTTAATGCGTTTGTTTCAGCAAATGATATGAATGACAGCGGCTCAGGTACTGGCCGTTTATGGGATGACGGAAGTGTTGAAATTCTGGCGGTAAAAATTTATGTCCTCGTTCGAGACTTAAAGCCAGACAATGATTATACCAACAATGTGGTTTATCACATGGGCAATGATACTGATGGCAAATACACGGCTCCAGGTGATAACTTTAGGCGAATGTTATTTAGCTCAACGATTAGCTTATATAACAAAGGGGTAAAAGTATGGGACTAAACCGTTTGCAACAGCAAGCAGGCGTAGTGCTAATTGTTGCTTTAGTATTTTTAATTTCACTCACTGCCGTTGCTTCTGCATTGATGCTTAACTCAACGGCTGACATAAAAATGTCGGGCGCTAGCCAAGAAAAATTAATCGCCAATCAAGAAGCGATTAGTGCCACCGATGAGGTGATTGCCAACCAAATTACCAGTGGTACCAATTTATTCACACGGCAAAGTTTTCCCATTCCTTTGCCTGTTAGCTCAGTGAAGTCGGTAACGGTTGACTCGCTGCAAATAACGAATCGCAACTTTAATAACTCCTTACCTGATTGCCCACATAGCAAGCTGGCCTCATCAACAGAAATAGTGAAATGTAACTTGCTGAATATCGAAGTCGATAATCGCTTTGGCAAGGGCAATACCAGCAATGTCAGTATTAATTCTGGCATTGCCCAACAAATATTAGATGTAAAATAAAGGCGGGAACTCATTATGAAAAGTTTATTATTTATCGTATCAGCCCTACTGCCTTTATCACTGTGTGCAGAAGATATTGAGCTTTATTTGGGCAATGCTGCCTTAAATAATCAGGAGCGTCCTAAAGTACTGGTTATTTTTGATACTTCAGGGAGTATGAATTCTAAAGTAACCGTGCGAAGTGAGTATAAACCGTCAGAGAATTATGACCCGCTCAACGGCAGTGATAACCTGAGTAAAGACACACTTTATTATGTCAAGGGGGAAGTAAAAAATAAGCCTATTCCCGGACTAGATCTACGCTTTTTTCCTGCTCAATACAATAGTTGTAATACCGCCGCAAAACGCTTAGCAAGTGTCGGTTATTATATTGGCTATATGCGTGAATACCGTTTTAGTGGTCAGTCAGGTGCTTGGCAAGAGCTACCTGAACTCAACGGTAGCTCGATTAATATTGCCGACTGTTGGGACGACGTTCGCTTATCTGATACAAAGAATATCAGTCAAGACAAACAGGGGAACAACATTCCATCAGGTTACCCAATAGACGGGTTAGGGGATACGAGTAATGTTACGCCGTATACTGATGATAAAAATTCGTCTAATACAAAATTAGGTGCAGGTGAAATTGTTACGCTTTATACCGCTAACTATTTAAGGTGGCTGCTAGGTGATAAAGCTAACAGCAAAATAGGCACCACAAATACTCCTAGGTTAAGCATAGCCAAAACCGCGATGAAGGCATTGGTTGACGCAGCCCCTACGGTTGACTTTGCTTTGGCTGCCTTTAATCGCAACAAATATGAGTCACCGTATGGTAACCGTCATGGTGGCCGTATTATTAATAGCTTTAAAGATAATTTTGACAGTACTCAAGCAGAGGCATACAAGAATAAAATAGACGATCTAATTGCGAAAAATAATACGCCGCTTTGTGAATCAGTTTATGAGGCTTATCGGTACCTAAGTGGTGGCAATGTTTATTATGGCAATGACGATAGCTCTGTTACACCCGTAAGAGATAAAACGGCTGAAATTGGCGACACGCTTGTCTACAAGAAACCTTTTAACACCTGTAGTAATAAAATCAATATTATTTTGATGTCAGATGGTGCGCCTACTTCTGATAACCATGCTGATAATTTGGTTAAAGCACTACCTAACAACAATGAAGGCGGCTATAACTATCAATATTATAACTCGAAGGGCAAACTAGTTAAGCGGGTTAGCTATCTAAAATCGTTAGCCAAATGGATGCATGAAAATGATATTGATCAAAACGAAGGTAATGGTGAACAAACCGCTGACTTGTATACCGTTGGCTTTACCTTAGGAGAACAGCATGCGGTTAATATATTGAAGGAAGCGGCTAGCGCTGGTGGCGGTCGTTATTTAGACGCTCAAGATCCTAGTGATTTATTATCTGAACTGCAGTCCGCCATTGTCTCTATTTTACAAAAAGACGCGACGTTTACCCCGCCATCAGTAGGGGCAAATAACTTTGACCGTACTGAAACCTTAGATTCTGTCTATTATGCGATGTTTACCCCCAGTAAAGGCCCTCGCTGGCCGGGCAACTTGAAAAAGCTCAAAGTGCGTAAAGACGGGTTAATTGATAAAAATAACGTCGCTGCGATTGACGCGACAACTAATAATATTAAAGGCACGGCAACCACCATTTGGAGTAGCAGTAATGCTAAAGACGGCGGTCAGGTTAGCAAAGGTGGCGTGGTCGAAATGTTCAGTAAAATGTCGCCAAGTCAGCGCACGATATACACTGATGTTGTCAATGGCGATGGTGATTTAATTGAACTTGAAAATAAATCAACTGTTGCCAGTGTTTTTGGCGGTGATCAGCAGTTAGCGTCATTTATGGGGGTAAATGTCAACGACATAGATCAATACCTTAACTGGGCAAAAGGGCAAGATGTCGATGATGAAGATGGTGATAAATCGACATCAGATATGCGCGCCGATGTCTTTGGTGACCCATTGCACTCTAAGCCCTTGGTGCTTAATTATGGCACTTCAAAAGACGACCAAGATGTTCGTATTTTGATCGGTACCAATGCAGGTGCCTTGCATATGTTCAATGACGATATTGATCAAAGTACAGCCAATAACGATACCGTGAGTGAATCATGGGCATTTATGCCAACAGAGTTCTTTAAAAATATTCGTACATTAAGAGAAAATTTTAGCTCGTCAGATAAAGTTTATGGTATTGATGGTGCGCCAGTCTCTTTTATTATTGATGTTAATGATAATGGTAAAATAGACGATCCAAACGATAAGGTTTATGTCTTTTTTGGCCTTCGTCGCGGTGGCGATTCTTATTACGGTTTGGATCTGACCAACCCCGATAAGCCCAAATTATTGTGGCATAAAACGGGCAGTGATTTTGGCTCCGAAATCAAGCAGTCGTGGTCGACGCCCCGTATTGGTTACAGCCTTATTAATAGCGAAGGCGATACTCCTAAACCGGTGCTATTTATTGGCGGTGGGTATGATACGGCCAATGATATTCAAGGCGACGCAGCGCCAGTGAATACGAAAGGACGTGGCTTTTTTATGCTTGATGCCCTATCGGGTGAGATCAAATGGAGATTAACACCTAACACTTCGCCTGCTTTTGCGGGCACTGATAGCATTCCTTCTTCTATTGCAACACTCGACAGTGACTCTGATGGCTATGTTGACCGCCTCTACGCAGGCGATACCGGGGGCAATGTCTGGCGAGTGGATATGCCGGGCACAGATACTAAAGCGTGGCAGGCAACCCAATTAGCAGCCTTAGGTGGTAATAGCCACAATGTTGACCGACGTTTTTTTGCTGAGCCCACTATTGCTAGAGCATTAATTACAGAAACGATAGCGAAAGAAGTCGAAGTCGATGGCATTAAGAAAACACAGTTTTTTAAAACAGAGCGCCCTTATGATGCCATTCTTATTGGCAGTGGTGACAGGACTAATCCACTTGATGAAGTGACTGACGACAGTTTATTTATGCTCAAGGATGAAAACATCCTTACCCAAGAGTTTAGTCAAGCGCCTGATGTCATTACTTACAATGATCTGGCTGATTACACAGCAGATCCCTTTGGCCAGTTGGATAAAAACTCAGCGAATTATCAACTCTTATTCGACCAATTAGCCGCCAGTGTCAGTTTGAAAAAAGGTTGGCGGCTTGATCTTGCCCAACAGTCTGGCGAGAAAAGCGTGGCCACGCCAAGGGTTGTTTCCGGTGTCGCCTATTTTAATAGCTATGCGCCGCCCAGCACTAACGCAAACTCATGTGAAATTACTGAAACGGGCTCTGGTTACTTGTATGCATTAGATTTGTCGTTCGGTACGGAGATATACTCAAAACGCATTCTTGAAGTAAATAGCGCGTTGGTTGACAGCATTCCCGTGGTAAGTATTCCAGACCCAGAACCAGACCCTGATAATCCACAGCCAACCAATAAAGTACAGGGTAGCTCGCTGGCAATAATTGCGGGTGATGCCTTGCGTTTATGTGAAGCAAATGGCGATTGTTCCGGCGTGAAACTAAAAACCATGCAAAGTAATTTAGTGGTAGGAGAAGACAATTAATGAAACAAACTAAATTAGGGTTTACGTTAATTGAGGTGATGATAGTTGTGGCCATTGTCGGTATTCTTGCGGCGGTCGCTTATCCTTCGTATACACAATATGTCGCCAAGGCAAACCGCTCTGAAGCGCAGCAGGTGCTGCTGAATTTGGCCAATTTAATGGAGCAACATCACCTTGACCATCGCACTTACCCAAGTGATTTAACAGCTGTGGGACAACAAGATAAGGTCATGAAAACAGAGAATGGTCTCTATAGCGTTGAAATCACAAGTGCCACTAATTCGGCGTTTACCATAAAAGCGACAGGGAAAAATCAGCAGGCAACAGTTGATGCGGCTTGTCTATGGCTGACCATTGATAACACTGGCGCTCGTAAAGCAAAATCAGCTGATTGCTGGGAGAAATAACATGAAAGTTACCGCATTGATATTCACGGGCCTAGGCTGGGCGTTATCCAGTATGAGTTACTCAAGCTATGCACAAGCGACTGCCGAGGATTATGGCTTCGCAATTAAATGTTATACCCAACTTTCAGGGGGGAGTCCGTATTTATATCGATTATGGCTTGATGACCGCACGGTGACACCCGAGCAAATCAAAGAGCAAATTATTGGTGAGCCAATTGATTTTGTCGTAGAGAGAGAAGATGGGCGACTCGAAGTGAGCAAACGAACGGTTCTGCGTTCAATCGAATGTCGATATGATGATGAAACTTTTGTTAATGTTAATGCCATAAGGCTTGATGAAGCCAGTGACAAATAAAGCGCTTAATTAACTCACGCTCAACTAACTCATATGTCTTCTCAATAATACCAAACCAACCTTAACAGCTTGGCGTGGTATTATCCCTAAATTCGTCCATACCATCATTGTTAGTGTCTTTTGATTGGTAAGCACGGCCAAATAGCGATACTTTAATACCTCTTACCTTGTCAGTATGCCCTTTAGGGCAGTAATTAAATGTCCCGATAAAGCTGGTTTTACCCGTTGGTCTGTAGGTTACCCTATTCCTGCTGTAGCTCAGCTTATCACCTGATTTAACGGCATCTTTTATTCTAATAATCGTTTCATCTAGACTTTCATTAGTCCCATCATTGTCAATATCAATAGCAACACCTGTTTCAAGTCGGCCATTGCCATTTAAGTCAATAAAAACCGTAATGTCGTCATTCCATTTATTAGAGCAGGTATCACCATCAAGTGGGCACATAGTGACTGAGTGCTCCATATTAATCGCCGTATTGCGCGTAGTGAGGATAAGTCGCTGGAGAGATGATATTTCATTATCAACGCGCATCCTCACGACCCACTCGCTAAAGCTAGGTATGGCAATTGCGATCATAAGCCCTAGTATCGCAATCGTAACCATCAACTCAACAATGGTAAATCCTTTTAAATTTTTCATTTTCAGCCACCCTATACCAATTGAAATAACTACTTAATCATTCAGCGAGAATTAAAAGGCTTAGAGGCACAGGTTATATGCTCTATACATAACCTAAGTACCTACATCCGCGTAGGTAAGGCATTGATTGCAGAGAATGCTTATTCCCCTTTTTCTATATGAGAAGCAAAATCAATAACGCCACATATGAGCCTTTTAAACTCGCCCTTTGGGAGCGTGTTAGCGTCGCGATAACGGCGCCAAATTGATGAGATGTAGAATAACTATATCAACAAAAATTTGGCTTGTTCTCCCACCGCTGACAGCGCTCTGAATTGCTCAATTAATTTAATTGGTATTAACAACGAGCGGTCAAATTCTCGCCAACAGTTATACCATTGTTGGCGAGTAAGACCAAATACTGATCAGGCTTAGGAGGAGGGCTAATCGTAGATAGTTGGTATGGCTAAGCGTTTGTGTTGCGTTCGTTGGTATATGCCAATGATATGATCGTGCACTTCCTGCGCAACAGGCTTCCCTTCGAGGAAGTCATCTAATTGGTCGTAACTAAGGCCTAGGGCGTCTTCATCTTTTTTACCCGGTTCTAGGTCTTCCAAATCAGCCGTTGGTGCTTTTTCTACCAAAATTGCAGGAGCGCCTAAGTGCTTGGCGATTTGTCTTACTTGGCGTTTTGACAAGCCAAATAACGGGACTAGATCGCACGCGCCATCTCCCCATTTAGTGAAGAAGCCGGTAATATTTTCGGCTGAGTGGTCAGTACCTATCACTAAGCCACCCAAAATGCCGGCAATATGGTACTGAGTCACCATGCGGGCGCGAGCTTTTACGTTACCTTTGGAAAAGTCGATTTGACTATCGCTGGCATCAAGCAGTTGTGCTTCGCCCAGTGCGCTCAGTGTTTCTTGATGAATACCGTCGGCACCTTGTTTAATATTTGTCGTGACCACATGGCTTGGCGCAATAAATGATAACGCCGTTTGCGCGTCTTTTTCGTCAGCTTGCACATCGTAAGGGAGTCTTACCGCGATAAACTTGTACTCGTCGGTGCCATGCTCTTGGTTCAACTCATTGACGGCCAACTGCGCCAATCGGCCACATGTGGACGAGTCGACACCACCACTGATACCTAACACTAAGTGTTTTAACGATGAACTCAAGAGCTGTTTTTTGATAAAGGCTACACGGCGCTGCACTTCAAAAGCAGGGTCGATCTCAGGTAGCACTTTCATTTCTTCAATGATCAGTTGCTGATTCATTGTTAATCCTTCATATCAAAAATAGTTAAGTAGAGTGTAACAAAAAGCGTGCTTGCTTGTGCAGACCATTTATACGTGAAAATAATTCAAATGGTTGAGTTTTCTGCGCTTATCCCCATTGAATTAGTTATTTTGTTTTTAAAATATCAGCATATAATTGAGCTTATAGCGATACAAACAGGTAAGGCGTCGAAATGAAAAAAATTGAAGCAATCATTAAACCATTCAAAATGGATGATGTTCGTGAAGCTTTAGGTGAAATAGGCATCACAGGTATGACGGTATCGGAAGTTAAAGGCTTCGGTCGTCAGAAAGGGCACACTGAGCTATATCGCGGTGCGGAATACATGGTGGACTTTCTGCCAAAAATGAAAATAGAAATTGTCGTTGCCTCAAGTTATGTAGAGCGTTGTGTTGATGCTATTATCGAAAGCGCACAAACGGGAAAAATTGGTGACGGTAAGATATTTGTTACGGATGTAGAGCGTGTGATTCGCATCCGCACTGGTGAAGAAGACGAAGCGGCAATTTAGTTGCTGTACGCTAAGTAAAACCCAGCTAATAAAAAAGCTGCCTCTTCGTTCAAAGGGCAGCTTTTTCGTATCTGAGCCGAGCTAGTTACTCAACAGGGCATTGTTGGGGTAGTTCGCGGCCAGCACTTGCAGTGTGTTGCGCTTTAATTCTTCTAACCCTAATGCTTGGTAGCACTCAACCATTAATTCAAGCGCAGCTTCCGTTTCTAGTGTTGGTGCATAGTATTCAACGATATATCTAGCGCGGTTAGCGGCAGAAACATACGCTTCTCGTTTTAAGTAAAACTTAGCGACAGCAAGCTCGTACTTAGCGAGGCGAGATTTGATCGCAATCATACGTTTACGTGCATCACTTGCGTATTTACTGTTTGGGTGATCATCAACAATCTTGCGTAAATCTTTGAATGCCTCGCGCGATGCGCTAGGGTCGCGGTCAGAGCGATCAATACCCGCTAAATCCTGAAATAAATTCTCTTCGGTGGCGATATTGATCAACGCGCGCATGTAGTAAACATAATCCACATTGGCGTGCTTGGGGTTTAAGCGCAGAAAGCGATCTGCAAGGGCAATGCCTTGCTCTGCATTGCCTGTTTTGTAGTAAGCGAATAACAAGTCTAGCTGCACTTGATGTGAGATTGGGCCGAAAGGAAAGCGCGAGTCTATCGCCGATAGAATCTGAATGGCTTTTTGATATAAACCGTTATCAAGTGCTTCACGGGCATCAACAAACAGCGCTTGGGCTGAACGATCAGGTACTTTTTCGATATCAGTATCAGAAGAAGAGCAGCCAGCAAGCGTTACGACTGCGGCTAACACTACAGCTCTTAAGGTCAATTTATCCATAGACTCGGTTATCACTAGGTTGTTTTCGTTAAAATTGTTATGAAAGCCCTAAACAAAAGGGTAAAATGCTTTTCTTTTTTGTTGAGCAGCATTCTAACTCAGCATTCTTGCCTTGCACAGTGCAAATACTAATTTGATAGCAAAGAGATTTTAATGGCCGAAATTATCCAACATCAAGAAATCGTTCCCCAATCCTGCTTAGGAAAACGTTTAGACCAAGCATTAGCGGAAATGTTTCCTGATTATTCGCGCTCACGCCTAAAAGAATGGATTTTAGCGGGTAATGTAAAGCTAGACGGCAAAGTAACAACCAAAGCAAGAGAAAAAGTGTTTGGCGAAGAAACGGTAGAGATCGACGCGACGATTGAAGCCGAAGTGCGCTTTGAACCACAAGATATTCCGCTCAATATTGTTTATGAAGACGATGATATTTTGGTGATTAACAAACCCGCTGACTTTGTTGTTCACCCCGGCGCCGGTAATCCCGACGGTACAGTGCTTAATGCTTTGTTGCATTACTGTCCTGAACTTGAGTTAATTCCTCGTGCAGGTATTGTCCACCGCCTTGATAAAGACACCACAGGGCTCATGGTCGTTGCGAAAACCATTGCGGCGCAAACAAACTTGGTGGATGCCTTACAAGCGCGTGAAATTACCCGTGAATACGAAGCCATTGCCAGTGGTATTATGACCGCCGGTGGTACCGTTGACGAACCCATTGGTCGCCATGCCACCAAGCGTACACATATGGCCGTGACAATGTCTGGTCGCCCATCGGTTACTCATTATCGCGTGATGGAAAAGTACCGTTTACACACGCGCTTACGACTGCGTCTTGAAACGGGGCGTACTCACCAAATTCGTGTTCACATGGCTCATGTTACTCACCCATTGGTGGGTGACCCACTATACAATGGGCGTCCAAGGCCACCAAAGAATGCGACGCCTGAATTGTTAACCTTCTTGCGCAGCTTTAAGCGCCAAGCGCTGCATGCCGCTATGCTGTCGTTATATCATCCAATCACTGGCGAGTTAATGACATGGCGTGCAGATATTCCAGAAGATTTTGTCGAGTTAGTGAATTTGCTAAAAGAAGACACTAAGCTTAACAGTGAGCAAGAATATTAGTTCAATAAACCATTCGGCAGCCAACTCAGCACGAGCTGTCGGTAAGCATATTGTTGATGTTCACTGGCCTTTAGCTGGTCTTTGTCGCAGTGTTAAGGCATTTACAACAACTCGCCAGCGTGCTGGCAATACTGAACTGACAAGAGGCTATGCCAGCTTTAATTTAGGGCTGCATGTAGGTGATGACCCTACGCGGGTTAGCGCCAATCGCGCAAGCCTTGGTAACCAGTTACCCAATGGCGCGAATATCCAATGGCTCAATCAAGTCCATGGGGCAGAAGTGGCGGTGATTGCACATCACCAACAAGAGCCCGTGACGGCAGATGCAGCGGTTACGCGACTGCCTCACCTAGCGCTAGCGGTGATGACTGCCGACTGCCTTCCCATTTTACTGAGTGACAAGTCTGGGCAGGTAATCGGGGCTATTCACGGTGGTTGGCGACCTTTAGCGCAAAATATTATTCAGCGTACAATAGAGGCAATGGGGGGGGCAGGCGAGCAACTCGTTGCGTGGCTAGGCCCTTGTATTGGCCCAACCGCATTTGAAGTGGGAGAAGAAGTTAAGTCAGCATTTACTGCGCTTGATACGGCAACGGGCAATGCCTTTAAGCGTATTCCAAGCCGCGTTTTTCCTGCGCAAAAAGAAACTGCACTTGAGCCTCAAAAATATTTGGCCGACCTACACCAACTTGCTACGGTATTGCTCAATACCGCTGGCGTCACCGCAATCAGCCGCTTGGCACATTGTACTTATTCGATGCCTGAGCACTACTATTCCTTTCGACGCGAAAACATTACCGGCAGAATGGCGACGGTAATTTGTCGTCGCTAACCGACTGTTCGATAATTTGTTTTAAATCAATAACTGCCATCGTGCATACTTGAATTTGGCCGTTCAGGCCTTATAGATAAAAGTAATCTAATAGTGCTGACCTATTTTTAATAAAAGCGGTCAGCACGTGCCAATTTATACGAGTGGTTAACAAGCTCAGAGGTTTGTATGCGTTTAGACAGATTTACTCAGTCGTTTCAATTAGCTATTTCCGATGCCCAGTCGTTGGCGCTTGGCCGCGATCACCAATTTATTGAGCCATTACACTTAATGATGGCGTTGTTAAAACAATCTGGTAACAGTGTCATTCCGTTGTTAAAAAGCGCAGGTATTGATGTGAATTCGTTAACACAGCAAGTGGACAAAGCACTTGATGGCTTGGCGAAAGTGCACGGCGTGGGCGGCGAAGTGCAGCTATCTTCAACAACAGGCAATTTAATTAACCTGTGTGATAAATACGCGCAAAAGTTAAAAGATGCTTATATTTCCTCTGATGTGTTTTTACTGGCGGCTTTGGAAGATACCGGCACACTTGGAAAAATTCTCAAGTCTCTGGGAGCAACCGAGGCGCGGATAAAAGATGCGATAAAGCGTATTCGCGGCGGTCAAAAAGTGAATGACCCAAATGCGGAAGATGTTCGTCAAGCGCTGGATAAGTTTACTGTTAACCTCACGGAACGTGCAGAGCAAGGCAAGTTGGACCCTGTGATTGGGCGAGATGATGAAATCCGCAGAGCCATTCAAGTATTACAACGCAGAACGAAAAATAACCCGGTATTAATTGGTCACCCCGGTGTCGGTAAGACAGCAATTGCCGAGGGCTTGGCACAACGTATTGTTGATCACGAAGTGCCAGAAGGGCTGAAAAACAAGCAAGTGTTATCACTTGATATGGGCGCCTTAGTTGCCGGGGCGAAATACCGTGGGGAATTTGAAGAGCGATTAAAAGCCGTGCTTAATGAGTTGGCGAAACTTGAGGGCCAAGTCATTCTCTTTATCGATGAATTACACACTATGGTTGGCGCAGGTAAAACTGACGGAGCAATGGATGCAGGTAATATGCTCAAACCGGCTTTGGCGCGTGGCGATTTACACTGCGTTGGCGCAACGACATTAGATGAGTATCGTCAGTATATTGAAAAAGATGCTGCGCTTGAGCGCCGTTTTCAAAAAGTGATCATTGATGAACCGAGCGTTACTGACACTATCGCCATCTTGCGTGGTTTAAAAGAGCGTTACGAGTTGCATCACTCAGTCAATATTACCGATCCGGCAATCGTTGCCGCTGCCTCACTGTCTCACCGTTACATTAGCGACCGCCAATTACCTGACAAGGCAATCGATCTAATTGATGAAGCGGCCTCAAGTATTCGCTTACAGATGGACTCTAAACCAGAAAATTTAGACAAATTAGAGCGCAAGTTAATTCAGCTTAAATTAGAGCAACGGGCGTTAGCGAAAGACACTGATGACGCGTCAATCAAACGCTTGTACGCCATCAAAGCCGAAATCAAAGAAACGCAGCAACAATACGATGAGTTAGACGAGATTTGGACGACAGAAAAAGCGGCTTCGCAAGGCACACAAACAATAAAAGCGGAACTTGAACAAGCGCGGATTGATTTAGACTCAGCTCGCCGTGCTGGTGATTTAAACCGCATGTCGGAGCTGCAATACGGCAAAATTCCCGAGCTAGAGAAGCAATTAGACTTAGCGAGCCAAGCCGAAATGCAGGAAATGAGTTTACTCAGCAATAAGGTAACGGAAATTGAAATAGCTGATGTGCTGAGCCGCGCTACTGGCATTCCTGTTGCCAAGATGCTTTCCCAAGAGCGCGAAAAGCTGCTGAGCATGGAGCAAGAGTTACATCAACGGGTGATTGGTCAATCTGAAGCTGTGGTCTCGGTCGCTAATGCCATTCGCCGGTCTCGCGCTGGACTGGCCGATCCCAATCAGCCGATTGGCTCATTTTTATTCTTAGGGCCAACTGGGGTCGGGAAAACCGAACTAACCAAGGCATTAGCTGAGTTTTTGTTTGACACCGAAGACGCGCTGGTGCGTGTTGATATGTCAGAATTTATGGAAAAACATTCAGTCGCCCGTTTAGTTGGGGCACCTCCAGGTTACGTAGGTTACGAGGAGGGTGGCTACTTGACCGAGGCGGTGCGACGAAAACCCTATTCTGTGGTGTTACTTGACGAAGTTGAGAAAGCCCACCCTGACGTGTTCAATATTTTACTGCAAGTGTTAGACGACGGCCGCTTGACCGACGGTCAAGGCCGCACCGTCGATTTTAAAAATACCGTCATTATCATGACGTCTAATATTGGCTCTCAAGTCATTCAAAGTTATCAAGGCGATGATGAGTACGACTTGATGCGCGCATCGGTAATGGCAGAGCTTAGCCAACATTTTAAACCTGAGTTTATTAATCGGGTTGATGATACCGTTGTCTTTCATCCGCTTGTGGCTGCTCAAATTGCAGAGATCGCTAAAATTCAGATTGATTCGCTATCATCGCGTTTAGCTGATCAGGAATTGAGTTTGCAGGTTGAACAAGCGGCATTAGCGAAAATTGCCGAGGTAGGGTTTGATCCTCTGTATGGTGCAAGGCCCTTAAAAAGAGCTATTCAAACAGATATTGAAAACCCACTTGCACAGCGCTTACTCGCAGGAGAATTTGAGAAGGGGCAAACCATTACCGTTAAAGCTGACGGCGATCGTTTCGACTTTAGTGCGAGCTAGGCTGGAAATAAATATAAGTAACGCTGCGGGCATGTTGAACCAGCGTTACTTATTGCCATTAAACGATATCGGTGAACTAATTCAGGATAGGGCAATTTGACGATAAAAAGGCACTTGGGAAACCGCTTGTTATCTTTTCGATGAGCTTTCGTCGTCATCACAGTAGATTTCAACGTTTTTTTGATTGAGCAGCAACTGCGCTTGTTTCTCTTCCGGACTCAATAGGCGTGAACTGCCGTCTGGCGCGTTAAACAGAATGCGCTCAAAGCCACCTAACATTTTCAAGTTTAGTTGCGCAGCACGACAGTTTTGGCTGATGAGTTCAGCGCGTTGTCGCGCTTGTTGCTGGGCTGATGCTGCAGCTTTTTCGGCGGCGCGCTCAGCTAACCACTGATCGACAAAAGCGCTGTTTTCAGCCTCTGGCCGCGCGGGAGTATAAGCTACCTGTACATTGATCTGGGCGTAGTCTTTATCTGTAGGGTGCTCGTGGCTAAAGTGAACAATATTATTATTATCAACCCAGCGATATACGGTTGTGTCTTGTGCGTTCCCCGTTAGTGTTAACAATATCAAGCACAGTGTTGCAATGAACTTATACATAAATAAGGCCCTTTACTAACAAACTTCCCAGCCAACAACATTGAATAAAGTTTAACCCATACTAAACGTTAAGCGAGTTTGTTCACAATAATTTTATACGTAAATCCTTGTTGCTACTGTTTATTATGGCTTAACGAAAGGTTAATAACGCTATCCTAATTATTCGCACTCGTGCCACATATTTACACTATTTACGTAATGCTTCACGTAATTACTTGTGCTAAATTAACTGCTTTTATTCGAACTGGATTTTTCCTGCTTTTATGAGTACGTCAAACGCTAACGCAAACCAAAGCCGAGGTATTTATTTGTTACCTAACTTGCTAACCACAGCAGGCTTGTTTTCTGGGTTTTACGCCGTTGTTTCATCGATGAACGGTCACTTTGAGGCTGCTGCAGTCGCTATTTTTGTTGCAATGATATTCGACGGCTTAGACGGGCGAGTTGCGCGCATTACCAATACGCAAAGTGAGTTTGGCGCTGAATATGACAGCATGGCGGATATGGTGTCTTTTGGTATTGCGCCCGGGTTGGTAACCTATAATTGGGCATTGTCCGGTATGGGGAAATTTGGTTGGTTAGCGGCGTTTGTCTTTGTTGCAGGTGCCGCGCTTAGGCTCGCGCGTTTTAATACGCAAGTAGGTGTTGCCGACAAGCGTTATTTTCAAGGCTTAGCAAGCCCTGCTGCGGCGGGCGTGATAGCAAGTATTGTTTGGGTTGGTACTGAGTATCAAGTCAATGGCCAAGATTACGGCTTCGCGATGGGGATTTTAACCATCATCACCGGGCTATTGATGGTCAGTAACTTTAGGTATAACAGCTTTAAAGAAGTTGACTGGAAAGGCAAAGTTAGCTTTATTGTTGTGCTGTTGATTGTGCTGGTATTTGTCGTTGTCGCTTCTAGCCCAGCTGAACTCTTAATGGCCATTTTTGTGCTTTACGCTTGCTCTGGCCCCGTGACAACGGTGCGCTCAGTAAAAAAACTAAAATTAGAGCACGTTGTCGGTGACGACGATAACGACGCAGACTTTTCTGCGCGCCACGAGACCGTGTCTTCAGAAAATAAAGATACAGCTTCACAAGCGGGGACAGAGCGCAAATCGGAAAAATAGCCGCCGATTATCTCGCGCTATATCAATCTTAAACGCCAGCTTTTGCTGGCGTTTTTTATTGGCTGAAAAAAGGTATATGAAAATATTAAGAATAGGGGAAAATTGCTAGTTTAGCGGGCTAAGAGGTGCAAACAGGAGGCTAGAAATTAAGGGATAAAGGTAAGGGGCGCGGCGCACTTTGTTTGGGGAAATACTTTGGTGCTACATTTCAGGGCTTTGAACAATAGCCGCTATGCGCGAATGTTTAGATGTGAATCTTTAGATGTGAATCTTTAAAGCTGGCTGACGCTAACTTAGGCTTTAACGTTAAGGCTACTTAACCCTGCGTGTTTTTTACCTTTGTTATCGTAAGTCATCGAAGAGCGATTATGGCGCTCTAATAGCGTTGTTTTCATGCGTTCAACGGCGAGTTGTGAATGAGCAATAATTTGGCCGTTAACTTGGTTTAGCGCTTGGCATTCAGCCAAGGTTGATTCAATTTGTTGCAGTGGCTCTGCTAATAATCCTTGTTGTTTATCAGCCAGGAATTGTGGATTTTGGCCAATGTTCGCGTCTAAGCTTTCTATCGCTAAAAGCAGGGTTTGCTTTTGCTGGGTAAGGGCATTCAATGCTTCAGGATCTCGCTGCGTCAACAATACCTTTTCGTCCGCTAAGAGTTGCAGTAAGGATTGGAGTTGCTCTAATTGCTTATTCAGCAGTTGTTGAGATGCACTAGCAGTCATGAATGTCCTCTACAGTAAATCAAACTCGAATTTAGCGATGCTGTCCGCTAATTTTTGCGCATCAACCTTATAAGCACCTGATTGAATCGCTTCTTTTAATTGGTCAACTTTCTTTTGGTTCACCGTTGGCGCATCTCCGTTTTTCTTCTGGATGTCGCTCAATTGTCTCGCTTGTGGTGTTAGTGACACCGAGTCTTGGCTAACTTTCGTCGCTTGAGATGAATTGCTCGCCTTTTGATCGACTTGTGTCTTTACTTCACTTTGTTGTTGCTGAACCGTTCGACTAACTTGATTGTTATTATTCAAGTTGTTGATATTAATAGCCATTTCTTACACCTGCGTTATGTGTATTACTCATTCTATAATATTATCGGCCAATTACTGAATTTCTTTACCAAAATTTATAAATTAATGGTCACTTTATTTACGCCAGTAACGCGGCCAGTAACTAGTTTACCCGAACGGTTGTTTTTAACCCTAACTTTATCGCCCAGGTGGCCGTTTGATACAGAAGTGCCTGACGTCTTAATATTAAACGAGCTGCTACTGGCAATCAGGGTAACGCTATCCCCTTTGCACACTGAACAGACATGATTGGGCGATATGCTTTTGCCTTTGACAATATTGCGCTTGGCTTTTGCGCCGTACAACGAGTTTGGATTGGCGATAGCCTCACCGCGCAATCGCTTTTCATCAACATAAGCAACGTGGATGTTGTCCGGTGTTAGCATACTTCCTCTGTCGATGGCGAATTTGGCGACCACAACAGGCGCGTTAACGGCTACCTTCACAGGAACATACAGGTTCCATGGGGTTGATCCTTCGCAAGTTATTTTAACATTTACGTTTCTACTATTGTTAATATCAGGTATATTGGCCTGCAAATTTTGGTCACAAGATTTGATGACGATTCTTGGATCGAGTTTAGCTGCGCTTACCGATATTTTGCGGTTGGCAACGCCGGAGAAGCTATCGCGTACGGCTTGTTGAGCTAACTGTTCAACAAATTCACGGTCAAAGCTAGTTGCAAACACTTGCGATTGAAGCTGATAAGCCAGCGTTAAAATAGCGAAAAAAACTTTAAATTTACTCATGTGTTAATATCGTTCAATTATTGATGTTAAATACTCGACTATGCTTAATATCAAAGTGGCTTAATATCAATGTGAGTAGCTAACTGCGCTGTCAAAAAACAGGCGCGTAGACTAATGTTAGATTAACTGTAAACAAGAATTGTGCCTTTTCTGTCGCACAGTAGATTAAGGGGTAACTATGGCGGGCATTTTAGACTCGGTAAACCAACGTACTCAGCTAGTTGGCCAGAACCGACTCGAACTATTGCTATTCAAATTAATTGGGCCGCAACGCTTTGGTATCAACGTATTTAAAGTACGTGAAGTGCTTCAATGTCCTCAATTAACATCGCTTCCAAATCAGGATCCATACATCAAAGGGGTTGCCCATATTCGCGGCCAAACGATTTCAGTCATCGATTTGAGCAAAGCGACTGGCGGCCCTGAGATACCACTCTCGGAAAATTGCTTCATTATCATTGCTGAATACAACCGAAGTGTTCAGGGATTCCTAGTGGCTGGCGTAGAGCGCATAACGACACTGAGCTGGCAAGACATTATGCCACCACCTGAAGGGGCGGGTAAGTCGAGTTATTTGACTGCGGTAACTGAAATTGAAAAGCAAATGGTATCAATTTTAGACGTTGAAAAAATCCTTAACGAGATCAACCCTGTATCAACAGATCTCAGTGAAGAAGTTGCGGATGCGTCGGTCGGTATGAGCTTAGGCGAACGCGTTATCATGATTGCGGACGATTCAACGGTAGCGCGCAATCAAGTGAAACGCGCATTAGAGCCACTGGGATTAAAAATGGTACTGGCTAAAAATGGTCAAGACGCCTTAAACCAACTGACTGAAATTGCCGAACAATGCAGTAGTACGATTGAAGAAAAAGTTGCGCTGTTAATTTCGGATATTGAAATGCCAGAAATGGACGGCTATACCTTAACCGCTGAAATCAAAAACAATGAAAAGATGCGCTCAATGCCGGTTATTCTGCACACATCATTAAGCGGTGTATTTAACAATGCCATGGTTGAGAAGGTTGGCGCTGAAGACTTCATTCCAAAGTTTCATCCAGATGAGTTAGCCACTGCCGTTAAAAAGTGGTTGAAAATTGAAGACTGATCCTCATTTTTTGGTTTTTGGGTAGGACATCTTAGTGCCAGCTAGACAACTAGACGATAAAAGTTATCACGACTTTCGTACGTTTTTAGAGCAACAGTGCGGTATTGTACTTGGTGAAAATAAACAGTACTTAGTAAAAAGTCGGCTTGCCCCCTTAATGACTAAGTTTGAAGTTGCCTCATTGGCTGAGCTTGTAAAGCGCACGCTTAGCCCAATGGAGCGCCAACTGAGAGCGGCTGTTATTGACGCCATGACCACCAATGAAACTTTGTGGTTTAGGGATGACTATCCATTTCAATTACTGAAAAGTAAAATTCTCCCGGCTTTTGCAGGACAGCGCACACCATTAAAAATATGGTCAGCGGCCAGCTCTTCCGGGCAAGAGCCATATTCCATTGCGATGACCGTTTTGGAGTATTTACAAACGAAACCGGGGGCTTTTCCCGGCGGCGTACAAATTGTCGGTACAGACATTTCAAGTACAATGTTAGAGCACTGTAAATACGCCCATTATGACGGTTTGGCGCTGGCAAGAGGGTTGTCCCAAGAGCGCAAGCGCCAGTTTTTTGAACCTGGCGACAATGGCATGCTAAAGGTCAAAGACTCCGTGCGTAAGCTCGTCAGCTTTCGCCCGTTAAACCTGCTTAATAGCTATAGTTTGATGGGGCGATTTGATATTGTGTTTTGCCGCAATGTACTTATTTATTTCTCGCCTGAGATTAAAGCGCAAATCCTTTCACAAATTCACGGTGTGTTAAATAAAGACGGTTATTTATTCCTTGGCGCATCTGAGTCGCTCTCCGGTTTAAATCAACAATTTGACATGCTTAGATGCAATCCCGGCATCGTCTATCAAAAACAATCATAAATTTGACGCTTTTGTTGGCATAGTTATTGAATAGCTACTTCCAAATGATTTGGAGGTAGCACTATGGCTATTAGTTTTGACAAAGCGTTTGGCATTCACCCGCAAGGGATGATGTTGCGTGCAAAACGCGCAGAGATTATTGCGAGTAATATCGCCAATGCCGACACGCCTGGCTACAAAGCCAAGGGCATGAACTTCCAAGACGCACTTGCCAGTGCGGCAAAAAATCAACAAAGCGGCATGTCTCGCACCCATGAAAAGCACTTCGATATTCGTAGTGAAATGAGTAGTGGTGAAGGTTTTCGTGTTCCAGATCAACCAGATACGGGTGATGGCAATACGGTAAATGTACAAGTGGAACGAAACTTGTATCTGGAAAATACACTACAGTATCAAGCCAGCGTGCAATTTTTAGATTCCAAGGTTAAAGGGCTGAAAAAAGCACTGTCTGGAGGGCAATAATAATGAGCTTATTTAATGTATTTGATATCAGTGGCTCAGGCATGGCGGCACAATCGGTAAGATTGAACACCACAGCCAGTAATATTGCCAATGCCGACAGTGTTAGCAGTAGCGTAGATCAAACGTATCGCGCTCGGCATCCGGTCTTTGCCGCCGAGATGCAAAAAGCTGCCGCTGGGCAAGAAGGTTCGGTTGGGGTACAAGTGCTTGGTATTGTAGAAAGTGATAAACCGTTGAACGTTGAATATTCGCCAGATCACCCAATGGCAGACAAAGACGGTTTTATCTACAAACCGAATGTGAACGTAATGGAAGAAATGACCAATATGATTTCTGCCTCACGTTCATATCAAACCAATATTCAATTGGCGGAGTCTGCCAAGAATATGGTGAACAGAACCTTGAGATTAGGCCAAAGCTAAACCAGCTTAGGCAGAAGTTAGAGTGAGATAGAGTATGGATTCAGTAAGTGGCAGCAGCGGTTTAGACGGTCTTCGCTGGCAACGTGAAACTGGGGTACCGGAAGCCGATGAAAACAACGGCATGTTAACCCAAGAAGATTTCTTTGCCTTGATGACTCAAGAGCTTGCTCATCAGGACCCTACCAAGCCTGTAGAGAACAACGAAATGATTTCTCAAATGACGGCGTTTTCAACCACCGACGGTGTCTCTCGCCTTAATGATTCATTCGGTGAATTTGCTAATACCATGTCATCAAGCCAAGCGCTGCAAGCTTCCTCACTAGTTGGCCGTAGCGTATTGGTTGAAGACAACATCTTTGGTATGGCAACAGGGGAACAGCCCAAGGGCAAAATTATAACCGACAAGCCAGCCAGTAATGTCAACATCTATGTTGAGAATACCGCCGGTGAGATTATCCAAACCGTGCCGGTTGGTAAAGTGGGTGCAGGTGAGTCTTCCTTCACATGGGACGGTATGACTTCAACTGGCGAGCTTGCACCTGAAGGCGCATATCGTTTTCGAGTGGCCGGTTTAGTTGATGGTCAAGCGTCTGAATTACAGGCCATGACCTATCGAAAAGTAGACAGTGTGACGCTAGCAGGGGCTGGCGGCAATATAGTGTTGAACCTCAATGGTGGTTCAACAATGAATTTATCGGATGTTGTTGAAGTAACTCAAGGCTAGGCCTTCACTTTAGCTCAGCAAGCTAGCTCAACAAGTTGATTCAAGAAAAGATTTCCAAGAGGTGAAACTATGACTTTTAATGTCGCACTCAGTGGCTTGAACGCTGCCCAAAAAGATTTAGATGTAACATCAAACAACATTGCAAACGTTAACACCACAGGTTTTAAAGAGTCGCGCGCAGAATTTGTTGATGTCTTTGCAACATCACTACTTGCTGCCGGTAATACAAAAGCGGGTGACGGTGTATTAACATCGGAAGTCGCGCAGCAATTTTCCCAGGGGAGTATCCGATTTACCAATAACGCCCTTGATTTGGCGATTACAGGGAATGGCTTTTTTGCCACAGTACCGGAACTAAGCAGCCTAGAGCGCTCTTACACGCGAGCCGGTGAATTTAAGTTAAATGCCGATAACTTTGTGGTTAACTCGCAAGGTGGCCATTTGTTAGGCTTCCCAGTAAACAGTGATGGCTCGTCATCATCTGTAGCGCTCAGTACCGCATCACCGATCCAAATTCCAACGGCGTCTGGTTCCCCTATGCAAAGTCGTGAAATTGATATTCGTATGAACTTACCCGCTGGTGACCCAGTGATTGCCGCGGCATTTGATATTACCGACCCGCTAACCTACAACCACTCTACCTCGGTTACTGTCTTTGATAGTTTAGGTGATAGCCATGTGATGACCTACTACTTTAAAAAATCGGCGGCGAATGAGTGGGATGTTTATACGGCCGTTGATGGCCAGCAAGTAAATATTGCTGATACAGGTACTGGTGCTGGTTCTGATAACACGCAACCAAATAATGTGGTTCCAACTGGCGCTGGTATACCGACGGGCGCCGCACGTATGTATTTTTCTGCTGGTGGTGAGTTTAAAGGTCAATACCCTAATGTTCTAACAACAGCTCCATTGGGCGCGGGTATTTTGACTAATGGTGCTGATCCACAACAAACTCTTACGATTGACTTTAACTTGGACACTACGGGGGGGAACCCAAATGAACCAACGCAATATGCTGCGGGTTTTGAGGTCACCTCACTTGAGCAAGACGGTCTAGCGGTGGGTCGATTAACTGGGCTTGATATTGATGACGATGGTTTAATTCGTGCCACTTATTCCAATGGTACGTCTGAGCCACTAGCACGGGTGGCTCTGGTAAACTTTGCGAATAACCAAGGGTTAACGCAGGTCGGTGGTACGTCGTGGAAAGAAAGTTTAACCTCCGGTGAAGCGCTCGCTGGTGAAGCAGGTTCAGGTACTTTTGGTACCATTAACTCATCGGCTCTTGAACAGTCAAACGTAAACTTAACCGCCGAGCTTATCGATTTGATTTCCGCGCAGCGTAACTTCCAAGCGAACTCGCGATCGCTTGAAGTGGATAACCAATTGAACCAGACTATATTACAGATCCGATAGTTAAGTCGGCCGTAACTTGCTACGACTTTGAAGCCTCAATTTCACCAGAGATTGAGGTTTTTTATTTCTTGCTTACTCCTTTTTTACTCCTTATTTAGTGTTTCGGTAGTCCTTAGTTAGTCCTTTCTTTTTGTTTATTTCCGCTATTTATTTTTTATTTCTGCTTGTTGGCACCTTAATTGCTTTTACATACCTAACGATATTTGAATAATACCTAAGCAACGGTGATCGGAGTCCTGTATGGATAAAATGCTCTATATCGCAATGAGTGGTGCCAAGCAGAATATGCACGCACTTGCGGTAACCGCCAATAACCTAGCTAACGCCAAAACCACGGGGTTTAAAGCGGATTTAGCGCAAGCTAGAACCATGCAGGCCTTTGGTGAAGGGTTACCGACGCGTGTGTTCTCGATGACTGAACGCGCCAGCCAAAATTTTGGCGGCGGCTCTATGCTCACTACCGGGCGCGATCTAGACGTTGCGATTCAAGGCGATGGTTGGTTGGCCGTGCAAACACCAGAAGGTGATGAAGCTTACACCAGAGCAGGGCAACTTAGGTTAACCGAAACCGGCGCTTTGGAAACCACAAACGGTGATGTACTTGTCGGCGATGGTGGTCCTATCGTTTTGCCATTGCCTTTGGATAATATTTATATTTCAGATGATGGCACCATTATGTTTCAACCTGTTGGTGCGCCGGCTAATCAGCAAGAAGCGGCCGGTAGAATCAAAATGGTGAACCCAGATGTTCGTGATATTGAAAAGGGCAATGACGGCCTGTTTCGTCGCAAAGACGGCGAAATTGAGCCCGCTGATGCTACCGTCATGCTCAGCAGCGGTATGCTGGAGTCAAGTAACGTTAACCCTGTCAATGAGATGACGGACATGATCGCGCTGCAACGTCAATTTGAAATGCAGTTGAAACTAATGAAAACAGCAGAAGAAATTGACTCAGCAAGTTCTTCGTTACTGCGTGCTTTCTAATTTATTTTTTCGAGGTGAAGTATGAACCCAGCATTGTGGATTAGTAAAACTGGCTTAGATGCGCAAACGAAAGATATTGCTGTTATCTCCAATAACCTGGCAAACGCCAGTACGGTTGGTTTTAAGAAAAGTCGCGCGGTATTTGAAGACTTGTTGTACCAAACCATTAACCAGCCAGGTGGTCGCAGCGCGCAAGACACAGAAATGCCGTCAGGCTTAATGCTTGGTGCAGGTGCCAAAGTAGTGGCAACACAAAAAATTCATACCCAAGGGGATATGATCACTACCGATAACTCGCTTGATTTAATGATCCAAGGTGAGGGCTTCTTTGAAGTACTGTTACCTGATGGCACTTCGTCATACACCCGTAATGGTCAATTTACCATGGATGAAGAAGGCAATGTGGTAACGCCAGGTGCAGGTTATTTATTACAGCCGCAAATTACCGTACCCGATGACGCACTTGAGATTATTGTCTCTCAAGATGGTGAAGTGTCGGTGCGCTTGCAAGGTCAAGCCGATAATGCCGTGGTTGGGCAAATTAACACCGTTAACTTTATCAACCCGACCGGCTTAGAGCCAATTGGTCAAAACTTATTTACTGAGACAGCGGTCAGTGGTGCGCCAACTCAAGGCGTTCCGGGCTTAGAAGGCTACGGTATGATAGTGCAGGGCGCACTTGAAACATCCAATGTTAACACTACGGAAGAGTTGGTTAATTTGATCGAAAGTCAGCGAGTTTATGAGATGAACTCAAAGGTTATCTCTGCGGTTGATCAAATGCTGAGCTACCTGAATCAGCAACTTTAGTCTTTGAGTTTAGTCTTTGAGGTCAATCAGATGAAAAATTTAGCGCTTGTGATTATGCTTTCTCTGCTTACGGGGTGTGCAACGGTTCAGCAATCAAAGGTATTGCCTGATGATCCTGAGTTTGCGCCGATTTTACCAGAGCCAGAAGAAGAAGATGTGGTGCCTACTGGCTCTCTGTTCAAAGTGAACTATGTCAACAACATTTATTCTGACTCTAAAGCGCATCGCGTTGGTGACATTATTTCGGTGATTTTAAGTGAAAGCACACAAGCGCAAAAAAGTGCTAAAACTGAGATCACGAAAGAAAATGAGGCGACACTTGATCCTATCGTTGGCCTTGGCGGCCGCAATGCGACCTTCAAAGGCGATTCTATCCAGTTCGGTTTTAATCAAGCAACTGATTATAGCGGTGACTCTAAAGCTGATCAGGGCAACAGCCTGAGCGGTAATATTTCAGTACACGTTCTGCGCGTATTGCCAAACGGCAACCTAATGATTCGCGGCGAAAAATGGATGACCTTGAACAACGGCGACGAGTACATTCGCTTAACAGGCATTATCCGCCCGCAAGACATTACCTATGACAACACCATCATGTCTAACAAGGTGGCAAATGCGCGAATTCAATATGCCGGTACTGGCACCTTTGCCGATGTTCAAGAGCAAGGCTGGATCACACGCTTTTTCAACAGCTCTTGGTGGCCATTATAAACTCGCTTTTCCTTGTGTGAGTTTGGAGACGTTAATATGAATAAATTCATCAAAATTTGCAGTGTCGTATTAGCAAGCGTATCGCTTCTGTTACCTTCATTTAGTGCACACAGCCAACGCATTAAAGACTTGGCTGATATTCAAGGTGTGCGCTCAAATCAATTAGTGGGCTATGGCTTAGTGGTTGGCTTACCCGGTACGGGTGAACAAACACCATTTACCGAGCAAAGCTTTAAAACCATGTTGAGCAATTTCGGTATTTCAATGCCTGCCAACTTAAAACCTCAGATAAAAAACGTGGCGGCGGTTGCCGTTCACGCTGAATTACCAGCTTTTGCCAAACCGGGTCAGAAAGTTGACATCACCGTCTCGTCGATTGGCAGTTCGTCAAGTTTACGCGGCGGCACTTTATTGCAAACCATCTTAGTGGGTATTGATGGCAATGCGTATGCGGTTGCCCAAGGCAGCCTAGTGGTTAGTGGCCTTGGTGCAGAAGGCCTTGATGGCTCAAGTATTGTTATTAATACGCCGACGGTTGGCCGTATTGCCAATGGTGCAACGGTTGAGCGTGAAGTTAAGTCGGCATTTATGTCGGGCGATCACATTACCTTGAATTTGCGCAGCTCAGACTTTACGACGGCAAAACGCATGGCAGATACCATCAATGACTTTATTGCTGGCACGGCTCGTGCAGTAGATGCCACATCTGTCAAAGTTACAGCGCCGCGTGATGCCTCAGATCGTGTTGGTTTTTTGTCGGTTATCGAAAACCTTGAGTTTGAACCTGACTCGCCAGCAGCCAAGATCATCGTTAATTCACGCACTGGTACTATTGTGATTGGCTCTGAAGTTAAGTTGTTAGCCGCAGCGATCACCCACGGCGGTATTACGGTAACGATTAATGAGCAGCAAGAGGTGACTCAGCCTGATGCTTTTGCTGATGGGGACACGGCAATTACTGAAAATAGTATTATTGACGTTAACCAAGACGATTCGAGAATGTTCGTTTTTAACCCCGGCGTTACATTGGACACCTTAGTTAGAGCGATCAATGAAATTGGTGCTGGTCCTGGCGATGTGATGGCAATTTTAGAGGCACTAGATCAAGCCGGTGCGCTGCGTGGCGAGCTGATCATTATCTAGTGTTGAACTGATAATAATCAGCCTAAGGCCACGCAAAACCAAGTTAAGATTAGGTTGAGCTTTGGTTAAGGCTTGGTTAGCGCCAAATTGAAGTAAGGACTGTTGTGGACAACAAACTCGCACAAGCAAGAAATTTTTTCGACCTTAACGGCTTGAACAATATTCGTCAGCAGTCGAATCAAGCGGATCAAGCATCGAAAAAAGCAGCGCTAAAAGAAGCGGCTCAGCAGTTCGAATCTATCTTTATGCAAATGCTGCTAAAAAGCATGCGCAGTGCGCAAGAGGTGCTTGAGTCAGACAGCCCGTTTAACTCGCAATCGACCAAGTTTTATCGCGATATGCAAGACCAACAGATGGCCTTGGATATGGCAAATAAGGGAACTTTGGGCTTAGCTGAGCTTATTGAGCGTCAATTAGGCGGCGGCGATGGCACCTTCACTCCACGCTCGGTAATTCGCACCGACAACCAAGTGCCACAAGCTCAAAAAGTGACACCTAATGTTACGCAATTAGCGGAAAATTTCTTATCAAGTGAAGCGCAAAGCACCGATAAGGTGTCAAATAATCGTCAAACCAACACTGACATCCCGTTAGCTAAAGCGAATGCTACTGAAAAAACATCATCAGCGCCCGCGCCACAATTTAACCAACCCAAAGACTTTGTTACGGCACTAACGGAACCGGCCAAACAGGTTGAGCGTCAACTCGGTGTACCGTTTCAGGTGGTGATTGCCCAAGCCGCTTTGGAAACTGGCTGGGGTCAAAAAATCATTAAAAATAGTGACGGCACAAGCTCTAATAACCTCTTTAACATCAAGGCGGATAGCCGATGGACAGGAGCCAAGGCGCAGAAAGATACGCTAGAGTTTGAACAGGGCAGCCTAGTCAAGAAAAACGAGCCTTTCCGCGTGTATAACACTATCAGTGACAGTGTTGGTGACTATATCAATTTCCTTTCTTCGGGCACGCGTTATCAAGACGCATTGTCAAAACCTGACAATGTGGAACACTTCCTGCAAGGTCTACAAAAAGCCGGTTATGCGACGGATCCTAATTACGCAGACAAAATTTTAGGAACGTTAAAGTCGGTTACCAACTTTTTGAACCAATAGGCTGTTATCGAGTGCTTTACCCTCGGTAACCGAGGAGTGTAGAGCATGTCTGTCAACTTGTACCAAACTGGCGTGAGCGGCTTACTATCAGCCCAGCAACAGTTAGCTACAACCGGTCATAACATCGCTAATGTTAATACTGAAGGCTATAGTCGTCAGCGTGCAGAACAATCGCCAACGCTTGCGATTCAAAATGGTGGTAACTATATTGGCACAGGCACTTATGTCTCTGACATTGCGCGTCTGTACGACCAATTCGCTTACCGTGAACAAGTCGTCAACCAATCCAGTCTGGGTGCTGCGAACGCTAGTAATGCCAGCTTAACTCAGTTAAACGGCCTTTTAGGCTCAGCTGGCGGTGCAATTACCACATCAATTCAGCAGTTTTATCAAGCGATGAATTCGATTGCTGATAATCCTTCAGATCCGGCACTGCGCAGTATCGCACTTAATCAAGCGAAAACACTGACGACTAATTTTAATAATTTAAACGACAGTTTTGATCGCATCGAAAGTGCGACCAATGGCGAGATTTCAGAAATCGCCAAGCAAATCTCAGAAATATCAACTGAGATTGCCAATATTAACGAACGAGTGCTGCACTCAAATTCACCGGGTCAACCCGGTCAACCTAATGATCTATTGGATGAACGTGATCGGCTGATTAATAAGTTAGCAGAGTTTACCAGTGTCAATACGGTGACAGATGCGAACGGTGTGATGACCGTGATGATAGGCAGTGGTAATACGCTTGTCGCAGGTACTACCCCGTTGAGCTTACAAGTGATACCAGGAGACCCTGACCCGCTGCAAACGCAAGTGGCGATTGCCAGTGCAAACACCACTATTCCACTAAAAGAAGACACACTGGGCGGCGCCTTGGCCGCAAAGATCAAATTTAGAGATGAAGACTTAGCGAAAGCGCGTAGTGAGATTAACCGCGTTGCCTTGGTACTTTCAGAAACGCTAAACGGCGCTCAGCGACAAGGGTTAGATTTAAACCAAGGGCAAGGCGCGAACTTTTTCCGCGATGTTAATGACGCCACTAATCAAACCAGCCGTATTTTACCTTATGCTGGTAATTCAAGTGCGCCTGGGCTGCAATCAGGTATTGAAATTACCGACGTGACTCAATTACCTGCAAACGACTTTGATTTAGTTTTTGACGGTACTAACTATCAGTTAACGAATCTTGCCGATGGCACAACGACCAACTTAGGCGCGCCGGGATCGGGTACTTACACTACTGCTTTTGGCTTTAACTTTGTTGAAAATTCAGGTGCACCGGCAGCTGGCGATCGGTTCACGATTCGCCCGACTGAAAATAGCGCTGCACTAATGCAAGTGGCGCTGACCGACGGCAAAGGCATTGCCGCCAGTAGCGCGGTAAGTATCAAAGCATCTGACAACAATGTTAGTGCTGGCGCGGTTAATATTGTTGAAGTGTCAGATCCTGTGGCGGCTCGCGCTGCTGCACCAATGCGAATTGATGTACTAGAGAATCCGCCAGGCTCAGGCACCTTTAATTACACCATTACTGATAATACCAACACAACGTCGGCACCAATCGCTTACACGCCACCATCACAACAGGTGCAATTACCTCCTCCACCAGCGACCGCTGCGTTTACGATTGAAATAACAGGCACGCCATCAGGCCAGGCACCTAATGGGCCTGAGCAATTTACGATTTCAGATGCCTTTGGTGTCGGTAACGGTGAAAACGCTAAGTTTGTCGCTGATTCAAGAGATAAAGGCATTATTAACGGTGGGCGTGAAAGCTTCACCCAGAGCATTGGTATCACAACAGCGCAAGTGGGTAGCCAAACTAAAGCGGCTGAATTGAGTGTAGAAACCTCACAAGCCCTGTTTACCCAAGCGTTTAATCGCAACCAAGAAACATCAGGCGTTAACTTAGATGAAGAAGCTGCGAACCTGTTGCGCTTTCAACAAGCCTATCAGGCATCTTCACGTGTTGTTTCTGTGGCGAATACCATTTTTGACACCTTGCTATCGGCAGTCGGTTAAAGGCTAAGGAATAAATAATGAGAGTTTCAACAGCACAGTTTTATTTTCAAAACAGTCAACAGATCAGCCAGCAGCAGTCAAAGGTCAATGAACAAACACAATACTTATCAAGTGGTAAGCGGGTTTTATCGGCAAAAGATGACGCGGTAAATTTTGGCACCTTGACTGGTTTAAAAGAAGAGCTGGCAAGTATTGAGCAGTACGAGCGAAATATTACGATTGCCGAAAATAGAAATAGCCTACAAGAAACGTCTTTCAAATCCGCGATCAGTGTGCTTGAAACACTGAAACAACGATTTATTCAGGCGAATAATGGTGTGCTAAGTGATGACGACTTAGCTTCAATCGCTCAAGTTGCCGACAACTCTTTCGAGCAGCTGTTAGATATTGCCAACAATAAAGATGATACTGGCGGCTTTATTTTTGCCGGATTTCAAACCAATCAACAACCTTTTGTTCGTCAACCAGGTAACACAGTTGTGTACAACGGTGATAGTGGTACTCGTGATTTATCGATCGGTAGTAATGTTGATGTGACGCTGAACCAACCCGGTGACAAGGCATTTTTAGATGTCGAAAACCCGCAAGGTGACTTTTCCGCCAACTATCTGACGAATACGTCAGGTATTTCATTGCAATCGGCGGTTGTCGCCAATAGAGGTGCTTACAACACAACGACAAATCCACCGGATTACACCTTTAATTTCTCATCGGCGACTGATCTTACCGTAACCGACAGCTTGGGCAATACGGTTTTTAATACGACTACTTATGCCGCAGGGCAAACCGTTGCCTTCAATGGTCTTGAAGTTCAAATAAGCGGCAATCCATTGCCGGGCGACAGTTTTGAGCTGCAGCCCGACGAAGATGTGAGCGTTTTTGAGACAATCGGTGCGGCGTTGGACTGGATAAATCAGGGCACAAGCCCCGCGAACCCCACTCAGCAATCGGTCGATCACGCCGAAATCTTGTCGCGAATTGACGCGTCAATTAATCATCTATTGGCACGCCAAGCGGAAGCTGGTGTTAACAGGCAACTTATTGATAGTCAAAAGAATATCCATGCCGACAATGAGTTAATTATAGAAGGAAGCCGGTCGGGCATTGAAGATTTGGACTTTGCCAAAGCAGTTAGCGACTTTCAACAGTCACAGACCGCGCTACAAGCGGCTCAGCAGACATTTGTTCAGGTCAGAGAGCTTAGTTTGTTTAACTTTATTTAATTTTTAAAGATTTTTATGTCGCCAAATGAAATTTTGGCACGACATATGCTTTTTACAAGTATCAGCACAATTTAGTGTCAAATTTTTTAAACCTGTGGTTCCATCAACCTGTTATCAGCAAGCGAACCGCAACCTATATTAGGAGATGATAACAATGGCTTTAGTTGTTAATAGTAATGTGTCCTCACTTAACGCTCAGCGTCAATTGCAGCGTTCGACAAATGATTTAGGAACCTCATATGAACGTTTGTCTTCGGGTAAGCGAATTAATAGTGCGAAAGATGATGCGGCAGGCTTACAAATTTCGAGTCGTTTGACCTCTCAAATTAATGGTTTGAATCAAGCTTCACGAAACGCAAATGACGCTATCTCGTTAGCGCAAACAGCAGAGGGGGCATTGGAAGAATATACCAATACGATACAGCGTATGCGTACCCTAGCTGTGCAAGCTTCTAATGGTTCTAACTCAAGTGCCGACCGAATTGCATTAGATACTGAATATACGGCACTAGAGGCAGAGCTAACGCGAATTTCAGAAGATGCAGAGTTTGGTGGCGTTAAGCTGTTAGACGCAAGTTATGCAGAAACGTTCCAAGTCGGCGCGAATGCTGGTCAAGTTATCTCAGTAAGTATTACTGTCGACTTTGATAGCGCCCAGATTGGTGCAGCAGGAAGCTTGTTAACTTTTGATGGCGCACAAACTGCAATTGATAATTTAGACAGTGTTTTGGCGACTGTAAACTCTACGCGAGCTGATTTAGGTGCTGCGCAAAATCGTTTTAGCTCTGTTATTCGAAGTAATGACAACACTGCACAAAATGTTTCTGCATCTCGTTCACGGATTGAAGATACCGACTATGCGGCTGAATCAGCTGCACTAGCGCGCAGTAATGTGTTGCAGCAAGCGTCAAGTACAATTCTCTCGCAAGCAAACCAGCAACCACAAATTGCGTTAAGTTTACTTCAGTAGTCATGATGTTTTACGTTACCAAAGGCCTCTTTATGAGGCCTTTCTTTTTGTTTAAAAAGAAAGTTTTGGCTTTTTCAATATTATTTCTAGTTTTTTAAAAAAAACACTAAAGCTTTTTTTAGGGTAACCGATAAAGATTCCAAGAGGGGATCATGCTTAATGATTGAACCTCGTCAATTAACTCATTTATAGGGGTTTCCCCGGAGGCAAATATTATGGCTTTATCAGTAAATAGTAATATTCAATCATTAAACTCACAACGTCAGTTGTCTCGTTCAACGGCCGATTTAGGTACTAGTTTCGAGCGCTTATCATCAGGTAAACGTATTAACAGTGCTCGTGATGATGCGGCTGGTCTTCAAATTTCAAGTCGATTAACTTCGCAAATTAATGGTCTAAATCAGGCTTCTCGTAACGCTAACGATGCTATCTCGCTAGCTCAAACGGCAGAAGGTGCGTTAGAAGAGTATACAAATACAATACAGCGTATGCGTACACTCGCTGTTCAAGCTTCAAACGGTTCAAACTCAAGCGCTGATAGAACAGCACTAGATACAGAATACACAGAATTAGAGAATGAATTGACCCGTATTTCTGAGCAGACAAGTTTTGGTGGCGTTGAATTGCTTGATGGCTCTTATGCTAATGAATTTCAAATCGGTGCTAATTCTGGGCAAACAATTTCTGTTAGTATTACTGTAGATTTCGATAGTGCTCAAATTGGTGCTAGCGGAAGTCTTACAACCTTCGATGGCGCACAAACTGCTATTGATAATTTAGATAGTGTTTTAGCAACAGTAAACACGGAACGTTCTAAGTTAGGTGCCGCTCAAAACCGTTTCAGTTCTGTCATTCGCAGTAATGACAACACAGCACAAAACGTTTCTGCTTCACGTTCACGTATCGAAGATACCGATTATGCAGCAGAGTCAGCAAACTTAGCACGTAATAACGTACTTCAACAGGCAGCTAGTTCACTGTTAGCTCAAGCTAACCAGCAGCCGCAAATTGCACTATCATTATTATAATAAGCCCAAGTATTTTGGCATAATGTTAGGGCTCTTCACTGTAAGAGCCCTTATTTTTATAGCCACTGATTAGTAGGAGGCGTTATGGATTCTAATAGTATTGGTGCGATAAAACCAACTTTACCTGAACAAGTAACAGAGCTAGCAAGTGCTCGAGTTAGGCAGGCGCCCAATGAGCAGGTTATTGGTGAGGCACAATTAAGTGATGTGGGTGTTAGGCAAGTAGCTCAAGAACAAAGTGTGAGTAATGAAGAGGCAGTTAGCAGAGAGCAGGCTCTTGAACAACAGGGGCTAACAGAGGAGCAACAACAAGAAAGCCTTGAAAGTGCAATTGATGCAGTCGCTAGCTTTATTGAGCCACAAATTCGCAATGTGAATTTTACTCAAGACGACAACTCAGGCCAGACAGTTATAAAGGTTTTTGATGCTCAAAGCCAAGAGTTAATTAAACAATTTCCTTCGGATGAAATTTTAGAGCTGGCCGAAAGAATAAAAGGCTTACAAGACGAAATTGTAGATAAAACTGGCATATTAATTGATGATAAGGTCTAGTCTATTCACTTAGACTAATTTTATTGCGACAATGTGGTTACTGTACTCTGCCAACATATAACTCTTGATGGCGTTTAAATTTAGTTAAGGGGGCATAATGTCATTTACGAACTTAGGTATTGGCTCAGGTTTGCCTTTAAATGCGCTTGTTGAAGGGTTGTTAAATGCTGAAGCAATACCAACAGAGAATAGGTTAAATACCCAAGAGCAAACGCTTGAGTTAGAACTTTCAGGCGTCGGTTCCTTTAAATCAGCACTTTCATCTTTTCAAACAACCGTTGATAAATTAGCAGCTGAAAACGCTTTTAATAAGCAATCCATAACTGCCAGTAACGATAACATTAGCGTTACCAGTAATGGCTTTGCCAGTAATGGTGAGTTTGCCGTTAACGTTCAGCAACTCGCGACAGGCACTCAATTAAAATCAAGTGCAATTGCTTCCTCATCAACCACACTTGGAGCCGGAACATTATCATTTAATGCAGGCAGTAATAATTTTAATGTTGCCATCGATGCTTCAGATGATTTGAGTGCGATTCGCGATAAAATCAATGCCAATGCCGATAATTTTGGTGTCACTGCCAATATTATTAATGCTGATTCTGGCACTTTCCTTATTCTAAATTCAACTGAAACTGGAACTGCCAATAGTTTGACAGTGACAAGTTCAGATCCTGGCCTTGCGGCAATCTCAACCAATAACACGGTGGCACGAGCCGCGCAAGATGCCGTGATTACGATAGATGGGAATACGATAACCAATAGCACTAATGAATTTAAGAATATTATTGAAGACGTCACAATTACTGCAAATAAGGTTACCGACACCGAAAACTCAATAATATCAATAGCGCAAGATACAGAAAACGGGCGCGAGCTTATAGATGAGTTCGTTAGTAGCTACAATGCGCTTGCAGATCAATTAACAGGTTTGGGAGCTCCTAGACTTGGGCGTTTAGCGTTTGACCCCAATGTTCGGCAGGTTAGACAGCAAATTAATGACGTGCTATTAAATACTGTTTCTGAAAGTAATTTAGGTAACTTACAAAACCTTGGGATAGAGTTAAATGATGATGGTAAACTAGAGGTTTCTCGGTTTAGTTCAGAAAATATTCCAACCGGTGAACAGCGTTTAAGTAACGCATTGTCTAATAATTTGGAAGAAGTTGGTAAGCTTTTTGCTTCTAGTAAGGGTGTTGGTACACGTATTTCATCAATTATTGACAATTATGTTGATTCTGATGGGATTCTGAGCCAACGAGAAACGTCCATAAATTCACAGTTGTCAGATTTGAGTGAGGAGCGAGCAGCATTTGCTGAACGATTAGCCGATTATGAAGCTCGTTTAATTGCGCAATTTACTGCATTAGACTCTGCTGTAGCAGGGTTTAATTCAACAAGAGATTTTGTGAGTAATGCTTTGCGAACGACATCTGGCGGCGGCGACAACTAGGCTAGAACTATGGGCTAGTTAGCTAAAAGTAAAGGTTATAATCATGAGAAATAATTTAAGAGCTTACCAAAAAGTAAATAGAGATAGTGGATTGACTGCTGCAGATCCTCATACAGTTATCCTAATGCTTTACAACGGTTTACTGGAAAATATTTCAATTGGCAAAGGGGCTATAGAAAGAAAAGATTTTGCTTTAAAAGCGAGTTCACTATCTAAAGCTATTAACATTCTAAATTCTTTGATCGATTCCTTAGATAGGGAGTCTGAACCGGCAATTTCCGATAACTTTAGTACTTTATATGGGTATTGTGTCGAGCAAATTATGGCTGCAAGTACTTCGCTTGATACAAAAGTCTTAGACCAAGTATCTGAGTTCCTTATCCCATTGCGTGATGCATGGCAAAACATTTCAGAGCAAGATAAGCAAGCTGGTTTTGCTAAATTAAAAGAGCGTGACTCTTCTCGTGCGAATTTGGGTGCAGGTAGCTAAAATGGAGGATAGAAGAGCTCGTAATGTTAAGCTCTTGACTCATCGCATTGCTGAATTTATTGAAGCCTTTAATATCGAAGGTTGTAATTTACTGCTTGAACAACGGTTAGAGCTATTGGCTGATATTCAAAATGAAGTAGCAGCCAACCCAAAAGATGAAGCTCTAGCAGCAGAGTTTCATGATTTACTTATTTGGCTAGAGCAACAAGACGCGCAGCCACAAGATAAAGTAGTCGAGCTGAAAGCAAAATACCAGCTCAAGCTGTCCAAACAAAAGAAAGCAAATGTTGCGATAAAGCAATATACTTCGCTTTAGCTTTTTTTTTATTTTCTATTAGGTTTCCTCATGCCTGTTATCAAAGATCAATTAATACTTTCTGAAAAAATAGCCTTACTCGAAAAAAAAGCTAAAAACATTGGTCAACGTTTAGCAAGCCAATCTGAACACGAGTCGGTGATACAGGCGTTAGCCGACAGGTTGTCTTTGATTGGCTACAGTGACGACATGCTATTGGCTCAATTTAGGCAGAATATGAACGCTTTTAAAGTGTTTGATCGTAATATTTATGAATTTTTTAGTGACTATCAACCTAGCCGCTACTTAGTTGATATCGTTGATGGTTTCCCCAATATTCTTGATACAGAAAAAAATAAATATTTTTACGAATACCCAGCATACTTAATGGCGAACGTGCAACTTGCTAGACATCAAAAATCACCAGAATCAGCAAGCGCACTCTTTGATGTTGAAGATAAAAATGAAGCTGGGTTTATGCACTCAGACGCTCTAAATCAAATCCTCCAAGTGTTATGGCGCAGAATGGAAAAAAACGATGGTCAAGTCAGAGAACTGTCAAAAGTCGTTAATGCAGCCATGGTATTTGGTATTGGCTGTGGTTATCACCTAGAGCTGTTGTGTAGCCAACATAAGATTAAAAATTTGTATGTTATTGAACCTGAATTAGATCTATTTTATGCCTCTTTATTCACCGCTAACTGGCAACATATTCTAAATAAAGTCGACCAGTTTGGGCTAAATATTCATATCTCTTTGGGGGAGCAAGAAGACGACTTTTTCGAGCATATTCTTAAACAAAGTCGTCATTATGGTCGTTATGAGATCGCTAAAACCTTTGGTTTTATTCACTACCATAATGAGAAAACAGAAGCGTTAGTGGATCAATATAAAAGTCGATTTGATGAGGCTATTCGAGGTTGGGGGTTTTTTGACGATGCTGTGATGGCCGTCAGCCACATGTTGACTAGCTTACAACAGGGAGTGCCCCTGTTGAAAAAGAAACAGATAACAGACAATTTATTTGCCGATTACCCTGTTTTTATTATTGGAAATGGACCTTCGCTCGACGGCTTGATTGAGCTCATTAAGCGTTATCAACACCAAGCCATTATCATTAGTTGTGGTAGTGCACTTAGCGCACTCTATCAATATGGTATTACACCTGACATTCATTGCGAACAAGAGCGTACCTCACCAGTTGCTGAGCAGCTAGATTATTATTGCTCACCAGAAACATTAGAGCAGATTATCCTCTTTGGGCCTTCAACATTGCACCCTGATGTTTATGCCAAGTTCCCCGTCAAAGTTATGGCCGCGAAAGGTGCCGAGCCGACAGCGCCTTTATTGATGGAGAGTCGTTTAGCAGAGCTATTTGAAATACATTCACATATCAACCCAACTGTTGCTAATACTGCAGCCTCTGTAGCTGTTGGTTTTGGTTTCAAAAACATTTACTTTTTAGGCGTTGATTTAGGTCATAAAAAAGGCAGTAGCCACCATAGTAAAAAAAGTATTTATTACGGTAATGATGGTGAAGATATGGAGCTGTACGATGCTTCGAGTGTTTTAGAACAAGAGCGCAAAGGTAATTTTGGCGGAGTTTTTTATACCAACCCTTTTTTTGACAGTTCTAAGCGAGCACTGGAAAGATTAACTGCTGAAAACTCAGAGCTTAACTTTTATAACTTATCTGATGGCGTGCTAATTCAAGGAGCAAAACCAATAGCACCTGACCTTTTAACATTCCATCACGATGCTATTGATAACAAACAGTCGAAGTTAAGGGAATTAGTTAAAACATGCAGTTATCAAGACTCTGGAAAGCTTTTTAATGAGTTGTCAAATAATCTAGATTTTGCAGGCTTTGAAGACCTCTGTTTAGCATTGGTTCGTACGATAGATGAGCTCAATTATCACTTTGAAGACTGCCTAGATTTAATAAAAAGGCATTATTTAATGCTAATTGATGAAAAAATTTGTTTACGCGATCACTTTTATTATTTACTTGAAGGAAGCATGATGCATATTCAAGCGATGCTAACGCGGATCCTTTATGAAGCTGTGGATGAGGGGGACGCGATTGAGGACTTTAGAGAGGCGCTCAGTTCTTATCGTGAGTTTTTACTAGATGCGATAAGTTATTACAAAAAGAATGCTTTGACCCCTCTATACCATGAAAGTAGTTGGTTTGATGTGATTATCAATAGTGATTCGAAAAATAACTGATAGGGTATGACGCCCCAATTCCTTTTGACCATTTAGTGCTAAGCTTAGACACTCACGTTAGAAAATAAGCTTAGCGTTGGCCTCCAACTTTATCTGATTGCTAAACCCTTCTTTAAAGTAACCAATAGCGCTTTGTTTTTCGCTTGGCTGATGATATTCAAACTCATAATCTCGATAGCCAATGAAATAATCTTCAATCCCAATTTTTTTCATATGTTCTATAGCTAGCATTTGTACAGTATGACCTATTGGGAGTTCGAATAATGAGCGCTCATAAATACCAACACTATACATACCTTGGCTATCGGTTGTATTGAAAATAGCGGCTCCAATTAGGGTTTGCTGCTTATCCCTTAAAGTGACAACAAAGGCTTGATTATTATTCACCATATTTCTTTGTTGCTGCCACGTTTCAACACTTCGCGTCTCTTTACCTGCCGTTTTGACGTGGAATAGCCTTATTTCTTCAATTTCATCGGCTGATATTGATGTACCAATGGAGTAGTCCCATAAATCTAGTCCTTTGTTGATGTATGAGCGATAACGCCTTCGAACAGATGCTTTTATTTTTTCGGTAGATTGTTCTAGATTCAAATATAGTGTGTGCTTATAGTTAATATTGCTGATATGAGGAGCAATAGTCTGTAACCATAATGCATCCGTATTTGGCTCAAAAGTACTCTCTAATGTTGCTATATCAAACAACTGCTGGCACCGAGAGATGAAGCTCAGGCACTGCTTGTAAATCGCCTTTTTGTGTTTGTCGGAAAGCTGACTTGAAAATAATGGAGGCATAATCCCTTTGCAATGGCTTTGTATCTGCCAGTTGTCATTTATCTTTGCTAAATTTAATGGCCAAATGGCAATAGGCTTGTTATTTGACAACAGAATAATGGAGGCATTTATTACTTGATAGTGGCTTGCTAAATAAGCCAAGTGATAGTTAGTAACCGCAAAAGTATAGTCGTTGTTTAGCTTGTCAGTGTTGTTTGACACTGTTGACCATTCAAGTTCGTGACTGTTTTGGGGTAAAAAGTTTTTAAAACTTTGCGCTTGTATTTCTTTTAACTTTTCAAACATTTTGATTCAAAATATTGGCAAATTACCATCTGGTTACCAATAAATCTTCTCTTGATTGTGAAAACGGTAGCTCAGTATTTTGAGGGAGAATATAAGTTTCGTAGCCCATCTGGCGGTAACGACTGCATAACATCATGACTGTGGTGTCGTCTAAACTATTTGGTTCAAATTGATTCCAGAATACTTTAGGAGTCTCATCGCTGTTGCTCCAGGCTTTGTGAAATGCTTGTCCTGATTCTGATGAAAGATAACGTTTTTTCTTGGTATTGTTAGAAATATCACCAATGAGCAGCATTCCTCCTGGGGCGAGCAGTTCAACTAAAGCATCGGTAAAGGCGATAAAATTTGCATGGCTATAGACACATTGGAACACGCCGTACGCGATAACAGCATCAAATGAACTCCGATATTTTTCAATCACATCGACTTGCGGAAATTGCCCTGCTATCTTTTCAATAAAGCTTGCGTTTGGCAGTTGCTCTAACATTTCTCCACTATCAACCAAGGTTAGTTGGTGTTGATGTCGGTGGCAATGCTGAATTAACTCAAGTACAGGGTAAGAGCACCCGCAGCCAACATCAATCACTTTTTTATTTGTACTCGTTAATAGTGGCAGTTTACTCAGTGTATCGGTAAAGATGTGTTTTTCACTTTCTTGTTGGCTAGCATAGCGACCACATTTTTCGGTGTTTGATAATGAATTATCGCTCGCTAATTTTTGGTAGTATTTAAAAACGTCCATCACTGGTCTCATTGCTCTCGTTCAATTCGGGACTTCTATCGTCTTACTATTAATAGGTCTTCTCTGGTATGGCTAAACGGCAAGCCTGATTGTTGAGGTAATAGGTAAGTCTCAAAGCCCATTTGTCGATACCTAAGGAGTAACATGGTAATAACGCTATCATCGAGACCTTGGGCTTCAAGTTGGTTCCAATTGACATCAGGTTTACTATTATCTCCAGTCCATTGTTGGTGAAATTCAATACCACTTTGCGATGATAGAAAACGCTTTTTTTTCGTTAAATTAGGCAAGTCAGCAATTAATAAATGCCCCAGAGGTGCAAGTAAAGCGACTAAGTTGTCAGTAAACGAAATAAAATTATGCTGCAAAAATGGGTATTGAAAAACACTGTAGACAATAATGGCATCTGCTTTACCTTGATATTGTTCAACAAAGGCTCTATCGGGAAATTGACAAGCTACTTTGGTGATATTGTTTTGTTCAGGTAAACGAGCCAACATCTCTTCACTATCAACTAATACAAGCTGTTGCTGATACGCATTAGCATTTGCGATCAACCGTTTGACCGGATCTGAGCAGCCACAGCCGATATCAATAATTGTAGTTTTTTGCTGCGTTAGAGCGGGAAGCTTGCTAACTACATCATCAAAAATATGAGTTTCATCGTCTTGTTGGCTGGCATAGCGACCAACGCGCTCGGTGTCTGACAAGCCAGCTGTCATTGCTTGTTTTTTGTAGTATTCAAAGTGATTCACTTTACATGTCCTAATAATTTCTAAAAGCTTGTGGTGCTAATTTTTACGATGGAACTGGGCGAATAACGTGCCAAAGCGCTTTGCTCATCTTTGAATATGAACCCAGCTAGCTGCAGTGCCTGCTTTGACATCAGTTTTGGCGATTTTACCAATAATCTCATCAAAGTACTTAGGTGCTAAGCCAAATCCAGGGCGTATACGGCGAAGATGTTTCGTTGTGATAACTTCACCAGCTTTTATATCTGTCACAAAGTAAATTGAACGCCTAAACCGTTTGTTTGCAACTTCCGCTGGCTTTTGGTCATATCCTGCTTCGCCAAGTGCATGCCAAGCTCGCTCTGTTTGAATGCAAAGTTGTGCCAGCTCATCTGGCTCCAATGAAAACTCGCTATCAGGGCCTTTTTCTTCTCGAGATAAGGTGACATGCTTTTCAATAACAGTTGCGCCTAGTGCTGTCGCTGTGACAGCAACCGTAGTACCTAATGTATGATCTGATAGGCCTGATAGTACCTCAAGTTTATTAGCGATATCGGGAATAGTGTTCACGTTGCTTTCTGAGATTGGTGCAGGGTACGCACTGATACAATGTAAAACGACAATGTCTTTACAGCCTGAGGTTCTGGCAGTAGTAACGGCCTGTTCAATTTCTTGAAAATTAGCCATGCCAGTTGACATGATTATTGGCTTACCTGTTTTGGCTACATATTTAATTAGTGGTAAGTCAGTAAGCTCAAACGAAGCAATTTTGTAGGCTGGCGCATCCAACTCTTCGAGTAAGTCAACCGCGCTTTCATCAAACGGGCTACTAAAAATAGTTATACCAAGCTCTCTGGCGTGTTTAAAAAGCGCCCTGTGCCATTCATAAGGAGTGTGAGCTTCTCTATAAAGCTCATAAAGGGTGTAGCCTTTCCAGGGCCCCTCAGTAATTTTAAAATCGCTTTTGTCACTATCGAGTGTCATAGTATCAGGCGTATAAGTTTGAATTTTTACCGCATCAGCTCCCATTTTCTTGGCCATATCAATACATGCCATTGCTTTTTCAATAGATCCATTATGGTTCGCAGAAAGTTCAGCAATGATATAAGGTGGGCTGTTTTTTCCTATCACTCGCTGGTCGATAATGATTTCTTGATTAGGCATGGCTAGTTGTTGTCTTCTCTAGTTAAATTGTTGGCTGGACGAATAAAATGTTCGTCCGATACTCTTCGATAATTGGCTTGGGTAAATAGGCTTTGTGAAGCTTTATTGGCTGTTGAAACGTACGCATGAATATTACGCTTAAAAAAGTGTTCATCAATTGCATGTAAGGCCTTGAGCGCGATATTTTGTCTTTGTAAATTAGGTGAGACCAGTATCGAGACCTCGTAGTCGCTAGTTTTAGGAATTAAATCGAGTCTGAGAACACCTGCCGGTTGTTCTTGAAATTCGATTATGTACATATGTCTTTTGGGGTTCGCTTGGCTAGCGTGATACCAGGCTTTATGCTCTTCCCAGCTTACTGGTTTGGGGTTACGAGAAAATTGCCTTATTTTAGGGTCTGATTGCCAATTAAAAACAGTTTTTATATCACTGTTTTGAGCAGACCTTAGGCTTACGCTTGGACTCAATAACCTAGATGCAATTCGGTACGCGCCTGTACCATCACATATTTCTAAAGCTTGAGTCACCATTGTGTCATACATATTTTTGTTTTTATTCAAACTTAATATTGCGCTTACTATTATTTGTGTATTGAGGTTTTGAGGCATCCCTAAATTGATTGACGCCCCTTTTTTAGAAACGTTATGGTTCACAAGACTTTGGTTTTCAGCCACTATAAGACTTAATGTTGGCAACCCCATACAGCAGCGCTCCCATGTTGTTGTCCCGCTTGCGCCAATTGCTAAATCGGCCTCGAGCATTAGGTTGCTAATATTCTTTGTGTCAATATGTAAGGTTAACCAGTCATATTTAAGCGATAAGCCGCTGAGTTCGCTTAAACAAGGTGTGCATCTGCTCGCAACAACAGCTACCTTTATAATTGGTAAACTAGAATCAATGTAAGCTTTTGCCAAAAGTCCAAGAATTTTTACACTAACGTTTTGCTCATCAATCCCACCCATTACTACCAGAATTTTTTTTATTGCGTTGGTCTTTTTTCGTTTGTCTATGGCTTGAACGCGTAGCTTTGCAAATTCGTTCCTGAGCAACATGTAGCGACTGCCCAGCATTGTTTGGCATTTTGGAGAGAGTAAAGAGAGATAATCTTGTTGCTCTCTACCATAGGTTTGATCAATTAGATAGTCTGCTAGGTGATGTCTATTGGCTAAATCGTCAATAACACAAAGCTTTTGATAATAGCCATTAAGCGAGTCTTGCCATTGGCTGTCAATGTGGTAGTGGTCAACAATGAGCAAGTCAATTTTATTTAATTTGCTAAACACCTGCTTGCATGCTGCAGAATCAACGTCTTGTTCCCATGTTTTGCAATCGACATTGAGCGCAAGTTCAATTAGTTTAATTCTCTCTTGTTGAATCAGTGCTTTTAAATTTTTAGGGAGTAAGCAGCAAACAAAGCACACATCAAGCTTGCTATTTAGGGAAAGCAATGCTTTTGCGAGCGTTAGACACCGCATTAAATGGCCAGTTGCCAGTTTAGGTGAGGCGTCTACTCGAAATACTATTGTTTTGATATTATCATCCAAGAGGATATGACGAGTATGATTCGCAAATGCCATAGTCTTTAGTTATCTAGTTTTAAATAGCGGCTCAAGTGGCGCGCAGTTAAGCTTTTCGATGACAGTATTACTATTTATAGCATTTTTCATGGTCTGCAACACTTCCCTGTACCCGTTGAGTAAAGTATCAACATGCGCATTTGTATGGGCGTAGCTGATATTGTGAGTACCAAATGTCAAAATCCCTCGTGCAAGCATTTCCTGCATATACAAGGTTTTTATTTCAAAACTTGTGTAGCCATTGTAGTCACCAAATTGTATGAACGACCATGAAGGGTGACCTGCCGTACTGGCAAAGTCTTGACAATCATATTTGACAATTAATTTGTTTAACTCAGTCAATAAGTATTGTCCTGTTCGTGTAAGTTGAGCTGGTACATTCAATTTATCAATTTTATCAAGTACGACTTTAGCGGCTGCCAATGCCGCAGTTTCACCTGCAAATGTGCCTGAGAAAAATACGTCTTCCATTAAATCCATAATCTCAGCTTTACCAACGATGGCTGATAGTGGAAAGCCATTGGCTAAGCCTTTACCTAGGGTGGCGAGATCAGGTGTTATACCAAAAAATTCTTGTGCACCGCCTTTAGCAAAACGACAGCCCGTAATCGTTTCATCAAAAACGAATACGATATTATTAGCCTTAGCTAGTGTTTGAACTTCTGCTAAATAGCCGTCTTTAGGGTATTCAACATTCATTGGCTCCATAATAATTGCAGCGACCTTTCCTTCGTATTGCTCTACTAGGCTTTTGAGTGCGTCAATATCATTAAATGGAAAGCTTTTCGTGAGTACTTGAGTGGCTTCTGGTACACCCAAGTTGCGAGCCGTAGAGCCAATGTACCAATCTTGCCAGCCGTGATAACCACAAACCAATACCATGTCTTTATTTGTATAGGCTCGGGCCAGTCGAATTGCAGCCGAGGTAGCATCTGAGCCATTTTTACCAAATCGCACTTTTTCTGCACAAGGTACAAGTGCTACGAGTTTCTCTGCTACCTCAACTTCTAATTTATGTGGTAGTGAAAAGCTAACGCCTGTTTGAATTTGCTGATAAACCGCTTGTGTAACATCTTCATCTGCATAACCAAGGGATACACATAACAGGCCATTCATAAAGTCGATATATTCGTTGCCGTCGATATCCCAGACTTTCGCACCTTTACCTTTTTCAAGGTAAAGCGGTGCTGCACCAACAGGAAACTGCGTTTTACTTTTGCTAAAGGTTTGCGAACCAAGTGGAATCGTTTGCTCGGCTCTTTTTAACCACTGCTCAGAGGATGAATACTGCCTACTCATATGGTTGCTCTTACTTGTACTTTGGTTATTTATCATTAGCGTCGTTATGCTGCTCTTGGACAATTGATGTTAAATATCCTTCGTTGCGCATTGTGTCTTGATTTAGGATCGCTAACTCTGGTTTATTGGTTAATAATTGGTAGATTTGCTCGTTCGTAAAATACTGACCTTGGCGACCTAGCGCCTGATAAATCTTTTCGACTAAAACAAAGTCATTTGGCTCATCAACGGTTAAGCGATAGTGAGAATAATCGACAGGGGAGACATAGTTACCTTTTTTATTGGCAAGTGTATTGCGAATGTAGGGAGTAACATGCTCAAGATCTGATTGTTTCTTAGCTTGTTGCCAAGCCGTTGTTAGCTGTTCAATGTTAAATACTTCAACGTCAAAGCCGTCAGGAAAGGTAGCAGGCTCAACATTTGACGTGTAGTCGTTACCTTGTGTTATGTGCGTGGCAATCACATCGTCAATAATTTGCGGATCCGCTAATGGGCAGTCGCCAGTGAGTCGCACAACAATATCTGCTTGATAGTGGTTTGCAGCTTGATGATACCTGTCAAGCACATTGTTTAAACTACCTGTATAACAAGCAACATTGAGCTGCTGACAAAGTTTAACAATTGCTTGATCTTCCTCCCTTGTTGAAGTCGCGACAACTAATTGTTCAATATTTTGACAACGTGCTAGGCGCTTAATATGATGCGCTAGCATAGGGGCGCCTAAAATGGGTTTGAGCACTTTGCCTGGCAAACGGCTGGAACTCATTCTTGCCTGTAAAATCGCGACAACGTTTAAATCATGTGTAAGGTGAGCAGTATTGCGTTTCATTTAATTACCTAGTTGCCAAAGGCTGGGATTGATCAAAGCTTGAATGTCTGAGGCAAGTTCACTTAGCGGCTGTGGGTTAATATTGATTGTTCTCGCTATTTGGTTGGCACGGACTATTTCGTGTAGCTGCGCTGAGCTACAACAACCAACAACAACCTGTTCAATGATATTATCGTCAATATTTTGATTAGCTTTAATATTCGTATCTAATACATGAAACAGAGCTAGACACATTACCAATGGTAGACAATGGAACTGTTTTACTAATCGGTCAAAACGAGCGAGCTGATCTTGGTAAGGCTGAAAATAGCTTGGCCGCTGATTTGCGGGCATTAGTAGTAAGCCTTGTAAAAAAGCTGAACGACAATGTAATTTTACAGTGTGTTTTTGGTAATCAGTCAGCAAAGAGCTTGAAACAAAGCGTTGATCTAAAACATTAACAGGCACTTGTAGTAGATCTAGTTGATATTGATTTTTTAACAGTTGCCACTGCTCGGGTTGATAAAGTGACACACCAATACGGCTAACCACCTCTTGCTGCTTTAGCGCCGCTAACTCTTGGTAAAAAACACTTCGCTTGGTATGGCTAATTAAATCATCGGCATGGTGAAACAATACAGCGTCTAATTGATCGCGCTTAAGCAAACGTAAGCTTTGCTCAATGTGAGGCATAATACTTGTCGTGTTATGCGCTAGTTTAGGTATTTTTGTCACTAATTCAAAGCGCTGGCTAATATTAAGCTGACCTAATACCTGTTCACTATTGCCATAAACACTGGCACTGTCTAGCAGTGTGATACCTGCATCGTGCGCCTGTTGTAGTATTGCTTCAACTTCGGTTGAGTTGACTTGGCCGCTTTGATTGCTAATGCCATAGTCAAGCCCAAACTGTACTGTGCCTAATGCTAATTTCATCTGTTAGATTAATTGCTCTGAGTTTATTTTTATTTGTGCTGTCGTTAATCGTATTAACTGATATGTTGGCGCAATATTACAGGAATATCGTGTTGTAAAATGTCGGCAAGAAATAACTTATCCCCTTTTACATGAGCATCGATCATAATATTTAATAAATCATGAAATGCCTGATTGTCTGTTAACCCGTGCGTCGACAATAATGCCGTGAATAGATCGATAAATTCGGCGTAAAGTGCACCAGCATGAGCGTCATGGCCAAGTCTAAAGGCATTGGCGACTTGTGTTGCTTCTTTCGCTACTTGCGATATTTGATCTATTTCGGTTGCCATAATATTGTGCCTGCAATTTGAGCGCCTTCAAGACTGCCGTTTAAAAAATTAATATGGTTATGTGCTGCAATATAGCGCTCTAAATCCCTTAAATAACCTTTTAGATTAGGCATACTCGAAACTTTTTCTCCGTGACCGTTAAACACCCAATCAACGGTGAACTGAACTGCATATTCAAGGGGGTTTTTGCTATGAGCAGATTTTTCAGGGTTAGCGTGGCTTTTGTTTTTGGTAAAAGCGAAGTCTGCGCCAAGTAAAACAATAGATTTGGCACCCAAATAAGCAGCAAGATCAACAGCTGGGTGAATAACACTGCCAGCAGAATAAAGGGCTGGACTGTCTATTTGCGCTTTATATGCCTGATACATAGGCGTATTACTGTAGCTAAAAAAGCGCTTTCCACGCCATTTTTCAATAACTTTTGTTGCGACGTTGGGAAAATACACAAGGCTAGTTGTAGACAATTTTTCATAGGTTAAGTCATCAAATAACCTATCTGATATAACATCAATAGAAATAACAATATCTGGCGTTATATTATGAGCAAGTAGTGTTTTTACACTGGCATCAAGTGCAATGATAAAAGGCTTGTTTTGTGATAACCAAGCTAAGTGGTCTTCAAGTGTTGGACCGGCCGCAGCGATATAAACCGTATCTGTTTTTAGCTTCGTCATTGCGCTAATGGGGGAGTCTTTGGAGATAAGTGCCAGATTTGTTTCTATAGTCTTAGTTACTTTCTCGGTGTTGTGGTTTGAGTTGATGAAGTCATGGTTAAGTTCCAATTGAATACGGTCTCTAAGTAATACGCATTCATCACTGGCAAGGGTAAGTTCCGCGGGGTTAGCACAAAAAGGGGCATATACCTCGTCAATTTCGTCGAAGTGGTAAAGCGTTATTTCTTTGGCTTTGAGCCAGTCTGTATGATCGAGTGCATTCATTACGTGGGTAAAAACACCAATGTTCAATATGACGATGTGTATCTGCTGCAGAGATTTATTTTGTAGGGCCAGTCTGGCGGTATCACCTAAGCCAATACCGTATATAAATGCACGCTTCGCATCGGCGGGAATGCGACTGAGTTGCAGTCTGGCTTCTGCGGTATGATTATAATTGGTAGTTAACTGAATATTATTGATGATGAGTGTGTTTTGCTCTGACTCTACGGTTAACTTAGCTAGATTTTCATTTTTTACGGCACGATAAAGTTTTGGCCACCTTGCCTTAACAATGTCCAGATTAGTTTGTAAAAAGCTCATTTATCACCTGTATACCGACTACACTTCAAGGTGTTTGATTTTGCGCCTGAATATTGTCACAGAGCTTACTTGCTCAGACATCCCCAATATCGGCCAATGTTCTGTTAAAAATGCCCTTTATAATATCTTTAATCGCTTTGGTCGTCGCGAAATATTTGTTATTTAGAGAGATTGATTGACCAACTAAAGCTAACCTGTACGCTGATTGATTGCTTTTCAGACAAATAAAAAACACGATAAAGCAAAAGATAAGTTTCCTCGTGAAATAGCTTGCCAAAAACCGTGCATACAGGCATGTTAAGCGCTAGTCAGACAAGTGAAAAAAACACAAGCTAACGTTGGGATTTGGGCATTGTGACAGCTTATTACCTGTCATCGATGTTGGATACAGATTAGGTGACAAACTGCGCTTTAAAAAATGTAGATTGACACATTACTCTGAATATTTTTCAGTGATGGTAGCGTGTTGAACGACCCATAGAAACTGCAGCAACTTTTATTGGCTCATTCCACCTTAGTGAGGCTCATTTTCAAGCACCAATTAAATCAAAGCTTAACGCTTTATCAACACGAATAATCAAATCGAAACTAAGTATTACTATGACTACGCATAAGAGAGCATTCTTGGATTTTTATGGGAAATTTAACATTTCCCCTGTTACCCAAGATATTTCTGATTTAAAAAAGCACTTTGAAAGACGTCAGGGGTTATACCTCCAATGTGGTATCGTTCCTTCGTTAATCGAAGGCAAAGATGTCATGGAAGTAGGCCCTGGAACAGGACAAAATGTTGTTTACACCAATGCACTTAGGCCGAAAACTTATGATCTGATTGATGGTAATAAAGCGAGTTGTGAACAAACTAAAGTAAACTTAGAGCATTACTTTAAAGGACAAGAAAATTATAAAGTTATCGCTGCTGACTTTAACGAGTATCAATCAGATAAAAAATATGATGTGGTTATCTGTGAAGGGACTATTCCATTTCAAAACAACCCAAGCGAGTTTTTGCTGAAATTATCTGGTTTTGTCAAGCCGGGTGGTTTTATGATGATCACCTGTATAGATCATGTTAGCTTTTTGAGTGACATGCTGCACAGATTACTCGCACATATTATTCTGGAAGAGCAAAACTTATCTATGTTCAGCTCTGATATCGAAGATATATTGCAAGCACTCACGCCTTTTTTCACCGAGCAGTTAAGCCATTTAAAGGGCATGTCTCGTAATATTCGAGATTTGATTTTAGACAACATCGTCCACCCCTTTGTTGGCAAACCTTTGTCAATTGCTCAGGCGGTCCAAACCTTAGACGAAAACTTTAATGTTTATAATGCTTCCCCTGGCTTTATCACTGACTGGCGTTGGTACAAAGATATTTACGGGAACAACATTTCTGCTAACCAAACGGTGATTAACTTATTTGGCAGTAATATTCACAATTTTATTGATTACCGCTCAACCGCGCCTGCTTTGGCCTCTGAAATAGGGGATCAGATCGTGGATTTA